>JAHDNF010000019.1 GCA_018435605.1 bacterium | reverse complement strand
TTTAAGGCTGTGCCAAAATTGAGGGGGAATTTGGCTGTGCCGTAAAAATTATATCTTAAATTGTTCCACTATAGCTTGTAGAACCTCCGCTTCCTGCGCAAGTCCTTCCGCGCCCTGAACGGTATTTTGAGCGCCTTTGTCGGTCTCCTCGGCTACGCTACTTACCATTTCCACAGCTTGGTTGACCTGCAGTGTGCCGGTGTTCTGTTCTTCCATGGCTGTGCTCACTTCTTCCGACAGTTTAGCTAAGCTCTGCATTGCAACCGATATTTCATGAGCGCCTTTCTGCTGTTCGGTCATGGCGTTTAAAATATCCTGAGATATATGATTTAGAGAATCCATCAGCTTGGTTATTTCGCCGGCGCTTTTTAACTGTTCGCCGGTTGCCGATCCGACCTGATGCGCCAGATTCTTGACCTTCTGAGACGACTGGGCTGTAGCTTCTATCACTTTTTCAACCGCTTCTATAAGCTGAACTCCGCGGTCGGCTTTGTTGTTGGATTCCTTAATCAGTTCGGTGATTTCTTTTGCCGCCTGAGCAGATTGTTCCGCTAAGTTACGAACTTCATCAGCGACAACGGCGAACCCTTTGCCTGCGTCGCCTGCGCGAGCGGCTTCTATTGCGGCGTTAAGAGCCAGCAGGTTGGTTTGGGACGCTATACCGGTTATAACACCTATGATGTTGTTTATCTGCTGTGCGCTGTTTACTATATCGCGCATACCGGCTACGCTTTCTTTTACCGCTTTGTTGGCATCTATTGCCTGATCGTTCATTTCCTGCGATATCTCGTTCATTTCCTGAGAGTTGTCAGCTACCTGCTGTATAGACGCAGTAAGCTCCTCTGTGGCCGCGGCAGATTCGCCGACCGCCTGAGCCTGCTGTTCAACGTTGCGGTGAACTTCTTCCACGTTTCTTGCCATTTCTTCTATTGCCGACGACGTTTCGGTTACGGACGAAGTTTGAGACTCTATGCTTTTAAGCACTTCCTGTCCGTTTCGCGATATTTGTTCTACGGCGCTACTGGTTTCCTGCGCTGTAGCCGCCAGTTCTTCAGCTCCTTTTGAGAGCTGTTTTGCGGTAACGCTCATTTCCTCTGAGCTGGAAACTATCTGGAACGTGCTATTTTTGAGTTTAGTTATGATATCGCGCAGGCTGGCTGTCAGTTCGTTGAAAGCTACGCCCAGCTGTCCGACTTCATCCTGAGATTTTACCTGTATTTGCTCGACGGTCAGGTCGCCGTGGCTGATTTGAGTGGCAATAGCCGCTACTTTGCGCAAAGGCAAAGCGATGCTGTTTGCCAGCCACAGAATCATCAGACTGCCTAAAATGGACGCGATTATGGTGGCTATCAATATGAAGTTGCGAATGGTGTTCAATGCGCCCATAAAATCCGACAAATAACTGCCTGATGCCAGAATCCAGTCTTTTTCAGAAATATATGAGTAAGACACTACCTTCATGCGTCCTTCCCATGGATACTCTATAAACCCGTTTTTTGATCGGGTTATATCTTTTATGAAAGCGTGTTGAGATATATTGACTCCTTCGCTGGTAGGATGGATAATCAACAACCCGTTACTGTCAATAACATACATATAACCGGTTTCGCCCACTTTTGCGGACATTACTTGTTCGCGGATATCCAAAAACAATTTCTTCTGGGCTACCTCGCCGGCGAACCGTTCGCCCTGTTCAACCAATGCCGCGCCTGTTTTCCTGAAGTCTGCTTCCTGTTCCGGGGTGGCTTTTTTATCTACGCAAAGCGCCAGATAATTTTTATACTGGGCGATTGTTTTCTCAAGGTCTTCGTATGCTATATTTTGTTCCTTGGCGAAAGTATACATCTGCTCGATCTTTTTGAAATTTTCCAAAGCGGCATCCTGAAACTTTACTATGTCGCTGTGCTGAAATTGATCACGATACGCCAATACGCTAACCGCGTTTCTGCGTATATCCAGCAGAAACGATTTGTAGTAACCCTGATAAAGCTCTATCTGCTCAAGCGAGCTATGGATCAGCGACGTGTAGGTTTGAACCTGTTCGTCAAGTTTTTGTTTTACCTCGCTCATTATCCCCTGTTTTGCCACACGGTACGTCATTACGCCTATGGTGATGACCGTGGTCAGCAGAAGGAAAAGCGAAAAACTGACGAGTTGGTTTCTAATAGACCAGTTTTTAAAGTTGATCTTCATTTGTTCGGCCCTCTTTTTGTAATGTTGTTGCCCGGTACAATAATTTTGATTTTTTTGTTTTTTTAAACATACTGTGTTACTATTATGACAATAAAATAGTTAGAAACTGTCTTGTAATTATTGTCGGCATACCTGCACAAATAAATAACAAAAATAATCAAAAAAAATTGATTAACGTCAAAAGATGTCTATTTTCATATAGAAACAATGATTGTTAAATGGTTAATTTGTTGTAAATAACAGGCACACGTAAAGGATGAAAAAAAGAGAAAAGTTTTC
The DNA here is from genome assembly GCA_018435605.1 of bacterium. Taxonomy (GTDB): domain Bacteria; phylum Auribacterota; class Auribacteria; order Auribacterales; family Auribacteraceae; genus R3-B46. Next base: position 66,477 of record JAHDNF010000019.1, on the reverse strand, counting down.
CGGCATGTGGTTAATGCGTAACGCAGGGTGCAGGCGTGCCTGCTCCCTGTTATGTTCCTTTTACGCTCTGACCGAAGAATCGCTTTGGCAACATACTGAATAGATTTCTTCGGGTTCGGTATTTGTATCCGGTTCAAGCGGATGGCGTGTCAGTAACGCTATCATGGAAGCTACGATGCACATTATGCCTGCCGGAACGAATGCGTACAGGTAACTTCCTGTCATGTCGAATATTCGACCGCCAAGCATGGGTCCGATAATGCCTGCTATACCGTATGCGGTGTAAACGAAGGCATAATTTACTCCGATAAATTTGGTTCCGAAAAAATCCGCAGTCGACGATGGGAACATGGTGAACACACCGCCGAAATTAAACCCGATTAACGCGGCCGCGATTGCCAAAGACATGGGAGTACCCCCCATTTTTATAAGTGCGAGCATCATTATGCCCTGCAGGAAAAACATAAGGCTCATGGACATAACCCGTCCCGACTTGTCGTATGCCATACCCCATGCAATTCTGCCCGCGCCGTTAAAAATAGCGAGTATTCCAACGGCAGAACTTGCCTCCAATATAGCCAGCCCATTGTGTACGCCGAACGGTTTTAGGTTGCCGATAACCATTAGTCCGGCAGACGCGCCGGTAATGAACATAAACCACAGCATCCAGAACTGTTTTGTGCAGATCATTTCCCGCCAAGTGAAGTCTTGGAAAGCGGGGGTGTTTTTCTTCCTTTTCGGACTCCAGCCTTGAGGTAGCCATTTTTCGGGCGGATTGCACAATATAAACGACGAAGGTATGCATACGGCGAAAAAGATTGTTCCAAGATTGAAAAAGGCGCTCATCACGCCGGTTGTCATTATAAAATGGTTCGCCGCCCGCGCGAATACCAAAGCTCCAGCGCCGAACCCCGCGACAGCTACGCCGGTCATCAAACCCCGTTTATCCGGAAACCATTTCACAAGAGCCGCTATGGGCGATACGTAACCGAACCCTATGCCTGCGCCGGCTAAAATTCCGATGGTGCACAGCAAACCCGGAAACGACCCGTTGGTGAACCCGCTTAAAAAGTAGCCTGCCGCGAAAAGGATAGAACCGGTTATGGCGGTGAATCTAGGCCCGAATTTATCTTGTAGCCTGCCTGCAAAAATCATAGCAAAAGCGAATACAGCCAAGGTTGTCGAAAAAATCGCCTGAGCTTGTGTTGTTGTGTAGCCGTATTGATATTTCAACGGGTTGACAAAAATACTCCACGCATATAACGATCCGAGGCAAAGCTGGATTCCGAGCGCGCCGATTACAACAATCCATCTGTTCATCACTTTTTGTTGGGGCATGCGATATTTCCTTTCGTTTATTAGAAGGGTTTAATTGATCACTAAGTATATCCGCTCCACTTGAGCGGACATTATGCCATTAATTTTGTAAAAAGTCTTTAAAAAAATGAGATCAAGAAATTTTTCAAAAAAATTGCAGACACGCGCGTTATTTTATAATGAAGGGTCGCATAAAAGGAAAAAGCGTAGCTTTTCTGCAAATAAACCTGTCAAAAATGTAATTTTTTTATTTACTTTCAGCAAAAATTATTATTATATCAAGAATAATCAGCAACAATAAAAACAAGGAGTGTTTTTATGGACGAAACTTTGGCAAAATTATATGATGTTTGCGTATTATACGGCTTGAGGGTAATTTACGCCTTAATTATTTTTATAATAGGTAAATGGGCGTCGCGGATAATATCCAAAGCTGTATCGAAAGTAATGAAAAAAGCCCATGTTGACGACCTTCTGTGTTCGTTCACGCAACATCTGACATATTTTACCATCTTGGTATTTGTTATCATCGCCGCGCTAAACAAGCTCGGTGTGCAGACAACTTCGTTTGTAGCGGTAATAGGCGCGGCAGGGTTGGCTATAGGATTCGCGCTTCAGGGTTCATTATCCAATTTCGCGGCAGGGGTTATGCTGGTTTTGTTCAAACCGTTTAAAGTAGGCGATTTTATTGAGGCGGCAAGCGCTACGGGAGTCGTTGAGGAAATTCAAATTTTCAACACGATATTAAGATCGCCCGACAACAAAATAATAATAATGCCCAATGCGAAAATAACCGGAGACAAAATAATAAATTATACCGGAATCGATAAACGCAGAATAGACCTTGTATTCTCCATTTCATACTCCGACAACATCAAAACCGCCAAAGAAGCTCTTGAAAAACTCCTGTCTGACAACGCAAAAATTCTCAAAGACCCGAAACCGCTTATCGCCGTATCGGAATTGGGAGAAAGCAGTGTCAACCTTGTATGCCGCCCATGGGTGAAACCCGCAGATTACTGGGATGTATACTTCGACCTGTTGGAAAAAGGTAAAATCAGCCTTGAAAAACAGGGTATCACAATACCGTTTCCGCAACGGGACGTGCATCTATATCAAAAGAAATAAACTGGATAACGGAAAACATATTGACTTTTAAAATAAGAAGAACTAGACTTTTTTTGAAACCGTTTATTAAAATCAACCATGGAGGAAACGTTATGAAAAAGATTTTCAAGATTTCAGGCATTTTTTTTGCTGTATGCTTTGCGTCGGTATTTCTGCACGGCTGTGTTTCATGCAACAATAATATCGCGCCGGCAAAGGCGGAAGCAAAACCCTGCATAGATTGCGGGCCGGTAACTGGCGACAATACACTGGCTTTCTACTATCCGTGCGACAGCAAAGCATGTGGGGTTCTTTATGTGGAAAAAATTGCCCCGAAACAAGTGCAGGTAGGGCAGGAATTCGATTATGTGATCAATGTAACCAACGTGCTGAAATACAAACTTACAGACGTTAAGGTAAGCGAGATTCTCCCGAGCAATTTTACTGTTACAAGCTCTTCTCCGAAACCGTCCGCAGATATGACGTGGAATTTGGATACTCTTGCGCCGAACGAAACCAAACAGATCAAAATAACCGGTTCGGCTAAAAACGAAGAACCTATGACCAACTGTATCAAGATATCATACACGCCGTTACTTTGCGTTTTGACAACTGTAATAAAACCGAGCATAGCTTTGACATCGGATTCGACGCCTGAAGTATTGTCATGCGACAAAATACTTCTTACAACTACTGTCACAAATAACGGTACCGGATCGGCTATGGATGTTCTCGTAACAACGGCGTTGCCAAGCGGCGTTGAAACTATTCACGGAAAAACTTCCATAACGGAATCTATTCCTTGTCTAAAGTGCGGTGAGTCAAAGACATTTACCTATGAATTACAGGCTTCTAAATCAGGTAAATACACATTTAACACAACCGCTAAAGCAGAAGGCAACTTAAAAGCGGAATCGTTTGCCACAACCGTTGTTCGTCAGCCTGAGCTCAGTATTGCTAAGACAGGTCCTGAGAAGATTTACATCGGCAGACCGGCAAAATACAGCATCACAGTTAAAAATACCGGCGACGGCAACGCGATAAATACCGTTGTCAGCGACACATTGCCTGCTAATATGTCGTTCTCCAGCGCAGACAACAACGGCAGACTCGATAAAAACAGAGTGCTCTGGAACCTCGGCACACTTCAGCCTAACGATTCTAAAACCCTTAACCTTGAACTCGTAGCTGTTTCTAAAGGATCGGCCGTTAACAAGGTTTCAGCTATCGGCGATTGCTGTCCTCAAGTTACCGCCTCAGCTACCACATCGGTTGAAGGGATTCCCGCTTTACTTATCGAAGTGATTGACCTTGACGACCCGGTCGAAGTGGGATCAGGCACAACATACGTCATAACCGTAACCAACCAAGGTTCGGCTGACGCTAACAACGTCAAGATAGTATGTACGCTCGAAGACAGCCAGGAGTATGTGTCTTGTTCGGGAGCTACAAAAAGCGAAGTTAAAGGCAAGGTAATCAGTTTTATGCCGTTGCCTAAGTTGGATCCCAAAGCGCAGGCTACTTGGAATGTCGATGTAAAAAGCGTAAAAGCCGGCGACGTTCGTTTCACGGTTGAAATGAATTCAGATGAACTGGGTAGACCGGTTAAAGAAACCGAATCGACAAATCAGTATTAAAAATAATAGAATTATAAACAAAAAAGGCGCTGAATCATCTTTTCAGCGCCTTTTTTTTATTTAAAAATAAGACCGCGTCCCGTTTAATTTTTCCGCGGACGGCCGGGAGCACGGCAGATAAACGACCGATGCATCCGCGATTCCATCTTTCTAACAAAATCCGGACTGCCGACTATTAACCCGCGATGAGTCTTTAAACGGATATCGTCAAAAAACTGCTCGTCGTACACGCTAAGATAATCCGACCATGAACTTGCATCAGCGAACCGCGCTGTTTTTTCTAACGGTATCGGAGATTCTCCGCGTTCTGTATGTTCCTGCGCGCTCGAATAATAATAATCCCACGCATGCTCAATTAATCCTGCCCTGATAGGATTTTGTTCCACATAGCGCACCCCGTCATACAGATACTCAGGATCAAGCACACACGAAAAAAAACGCCCTTGCCACAGATGACCGACCGATTGTTGTTTTTTGTTTATGTATTGAGAATACCGCATATGCGCCGTATTGAAAAATCTCGCCAGCGCGTCGGCAGAAGACGGGGTGGCAATGAAATGGACATGATTTAACATCAGGCAGTAACCGTATATCTTTATGCGGTATTTAGCGCTGTAAGCGGCTATCAAATGACAATAATAGTCGCAATCGGCCTGCTCGTGAAAAATGGCCTGCCGATAATTCCCGCGCTGGGTAACGTGATGCGGGCAGTGGGGTATAACAACTCTGGCTTGCCTTGGCATAGGATAATACTAGTACACTGTATAAAAATGTGTCAACAAAAAAAGGGGCTGTCCCTTTTACTGATCGCACATAAATCTTTTTAGCTGTACTTCGTCATTCTAAATCGGGCTTTTTTTAGGCTAATCTCTGCAAGCCCATAATATTTGGTCGATCTTTCTTGGTGTCCAAGAATCAGTCTTAAACTTATTGTTTAACTCTGTGCTTTTTTGCCGCATGATTTGTATTAAAATTACCCCATCCTTTATTGTTAAACCATTGGGGTTCATGCTGGTTAGTAAATTTCTTTCAGGTAACCTCGTAACATTTAACAGCGCTTTCACCACAAATTGGTCAACAGTCCCAAAATGCTTCGGAAAAAGGAGAGATAGTAATCCCGACCGCCCCGCAACACCCAAACCGCTAATTTTTATGGAAAGGCCTGCTTCAATGTTTTCCTTATCAAAAGAAAACAGGCAATCCTTAATTTGATTGAGAACGTGCAACCGGCCATTTTCACAATACTTCTTTAAATAATTTGTTGTCGTGGCATACCGGTTTGGAGCCGTATATTTCCATCTAAAATACTTATTCAACAAAAAATCATACCAGCCTTGAGCGTCCAATTTTTTAACGTAATCCGGATTTAAAACATCCATATCTTTTTCCAGTTGCATATTATCCGGCTTAACATAATTCCAGTAGCTGTCCAACATCGCAGACCAATCGGATTCGGTACCGCTAACCCAAAGTTTATTGATGTCCATGACTACTCCTTTTATAAGCTGTGTTTGATAAAGGGACTGCCGAGATGTCCATTTCAGGCGATTTCCCGTCAGATAATCCCAAACCCCAATAAGATGGAAATAGCTAACAGCATAATGGAAACAATAACCTGAACCGTTGCCATTGTAATCTTTTTCATTAATCTGCTACCTGCAAATACACCGGTAAAGGCTGAGAGAACGGCCAGAATCATAAGCGTTGAATAATCCTGATACTGCGACTTCATCAAGTATCCCCAGTAAACAAAGATTCGGGAAAAATCCACTAAACACGCAATAATAACTCCGGTGGCGATATATGCTTCCTTATCAAGGCCGCATTTTAGCAGGAACATACTCCTTAAAGCGCCCTGATGTCCTGACAGCCCGCCAAAAAAACCGCTCAAAAAACCTCCTGCAGGTAAATATTCAGGCGGAAAACTGATCCTTTTAAATAACGGTAAAGACTCGAATACCACAAATGACGCGATGACAACCGCAAGCGTCAGTTTAACCGGAGTAACGGTCATTTCCCTGCCGAATAACTCATATATCAAAAGCGGTTTAACGCCTTCAAGCATAAAAAGCGCCTTTGCCCCTAAGTATGACGATACAAACGCAGGCGCTCCGAATTTAAACACAATGTTCCACTCAGCCTTTTTAAAAAGGATAATCAGCTTAAGCACATTATTTAAAAGGTGAACAACAGCGGTAAGGGCTATAGCCGTATCAATAGGAAAAAACAGCAGAAAAGCCGGCATTAAAATAGTACCCAGCCCGAATCCCGAGAAAAATGTCAAACATGACGCGACAAGAGCAACCGCACAAATTACAATTATGGACATAAACTTATTCTCCTTGCGGATAATGAAGAGGGTGATAATTAAAAGGGACAGCGCCTTTTAATTTTTACCCAAAAAAAGCTAAACCTCGACAGCCGGCAAGTTCAACGTTAGCAAAATTCTTAAGGTTTATATAACAATGGCATGAATTTATCTGTTTTACAAATTTTATCTTCGGATTTTACGATATCAAAAAAATTATCTTTTCTTTCAGTAACTGCTGTTTTTTATCTATTTATCTGCCGTAAAGGGATTTTAGCGTAGAATACGGACGTATTTGGCGTCTTTTTGAAAATTTTTTGATAATTTTGGTTAAGTCCTCTAACGTATCTGCCGATAAAAATATTAAGTAGAAGTGGGATTGTCTGCTTATTGAAAAAAACGGGACATTTAGTATATATACGGGGACATCAAACAAAGCGAGGCTGGATTATGACGATGTTCGGGCGCACCAGAAAAAGGAATTCGGGGTTTTCGTTGCTTGAGCTTTTATTGTGTATTTTTGCGTTATCCATGCTGATGACTGTTATAGCGTCGTCGGGCAGAAGGGTAAAGCAATCGGCGATGAGCACAATATGCATGAACAATTTGCGGCAGATTTCTATAGCCATGGCAACATATTACAACGACTACAAAGATTATCCGCGGGGACTGCCGTACAGTACTCTGCCTGACCAGTTGCACTCATACCTGCCGGATTCCGCTGTTTTCGTGTGCCCTGTCGACAGGACTGAGGAATCGGACAGCTACAGCGAATTTTATGTATATCGAAGCGAACAGCTGGCTAAGATGAAGTATACCATCGGTTGCCCGCGCCATAAAGACGACAAAGAATCCGTCAATATATTTTCGCTCGGGCGAACCGCTCGCGGACGTGTCAGGAAAGTTATGGTCGACAATGTGCCTGTGTACCCGGGGTCTGCGTGCACCGGTACCATAACTCTTGAGGACGGCACAACCATTACTTCAAGCGCGGTGTCCATGTTTGTCATTCAATCGTTCCGCATGGACGACGGGAGGCTGTACACCATTATACGCGCGCTTGACGGCGAATCGGGCACAATAGATGTGCAGGCAACGCCGGGCACTAATCTTGAAATCGTAACGCCGTCGTTGATAGCCGCTGTCAGAGGCACGGCGTATACGGTATCGGTCGGGTATTACGGCTTGAAACCGGTTACGGAAGTATCGGTAAGTTCAGGCGAAGTAAGCATATCGCCTCTTAACGGATTTTTCCCGCTCAATAACGCTTGGACTGGAGCGGGCAAACAGCCCATAAGCCTGTTTCCCGGCATGCAACTTACAGTATACGGGCAGGATTTGAAGGTAGACGCCAAATCCATAGGCGGACGCCTTAATACACTGCGCAGAAAAATAGACAAAGGAATATCCTCTAATCAGGATGTATCTTCGGACGTCGATATTTTCGACTGGCTGGGGCGGTTCGTCAACGTCGACTGCTCAAATATCAGCTGGATCGAAAATCCGCCGGATCATTTTGTTCCCGAGGAAACAATTCCGGATTTTATCGACCCAGAATCGCTCCCTCCGGGACCTATTGGAGGAAATGAGGAAGAAACTATTCCGGCAGAAGGCGGTGAAGAAACACAAGAAGACCCGGAAGGTTTTATTCCTCCCGGACTGGTTGGGAATGAAAATAGTGAGCAGGGTACGGAAGGTCCTCCCCCGGGTAGCGACGAATGGCTGATATGGGTGCGGTGGTTGTTTTTCGGCGGCGGCCGGGGACGGTAATTATATTTATTTGTGAATAGACATATAAAAACCTGTTTTTCATTGACTGAACGTGTATGAACATGATTAAGTTATGAAAAACAGGTTTTTCTTTTAGGTTAAACCGTAGGGAACAGGCATGCCTGTTCCCTACGTGAAAAATTACAGGTCATTCCCTGATGTTTTAAATCTTTTTTTATGACGAAAATATCAAGCAAACTGGCTTTTCAACCGGAGATACCATGAACGTCCGCCATTCCATATCCGAATTGTCTTTTGACGAACTGCACACAAAGCTGGAACAGTGGGGTCATTCCCGCTACCGCGCCGGCCAGCTTATAGGCTGGCTGTATAAGCATAACGCGGTTTCGTTCGACCTTATGAGCAACCTGCCTAAACAGCTTATAGCGCAATTGAGCGAAGAATACGACTGCTGTTCTCTTTCTGTGGTAAAAACCATAACTTCCGGCGAAGGCACGGTCAAATATCTTTTTCAAACCGTTGACGGCCAATACATAGAAGGCGTATCCATGCCCGACGGAGATTTACGCCACACTGTGTGCATATCGACCCAGATAGGATGCCCGTGGGGTTGTTTGTTCTGCGCCAGCGGCAAACACGGGTTCGTGCGCAACTTATCTGTCGGGGAAATTGTCGATCAGGTGAGGCTTATGAGTTCTAATCAACCGATTAGCAATATAGTTATTATGGGCGGAGGCGAACCGTTGATGAATTTCAAACAATTAGAGGCCGCTTACCGTATATTTACCGATGACGCGGCTTACGCTATAGGCAAACGGCGCGTCAGCGTGTCTACCGCCGGTTATGTACCGGGAATAGAACAGCTTATCAGATCGGATATACGCCCTCAGCTGGCTGTTTCGCTACACGCCCCGACAGACGATAAACGTTCGCAAGTTCTGCCCATCAACCATAAATATCCTATAAATAAACTGATGGAAACATGCAAAAAATACGCGCAGTTGTCGCGCAGGCCGGTATCTTTCGAGTATATAGTCATACCCGGTTTTAACAACGGCGACGACGACGCGCGCGCCCTTGTAAAATTGCTCAAAAAGTATCCGGCAAAAATCAATTTAATTCCGCTAAACCCTGTAGAGGGTTTTTCGTACCGTTGCCCTACTGAAGAAGAAGTATACGAATTTCAGTCTATGCTTCTTTCCGCCGGTTTTGTGGTAACAATCCGCTGGAGCAAGGGACAGGATATCGGCGCGGCATGCGGTCAGTTGCGGTCTGCTCAGTCACAGTCAGATCTGTAGAAGTCTATCGCTCTGGCAATGGCGCTTACCGGCACGTCGTCCACGATTTTCACTTTGCCGATACGTTCGGGCAATACGAACCTTATGATGTCGTTCTTGACTTTTTTATCTTTGCGCATACATTCGATTATCGATTCAGTAGAAATATCCGAGGGGATACGGTACGGCAGTTGCGACCGTTTAAGTAGTGATATTACCCGTTTTACACAGCCGTCCGTAAAACCTGAAACGCTGTTTGCCAATGTTACAGCTACAGCCATGCCGACCGCTACAGCTTCGCCGTGAACGAACCTGTCGTAGCCGGTAACAGCCTCTATGGCGTGCCCGACAGTATGACCGAAATTGAGTATAGCCCGCAATCCCGATTCCCGTTCATCTTGTTCGACCACGTCGGCTTTGATGGAACATGACACAGCGACAATATGGGCTATGCACGTGCTGTCCAGCTTGAAAATACGCTCTATATGATCTTCCAGATACGCGAACAAATCCGCGTCGTAAATTATTCCGTATTTGATTACCTCGGCAAACCCTGCGCGCAGTTGGCGTCCGTCCAATGTAGACAGAACGTCAGGGTCTATTACCACAAGGCGCGGCTGGTAAAACGCCCCCACAAGGTTTTTTCCTTCGCGCAGGTTGATGCCGGTTTTACCGCCTACCGAACTGTCAACCTGAGCGAGAAGCGTAGTGGGTATTTGAACGAAATCTATACCGCGCATATACGTTGCGGCGGCGAAACCGGCGAGGTCGCCCACTACTCCTCCGCCGAGAGCGATAACGCATCCGTGACGGTCGATGCGTGCTTCTATCATAGCGTGGTATATCGATTCAAGGCAGTTAAGGGATTTTACATGTTCCCCGTCAGGAAGGACAAACGGACTCGCGTCAAACCCGGCGGATTTGAGCGACCCGAGCGCGGGTTCAAGGTACCATTGTTTTACTACATCGTTGGTTACAAGCAAACAGCGTTTCGCCGGCGTAACGGTTTTTATAAGACTTCCGCAGTCTGCCAGCGACCCCGCTTCTATTCGAATGTCGTATGACCGCTCGCCAAGATTTATATGTACCGTATGACCCATGGTTATACCCTTTTTTATATATTGTTACCGTTTGTTCGAGCTTTCATAGAACAATTGTTTAGCCCGCGTGTTGCCGGGTTCTAAAGAAAGGATTTTCTTGTACACTTTAGCCGCCATATCGTAGTTATTGTATATATTTTTGTAAAGATCGGCCAGCCCGAAAAGAAGTTCGGCGTCGGGCTGTACTTTTTCCAGAGCCCCGACGTATGCTTTTAGCGCTTCGTCGTAACGCTCGATCTTCACAAGGTACTGAACCTTTATTTTCCACAACTCCAGATGTCCCGGGTTGCATTCCAGCGCGCGAGTGATGGCATTGAGCGCCTTTTGCTGTTGTCCCATCGTAGCGTAAATTGAATACAGGTTAGCGTGTGTTCGAAAATCGGTTGAATCGTATTTTAGTGATTTTTCAAAAAACTCGACCGCTTTATTGTAATTGTTCATTTTCATGTATATAATGCCCATATTTCCCAGCACGCGCGAATCGTTCGGACGGAACAACAGCGCTTTGTTTGTTTCGCTCAGGGCGGCTGAAATCATGCCCTTATTCAAAAAAATCTGCCCTAAACTTCCGTGAGCGCGAAAACTTGCCGGTGTCGTTCTGGCGGTCTTGACCCACAGCCTCAGTTCGTCGCGCCAGTCTGCGTTGCGCCTTACGGTCAATACGGTCAAGCACAGTATCACGGCAAGAATGGCGGTAAGCGGTATTTTCAATCCGAACGACGGGTTAATGCGCGTAGCAACCCGCTCAAAAACCCATCCGGCTAACAAAACAAAACCGAACGACGGGATAAACACGAACCGGTCTGCCATGAACAGCCCGATAGGTATAAAGTTCATTACAGGAAACAGGGCTGTAAAAAAACAGAACCCACCGTATGCAGGAGTGCTGGAAACCGATCGGATAAGGCTCGCCAACCCCAGAGCGGACACAACTAACACCGGAATGATAAACATAGGAGAAAAAAATGAAGTTACCACCGCGGGTTGGTAGTCTATGGACAACGCTACAGGGAAAAACAGTTTGTATATATATAACAGAACTATCTTCGGCATAGTAAGCATGGTATTTAGCATAGTGCCGCCCGGCGGAAGATGTTCGTATTTAATCGGCCCGGCGTATACCGCCCGCCTGACTATAAGATAAAGAAGTATGACCAGCGCGTAAGGTATCATCATCACGGCAAGCCTTTTGACGCCAAACGGGCGCGATTGCCCGCGCCGGCACGCCGAGCCTGCGCAAAATATCGGCAGAGCCATGACACTCGCTTCTTTGCAAAAAAGAGATGCGCAGAACAATACGACCGATACCCAGAACGGAACGGATTTCAACGGTTTTTCAAACCCGCTGTCAGAACGCAGAAAAAAGAACATGGCGGCGAACATAAAACATCCAGCCAATACGTCCGTCCGCCCAAGTATAAACGTAACAGATTCTGTATGAATCACATGCACGGCAAAAAGAATACCGGCTGTCAACGCGGCGCGCCGGGACAGAAAAAAACCGCTCGCCAGCCATACCATTATACAGCACATTGTGAAGAACAACAGGTTCGTCAGATGGTAGCCGAAAGGATTGAATTTCCAGACAGCGTAATCCACAATGAGCGATGCGGTAATCAGCGGACGGTAAAAAGAGCTTTTCTGAGCTTTGACGGATGTTTCCCAGAAATCCACGCCGAATACTTTAGTGATATTTGAAAAATCCCTTATAAAATAGTTGTCGCGGATAAACATGTTGTCGTCCCACACAAAGCCGTTGGGCAACGAATTTGCGTATGAAATTGCGCAAACAGTAGCGACAAGCAATAGGCCTAACCATCGATAACGCATGAGCGAAAATCCTTTCCGTCCGGCACAGAAAACCGTTCGTTATAACATGAACCCATACAACCGGTTATTGACGCGCGATCACGTATGCCGTGAACACGATATAACAGACTATCAAAACCGCTCCTTCCCTGCGTCCAAGTTTAAAACAACGGCGCATCAGCGGTACAATACCCACGCTGAAAAGTAGCATTACTATAAGATCGGTCATAATATTTGACGACATTTCAAGGGAAAGCGGCGCTATAACCGCGCTTATTCCGATTACGAACAAAATATTGAAAATGTTACTGCCTACGATGTTTCCAACGGAAATGTCGGATTCCTTTTTTATAGCCGCTATGACCGACGTAGCCAGTTCCGGCAATGACGTTCCCAGCGCGACTATGGTCAATCCGATCATCCATTCGGGCACGCCTAAGAACCGTGCGATAAAACAGGCGTTGTTCACCAGCAAAGACGCTCCTGCGGTCAATCCGGCAAACCCTATAAGCATTAGAACAATGCTTTTGGGGATGCTTATAGACCTGCTTTCCAAAGACACGGCTTCTTTGCGTTTTCTGGCATCGGATATCATACGGTGGTTAAACCACACCAGCATGGCGCACAGCACCGCCCCCTCGATACGCGATATGCGGTTATCAAGGCAAAACAGGATAAGCAGTAAAGATACCCCGATCATAAAAGGCACTTCGTTTTTCAACATGCCTTTATCGATGATAAGAGGATAAAAACATGCCGAGCATCCGAGTACAAGCCCGATGTTGACTATGTTGCTTCCTATTACGTTCGACACACATATATTCGCGTTGCCCATTATAGCGGCAATCATACTTACAAAAGCCTCCGGCAAAGAGGTTCCCAGCGACACCACAGTAAGTCCCACTATGATAGACGGGATACCTATGCGCCGGGCGACACTGCACGACCCGCCCACTACAAAATCAGCCCCGTAATACAGAAGAACAAAACCGATAACTATAAGAAAAACAGCTAGTACCATAAAAAACCTTTCAATGATTCACAATTCCCTGCCCGCATAGCTTGCGCAAATACGGGGTAGTTGCAAAAAACTTCATCATAGAGATTTCTTTGTCTGTGAGTCCGTACGGCTACCTTCCGGACTTATTCTCAAGACAATATCAGAATTTCAATTATGTTACAACTTCAAATATTCGGACGCAAAATTGCGAAAAGAACTTGACTTTTTAAAATTATGTGATATTATTCACACCAACTTAATCCGACCTGCCGTCGGAGCAGATGTTAATCATGCTATATAAAACAGCGGTGATACAGGATGAAAGATGCCGATTTCGAAGATACCCGATGCAACAATCAAGCGGTTGAGCTTGTACAACAAGCAATTGCGCAGGCTTGTCGATGAAAACATCGATATTGTCCGGTCTAAAGAGTTGGCCGATCTGTTGAGTTTGACTTCTACTCAGGTAAGGAAAGACCTTTCCTATTTCGGCAAATTCGGCAGGAGAAAAAAGGGTTATGATGTCAAACTTCTGTTGTCGAGCCTGTGCAAAATATTGGGCGTGGCAAGCGACAACCGGATAGCTCTTTTCGGCGCGGGTAATCTGGGCAGGGCGTTATTGGGTTATAAGGGATTTTCGGAACGCGGTTTTTGCATTGAGGCGATTTTCGATGCGGATCCTGAAAAAATCGGCAAAAATTTTTTTGGAAAAATATGCATGCCCGTGTCCGATGCTGAAAAAATACTCGGAGAGAAAGACATAAAAATAGCCATCATCGCCGTGCCTGATGACGCGGTTGATTCGGTGGTTGATATTGTAGTGCGGTCGGGTGTAAAATCTATCTTGAATTTTACACCGCGGCGTCTGCAGGTGAATAACGATGTTATGGTAAGAAGTGTGGATTTCACCGACAAGCTCGAACAGTTGTCGTACTTCAGCCGGCATCCTATGGATAATAAATGAATATAAACCGCAACCAGCAACATAGTGAGTGATAAAAGTGAATACAAAAGGAATATTACAGCGATATTTCGAATTTAAAGAGCAAAGCCTGTCCCGGCTAAGGCAACAGGGATATTTCGACCGGTGCAAGATTCAGGTTGGTTCAGCAACCTGCGAAAACGCATCGGGGGCTGAGGCGGTATATCGTGAATTCGACAAAATGATCAAAGCGTCAGGACGAACCGACATATTACTGCACAAAACAGGATGCACCGGCCATTGCAGTAGCGAGCCGATCGTAGGAGTTTTCAAACCCGGCGAAATTCCCGTAAAATACGGTGAAGTAACAGCGCAAAAAGCATTTGAAATTTTCACCAGCCACGTTCAAGGCCACAGCGGCCCGGTTGTGGATATGATTCTGGATAAAAAAACAGACCGTCTTTACCGCAACGAATTTATTTTTTGCGGAAGAGGCTCGCAATGCGAGGGCGCAAACGACAAACTTGCGGCGGTGTTTCAGGAAAAACTCAATCAGCGCGGACTGGGAGATCAGGTAAAAATAGGTTCCGGTGTCTGTCTGGGATTATGCGCTGAACAAGGCACCCCTGTTTCGCCTGCCTGTTTCGTTTTCCCTGAACGTATTTTCTATGGAAACATCCAAGAATCCGACCTCGATGAAATTATCGATTCCCATATAGAAAAAAGGCAGTTGGTCAGCCGGCTTGAGGTATCGTTCGATAAAATTCACAATCATTTTTTCGATCATTACGGCGATGTGGAATATTTCAATCACCAACTGCGGCTTACTTTGAAAAACTGCGGCGTTATCGATCCGGAAAGTATCGACGAATACATTTATTACCGCGGATTTGAAGCGGCGGCAAAAGTTTTCGAAAACGATACAGCCGAAACGATAATCGACAAAATACTGAAATCCGGACTGCGCGGCAGAGGCGGCGGCGGTTATCCTACAGGGTTCAAATGGAGAAATACATATCTGGCAAAAGGCGACGAAAAATTTATCGTATGCAACGCTGACGAAGGCGACCCGGGTGCGTTCATGGACCGCAGTATGCTTGAAGGCGACCCGTTTTCCATCATAGAGGGAATGCTTATAGGCGGATTCACCATAAACGCTAAAAAAGGTTATATATATATCCGCGCCGAATATCCTCTGGCGATCAAACGTCTGGAAAACGCGATCACGCTTGCCCGCGAATTCGGGTTCCTTGGCGACAACATACTCGGTTCGGGGTATTCGTTCGACATAGAGCTTCGGCTCGGAGCCGGCGCGTTTGTCTGCGGCGAGGAAACAGCGCTTATACATTCCATAGAAGGATTGCGCGGCATGCCGCGTCCCCGCCCGCCGTATCCGTCCGTAAGCGGTTTGTGGGGATGTCCGACAATGATAAACAATGTCGAGACACTGGCTAATGTGCCGGTTATCATGCTTGACGGACCGCAATGGTTTGCATCCATCGGCACGCAGAATTCCAAAGGCACGAAGGTATTCGCTTTGGCTGGAAAAATCAATCAGACCGGTCTTGTGGAAGTGCCTATGGGAACAACATTGCGCGATATCATATTCAAAAACGGCGGCGGCATCAAAAACAACAAGAAATTCAAGGCCGTGCAAACCGGCGGCCCCTCAGGAGGCTGTCTGCCCGAACAATTTCTAGATACGATAGTCGATTACGATTCGCTCACTCAGGCAGGTTCAATCATGGGATCGGGCGGTATGATCGTTCTTGACGAAGACGACTGTATGGTTGACATAGCCAAATTTTTTCTGGATTTTACTCAAAATGAATCATGCGGCAAATGCACGCCATGCCGCGAAGGCACGATGCGTATGCTCGAAATTCTTCAGCGCATCACGGAAGGTAAAGGCACTATGGATGACCTCACTAAGCTGGAACGGTTAGGCAACCTTATCAAGCGCGCATCCTTGTGCGGTCTTGGGCAGACTGCTCCCAATCCGGTATTGAGCACCCTGCGCCATTTTAGAGACGAATATGTAGAGCATATCACCAACAAACGGTGTCCGGCGCACCGATGCCAGAACCTCCTGCGATACAATATTAACCCTGATAAATGCGTCGGATGTACCGCCTGCGCGCGTGTATGCCCCGTGCGGTGCATATCCGGTTCGCCAAAGAAAGTGCACGAGATAGACCAGCAGAAGTGTATCAAGTGCGGCATGTGCTACGAAACCTGTAAATTCGATGCGATCGACAAACTATAAGAAGCGGTGAAAATTATGACAGAACAAAATATGGTTACATTAACTATTGATGATGAAAAGGTAACTGTGCCTGCCGGAACTTCGGTAATGCACGCGGCGGAAAAGGTAGGCATAAAAGTTCCACGTTTGTGCTATCATCCCCGCCTGAGCGTGGAAGGAGCATGCAGGGTATGTATTGTGGAACTCAAAGGCTCGCGCAATTTTATTGCTTCGTGCGCCACGCCGGTACAGGAGGGCATGGAGGTTATTACAACCTCGCCGTCTATCCGCGAAGCGCGGCGTGATATAGTTGAATTGATCCTCGATAATCATCCGAAAGAATGCCAGACCTGCGAGCGCGACGGCAACTGCGAACTCCAGCGGCTTGCGTACGCAATGGGCGTTCGGGAACGGCATTTTGAAGGAAAAAGAAAAAATTACGACAACGATTTGTCCGGCGCGGGCGTTATACGTATTCCAAATAAATGTGTTTTATGCCAGCGATGTGTTCGTGTATGCGAAGAAGTACAGGGTGTAACAGCGCTCAGTCAGACGCACCGCGGATTCGACACGGTAGTTATGCCGGCGTTCAACCTGCCGTTCGCGGAGTCGGTATGCACTTACTGCGGGCAGTGTATCAACGTATGCCCTACCGCGGCGTTCCTTGAAAAAGATTCTACTCGCGCGCTGTTTAAGGCGATCTCAAATCCGGAGATGACTGTTATTGCGCAGTTTGCTCCCTCCGTGCGTGCCGCTGTGGGTGAAGGATTCGGACTGGAACCGGGTATCAGTATGGAAGGCCAGATGGTAACCGCGCTACGCAAATTGGGCGTGGATGTCGTTTTTGACACACAATTTTCTGCAGACCTGACCATTATGGAAGAAGCGCACGAGTTTATACATCGGCTTACGAACGGCGGAGTACTGCCCATGATTACATCTTGTTCGGCGGCATGGATGAAGTATATCGAGCAATTTCATCCGTCCATACTCGCAAATGTATCTACATGCAAATCGCCTATGAGCATGATGTCCGCAGTCACGAAATCGTTTTACGCAAAGAAAATGAACCTCGACCCTGACAAAATCTTCAATGTGGCTGTAATGTGTTGTACCGCAAAAAAATATGAAGCCGCCCGTCCTGAATTGTACGGCGATAACGGCAAACCGTATACTGACGCGGTGATAACCACCCGCGAGTTCGTCTGGATGGTCAAAGCGCAGGGAATCGATTTTATCAACCTGAAAAAATCCGAACCAGACTCAGCTTTGGGGTTTTCTTCGGGCGCAGGCGCCATATTCGGAACTACCGGAGGCGTTATGGAAGCGGCTCTCAGAACCGCCTATGAAAAAATTACAGGCGAATCTTTAGCTGAAATCAATTTTAACGCTGTGCGCGGCATGAAAGGAATAAAGGAAGCCGAAGTCAATATCGGCGGAAACATAGTAAAAGTGGCTGTAGCACACGGTCTTGCAAACGCCAAAACCCTTATGAAACAGGTTGAGGAAGGCGTTTCGCCATACCACTTCATTGAAGTTATGGGATGCCCCGGCGGATGTATCGGCGGCGGCGGCCAGCCTTACGCCGGTTCCAACTCGATTCCGCTGGACACCGCTATTCTTGAAAAGCGAGCTCAAGCGCTATACAATATAGACGAGAAAAAGGTTATCCGTAAATCTCATGAGAACCCTGAAATTCAAAGACTTTACAAAGAATTTCTCGGCGCCCCGCTATCCGAAGTAGCTCATAAATATTTACATACACACTACAAACAACATTTTCCGCAAGGAATATAAAAATAAGGACGCTCGGCTATGGACGTAAGTAACAAAGAGAAATTTACCTTATCATCCGAACTGATAGAGTATATCGACAGTTGCAAACAGCAGGCGCATTTTAAAAGTTTTCTCATAAATGTTCTTCAGCGTATTCAGGATATACACGGATATCTGCCTCAATGTCTGATGGAAGAAACGGCTTTGCGTTTGGGCGTGCCAACTGCCAAGGTATACGGAGTGGCTACCTTTTATCACATGTTCAGGCTCGAACCGCAGGGCAAGCACACAATAAACATCTGCTTGGGAACGGCATGCTATGTCAAAGGCGCGCAACGGGTGCTGGACGCATTCAAAAGCCATCTGAATATCGATATCGACGAAACAACCGAAGACCTCATGTTTACGCTCAAAGCCGCCAGATGCGTAGGTACGTGCGGTCTGGCGCCGGTGGTGATGATCGACAACGATGTATATGCCAAAGTCACTCCCGAAGACGTGCTGACAATTATCACAAAATACCGTCAATCGTAACAATCCCTTTGTTTTGTATAAAAGTACAGAAAAGCGTCCGCTGTCAGGCGGCCGTTTTTCTGTACAATCATATTACGGATCTGTTCGTTTTTTAAAAAATGCGATACGGAATACAAAATGGGATTGATATTTTGACGGCAATTAACCTTTTTTCCGGTTTTAAGCTATTCAGAACAAAAAACTGCACGGATAAAAATATGTAACATATTGATTAGCAAAATATTGATATCTTTTTTAGACCGCCTGAAAAAATAATAAAAAAACTCCTCAAGTAGTTTCGCGTTCTACCGATTTTAAGGAAAGATTAGGGCAACTTACCGGCATTGGTGTGTATATTCGTAAAAAATTCCGGACAAAACATCATTTTCCATTTACAATGTAGGAATTATATAGTAATGTTAAACAATGGCTTAAAAGAGGGGGGCTTTAATGTCTAATGTTCTGGTTGAAAAGCGAAAATTTGTTCGCCTCGACTACGTCATACCGGTT
The DNA here is from genome assembly GCA_018435605.1 of bacterium. Taxonomy (GTDB): domain Bacteria; phylum Auribacterota; class Auribacteria; order Auribacterales; family Auribacteraceae; genus R3-B46. The sequence continues at coordinate 47,225 of JAHDNF010000019.1, read as the reverse complement.
ACAGTGGCGTTAAAGGAAAACGGGCGTAAACTATTTTTGCAGGGTTTTTCCAGAAACTTCAGTTACGGCGGAATGTGTATCGAGATCAATCTTGCCACCCTCCACGGCAATACACAGTTGATCGACTCCAGCGAACCGATAGATATAGAAGTCGAACTGCCCCACAACAACCCCAAAGTCCATCTGTCCGGATTTGTCCGTTGGCGTCAGAGCACTTATAACGATACCAAAATGTTGTTCGGTATTGAATTTTGCCAGAACACCGACAAGGTTGCTGTCAATACCCTTTATAATTATGCGAAATGGGAACGCAAACGGCGCATCCTTACCAAACGATGGTTTTTGTTGTCGATAGCAGGGCTGATCGGTTTGAGTATATGGGGCGTCGATTTGAGTCTGGATAATTACTATCTAATCAAACGTATAACCAAACTCGATGCCATGCGAGCCGACATGGAACGCAACCTGATGGCATTGCGCCAGCAAAAATTCATACTCGATCATCAGCTTGACAAAGCTCATGAAGAAAATAAGGTTCTTCGCAATGATCTGGAGCAGTTGCGCACGCGAACCAGCGAGCTCAACGCGACGATAGAAGGACTCGTTAATGAAATCACTTCAAGCGAGACCGCACGCCTTCAAGCCGGCGGGGAACCGGCAGACATGTTGCGACTGCAACAATTGATAGATCAGAAAAACGAACTTAACGGATACCTGCAACAACAGATCGAATCCATACAGGCAAAACTGGAACAGAACGAACAGATGCTGGCGGCTATTGGCGCGAAATCGCAAGAAGTTAACTCGGCCTTTTATAACAGGTTCAGAACAAAACAGTTGCTCGATATGGAAATAGCCGATTTGAGCAGAAAGACAGGTATGCCCGACATACCTCCCCCGCCATATCTGCCGCGAAGCATGTGGGTGGACAATCAGGAGTTATTCAAATTTCCGGATAAAACCGACGAACTGCTGGATTTTTGCACTGAGCGCAATATAAACTTGGTTTTCGCCAAGATAGATCTTGCGACAGCGGTTACTCCCGAGCAATTTCCCATTTTTCTTAAAAAGGCGCATGAGAAGGGCATAGCCGTACACGCATTGTTTTTTATGAGTAACAAAAGGACAGCCGACCGCAATCGTAAATCGGCTTCGGCGTTTGTGTCGGAGATAGTGTCGTTCAACAAATCGCAACCGAAAGAATCGTATTTCGACGGGGTTGCTATAGCGATTTCTGAATCGATGGGACATGAACAGCCGCACGAAATGTTCACCACATACCTTGAAGGAATAGCGAAACTTGTGGAAGGACGCGACAAAGCCCGGTTTCCTCTTCACATAGGGGTTAAACTTCCTTATTCCCTTACCGATAAGGAACTGTCTTTCCAATATAACGGAAAGAACCGCTCACTGAGTGAACATATCCTGTCTGTGGCGGATTACCTGACCATATACGAGAAAACCGCGGATAAAGCCGTTCATTACGCTAGCCAATACGGAAAAAAGGTGTATATCTGCCAGTCGCTGTACGGCGACGGGGCGTCTGAAAATTACGATCCGTCACACAGCGGGCACTATATACACGATATGGAAAAATCGATACGGCGGATTGTTGAAAAATATCTCGACAAACCCGGTTTCATGGGTGTCGCCATAGGTTCTTATACCGATTATCAAAAATGCATAGAAGACAATACGCCTGAATACGTCAAAAATAACCGTCAGCAAATTATCAGTGTTCGGCCTCCTAAGATCGAATACAAAGGTCCATCGGTTGGAAAATAAATCCATGAGAATGCGGTTAAAATAAAATTTCATCGGGAGAGTTGCGGCTCTCCCGATTTTTTTTCAAGCGAAATTATACGCAGTATATATAAGTCGAACATTTATTGGGAGGATAAACGCACCGGATTATCCTCCCATATAACATATATCTCATTTGATATTATCTGATTGCAGACGATTCTTAAAAATAATACCGACTATTGAGCCCAGTAGTAGCAATATGGATAAAGGTTCGGGTATGGGCACACCGTCGTAGTTGGCTTGTAAAAGAAAAGCGCGAAAACCGCTTTCGCCCTGTATTGTGCCCCATCCGACTATACTTCCTTTATCGTTGATGCTGTATGCCGCAACGAGCGTCCACAACGACCCTTCAGGAAGAAAATCATTCAGGTTCAACGCTTCATACTCGCCCAAACTATTTTTTTCCCATAAAACAGCTTGGTTATCGGAAGAACCGACAATCTGCATGTTGTTGTTTATCCCGTACGCTTCGCTCCATGTGCCTGATGGCAGTTCATCGAGTACAACCTTTGCGCCTAACGCACCTAAACATAAAAACGCATGGCTTTTGCCATTAGTATCTTTAGTAAACCCGACTATATATCCTAAATCATTGATATCGTGCGCTTCGGAATAGATGCCTAAACCTAGGTTGTCTAGTCTTACCATTTTACCAGCTTCTGTCCACATAAACGCATAAGCAGGAGGATTGGCGCTAATAGGCGATATAGACCCGACCACTACTCCATTGTTATTTATAGCGTTCGCCACACTTGTATAACCTGAGTAATAAACTGACCCTACAGACAGATCGATCATCGTTGCGGATTCGTATTTGAAAGCATGAGGATACCCTGACGGTGCGATAGAATAACCTACAATAGCTCCTGAATCGTTGATATCACTGGCTACTGCCACACCAAACTCATAGTTGTTTTCAAGATTGCCGATATCCGTGGTTGTCATGGATATGTGGTCATAGCGATACGCATGAAAGTCCCATGCGTCGGACGGAATACCGTACCCTGCTACTTCTTGCGATTCATTTATACCGTAAGCGCCGTCAAGGCCTTTTGGAGGAACATCCAGATTAGTCCATATACCAGCGGAATAAATAAACGCGCCGGATGAACTGAAATCATCGGTACTGACGCTATCGCTGATCTTGCCGACGACTTGGTCGTCTTCATTCAGGTCAAACGCATATGCGTGTGTATAGTTGGAATATGGAGGGGTAACGTCATATATCTCGTATTCGCCTGACGCGCGGGTGTCGAGTGCGAACAGAAGCAATATTGCCGATACGGCGCAAAACCCGTATAAAGGATAAAGTTTAATCGATCTCATAAAGAATTCCTTTCTTTTTATCTGGGCATGGTGTGGTTATCTTTTAATTGATCGTAACGACAATTTCAATATACCAGCCAGTAGCAATATTAAAGATGCAGGTTCAGGTATCGGTTCGGGTTCAGGCACAACCACAACCATCATTACATATCCACCGCTCCACTCCAAATTCACAGATGTGCTCGAATGGGAAAAATTGCCTCCGTAAGCGACCTGAAAAGAATCGATACCCATAAAGTCGTCGCCGTTAATATACGATTCTACCTCTTTATCGTTTTTAAGATCGACTTTTAAGCAAAATTCGTCATTTTCATCAACTGTATACGAAGCAAGTTCAATCCACATTGAATTCAGATTAAGATAAACGCTTATATCACCGTTAGGCGCATTTCCATATCCGGCCAGCGTAATCTCAAATCTGGTTATGTCATTGTAAGATAATGGATAATATTCTGACGACGCGCTGGTTGGAAACTTCAAATTTGCCGTAAATCCATCGTATCTTTCGCCAGAAAGACTTGATATTTGTTGGTTTGCAACTACCTCGTCATAAAAATCAAAATTAAATGCCTGCGAATTTGACGCGATAAGCAGTAGCACAATTAAAAATCCGTACAATTTTTTTACTTCTTTCATTTTCCGTTCTCCTTTTTTTGGTTGTAAATTCTGGACAATGGGTTACAGATACTGTTCCCTTTTAGTAAGTAGTCAGCTATGTTTTAGCTAAAATGATCTGTTTTGCATAATCATACAAAAGTAAAATCATGTGTAATAGTTTTACGGGGCATAAAAACGACTGGCCATAGTATTGAGGTTTTCGCGTCGTAACGTCCATTTTATAAAGCATAAGTATTGAAAATAACCTTTTTATAAAAATTTTAAGCAAGCAGGATACTATAGATAGATAAAACATCAGACTATTAAGACAATCATGGGATTTCGCAGGATAAACGGATGCGCCGGACAGTGCAAAAAAAACTTTTGCTGTTCACGAAGTGTTCCGAGAGAAATTTAACATATATTGCATTTTCAAGCAAAAAATATTTAAAATTTTATTATTTTGATTTTTACAAGCACGGTATAGGTGCGCTCCTGCCGGTGTTCAGGATGCACAGCCCGAACGGCTCAAAAAGGATACGCCTCAAAGAGATCAAGCTGTAACGAAGGTTGATTAGGTTTAACCGTCCGTTTTTGCAATTCGAGCAGTTGTTCGTCGATACGGTCGAGCAGGCTACTGCGTTGAGATTGAATGACTCTGCCCATAACGGATCGTTTTTTAGCGTGCGTAAGATACAGATATCGTTTCGTGCGGGTTGCGCCTACATAAAAAAGGCGTTCTTCCTCAAAAAGTTCATCGCCCTGTTTTTTACCAAACAGCTCAAACGGGATGATACCCTGTTCGCAAGCGGGTATGAAAACCGCGTTAAACTCAAGCCCTTTGGAAGCATGCAGTGTCATAAGCGACACCGCTTCGGCGCGCGGGTCGAAATCGTCTATTGCCTGACGGGTAACCAGAGCGTTAAAAAAACCGTTGTAGTCGGCGCCAAACTGTTCTGCAAGCGATATCAGCCGTCGGCGAGATAAAACAGGAATATCATAATTATCAATGGTTTTCTCGAATATAACCGGCAACGGTTTTTGACGAGCGAACAGACCTGCCGGTTCGGTATCGTAATCGGTCAATTTGAATGAGTTTTCGTCAAATCGTTCCTTTATAATGGACTCACAATATATATCGCGCAGTTTTTTTAGAAATGACCTGCACGGTTCCTGAGCGTAAAACGGCTGAGCGCCTGTAAGCTGGTACGGAATGCCGTGATTGGAAAAAGCGTTGATAAACGCATCGAATAAGGCGGTTGTCCTGCACAATACCGCGAAATCGGAAAAACTTCCGATACCGTCATGTTGTGTGCCGTCGCTCATACCGCTGTCTATGGAAAAACCGCGTACGCCTCCCATCATGGATTCGATTGTTCCGGCTATGAAATCAGCCTCGCTCCTGTCCGTTTCGGTCTCTATAATTTGTATTTTGATCGGATCAGGGCGTCCGTCGAGTATCTCGGCTACACCGCAAGCCTGACCGGCAACCCTCAACACCGGCGACGGACACCTGTAACTGCGCGATAAACAAACTGTTTGCGCGTCCGGATAATCGTTTCGCAACCGGTCGATGAACCTGACGTCGGAACCGCGGAACCCGTAAATTGCCTGATTCGGGTCGCCGATTACAAACAGATTCGGATTGCCCAAGCCGGCGATCATGGTTATTAACTCGTACTGTCTAGGGTTAATATCTTGATACTCGTCAATCAAAATCCACCGGTATTTTTCGCGTAACCGGTTCAAAACAGCATGATTTTCTTTTGCCAGCAGTACGGGCAAATACAGCAAATCGCTAAGATCGAAAGCATTTTGAGTACGCATAATCGATTCGTACCGGTCAAAATACTCCTGTTCAAACCCGTCTGTCTCAATCCCCTGCTTATGCGCTTCAATAGCATTTAATACGGATTTTACCTTATTTTTAGGTACAACGCCAGCGTCTGCCAGCCATTGGGCTGACTCGTCACTATCGGCTATGATAAAGGGACGCGATCTGCCGAATACTTGACAGTGTTCGGTTAAAACGGATAGCCCCATAGAGTGAAACGTCATAACCGAAACATGTTCGCACGCAGGCAGTTTTCTAAGCCTTACGCGCATCTCATCTGCGGCTTTGTTGGAAAATGTAACCGCCAGAATGGAAGCTGGCGGCACATTTAGATTTTCTATCAGAAATGCGATGCGTTCGGTAAGCACCCGTGTCTTGCCTGTACCGGGTCCGGCAATAACCATACAAACACCCTCGCCGTGGCATATTGCTTTTTGCTGGCTTAAATTTTCGGAATGACCTTCTAGCTGTTGTTCACGGTCATCGCGCGAACCGGCAGTCCGGCTCAATTGTTTGAATTGATCTATATCGAACTTGATAGACCGTCGCGACTCAGGCACAACCGCCGGAAAATCGCCGTCGATGCCAAAAAGCGAAGATTGATGCAGGAAAGATTTCAATTCATCGGGTTTGAACATGGTAATTCTGCCGAATTCGCCGTCGTATCCTTCCTGAATATAAACCTGCCCGTTTCTAAGACGCCTTATAGCCTCGGAAAGTAATTCCCCTCCAGCTTGTTTTATCTGATCTACAGGCGTATTGAGCAAAATGTCAAAATCCGGTCCAACAGAGCGAATCAACCTGAAATATTCCTCGGTTACCGCTTTGGATACGTTTTTTTTGTCCATCACTTCAGCGATTATATCGGGCAATGAGGTTATGGAAAAAAAATCTTTTCTCTGCTCCGTTATAGTTTCCGCAGGTCTGTCGGCCAGTTCCGCTACCCGATACATTACTCCGAGCGTAACTTGTTTTCCGCAGACAGGACATATACCGCTGTTAGATACTGTCTGCGAAGGATCCCAGCATATACCGCATTTGCGGTGTCCGTCATAATGGTATTTGCCTTCCTGCGGAAAAAACTCTATCGTACCGATGAACCCTTCATCGTGGCGCAAAGCGTTAAAAATACCGTCATAAGATAGTTCCGTATCGAAAATGTTTGCTTCCCTGCCCAGTTTTTCAGGCGAATGGGCATCGGAATTTGATATCAGACGGAACGAATCCAGAAAACCGCACGCCCAGTTCATCGGAGGATCGCTCGACAGACCGGTTTCAAGCGCGAAAATATGCGGGGTCAAATCTTCGAAACATTCTTCAATGGTGTCGAAACCGGATTTGGAACCTAAAACAGAAAACCACGGTGTCCAGATATGCGCCGGCACAAGGAACGAACCGGTAGCGGTATCAAGTTGCATTTCAAGCAGATCTTTCGCGTCTAGCCCTAGTATCGGCCGCCCGTCCGACGCGATATTGCCAATCCTCGCAAGTCTGGCCTGCAACGATTCTACGGCTGAAAAATCGGGGAACACGCACAAATTGTGCACTTTTCGCACACGCCCGTTTTTCTTGTAAATACTGCTGATTTCCGCTGTCAGGATAAAAAAAACATCTTTGTCCAGAGTTCCTGATAATTCCGGAAACGAGGAATCACGTAGTTTGTATGACGGTTTGAGGCGCAACAACCCGTTGCCCGCCGGCTCCAGTTTTTCTTTGAGTTCCATACACCAGCCCGGATGTACGCAGTCGCCTGTACCTATTACGGTAATACCTTTTAGTTTAGCGAAATACTCAAGGTATTCCGGCACAAGTTTTTTGCTGGTCGCTACGGAAAAGTGGGAATGAATGTGAAAATCGGCAATAAAACGCATCATAAAAACCTTTTATCAGTCGAACAAATAGTGTTGCTTAGACACTAAAAACCGTGCCCATGAAGTGATTGAAATGATAGCACAGAAATCAAAACATCTACAACGACAAAGATTTTGTAGATAACCTGCCGGTTAAAAATTTTGCGGTCTACAGCAAACCGTCAGGAGCGGAAGGCATGTATCTATTATACCAATATCAGGCACCTTTGGTGTCCTACGGATTCATTGGTTTTTAAGTTTATTTACTGAATCTTTCCTTATATAAAACCGGAATCCATCAATATTTTCCTCTTTATAATCCGGATCTAAATACTTTTGTTTACAATAATCTAAAGAATCCCTTGATGGCACGCGAATATTCTTGATTATATCTGGTTGTAACTTTGTTATGGAATAATCATAATCCCACTTTGAATGACCGGGAAAAAAATCTATAAACTTTTTGAGTCCATCAGCAAGATTTACCTTCTGATGGGCTACATACTTATCCACTTTTCCTAAAAGATCAATTGTGTTCAATTCTGAAAAATACGCAGTCGCGCCTGCGGCAGTGACTGCAATTACCGTATCTTTTGTAAAAATTTCTTTGTATTTCAATCCGGTTTTAGCCCAGATGATATCCGAATCGAAAAGAAAAGGTTTTTTCATCAATAGGGATTCTGCAAGGCTAAACGGCCCGTAAAATGAGTTAAATGTTAATAATGTGATAATACTCATCAAGGGAATACTATATCTGCGGATATTATTTAATAAACTTAGATTTATTTTAGATACATAGAAACCAGTAAATAGAAAAATAACTATAATCGGTTCTATTACCGAAAACAATCGTGTTAATTTAGTCCACTGATCCCAGTTAAGAGATTGTATCTGGTTAAACATGGGTAAAAATATGGCTGAAGAAATATTTAAAACGGCTGTTATACATAACGCGGCAAGAAGTGCATTTGCGGATTTTTTTAATCTTAATACAACTGCATGCTGAGATTTACTAAAGACAACTTTTTTAAGACGCATGACAGCCAATGTAAAAACAACAAAATATAATGGGGAAATAATAGATATGTATCGGTTTAAGCCTGTTGTCCATTCCCATGCATCACCACCGACGTAGATGCTGTATAAAACTTGTGTTAATATTAGTAAACAAAGATAAATAAGTTCTTTTTGCCGTCTAAATTTTAATATAAAAAAAGGTAATAGAATTAAAAGCGGATTCATCGTATAAAAACATCCGATTGTTGAATAAAACCCTCTGCTGATTCTATACATTAAGGGGATTCCGGTCATCTTAAGGTAATACGTGTTTGGCAAAAATTCGTTATAGTAAAAAAATCTAAACGCAGTCTGCCCTAAGATGAATAACAATATTATACTCGATCCATAAAAAAAATGTCGAAACCTGTTTCTTTTATCTATTAAAGATAAATATGCAATCGTTATCAGCGCTTGACCGAGAAGGTCAACCCGTATCAAAATATTAATACCTAATATAAAATACAGTAGATAACTAAATGAAGATTTCCTAAGATTCTGGATGGCAATCATTGAGGATAGACTAACTAATAATGTTACAATACTCACTTCCATTCCAGACAACGACCAGTAATTTAATGAGTAAAAAAAAGCGGTTAAAAACAGTGCAAAAACACAAAAGTATTTGTCTTTTTCCTTTACCAAAAGAGTGAATATTTTCGATAAGGTAATTAGATTTAAAATCATTAGCAGACATGCAAAAATTTGAATTCCTAAACAGATTTTTGATTCATCAATGTTTAATTTATGAAAACCAGCCATAATTATAGTCCATAATAGGTTTGTATATCCTTCAACTTTTACATCGCCAGAATTCCAAACTAAACCGTCGCCGGCCGCAAGATTTTTTGCATAGCGCATAGATATCATAGCGTCATCAAATAGCACAAAATATCGCTTGCCCTGATGTAAAAAACTTGAATTAAAGATAAATATAGAACTATAAATTATGTAAATCAGTATTAGAATAAATATATGTTTTTTATAAATAGCCATCTGCCTGTGCTATTCCTCAGTGATTAAGTAGTATTATAGTAACTGATCTTGGTTTTAGTGTAATACGTATATACTTGTTAAGTCTACCATAATCTATAAAAAAATTTCACTCCCGATTTACCGGCAATATCACAGCAAATTCTAAAACAAATGCCTAACACTATGCAAAAGCAAAGGGCACTCATGATTGTTGAGTTTATCCGCATAACTCGTAGAAATTGATGGATTGTAGAGGTTTCGAAAAATAAAAAAGATAACATTACTTATAAAAAACTAATTTTTATTCGATAATTACCGATCTTATAATATTGATACAAGTGTAATCATTGATATTTTCCATTGGGGGATACGCTGATGAATACCAAAACCAATCCTGAACGACCGGCTTTTTTCAGGCGCAAGTATTTGATCAACAGCAAACTGCAGTTGCGTATATCGATGGCGATGGTACTGGAAGTAGCGCTCATCACGGCAACTATGAGCTTGATACTGTTATACGTTAATGATTATTACCTCGGTTTGATAACCTATTTTGTAGGATCAGCGGAAGCGGAACAAATTTCGTTGTCCGATATCAGTCGGGGCATGTATTACTTTATCATCGGCGGAGTGGCTTTTTCCAGTGTGGTGTTTGCCCTGATAGGGATATTTGTCAGCCATAAAATAGCAGGCCCCTTGTACAGGTTAAAGCGGTACATGACTATTGTTAGAAATGGACGGTATTCACATGAAATACGGTTTCGAAAAGACGATCAACTGCACGATATGGCAGATATATTCAATCAGATGGTAATGTCGCTTGAAATCCGCAAAGAAATCGACCTTTTGTATGTAGAGCGTATGGAAAAATTAATAAACGAACTGGTATTTAAAAATAAATCCGCCGTTCCTGCTAGCAATGAAACTATCGCGAAATTAGCGGAACTGCAGGAGATTCTAGGGCAGATCAAGTCGCACAAGACATTCATATACGACAACGACGACAATTATCCTTACGTAAGTTATCAAGCCGGTGAATCCGAGAATACTCCTGCGCAAGCGGAATCCGTACAGCAAGTCCGGTAACGCGAATTTTTCGGGGTATCCTTAACTTAATCACTGAAACTTTTTACGCCGCTCGTTAAGTTTTATATTTCGGATTGATATGAATCTCAAAATTCCATCCAGCCTTTTCATTGATCCGCGGTAATATATTTAAAATATTGACAATTTAAAACTTTTTGCATCGTCTTAAGTTTTTGTTTAGCTGTGCTACGTATGAATAAGTTATACCTAAACGCAGGGTAAGTTGTGAGTAACCGGAGGCTGGAGGCTGGCGGCAAAAAAACTTGACTTGCACCTCTCATCTGATATAATCCTTTTTCGCTTTTCAAAGTAAAAAACAAGCCATTTATAACATAACATATTGATAACCAACATACATTAAGGTGGTAGCATGGAAAAAACGTATATTGTTATGGCAAAGCAGGTACCGGATACCAAGAAAATTACCGGTAAAGCGATGAAAGAAGACGGAACCGTAAACAGGGCGGCATTGCCGGCGATCTTCAATCCGGACGATATGGCGGCGCTGGAAATGGCGCTTCGACTCAAAGATCAATACGGCGGCAAAGTCGTCGTACTAACCATGGGTCCGCCGTCGGCAGTGGAAATTTTGCGCCAGTCGCTCTATCGGGGCGTAGACAAATGCGTGCTTTTGACCGACAGAAAATTCGCCGGCTCAGATACTCTCGCGACGTCTATGGTGTTGAGCTACGCCATCAGAAAAATGGGCGGTTACAGCCTTATTATAAGCGGCAGACAGGCCATTGACGGCGATACCGCGCAGGTCGGTCCGCAGGTTGCTGAAAAACTGGGTATCCCGCAGATCACCTACGTCGAGGATATTGTCAAAATGGACAAAAATACCATTGAAGTCAAGCGTATCATCGAAAACGGGTTTGCTACACAATCTACCCCTATGCCTGCGCTACTTACCTGTTGCGCGACCAGCACATCGTTCGTGCGTCCGTGTTCCGCAAAACGGATTCAGGTTTACAAAAATGCGACTACCCCGTCCGAACTCATGATGTGCCTGATGAAAGACGGATTGTCAAAAGAAGAAGCCGCTATGCAAACCGCCAAACGGTTGGAATCCAACGGCGCAAGCCAGCCCATAGAAGAATGGGATATATCGAAAATCGATCTGGACGAATCGCTCTGCGGATTAGGCGGGTCGCCTACATGGGTCAAACAGATCGAAAGCGTGGTGTTAGGCACTACCGAACATAAACGAGTTCCGGCAACGGACGCGGGGATATCCGAGCTGATATCCGAACTGATCACAGAACACATCTTCGATTGATACTTTCAAAAAGAAATAAGTTAATACGATAACGGCAAATATTGGAGAGTAACTCATGACTAACAAGCCTACTAAACCGGAAGTGTGGGTTTTCATTGAGCATGATGGGAAAAACATCAGTGAAACCTCGCTGGAACTGCTCGGCAAGGCACAGGAACTTGCCGCCAAACGAAACGGACTGGCGGCCGCTGTAGTGCTGGGCGATCAGATTCAGTATGTAATCAACGAAGTGTCTGCGTTCGGCGCACAGAAAGTGTATTTCGTTAAAGACAAACGGCTCAACGAATACCATACGCTGTCATATACCCGCGCGTTACACGATCTGGCAACCATGGTAAAACCGGAAATTTTTCTTTTCGGCGCGACAATCGTCGGGCGCGACCTTGCACCGCGTGTAGCATCGTCTCTGAGGGTCGGTTTGACCGCTGACTGCACCGATTTGCAGATAGGCGATCATTCCGCGCGCGGCGAAGATTTCAAAGACCTTCTTTACCAGATAAGACCGGCATTCGGCGGAAACATTATCGCAACCATCATCAACCCGAAAACGCGCCCCCAGATGGCAACCGTCCGCGAAGGGGTAATGAAAATGCCCGAACGCAACGGAAGTAAATCCTCTTCAATAGAAGAATTCGTTCCGCAACTTGAAGATTCCCATTTCGTCGTGAAAACCACGTCTAAAGAAACGAAAGAAAAAACAATCAACCTCAAAGGCGCGAATATTATTGTATCTGGCGGCGCCGGTGTCGGCGGAAAGGATAATTTCAAGCTGATACTGGATCTGGCGCATACGCTCGGCGGACAGGTCGGTGCATCCCGCGCGGCAGTCGATTTCGGTTACGTCGATCACGATCATCAGGTCGGACAGACCGGCACCACTGTGCGTCCCAAACTGTACATTGCCTGCGGTATATCCGGCGCGGTACAGCATTTGGCAGGTATGCAGGAATCAAAGAAAATCATCGCCATTAATAAAGACCCTGACGCGCCTATTTTTCATGTCGCGCATTACGGAATAGTAGGCGATATCGGTGAAGTAATTCCGAAAATGATCAAAGCGTACCGCCAGAGAGGAGTACTGTAAACAATGGGTAACTTTTTTACTGATAATAAAGATATATTGTTCTATTTCAATTATGAAGATATGGAAAAAATCGCCGAACTGCAGGAAATCGATTTTTCCGAATCCAAAATCTACGACTATGCCCCCAAAGACGCAAAAGACGCAGTCGACAGCTACTACCGCGTACTCGTGGAAGTGGGCGATATAGCCGCAAATTACATTCAACCCCGTACAGAAATAATCGACCGTGAAGGCAACAAATATGAAAACGGCGATGTAACGCTTGCTCCTGCCATGAAAGAATGTATCCGGCGTCTGGCGCAGGCAGACCTGATGGGCTTTACCCTTGAAAGACGGTTTGGAGGCCTTAATTTTTCCAACCTGATATACACAATGGCTATCGAAATAGTTTCACGCGCGGACGCCAGTTTGATGAATATTTTCGGACTGCAGGGAATCGCGGAAACTATTCAGGCGTTTGCCGACGAAGATACCAAAAAGGCGTTTTTGCCCCGGTTCTCGTCAGGCGAAGTTACCGGTTCCATGGCATTGACCGAACCTGACGCCGGTAGCGACCTGCAGAACGTATCCATTCGCGCGACCCAAAAAGAAAACGGACAATGGGTGCTAAACGGCGTAAAACGCTTCATTACTAATGGATGCGGCGAGATATCGCTTGTGCTGGCGCGATCTGAGGAAGGTGAACGCGGCGGACTAGGCCTGTCGCTTTTCCTTTATGAACGCGACAAAACAATGAAGATCCGCCGTATCGAAGATAAACTCGGTATTCACGGATCGCCCACATGCGAACTGCAATTTAACGATTCGCCGGCTCTGCTTGTAGGAGAACGCCGCAGGGGGCTTGTAACCTATGTTATGGCTCTTATGAACGGCGCAAGGCTGGGTATAGCCGCCCAGTCGCTGGGTATAGCTCAGGCGGCGTTTGTCGAAGCGCGCAAGTACGCCGCGTCACGCAAACAGTTCGGCGTTGCCATTGAAGCTCTGCCGGCTGTCGCGGATTTGCTCGCTGATATGCAGATGCAAATAGAGGCGTCACGGGCAATAACCTATGAAGCGGCGGTTATCGTCGATAATATTCTGGGTAAAATACGGATGGCCGAAAGAGAATCGATATCCGACGACGATAAATCGGCTCTCAAACGAGACGCGAAAAAACTCGACCGTCTGGCGGCGTTCCTGACTCCTGCATCGAAATATCTCAGCTCGGAAATGTGCAACAAGGTCGCCTACGACGCGCTTCAAATACTCGGCGGAAGCGGCTATATGCGTGATTATCCGGTAGAAAAATTGTACCGCGACGCGCGTATAACCAATATCTACGAGGGAACTTCACAACTCCAAGTTGTGGCCGCTATCAGGGGCGTGCTAAGCGGGCTGGTCGAAAAACGGTTTGTGGAACTTGAGGCGTGCGATTACTCTAAGACTGACCCCGCGCTTTTCAATGCGCTTGGGGAATCGCGTAAACTACTTGCCGACGCTGTGGCGTACCTTAAAAATGAAAATAAAGCCAACGTCATTGATCTGCACGCACGGAAACTGGTGGATATTGCTATCGATATATACGTCGGATACCTGTTCCTGAAACACGCACAGATTGACGACCGCAAGAAAATCATTGCCAAAAGGTTCATTACAACAACAACGCCTAAAATAAAAATGAACTACGATATTATCAAAAGCGGCGAGCAAACCACGGTAGAGTATTTCGAAGAACTAGTCGGAGCCGTGCCTTCCGAAGATTGATAAACAGCAGTTTTGTATCATAATCATCATAGCGGGTATTTTTATAAATACCCGCTTTTTTTCCTGTACAGACACTTTTACGGTATAAAAAATAAACACTCGTCAAAAAAGTTTGATTATTCCTTCAGGGTTGAGCTATACTGGCAGATTCGGTATAATAGCGCTAATTTAATATACAAACCAATAAAAGAGGAACAATGAAAATTTTATTGATAAATCCAAAGCGGGTTGGACGCGGTCAGTCGTCCATACGATACATGAATTCAATGCCGCTGGCTTTGCCGACTCTCAAAGCCTTAACACCCGACGATGTGGAAGTGCGAATACTCGACGAAAATGTGGAGCCTATCCCTTATGATGAACACTGGGATATGGTGGGCATAACGGTGATGCTCCATGTGTCGCCTCTGGCCATAGAGATCGGTAAGAAATTTCGGCAGATGGGCGTAAAGGTGGTGATGGGCGGTTTTTTCCCTACCCTCTGGTATGACGATGCGCGCCCGTATGCGGATACGATTGTCGCCGGAGAAGCGGAATATGTCTGGAACGAACTTATAAGCGATCTGCGCAAAGGTAATTTGAAACCGCTTTATAAAGCCGACAGGCTCATCGACCTGAAAGACGTGCCGTTTATCAGGAAAGATTTTTTCTCGAAAGAAGACGAGTTTTATCATGTGGAAACAACCCGCGGATGCCCGTACAACTGCGATTTTTGTTCGGTAACCGCTTTTTACGGAGCTAAGTTCAGGCATCGCCCAATAGATCATGTCATTAGACAGCTTGAAGAGTTCAAGGAAAAAATGGTTTTCATAGTTGATGACAACATTATGGGCAACCCGAAATACGCCCGCCAGCTGTTCAAGGAAATGATACCCCTTAAAATTATCTGGAGCGGCCAGTATTCGCTCAATCACGCCGAAGACACCGAACTGATGGAATTGGCGGCTGAAAGCGGTTGCCAGTTTCTGTTTACAGGCATAGAGTCGCTGAGTTTGGAAAACCTTCAGGCGGTCGATAAACGATGGGCGAAACCGGAAAAATACAAAGAATGGATCCGAATGACCCACTCTGCCAATATCAGCATTTACGGATCGTTCATGTTCGGATTTGAAGGAGACGACCCTGACATTTTCAAGCGGACACTTGATTTCTGCAACGAAAACGAAATCGAACTAGCTTTGTTCTCAGCGTTGTTTCCTATAAAAGGTTCGAATTTTTACAAACAACTCATGGCGGAAAACCGTATTTTCGAGACGGACGCGACACGTTTTAACGGACAGTATTCCACGTTTCATCCTAAACTTATGACATCAAGCGAGCTTGACGAAAAGTTACGGTGGATATGGCAGGAATTCTATTCCAAACCGAGCATAAAACAACGGCTACGGCGTTTCAAAACAACTGCGCAGGAACGAAGAAACGGATATCCGACACAGGAAGAATTGATGCTCGCTCTCAATTCTGCGTTCAAGGTTGCTGTAGGTGATTTTTAAATCGGGTATACTCAACAGACGAAACACGCTTTTTTTTATTCTGCTTATCGTAGCGGCGGTGTACTGCATACATTTTTTCCCCGGTACACCCAATCCTAACGAGTACAGCAGGTTGTATCAGATACGCGCCGTGGTGGAACTAGGCCGTCTGAACATCGACGACATGATCGCTCGCCACGGGCATCTGATGGACAAGGCTACTTACGCCGGCAGGTTTTATTCCGATAAATCGTTCGGACTGTCTTTCCTCGCTATTCCTGTGTATGCCCTGTACCGTTTCATGTTCGGCCCCTGCGGAAATAACGAATGGATGAAATATCTTCTTAGCCTTATCTGCGTGGCGTTACCTCATTTGATATCCGTTTTCATGATGTACTATTTATATATTTACAAACGGGGCGGGCGCTCTGTGCGTATGACTGCGTTGATCGGTTATGTGTTCGGAACAATAGCCTACACCTATGGCACTCTTTTGTATTCGCATACGCTTGGAACGGCGCTGTTGCTCATTTCATATATGCTTATAGAAAAGTGGAAAGACTCTTACACATGGAGCGGTACTGCTCTGATAGGTTTTCTGCTTGGAACAGCAATGATCGCCGAGTATCCGTTGGCAATAATATGCGGATGGCTTGGCGTTTTGTTCGTTATACGCCTTATACGATGCGGGCGGTTGCCGCTACTGGTTGCGTGCATTGTAGCCGGAGCAATACCTTTAACAGTCCAGATGTATGTGCAATACGTGAGTTTCGGCCATATTTTGCTTACCGGATACGCATACAAAGCGTCGTTGACGCAGAAAATGTATCATTCTACCGGATTTTTCGGCGTGTATTATCCTTCCTTGGAAAGCATATTCGGTATTCTCTTTTCGCCGTCGCGAGGTATGTTTTATTTTTCCCCGTTTCTGCTTTTCGGTTTTTTATCCATATATAAGATGATTCGCGTACAATATACCCGTCTTCAGGGAATAATCTGTGCCTGTATAGTGGTATCGTTTACCCTTTTTGCCGTGTCTGTGGTTGACTGGAAGGCTGGCTGGACGGTCGGCCCGCGGTATTATCTGGCGGTCGTACCGTTTCTGGTAATACCTATTTTGCAGACAGGGCTACCTTATCGCGCAACCGCTATGGCCGGAAGCTTTTTAGAGAAAATTCTGTTTCCGGCGTTAGTTTTGTGGTCTGTAATTCATTGCGTAGTAATAACCAGCGCGTTTCATCTGATTCCTGAGAATTTTCACGTGCCCTTATGGGATTTTTCTATACCGCTGATCAAGCGCGGATACGGTTCGTTCAATATCGGCGAACTGATCGGATTACCCGGTAGCGCGTCGCGTTTTGTGTTATATGCAATAGTGGCGTTATTATTTATGTGGGCGTACGCGCTACGTCCGAGATTCATTATGACGAGCGGATACGCCAAATCAATCGCGCTTGTTTTTGCGCTGACTGGAATAGCTGTATTGTCCACGCGCTTGATCGCTAACCCCGATACCATAGACAAACATTTTGAGTTCAGCTCTATTTTCCTCTACTGGAATAAGCCGGTCGACCGGCTAAGGGAACTGTATATAATACATAACCGTCAGCCTAACAGGGTAGATTACGAATATCTTCTTGCTCAACACTTAAAAAATCTAGGGTTTCACGCAGAATCGCTACGTCATATCGAATCGATCATAGAAAAAGTTCCTAAGCACCAGCAGGCGTTAAAGGATACTATTATCCTGACGTCATCTATTGAGCAAACCATGCCCGAATATAAAAAATTAAAAAGTATACCGCCCGATGAATTGTTGCGCGATTACAAACGTGTCTTTTACGCCATACGTATTTTTAAAATACAGGGCGATTACGGCGCCTCCTCGGCTCTGATAGCCGGCGCGCTTTCTTTCAATTCACATACCCGGTCGCTTATGCAGATCAAAGACTGCATAAGGCTGATTCGGGCGTCTTCAGGAAATACCTCAACTACAGTAAAGCATTAAAACCGGATGTAACGGCGTTTGTTCAGACACATATTTTTTTTAAAACCGCCGGCGTTTAATTTTTAAGAAATTATCTATTTTTTATCTTGTAGGGGGTTCTTAATTTCTGATAGACTCTATTTAGAAGATGATATGACGCCTAATCCGCAAACCTAATAATAATAGTATATAAATTCAGTATAACTCATTGTGACGCCAATAATTACCGAGCGGTTTCACATTGTTTTGAATTTAGTTTGATTACGCAAAGAGTGTATCTAACAGCCTGTGGTTTGCCGCGTTAACATAAATTTTTCAACCTTAAATCAGGTGTTTAATGACCGGACAGGACGATCAGATTATACAGCCGGAATCGCTTGAGGATATCGCAAAACGTATCCGATACTGCATAGTGGACAACGATACCACAACAGGTTCCATATTGTATGACTATCTGCTGAATAAAGGGATAAAAAATATAACCCTGACTTCGTGGAATGACGCCATCAGTGTTATAGCCGACCAATCGCCCGATGTTTTGCTGGCAGGTATAATCCAGCCTGCGAACGAGGGTCTTGAAATACTGCGGCCACTTCTTGCCAGCGGCGATACGCGAAATGAAATCATACTGATTACCGATTATACTGAAACTATGCTTTCCATCGAAGCCTTAAGGCTGGGTGTAAGCGATATTCTAACAAAACCCATCTGCCCGGATGATCTTGACAACGCTCTGTCCAAAGTTACGAAACGGTTGGCACATAAAATACGCCAACAGCAGTATTTCAGGAAGATTCACGCGGCTCTTGAGCAGTCTAACGGTTTAGACGCCGATGCCCAGCAGGTTTCTTCGTTACTGCGCGGTACGATTCATAATCTTAATGGCCCTTTGAGTGTTATTTCCGGTAACGCGCAATTGCTGGAAATAGGTGTCGACGGCATTATCGAATGCATAACAAAACATAAGAAAGACCTGCCTGTTCCTTTGTTCGCCGAGATTCTAAAAAAACTGCAAAATAACCGCGATATTGTGTCTAATATTCTGTGTTCGACAGATAAAATGAAAGATATGATATGCGGTCTATTGGCGCGTTGGTCTAAAGAAGCCGATACCGAAACACGGGAGTTTTCACTGCGTGAATTTCTTGAGCTTGAGTTATCGTATCTAAACACGAATTTATTTTTCAAGAACAAGGTTGGGTTGGTACGCGATTTTGCCGACAATCTTCCCAATATAAAAGGGGTGTATTCCGATTTTTCCCAGACATTTCAGAATCTGGTCAACAACGCTCTGGATGCTATGCATGACAGCCCTGTCAGAAAACTGACTGTTTGCGCGCGCTACGATGATGATTGCGCATGCATAGAAATACAAGATACCGGTTGCGGTATATCCGGAGAAAATATAGAACGAATTTTTCAGCCGTTTTTCACCACAAAACCAACCCATGCGAATCGCGACAGTGATCAGCCGACCGGCACAGGACTTGGGTTATCCAATTGTATCGACCTTATGAAAGCCTATGAGGCACGGTTCAAAGTAATCAGCGAACCGCAAAAAGGAACTCGGATTATATGGGAAATACCATGCAGGCAAAGCGGATTTGAAGCGCGCCACAGCGCTACCGAATTAGCCGGACATAATATTAGGGAATCTGTGCAATCATGACCAAGATAGATGAATTCACAAGACATATACAAGATAAAGACCGCTATGAACTGTATATCTACGAACAGTTGGTAGACGCAGACCCCGATTTTGTCGATGCGTTGTTCCCGATGGCCGAACTTTATACGCAAGTCGGGCAATACAAAAAAGGGCTTGAGGTGGATATTAGACTGGCTCGGCTTTATCCGGACGATTCCAGTGTAATATATAATCTGGCGTGCAGTTACAGCCTGTGCGCAAAACCGCAACAGTCTCTTGACGCCTTGGAAAAAGCGGTATCGCTGGGGTTCGATGACATTGAGCATATCGAATCCGACGAAGACCTTGATAATATCCGTAACCAGCCCCGTTATGCCGTACTGATCGGCAATCTAAGGAATAAAAGCATTTAGCCCCGAATATCCGTAATTTAGTATCCGTTATACTATTTACATGCAGAAAAACAGTGTTAAACCTTTGTCAGTAGGCAAAATCGTCTCCGGCAAAATCGTCTTTATCGCACCATATAACAGATCCGTCCATAAGCATGATGTTGCATCCGTTGGAATGTCGGAACGCGGGATTGACCATGGGGAAAATATTAAACGATGTGGGATCTTCTTCGCTGTCAAGCAGTAAAATAGCCCGCGGGCGGTTTGCCTCAAATATCCGTTCATTTTTGAAAAATTCATATCGCTTGTTGTCAAGGGCGTAATTGCATATAAGAGGATTGTTTTTGTCCGCAGGTTGAACTTCTTTTGTTTTTGGGCATAACAGGTTGTCGGGGTTGATGTTAGGAAGTAGTGTATACCACGGCTTTTCAGGATGTTCGGCAAAGCTACCCGGATTTTCTCCCATGAGCAGGTGAAATGATTCATACTGTTTTTTCAGATGTCCCGCGCATGATATCTGGCTGAATTTATCCACACCTATTCGTATACGTGTTTCCGACAACACAACCAGAAATATAATGACGATGAAAATAGCTAAATACTCCCGCATATTTTTATATGAAGCCGTTTTTTTATTGTTGATTGTATTCAGTTGTCCGCTATCTTACAGTGGTCGAGCGGAACATAGTTCTGCACTACAGGAATCCGGCGCCCTTCTCCGAAGGCTTTAACTGATATTTTAAGCGCGATAGCCGCCTGCCGCCGTTTGTATTCGGAGCGGTCGACCATCTGTATTATACGCAAAACAGTTTCTTTGTCATAGCCTATTTTAACAATTTCTTCAACCCCTTTTTGATGCTCGATATATTCGCGCAAAATGGCGTCCAGCAGGGAATATTCCGGCAATGTATCCTGATCGGTCTGGTTGTGGCGCAGTTCCGCCGACGGCGGTTTGGTTATGGTGGATTCGGGTATCACAGTCCCGTTTGCGTTGATATGTTTTGCCAGTTCGTAGACTCGCGTTTTGAATACGTCGCCTATTACAGCAAGCCCGCCGCACATATCGCCGTAAAGGGTGCAATATCCTACGGCCAGTTCGGATTTGTTGCCTGTGGTTAACACGAGCCACCCGTGCTTGTTGGACAACGCCATCAGTATGTTGCCGCGGATACGCGCCTGAATATTTTCTTCGGCGATATTAAATTCTTTATTGAAAAAATACGGCGTCAGATGCGCCAAATAAGCCTCGAACATCGGCTCTATAGGTATGGTGTACATGGTTATGCCCAGCGATTCGCTCAGCTCCTTGGCGTCCGCTATACTACCCGGCGACGAGAACCGCGAAGGCATGCTTACGCCTATGACGTTTTCACTGCCGAGCGCCTTGACCGCTATAGCCGCTGTAATAGCTGAATCTATACCGCCGCTCAAACCGAGCGCGACCTTAGAAAAACCGGTTTTGCGGGTATAATCACGCACACCCATAGCAAGAGCTTCCTGCAAATCCTGATTTTTATCCGGTAGCAATTGTTGCACAGATTCCGGAAAATTTTCCGTATCGATGAAATAAGGTTCTTGGGAAAATCGGGGCGACATGGCGCACACCGCGCCGTTTTCGTCGGCTACTACCGCTCCGCCGTCAAAGATAATTCCGTCGTTGGCTCCTGACTGATTGACGTATAGTACGGGCATGTTGAAGCGCTTAGCGGTGTCGCTAATAAGTCCGAGCCTTGTCTTTAGTTTGCCTTCTTCAAACGGTGATGCCGATATGTTTATCAGGTAGTCAACGCCTTTAGCGGCAATCAGTCCTACCGGATCGACGGTGTATTTGGATTGAATAGGAAACCATAAATCCTCACAGATTGTAATGCCGAAACGTTTATTTTTTATACGAACAACGGTAACTTCCGGTGATGACAGGAAATATCGGTCTTCGTCAAATACGTCGTAGGTCGGTAACAGCATCTTTCTGGCAACTGTGTTTATTTTACCGCCGGACAGAAACGCCGCGGCGTTATAAAGATTCTTGCCTGATTTGGACTCGTCGCGGTAAACGAATCCGACAATGATATCAATCTGTTCGCTCAGATCGAGCAGATGTCTGAGCGCTATTTGCGTATCTGTAATAAAAGACGGTTTGTCAAGCAGATCGCGCGGAGGATAACCGCATATAGCCAGTTCCGGAAAAACCGCCAGCGCGGTCTGCTGTTCAATACAAAAACGCAGACTGTCTCGCATAGACCGGATATTTCCGCAAATATCGCCTACTACAGGATTAAATGGGATGAGAGCTATCTTCATGAATCCCCGCTGGTTGTTCTTGTTATCCTCAACATAGTACGTGAAATTATGCCAAAACACAAACGATAAATTGCAGGCGAGAAATTTAGCTTTTCAAAAATCGTATTTTGTGATAGAATTTCTAATTCTTTAAAAATAGGGCAGTTTCAATATATACCCATAGAATGCGGTGAAGATGCTGAATCTAAATGACTGTATAAGAAAGCTCAATCCCTTACAACTTAAGTACATAACCGAACGATACGGGCTGGTTTTAATACCTTTTTCGTCCCATGCCGCGCGTGAAGCGTTGGTATCGGCTTTGACCGTTGACGGGTTTGCCGGACAGTGTATAGCAAACTATTCTTTATCTGAGAAAACCGCTTTGACCGTAGTGGTTTTGCTTGCGGATTACGCTCCTGCGGAAGCGATTAACTCTATAGTGGAAAATACTGCTGACAATCGGGAACAAGCGCAGGAAACATTGCGTTTCATCTTAGGTAGCGGGCTGGTGTATCTTGCCCAGATCGAACCGGATAATATCAACCGCTATATCATACCCGACGAACTGCGCAAATGCTTGATGTCTTTTGTTAGCGAACAGTTTTTGTCTACGGCTGGCAGATACGAGCAGGCTGTTTCGCAGGAATTTCACGAGCACATGTCATTTGAGCTGTCCGTTCTGGCGGTATTGATGGATACCATCAAAAACGACGTAAGACTCAATACCGACAACACACTGGGTAAACGCGCGGTCAACCGTCTTATGCCTTATCTGGGACTGCCGCCGGATTCCGTGGACGAAAAGACGGTAGATAAATACGCGAACACTATTTTCGGATATTTACTGGAACTGGCGTTGATATCAAAAGAACATCATGTGCAGGTTCGAGCGGTGGATCAGTGGCTCGACCTAAGCGCCGGAAAACGCCGCGAACTTTTTTTCGATTTTTTAATGGAAGGAAAACATACGCCGTTAAATTTTCAGTATTTTGTCCATTTGCTGTCGCTTATCCCCGCGGGCAATCTGTATGACATTAGTATATTGTTCTCGTTGACGCGAACGGTGTTCGGTTACAACGACGTTTCTTTTGATGAGTTTTGCGATCATCCGTTCTCCTGCTATCCGGTTTTACTGTTATATCTGACAGGGATAATTACGTTTGCCGCAGAGAATATACACCGGTTTTGCGCGTGGCGTACGACCCCGTTCGGAAAAACACTGATGTCCGGCGGTTCACAATCGGAAATCGTACATCAGATAGATAACCATATAATAATTCAGCCCAACTTCGAGTTCATGATATCGCGCAACGCCGACCTGAAACTGCTGTGGCAGGTGTATCGGTTTGCCGATCTGGTACAGTGCGAGCAACTCCTAAGGTTTCATATATCGCGCGATTCCATATACAGGGGTATGGCGTGTTCGGTGATGAGAGACGAGATCGTAGCTGTTTTGGAGCGCAACGCAAAAGGGTCGGTATCTCAGAACGTCATTTATTCGGTGCGCGAGTGGTGCGAAGAATACGGAGCGGTATATTTTATGGACGTTTTTTTGCTCCGTTGTAAAACCAAGCATATCGCAGACCACATAAAAGTGCATCCGCGCACGAAAGATTATGTTAAAGGATCATTGTCCGATACCGATTTGATAGTAAGAAAGTCAGACCTAGAGGAACTCATAGGTTTATTGAAAACACTAGGATTCATGCCTATAGAACATGTTATAAGGCCGGAAGACGAACCGGCTCAGCCGCCGGGAATGGCAAAATTACGCCGCGGAAGGAAATTCCGCGAAAGAAGCGCCGTTGTTTTCGATTATAACTCGGTCAAAATATTAGCGGATATATCGGATTTGACATGATACGACACGACAACCCATTGATTGTACAGGGCGACAAATCGGTGCTGGTAGAAGTTGACAGCCCCCGCTACGAACTTGCGAGAAACAGTTTGATACGGTTTGCCGAACTTGAAAAATCGCCTGAACATATCCACACCTACCGAATTACTCCGTTATCGCTGTGGAACGCCGCGGCAAGCGGGTTGACTGCCCAGCAGGTCATTGTCGATCTTATAGAGTATTCCAAATACGATGTGCCGCAGAATGTCCAGCGCGATATTGTGGAGTATACCGCTCGATTCGGCAAAATCAAACTGGATCGAACAGACAACCCTGAAGAGCTGTATTTAAGTTCGGTCGATCCGTTCATCATTGAGAAAATCATTCATTATAAAGCAACTATACCTTATGTAGACCGCATTGTCGACGCCAATACCCTTGTAGTTAAAGCCGAGTTCCGCGGCATAATAAAACAGCAGTTGATAAAAATGGGATTCCCGGTAGAAGACCTTGCCGGATATCAGAAGGGCGACCCGTATCCCATAGAAATACTCGACGAAACCGCAGGCGGCATGCCGTTCTCGTTGCGCCATTACCAGATAGAGGCTGTGGAAGCGTTTTATCAGTCCGGCAGTGTGCGCGGCGGGTCGGGTGTTATCGTGCTACCTTGCGGCGCCGGTAAAACCATAGTGGGTATCGGGGCGATGGAAAAGATAAAGACCCAGACGCTGATACTTTGTACCAACGTGGTGGCGGTTCGCCAGTGGATAGATGAGATTCTAGACAAAACCACCGTAAAAAAAGAGGATATCGGCGAATACAGCGGCGAGAAAAAAGAAATCAAACCTATAACCGTATCAACTTATCAAATATTGACTTACAGAAAAGATAAAACAGCCGGTTTTCCTCATTTCAAACTATTCAATTCGCTCAAGTGGGGGTTGATCATATATGACGAAGTGCATCTTCTGCCCGCTCCGGTTTTCCGTATCACCGCTTCGATTCAGAGTACCCGTCGGCTGGGGCTGACTGCCACGCTGGTTAGGGAAGACGGAAGGGAAAGCGACGTATTTTCGCTAATCGGACCGAAAAAACAGGATATCCCGTGGAAAGACTTGGAAAAAGACGGCTGGATTGCCACAGCGGTTTGCCATGAGATACGAGTCAACCTTAAAGACCACATGCGCATGCAACATGCCATATCGTCGTCACGGGTGCAGTACCGCATAGCGTGTGAAAATCCGGCGAAGATACCGGTGATAGAATACCTGCTGGAAAAGCATAAAGACGACAACGTGTTGGTAATAGGCCAGTTTTTAACACAACTCCATGAGATAGCCGATCATATCAACGCGCCTATCATTACGGGCAGTACTAAAAATGAAGAACGGCAAAAGCTGTATGACGATTTTAAAAAGGGCAGATTGAAGATACTCATCGTATCTAAAGTCGCCAATTTTTCAATTGACCTTCCGGATGCTAATGTCGCTATTCAGGTATCCGGAACCTTCGGGTCACGGCAAGAAGAAGCCCAGCGGCTCGGCAGGATTCTTAGACCGAAAAAACACGGAGAACACGCTCATTTTTATTCGGTGATCACACGCGAAACAGTAGACCAAAAATATTCCGCAAAACGCCAGTTATTCCTAACCGAACAGGGATACAGCTACGAGATAATTGACGGCGAAAATTTTCTCCAGCAGTAATCATGAACATATCCGCCTAAACTTTTTTATACTGATGACGACAATTATAATGTACTTAGTCTCCTCTAAGTATAAACCCCTGAATTGGGAAGGCACACCGGAAGGCGCGTCCTTCCCTTTTCCGTATAATGACGTTATCCCACGAATTATTTAATTTTGCCCAACAGATTCCGTTTAATGTTTTTATGATGCGACAGGAATAAACGGCGATTGGCCGGAAACAAATATCACTGTTATGATTCCATAATACTATGTATAACAGCGCTTATTTCGTTGGCGTTATAAGGTTTGCCGATTACGTTATCAAACCCGTAATCTTTGTAATGGGCAAGAATGGGGTCGTTGCTGTATCCGCTGGATACTACTGCCTTGACGTTGTCGAACTGCTCGCGCAGGCGTACTATTGTTTCTTTGCCGCCCATACCGCCGGGAACAGTCAGATCGAGTATAACCGCGTCGTAAGGTTTATTTGAGTTTACCGCCCGCTGATACATTCTGATTGCCTGAGATCCGTCTTTGGCAAACTCAACGGAGTATCCCATATAATGAAGCATACTGCCGACGCTTTTGCGAACCAGCTCTTCGTCGTCCATTACAAGGATGCGTCCTGAACCGCGTATAGCTTTCGTTTCACGTTTGACAACGGTATGTACCGGTCCGGTAATCTGATCTGCGGCAGGCAGAAAAATGTGGAATGTCGATCCTTCTGCGGGTTTGGAATTAACGGTAATACATCCGTTGTGTTTGGTTATGATTGAGTAACAGGTGGATAAACCGAGTCCTGTTCCGCGCTGTGCGGTTTTTTCTTTTGTGGTGAAATACGGGTCGAAAATTTTTTCTATATATTCTTCGGGTATGCCCACGCCTTGGTCCTGTATGGAAATAGAAACATATTTTCCCGGTTTGACAGGGTATGAGTCATCGGCATTGATAACAAAATTTTCGCAGGTAACCTTAATGCTTCCTCCGCAGGGCATAGCCTGTTGGGCGTTTATAACCAAATTGCTTATAACCTGATTGAACTGTCCTTCGTCAACATGTACAGGAAACAGATTGTCCGGTATATTAAATTCACATTTGATATTCGAACCTTTGAGCGTAAACAATGTGGATTCCTTAACCAAATCGCCGATGGACAGGGTTTTCTTGACCGGCGCACCGCCTTTTGAAAACGTCAGTAACCGGTGTGACAATTCTTTAGCCTGCATGGACGCTCTTTCTGCGCTTTCGAGAAACTTGTATTTTTTGTCCGCGGCCGGCATATCCAGTTTAATCAGGCTGATATTTCCGATTATAGCGGTAAGCAGGTTATTGAAATCGTGGGCGATACCGCCGGCGAGTATTCCGACCGATTCAAGTTTGCGTGTTTTTATGAGTTCTTCTTCCATCTTTTTGCGGTCTGTAATATCTTGGATGATAGCAAAAATCAGTTTAACCGCCCCGTATTCGTTACGCATACATTTTAGCGATACGCTGGTATATATGGTTTGACCGTCTTTTCTGACGTACCTCGTATCCAGTGAATATCCGTCAAACTCGCCTGCCAGCATCCGTGAAAATTGTTCGTTCGCGTTTTCGGAATCTTCTTTATAACACAGTTCATCCCAATACATGTGTATCAGCACGTCGCGGGAGTAGCCGAACATCTCGCAAATCCGGTCATTGAAGTAGGTGAATTTCTTATCGGGAGTGATGGCGGCCATACCCACTACGCCAAGCTCGAAATATTTTCTGAATTTTTCTTCGCTTTCCTGAAGTTCGCGTGTTCGTTCCTGTACTTTATGTTCAAGGTTTTCTCTGCTTATGGCCAGCAGTTCATTTTTCTTATCGAGCGCTTTTAGCAATTTCTCGCGTGAAACCGCTTCTTCCTCCAATTTTTGTATCTTATTGCGTATTGAGTCGCGTAGCTCGGTCAGGCTTTGGGCAAGCGACCCTATTTCGTCCGTGCGGTGAACCGGCACTTCCATATCGAGGTTGCCGTCCGCTATGCTTTTTGATATGGCGGTAAGTTTTTTGATAGGTTGAGCTATGTTGTTGGCTATTATGAACGACATTATCATGCCTATTACCCAGAATATCGATAAGATTATACTTGTTCGTATAACGGTTTCGTTGATATCCACATATATCCGCTCTACGCTCAAGCCTGCCTGAACGGAACCGATGTATTTACCTGTCCCGTCAAATACAGGGCATAAGAAATCGAGCACTTCAAAGGTTTTGTTTGCGCCGGTTTTTACTTCTTTTATCTGTACGGTTGTTATTTGTCCGGATTTGCCGGTCTGAAGATTATGTTTGATCTGCGCTGTCGGAACGCTTACTATGGATTCGTTATTCTGATCGAATATGGCGGCGTATATCACGTCTTCCAGTCCGAACAATTTTTGGATTGATCTGGTCAGCATCTCGTGATCACGCGATACAATACCGTCAACAGAATTGAGCGCGAAATATTTGACTATCACCGACCCGCGTTCGCGAAACTCCGTATACATACGGCTTTCCAGCTCCGATAACAACAGGTATGAGATAGCCATAATCGCGGCTGTAACCAGTACGAATATCAGTACGAATATTCGCACTCTGATATTGACTTTGCATATATTCATCATCTTCCTTTCACGCATACAAACCACGTCGGACACGGTTAATCGCCGGCGTATTAGTAACGCGGATGGTTTTTATTACATAACTATACGTTATTAAAACCACTTAAATTAATCGGCAAATCCGGTAAAATTCTTGACAAAGAATTGCTATTTTTACGCGCTTAGTTTTATGTGTTTTGTAAAACCGGTAAAAAAACACTCAAAAGTTTGATTTTTTGGATATTATATGGTATGCTATTATATAGCCGGACGAGCAAATTGCGATATACAGTTTGATTGTGTCGTGCGAAAAGGAGAATAATTGTTTTGAAATATATAACTTTGCGGTTTATGGTTGTTTGTATGCTTATGACTGCTTTTTCGGCTTACGCATCCACAGTAGTGCTTCAAGACGATTTCAGCGGCACAGCTATAGATCCGCAATGGAATATAAATTATATGGGCAATATAAAATCTCCGTACTGGGATTACACTGTCAACAACGGCTACATAACCGTTACAAATCTTTATGCTAAAACATATTCGACAGACACCCAACTTGATCATACTGTAGTCAGGCTGACTCGGACATTCGAACCGGTAACCGATTTTCTGTTTACCGCGCGTTTTATATGGAACCAAGCCAACTCTCTTGCCGCAAGCGATGTATTCTATTTTTCGCTGGGCAACGTGGCGCGGGTGGGTTATCGGGATGTGTGGACAAACGAAAAAGGACAATTGGAAGTATACCCGACCGGCGAAGCGTCGAACTACATAGGCAACCGCACATTTCCTTTTTCGGGCGATGTGGAAGTTATGATAACAAGAGAAAACAGCATTGTGAATGTTTACTGGGGCGGTGTTCTGTACAGTACCTTTGAAAATACCAACCCTCTTTCCGACATTTACATACACTTTGCTTTTAAAGCTATTGCAGGGTCTCCACAGGGTTTTTTCGGCACTCAGAGGTTAGACTATGTCACCATAGACGGCTCATTGCTAAACCAGCCCGACCCGCCTGATCCTGCGCCTATCCCTGAACCGGCTACGGTGATTCTTCTGGTTTCCGGACTCGCGCTGAAATGCATATTGAAGCGCAGTTAAGAATCCGCTGACAAACATCAATTCATGGCGGGATTAATCTACTCAAGATACGAACGCGCAAAATACGGATATGACTTCAGGATCGAACTGTTTGCCTGCGCCTGCCTGTAGCTGGTCTACCGCCTGCGCCCTCGGCAATGACTTTCTGTATGGACGGTCACAGATCATAGCGTCGTAGGCGTCGGCCACATGCAGTATTCGCGCGCCTAGTGAAATCTGATCGCCTTTTAGTCCGTATGGATACCCGTTGCCGTCGAACCATTCATGGTGTTGCAAGATAATCCGTGCGATATTGCAGTTGAACGGGATCGGTTCTACGATTTTGTATCCGATAATACAGTGTTCGCGAACTATTTCCTCTTCTTCTCTGGTCAAAGGCGCAGGTTTGAGTAGAATCTGTTCGCTGATACCGATTTTTCCGATATCGTGCAGTTTGGCGGCCATGTATATTCCTTCAATTTGTTCGCTGGGCAGTCTCATCTGTCCGGCTATATCCAAGCAAAAACCGGCTACCCTGTCCGAATGACCGCGAGTGAGAATGTCCTTGGCTTCCACAGCATGAGTAAGCGCCTGTACAGACGCAAGTAGCGATAAGGACAACTGCGAGTTGATTTTCATCACCTCATCGGTTTGCAGAAGAATTTTTTCTTTAAGGACTTTGTTTAACGACGCAAGTTCTTCGTTTTGTATCTGAACGATATGGCTCATTTTTTTAAGGTTGTTTCGCATATCGTTTTTTGCAAACGCTTCGTGCAAGACTTCCTTGATTTGCGACTGGTTCCAGTCTTTCAAGATAACCCTGTCCACTTCAGCCGCGTTGATAATGGCGTCTAGGTCGAATTCCGTCATATTGCCGATAAGCAGGATACGCACCATATCCGACCAAACGAGTTTCATTTTTTCGAGAAATTCTATTGCGGTTTCATCCGGGTACACATCGCTGTCAATTATAGCGGCGCAACACCGCCGTGTGGCCATTACGCGCAGGGAGTCTTCAACGCTGTGTGTGGCAAAGAGCTTGCAGGAAGATTTTTCTTCGATAAGTTGCGATAGTCTTTTTATGATGTCGGTATCATTTGTAAGAACAACAATATATTTAGACAATTTCCCATCCCCACGGTTAGGCCGAATCGTTCTTCTATGTACATTTTACATATCGGCAGGGGGAATTTTAAAATTAAGCAAAAATTAGAAAATGTTGCAATACAAAGAGATATCAAGATCAATCGTTGTCTTTTCCGTTCATTTCCGGTTGGGTTTGCGATGCTGTTTGTGCTTTCTCAAGATAGGTTTGGTACTGAAAGTTGTCCGGTGAAATAAGCAGGGCGTGACGGATTTTTTCTATAGCCTGATCAAACTCTTTTTTTCGAAAATGCAGTAACCCGAGACTGAAAAAAGCGTCGGCGTGATCGGGGGCAAGCAGTATGACGTCTTCGAACGCTTCCTGCGCTTTGTCGAGCCGGTTGAACCGTTCGTAGGTTATACCGAGCTGGTATATTATTTCAACGTCTTTGCGGTGTTTCATAGCTTCCTGCAGATGCTCTATAGCTAGTTCTTCGTAGCCGTAGTCGCGGTATATCTTGGATAAATGCATGTGCCCTCCGACATAAGCAGGGTTAAGTTCAACCGCCCTTTCAATAACCGACATTGCCTTTTCGTATTCCTGAAGATGTATATATACCTGACCGAGATATTCGTGAATTTTAAAATTGCTGTCGTCCAGTTCGATATATTTTTCGAACATATTCATTGCGTATGGATATTCCCCTTTTCGTATAGCTTTCAGTCCTTCCTGTTTATAGAAATCGAGCTGTTTGGTCAGGTTGGCTAAGTCGTCTTGGGTCGACCCGTCGTTGTCCTGCGAGTAAAGAACGTTTGCTGTGAAAATTATTACAAGGGCAATACACAATGTTTTGTATCCGGTCATTGGTTACCTCCGAATCCTTCGAGTAGTTTTTCAAATGGCGAACGTTCTCCGCGCATCAATCTAAAATAATTATTATCGCCTTCGGGCTTGGGGATTTTCGGATTAACATAAATCACCCCTCCGGTTTCTATCGACGAAAACCAGAAGATCCAAGCCGGCAAATCCTTAGAGTTGGCGGTTATAAAAACAACATCCGCTCCGGTATCTTCCATTGTTTTCCTAATGGCGTTAAATTGGTCTTCATACAACTGGATATACCTGAAAAATGTCCGCACTGCCTCGGCGACTTTTTTTTGTACAGGGTCAGTCCAGAGTTTTGTTATCCGTGCCATGACGTCTTTGGTAGTCTCGTCCATGGGTCCTGACTGGATGAATCTCGGCGTCATATTGATAAGGCGGTATTGGTCTATAGTTATAGATCCATGTACAAACCGCATAAGCGTTTCCTTATACTCGTTCCAGTTTTCCGGCAAAATACGCTTGTATGCCGGCTGAAAAGATTTTTGCAGTTCCTCTATTGCTTGCCGCAGTTCAGCTTGCACCTGCGGGGCTTTAAGTTTGTCATGCCATGCCGTTGTATAAAGACGGAAATGAAACGCCGGATATTCACCGATACAATCTATACCTACGGAATCCATCAATTTCATGAACCGTTTGTAATCGGCGAACACCATGCGCCGCGCGACAACAGCTTCCAGTAAAAAATCTATATCTTCGTGGTTTAGTTTCGCGCTCAGTTCCATAAGACGGGCGTGAAAAGCGTCCTGTTCGCGTTCTATCCGTTCAAAAGAATACGGGGCTGTGCCGTTGGTAATGTATGTCTGCAGGTAGGCTTTCCGGTAAATATTGAGAATTGGATACGGATCTGGCGGTAGCTGGGCTGTATCCATAAGCGCAAACAAGGCGAATAAAAATTGTTCGGACGGTATGGATGCCTGCCGCGCTTTCTGCATAAGCCTGAGAAACCGGTCATAATTATATGAATATTCGTTTTTAGCCCAGTTAGAGAGTATTGCATCAAGTTCGGTAACAGGAGCCTTGATAAAATCTTTTTTAAGCTGGAGCGACTGATATAACTCTTCGAGCGCGTTATCCTGCGAGTCCGACCATGCTATGGCATACCGTTCTATATCCCAAGATTGATAATCCGGCGATGATTCGCGGGTATACAGAATATGCCTGCCGTATCGGTAAGACGAATCCGGCGCCCACAGGTGAATATATGTCCGCAAATGATTGACTGCCGATGCTATCCGCGCAGATGGAGCGCAATCGTCTATAAGAAACACAAGCGGAGCCGGCGACTGAGGCTGAATTACCGCTTCAAAATCGAAAAGGGCGGTGTGCCTGTCTTCCTGCGGAGGAATGTATATAGATTTACCGGCAGGCTCAGGAGGGTTTTCGGCAAATCCTTCCTGAAGTAAAAAAAATGCCGATATTAAAAAAAATAATGATATTTTTTTAAGCATTAGAAGTTATATGCTCTTCTATAAGTTCAATTATTCGGTTGCGCAACGTTTTTTTATCCATTAGGTTAGATACGCCGTCACCGTTGCGGATCAATTCGGATATATTGCAAACCGGTTTATATGCTATCCGTATTATTTTGCGAGTAAACGGGTTAGGCCTATACATCGCTCTGCTTCCCTCGATGTATACCGGTAAAATAGGAGACTGCGATTTCATGGCGAGCATAGCCACTCCGGTCTGATATGCGGTGTCCGTATCGGTTTTGACAATACCCCCTTCAGGAAATACCCCGACGATATTGCCCTCGCCCAGCAGGCTCAACGCTTGCGTAATAGTGCGCTTGTCGGGTGAATTTCGTTTGACGGGGATAGTTTTCCAACGGCGCATGAGAAAAGCTGTCAGCCGTGAGGCAAACAGCTCTTCCATGGCTATAAAATGTATGCATCTCGATACGTTTCCCGCAACGAGAAACGGGTCTAAATAGCTTATATGGTTTGCGGTAATAAGCAACGACCCTGATTGAGGAATGTTTTCAGTTCCCTTAATTTCCAGCTTAAAAAACAACCGGGCGTATGCTCTGCATGCCCAAACCGCGCACCAGTACCAAGCATTATGAAACATATTCAGGCAGATGTATACGTGCCTGTTCGAGCATTTCTTCGTTGGAAATACCCGTGATTCGCGCGTTATCGTATTGATCGGATACCCACTGGTACATCTTCATGATGCCGGGATGCCGTTTGTCGATACGCTTATCGCCTTTGAGCCTCAAGGTCGTGTTGACCCAATGGGCTATTCCGGCTGTGCCTGATACATTGGTTATAGTAACTCCGAGCGGCCTGTTCAAAAGTTTTTCGGTATTGAATATGTTATAAATACGCTCGTCTTTAGTAACTCCGTCGGCATGGATACCCGCGCGGGTAGTGTTAAAATCGTCTCCCACAAACGGGAAGTTTGCCGGTATGGACACTTTGATTTCGTCTCGGAAATATTCCGCCATTTCGGTAATCACAGTGGTATCTATGCCGTCCTGATGCCCGACAAGGCTGATATAATCTATAATCAGCGCTTCGATAGGCGGGTTGCCTGTACGCTCGCCGAAGCCTAAAAGCGTTCCGTTAGCCGCGCAACATCCGTACAACCAAGCTGTTGTAGCGTCAACTAGAACTTTATGAAAATCGTTATGTCCGTGCCATTCCAATTGTTCCGGCGGAACACCGCCTTCATGTACAAGGCCGTGAATCAGTTTAGGTACGCTTCGGGGCAGAGCCGCTTCAGACCACGGAACTCCGTAGCCCATGGTATCGCATGCGCGTATTTTTATAGGAATACCGCTTTCCTGTGATAACTGCATCAATTTCTGAACAAAAGGCAATATAACCCCGTAAAAATCGGCACGGGTGATGTCTTCCAAATGGCAACGAGGTATTATTCCTGCGTCGAGCGATGCCCGAACCACGTCGAGATATCCTTCTATAGCCTCTGTTCTGGATTTTTTCAATTTAAGAAATATATGATAATCCGACGCGCTTGTCAGAATACCGGTTTCTTTAAGTCCCAGTTCTTTTACACGTTGAAAATCCTGTTTTACAGCCCTGATCCAGCCGGTTATTTCAGGGAACTGATACCCTTTTTCGAGGCATTTTTCTACAGCTTCGCGGTCTGTAGGGCTGTACAGGAAAAATTCGCTTTGCCGAATCACCCCGTTTTTACCGCCAAGACGGTGCATCAGGTCATAAATATGCACTATCTGGTCGACGGTATACGGAGGTCTCGCCTGCTGTCCGTCACGAAAGGTGGTATCGGTAATCCATATCTTTTCCGGCATCTCCATTGGAACCGGTATATGGTCGAACGATACCTTGCATACCTGATCGTAGTCGAATAACTCGTCATACAGGTCGGGCTCAGTTGTATCTTTCACGTCATACTTGATTTGTTTCGGTTCAATCAGATTTCTTTTTTTCTTCATATCCACTTTTCATCACTCCTTCCCTGCTGTTACTTTACAGCATATCTTACTAAATTCGATATTTTACTGGTTTTATTGTTCAAAATCAAGTTTTTTATTACAGTGATATTTTATTATAACGAGATATTTTATGGTTACAGCTATTATTTTAAATAAAAAATACGGTTCTTCGTATAAAACGGTTGATTATAAACTCACAATTAAAGATATATCGTATATTGTTTTTTTTATCAAATAAAATATTTAGATTCATGAAAAATGAATCTATGACAAACCGGATTCCAACCATTTTGCAATTATATCGTTAACTTGCACGGTATTTATCTTAAGATATCAAAGCAATCTTTTCCACAGTTCATCTTAATTTATCATCTTTTAGGCATTATTCGCGGTATGATAAGCACCTGTCCTGCAGTCAAAGTTTTGTTGTTGCCCATCTGAAACTTATTGGTTTCCCATAAAACAGACCACAATGAATCGTCCCCGTAATATTGTTTTGCTACGGTATGCAGTGTATCGCCTTCCTGAACGGTGTATGTCATAGCCACAGAAAAAGGCTGAACTGTTTCCTCGTGTAACTGCGGGGCGTCGGACATACTGGTTCTAAAATCCATGGGCTTGACTGTATGTGATTTATACAATGCAAGTTCATTGGTTTGTGATTTAATATCGGCAGATAACCGTTCGATAACAGTTTGATATTCTTTTTCTTTAGCCAATACTTTTTCAAGCATTTCACGGGTAAGACTGCTTTCCTTGCGCAATTCCGCAATGATTTTATCCTTTTGCGCAGTCTGCGCTGTCAGTCTTTCTATAAGCGATTGATCGTTGTCTTTTTCGCCGGATTTGCGTGTTTGTACAGGGGAATCCGAATCCGATAAATAACCGATACGGCTTTCGACCGCTTTCAACCAATTTTTCGCAAGTTGCTTTTTATTCGGATCAGAGTCCGATTTTATGTATTGCTTATACAGCTCAGCGGCTCTATTTAGATCGGTTTCAAGCTCGTCATACATTAACGCCGTAAACAGAACGGCTGAAGGGTTATCCTGTTCGATGACAAGCGCTCTTTCGAAATATCGCAGAGCTTTTTCGAATTTGCCTTGGTGATAATACGACAACCCCTTGTGCATAAAGGTATTAAATTTGGAGCTGTCCCGTTTTTCGCAGGCACACAGACCTATCATGATGCATATAAATAATATAAAAGTTGTTACCTTGTATGACATATTCATCTCATACGTCTCCGTATTAACGATTAATTTGCGTTGTCTGCCGTTCAGTGGTTGATTTTTCAGATTCACCTGCAGGGCGGCAGGTTCAAAACAGCAGGGTATCTCAGTAAAAGGTGGTATAAGTTATATGGATACCCGCAGGTATTTTCGTAAAATCGCTTCGATTTCATCGAATTTGTATGGCTTGTCAATATATTCCGCGGCGCCCAGGCGTTTCATCTCAAACACGCTTTCGCGCCGTTTGTATGCGGACATCATAATGATGGGTGTTTGGACATTCAAAATCTTCAGGCGCTCGAGGATATCTTTGCCGGTATGCGGACTCATGCGGTAATCCAGAAAAATAAGATGAGGCGTATGTTGTTCCAGAGAATCCAACACCATCGGCAAATCGTGAGCGATGAATGCGTTCATGTTGAGCGACTCAAAATAATCCTGCAACATCAAGGCAACGTTTATATCGTCGTCTATGATTAAAATATTTTCTCCAGCCATATTCTAAACTTTTATCGGGTTAGGGGTTAAAACAAAGATGCGACGGTATCGAGCAACTTTTTAATTTTAAACGGTTTGGTTAAATACGCGCTCGCCCCCAGCTCCATTCCGCGTTTTATATCTTCGTCGCTGTTAAGCGCCGATATAAAAATCACAGGTATATCTTTTGTCTGCGGATTTTTCTTGAATACGTCGCAAAACCAATAGCCGGAAAACACCGGCATCATTATATCAAGGATTATCAGATGTACCTGCTGGTTTTGCACTATTTCCACAGCTTTGACGCCGTCTTGCACGCAGATTACGTGGTAGCCTTCCATTTCAAGCGCGGATTTTATAAACTGCGCAATATCTTTGTCATCTTCCGTCACTAAGATAGTTTTATCTCTGTGTATCTTCTGCTCAGATGATTCGTGCTCGGTCATTATGGTACCTGCTCCAAAGTTGTACTGAGTGTTAGCGCTTCTACAATAGGCATTATAACGGAAATATAGATAATTCCAACGATAATTTTACTTTGAAACAAATTATTTTGTATAATGCTATCCTTAAAAGCAAAAATGATCAAGCCGATTTTTTTAAAATTTTTTATACAAAACTTACCGCAAAACAGGCGTTTCTTTGAATATTGCTGTACGCCAAAATGTTAAGATTAACATACCATAGATATTCAGGAATTGTCAATTTTATTATGGCTTGCCTGTTTGCGTATATGCGACCTGTAAGATTCCCGCATTGCCGATAGTTTTTCAATATTCTCAGGCGATATCGGCTGTACCGAGCCGATCTGCATCGCGTGAATAACGGTTTGGGCGTAATGCTCCAGCTTCTCCAGTTTATTGTATGCGTCGGTAAGAGATACGCCTACGGTAACAGATCCGTGACGTTCCATAAGAATAGCGTCGCAGGTAGCTATATACGGTTCAATAGAGCGGGGCACTTCATCGGTTGAGGGAGTGCCGTAAGGAGCGGTCGGGATATAACCCAGAGCAAGTACCACTTCAGGCAAGAGCGGTTTATCAAGGGCAACGCCAGCCAGCGTCAGCGCGGTGCACAACGGCGGGTGCGCGTGGATAACCGCCTGCACATCCGGCCGTTTGGAGTATACAGCAAGATGCAGTTTGTACTCGCTAGACGGTTTGTGTTTTCCTGACAACTTTTTTCCGCAAAGTGACATAATAACTATATCCGAAGGTTCCATTGTACCTTTTGCAACGCCGCTCGGAGTGATAAGAACCGCATCCTTGCCAATACGAACGCTTATATTCCCGTCGGTCGCTACGACGTAACCTCTTTTGTACATTATGTTGCCGATATCAACCATCTGTTGACGCAATTGATCGCGCAGGCGTGTCATTATAAAATGTCTCCATGGAGAACTAGGGATTCCGTTTTATTTGTGATAATACGCCATCCTTAAAAAAATGTCCATTACTTTGTGTTTAAGATGTATTGATACATAAATCATTGCGCTTGACATCCGGCAAGTCCTCTACTAAACTCCATACAAAAAAAACAAGGCGAATCCAGGATGAAAATTGTTGCAAAATGTCCGTTTTGCGGAAAAAAAATAAGGTTTCCCATAAACAAAGGCAAACTGCTCATACGCTGTCCGAAATGTCTTAACCAGTTTGTTTTCGATCCGAGTATCAAGCGTATGACATCCATGCTGTCTGCCCGCCTGAAAACACTGTTTTCAGGATGGGCGTCAACTGCACGAAAATATCTGAGGAAAAAATGAAAAAAAACAAATTGCACCTGATTTTCAACCCCAATTCAGGACAGGGAAAACGGCGCGGTACGCTGGATGCTATTCAAAAATCGTTGTCGGAACACTATGATTTGGAAGTAACTATATCAAACAGCCGCAAACAAGCTCGGGAAACCGCCCGGATGGTTACTTTAACCCAGCCTTCAACCTTGCTGGTAGCCTCCGGCGGCGACGGCACAATCAACGATGTGCTCAACGGATGCGACCTGTCATCACCGGTTACACTGGGCATAATACCTACAGGCACAGTCAACATAGTTGCCCGCGAAATAAATATTCCTTTAAAAATCGAAGATGCGTGCGAATGCCTCAAACAGCGTATCGAACGGCCTGTCGATGTTAGCGTAGCTAACAAAATCAGGTTTCTGTTCGCTACCGGTATAGGGTTTGACGCAGAAATTATCGAAAACGTCGATCTCAAACAGAAACTTATCCTCGGTAAAGGCGTTTACGCGCTCAACTCATTAAAACTCATGTGGTCGTATAAACCTTTTAACGTACAGGTTACGGTTGACGGAAAAAATTGTTACGAGGGGCTGTCCTTTGAGATCATTGTCGGAAAAAGCAAAAACTATGCCGGAAAATTTATGCTGTTCCCTTCAGCGGAGTTTGATAATGGACTGCTGGACGTGGCGGTATTTGCTCATAAAACCAAACCGTCATTGATGATGGGATGCACAAAATTTTTCTTAGGATCCCAAGACCGGAAACGTCTTCATTTTCAGGGTAAAACAATATCCGTAAAAACAGATGCGAATGTGCCGTATCATGTAGACGGAGATACGGGAAGTAGCTCTCCGGTAGAATTTTATATCGAAAAACAACCTGTGCGCCTTATCGTAGCGCAATAAAAAAAGGCGTTTGTTTTAAGGACTTTGGTTATCCGCCGAATCCTTCGTGTTTGCCGAACATCACAAGTACCCATAGAAAAAACGGGCCTCCGAGCGCGGCGGTAATTATACCCACAGGCAGTTCGGACGGGCGTATAACCATTCGCGCCACTGTGTCGGATACGCCGAGGAACATACCGCCAACTAGCACGCAGGCGATAATCAGCCACCGGTGTTTCGGACCTAAGATAAGCCGGCAGATATGCGGCACGATCATCCCCACAAAAGCGATCGGACCGCAAAGAGCGACGATGAAACTGATTAGAAACGAAACTATGCCGAACAGGATCATCTTCAAGTGGTTAACATATATTCCCTTGCTTGTGGCGATTTCGTCGCCGAGAATAAGCAGGTCAAGTTCTTTCGCGTACAGCGATATCATTATTATCCCGCCGATAACTACCGGCAGAAGTTTGCCTATAGTCGGATATGAAACCGCGTCCAGCCCGCCTACCAGCCACCGGAATATAAGAAATGTCTGATAAAAATTCGCCATGTACTGGATAAGCATCACCAGACTGGAAAAAAACAGCGTTACCGCCACACCCGCAAGAAGCATGTAGGTGCTGTGAAATCCCCTCTGAAACCGAGTTATCATAAACACGATCAGCGACGCCAAAAGACCGCCGCAAAAAGAAAACAGCGTAATCCCGCTCATGCCCAATATGGAAAAATTCACGAATCCAAGCAGATACACCGCCGCTCCCAGAGAACAGCCGCTGGACACGCCCAACGTAAACGGAGTTGCCAGCGGATTTCTAAACATGGTCTGAAATACCATGCCGCTCAAAGCCAGAATAGCGCCGGCACAGTACGCCAGCAGGAGACGCGGCACCCTGATGTGCCAAAGTATGTGAGCGTCAAGAGACGCATTTGCCGGTTCGGCGTATGTCGACATAGAAAACACTTCCATGCCCAGCAAAGGCAGTACGACAAGCAATACAAGATACAAAATACAGCATAATATTATGAAACCCAAACGGGTAGAATGCGATTTAAGCATGAGGCACCTCCCAGTCAGCCAGAGCTATAAGGCTCTCGCAATGCGGATGTTTTACAAATGAAAATTCAACCTGAAACAAATCCTTTAGCAGATCTACAGTCAGTTTGTCAGGAGTATCGTAAAACTGAATGCGCCCGTCTTTCATTGCAAGAATTTTGTCGGAAAACAGCATAGCCGCGTTGACATCGTGAGTAACCGACACAATAGTAATTTCGTAGCGTTTATTCAGCCCGTAAAGAAGTGTCAGTAAATCCTGTTGGTGGTGAGGGTCGAGGTGTGTCATTACTTCGTCCAGCAGTAACAATTGCGGTTCCTGCGCCAGACATCCGGCAACCAGCACTTTTTGCGATTCTCCTCCGCTTAAGGTGGTTATGTATCTATCTTGCAGATATGTCAGGTGCGTTTCATCCAGTATCCGGTCGATGATAGCGTTATGTTGTTCGTCATGCACGCCGAATATCGATGCGTAAGGATATCTGCCCATACCGACGAATTCATGAACCGTATACGGATATCCGAAAATAGTTTTCTGCGGGATGTAGCCTGCAAGCCGTGCCAGCTGTTTTTGGGAAAGACGCCGTATGTTACTGCCGCATACCGAAATTGATCCTTCAGTCGGTTTGACATACCGGGCAATACATCGCAACAGCGTAGTCTTTCCGGCTCCGTTAGGGCCGATTACGCTTACCCTTTCGCCTTTGTTAACGGTAAACGAAACCCCGTCTAAAATGGTTTTGCCGTTAACCCTGTAATGCAGATTGTCAACGTTCAGTACGTGTGTTGTCATGATCCCCCGTATTTTCTTGTTGCGGGTGCAGTATAGAAAAAAACGTTTCCGCAATACTAACAAATCTCGGGCCGGGAATAAAGATATAATCCGCGGTCATGACATAAATTTGTTGATTTTTTACCGCGTTGACCTGATTAAGATGTTTCCACGGCCCCATAATTTCATTGATTGCTACCGGCTGGGGGGCGTCGGAATATATCAGTTCTATTATGATGTCAGGGTTCAGGCGCAGAACAGCCTCGTCGGAAATCATAGGATATTTTATTGCCGACTGTGTAACTACATTGACTCCGCCTGCCAGCTCGATTAGAGGAGTATAGAAAAGATCGTCTCCGACAACGCATCGGGTATTCGTCGATCCGCCTCCCATCTGTTCGCCGAACACCAGCATAACCCGCGG
Organism: bacterium; assembly: GCA_018435605.1. Lineage (GTDB taxonomy): Bacteria > Auribacterota > Auribacteria > Auribacterales > Auribacteraceae > R3-B46. Next base: position 5,616 of record JAHDNF010000019.1, on the reverse strand, counting down.
GCGCGGTAGCCCTTTTACTGCATTTTCGAGGTATTTTATGCGGTTTTCCAGTTGATTGATAACTTCTTCCGCTTTATCCTGTATATTAAACAACCCGGCGATTTTCCTAAGCGATTCGAGTATTGAATCCGGCGTGCTGGCGTCCAGAACAACCGGCTCTATCCCCATTCTTTGAAGCCTTTGCGAAAGAGCTTCGTGCTCCGTGCCTATAAGAGCGTAATCAGGGGCGATTCTTAGCACCAGTTCCATGTTTGGGTCGTAATACCCGCCTATTTTTTGTTTGGATCTGGCAGGTTCAGGATATACGCAGTACGCGGTTACTCCGGCAAGATAATCTTCGAGTCCCAGCAGGTACACCATTTCAGTGATAGCAGGCGAAAAAGATACCACAGAAATATCCTGCCCTGAAGAGTTATAAACCGGTGTAACATGTGAAAGGCGGGAATTGTCGAATACCAGCCGCAAAGCCAGCCAGTGCGCCAGAAAAATAAGCGCGACTATACACGCCGCCACAAGAAATTTTTTCATGACTGCCGCTCGTCTAGTTTAAACAATATAGTCAAATCCATTGTTGAACCGACCGGTTTACCGTTGCGTAGCGCCGGCGCAAATTGCGCAGATAATACAGCGTCCTGCGCCGCGCGGTCAAGCCGGCGGTAGCCGCTGGACTGGGCGACAAAGACTTTTTCTACAGTTCCGAATGCGGACAGATCTATTTTGAGGCGAACTATACCTTCCTCGCCGTTTTTGCGGGATACCCGCGGATACTCCACCTTAATCTGCGAGGCTAACTGCGACGGCGAATCAACCCCTTTTTCACGCAAATCGGCGTCCTGAAAATCCGAACACGGCGAAGTTACCTGCCGGTCTCCGGAATCGGGTTCCTGCGGCACAGCATCCTCTGACGCTTCCAGTGTTTCAGTATCGGCTTCGGCAGGCGGATTCGTGCTGTCCTCGCGCTCGCGCATTTCTTTTGCCGGCAAGTCTCGCCAAAGCGGTTTATCCGAAGGATAGGCGATGGGCGTTTGCGGTGTGTCAAACGGAAAAACCGGCATTTGCATAGCTACCTCGTGGTTAGGTTCGGTATGGTCTTGATCCGCTACAGGGGTATGCCGCGACGTAGCCGGTTGAGACGCCGCCAGCGACGGACTGCATTGCGCGGACGGCGTCATAGTAAGTTCCAGAGCGGAATAACCCTGCTTGAATAAAGCCTGAGCGGACTGGGTGTCGCCTGTTGCGTAAAATGTAACGATACCTATATGCACGGCGCACGCTGTGCAAAAAGGAACGATATACGGTTTGAATTGATACAGTGTTTCAAGCATTAGATACTTTCCGATTACAGTGTTATTTTTACCCCGCCGAACAGTGAGAACCGTTGTGAATCGTAATCGAGAACCTGCTCGTAATACTCGTCGAAGATATTGACCAGTTTCCCGAATATTTCTATGTTATCCGTTACTTTATAGCGTCCGGTAAGATTGAAAATCGTGTAGCCTTCGAGCCGTGCCCGGGTATATGTGGAAAAATCACTGAAGTCGTCGCAACGCCCAACGTACATCAACTCTGCATGCAGGTTTCCTTTATCTTGAAAAAATGAATAATTGGCGTGTATGCCGACCTTATTTTTCGGACGGCGGATAAAGCTGGTTCTGTTGAGCACATCCCTGCTTGAAAAATCATCGGTCGCCCTGAGCACTTTTGTTTGCAGATATGTGTAATCCATCCCCAGATAGAAATTTTTAGATACATCCCACTGCGCGAACAGTTCTATTCCATTGGTTTCTGTTTCCTCAAGGTTGTAATTCTGGTATGTTGTCCACAAAACGACTTCCTGAGTCCATATCAGATCTGTAAAATTGTTTTGAAAATAGGTTATTCCGCAACGAAACCGGTCGTCGAACAAGTACTGTTCAAACCCTATTTCCCATGAAACGCTTTTCTCAGGTTTGAGCGCTTCGTTGCCTCCGAACCCGTAAAGTTCGGATATGGTAGGCGATTTAAACCCTGTGCTGTATGCGAACTTGAATTTCGAACCGGTCTGCTCTATAAACAAAACCGGCGAAACACGAATAGTCCCCTCAGTGCCGAATTTGGAATGACGGTCCCAGCGCCCTCCGATTGTAGTTGTAAGCATATCGGCAAGGGTGATCACATCCTGCACGTATAAACTCCACGTGTCGAGGGTATGCCACGGCGCGATAGATATATAAGGCCCGAATCGTGTTTCGGATATGATTCCCGATTCGGCTCGTTCCTGTTCGTATTCAATCCCTAAAGAAAACGTATTTTTGACAGTTATATCAAGCACGTTGAATTCTGGGAAATATATGTTGTGCTGTGAATCGAACGCATGTTTGTAAGAATTGAAATAGCTGTTCTGGTAAAACGGATAATTTGACGTCGGGGTATCGTTTAGCGAATAGCGGTCTTTGTCGTCGCGGTCGTATTTGATGTATGAATACCCGAATACGTGTTCGTACATGTCGTCGAACAATGTTAGCGTACCTTGAGAACGCAGAAAAAATCCGGTAGAATAGTTATACCTGTTCGGGTCGTCTCCGAAAAGGCCTGTACCGTCGTCTATGCCGACTTTGCTGTCGATGTAGCGGATTGATGTAAACAAGTCGAGGTTTTCGCAGGGTGTCAGGCCTAACCTGCCGGATACGGTGAGGTTTTCGAACCCGTCTTTCTCGCGATGCCCGAGGTTGTGCGAAGTTGAATAGTGTCCCTGCGTATCGGTATATGACATGCCGAAAGAATAATTAAACAGATCGGTTCCGCCGGATACACCGCCTTCTTGCCGAAAAGTCTCGAACGATCCTGCCTCGGACGAGTAATAAAACTGCGGTTTGCCTTTGCCCCTTTTTGTGGTAATGCTTATAACACCGCCCATAGCGTCGGATCCGTACATGGTGCTTTGCGCTCCGCGCAATATTTCTATACGCTCGATATTGGTGACCTCCAACTGGCCGAAATCAAAACTGCGCGTAGGGTTGCCCGGATCGTTCATTTCTATGCCGTCTATGATAACTAAAGTATGATCGGAATCTGCCCCGCGGATGAACACAGAAGTAACTTCTCCGCCAGCCGCTCCGCTCCGCGCTACGGTTACACCCGGCACACCTTCGAGTAAATCGACAACTTTGAGTTTTTTACTGTTTTCTATATATTCCTGATCTATAACGGTTACGGAACTGCCTATTTTTTTGTAAGGGGTTTTTAGTCGTGTGGCGACCACTACAATATCGTCGGGCGATTTCACGTAACCGGCTGATGTATCGTTATCTGTTTCCATCTGTTGCGCTGGGGTGGAATTTTGAGTACCGGCGGACGGTTTCGTTTGATCTGCATAAAGCGGTTTTAGAAATACGTACGATAAAATCAATAGAAAAACTGTTTGTTTCATGACGGTCGAAAACCTTTCTCTCCCTCGAGATAGTGTTTGCGGGGCTGTCAACAGGTCTCCTGACTTACGGTCGTCCTACTGCCCGCGCCTTCCCGGTTACCTTTTGAGGTATCTAGTGGCGTTTTGCGGGGTTCGTCCCGATTACAGTCGCGGGGCGGCGGAGGATTTGCACCTCGCTTCCCTTGATGATCAACCATACGGTGTTAGATAAATTAAATTTTTCAAAAATACGCTTGTTCGAATCAGGTATTTAAGCCGTTTACACCTCCTTTCGGACACAAAAAAACCTCAAACCTGTTTTTTAAAACGGATTTGAGGTCATCCCTGTCTATATTCCACAAATCAAAACAATGCACCCTTAAGTACCCGGGGTGATTTTGAAACTCATTGTCGGGCAGGTATTCTGACTCAGGATCATCCTACTTGCTCACCTTCCCATTGCCTTGCGGCGACAGTGGTTTATTCGAGCTTTCGTCCCCGTTTACAGCGGCGGGCCCGTTCCCGATTTACACGGGATTCCCTGTTAACGCGCGTTTAGCGCACCCGATAAATTGAAAGAATATTATATATAACCGGCTCGCGTCAACCAAAAATTTTACCGGTTCTATTCGTTATTCATATGGAATTACGCAGAGATAATTCCATATGGATCACTACTCCGATACCTGCTACACCTATGACGATACCGGCAGGCTGATTTATAAATCGCAAAATAAAGTATCAACCATATACCTGTGGGATGCCCTTGACAGATTAACCGATGTATATTATATAATTGATGATGATTCCGACATCCATCACGTCCAGTACCTCTATAACGGTGACGGGGAACGGATATATACCATAACCGACGGATCTTTGACAGGGTGTCTGTACGATGACGGGAATTACGGGGACATCACTTAATTCCAATTCGTTCATCTAAGCCAATAATTAAGTGATGTGTCCCCGTATCTTTGTCCCCGTATCTTGATTTGCGTGGATATACTGCGCGATGATAAATCCGGCGTTATCGTATTCGGCGATCAGTTGTCCTGCATCGTACAGAAACCCTGTCAAAGAGCCTTCTTGTAGTTCGTAAACAGGCTCGCCGTCGGCATTGTACAAACTTAATAATTATTTACTTATATCTTATAAAAGAAAATATGCAATTCCAAAAAAAACAAAGTAACCAACTATTCCGACATAAAAATACCTTAGAATAATTCTGATATCATCTTTTAATTTTAAAATATTTTCATCGTTACAATCTAATTCATTATAAATATATGGAAACAGTCGAGATGGATTACTGCACCCAGGTCCGTAATGCTTAAAACTTGTGATTTCACGCCATCTTTGATAATTATTTTCTTTCAAGTAATTTGTCAAATTCAATATTTTTGAAACCGTCATGAGCGTACAAATAAAAGTATATAAGAAAAAGAAAATTGCACAAATCGAAAAGAAAACTTGCAGGATCATTTTCTATCTCCTCCGAAAATTATTGTCCCCGTTTTGTAAACATGAACTTCACCAAGAGTGCCAGAATAGCCAGACCCAAGACTTCCTTTTATACCATATGTATGAGCATTGGAATCAGTTGTTGTTAGCGCCCCTCCAAATGAGAAACCCAACGTATAACTTCCACCCATTTCAAAACCACCACCTTCTAAGTCTTTTACAGTATTGACATTATTCCAAAAAGTAACATCACCAGTGCCAGATGCCGTTATTCCCACGTGTACTCCTCCTGTAGCGGAATAATATTTTTTGAAAACAAAACCTTCTTCAGGTGTTATACCGATAATGAAACCTGTTTCTTGGGATGTTCCAGTAGTTGCTCCAACATTATAGCCTCCCCCAATCTGGACTACATTTGGTGGATTTGAAGCAATATATCCTGTTTGGGAAAACCTGATTTGATCAGTTGCCATAGCTTCAGCGAAAGAAAAAGATGTTTTTTTAGCGGATTCTCTGCATAATCCGAAAGGGTCAAACCAAATGACCGGATTGTTGGAGACATAGATGTACCCGTTCGGACCGTCGATGTAGCCCAGCGGGTCGCGGGAGATGAACCGCCCGATCGACGCATCGTAGTACCGCGCTCCGAAGTATGACAGCGCGGTTGCGCCGTGATACCGTTTGCTGGAGAATAAGATGTCGTTATCCGATGCGCCAGACTGCTCGATTACTTCCCCGAACGCGGAATACCGGTAAGTATCGAG
>JAHDNF010000034.1 GCA_018435605.1 bacterium | reverse complement strand
TTAAATCTCAAAAATATTAGGAATAAAATCAATGCAGTTCGATACTCTTATTTATATGCCGCAAAACAGAACATTTCAATATCTTTATAGAAAATTTTCCTGATTCTTTTTTTGACAGGGACTACCAAAATCGGCATATTTTATACTCGGATGAGTTTTTGCTTAGCACAACACGATAATTTCGATAAAATTCAGATAGGCGACGAAGCTGAAATCGTACATAAAATAACCCGGCAGGATTTAGATACTTTTTTGAAGTTAACCGGTGACGACAACGCCGTGAACAGTCTAATGCCACACATACTGAATACTGATTCAAACATAAAAATTGTGGCATTTGAGCGATATTTGTAGTAAACTTGAATTCTTTACTTTTTCGATATACTATAGAAATCTTTTCCAATTCGCACTGGGGAAAGTTTGCATAAACGTAACTATCTTATGTGGCTTATTTAATAAATATATCTTAAAGGGTTACTTTTTTATGAATGTATTTCTGGTTTATATAAGGGATGAGAATTTTTACAGTATCCTCCATGAAAAATCGGGCAAACCGAAACTGTCCGATGGGCGCATACAGGTAATGGCAATGCCTCCGCTCGGTATACAAACGCTCGCGCCGGTTTTACGCCGGCATGGACACCATGTTCAGCTATTCGATACGTGCCATCCGCAGATGAAAGCCGAACATGTTTCTCGTGCTATAAAAGAATACAAACCGGATGTGATCGGTATTTCCATTCTGTCGACAACCACATATCTTACCGCAAAAAAGTTTATACAGGATATCCGCCGCGCCGCAACTGACAGCGCTATTATTATCGGCGGGCCTTTTGTGACAATGAACGCCGAGAATGTTTTAACAGATTGCCCGCAAGCCGATTGTATCGGTATTGGCGAAGGCGAAGAGTTACTGCTCGACTACATAAACAATCTTCATAATCCCGGCGCGGTAGCCGGCCTTGTGTGGCGAAAAGGCTCCGAGATTGTATCGAATCCAAGGCGGCGGCTCATTCAGGACCTCGATCAATTTCCATATCCCGACAGAACCAGCCTGCCCATTGAATATATCGAATCCCTGCCGCTTGACGTGCCCGCTGTTCTTTCCATGGACAAATTCTGTACTATTCAGACATCGAGAGGATGCCCGTTTTCATGTGTA
>JAHDNF010000009.1 GCA_018435605.1 bacterium | reverse complement strand
TGTATACGTTTGTGATAGATACGTTGGCGCCGGAGATAGTTGATATAATTCCTGAACCGGGAAGCGAGATAGGGCGGTTGCCGAATTTCAAGGCTAATTTATGGGATACCGCGTATGGCGAGCTTGAAGGTAGCGGTATATCGTTTGGGAATGGAGATCAGGCAATAGGCGATCCTACGTTCAGCCAGTTGAGGCCGTTTCGGGTGATGGGAACTGCGGCGGCGTCAGGGAATACGTTGACGTTATCCGGGCCGTTGACTGGTTACAACGGCTTGAACCTGAGTGTAGTAGGCCAACAGTTTGAGGTATGGCGTGCTGGGGAATCTGAAACAGCGGGTATGGTACAGGTGAGTGCGGTCGACGGGTCGTTAGTAACGCTTACGCCGGTAGGGTTTACGTTGATCAACGGAACGCAGTACACCGTATTGCAGGAGATTCCGTATTATCATGCCAATAACGCCGCGTCGGAGTTATCCGCCAATCCGATCAATCCGATAACGCAGAGCGGGTATTACGCGGTGCAGGTGCGTGCTGTCGACAAAGTGGGCAACACTAGTTTCACGTCAGGCGTGTATACTTTTGGAGCGCGCGAGCCTATAGAGTACAATCCTCCGACCGGAAGTTTCAGTTTGTCAGTAGATAAAGAAGTGGCGTTGGCCGGCGAGGTAATAACTGTTGAATCGGAGGTGATAAATACAATAAGCGGAACGTCAGTAGCTGACGGGACAATGGTAACTGTATGGGCGACTCACGGAACGGTAGTAAGTACAGATCAGGATCCGTATGTAGTGGGTATTCAGGTTATGACGTCCGGCGGTACAGTTACGTTTCAGGTACAAAGCACGACGCCCGGTACAGGGACAGTGCATGCGGAAGTTGCGAGCGCGTACAGCGATCCTTCTCCTGAGATAACGTATATACCGAATTATCCGTACGGCGAGTATACTCTGTTAGCGACGCCGAGTAGTGTTGTAGCGGACGGATCGAGCGAGGTAATAATAACCGGACCTACGGTTACAGATCAGTATGGGAACATAATAACCGACAGCAATGCACCGCATAATTTGTTTACTGTTACCGCGCCTGGGTTTGTGATTATGACGCCGGATGCGGACGGTATTGCTGGGCATCAGGTCAAACCGCAGTCAAACGGGTCTTTGGTAGTTGTGCTTAAGGCAGGCACTGTGTCGCAGTCTACGCAGTTTACGTTGCAAAGCGTTACGCAGTGGGGTACTCCGGCGGTGCCTACCGCGTCGGGGTCAGTGGGTTTGACGCTTCATCCGGGCGATCCCGGCAGTCCGATCATATTAAGTACAAATAACGAAACATTGATAGCTAAATCTACGGAAACCAGCCTGATAAGCAGTCAGCCTGTAACCGATGAATACGGCAATATAGTGGCGGACGGCACGTTGATAACTGTATCAATAGCAGGACGCGGTTCGATAATTTCAGTGGATGCGGACGGCAACCCTGGCAACGGGATACAGCGTGCGACCAGTGCGGGTGTAATAACGTTTCAGGTGTCTGCGCAGGGCGCGTCTGTCGGAGACGGTATAGTAACTGCGCAGAGTGTTACCGGCAGTGCGTCTGGTAATCTTACGCTTCATTTTGTGGCTGATATTCCAACAGGGATTATAACCCTGACGCCTGTACCGCCTCAGATTGTAGCTGACGGATCGAGTATATCTGTTGTTACCGGAGATATAATACGTGATCAATACGGCAACTCGGTCGGAGCGGGTGTAACTGTGCGCGTATCAGCAACAGACGGCCAGTTAAGGCATAGCAGTCAGTCGGTGTGGACATCGGGTCAGATAGACGTGCCGACATCCGCCGACGGATCGGTATATTTCGAATTGCAGTCATCGCTTATAGTGGGGCAGGCGCATGTGATCGCGCAGACTGTAGTTGACGTAGGCGGTACAGAGCTGATCGGTTCTGCTGAAGGCATTTGTGACGTCGGGTTTATAGCCGGTCTTCCGTCTGGGGAGATATTGTTGAGTTCGAATTTTGACGAAGTGATAGCAGGCAGTCCTGAGATAATAATCGTAACCGGAGAAGTCAAGGACGCCTACGGTCATCCTGTGGCGGACGACACGGAGATAACTGTTAAGATAACCGGCGGATTTATAGTTTCCGCCGATACCAATTTGAGCGTACCGTACACGCAGGTAAAGACGTCCGGCGGGTCGTTTGAGTTTAGGTTTACCGCACAGGGTGCGCCGGTTGGAGTTTGTGTGATAACCGCCGAATCGCAAGATATGGGCGCGCAAGGCGAAATAACCGTAGATTACATATCCGGCCCTCCGTCAAAACCGTTTGTCCTGACTGCCGATCCCGCCTTTATTACAGCTGACGGACAGACAAGGGCAACGGTAATCAGCGGTATAATCCGCGACGCATATAATAATATAGTTAAAGAGAACGAGGTTATTGTGGTGCAGACCGGTCTCGGATTGATTACGGACGGTTCAGGCGTTCCTGCGTCTGAGATTGAGTTGGAAGTGGACAATACCGGCCGAATATCGTTTGAGGTTATATCGTCGACGCAATCGGGCACGGCGAATCTTACAGCGCAAAGCGTTAACGGTACAGCAACAGGTTCCGGCTCTGTGATATTTGCTCCGGGTATACCTGCGAATGAGATTACGTTAACGGCTGTACCGACCGAACTGACAGCCAACAGCGGTCAGATATCGCAGATAATCAGCGGAGTCATCCGCGACGTTAACGGAAATATCGTGTCTGACGGAACCCGGATAACGGTAGTTACCGACGGTGGCGAGTTGTCGGGTGGCGGAACTCCGTCCGCCTCTATAGAGGTTGAGAGTACCGGCGGGATAATCTCGTTTGAGTTGTTATCGTTATTGTCTTCCGGCGGTCGTGTTTTGGCAGGAACGGCTACTATTTTTGCGTATGGAGAGGGTGATATCGCAGATCGTGCGGAAGGTTCAGTTGAATTGACGTTCGTATACGGCGATCCATATCAGCCGATAGTGATGACAGCGCATACAACACCTCTTACAGCGGACGGTCAAAGTAGCACTCAAATAACGAGCAGTCCTATTTTAGACCGTTACGACAACCCTATGCGCGCAGGGGTACTGGTAACATTATCGAGCACCTTGGGACAGATTCTTGAGGATGAATCGGAAGGTATTGTCGGAAATCAGGTTACTACCGATTCTGACGGACGTATTACGTTCACTTTGAAGTCCGGGACGCAATCGGGTTCATCCATAGTAACGGCATTGAGTTATATAGGTACAGCGCAGGGACAGCTTGCGGTTGGGTTTGAAGCCGGTTTGCCTGCCGGAACGATTTACCTGTACAGCACGTCTGACGAGGTGGTGCTGGACGGTAGCAGTTATACGACCATAACCAGTTCTCCTGTAACCGATGCTTACGGCAACACCGTATCCGACGGTACATTGATAAATGTATTTACCGACAACGGTTATATTTCGGACAGCGTATTGTCGACTGTAAACGGGATAGTATCGTTCACGCTGTCTTCGCAGGGCGGTACGCTCGGCACTGCTAGTGTGATAGCTGAAAGTAGCGAGGGTAACGCTGACGGATCAATCGATATAACGTTCATACCCGGGCCTCCGAGCGGTATATTGACACTGACCGCGTCGCCGGAAAGTATAGTGGCCGACCCTAATGGGCAGTCGCCTGTGCAGGGAGTAACAACGGATACAACTATAACCAGTGGAACCATTACAGATGCGCTTGGCAACGTAATAGCCGACGGCGAGTTGTTTACAGTGTACACAAACCGCGGGGTGATTATCACAGCCGATGAGGATCCGTTGCTGGGCGGTGTGCAGGTAGCTGTAACCGGCGGAATAATTTCGTTTGAATTGAGTTCTTACGGGAGCGCGAAAGGAACGGCTACGGTTTATGCGCAATCTGTGCACGGAATGGCTTCAGGGTCAACGCAGGTTTTGTTTACCGATACAGGTACAGCCGGTTCTATACAGATTGTGCTTGATGCCGACAGGCCGGAGAGCGACCGTTATGTGGCGTGGAACAGTTCGCGGCAGGTAACTGTTATCTGCAAGGATATTATGGGCAACTCTGCTACAAACGCCGAGGTTACCCTAGAGATAAAGCAAAATGAGTCCGGCAGTTTGTTAATGGAATACGCCGGTTATGCCGGTTCCGGGGACGGTACGTCGTTTACCGGTCAAACCGATGCTACAGGCAAACTGCTTGTGACCTACAAAACGCCGGTCGAACCTGTTCCTGCGGAGGATGCCGAAGATATTCTCGACGCATCCAGCGCGAACGTACCTGCGACGGAAGTTGACGACCGCAGGTTTATAGTAACTACCGATGTGCCTCCGCTATTTAGGTTTTACAGTATGGGTTCTCAGGCTTATGCCGGCGATTTTCATCCGTTTATCATAGAGATAATAAATCAGTATGACGAGCATATGACGTTAAGCGAGATACAAACGCAGTTTCCGTCATTGAACGCCGTATTTTACAATCAGCCTTCGGCGCATGCCGGTACCGGTAAATTCTACGTTTACGACAATACCGGACATGAATATGATCCGATCGAAGCGCCGGTAGCGCTCCCGTGGGATGGCGACGGATACGCCACCGTTTATTATCGCGATACCTTAGCCGGTACGGTGAAGCTGTTTGTTGCGGATGAAAACCAGACAACGGGCGTAAAAACCGCGTCAAAGGATTTGACTATTGTTCCGGGGATGATATTGACCGGAGCGCCGCAGTTTTCCATATCCGCTTCGCCTCAAGAGATTCTAGCTAATGGGATCAGTGTAAGCACTATAACGTCCGACGTGGTAGCCGATGAATACGGAAATATTATAGAAGGGTTTATGGTCAACGTGTCAACCGATCACGGCACGCTGGTTGCGGTAGACGTAGACGGGAACAGCGCCAACGGGTTGCAGGTGGCTACCGGAGCGGACGGCCGGTTTTCGTTCAGTCTGCGTTCCGAAGCGTCTGTGCAGGTAGCAACGGTGAACGTTACTACATTTGCGGGAGGCCCGTCCGATACTGTTTCCATAAATTTTGTAGCCGGCGCGCCGTCCGGAGTTATAGCGTTATATCCGGATCCGCCTGAGATAGCGGCCGATCCGTCAAATTCGGTAACGGTTACGAGTTCTATAATACGCGATCAATGGGGTAATCAGGTATTAGCCGGGCAACTGATTACCGTATCGAGTACGCTTGGGACAATCACCACGCCTGACGCGGACAGCGATCCGTTAAACGGTTTGCAGGTTGCCGTGTCTGCTACAGGCAGGATATCGTTTGCTGTTCAGGCAGGCACACAGGCCGGCCGGTCTACAGTTACGGTATCTAGTGTTGCCGGGGCTGCTACAGGTTCTGCGGTCATAGATTTCATACCCGGCGCGCCTTCGGGAGTCATTGTGTTACATGCTACTCCTGCACAGGTAATAGCCAACGGTCCGAATAGTAGCGTAATTACCAGCGATCCCATAACCGACGGAACCAATGTGGTTCGTAACGGCGAATTGTTTACCGTTTTTTCAGATTACGGGACAGTGGTAGCTCTTGACGAAGGTCCGCAGGAAGGAATACAGGTAAAAAGTAACAACGGTGTTATCTCGTTTGTATTTAATCCCAATACCGGTAAAAGGACTGTAGTTATACAGGCTGTAAGCGTCAACGGCAATGCGTCCGGCTTTGTCTCTGTGGTTCTCAGATCGGAACAAAGGTCTACCGGCACAATACAGTTTGTCGCGCCTGCGCCTATTGTAGCGGATGGAGTTACGAAATCTACCGTTACCTCGTATCCGTTGTACGACCGTTACGGCAATTTGCTTGACGCGGGGATACAGTTTAACGTATCCACCAACCGAGGAACGATAAACGAAACGGGGTTGCAAACTGCGGTCGTAACTACCAATGCGGAAGGTATAATAGAGTTTCAGATAAAAAGTTCTACAACCGCAGGGCTTGCTACAGTGACAGTACAATGCGTCAACAACCCTGCGTCAACAGGGACTGCCGGAGTTCAGTTTCTGCCGGGCGATCCTGCGCACAACATAGTACTGCAGGCAGAGCCTTCTGTGTTGATAGCCAACAGCAATTACACATCAGTCGTATCTGTTCCCGTGTTGACGCCTATAAAAGATATTTTCGGCAACGTGGTGCAGGACGGCACTGTAGTTGCACTGCAAACCGATCTGGGACATTTTGTCGTGGACGGACAGGAAGTTACCCAGACGGAGGTTACGACATCCGGCGGGCTGTTATCCTTAGTATTCAAGGCAACCGACGGTCCCGGTACTGCGCATATAGACGCTATGTCAGGCACTGCTTCCGGTTCGGTATATGTGGATTTGATAATAGGAGCGCCGTATCAGCCTATAGCGCTTTCAGCCGATCCCGGTACCCTGACCGCCGACGGAACAAGCCAGACAACTATAACCAGCACAACCATTTTAGACCAGTTTAACAATCAGGTCCCCGCCGGTTCCCTGATAACCATAACCAGATCCGCAGGGACGATACTAACGCCTGACGCCGATACCAATGTCACAGGGCATCAGATAGCGGTATCAGCGCAGGGCATAATATCCTTTGTCATGCGAAGCCCTACAACGGCTACAACCGCTACAGTACAGGCAAAAGCGGTCAGCGGTCCGGCTGAAGGTTTTGTAAACATATCTTTCACAGCGGGTGCGCCAGCCGGCAATATAGTATTGACCGCCACGCCGCCTAATACTCCGCTGATAGCGCGTAGCGGATCTACGCTTGCAATAACCAGTTCGGTAATAACTGACGCCCACGGCAACCCTGTCGGGGCGAATATACCTGTTACCGTTTCCACTACCAGAGGGTTGATCAACAGCACATCCTCGTCTTTGCAGGTATTTACTGATCAAAACAGCAGAATACAGGTTACCCTTAAAGCGGACGCCGGATCGTCTGTCGGCACAGCGCAGGTTACCGCATCGACAGATACAGGAACCGCGTACACGGTATCCGCGCTAAACATATCGTTTATAGCCGATGTACCCGCAGGACAGATCACGCTGACAGCCTCGCCGGATACCATTACCGCCGACGGTTCGGCAACGTCGACTGTAACGTCGGAACCGATAACCGATAAATACGGCAACATCGTGGCGGCCGGCACACTGGTTACGGTATGGACTTCGTGGGGATCGATTATATTCCCTGCGGACGCTGAACCGGTCAATTACCCTAATCATCAGGTAGTTACCGGCGCGCAAGGCAGTATATCGTTTACCGTACAGAGCGCGCAAGTAGCGGGTTTAGCCACGATCACAGCCGGTTCTATAGAAGGGTCGGCATACGGTACAGCGCAGGTTACCGGAATTGCCGGTCAGACGGTTGACCTGATAGTTATTTTGCCGGGCGAATCGTTCGACCGTACCCGTGCGAACAGAAAAACAGGTACGCCTCAAAATCAGGCAATAAACGTGCCGTTCGACGTCAAGGTTTATCCGGTAGATCAGTTCGGCAATATAGTATATAATGAAACCATGTGGATAGAACTTGCGCCTTTGTCGTCGTTTACCACATGCGCACCGTCGTTTTTGCGTCAATTCGACGGTTCTGCCGGACAACTGGTGTTTTCCGTAGAAGATACCATCGCAGGTCAGAACCTGCGGATCAACGTAGCCGATAATATCGCCAGTCCTGTTTTGTCCGGCATAAGCAGTCAGTTTAACATTCTAGCCGGCTCTCCGATAAAACTGCAGGTTATATTACCCGGTCAAACCGCGGTGCCGGGCGATTCCGGTACCGGAATAATCGGTACGCCTAATATTCAGGAAGCCGGAGTGCCGTTCAATGTGATAGTAAATTACGTAGACCAGTTCTATAATGTGGTAACTAACTCTACGGGTACGATACAGCTAAGATCGTCAGGAATCGGTGCGGATGTGCCGGGCAATCTTTCACTGCAAAACGGAACTTGTACGTTTGTCATGACAGAACGCACGTTGACTACCCCTGAATCACTGCGCAGGTTGACCGCCAATGAAATCAACAATATAACCCTGAACGCTCAAAGTTCTTATTTTCATGTGCAGGATACTCTTGCGCCGCATGTCGTATCTTTTTCTATCCAAAACGGCGCACAATACACCACATCGCAACAGGTAAGTTTGCAGATCAATGCAGTCGATCTCGGCGGGTCTGCCATACAGATGCGGTTTCGCAACGAAGATCAAACATGGGCGCAGGCGGGAGCGTACGAGCCGTATCAGCCTGAAAAAACAGGGTACTCGCTCAGTTCCGGACTCGGTCACAAAACAGTTTACGTCCGTGTACGCGACGCCAACGGCTACGAGTCCGGCGAGTATTCGGCAGGCATAATATACGGTACGCCTCCGGTAGCCTCAGCAGGCGGAAACTATACCGGAGTAGAAGGAGATACAATCGTTTTCTCCGCTACGGCGTTTGACCCTGACGCGAACGAATCGCTTACATTCGTATGGGACTTAGACAACAACGGTATTTTCGATAACGAAGGCCAGACTGTAAGTTTCCAATATCTTGACAATATATCCGTACCCGTATCCGTTAAGGTAACCGATCAGTTCGGGTTAACTCATATAGATACCGTACAGCTTACCGTAACCAACGCCATTCCGGTAGTGGTTGGTATAAACGACGTTCTGTGCGAAGTCGGTCAATCGGTTTCCATAGATTCTATAACCTTCACGGACGCAGGATCGCTCGATACCCACACAGCGCAAATCGAATGGGGCGACACCAATAGCGATACCCTCGATCCTGCGACAGCCGGCCAGCCGTTCTCGTTTTCGCATACGTATACCCAATCCGGCAGTTATGCGGTTACGGTTTCCGTGCAGGATAAAGACGGAGATACCGGAACATCGTCCTTTACCGTCCGCGCCCGCTACAAACCGGTAGCGCATGCCGGAACCGGTTATACCGGTACCGAAGGGGTTGAGATAACGCTTGACGCTACAGCGTCTTACGATAACGACCCCGATGCCGCTTTGATTTTTGAGTGGGATCTTACCGGAAACGATCAGTACACCGACGCATACGGGGATTCGGTGCAATATACGTGGAACGATCAGGTAAGCGCAACTATAGCAGTTAAGGTAACCGATACAAATGACGGTTATTATAGCGTAGCTACAGCCGGCGTAACGATTTATAATGCATCTCCTGAAATAACAACGGAATTTGATGACGTGAGTATAGAAGAAGGCGAAACCGTTTCGCTGGATGGTATAGATTTTAGCGATCTGGGTATCTTAGACACCCACAGGGCGGTAATCAACTGGGGGTACACCGACGCGCACGGTGAGCCTGTCGTAGATACGATAGAGGATGTAACCAGCCCGTTTAACGCAGTCCATACGTTCACGGACAACGGAGTGTATACCGTGACCGTAACAGTGGAAGACCGCGACGGGGGATCGGACAGCGCATCGTTCATCGTTACCGTAGGGCTGGAAACAATTATATTCGATATAACTGTGGAAAACGACCGAAGCGTAACGTTGTCGTTCGATCCTATATCCGCAAAAGAATACGAGGTTTTCTTCAGCGATACGGAAACGGTGTTGTATTCCGGTTCGTTATCGGACTGGGTATCTGCCGGTCTAGTTTATAACGGTATTTTTAATGATAGCGGCAACACGGACAGCGGTGACGATATACCAGACAGAGTTCATCCGCAAACGGTGGGAGTGCGTTATTACCGTATAGTGAGAACCGACGATCTGGATGAACACGGCACCCGTTGTTGTTCGTCGGATATAGGATATATACGTAATATTAAGCTGGAAGAAGGCCGTAATTTCGTAGGTAAATGCGATAATGAGGATATGCTTGGCGTAGCGTTTGACCCTCGATTTCTGCCGGGCGGAATAACCGATCTGGAACGAGCTTCCATATATTATTACACGGCAACCGAAACGATACAGGGGTTTGTGTTTAACGGACAGGGTAGCACTGCGTTATGGTACGCGCAGGGGAGTCATGGTACGCAGACTGAGGCGGATTCGTATCCTATGGCAGACGGTCAGGGAGCTATGATTATCCTGCCGTATCAGGCTGGATCGTATATCTTGCCGAAAACAGGGTTTATCAAACAGGTACCTCAGACTGAGATGACGCTCAATGCAGGGGAATACACCATTATCAGCTGGCCTTATGGTTGTGAGACGACGCTTGATGATTCTGGCTTGGCGCAGAGCGGTATACTTGGCGGAACGACAGCTCGTCGTGCGGATCAGCTTCTTTTCTTGGATCCTGAGACCCAGCAGTATGATCAGCCGGTGTTTTTCTGTACTTCGCAAGGAGCCGGTCAATGGCGGTATCTGGATCAAACCGCGTGTAGCAGAAAACTCAAACCGGGCGAAGGGGTACTGTTCAAACGCAATGTATCGTCGTCATTTACGCAGTGGACAGCGCAAAAACCGTATATAAATCACGGCAAAACCATTGCCCCTTAAC
>JAHDNF010000040.1 GCA_018435605.1 bacterium | reverse complement strand
GCATTTTTTTCGGTGTATAGGTGTAATTATATAGGTTAGTTTGTGAAATCGCATTGTAGACGATTTCTTCTGTAATTGGCTTCAGGAGCTGATTATAGACGTGGGTCGATCGTTTGAAAAGGTATACGGTTGTATTTTTTTTCACAAGGTATGATATAATATCATATTATAGCGTGTTTTGTCGCGTTATATTCTTGGTCGTTCGATTGATGTATAATGTTTTTGAATAATAGATGTTACATAATTGTTACTTGACAAGTGAGTTATAGCATGTTAGTTGCTTATTGTAGTAATCGAAAATGATAGATGATATCATACCAGCTGGTATATGTTTTGTGGCTGGTATATTGTTTTGCCTATCATATGTATATATCTATAGTGGTATTATGTACATAGAACACGTTAACAGAAATGTTACAATAGACCACTTGACAATGGATAATTGAATATGTTAGTTGTATATTGTAAGCAACGAGAGAGAACATTATAGAACATCGACGTTGAACACCGACGTTATCTACAGCAGAGAACATCATCATCTCTCTCGTTAACAGAATTGTTACTGAATAGGTACTTGACAAACCGGTATAGAATATGTTAGTTGTGATTAGAACAACGAGAGAGAACGTCTATAGAACACCGGTGTTATTCGTACCATAGAACACCGATACGATATACACGATAGAACATCATCATCTCTCTCGTTAATAAAATCGTTACTTAACTACCACTTGACAAAGTAGGAACAAGTATGGTAGTTGAGTAGTGAACAAGAATAAGTGAATAGGGAGGGAGAACATGGAACACAAAAGGCTCGAAGAGCTACAGGGATCAGAGTACGACTTCTCTGATCTTTCGCAAGATATCGAGTCGGTCCTTGAATACACAAACAAGAACATGGTCGACGATATCTTCGGGTCATCGAAAAATATAACCGGCGTGGTAACTAAGGCCGGTTATGCCGAACTACTCGAAATATGGGCTACAGATGATAACAGACCGTTTGATAGAACGGCTAGGTACTACAGGATATTGTAACCGTTAAAACGGTCCCGGTTGAACAGCCGCCGGGACCTATACAGGAGGCTAGAACATGAACAAAGAAAAATTAAAAGAGAACTACAAAAAAGCAAAAGAAGTCCGGGAAGCAATACTAACCCAGAACACCGCTTTGGTGTATCTGGGCTGGAGACTGGCGAGTCCTTACTTGGCAAACATTGATCTTCTCTTCTGGAACACGAACTATAACGTCCCCTATACCTACACGGTGTAGGGACAATATAGAACGGTCCCGGCATAACGCCGGGGCTTACAAAGGGGGTTAGAAGAATGGTTGCATTAAAGAGAAAGAAAGCCACTACCGTAACATACCTGAATGGCGAGACGGTCGTTGTTCTTTATAGAACACCGATTGTCAGGTTCAATAGTGAAAGAATTATTCTTACGCATGACGGGTGGACTACAAATACAACCAAAAACCGGATGAACCAGACTAGCAAAGAATACGGGCTTGGGTTCTACGTATATCAGAGGGATTTCCAATGGTATGTAGGACACAATGGGAAAGAATATCTCTTTAAGGGTAACACCGTTACTCTGGAAAGATAGAACGGTCCCGGTGGTTTGCCCGCCGGGGCCT
>JAHDNF010000022.1 GCA_018435605.1 bacterium | reverse complement strand
TTGGGAGTGCTGAAAAAGTATTTAATGAATTGAGGATATGAT
Organism: bacterium; assembly: GCA_018435605.1. Classification (GTDB taxonomy): domain Bacteria; phylum Auribacterota; class Auribacteria; order Auribacterales; family Auribacteraceae; genus R3-B46. The sequence continues at coordinate 1,108 of JAHDNF010000022.1, read as the reverse complement.
ATACTGTCTTTAAAAAAGGAGGCAGTATGTTGCGAAAGAAAGAAGCGGAAGAGTTGACGTTCACGCAGTTGGCACTTGAGCGGAAAAACGAGCGATGGAACAAGCACTGGTTGAAAAGAGTGGTAGATACTGTCCAGTGGGATTGTTTTGATCCGTATCTGAGTCGAGCCTATGCGAAGAGAGAAGGACGTCCTGCATGGGAACCGCTGGTTCTGTTCAGATGCCTGCTCCTGGAACAATGGTACGGCATGAGCGACAGACAATTGGAAGAAGCGCTTGAGTTCAGAGTGGACTTTTGTAAGTTCGCCGGACTGGATTTTGAACAGAATGTGCCTGACGCGACAACATTTGTGGTGTTCCGCAAGCGGATTGAGCCGGTATGGGATAAACTGCTTGAGCTTCTTAATAACCAGATAGAGGCAGGTGGATTTCAGATCAGGAAGACAATTACCGTGGACGCAACGTTAGTTGAAGCATATTCAAAACCATGCGGCACAAAAGCATCGGCAGACCCTGATGCGTCATGGCGGGGATTTCCTGCAAAAGAGATTAAGGGAGAAGCAGGAGAGAAAATCGTAGCACGTCGACCTGCATTATTCGGGTACAAGATCAATTTGAGTACCAGTACAGGACACGGCTTTGTGAACGGATTTTCAGTATGCGAGGCGTCTGAGCATGAGACACATCATTTCGCTCAGTTTATACATCCGACTACCCAAGAGGTATACGCGGATAAGGGATATGCAGGGAACCGATTTGAACTTGTTTCCCTGAATATTGCGGATGGAATCCAGGCAAAGGCGACACGAGGTAATCCGTTGTCGGATAAAGAAATCGAGAGGAACAAGCAAATAACGGTGAAACGCCGGATAGTCGAGGCGGTATTCGGGAGTTGGAAGCAGTGGTATGGCTGGAGAAAAACAAAGTATATTGGGTTATGCAGAAACTGCCTTGCAGTAACTCTCACAGCATTAGCATGGAATATGAAAAAATGGGCGGTACTGGCGAAGTAAGGTGCGGACGGTGTGAAAATCCGGTCGAATCGACCAAAAAACAAAAAATATTCAGCAAAAATGAGTCGCCTTAACTAAATTTCTTGTTGTTTTTC
>JAHDNF010000041.1 GCA_018435605.1 bacterium | reverse complement strand
GACTGCTCGATTACTTCCCCGAACGCGGAATACCGGTAAGTATCGAGCGGATTGCCCGATTCTCCGGTCACGGCAACCACATCGCCGCGCCAGTTGTGGAAATAGTACGACGTCTCGACCGATGTTTCTTCGCCCGACCCGATCAATTTCTGCGCGAACAGCAGTGACCCCACATCGCCGCCCAGCCCCGATCCGTGGATATACTGCGCAAACACCTTGCCCGACGCATTGTACCCGGCGATCAGCCTGCCGGCATCGTACAGAAAACCTGTCAAAGATCCGTCAGCGATTACATAGACACGTTCGCCATCGCCGTTATACAGATATTTCTGATGCCGTACAACCGATTCGTTATCCAGATTAAGGGTAATTGCGTCGCCTTCGTTGGACGATTCTCAAAAAGACTGGATAAAGCTGACAACATTATTGCAATCAAAACAAATGAAAATATATATCATTCCACAATCTGCAATACAAAATTCATCATTCAATGAATCTAATTGCGCATAAAATATCATTTCTTTTCTACATTCAGGGCAAATAGGAACTTCTTTGCTCTGAATATAATCTGGTTCTCCTCCTAACTTATGGCGTTTTCCAATGGCATCATCAGCCCATCTAAAACTAGGCAATTTATTAGCTTCTTCATTCAAAGGGATAAGCTTTAAGTAAAAAGGGGGAATTTTTGTCATATTATATTCCTTGTTATTTTTCGTAACCCGTTATTGGTAATTTATTAATTCCATATTCATCCAACATTGAGCCCGCTTTTTGATATATTTCTTTTTGAGTTGCATTAGGGTTATTTTTAATAAAATCTGACCATGTTTTATTCCAATTACCTGGCATATCAGCCAGACCTTTACCATGAATTCCTTTTAAATGTGTTGTCTCTGGAATTGTGACCGTGAACTCATCTATATTTATACCTTTCCCTGTAAACCATTTTTTGTATTGCTGAGGAAAAATATGATGCTGAGAAAGGTTTTTTACCGTAAGTAGTTTTTTGGTGTTTTTAAGACCATCCGCTACCTCGTCGGCATTTTTGATGATCGGTTTGGCGACATCCCATGCTTCATCTGTGTATTTTATAGCGCCGACCACAGGCAGTAAAGCTATGCCATCAAGAAATGTTTGCCCAGCATGAGACCAGCTCCATTCCCAATGATGCACATCATAGATTAAATCACGCACATCAGCGGCTACATCAAATCCAGTAAGCCCTAGTCCGACTTGACCGATAGTTCCTGCTATTGTAACCTTATCGGTATAATTTCCCAGAACAATCTGGCTTGCAGAATCTTTCGTATAATTCCATGCGTCTCGTTTACTCAATCCGAACGGATCAATGAGGTTAATCGGTTTGTTGGAGACATAGATGTACCCGTTCGGACCGTCGATGTAGCCCAACGGATCGCGGGAGATGAACCGCCCGAGCGACGCATCGTAGTACCGCGCTCCGAAGTATGACAGCGCGGTTGCGCCGTGATACCGTTTGCTGGAGAATAAGATGTCGTTATCCGATGCGCCAGACTGCTCGATTACTTCCCCGAACGCGGAATACCGGTAAGTATCGAG
>JAHDNF010000016.1 GCA_018435605.1 bacterium | reverse complement strand
TACTTCTCCTCCCTGCTGTCGGGTAATTTGCGGATCATATACGTTATAAAACCGGACATACAGCTTAGTACTACCCTGTGAAGCATAGTAATCATAATCTACCGCAGGAAGAAAAATCTCTACATAACCATCTGCCATGAAATTAGGCATACCGGCTCCCACATGGGTTATACCGATAGCCATTCCGTCGACATTTCTCAATAGTTCGTCGTCGCCGCCCGGAATGAAATCGGGGGTTATCAACGGATTGATGATTCCGTCAACTCCAGCCCATAATATCTCTACCAGATATCCGCTGGTAGACGAACCTTGCAGTGGAGTATTGCTGTGAAGTTCGATCAACTCGTAGGAATTGTAAAGAATGAGATTAACGCTTATGGCCACGGCAGGCTGTAAACGAAAAAATAAAACCGACAATCCGCATAATGTAGTTATCATTAAGCGTTTCATCCGCCCCCCCTTTTTTTATTTTAAAGATTGAATAGGTATAAAATTAAAATCGATTCACTGTCAAAAAAATTACGATTTGAAAATAATTTTCAGTATCCATATATATTATAACTGATAAATGCTAAGAAATCAAAAAAATTTAGTTTTTTTGAAAAAATATTGCCCAGCTCAGCGCTCAATGCTATTATAATTTGTCGTTTCACTTTTGTTTTTTTTACCGGTGAAATTATTGCGTTATATCTCTTAAACTTAGTCATTATGACCATCACATAAAACAGTTCTTTGCTCGCAAAGAGATAATAGCTATAGGGTAATTTGTCAGATAGGCTTTAGCAGAAGGCAGATAGTCTATGTTGGAAAAAGTCAAGGTCGGTATCAGCAAATGTCTTTTAGGCGAAAATGTACGCTATGATGGCGGCCATAAACTTGATCGTTTTTTACGTGATACACTCGGTCAGTTCGTTGAATGGGTTCCGGTTTGTCCTGAGGTGGAATGCGGTCTATCGACACCTAGAGAAGCGATGCGGCTGGTTGGTGATGTCAATAGCCCTCGACTACTAACACAAAAAACCGGTATTGATCATACACAAAGGATGGTTTCATGGGCTCAGAAACGGGTTAGAGAACTGGCAGAACAAGAACTTTGCGGTTTTGTATTTAAAACGGACTCGCCAAGTTCAGGTATGAGATCTGTCAAAGTTTATAATGAAAAAGGTTATGCGGAGAAAAAAGGTATAGGAATGTTCGCACGGATATTTATGGAAACTTTTCCTTATATGCCTGTCGAGGATGAAGGCAGACTGCATGATCCGGGATTGCGTGAGAAATTTATTGAGAGATTATTTGTTTTTAAACGATGGCAGGATATGCTTAAGAAAAATAAAACCGTAAACGGTTTGATCGAATTCCATTCAGATCACAAGCTCCTTATTATGTCACACTGCTCTAAAACATTGAGCGCATTGGGTAAAATTGTTGCAAGCGCAAAAAAAATTGATCAGGATAATTTATTTAGAGAATATATGGAAAAACTACTTTCAGGACTCAAACTGAATACTTCAGTTAAAAAGAATACGAACGTTCTGCAACATATTCTCGGATATTTTAAAAAAGATTTATCGGCAGACGAAAAACAAGAAGCTCTTGAGGTTATAGGAGATTATCACAAAGGATACATTCCGTTAATAGTCCCTGTAGTATTATTGCAACATTATGTATGCAAATATGATAAGGGCTATTTAAAACGACAGTATTATCTGAATCCTCATCCGATTGAATTGATGCTAAGAAATCATGTCTGATTAATAAGAACGGCTACGATTTGCATTCTTGTGGAAATTCTTCGAATATCTATCAATATTAACCAAACTACGATGCAAGGAAAAACGTCGACGGGAAGTCTTATTTTTCTCCCCGCCGACGTTTACGATTGTTATTCTTCTACTTCAATGCTGATCTGTTTCGGTTTGACTTTTTCCGATTTCGGAATCGCCACAGTCAAAACACCGTTTTTGTACGATGCTTTGACTTTCTCCTGATCCAAACCGTCCGGTAACGCAAACGATCTCTGAAATGTACCGAAAAACCGTTCGCTTCTATAGTAGTTTTTCTCCTTCTTCTCGTTTTCTTCCTTACGTTCTCCTGTGATGGTCAAGACATTATCACGAACATCGATTTTAACATTCTTCGCATCGATTCCCGGCAAATCGGCTTTGATAGTTATCTCGTCGTCATTGCCGGTAATGTCAACTTCCGGAGCAAAGAATCCTTCGCGCGCCGAATCGGTATTCAAAAGCGGTGTGTCAAACAATCGGTTGAAATGGTCCCTGATTTCAAAAAGATCGCTCCATAATCCTTTTTCTTTCGGTCTTCTTACCAGTTCCATAATACATCCTCCTTTCATTATTCCGGTTTGGGCTTTACACACCTAATGATTTAGCACTCAAAATACCAGAATTTTTCAAAAGAAGTATTTTATTGCCACAAAGATAGTTATATTTTTATACAAAATCATGACGGAGGACATTAAGTATCATTATGGCACAGTTTTTGAAGTTTTTTGTGTCATAAGTAAACAATGTCTGAAATAAATAAGACTATCCGGAGCAACAAAGTCATGGAAGTCCGGTAATAGGATATGTTGATTTGACCTGATGCGCGTTATACAACAATCGTGTTACAAACTAGAATCCACCAGTTCACGCTTTACAGCCTGTTCCAAACCGGCAATCGACGGTCTAGCTACAACAGGCTCTATAACCGTTACCGCAGAGGGATTAGACCACTTCATAAAGGCAAGGTCAACGGCTTTATCCATCAGATCATTTACAGCATCAAACTGTTGCTGGCGTGAAGGAGCTGAAATCTGCTTGCCTTTATTCTCACGGGCATAATTCAAGAAATTCAGGAGATACGGATTTTTAGGGCGCAAGGCCACGTACAACTGATAATAACCCGATTCTTCAGGAATAAATGTTGCGCTGAAGCGGTACTGTTTTTCGGTCGGGTCGATTAGCTTGGTTTGTTGCATTGGTATCATCTCTTGCTGACTGCCGGCTACGGAATAATATAATTCCACGTCGAAATCATCGGGTTGAACTACAAGCCCGAACGCAATATCGACGCTGACAGTCAAAGGTGTGTTTGCGATATGAGTGTCATCTGTCTGCACGGCAGATGTCGAAATAGATTCAACCCTCGAACCGACATTGTTTTGAGCCATATACCCCCATGCCATGCGCTGGCCGAGGTTGTAATCGAACTCATCTTTTTTCGCCTTCAAAATTTCAGCCCGGCGTGTTTTCACTTTTTCGAGCAGAAAATCTTCAGGGATAATTTCTTCAAGCAACGTAGTGCCGGTTTGAGCGCGTTTTTCGCTTTCGTTCAAAATACGGGAATACATGAACTGAATATATTCCAGCGCCATACGCCGTATATCGACCTCGTAACTGCGCCGCACCGAATTTCGCAACATTTCCACGTATTGCTGTTGCGCTGTGAAATCGCCTCTTTGGGCGCCGTAATACATATTCGCGATCGATTTAACTTTCTGATACAGCAAATTATACCATGGAGCACGGTTTTCATTGTACAACATCATCAACTCGTTTGTGGTAAACGGATCAAGACTTTTGTAGAGCAGTTGATTTATGCCGTCCTGTGAAATAGTTCCATCTCCGTTGAGCGCGATCGCAATATTGAAATCCGATTCACGCAGATGTATAGGATTTTCGTTATGCAACGCCATTAAGTTTTGGGGTGAAATATCGGATATTATTTCATCAATAACAATATAATAATTTTCCCGCGCAATAAGTGCAACCGGCGTATACGGCGCGCCACTGCCTATAGACACTGTAGGCCTGCTGTAAAATCCTGAACCAGGATACAATTCGCTACCTTCTATAAACTGAACAGCCAACGCAGGTATTGTTCTGTTCAATATGAGAGGAGTTATAAACGCTCCGTTAGAATTTGCCGGATCGACATCAATGTCTACGACTTCTTCTATCATTGCACCGTCAAAACTGCTGATTATCATTGTACCTGCGCCAAGGGCTTTCTGATGGCTTGTCGACGACGCCTCCATTTTTTCTACAGGCATCATCAACCATATATCCGACCCGCGCACGCCGTATTTCGCTACGGAAATATCGTACTGTTCAACAAATACTACATGGATAGTCGGATGTTTGCGTTGGACTGCGTCCTGAATAGTCTTGAACATCGCCTTGCCCGGTTCATCTTTCGGATGAGATATACCGGAAAACACAATGTTGATTTCCTGATCGCCATACTCGCTTTTCAACTGTTCGGCCAGAGAATCGATGTCCTGCAAAATCAAGTCGGTACGTTTGTAGGTATTAGTCCGACGCATAACGGATATTGTCAGATGATCAGCAGATATATTAGAGCCGGCGCGAGTATTGACCATATCGATAAATTCTTCTTTCTCACGACGTTTTACTGCAACAAGCGTTTCGTCCGGTATTTCGTCAGGATTGATGCTCTGAAACTCTATAGGTTGCCAATCATGTAAATTGACACCGTTGGTGATACCTATTGACTGCACGGTTTCGTTCGGGTTATGGCGCGACGGCGATTTGCTGACATTTATAATTTCAGTGTTCGTAACCTTCTCGTGACGCAAACTTACTGACGATGTTATATCCGCCAGAGTAGCCGCGGCTTCAGTTAAATTTAAAATTATGTTCGACGACTGGACAAAACCATTGAATTCCTTAATCATGGTATCCACGTCTTTGTTCATCAAATCCAAAAGCTGTTCTCTCTGCTCCTGTGTGAGAGAGTTCCATGACGTACCGAATGCGTACTGCGCGTAAATTCGCATAAGAGTAACAGCGTCAAGTCCTAACAACCAGCCTAGATGCATCATGTTATCCGTGGAAAAATTCTGGCTGGCAACTTTCGGCAGTCCGGCCGGAACCGGAGTATGTGTCGTAAACGCCAATCCGACGTTTTTCCAGTACCCGTTAGGATCAAGGTCATCGGCAAACATTTGTCGTTGAATAACTTCATCTGCCACAAAAATACAGTTGGCTTCGTTCATGTGCAATATGGCAGGCGCATGATCTATTATCTTTTTGTCAAGTAGTTGTTGCAAAGCCTCCACACCGCCTCGACCTAAGAGCTGATCCTGCTGAGCGCGGAGCTGTGGCGTTTCATTAGCTCCACCGTACAGCATATGGGTCAAATCCGATGTTAAATCTTCAAGCGCAAATATTCGGGCGTCGCCGGCCGCTATTTCCCACACGCGCGCTCTTACCGGCACACCGAGCGCATTGACATTCACAACGACGCCGGTATCGAAGATCGGCAGGTGTCGATAATCTACCGGAATCTCTTGAGTAATCTGTATACCCTGCTCCGATAAATGTTGGCGAACGACTTTGCGGTACAATAGCGTTACTCCGTAAGTAGGAACATCTGTATCGGCAAGACCTTCAACATATTCTCCGGCCAATACGCCAAGCCCGCCCCAGAACATCGACCTTACGCCGCCTAGCAATTTCATTTCCGGTGAAAAATATACTACACTGCGCCCGTCAAGAGCATTCACCACATCATCAACTTTGTCGTATGATCTGACTATCGGTTGCGGTTCAACCGTTTTTTTCCCATCCATGTGGTTTCTGATCTGCTTTACAAAATCCTTGCGTTTTTTTCTGTCTATATTTTTTATAGCCTTAATAGTTTTCTCGAATTCGTCGAGAGCTTCGTGACTGACATCCAGAAGCTCATTATCTTTGAGTTTGCGCAAATACCTCGGATCAAAATACGGTGACGCACCCGACATAAGAACCAGCTCAAGTATTTTAGCTGTATCGCGCGCAGTAAGTTTACCGGACAAAAATTCATCGACAACCTGCGGAGATAAAGGGGTTGAACTCTTGAAAAGATCGAGAATGGTGCCGCCAGCTTCAAACGGTAATTCATTCATTACGCTCAAATGTTTGTACACAGTATGTGCAAACCGCTCGGTTACCGCCAGTCCGTCAAATTGATCCAACGCCGAAACAATCAAATTCACGCCGACCAGTTCAGGGGCAAGATTGTTTTTCTGAAATTTCTCTATACCTAACAATCGTTCGACATACGGCTGGTAACCGGTCATCACAGCCGCGTAATTCGCCGTGGACAGATGCTTACCGGTAGCAGGAGTTATAGATACATAAGAAATACCGTTCTTTTTATAAGACTCTAATATGGAATCGGTATGAAATCCACCGGTAATGCTAATACAACAGGTGATTCCATTATCCATTACCCGTCCCATTGCTGTTTCGTACAATATCTCATCACGCTGTATCGATAGACGGTAAAACTGCGCCGCCTGCTCAACACAGTTTTCTACTTCAAGTGAAGGCGGAGGAACTATGGTCTCGCCCGCCGTGCCGAGAGTTTTGTGAATAGACGCAAGGGATATATCCGTATGCGTCTTATTCAGCCACTCCCATTCAGTATTGGTGAGGTTGAACGACACTAACTGCTTTATTATCTCTATATATTCGGAGTATCTGCAAAGGTCGCGTTCCGATGAGTCTATAGCCAGTTCATCCATAATACGCCATGAAAGCGTGTGCAGAGACGTCAGCAACTCGCCTGTTCGAATTTCCCCCTGCAACCGGTGCAACTCTATCTGCAGAGCCATTTGCGGATAATCGGATAACGATATGCCGTGTTTATCTATAAACGCCGTGCATCTCTTAAAAAAATCACTGCCGGAAACATTTCCAACAAAATATTTCATGAACATATCGGCTAACCCAGCCAAATCTTCTTCCCCCGCGAAATCCTGTTTTACGCGAAAGAAAAATGTGCGCAAATCATTTTGCAGTATCTGCGGAAGAATCTTTTTTTCAAGAGCCACTATACGCTGTAAACGATCTATATGTCGAAGCTCGTCATCGCTCGCATCAATGTAACTCAAGTGCCCGGTGACGATATGGCTGAACGACCCTATATCAAGATTCTTTTTCCAAAAACAACCGGCATAAGACGAATAAAAATCTCGCAATCTCGGGTTAAATGAATTTTCGATATGCGCATCAAGCGCAAGACGCAAAATCGCCGCGTAATTTAATACCGGCTTGTTGCCTGTCAGCACATTTTGCAGTGCGTCGCGGTTAGCATTATATACATTACGATCTTCTATGCCGTACAATTCCGGCGAGGTTTCATTTACAAAAGCAAAATACTCAGAACCTGTAATTTGTCCTTTTTCTGAAAAATATTCTATCAAGGTTCTTTTAGTTGAAACATCGGCAGGATGATTTCTAAGTGGCGAAACATCGTACAACCCCCAGTATCCTTCCACAAATATCTGTTGCGGGGCATAATTACGGGTAATATACTCGATAATTTTCGCAATATTATATTGCACATCAGAATTTGAATGAAGGTCTTTGATCTGAAAAACCAAGGTATTGCCGTCTCCTGTGAAACTCTCGCCAACAGAACCGTATTCAGGAGGCAGGTAAAAAGTGCTAAGGTTGCGTTTCTCGCTCGCGGATAAGATAGTTACAGCAAAAGCCATTACTAATGCGGCGCATGATACTACTGAGGTAATCCTTCTTTTAGTTACGGTCATAATTAAATCTCCTCATGTATCTAAAAATAATCTAATTATTTGCACATAATAATTATACTTTATTTTGTAGCGTTTTCCCAGTTTATAATTCACATAATTGCTTCTCGGTCAGAATAAAACAGCGTCATAAAGAAATCCTTTTGTAACCAAAATATGCTCGTCCGGATTTTTTTGTTCCTAAAAAAGGCATTCGAACTATAATATATATTGATAATTTCCAGTTAGTTTTCAGATAAAACATAAAGAACGGATTTTTTATGAATATTCTTCTGCGTGCGGTGATTTGGATATCAACAATAGTAAGCGTGCTGTCGCTGATAAGTTTTGCTATGTACATACGCCCTGCGCGATTCACAACAAACCTAACGCCGGCAGATATAGGGCTTGCCTACGAAAACGTTCGCTTCACCGCACAGGATGGAGTTCGCCTTGCAGGCTGGTTTGTTCCGGCAAAAACACAGTCCGACAGAATAATAATACTATGCCACGGATATCCGGCGGATAAAAACAACATCCTTGGCTCAACATATTTTCTCGCCGGTAAATTCAATCTTTTCTATTTTGATTTCAGATACTTAGGCGAAAGCGAAGGGGCTTTTTCTTCTGTCGGATACCATGAACGAAAAGACCTCACAGCGGCAATACAATGGGTTTCGGACAGAGGATTTTCAAAAATCGGTATTTACGGTTTTTCTCTCGGCGGGGCAGTGTCCATCATGGCACAGCCGCAAGGAGTTTCGGCTATCGTGTCCGATTCCGCTTTTGCCAGTATAGACAGGCTTTTGCCGGATATTTATTCGATCTTTCCATGGTTCACAAAATACCCGTTCGTATGGATGACAAAATTGTATACTCGGCTGTTCCTCGGTATCCGCACAAAAGATATCACACCGTCCGACACTATAGGTAACCTGAACATTCCGATTCTGCTGATCCACAGCAAACAGGATTCACAAATACCTTTCGAACATGCGCTACAGTTATACGAGGCGTCTGACAAAAACAAAACTATACTGTGGACTATCGAAGGCGCTGATCACGGACTGGCAAATTTTCAAAATCGGTCTGCCTATGAAAAAAGGGTAACCGATTTTTTCGATCAACACATCAAATAACCGAACTCCGGCGGCATTATTTCACATAAGACTTGCCGTCGCAAAACGATCCGACTATAAATATCCCGTCAATAAAATATTTATCAAGTTCCGTGCGCGCTAAAAACGAATTATGTTTCAAAGGATTATTTTTTCGCGCAACAACCAGCATCAACGAATCGGCAGTTGTACCCTGAATATTGCATAAAGGAACATCCGTACCGCTTGCGGGCAAAGCGCATCCGGCACGTATAGTAGACACGCTTGCAGGCTGTACGTACCAGTAATCGGTCTTTTTAAGGACTATCAACTCAAATTGACCGGTATAATCTTCCGGATAAGATATATTTACCCATACCGTCCCGTCACGATATTCAGCTTTTTCAATAGAAATGAGTTTTGCCAGTTCCTCTGCCGGTATGGATTCCGTTGAAAAATCTTGATCAGATGTTTTCACAAATTCAGGAACAGGCAACCCTTCAGGCAATGCGCTAAGATCGATCTGCTCTAAAAGGGCGTTTTCAAATCCTTCCGGTAACGAAACACCGAGAAAATTGGAGTATCCGGTTTGCAGTTTCTTTATTGCCAGCTGATATGTAATAACCGCGGCGGAAGACGGATCGGGCGTAAAAAAATCGTGTATAATTTCTGTAGAATAGGGCATGCCTCCACCGGTATACCCTGCAGTTTGTTTATACACCCTATGTATTTCCGCAAGCCCTTCAAGTAGCTCTTTGAGATACGCTAAAGCGAATTCCCGTCTATGGGGATCGGCGGTTTTTAAAGTAAAATCGAGTATCATTATAATTGCTCCGGCGGTTGCTTCAGGTTGCACCATCTCTTCGAGTTTGAATCTATCCGGTCCGGGCATATCTACGAATGAATCCATAAAGTCGGAAGTGAAAAAGAAAATTCCTTTTACAGGTTTGGACAAAGGTATGACCACCTCGTTTCGGCGTTCAAGTACATGAATGGCTTTTATTGTTGTCGTAAACTCGTTGTACAAAATCTGTATACTATCCCACGGAATATCGTCGTCGTCTTTGACCCCCATAAAAGTATGAGCAAGCCAACTGTAATGATCGACGGCTTTCGACCAGTTCGCTTCTCCGTTGGGAGCAAACGCGGTCGGCCAATACTTTCCCTGACGTATACGTTTCGCCCCCTGCATACAAAGGGCATGACGTACACGAACCTCGTCACGAAATTTTTCAATATCAGGATAATCCAGCTGATCCGCGTATTTATCTATCACCAAGGCTACAAGCCGAAGAAAATCTATATAGTCGGCGTTGTGTTCCATATTTACACCGTGGCTTACAACATTGAGTTCGTCAATTTCGCTGTAAATGTCATAGCCGCCCTGAGCTAAGCCTTTTGGGTGCATGTATCCCTGACGAAGCAAGCCAAACGCTGGGTGTTCCGGTTCAACTATTTGCAACGGCAATATATCGTTTCTCACGTAACCGGTTAATTCTTTGAAATGCCGTAAATCACCGGTTTCAAGCATATAAGTGTAAAGAGCCTTTAACACCCATTGGGTAGCTCCCTGCGGTTCACGGGGGTCAATGAACTGATCGTCGCGAGTGTTATATGAAAAATGCATCAACCCGCGGTAACCCCTCTTCTTTTCCGCGCGAATCACCTCCATAAAATTATCCACGGCAAGCCTGGCGCGCTGATAATTTTTTTCAGCCAATACGGAATACAAACCCAGCGCGGCGTCATAAGCCCATACTCTGCCAAACCCTGCCAGCCATTTGCTGTAAAAGCTATTACTGGATTGATAACTCTGCCACAGATGTTTCATATCCACGCCTAGCTCGATATTGACTCCGGCTTGTTCTCCCTGACGCTCAACCCAGCCTACAAGATCTTTACGTACAGGTTCGTACAGTTCGCCCAGACTACGGTGTACGCCCTCCACTTCTTCGACAGTAAGAAAACCTTTAACGCCCGACTGATGGGAAGAAGCGCTTTCTCCGGTAGCAAAAACGTTATTCACAATTTGAAAAAACAGCAGTCCTAAAACAAAATACGACAAGATACACTTCATATTTCCATCCTTTTTATTCAATCTTTTATTTCTTTGGAAGTTGTGGAGTATATACCATTTAAGGCAAAAAATCAAATGTCAATTTGGAAAACATCGAATGTTGCCGACAAACAAGAAGTCTTTTTAAAATCTATTAAGAAAAAATGGCATTTTGTCAGAATTTTTGAAGGTTTGACCTTACACGTGGAAATTCGGATTCCTTATAAATTATCGATCATAATCTCACGAGATATAATTCTACATTAATCGGGTAACTCAAGGATAGTATAAAACCGCCGGTCTACATCATCCGGACTCAACCTGTCGTCAGCGGTACCGATAACATTATCGTAACCTGCCAAATTACCGGTATCTACATAAGGACTGGTAGTGACAATATCAAGCAGATGCCACCTTGAATCGTTTTCATCGAATGGAGATATTTCTTCGTCGGTAAACCAGATCTCATAATAATTGCCTGCTTTAGCCTGCCAGTCTATAGTAATCCCGTTGCCGACACTCAAAGAAGCCTGCACAGGAAGCGGAACCACTGCTATTTTCACCTGAAACGAAGTAGACGCCGAAGCGCCGTCATCATCGTAAATAGTTATCTGAACAGGATATATCCCTTCAGCAGTATACGAATGAACCGCTTGTATAATCCCTCCGGAAACAGGCACTCCGTTTTGCATTGTAGTATCGCCCCAGTTAATGCTGATAGTATGGGTATCGTTAATACCAGGGTCGAAATAGGTTGTTGACACGACCAACTGTTTGCCCGGCGACATATCGAAATCGCCGACAGGACTGATCGATGGAGGCGCGTTGGAGATAGTCGTCTGCGTTACCGCGATACCTGATACGCCAGTCAGAGGATTCATCGCTCTAACTCTGACAACGTTGTTACAGTTATCAGGCCACGCATAATTTAACGTAATGCCTGTTGCATCGTCAAATTGACGGTCGCCGTCCAGATCCCATGTAAACACCAAATCGGAAATATCGGTGTCCGGGTCTATTGTGCCTGCCGCGTCAAGAAGAATAGGCGATCCTTCCGCTCCAACGTACGGACCGCCGGCGTGTGCCTTTGCCCCGACGTCACCTTGCGGATCCAACGGAATATTGGTATTTAGCAACCCGTGATTATCAACTATAAAATAACGAATACTGCTGTTCGGCACACCGTACAAACTGGATATAGTCCGCAATTCAGTTTGACCGTAATACGTTGCATCGGCGATATTTACAGCATTAAAAATTCTCGCGTAAATGCGGTCTGAAGGACTTGTATAATTGCAGTTGACAGAGAACATCCCTATTTCTCCCAAAAAACCCGCTATTCCTCTTCCGATAGGTATATAAAACAGATGGGTATCTTCAGGCGCAGGATTTCCTTCGGAGTCAGGCGGTTTGATTGTCCCGTCGCCATTGTGCTTTATTAGTTGAATAACTGCACCGGGAATACCAAGCCCTGCATTACCCGGTAAAATGTTGCCTTGCTCGTCAAAAAGCGTGCTGTTTGCCCCGAAAAACAATATATTATTGGAGAATGGATTTACATCATCAGGATCATAATCATCGGGATAAGCCTTAGCTATACACAGACTGCACAATATAAGGAGAACCAATAATATTTTCACGCTAAACAAACCCTTTCATAAAATTTATGTTTTCCTTATTATGAACGGAATTTTATAAAAAAACCTGACTGAAAGCGGTTAGAAAAAGCAACCCGCTTCAATATGATTATAACATATAATTTCGGTTTTTACAAAAAACACCGTTTTTTAAGCACGAAATTACGCTAAGCAATACACGGGCAGGCGGATTTTTTCTTTATATTGATCGAAAAGCAAAAAGATTTTAAGGAAAATCTATTGATTACATACATAAAATTTTATTACATATATATAATGAGCAGGCTTTGTTGAAACCAACATAAACATATAAAGTCTAATCTATTAAGAATATAACGCAAGGCTTAAGAATGGTTTATATACTTTTATAAAGGAGAACTATGACTGTTTTATTTATCTTAAGTTCGACAACCGCAATCGTCGTTTCGTTTCTATGTTCTCTGGCGGAAGCATTACTTCTTAGCCTCAACCCCTTGACATTACACCGAATGCAAAACATCCGTCCCCGTGCCGCCGAATCATGGAAACGTTTAAAGAAAAATGTTACACGCCCTATCACAGCCATACTTGTCCTGAATACCGTAGCACATACTGGCGGAGCCACAGTGGCAGGCGGAGCTTTCGTAAACATATACGGCGAACAATATGTCTGGATTTTTTCTATCCTGTTTACCGTTATCGTGCTTTTCGGAACAGAGCTACTGCCAAAGATTATCGGCGTTACATTCCGCAATCAGCTTGCCCCATCCGCGGGTCACATACTGGAACTCATAACTAAATTGATGCATCCACTAGTTAAGTTAAGCGAATTCATGTTCAGAAGGCTGTCGCCTGAATACGAGTCCGAACAAATCACAACTGCCGATATCATTACACTGGCCACGCTTGCCCGATCGGGCAAAGCAATTAATCTTGAACAGGAGAACATCATTGTCAACGCGGTACGGCTTAGCCATACTTTAATGTCACATGCTATGATTCCTCCGGATCGAATCATATTTATCCGCAAGGGAGATAATCCGGAATCAATCTTGGAGCTTGCCCGAAAAAGCGGATATTCACGCTATCCGGTTAGCAGTAGCCAAGACGTCAAAGATATTTTTGCATTCGTTACCATCAAAAAGGCTATTCCCGCATCAAAAGAAGAAATTTCTACCCTAATAGAAAAAGCAACGCCGATTCACACAGTCAACAAAAATAAGACGCTTATGACAGCTCTTCACACCATGCTGGAAAACAAGGAACATCTTCTTTCTGTTGTAGACGACCGGAATAAATGTATCGGAATAGTTACTCTTGAGGACATTGCAGGAGAACTTCTCAGCGCAGATATAGAACTCTTCAGATAATCGATAAAAGAGTCTGGGGTTACCGAGGAGAGAGATAAAACTATTTCACATTTATATATATCGTATTGAACAAGGAATGCCAGTGTTCAATAGCCCGTAGAAACTCACTTGGCGGATAAATAGCACACCGCTTTTTGTGTTAACACATCAGCATTCAGGCATATAGATAAATTGTCCGGATCGGTCGGCGAATCGATTACCCGAACGGCAGACGCCCATATTTCAGCCTGAGGTATTAGTTTTGCCAGCATATTACGACGGGTGTCGAAAAACTTTCCGTTTACATAACAGTTGCTCTTTTGTGGAGGCACTGCGACATAAAGCATATCCATTTCGACAAGATCATTAAAAAAATGTGTTCCCAACGATATTTCCGGAATCAGATTCTCGTGCATAGCCGCCACTTCACATAGAATAGACGCCTTATTGATTTCCGCAAAAGAAACAGGCACACCCAATTCCGGAGTGCTGGTTGCCCATCGGCCGGGTCCGATGAGCATGATAGTAGGTTGTTTACCATTGCTTTTCAGATGAGTCAGTTGTCCGATAAGCCTAGCTATGGAATATCGATCCGATTGGTTCATTTTTCCGTAAACTTCCGGTACAACGTATATGATTCGGTCTATGGTGACCGCTCTGCTACTGCCGATAACAGGCCCCCGTGTTTCCAGTATAATTTTATCTTTATGTATAGCGCGCGGTTCTTCCACACTAAGAATATTTCCTTTTACCTGAAACGGCCTGCACTGCACCAAATTTACGCGGAAACTTCCGTCATCCGAGAAATTAGCGGTAAACTCGATATCTACAGGATGATTATAAGCCTCCTGAAGTATGCGCACAATATTCCTCATATCTTCGACAAACGAACCGTTGGACAGCAATTCGTCGAACGTCAATATCCAAGGAAAGATATCGTCCCGGTTGAGTTCATATTTAAGGCGCAAAAGTTCGCCGTCTTGCGACGCGAATAATTGCATAGGAAAATCCGATACTTTACTGACCACATCCTTAAAACTTTTTGTCATCAACGAGTTATTAGCTAAATCCAATATATCTACATGATGCTGAGTATATTTGCGCAGGTCGCCCGAGCTTGACTCAGGACGACGCATAGGGGCATTTAACGCTACGATACGAGTGTAATCGTCTTCGATTCTATCTACCGCTCTTGTGCCTAACCCGAATACCAAACGCAATACTCCGGATTTCGGGTCTATTTCGCTGTCCCATACAAAAGGGTTGAATGAAAAGCCGACTCCGGCTATCTGAGGAAAATAGTGGTCGTTGTAAATCGATCCCGATACCCGTTGCACCAAAAGCGCCATTTGTTCATCTCTTTTTAGCAGATCCCAATGCGACCGGTAAGCCAGCGCTTCTTTGCTTACAGTGCTGGCGTATACAGTCCGGACTGCGGAAATAAAATTCTCAAGCCTGTTTTCCGGTGTGCCCTGATTGGTACAAAACACGCTTTCGTATTTTCCTGAAAACGAGTTGCCGTATGCGTCTTCCAGAAGGCTCGAAGACCGCACGATTATAGGCGATTGCCCAAAATATTCCAGCATTTCGATAAATTGGTCTATAATATCCTGCGGGAACTCGCCTTGAAGCAAAAGCCGCCGAGCTTCCTCGGCAGACTCAAACCCGTCTTCCATGCTGTTTAGCCGACGGCGTATCCACCAGCATTTATTCTTTATAAGATACGTATAAAACACGTCTGCACCGACAAAAAATGAATCGTGGCATTCAAGTTTCTTAGCCAGCTTCTTGTCTTTTTTTCTTATTATCGCCTGCGCTAAAAGCATACCGACCGATTTTCCACCGATGAGTCCTGTGCCGATCATGCGCTTGCCGATATCCAGCAGATCATGCAAATTGAAATATTTTTTGGCAAGAGCCAACAACTGTTCGTCCCTTGTGATTACCATTCTAAGAAGACGCATTAAAAGGGTTTTGTTAGTTATTTCGGCACGTTTTTCCGGCTGAGTCCTGTCGATTTTTTCTTGTGCTTTAATAAAATTTTTTGTCCATACATCCCGCAATTGCGCTGAAAAATTCAACCGTGGTTGCGGTAATGAGGATAGAATATCGGCTATCGCCGTGCTTCGTGTAACAGGAATAAAAGAGTCCCCCTCCCATTTATGTAGCAAATACATTGTAGGCGAATAGCGTTTGTCTACCTTCAGCGGATGAATATATATCTCATTTTTATTGTTATATACGTTAAGAACAACCTGTGCTGTCTCCTGAATAGCGTTGGCGGCTAAAGGGGTATGTCTGTCGCGCAGAAGCCCGAAGTAAGCTACGGTATCATAGTCAAAAAGATAAGGACAAGTTATCATAAAAAAATTTCCCAGCATACGGTCGCTGTACCAATCTACTGCAAGATCGGAAAGACAGTCGAAAATATAAAATGCTCCTTTGCCGAATTTTTCGATAACAGTTAATATAGCGGAAATAAAGTTCTCGAAACCTTCTTCAGGATGAACCTCATATACATTGATGGGCAAACCTTCTGGAATAACCTCACGGTGTGCGGCAAATCTAAAATATATCAAATCCCTTTTGGCGTTGAAAGCCGCCTTGGCATACGGATGAACCAGACGTATATAATCGTCAATACTATCTATTTGAAAAACGACGTTGTCGCCGAGCCGTATTTCTTCTAAGATTTTATCTAGTTCCGGCAACCCTGTTTTACATGAATGGTCATCTGTAGTCATATTTTACTTTGTACTCCAAAATTGACAAAACTTAGTCCGATTAGATATGAAGTAGCGATAACAAACACAGAAAAATATTTTCTTACCCTAAAGGATATTTCAAGAGGTTACTTTATATATTTTTATAATGCTATCATACGATTCCCACGATCCGCAACGCAAATTGAGCATGTACCAGTTAAAAAGATTGCCTGATTTAATCCGCAATAAAATTTGACGGGAATAATAAATGATTTGAAGTTTTGTATTATTATTTGGTATTTTTACTGTGATGTGTCATGCCTAAATCAAAAATCACATTGAACCGGATTAAAAAATTTTTCCGGCATAAGGAGTAGCCATGGATAAACGTGGGAGTGGCATCTTATTACATATAACTTCGCTTCCTTCGGCGTATGGGATAGGCGACCTTGGAAAATCCGCATATGATTTCGCCGACTTTTTGTACAGATCGAAACAGACTTTCTGGCAGGTACTGCCTTTAACTCCGACCAATCATGTGTTCGGCAATTCACCGTACAGCAGTTTTTCTGCGTTCGCAGGCAATAAGGCGCTGATTTCGCCGGATGTTCTGCTAGAAGAAGGTTTGATATCCAAAGAGGATCTGGAACCATTGCCCAAATTTCCCGACCACTATTGTGATTATGAGCATGTTGTACCGTATAAAGAAAAAATTTTGCATAACGCATACCGGCATTTCAAGCAAAAGGAACGAAAATCTACAGCTTTTTTTGATTTCTGCAGTGCGCATAAACATTGGCTTGACGACTTCGCTACATTTGTAGTTTTAAAAACTCATCTGAAGGGACAACCTTGGTATGAATGGCCTGATGACCTAAAAAATAGGGTTCCTTCAAGAATGGCCGCGGTTCAAGATCATTTCAAAGATGAAATCGAGTACGAAAAATTTTTGCAGTACCGGTTTTACCGCCAATGGTTCGCATTGAAAAAATATTGCAATGAAAGATATATACATATAATCGGCGACATTCCAATTTATGTAGATTTGGACAGTTCCGATGTATGGGCGCATCAGCATCTTTTCAAACTTGACGAAAACAGCCGTCCTACGGTGCTGTCAGGAGTTCCTCCCGATTATTTCAGCGCCACCGGCCAGTTGTGGGGCAACCCCATATACCGCTGGGATGTATTGCGTGAACAGGGTTACAGTTGGTGGATAGATCGGATGGAACATAACATGTTGTTGTTCGATATTGTTAAAGTCGATCATTTCCGCGGATTTATCGCATATTGGGAAGTGCCTGCCGGATCGGAAAACGCCGTAAACGGCACATGGGTTGATGTTCCGTATGAAGATTTTTTCGGAACATTAAAAAAACGGTTTTACAAATTGCCCATGCTGGCAGAAGATCTCGGTACTATTACTCCAGACGTAAAAGAGGTTTTGTACAGACTACAGTTCATGTGCATGAAGGTGCTTCTGTTTGCCTTCGGAGAAGATTTTCCACACAGTCCGTATTTACCGCATCGGTTCAGTAAAAATTACATCGTATATACCGGCACGCACGACAACAATACCTTGCGAGGGTGGTTGGATAACGAATTGAACGACAACCAACGAGAAAAAATTTATCGCTATATCGGTAATAATCTGCCTCACGACACGATTCATTGGGAATTTATAAGACTAGCGATGATGTCTGTTGCAAACATAGCCATATTCCCGTTACAGGATGTCCTGGGACTAGGCGCAGAGGCACGGATGAATATACCGTCTACCGGAAACGGTAATTGGCAATGGCGCATGACTCCCTGCCAGATAACCGACGAAATTTCCAATAAACTGGCGCAGATGTGCGAAATATACGAACGGACGTAACCAGCGTTTTTATGCAATGAAGATATATTTTGCATTTTCATATCTAAATAAACCGCAATACCACGCTAACACATTGATCCGACGAAATATTTTATATCATCAGTATCCTTTGAACTCACGAAGGCATTTATGATGATTAATCCATATCATTGAAAATAATTTTGCGTAGCTTGCAAAACAGAAAGTTTTGTGCTATATATTTGGAAGAGAATGTAAACAAAAGGAATATTTAAGAGGTTCCTAAATTATTATTCATTGGAGCGCTTTAGCATGTATGAGATTTTCTATAGAAAATATACCCTTTTCGAGATAGCATGTATGCTGATGATAATTTTTGCCGTTGCCGTGTCGGTATCCGAATCCAATGCCGCTCAATACAACTATTCGTTTCACGACGATTTTTCCAACGGATACGCCAACTGGTCTTACACCATTCAGCATCAGAGCACCGACGCTTATGTTGTCTCAACCGGCTCCGGAATCGAACTGACACACGATACAACTTCATCTTTAACTGCAAGTGAAATTAGATTTTTTTACAATTTACCCGCCCTTGAATTTCAGAACTTCGAAATGACCTACCGTATTTACTGGGTAATGGATCAACCGACCGACGTTCAGGCTGTCGTTGCCGGTATAACCGATACATACGTCAATATAGCATACTCCGGAATGGCGGATTTTCATAATGTCTATATGGTTAACCATCCGCAACAATATTTATACCCTACATGGTCATATATGACCGGCATAGTACTTCCGGCAACAGGGTCTGCTGTAATTACCATACAGCGGGATGAAGATTATTTCCTAAACATATCATGGACAGGCCAAACAGCCAATATGGGGTTTATTACGGAATATGAACTGAGTTCTGTGAGTAATAATACTTTGTTGCCGCGACAGATTTTTTTCAGTTTAAATGCGTTTCAGGATTTGGAAAGTACAACCAAACCCGGATTGACTCTTAGCACGATCGGTATCGATTACATTGATTTCAAAGCATACAGTCCGCCTGTCCCCGATCCTGTCTCTATCCCTGAACCGATTACCGCGGGATTGCTTATCATCGCCTGTGCATCATTGACCGCAAAGCGTTTGCGATAAACAGTAAACCCAGCACACAAAATTTACTGCGCTCATACAGGTTGACTGCTACACCTAACAAAAATAGATAGAAAAAAGTGACAGCCGTCCCATTTTCTCTTTACTTTCTCCTAAAAATCTATCTTCATTTTTATATTTCTGTTGGTAGACTTGAAAAATTAATACGATCAAAATAGGAATTGGCCGGCTATTATATCGAAGCACCGGAGATACCCGAACCATCTGCTATCTTTATGCTGTTATGTGCTTTAGGAATATGGGGCTAAAATTTAAACCTTAAACGATACATAATAAAAGGTTACAGCTGTCCCTTTTTTAATTAGCCGTTCGGGTTAAAAAAATATCGTTTTTTTAGCTTTTACTACACCACTCGGATAAAAATAACGAAACAATTTAACAAACATTTTTGTCGGTTGGATTGATATGATTGAAAGCAAAACCGGAAATATGGCGAGCCGTCACCTGTTTTGTTTTATCAAGCGACGGCTCGCTGAGCTTTAATATTATGCGCCTGCCATCATAGCATCAATATCCTGATCGACCTGTGTAGTTACCATAAGCTGAAAATTATCCTGCAGGACTTTTAGTACGTTTGACGATACAAACCCCGGCGCTGTCGGGCATAACCGGATTTTCTTGACTCCCAGAGATAACAATGCCAGCAGTACCGCTACCGCTTTCTGCTCGTACCACGCTACATTGTAAGATATAGGAAGGTCGTTTATATCATCGACGCCGAGTACTTCTTTAAGTTTCAGCGCAACATACGCCCATGAATACGAATCGTTGCACTGCCCGGAATCGAGCACGCGCGGAATTCCGTCTATATCTCCCAAATCAAGCATGTTGTATCGATATTTCGCACACCCCGCGGTAAGAATGATCGTATCCTTAGGCAATTTCTCGGCCAGTTGCGTGTGATATTCGCGTGAAGCAAGGCGTCCATCGCATCCTGCCATAACTACAAACCGTTTGAGTTTACCGGATTGAAACAGTTCGAGAATTTTCCCGGCGTTATTCATTACCGTATCATGGGCAAACCCTATGACAAGTTTCTTGCCCGTCTTAGCCTGAAGATTTCCCTGATTAAGCGCCTTTGCAATAACCGGAGAAAAATCTTTCTGTTTACCCGGTTGCCTTGGAGCAATGTGTTTCACATCCGGCCAACCGACCACACCTGTAGTGAACAAGCGGTCTTTGTACGTATCTTTCGGTTTTACAAGACAGTTGGTGGTCATTAAGATCGCTCCGTTGAACGCTTCGAATTCCTGTTGCTGATGCCACCATGAAGACCCGTAATTTCCGGCAAGATGTTTATATTTCTTTAAAGCCGGATATGCGTTTGCCGGCAACATCTCGCCATGGGTATATATATTGATTCCCTTGCCTTCCGTCTGTTTTAGAAGTTCTTCCAGATCAAGCAAATCATGTCCGCTGACCAAAATACCGGGACCGGTTTTTATACCTGTATTCACTTCGGTAATTTCCGGCGACCCGTATCGCGATGTATTTGCTTCATCGAGCAAAGCCATTACCGCAACAGCAGTTTGCCCTGCCTTAAGCACCAGACCTACAAGATCATCAGCGGTCAGACTGTCGTCAAGCGTTGCGGCTAATCCTTCTTGAACAAACGCAAAGATTTCATCGCTCTTTTTATCGAGAATATACGCATGATCGGCATAAGCGGATATCCCCTTCAATCCATAAATCAGCGTTTCACGCAACGACCGGATATCTTCGTTTTTCTGCGACAGTACACCCACTTCAGGCGCTTTTTTGAGGTATTCGCTTATTGTGTTGGACGCCGGATTCCATGTAGCCGCGTCCGGCAGTTTCTCCTTAAAATTCGATCCCTGTTTGTCTATATACATTTTTTTGACAGTATCACGCTTTATCAACGCCGTTTCGATTCTCCGCGCAATTACCTCAGGGTCAAAGTTTACATTGGTGATTGTGGTGAAAAGAGATTCAATGACAAACCGATCGGCCGCTTCGTCGTTTATGCCGAGTTTACGAGCCCTTGTATTCCAGAACGAAATACCTTTGAGCGTAAACACCAATACATCCAGCAGGTTCGCCACTTCTTCATTTTTTCCGCATACACCTTTAATGGTGCATCCGGTGTTGTGAACAGTTTCCTGACATTGATAACAGAACATGCTCATAATTAATCCTCCCCTCTTAGGTTAGCAATGGTTTGCCTTTTGGGCAACCGGTTAAATAATATCTCCCTGCAAAGATATTGTATAGTCTTTTATAACATACGTTCGATTAGCCCGCTTTAAGGCTTCCCTTACAACGCGCTCTATACCTGAACAGCACGGCACTTCCATGTGTACCAGCGTAATTGAGTTTATTATATGTAAGGTAAATATTGTCGTAAGTTTATCAATATATACATCAATTACGCTATCGAGTTTGGGGCAAAATATAATAAGAATTTTATCTTTCAAAAATCGTTGATGAAAATTCCCGTAGGAAAACGCCGCGCAGTCTGCCGCTATAAGCAGGTCGGCATTATCAAAAAAAGATGCGTG
Source organism: bacterium (assembly GCA_018435605.1). Lineage (GTDB taxonomy): Bacteria > Auribacterota > Auribacteria > Auribacterales > Auribacteraceae > R3-B46. The sequence continues at coordinate 91,992 of JAHDNF010000016.1, read as the reverse complement.
CGGATTTATAAGCTGAAGCTGTATAGGCCATTGACGCAATTCAGACGCGATCGCCTCAGGATTGTTAACGCCTTTAGGTTGCTGGGTATCCTTATTAAAAACCCTGTTTTGCGAGCCGGGACAACCTGACGTCATGTTTTGAGAAACAACACATTGCGGTTGATCCTGAGGTATCGGTATATTATTGTTTTTGAGATAATCGACCGCCTGATTAAAAAACTCGGTTTCATTATGATCCTTCAAATGTTTCAAATGAGCATAAATCACATTAGCCCCTCCTTTGACTACGTTTGCCATGACTTTCGTTTCATTGTACGGTTCGGCATCACGTTCTTCGATAGTAATCGCTCCCTGAGGACAAGTACCGATACACGCACCCAGCCCATCGCAAAACAAGTCGCTTATCAGACGCGCTTTTCCGTCAATTATCTGTAACGCTCCTTCAGGACAATTCGGTATACACTGCGCGCACCCGTTGCATTTTTCTTCATCGATAGTAATTATTTTGCGTTTCATACAAAAACTCCTTTTATGAACCGGATTTCAGGTTAACTGTAGTAATGACACAATCGTACGCCACAAATTTTTCCCTTCCGCTACAAGATCGAATGAATATTGCTCCATTCTCCAACGTGTCACCAGAAGGCGTAGCGTTCCTAGAATCATTATGGCAATATGTTTCGCATTTAAGCTACTGGGAATATCTTGTTTTACCTGTGCACTCTCTATCAAAGCCGTCAGCTTCGATTGAGTAAAATACATTATCTCTTTTACTTTTGACGATAAACGAGGATCGTTGCGAAAAAGTTCCTCCGAAAAAACAACCCCTGCCAATGCTTTATTTTCTGAGAAAGTTTTAAGGCGCGTTAAAAAAATTTGTTCTATTTTCTCCAGTTCCGATGAATTTTTCGGCAATAACGTAATAAATGTTTCCGACATTTCCTGGAAATAATCAAGTATACTTAGAATAATATCGAGTTTATTTGTAAAATGACGATATATTGCCGGTTCAGAAACGCCTATATTACGCGCTATATTCTTAATAGTTAATTCCTGTATCCCTTTTTCAGATATCAAAAGGATTGATTCGTCAATAATTTGTTTTTGCCGTTGCGAAAAGCCAGCCATATAAAAACCCTTATCTTAGGTTAGTTAATATTCACTAACATTAGAGCCATACTATCAGCCTTAGTTCATTGAGTCAATGAAAATTTTTCCATAAACCGATTTTTTTATTGGAATCGATTTTTAAGATCGCGGCCAGTCTATCGGTATGGATCGTTCGATCGTTATTTTCTCTGGAGTTACCCGCGCCTGATATGCGTATGCGTCTACACCTTGGCGCATGGCTTCGGTAAAAAGAGTAGCGTAGTCGGGATCGATTTCATAAGCCGGACGGAAACGGTTGCAATCGGTTCGTTGGATAATGAACATCATGACTGATCGATGGCCTTCGTTTTTCACATTCATAAGCTCAACAAGGTGTTTCTGTCCTCGCGTCGTTACAGAATCGGGAAATATGGCGTAATCTTCTGAAACTAGGGTAACATTTTTAACCTCTACATAACATAACCCTTCACTGCCGCCAAGAAGTAAATCAATACGGGAATTTTTGCCGTATTTGACTTCCCGCCTGATTTCCGAGTAACCGGCAAGTTCCGCGATTTCGTTGGCCATGATAGCTTCTTCGGTGAGCATGTTGGGTATACCTGTATTGACGCCTATCCAGATGGGTCCGTTGTTTATCATTTCAAGGGTATAATGCAACTTTCTGCTTGGAGACGGCTGGTAAGACAACATAACCGGAGTGTTTTCCAGAGGTATTCCTTTCATGCTTCCTGAATTCGGGCAGTGAGCAGTAACCGTTTGGCCGGTTGTATCGATTATTACATCGCATAAAAACCGTTTATAACGTTTGATCAATGTTCCTTGTATCAACGGTTCACTATAGCGCACAAAAAACTCCTTTGGATGTAAGACTTGTTCCTGATAATAAATTTGGTATCATATTTTCATATATAAGTCTAACTAATTTGACGAATGAAGAGTTTCGATAACTCCTCAGAGGTTTCGCCTGAAAGGTAAAAAACTTTGATTTGCTTATCTTATCACCACTTACCAGAGATGCTTACATTGCTGTATCAAGCAAATCTCTGCGTGTCATGACAGGAATTGATGGCAAAAGTGGAGTTTCATCTGTCGTATCGACTGCATAGTCATACTGTTTAGCATTCTGCACCAACGCATACAACAACGCCCCTGGATTTTTATGGCGCAATTTCAAAGCAATGTGCATTATATCGTCTTTGATAAACACCTGCTTATTCATTAAAACGGATATCATAGTAAACGCCTTATTAAATCTGGGAGTTTTCTCGTCGCCTTCCACATAAGGTTTTTTTAGATAAGAAAGCGTTTCGTATTGTTCAGAGTCTACTAAACCTCTGTTGCGTATTTTTGAAACAAGATCCAGAATATCACGGCGAACCAGATTAGTAGCCATCACCGATTCCAAAACAAACGACAAATCACCCTCTTTTGACTCATGCGCCAAAACATCGGCTATATCCGCATCGGTAACCCGCTCGAATACGCTATCTGCAAGTGCACCCAATGCGCCCCGACCGTCACGGATAGATCCGTATACATCTATCCCAAACTGTTGCGCAAGTTTATCGGTAGAAAACGCTTCGCCGTCTCTATTTATCGTTTCCAAAGTCTCATGAGGATGAGCAAGCACAACTGTTTTCATATATCTGCAATATATAGGTTGCGCGCCCTGCACAGGTATATCGTTAAACATACCACCCAGCAAAAATCCATTTTCCACACGCAAACCCGGCTCGATAGGTACGGCGTCGCGTCTGCCAAAAAGCAATTTGGCGTTCTGCGGCGACAATGTCCCGGCAGATTCCGCCACAGAGCTTTCAAGCAACTCATGGGCAATACGAAACTGCTGATCGGTCACCTCGCCCCTATTATAAGTCATATTAAGTAATTTTTTCATGCTCTCCTTATGGAGAATAAGCCACAACGGATTTTCGCCTCGGTATCTACCGAATAAATCGCGGTCTTCGGTTTTATTGACGCCGGTGACTGTGGTTAGCCTCCGTCTCATTTCTTTTTGAATTTCTTCCGACAAATTGGCTTTGCGAGCCAGTTCTCTTAACTCAGGTCCAAGCCACCACTCGGGATACATCTGTAACATAAGCGCCATTATCCACGGAAACTGCGCCATAACCCTGCTGGCGAACATCGGGTCTAATCCCATAATCCGGTTCATTGCCTCATTATACTGCTGTTGTTGTATAAGCGCATCTATCTGCGAACCGACTTGCAATAAATGACGAGCCGTGGTAAATCCCAATCCGTCACCCATCATTTGCGTTATCTGATATTGATTTAAGGCGTTTGCCGTAGACGTTCGGTTCGTTGTCTGCATGTTGCGTTCAACCTGCATTCGCCTCAACTGCGATTCCGTTTCAAGACGACGCATAACGGTATCCGGATCAACCTTTTGATCCTGTTCAGGTTGCCGGCGGACAACATTTTGATCTTCACCCGGTTTGTGTTCAGCAGGTTTTTGAATTTCATCGGCTTTATCCGGTATTTTTCTATTGATATACGGATTAAAACCAGCACCAAAACCTTTGATACCGTCAACCATACCGACAATAACATAAGGATCGTCAGCCTGCGTGAGCCTATGAACAAATTGATCCCATGCCTGATTCCCCAGCATGTACAGATCATAATATTGGAAAAGATTTTCCATCATCTGCAACCTTATCTCGTCCGACGGAAAATCCCTGTCATCACTATGCAGATACATACGAAGCCATGTGTTGTATTGCGCTACCGCCATATTGAAAGCAACATATACATTATCCGAATCTATCTGATATGCCTGTGTCATATAATGTAGCGCATCGTGATACCGGCCTTCACTGTTGGCCACAGACGCATAGGTAACCAAAGTAGCGGCCTGAACCGTTGAATCGGAAACCCCATCAATTAAAGACGGATCCATGCTACGATACTCATCCAACGACAACATACGCAACTGCCACCGGTCATCTTCTTTTACCCGCACAAAAATATTCACAGGCTCTGCCTGACTGGTAATAGGAGCCACATTTATCATGTCCCGCGCACCATCGTTATACTGAACAAGATTCACGGCGTGCAATTCTACAATACCCTCCACCTCAAACGCCACAATGGCATTACGTATTTTCAAGCCGAACTGCTCCGCGATTGCCCTATACAACTTGGCGTATCCTAAACAATTAGCCGCATTATTTTTTACGACATTATGCAATTCGGCTACCTTTTCCTGAGGTTGGACTCTATCGGAAATCAATCTCGCAATCCACTGCGCAATGTCATATTCAAGTTTTGTTTTTTCGGCACCGTCGCGCATTGTACGCAACTCACTAACTATAGACCGTTGTAACGCTACGATATCCAATAAACCGCTTTCACCTGCTGTGCGGGCGATAAACGGTTCAAGAGAAACAGGTACCGGATTATCTTCTATATTCCAGTAACGGCGGCCTACATACTGTTCGAGCCATGATGATACAATACTATCTATACGGCCAAGCCTAACATGGGATGCCTTAATGGAATATGCTATTTGTTGACCAGTCAACTGACGCTGTAGCTTGTCTTCGAAATCTTGCGAGTTCAAACGTCTATCGCTTAAAACTTTACGTATGCGTCTAACCATAGATTTATTTGGAAACGCAGTAACCGGTTGGGACAACGACGAGGCCACAGCTACACGATACCCAGCGTCCATGTGCGGCGCAAAAGGATCGATATTATTTTCCGCCATAAAAATTTTTCCGGCGGATGTCATTTCCAATCTAGCTGTCAAAACATCCAATTCGTATCTGGCCGCGGTCAGATACAACCGCGCGGCAAAAGAATTCAGCACATTCCGTCGTTCAGGCTGAGAAACATCCTGCGCTACCTCAGAAAAAGCGGCGGACAGTTCTTTTATATATTTTATATAATTGACGTCATGCATACGCGCGGCGTATTCGCCGTCGAGCATATGCGATAACTCATGCGGTAAAACAAACCAGAATTCTTCCGGAGTAACAAGTTCATTGACATACACAATGTTGTCGCGCAAAGCCGCTATGTTACCGTTCAGATTATGATCTTCGCCGGGTACGATACGTATATCCAGTGCCATAGCGTGTTCGCGAAGAACCCTTTTGGCCGGTTCAATTGCGAAAGGGTTATCACGAAGTAGTGTCACCGGTTCTCCGGTTCCGTATGGTTCCAGTACCTGAAACATTCTATTTATACTATCTACTACAGCCAAATACGACCGTACATCAGGCGAGGGCTGAGGTATTGCATACTGATCAACAGGTTTCAGGTCGGCAAAAGACAGCCGGTTTTCAGCTAGGTATTGCGTGTCGTCAAGATCGGTATCACTTTGTGAAAGCACCCATGCATCAACCATCGCATCATATAAATCGGTAATAGAAGATACATACGAACCTTCGTTTGCCAGACAATCTTTAAGCATGGCTTGCGCCTGATCTGACGTAATATCGTGTATACGCATAAGCTGGCCTACGATAAAGATTTTGTCCTCACGGGTAATGGACGGATAAGCCTTCATCAAATTGCCCAGCCACTCGATGGCAGTTAAAAACGGTATGTTTTTCGCTTCAGTAAAAAACGATTCATCCTCTTGTATATCTGACAAACCTGACTTTACATCAATATAATCTTTTCCTAAAAGTTCATACGCCCGTTCAGGAATTAAAGCGTAATATTCGGGGTATTTATCATAGGTGGAAAAACCGAGTTGAAAATAAAAATTTTTGGAGTCTTCATGGGCATCCAATATTATCCTGCCTTGAAACCCTGCATCCATACTGGCTTTAACCATTTCTTTCACCAGCGTAGTGCCGACTCCCCTGTGGTAAGACTGGGAACATGTTTCAAGCACATCTATAAAAATAGCTTGTTCATCAGGCAAATATCTGGCGGCAATCAATCCGATTATCCTGCCGGAAGGAGTTATAGCACGCAAAAAAATGTCGCTGTCAGAAAGCCGCTCTTCCCAGAAATCACGGTCGAACACTCTAAACACGCCGTATCTATACCATTCGGAAAGATCGCTGTTCGAAGCGCGCTGTATAACATATTCGGGAATAAAATTTTCTCCGCTTTGCAAAAACCGGCTGTCGTCTTTCCTTAAAACCGTTTGCACAAACTCTTGAAGACCGTTGTGACCTTCTTCCGTATCAGACTGTTTAGCCGCGTAAACAATATTGGAAAAACCGATCGGGTCAAGCAGTAACAATTCTTTGGCGTTAGCTACACCGATAAGTTCTATCGCACTACGTATATCTTTATAACTAGGAAGATTTAGGAGAACATCGTCAATATCGAAAGGGGGGTAGCGATCCAGTAAATCGTCTATCGCTTTTTTACCGAATAGATCGAGCAATACAAAAAAATTCTGTTTTTTGCTCATACTCAAACCAATCTGGCGGTCGAGTTTGGATAGCTGTTCGACAATCTCTAAGGATTGACGCGGAATAACACTTACTTCGAATTCACCTATATTCAGCGACTCAATCTCATTAAGAGCTTCTTCGATATTGAACGCTTCGTCATTTTTCAATCTCACGCTTATTACAAATTCAGTTTCTTCACCGCCACGGATGATTACCGGAACAAGAAGCGTCCGTTCAAACAGTTCGCTGTGATCTAAATCAAACTCAATGGCATCAATCAAAGCAGTAAAACTGTCTACTATGTCAGTAGCCGTCTTCGCGCTTATAACTCCTTCACCATAATGTTTAACATCAGTTTCTACCGCTCTGCGCAACTGAGTTTTCCATCGTTCTTCCCGTTCGGAAAACTCTTTTTTCAGAATATCGGCATTAAGTTTAAAATCGCGAAAATCTTCCACCGAAGAAAGAACGCTTGCATACAATGCCCATCTCGCAAAAAGAACTATACGGTTATCAGGGTTCAATAAATTCTTCAAGTTCGAAGATGGCATCAGCAAAGTGCGCAACATATCGAAGTAGTTATCTATTCCGGATTTTTTGTTTTCCATCATAGACATGTACGACGAAGTCAGATCATCCCCAGAGATTCTCGGCGATAGAACCACATACGAAACCGATTCCTCACGCAAAAATCGTGCAAACCCTGCTGTATGAAACCCGCCTCCAACCAAAACAACCGTTTTGGAGCCGGTCAAACCATTGAACAGCAATGCATTATCAATCATGCTCCCGTCACGTTCAATCGCTACTCTATAAAATTGATCTGCCAGAGCCAATAGATGGTCGATATCACGTACAGTTGCGCCCGAAAATTTCACCGCCTGTTCGCTGGGGGTAATCTTAGCAACCTGCCTGACCAGCGACTCAAAAGTTATTCCGGTATTAATAAAATAGTCATACTCATCTCTCGATGCGTTGAGATTAAGCATATTTTGAACTACGGCCAGCCGAGTAAAAATATCGAAATAGATACCTGCCGATGAGGAGATCCCGCTGACAGCGATAATATCGGCAAATATAGACGCAAACTCGGAGTTTAGATGAGTTTCATGCAACCCGTCGAGAATTTCAACAAGACCGAACATACGCGCTAGTTCGCTGTCAGGTTTAATATCAATGGAATATTCGCTTTTAAAATAATCCAGTACCGTGTAAAAAGCGGTAAAAGACATTTGGTCGATAGAATATTGTATATTAGCGCGAACCAGTTGTTTATAATCTTCGTCTTTAAGGATTTGCCTGCAGTTTAAAAGCAATTCGTCTTTCTCTTGCTCCAGCCGGCGCATATCAATACCGTTTTGCATACGAATGACATCTTTAACCGCCAGACAGTTCGGATACGCGCCAATATCTACTCCGGATTGATCTGCCAAATCACCCAGAGTTCGGGCAAACGAAAAAATATCCACAGAACCTTCAAGGTAACCATACAGCAGTCCGATAAATTCGGCCTCCCTGTCATTCAAATGCTCGACACTTTGCCGCGCACATAAATCTTTGAGATATGAGAGTATCCGATTCGCCTGCTCTCGGGTGTCTTTAAGGTCGAAATGTACTCTAAAAAACACCTCAGCATTCTGTTTGTATAACTGCGGGTCGTCTATACCATAAAGCGCTATCGGCTCTGAAGCGGTAATAGCAAAATATTCCAGACCGTTTATAGTGCCGTTTTTTAAAAATTGATCTGCCACCATCCGCGTAATTCCGGAATCAGGATACGACCGCAATACAGACGTATCAATCCATCCTGAAGAGCCTTCCAGTCCGATAAACCCGATCCCTAGCGACTCGTTGCGGCCAATCAACGACTGCAAAAACGGCGCATACATAAGCTGAGTCGGATAACTCGCGTGAAAATCACGAACAGCTATTATCAGCACATCAGACAATCCGTCATACCAGTCTACAACACGGTAACCGCCGAGCGCAGACAGCGTGCGTATACAGGAGATTCTGTCATCCACCGCCCCGGATTCCTGTGCCGGTTTCGCTTGCGCCATAGGCATATAAGAAACAGTACCCAGTAAAAATACAGTAATAAAAACTAGGTGTATAAAAAGATACGGACGAATACGCATATAAAATCCTCATACATTCGTAGTAAAATATTTACAATTTTTATTACGGAATATTATATCATATTATTGATATTTAATACAGAAGGAAGATAGAAAAACAGCCTGACAGAGATGTAGATACAAATATAGACAAACAGCCGTGAAAGAAAATTTTACACCTCACGGCAATTTGAAGTAGACCTCTTTTTATTTACCAGATATACAAATAAACCGACCTCGAACGCGGACCGTCGAACTCAGCTAAAAATATACCCTGCCATGTGCCCAGCACAAGACGACCGTTCGATACGGGAACAGTAACCGACGACCCCATAAGCGAAGCCTTGACATGTCCCGGCGAATTGCCTTCGGCATGCCTGTACGGCAGAGAATCCGGCACTATTTTTTCTAGCGCCATTAATATATCCGATTTGACGCTCGGATCCGCATTTTCGTTTATGGTAACTGCGGCGGTCGTGTGCGGTATGTACACAAGACACATACCGTCTTTTACGCCGCTGTTGTCTATCTCAAGCTGGATTCTGGTAGTTATATCTTTCAGTTCATTGTGAGCGCCCGTACGAACTGAGAGTGTCACATTATGCCGGTCCATGCAACCCCCTTTTTTATCCGAGCAGTTCACCGCCTACAGCCCAGTTTGCGCGATCAACTTCTTCAATGACTATATAAGTAGATTTTTTCGGTTTACCCGCCACCTGTTCGAGCGTATCTGTGAACTGACGGGCTATTTCTTCTTTTTGTTCGCGGCTAAGTTTCCCCGCGACTTTCACATTGATGTATGGCATAATCCCCTCCTTTCCTATAGTGTCCGCTATTATATGAACGGAACGGTAATTTCTTGAGCCAACCCTTTAGTCGAAGCAAAACGAAATTCGCCTGCACCTGTTTTAACAACTGCAGACGATCTATCAGCTATAATAGAAATTTTTTCATCTGGAAATCTATTGTGATATACATTAGCCATTAACACAGCCTTTTCCAACCCGTCGCCGCGACTATAGTTTGCCACCTCGTCCGGCTGAGCCAACCGCTGAGCGTCATAGATAGACACGTCCTCAAGCCTGCCTAGCCAAGCGTATACCTCGTTTAACCCTTTTTCCGCCATTATTTCTATAGATACCGGATTGCGCTCCACAGCCGCTTTTACAAACGGACGCCAATCGCAGACCGCCATATCCCTGTACGCATAAAAAGCCAGATTTGCCAATTCGTTATGTTCTCTCATGCCGCTTAGATACTCAATCAGACCTTCTCTGGTTATATCCGTAGGTATCTCCAACTGGCGGGTGGGCACGTATGTTTTATCCGGCGACGGTAATTGAGGGTCGGTATGCGCGAAATCAAGCAATTCATTGATAAAATCCACAGCTTCAGGGATATACGGCGATAAAAATTCAACAAAAAGATTGCGTGATTCCTCGTTTCGCACATCTATCGAGTTTTCTCTCAAAAACGCTTCAAGTTTGTCGCATCGAATCCTGCCTGGCAATTGATAGATGTAGAAATCTTCATTTGACACTTCGTCTAACAGTTTTTCGTGAGTTTCATCAGCTACCCGGAATTTACTGCCGTGCTCATAATGAAACAGCACTTCAGCCTTGACGAATTGCGGCTGGCCGTGACAGTCGCGGCAAATCTGAAAATATTTCTGGTAATCCATTTTATATCGAAGAAAACTTGCTATGATCGGAATATCGGTCGGAGCAGACAGGTATTGATACAGTTTATTTTGTATCCGCGTGTATTGCGCAGGCGATATGGTGGCATCGTCATACAAAAAATGTACGTGTCCGGATATATGGGCAACAATAGTGACTTTTTCATTTTTAAGCGCGCGTTGAGCCTTCATGGATATTTCCGACCCGTTATACCACATTGTCTTGGTAACAATTCGCCGATTGTTGGTCAGGATACCGTCTTGAATATCGATAAAATTCTGCGAATGCAATGGGGTCAGTAGCATGAACATGTCCTCAAGCGGTACGCCGCCGACAATAAACATCGCCGCCGCATACAATGCGGATAACGACACGCACTCCCCAGCGCCGCCGGAGTAACCCTGCTTATAACGAAACGCCGACATAGCCTCTACGGTTTCCGTTTTCCAATACGGAATAATATCGGAATCGTACTTATCAAGCCCGAAATGCCGGCGGATATCCATATCGTAATAATATTTGTCGCCTTCATAACCGAAAAGCGCATTACACTGTCCTATACGCTCGGCGCTTATGTAACTATTGAAACGCTCGAGTTCTTTATCTTTATGAGTCAATCCCCATGTATTAAGATCGAGATTGAATTCGTATTCGTCCATGATATATTGCTTAAGGCGCATAATCCGGCGATAAGTCGATTTTTTAGATAACTTTTTGAAACTTTTATCTTCACACCAGTTCCACAAGACCGGAGACATGCAGTTAGCCAATACCAAACTGTACATAAGCTCCGGAAAAATAAATATTTCCATATCCGATAACGTAATAGCGGAAGAATATTTTTCAAGGTCTAGCTTTGTGGATTCCATAGAAACATCTCTCTTTCAAAATACAAGCAACTATAGCGCAAGGTTTAGAATATCGACAACTTCCTGTTCGCCTATAACAGCGTGTTCACCTAATTTCCCCTTGTGGCCTATCACTCTGGATGCTATCTCGTCGAACCGGTCTGACGCGATAGCGTAATCGCTCAGACGGGTAGGCATATTGAGCGAATGGAAAAAATCCACGGTTTTGCTAATGGCCTGCTCTATAATTTCCCCGTCACTTCCGGATGATATGCCCAGAACACGGTTTGCATACTGTATCAGCCTGTGCCCCTTATTGTTTTTCTGATGACGCCATACCGCAGGCATTACACAAGCCAATGACTGGGCATGGTCGATACCGTATAAGGCGGTCAACTCGTGGCCGATCATATGAGTCGACCAATCATGCGCCACTCCACACCCTATCAATCCGTTGAGCGCCTGCGTTGCGCACCACATTAAGTTCGCCCGCGCGTCATAATTATCCGGTTGATCAAGCACATTATGGGCGATCTCCATTAATGTCAGCAAGATAGACTCCGCTTGACGAGCCTGCAACGGAGTATCGACGTCGAAAGTTACGTATTGTTCGCAAACATGCACGAATGCGTCCACGATACCGTTTATCGTCTGACGGCGCGGCAACGATATTGTTGTCTGCGGATCAAGTATGGAAAATTTAGGGAATGTATACTGACTGGCAAATGCCAGTTTCTCTTTTGTCGATTCCCTCGATATCACGGCAAAACCGTTAGATTCCGATCCGGTAGCCGCCAGTGTCAACACACTCCCTATCGGTATAGCCGACTCAACCGGCGCGTGCTTTTCTAGTATGTCCCACGGATCAGCCCCTTTAAAATCTACTGCCGCGGCTATGAATTTTGTGCCGTCAAGAACAGACCCGCCGCCGACCGCCAACAAAAAATCGATGTTCCGATCTTTACAAACAGCTACCGCTTTCATCAGAGTTTCGTACCGGGGATTAGGTTCTATACCGCCGAATTCAAATAATGTATATCCGCAAAGCGCCTTTTTAACCTGATCGTATACACCGTTACTTTTGATGGAGCCGCCCCCGAACGTCATCAAAACCTTTTTGTCAGGAGCGATTTCTTCAGCCAATTGCGATATTGTACCTTTACCAAAAATTATTTTTGTCGGATTATGAAAAACAAAATTCAACATAACAATTACCCTCCCGCATGATTATATAGAACTGCCGGCCTCTTTACAATTCATATTAAACACAATCGAACTGACAACAGGCAACTACTTTCCTAAAAAATTTTTATTTTGTTGTGAAAGCTATCTGACTGAAATGGGGAAAAATATATCGTAAGGATGGAAATATATATTCGTATCACGTTCATACTTAGCGCCCAAACCGGTAAGGATTTGTCTCACGGAAACCCAGTATTCCTCAAAAGAGGATTCGTCTGAGTAAATAGCCTGATACTGCGGCAACAAATGCCCGAAACGAGTACGAACTATTTCCTGAAGGGTTTGCCAAGGAAGCATTTTTAAATTCAGGTTTTCAAAGTCAAATCTTTGGACATACTCAGATAAATCAGACATAATAGCTTCCGGATCAGTTAGATATGGAAGAAATGGCCCTGTGTGTATATAAACAGGGATACCGGCATCATGCAACGCTATCACAGCGTCTCTTCGCCGTTCATAAGGAGGAGATTTTTTCTCAAACGCTCGTATAACGATATTATCCGTTGTATTTACTGTAAAACAGACCATGATATCGCGGAATTTTTTCAGAATATCGATATCACGGGTTATTAAATCGGATTTTGTGAGTATCAGTACGGAACAACCGGTATCTACCAATCTTTCCAGTACGTTACGGGTAATCTCGCAGGTTTTCTCAACTTCCTGATATACCTCCGTAACCGAGCCCAGCATAATCCGCCCGCAAGGTTTGTCTTTCAATTCCCGGTCCAGTACTTGCAGGGCATTGGTTTTGACGTCCACAAACGATCCCCACGGGCTAGCCTGTTTTTGCGCAAATCCAGTACATTGCGCATAACAGTACACACACCCAAACTGGCACCCGCGATATGGGTTAATAACATAATCAGCCTGCTTCATACCTGTAGCGGATAATATCCTCTGAGACTGTATATGCCTAACTTCACTCATGACGGGTTGTTTTAAGAAGAGTAACTTCGTTACCTTTATCGTTGAAACGGACTTCGTCGAAGTAATATCTGGTCATACAAATACCCCTGCCATGCACATCGGTTACCCTGTCACGGGCAGGAGTCAGACCGCGCCAGTCAAATCCGTTGCCATCATCTTTTATCGAAATAATCAGATTATTGCCTGTAACTTTATACCTAAGCGTAACTTTTCTATTTTGGTATTCCGGAAGAAACTGACGCCTTTTGAGCTCTTCATAATAAAGCCCGTCGTCCAAAAGCCGGCTTTTTTCCTGATAGGACAGTTCAAGGTTGCCGTGTTCAATAGCATTGATAAGCATTTCGGTCAAACCGATAGCAATGGTATGAAGCTCGTCGCAGTCAAACAAATCCTTGAAAGTCGCAGTCAATTTGTGAACCATAGGCTCAATGGCAAGGATATCGTTTTCCACTGTGATTATACGTTCGGCAATGACCGTGCTTCCAGCCTGCTTTTTCATATCACACATACTTCTGACCCTTAAAACATTCTTCGAAACAATCTATCATTCGGATCATATATTCTCCCAATATATGTACGGCTTTTTTACTATTCAACATTAGTTTCAGCAGTTTTAAGCATTCCAGCGGATGGGCAAAAGTATTTTTAAAGATAAACCCACGCGGATCGCGCATATAACTTACAATCGATTTCTCATCGGGTAGCCGCTGATTCCGCGTATCGGAAATAACCCTGACACATAAAGGTTCCGGCAGATCATGTTCTTTAAGCCATGCTGTAATATGATATGTTTCCATATCGACAGCATCCGCAAAATCTATCTGCCGTTTCGCATCCCGATCGACGAGACGATTTGCTGTGACCACCTGATAACATGGTTTAACTGTAATCCTGATATCAGCGAATGCTTTTTCCGACACCTTTATCAACTGCTCATTCATATCCAAAGAAAATTTGCCGTCCAAAAGACAAGCATGCCGGGGTATAATGGTATCGGAGATACCATAATTCCCGTTTATCGCTCCGCTTATACCGGCTATGATTATTGCCGAACTTCCGCGTAATACATCATGTTTACCCGCCAGTTTCTTCAACCGTCCGGCTCCCACACCGCATCTAAAAATATGGATAGAAAGGTTATCGCGCCTATACTCCATATTCCCCTGAGGAGAATATCCGTTTTTCTCAAGGTGTTGTTCGAACGCGGATATTTCTTCAGTCATTGCCATAATAACGCAAATGGTTGTCATGGGCATCAATCCGGTGACTGGATTTTCGGTAAATCAGCCGGTTTTATATACCCCTTTTCATCAGTATACTGATCTATAAGGCGCTCGCGTTCTCTTAGAGCTTCGGAATCTTCCTGATAATCTCGCAGAGCTTCTGGGTCAGGGGTATCTTTCTCAAAAATAACGAAATGTTCGTCAATAAGATCATCTATCTGAATGCGAAATCTGAGCGTGAGTTTTATCTCGTGCTCAGGAACAGGCTCGAAAGCTATCAAACCATAAATAAACGGCGTATTATTGCCGGCATCAAGGATTCTAAGCCAATTTCGAGTCTGATTGGTGTCCGGATCAATCTTTGTCAAAGGCCGGTAACGGGCATTACTCGACCCTATCAACTCAATCGTGTTGAAATCCATATATACCATCCTGCGATGAGGATTATGAACACTCATATCGAACAAAAGATATTTTTTCGGCGATTTCAACGGCGAAGATCCCTTTTTTATAGCATAAAAGTAATCGGTCGCCCCTTTCGCGCGCAAGGGAGTGTCAACTGTAAACCTTGTACCCTGAAACGAATATTCCTGACCGGTAACAGCATGATATTGCAACTCAAAAATTTTTCCGGGCAAGCGATTCGGCCTAGGTGTTTCCTGGGTCGCGCAACCGGTTATCATACATGACACTGCGCACAATATCGCGATAAAATACGCTATTGTGTTTCTCATACAAATTATCCTCCACACTCTATATTGTTTTTACAAAAAACACGGTAAAACCAAACAATAAAAACGACATAGCCCCCAGCCAGAACCCGTAATCAAGATAAACACTCATTGGCGTCAATCCGGTTCTGGTGAATCCAACCTCGATAAATTGTATCCAACAAACAGCACAGCTACCGGCGATACCTATTATTCTGCCGGCGAAACGATACTTGCGTCTGCGCATAACCAGAATCACAAAAACAGGCAAGACAGGATACAAATAAAGCATCAACCCACGATATCGCAGATTCTTATGGCCTGCAAGCATAAAAATTAATTTTCCCGGCTGACCGGATTCCGTTCTCCATAACAACGGCGGTAGCTGGTAACCGGCATAATGCCCCATTTTCCTGCCATTTAACGAATACCTTCGTATCCCATGCCATGAGCCTTCGATCAAGGTACTTTTTGGCAGTATTGATTCCGCTTTCACATTAGGTAAAGCAACAGCGGACGGGAAAGCAACCCACGGCAAAAAAAACGATATAACAGCAGACACAGCAGACAATATCGCAATCCATAGGACAAAAATCGCAAAGGGTTTCTTTCTTTTACGCCGCGCCATCAGTATACTAACAACTGAATTATCAGTTGAATCAGCAACATCGCTATCATGGGCGACAGGTCTATCATGCCGCCCAAAGGAGGTATAATACGCCGTAGCGGCACGAGTATCGGATCGGTTACCGAATATAAAAACCTGACAATAGGATTATACGGATCAGGACTTACCCAGCTGATAAGTACCCGTGCAAGCAAGATCAACTGATATAAGTTCAGAAGTTTAATCAGTAACATCGGCAGACGTATCCTTTATACAAAATTTAACCTGACGTTGTACAGCTTCCAATATGGCCTGAGGACTGATCTGTTTCATGCACTGCATATATTTCCCGCCGGACAAAGGGCATTCCCGTTTGTAACAAGGCGCGCATTCTGCATTAGCCGCCAATTTTTCACCCAGCCCGTACAGGTCGATCTCCTGATGGCAAGTAGAGCCAAACAACGCCACAACCCGTGTCTTGACCGCAATAGCCAGATGCAGGGCAAGCGTATCGCCGGTAACCACCACATCACAGACATTCAATAGCCCCACAAATTGCCTCAACGTATTATTACACCCCGTATCCACGACATGGGTCAACCCAGCGGTGAGACGCATTATACGACGGTTTCGCTCGGTTTCGCTCGGTCCTCCGAGAAGAAAAACCGTAGCGTCCATGGTTTCCACAATTCGTTTTATCAGTGAAACAAAATGTGCTTCGTCATACCGTTTAGTCGCAAACCGCTCTCCGGCTCCGGTGTTGATTCCAACTATCAGGCTTCGCTTTAGAATGTTATACCGTTCAATAAATCTAACACCGTAATCAAGCTCAAAATTGTCCGACGGAATTATGTACTCACCGTACGGAGAATCGGCAAATCCTGCGGTATCGAGCAATTCACGCTGATATGTTTTGTTGTTTTCATAGAATTTGAGTTGATCGCTCATACCGAGTGCAAGTGAATATTCCGCCGAAGCATTGAACGGATAAATGTTTCCTGAGCGATCAAGCCCGAACCCGATTTTTCGGTCGGCTCCGACTATGGCCGCAAGCGCTGTTGCGCGTATTTCCTTATCGAAACAATAAACTATGTCAAATTGCTCGACCATAAGACGCAACGACGATTCAACACCGAACGGAATAACCCTGTCGATATACGGATTACCCTGCAAAAACAACGCGCTTTCAGGATCGACACACCATGTGATATGTCGCTTTTGATACTGCATGGCTATCAACGGCAACACAGGCGTAGTCCGTATGACATCGCCCATTGCCCCGAGCTTAATAATAAGAATTTTTGTTCCGAATTTATCGTAATGCGGACACTCATCGCATAACCGGTTGTATTTACATGGTTTTTCGCCCACATAATACCGGCAGTCGATATTAAACTTCATTCACCACCCCTAATTTTCTAAATCTATCGTACCGAGAATTGACAATCTCTTCTTTAGACATTCCTTCAAAGGAATCTAGTTCTTTAATGATTGCCTTGTGCAGATTTAACGCCATCTGCTCAACATCGTTATGGGCTCCGCCCATAGGTTCGGGTACGATATCGTCTACCACGCCAAGTTTTAGCAAGTCATTGCCGGTCAACTTCAGCGCATCAGCGGCAAGAGACGCTTTGCCTCCGTCTTTCCACAAAATCGCGGCGCATCCTTCCGGAGAAATCACCGAATAGTACGCATATTCCAGAATAAGAACACGATTACCGACACCTATGCCGAGCGCGCCGCCGCTACCGCCTTCACCGATAACAATGGCTATTACCGGCACAGTTAAAAGACTCATTTCTTCAAGATTGCTGGCAATAGACTCGGCTTGACCGCGCTCTTCAGCGCCAACGCCGGGAAACGCTCCGGGCGTATCTATAAATGTAATTATAGGTATATTGAACCTTTCCGCAAGTTTCATTATGCGAATCGCCTTTCGGTATCCTTCGGGATTGGGCATGCCGAACCGTCGGAACGTGCGTTCTTTGACATCTCTGCCTTTCTGATGACCGATCACCATAATCCTGCGTCCGTCTATGACAGCCATACCAGCGACAATGGCAGGATCTTCCGCAAAACGCCTGTCTCCGTGCAATTCACGAAAATCATCCATAATCATATTAATATAATCAAGAGTGTACGGCCTGTTGGGATGCCGGGCGATCTGGATGCGTTGCCATGGAGTCAGATTATTATAGACATCACATTTCTTGCTCACGAGTTTTTCTTCAAGGCTCTTAATTTCGGAACTCATGTCAATCCCCTCTTTTACAGAGAATTCCTTGAGTTCCCGAATCTTTCCTTCCAACTCGGAAACAGGTTTTTCAAATTCAAATCCAATCAATGCCTTTGATGTAGTCTGATTGGCGTTACGTTTGTTTTTTTTCAGCATACCGATGCTCCTCATATTATATTATTCATCCGTTATCAACACTTGTGTTCCGGGAGTAACGATTAAAAAAAGCTCCTCCACTTCCGAATTGATCAACCTCACACATCCTGCGCTACTTTGTTTTCCTACAGAGGTTTCGTCCCATGTCCCGTGAATGCCGTAACCGGGAAAATTTATGCCCATCCATCTGGTTCCCAACAAATTATCAGGATGCCCATACGGGATAACACCGCCTTCAGGCCGATACCATACCGGTTCCGTCAGTTTGTTTATGATCTCAAACGTACCTACCGGCGTTTTATTATACTTTCCTGTTCCAACAAGATACTCTTTAAAAAACTCGTCATTAGCGAAAAGACGCAACGTATTGTGCTTTTTGCTGATTTCCATTTTCCATTTCACATCAGGCACTTTCAACTGGTCGCCGGGACGGATAAAATTGCTGGTAAGCTGATTACTTCTCTTGAGCAGTTCGATGGTTGTATTAAATCTGTTGGCTATGGCCGCCAAGCTGTCGCCGGGGTTAACGGTATAGCTTCGGCTTTCAGGGGTAATGACCGGAGAAAACAAAAGAGCAATGTTCACTTCGCCCAATCTTGCGCGGGCAAGACTGACGCTTGCCTGAGACGCATTCACTTCTATAACCTTTTTATAGTACTCACGGGCCGGCAGGTAATGACGCAACCCCTGCATACGTTCCAGTTCACCAAGATAATACAATCCCATGGCATATGGATGAGGAACCGCAGAATACTGGTCTATAAGCTGTTGCAACTGTTCTTTGGCGGCGTCATATCGTTGCGATTCAAAACTGATTCTCGCTATATTCATCATCGCGACAGCCCGCCGCTGTTCGAAGGTAGTTTCGTTTAATATCTGTTCCCATATAACCTTTTGATCGTCAACACCTTCATTATCCGCAAGCAAAGCGTAATGATATAAAGCGTCTTCCTTATAAGGGTTGAACCGTCGAATATCTTTTATCTTTTCAAACAACATTTTTGCATCGTTGGTTTTGCCTTCTTCATGCAAGACAACAGCCTGATTGTATTCCTTTTCAATACGCCGTTTCTTTAGCCACACATTCAAGGTTGCTACCCCTGATACCAGGGCTATAATCAATACGATACCGATAAATTTTTTCACTGTTTCCCCCTTTAAATTCTATGCCGGGTTATTAATTTCGGCCATCGTCTCGTTCGTTTTCCACGGGTGAAGAACTTGTCAGACCGCTCATTTGATAAATTTTTTCACGCAGTTGTTTTATTTCCGCAAGAGTATATCCTTTTTTTTCCAATATTTCAACCTGAGAAAGCGCGTTATTATAGGCTCCTTTTTCAATATACAGTTTTGCAAGATATAAATACCCCTGAAGAAAATCCTCATTGAGCTCCACAGATTTTCTAAGCCATTTGATCGCCACTGTCAAATCGCCTCGCGCATAATAGATATCACTTATATTGAAAGCCGCTTCATAAAAACTCGGATCTATCTCAAGAGCACGCTGATAATGATATACCGCATCACGCGCAGACCGGTCGTACTCTCCGCTTTCAAATATACCATGCTCTTTAAGTTTGGCCAAATTATAATGTGCCGGCGCGAACAGCGGATCATCCTGCACAATTTTCGTATAAATTTCCATAGCATCTTGAGAACGGCCTAGCTTTTCAAGAGCTACAGCTCTATTGAAACTCATCTGGACATTAGTAAAACCTCTTTTCATCGCAGAGTCAAAATCTATAACGGCATTCTCAAAATCATCACGGGTCATATAAGATACTCCCCTGTTAAAATACGCCTTACCGTCGTCAGGGTCGATTTCCACTACACGGGTAAACGATTTTATAGCGTTATCATACTGTTTGTTTCTCGCTAACTGAAGGCCGTTCATAAAATAAGCGTTTTTTATCGGAATAAGTATATCCGGATCCAAAGTGCGAGCGTGGGACTCCTCCAGCAATTCTATACCGCGTATATAGTTGCCTTGACGACAATAACAGATACCGAGATAATATATCGCCTCCGCGTTTTCCGGAAGCAGGTCGCAGGCCTTCTGAAGAAAAGATATCGCGTCATCAAGCGAACCTTTTTCGGCGGCTTCCTTTCCGAGCAAAAGCAGGTTGTATCCTTTTTTTTCAGGATCTCCCGTAGGAGACTGAGCACGCAACCCGCTAGCTGTAAAACCGGCTGTAATTACCGCAAAAATCAACATCATAAACAATATACGCAACATGTTACTCACCGCATAACCCTGAGTTTTTATTCCTGTTTGACATCTGGAACAGTGCCGCCGGCATCTATAAACTTTTTATAGTGACGCAATGCAAGTTGCGAATCACGCAGAGGATTTCGCTTATCCACATATATCAAACTCAACTTGTAATGCGCGTCGATATAGCCGGGATGTTTTTCAAGAATTGATTCGTACTCTTTGGTAGCACGATAAAAAAAATTCCGATCCGCCGCGATATCGGCAAGAAGCATATTAGCTTGCATATTATCGGGAAACCGTTCTATCGCCTGCTCGGCATACTGAAACGCTTCTTCCAGTTTTCCATTGGAATGCAAATACTCTATCAATGTTATATATACATCAACGGAATCGGGTTTTTTCGCCACCGAATCAATCAACTCCCTAGTTTTCCGTTGTTTTAAATCGATTTCTTTTTCCTGATACGGAGAAACGGATGTTGCCGATTTTTCAACCGATTCCTGAACAATGCTTTTTTCCTTCCGTGAAAATCTATCCGCGTCAACGACCGTATCTTTAACCGGCGCAACCGCCGGTTCCGGATCGGATACCGCAGATGGCGGCACCGTCGCCTTCCTCGAATCCAATCGTTCAAGGTTTTGTATTTTATCCACAATACCCGGAAATTCCGAATCGCTCAGAAACACGAGGCGGTATTCCTCAAGAGCTTTTTGTATATTTCCCCGCTCCTCATAAATCATACCAAGATTGTAATGAGGCTCAATATATGTCGGGTCACGTTCAATAGCGTCGGCAAAATACCCGGTTGCGGTCTCAAAATCTCCTCGTCTTGCCAATATTGTCCCTAAGTTATTATAGGCGCGTACATAAGATGGCTCAACGGCTATTATCTGACGATACCGGTCTACAGCATCATCGTACATTCCCACCTGTTCAAGCAAAATAGCGGCATTATTTAACACCGCCACATTTTTAGGGTTCATCTGAAGAATTTTTCTATACATATCTATCGCGCCAAGGTTATCGCCCTTTTGCTGATACGCTATACCCAACCCGTAAAAAGCATCTTCATAACCGGCATCTATCTTTATCGCTTTCCGATAACTGTCTATCGCTCCGTCTAGGTTGTTGAGTTTGTGATTCAGAACCCCCAAATTGTAATACATGATCGGGTCGTATGGATATGCCTGTACAGCCTGCTCAAGTTGCAGTACCGCAGAAGTAAGATCGCCGTTAGCGGCATCGACAAGAGCCTGGTGAAAAAATAGTTCGGCTTTTTTGAAATTTTCGTCATTCTGTTGCGTATCAATCGTAGCGGACAACTCACCCCGATCGCTTAATACGGCTAGCAGTTGCGTGTATTTTTCCATATGATACTTCGCCTTGATAGGATCTTTTCTTACGAAATTATACAACGTACCCAGCTTAAAATGGCTGTCCAAAGGATTTTCTCCATATTTCAAGGCATTCTCAAAAGCTGTTATAGCGTCTTCAAAGTTACCCTCATCCATATACTGCAACCCGCGCTTATAGTTTGCAAAACGCGGTGAATCGTCTTCCGCATAGTCTTCGACAACTTTGTCTGAATCGTCGGCGAACGCAACCGCAGGCAGTTGCCGGCCTGTTCCGTGCCGGTAAACTGAGTCCTTATTTAGATCTGATTTTACATCATGTGTGTCATTATTAAAATATGACATCCTCGCAAATGTCCGGCAAGCATTAGCCGACATCATCACAAATAAAACAGCAATAATCAAAATGCATGCTAAACCGGTTATGCATTTTTTCCGATCAACATAATACGCGCACAATGTAGAAACATAAAAGTTAAAAACACTGTATTGGCATGAAACATCTTGTTTCACATGTTACCTCGTAAATTATTGTTATTCAGGAGAATCATTGCGACTTTCGCTTTATATAGTCAAAATAACATTATAATACAAACGATTGTCCGTTTTAAAGATAAATTTTATTTGCATCATTGACTCAAAAAAAGTATAATTAATCAAAGTTGGTTTGTGAATATATACTTTCGTATAACGAACAAGGAGGAAACACAATGAAAATGCAGACAGTTATATCAAAATTAGTGGCGGCTACCCTAATATACGGGTTGATTCTCGCTCCCGTAGCAACTGTTACGGCACAGGTTGCCGATCAACCTATAACTCAGGCCGATTTTGCAAAATACCTTGTCCGCGCACTCGGACTTGAACACAATTTACCTGTAGGCGCAAACATAAGAGCGTATTTTGATATTCTCGAACAACTTAACATGGTTCCTCCCGGCGGTTACGACCCTCAAAAGGTCCTTAACAAACAGGATATGGCGTTTATCATGGTACGAGTAAGCGGACTTGAAAATAAAGTCATCACTAAAATGACTGGACAAAGCCTAGTCAAAAAACAAACCGCGGTCATCAAAGAATTGAGCGGGAACGTGCAATTCAAAAGAGACGCGCGTAGCGATTACGTCACCGCTCAAGTAGGCGACGAACTTTATACCGACAATTATATCAAGACAGCCAAAGGCTCATCAGCTGTTTTACAGATAGGGCGTTACGGAGCGGCGCATATCGGCCAATCGACAGAAATTGTCATAGAAGAACTTGTTACAAAAGGCACACAACAAAAAGACAATGTACGCATCTATCTTAAGCAAGGTGAAATTCTTGTCAACGTCAAATCTGAAGGCAACCCCGTACTTTTCGAAACACGCACCAACACGACGGTCGCTGGGGTTATGGGTTCTTCATATCTGCATTCCTTAACGAAAAAATTAGAATCGGTTCACTGTTTCGAAGGCCCTATATTAACATATATGATCGATCCTACAGGCAACCCTGTCGGCGACCAAAAACAAATGAACGCTCGCGAATGTCTTTTTGTCGATCCGAATACACCCGGCGAACCTAAATTCGACAAATTTGACCCCGATCAATTTAAAGATGCTCTGGAACAGTTGCAAAAGCTGTTAGCTCTAATTTTCAAAGGCGAACCGTCCGAACCTTCAGAATCTGCGAAAACAGACGGGGAACCAACCGAACAGGACAGCCAGATGTCAACATTCAATGCACGGCGCGAACTGTCGGAAGGTTCGGAACTGGCGTTCAATGCCGCCATAGAAACGCTTGCGGAACAGGGTATACCTATCGAAGATACGGCAGGCGCCTCAACTGCGGCTACATCACCGATAACAATGGTACAGCTGACACAATTTATTAACGACCTGTTGTTATTGCCTAATTTCGATTTCTTTAACGTAGACGTAACGCCTATTGGCCAATAACCGTTCGAAACGAGTGAAAATATATTCCGGAAAAACTCGTAAATCATGGTTTTATATAACATTTATAGCTGTCAGTACCGGCTTGCTGGTACTGACGCTATATTGTTTTAACGCATTCGATTATGTAGAATGGATGCTACTTGACAGAGCATTTAAACTCCGTCCTGCCAGACAATCAACACTGCCTATTGTAATTGTGGAGATTGATAAAAAAAGTCTATTCGGACTCGGTCAGTGGCCGTGGTCTCGAGATATACACGCAAGACTCACCACCGACCTCTCGACCTTCGGAGCGAAATGCATCGCTTTCGATATCTTTTTCGCTCTCGAATCAGACTCAACATCAGCACTCGAAGATTTTTTTTTCGCCCAAGCTCTCATGCTGTCCGGAAATGCATACCTGCCCATTAATTTCGATATTGTTCCATACCCTCCTCCCGAAACCGCTTACCCACTCGACCGTTTCGCCTGCAATTTGCCTGAACTTCCATCTTGGCTGACTCTTTTTAAAGGTATCGAACTGCCTATAGTACCATCTCTTTATGAAAGCACGAAAGGCGTTGGGCACATTTCGGTAATTGAAGACAAAGACGGCAAAATACGCCGTGTGCCTTTGTGGCTGGAACGAAACGGCAACTATTTTCCCCAAATGGGGCTAAAGGTATTTTTGGAAGAATTCAATATTAATTCAATAGAATTCCCTAAACGCGGATTCATGCACCTGATCGACAACGACGGCAAGGTCTATAGAGTACCTATCGATTCCAACGCACAGTTTTCTATCAATTGGCTGGGTACATTTGAAAAATCACTGCCGAGCT
Organism: bacterium; assembly: GCA_018435605.1. Lineage (GTDB taxonomy): Bacteria > Auribacterota > Auribacteria > Auribacterales > Auribacteraceae > R3-B46. The sequence continues at coordinate 67,425 of JAHDNF010000016.1, read as the reverse complement.
GTTCTTATATAGATGTACTGACCGCTTTCGAAGCCTACTCTCAAAATCAAACGCCCGAAATTACCATATATACACCCGAAGGCACACAACTTCGTAATGCGCTGGAGGTTTTTAAGGATAGTTTCTGTATTGTAGGTTTCACTACAGCAGGGTTGCTCGATCAAAAACCGGTTCCGGTAGACAACCGCTACCCTCTGCTGGGAATTCATGCAAACGTGCTAGACAACATCGCAAACGGCTCTCATTTCATTAATTTGCGGGCATGGCATGAGATACTGTTGATTTTTTTCATCGCAGGAATCGCAACGTTGCTCTTCATGATGATAACGCCGGTTCAGGCTGTAGGAATGGGTCTTACGCTGTGTGTCTTAGTGACTATTTGTGTCTCTTGGATATTCATGCGTTATTCCGTATGGATACAGACAACCTACTTATACGCGGTTACAATTTTTTCATTTATCGCTACCGCATTGTATCATATGCGTGACGAAAAGAAAAAAAAGAAGGAAGTAGAATCTATTTTCAAACGCTACGTCACAAGCGATGTCGTCGAAGCCATTCTCAAAAATCCGGACGCCATGCGGCTGGGCGGAACCCGAAAAGAAGTAACAGTTCTCTTTTGCGATATAAGAGGATTTACGGAACTAGCAGAACAACTTCCTCCGGAAGAAGTTATTAATTTGCTCAACCTGTATTTCTCGCGGTTCATCAAAATTATTTTCAAGCACCACGGCACAATCGACAAATTTATCGGCGATTGCATTATGGCGTTCTGGGGCGATCCTGCTCCAGAACCCAACCATGCTTATGAAGCGGTATTGACAGCCATAGAAATACAGCAGGACATTCATATTTTCAATGAACAACGCCTGCTCGACAGTCAAATCAAACTTGAGGTCGGAATTGGAATCAATACAGGCGACGTTGTAGTCGGAAACGTCGGTCTGCTGGAAAAATCGTTTCAGCGAACCGAATATACGGTGATAGGCGACACAGTCAATATCGCGGCGCGACTGGTAGACCTAGCTCCGAAAAACACAATTTTCATGGGCGAAACAACATTTTCCGAAATGCAAGGACGTATCCATGCCGACCCTCACCCGCCGGTAAAAGTAAGAGGACGCCTTAGGCCGCTTCCCATCTATAAAATTGAAATCTCACATGATTCGGCAAACCTTGCTTAAATCTATTACTCACATTTATGAATAAACTAAAAAATCTCTGTAGCAAATAAAGTCAATCTTTAAAAAAGCCGAATAATATAAAAGATCCATCGACCCTTTGAATGTATCACATAATATAGTCATAAGATAACAGCTACTGCCAATTGGAGGATCAGCTAATGTGCGGTATTGTCGGGTATATCGGTAAAAAAAATTCCAAATGCTTACTCATGGAAGGATTGAAACGGCTCGAATACAGAGGATACGATTCATCCGGCATTGCTATGCTAAACGATGGACACATAATTTGCTGTAAAGCAGTAGGTAAAATTTCCAATCTAGAGAGCAAACTGCAAAACGCCGATTTCGATTCCAATATCGGTATCGCTCACACCCGATGGGCTACCCACGGCGAGCCGAATGAAGTAAACGCCCACCCGCACACAGATTCAAAAAATCAGGTAGCTGTAGTCCATAACGGAATTATTGAAAATTATGCCGAACTAAAAAAAGATTTGCAGAAAAAAGGATGCGTATTCAAAAGCGCAACCGACAGCGAAGTGCTGGCTCATCTTATCGCAATGTTCATCGATGAAGGATGTGGCCTTGAAGAAGCTGTACGCCGAACTATGGAACAGATCGAAGGCACCTACGGAATGGCGGTTATCTGTGTAAAATACCCGAATAAAATGGTAGCGGCCAGAAACGGCAGTCCGTTGATAGTAGGACTCGGCGACGATGAATTTATCGTAGCATCTGATGCTTCCGCGGTAGTCGAGCATACCCGTCAAATTATTTATCTCAATGACCACGAACTCATTACCCTAAACAGTCAAGACTATATAATAAAAACCATTCAGGATATTCACGTCCATAAATCAGTAGACAATATCGACTGGGACCTGGGAAAAATCGAAAAAGCCGGATACCCCCATTTCATGCTTAAAGAAATTTTCGAACAGCCGGAATCAATCCACAACGCCATGCGAGGAAGATTCGACGACGAAGAATGCACGGCTCATCTTGGAGGACTGCAAAAAGTAAAAGACCGCCTTCGCAAAACAAAGCGAATCATCATATCCGCCTGCGGGACGTCATGGCACTCAGCCTTGATCGGCGAATACCTGTTCGAAGACCTTGCGCAAATACCGACCGAAGTAGAATACGCTTCGGAATTCCGATACCGCAATCCGATCATATACGAAGATGACACTGTCCTTCTCATAACCCAGTCCGGCGAAACTGCCGATACTCTGGCGGCTCTTCGCGAAGCAAAACGAAAAGGGGCTCTAACTCTCGCAATATGCAATGTTGTGGGAAGTACAATCGCAAGGGAATCCGATGCAGGAGTATATCTGCACGCAGGACCGGAAATAGGCGTCGCCTCTACCAAAGCATTTACATCTCAATTGACCGTATTGAGCTTAGCCGCGCTTATGCTGGGGCGTATGCACAATATGTCGCCGGTGCAAGGCGAAAGAATTATAACCGCGCTACGCAATCTTCCGTTTCAAATAGAACAGATTTTCAAAGCAGATAAAATTATTAAGGAAATCGCAGAAAGGTTCACCTACGCTCAAAACTTTCTCTATCTCGGTCGCGGGTACAATTTCCCTGCCGCACTTGAAGGCGCTCTAAAGCTGAAGGAAATTTCTTATATCCATGCTGAAGGATACCCTGCCGCGGAAATGAAACACGGCCCTATTGCATTGATTAATGAAAGTATGCCTGTCGTTTTCATAGCCACACAGGACGCAATTTACGATAAAGTTATCAGCAATATAGAAGAAGTCAAAGCGCGCAAAGGCTATGTCATCGCTATTGCCACAGAGGGCGACGAAAAAATTTCGCAAAAGGCGGATAAGGTAATTTATATACCCGATACCCTTCCGTTTCTCGTGCCAATTTTATCGGTTATTCCTTTACAGCTACTTGCATACTATATAGCAATTCTAAAAGGATGCAACGTCGATCAACCTCGCAATTTGGCAAAAAGCGTGACAGTAGAATAATTTTATCAGATTATTTCGGATACTGTTTTAAATAACTAGCAACTCCTAAAACGGATATCCTGTTCGTTACAAAAATATTGACTTATAAAAAATAGAAATTATGATTGTTTTGGATTAAAATCTTAAAATCGTAATAATTCACTCTTAACATTTTCTGTAGTATGATCAATCTAATTATAATTTGAATTAGCCTAAGGAAACAACCACATGATTATTCGTTTATTAAACAATATTACAAGCAAAAAGTATTCTATTTTCATCCTTGCTACAATCGGTCTTATAATTGCGCTATGTTTTACGTTTATAGTGTATCCGTCAATATCGAAACAATACAATGCTGTTCTAGACCCCGATTTGCACGGCAACCTCGGGTATGGACTTCTTAAGACAGGAACGCTCGCGTTTCATCCGGATACCGAACCAACGCTTGTTCGTGGTCCTGTTTATCCGATATTCATTGCCTTCTGCCTCGCTATAAGCAACGGATTGTGGCCGTATTCCATACAATTTGCTCAATGTATCTTATTCGCTTTGATAATTTTAACTATGTTTTTCACTGCCAAGACAATATGGAATAGAAATGTCGCTTTTATAGCTTCTGTATTATGCACATTGCATCCTTTTCTTATATGGTACACCAGCCGTATTTGGGTCGAGTTGTTTGCGGCTTTTCTTCTAATACTGCATTACTGGGCGTTATCGCTCTTTTTTAAAAAACCATCTTACAAAACAGCTTTAATAGTAGGTGTAATGGGGGGCATTTTAGCTCTTACAAAACAAACTTTTTTGTTTTTTACGATCATAATACCGTTATTTATGCTTTGTATCAAAATTGACAACCGGAAGATTCCTATCCGGCAATCTATGATCTTAATTTTTGCATCATTCATTATTATATTACCTTGGACAGCAAGAAATTATGCTATCAGCGGCAAAATCATCCCTGTTCATTTACTCGCGGGAATCAACCTCCAAATAGGCGACGGTGTAACCGAAGGATTTATCAACAGTTCTTCTATGGATAAACGATTATCTTTTGCTTACTTATGGGATATTAGCCTCCAAAGGCGATCGGAGATTTATAAAAAGTTCCCTGAAAAAATTTCTTTGTGGGAAAAAGAGTATAAAGCGGATAAAGAAATGATTGCTCAAAGTTTTTCACGTTATGCTAAAGAACCGTTTTTTCTTATTAAAAAAATTATTTTAAACTCATGGATGTTCTGGATATTAGGTGAAAACTTAAAGAAAACAATGATTATTTCGGTCATTCAACTTCCTATTCTCATCTTCTTTCTTATTTCTTTTGCTTTGATTATAGTAAAAAAGAAGTTTTTTACTATAAAAGGACTCTTTTTTATATTGCCTTTAATTTACTATATGCTTCACCTGCCTATTGTTTGCAACGCACGATACAGTTCTGTTCTTGCTCCGGTTATGATAATGTGTTGTGTTACGTTTCTTGAAAGCCGTTTATCAGACAGTTCGAACACAAAATAACTCGCTTTTAAATAATAAAACTGATTTGAGCGTTGCTAATATTCTTTTTTTATTACAAAATGAGCAAATATAATGATACATGCTTTTGAGTTTGCCGTTTACTCTCGGATATTCTATATATTCAAACTACATTAACAGGAGCTGTATAAATGCGATTCATCAACAATCATTTTATTTTATTCCTCAAACATCCGTCAATATTGTGGACCTACCTAAAAATAAAGTGGTTTCGAAACGTGCTCCGCGTAAAACAACGATTCTGCTGGGACAGATATTTCGAACGTATCCGCGATCCGAAAACAAAAACCATGCTCATCGACAGCTATGAGAATAGCGCAGTCATTATAAAGCAATTGGAACAACACGGTTTTTCTATAAAGAACTTTGAAATATCGCCAGATGAATACCGCGAATACCTCAAAAAAGCTAGATACCAAGACTATATTCTTTATCTCAACGGCTCACGTTCGGCCATATTCGCGGAAAAATCTCTGGAACATTTTGTAGCCGCGCGATTACTTGATCTCAAACCGTCGGATATATATATAGATATAGCCAACGCTTGTTCCCCGACAGTTGAGATTTATCACCGCCTTTTCGGGTGCACGACATACCGGCAAGACCTCACTTTTCCGCAAGGAGTGAGAGACAACATTATCGGTAGCGACGCCACTTGTATGCCCCTTGCAGACGGTTTTTGCAACAAAATGGCCATGCACTGTTCTTTCGAACATTTCGAGAATGATTCCGACAGCAGATTCATAAAAGAAGCCGCACGGGTTCTTGCTCATGGCGGGAAAATGTGCATATTGCCGCTGTATTTATTTACACAATATGTCATTCGATCCAATCCTGTAATAATTCCAGACAGAGGGGTACCTTTCGAATCCGACGCGCTCATAAGTTGCAATAAAGGCTTTTTACAGCGGCATTCCCGATTTTACGACGTAGCTCATCTTGTTACACGCATCAAAGCCTATTTATCCGGCATGTCACTGACCATTTATCATATAACAAACCCGAAAGATATTTCTACTTCGTGTTACTTAACTTTCGCCGCGGTCTTCGAAAAAAAAGCCGCCGATAAACCGAATGGTTTTAGCAGATAAAAGGGAGTATCTTTTACTATATGCACTACGATGTCAATAAAGTAGCTGATTTGATATGTAACTCCAAACATGCCGTTGCTTTGACCGGCGCAGGCATAAGCACCCTAAGCGGCATCCCCGATTTCAGAAGCCCGGCAACCGGTCTGTGGAGCCGATTTTCAGCCGAAACAATTTTCCGCATCGATCATTTTTATTCACAGCCGGAAGACTTTTTCAGTTTTGCAAAAGAATTCATCTATACATTGGCGGACGCGAAACCAAGCATTATTCATAATCTCTTGTCGTTGTTGCAGTCAAAAGGATTGATCAGGCGGGTTATTACCCAAAACATCGACACGCTTCATCAGAAAGCCGGTAGCCAAGGAGTGCTGGAACTGCACGGAAGCCCTTTAAAAAACTATTGCGTACGATGCGAAAGCTGTTACTCGTTCGATGAAATGCGAACCAAAATAAACCGCGACACCATTGCCCGTTGCGACAAATGTCAAAATATTGTCAAGCCGGATATAATCTTCTTCGGCGAATTACTACATGAGAATGTTCTTCAAGCGGCATTTAACGAAACCGAAAAATCCGATTGCTGTATTGTGTTAGGTTCGTCGCTTGTAGTGTATCCCGCCGCTTCCATTCCGGATATGATAAAAAGAAACGGCGCAAAATTGATTATCGTCAACAGGGACCGCACTCCATACGATTCACGTGCGGATATTACGCTTAATATGGATCTGCAATCGTTCGGAGAAGAACTTATTGATATACTTAAAAAACGCAATATTATCGGAGCCAGTTGAGTATATCGTCCACAAACTTCAAATCCGGTTGATCGAATTCAAGAGTGTGTTCGCAACCCGCGTATTCCATATTACACGATGCCGGATTCGTAAAACGGGCTGAGAAAAACTGTCCGGTAACCCTATTCGATATGATCCTGTCATCTGAAGCAAGAAGCAGTAAAGACGGTTTCACGCAAAAATTCTTTTTAGACTTCCACGTAGCGTCAAGTTTGCGGGATTCATAGAAAAATCGGGCGGTACATGTACGCAATGTATCGGTATCATTATCGATGAATCTTTGCCAATTAGAAGATTTTGTAAAATAATCCGAACCCGGTATGGGTACAGGTACCAGTCCGTCGCCCTGATTGTAAAACAAATTTTTAGCTACCAGATATTTATCGGCAAACCCCATATCTACTAATGGGAACCAGCCGGGAGTTATAAAAATACACCGTTCAAGCCACGGAAAATCGTTAAACGCAAGCCATGCGCCAAGTTTAGCTCCCCACGATATGGCAATGAGAACTACACGCATCGGACAGGAAAACCAAGTCAATATCGAGCGTATATCATCTATCAAGATTTTGTAATGAAGCATATCGCCGCGACTATCGCAATTCATACCCGACCCTCGGCGGTCAGGAAACACTACCCTGTATCCAGCCTCCGCAAGACGGCGCGACGACGCTTCATACCATCCGGAATGACTTTGTATGCCATGAAGACACAAAATAGTAGGGGCGTCGCATACCGATTGATTCCAGACCCTGCACGCCAACGGATAACCGTCCGACGCAGGTATGGATAACACCACAGACTCGACAGAATCATTCATCATACCAACCCTATTTTCTCTTCGGTAATCTGTTCGAGCAACCCCTCATCCACAGATATGCCCAAACCCGGAGAGTTGAGTAATCCCGCTTTGCCGCCGTAACCGAAACTGATGTCATTTGCTATTATGTTACTTCGCAACAAGTACCGGTCAAACGACCCTTCCAGATACCTAAGGTTAGGACACAGCATAGCCGCCTGCCTTCCCCCTGCCGACAATATGGCCGACTCGCCTACCTGACAACTTAATTGTATTGGAATCGAATGTTGCCGGGCAAACGAAAATAACCGGAACGCATAAAAAAAACCGCCCGTTTTGGGCAACTTAATGCAAAATATAATCTTATCTGCAAACTTTTCAAAAGCATGGGCATCGGCAAGGGTACACAACGATTCATCTAAAATGACGGGGATACATGTAGCATCAAACATCTTTTCATACGCAGAAACATCTGTTTTCGCGAACGGCTGTTCTACCGCGGACACACCATATTTTTCCATATACGGGGTGATCTTAGTAGCATACGATGTATCCCACGCTTCGTTGGCGTCAACCCTAAGATCGATACGCCTGCCGAGTATCCTGCGTACAATTGCTATTCGTTTTACATCTTCACTAAAATCGCATTCCAGCTTCAATTTGACGCTGTTAAATCCGTATAACCTCATTTTCAAAGCATTTACGATCGTTTTACCAACAGGCGACAACCCGATAGCGCCGCCATAGCGAAAAATATCGTCAGTATGTTCTATAGCTATATGATCGGCAAACTCAACCGCGCAGTAGGCATACAAAGGCTGGTTTTTCAATCTAGCCATCAGGTCTAGCAGAGCCATCTCAATACCGCACCGCGCTACATTGAACGAATCAAACCCCGCCTGATCGAGAAATGTTTCGACATCCATAGCAGTACGAAACTGCTTGTTGAACAAACTTTTCGGTATAGCGCGATAACGTTCTATTGTCTGTGCTGTAGTTTCGCCGGTAACATATTCACGAGCTATGGTTTCTCCCCACCCCACAAGCCCTGTGGTATCTTCGCATCGCACGACAATATTCTCCGCATATGACCGAGTAGCTGTCGCATGCCTGAATACTTGACGAAATGGTATCTTTATACGATAAACGGTGAGCTTAGCGATCTGCATGATATCTAAAAATCGTATTCCTTGTTGTAACGGTCAAAATCATAATCGGTAAACCGGTTATTGAATGAAATATCTTCGTAGGTATACTCTTCTATCAGTTCCGGCCGTTTTCTTTCGTCATTCCATTCGTAAAATAACATTTTAGTAGGTATTTTATATTCCTGATCGAAAAATAATTTTGCCTGATAACAATAGTATTCCGTGCTGTCAGGGGGTAATGTAGTCTGTATAACCCAGCAAGGCCTGCCATCAACGCTCTCCTCGCCAAGATATTCCACATCAAGTTCGCCAAGGTTAATGGCGGTGGATACATCGCGATAATAATTCTCTATCACGTGCCCCAACCCGAACTCAAGAATCGAGTGCCGGTTGTTCATCATCGCCAGAGCGCCCGCAGGGTCGAGTTGCAAAGTCGGAAGAAACAGGTTAGCCAACCCTGTTACGTGTACAACAACCTGATTGTTATATTTACCGCGTGCGTAAATAAGTTCCCAGCCTTTATTAGGTCCTGAAATCCATTTCATATACAGATCGAACGGTTTTCTGAATTTGATAAAAAATTCTTCCGGTTTCTGCATTTGTCCCTTAACACGCTCACGGCGGGTAAAACGGGCGGAATAATCATGAATGGTCGTGTATTTTTCCAACGCAATACGAGATAGATTCAAAACGAACGATTGGAGTTTCTGCGGATCGCTTAGAACTTTCTCGTCCATCACCATAACGCTTTCAACAACCATATCCTCCTCGCGGCGTCTGGTAATAAACCGATGCTCAAAATACATATCTGTTATGCCGATATCAAATTTTATATTTTCAAACGATAACGAATTGATAAGATGATCATCGCTGTCATAAAAAGAGATATACACCGGCACCGAGTTGCTACGCTGAAGAACAAACGATATTCGCTTAACTTCAATCCCTTCCATATTTACCGAATCGGCATAAGTAACGGAAAACGTAACGTTTTGGGTATCGTCGACTGTATTATCGAATTGGCGATCCCACACTACGGTAGCTTTATTCTGTTCTGTAAGCGGTATTATATGCTCATAAAAAACATTCAAACTACTCAGCGGTATGGATAACACATAGCCGTTATAAAGCAACGAACCGTTTCCGGATATTTTATACTCCTTAGGATATAAAAATTGCCTGTGTGTATCGCCCTCGATAAAAATGAATTCCTGTTGTTCTCCGTCCGTATCCGTAAATTGAATATGATACCGGCTAGGCTTAAGAAAAATAAGTTCAAAAGGCTGTATCGGGCAGTCACTTTCCGCTACACCTTCAATGATACCTGCATGGGTGACCGTACACGAATAGCTGGATATGGAATCATAGTAATTTTTGCTTTCCGTCAACATACTCCACAACAAATCCTGTTGCGGTGAATCGGACTGCCGGGCGAAACCCCCAATAACACAGACCGCTTGGATAAGCAAAAACACTCTCAGCGCTCCACCAAATATAGAAACACCGTTTTTTGCGTATATCATAACTTAAAAAACCCGAATTTATAAGCCGAGTTGTTCGGGTCGAAATCTTTCTCAGTCAAGCCGACATTAACTTTTATAGAAGAGTAATAATACATCTCCAGCAGTTCGAAATTTTCGTCCAAAGATACATTGCGTATAGGAAGTTTAGTCTCTATATCAATGTTGGTTACGCTGAAATAACAGGCATAGTCTTTAGAAGGAGGCAGACGGCGCACTATAACATGTGTAGGTCGTCCGTCAAGAATCTCTACTCCCATATAATACGCTTCCAGATCGCCATTCGCCTGTGCCAAATCATACTGGGAAATCAGACTGTCCAGCATGTTTCCTATACCTGTTCGCGTAATGGGATATTTGTTGCCGGCCATTGCCATCGGATCGGTAGGACTCAACCATCGAGAAATAGGAATAAGAGAAATAGCTCCTCCAAGATGCCCGATCAGTTTATTGTTATTTTTGCCTTCTACATAAATAACTTCTTTGCCGGCATCAGGCTTGAGAAACTTGAAATAAACACAAAACGGTTTCATAAACTTAATTTCAATTACTTCGTTTTTAATTGCGTTATTGATTCGCTGGGTTTTATAAAATGTTGCGGTGTAATCTTCCACATATTTATCATACCGGTCTCTGGAATCTTTCAATATAGCTAAAGCCGCGTTTTCCTGTGTTTGAGCCTCCAAAGAAAACATTCCCGAAAAGAGCATCGCCACAACCCACGAAACTACAATGAAATTCTTATTGCTTAACATAGTATCGCTCCTTTTATTGAATTTGCTAGTCGACAAACTATTTCTTTTCAGCCCTTATAACCTCATATATGCCTAAAGGTTCGGGCGTTACATCTATGATACTGAATCCCGATTTCTTAAGCAAACCCTTAACATCCTCAACAGTACGATATTTAAGGTAAAGACCGAACACATTGCGCAAAAACGGATCGATCCCGTGGGTCGGCTGGATGCTGTGCGTAATAACCGTACCGCCTTTACACAAGTTCTTGTATCCGATTTTCAGTATATTTAGAACCTGTTCGTCATCCAAATATTCAATTATACCTATCAATTTTAATATATCCGCTTCTTTGGGCAACATATCGCCTAGGTTTTTCGCGTCACCTTTTATGTATTTGACTTTATCCGCCAAACCAAGGGACTTTGCTATTTGTTTACCCGGTTCGAAAGCCGCGTCGTCAATATCGACAAAGTATCCTGATACATTACCCAAACCCGATTCCTTCATCGCTTTCATCGCATTGAATGCTCTGCCTGCTCCAATACCGACTATCAAAATCATTTCTTTATCTTTGTACCGTTTGATCAGATCGGACATCTTGGCAACTACAATTTTATGCCTGTTTCTCAATCCCACAGGAAATGATCCCAACTGCAATACTATCTTATCTATAAAATCTTTAGGCGATTCATTGTCATAACTGATCTGCATTGACTTCCAACTGCCGGGGGAAACGAGGGATTCCTTCGCAAGGTCGCTTTTACTGCCTCTCAATACTTTTTTAAGAAATTCAGGCGGTAATACATAATTGATCAGCGGATTGAATAAATACTTTTTCAGACATTTTCGCACACCTGAAAAATCTTCGAATTCTATCGAATCAATCACAACTTTTTTCATAGCATCTCCTCAAAATGATTACGGTTGCCTATACAACACCCATTCTTATAAAAAAATCATTATACAGTTGCCAGAATTTCAAATTTTTTATGGTAATCGACTTCAGGGTTTAAGTAAACATGTTTGTATTGTTCAGTTCTGCCTGATAACCGTTCAAATTTTTGATACTGTAACCGGTCGAAAGTTCCCTTTTTTATCAAAAAAATTTTCGGACTGCCAAGCCTTCCGGTTTGACGTTTGGCCAGATATTCGCAATTTCGCTGTTTAAGATCTTCATCGAAAACCTTTTTGAAATCTTCAATATTCACGCCCCGCAATTCCTCGTTCTCCTCAAGGCACACGGCATAATACGGTATCACATCCCAGCAAGGAGATACGGTAAAATAATGAATGTGAGCGTCGACACTTTTCATCGCAGTTCGTATTGCATGAATAACCTGATATTCAGAGACTTTTTCGCCGGTTAAAGAAGAAATATGTTTACCTTTATTCAAAAAGGCTATACACGGAGCCTCCTCAAAAAATCCGGTTACAGTAACCAGATCATGAATATCATACCGGAAATAACCTGCCGAAGTCGTAAGCACAATATAATAATTTCTTCCGCGCTCTAACTCATGGCAAAGCAATGTCCGCGGATTACCGCTACCGTATTCGTCCTCAGGTATAAATTCAAAAAAATGGCTTTCAAGATCAATAACCCCACTGCACCCTTCATCCTCAGACGGAACACTCATACGCCCCTCAGATGCGATCAATCCAAGGTCACGAATGGGCACGTCACCGTAAAACTCCGGTAATATATCGATGTAATGGCTCAGGACACCGCCTTTCCATGTAGCCAACAATGGAATATTAGGCCAAAAATGTTTCGGATAAAAATTTGCGTGTTCACCCGCAACAAGTTCAAGTTCTTTAGCGCGGGACGGATTCTTAACAAGGCGCGGATTTATCTTTTTCAATTTATCTTGCGGCAACTTATCGCTGAAGGAAAAAGTCCCGTCATTTATATCGCGAATCAAATTTTCTTTGTACTTATCCGCAAATCGGGCGATTTTAACCAAGGTGCTCGGATTGGCAGTCGTAATCAATCCCACTTGCGGTTCAGCCATAGCCAACCTCAATAAGGTGTAATATTTCGCATGCTGGTCGGGTATGCAGTATACCCAATATGGCAATATATACAACATTCGCGCAAGGTATTTCTGCGTTGCCGCTACCATACCCGAAATAGCCCCGCAAGGAATGCCGGTTTGAGTATATTCCTCATCATACGGGGATACGATAGCCAGTATCTTGCGGCTTAGCATATCCGGATGATCGACCGCCATTTGATATCCCCATTGAAATGAACCTCGTTTGTACTCTTTGAGAAACTGCTTTGTTACCGGCACGTATTTGCTCGACTCAGTAGTGCCGCTAGTCAACGCAAACATAACTATTTTTTCGCCCGGATTAAACAACGCACTGACGTCGCCGGCTACCACGCGGTCAATATACGGTTTCAAATCTTGGTACTTATTAACCGGTACGGTATCCCTGAACTGCTGAACCGAGTTAATTTCGGCAAATCGGTACTTTTTACCGAAATCGGAATGACGAGACCTTTTAAGTTTTTCCATAAGAACATTATGCTGACAAACCGACACATTACCCATATTGAAAAGATGTTTTTTGAAGGCAACACAGGCGTCATGCCGGATGAGTCTGAAAAGCATATTGAAAATAATATCGTTCATCATGTTTTAATCCATATAGGTATTTAAAAAAGACAGTATTTGCTCACGATATTGTTCCGGTTTAACAAGTACGCTTTCATTATGTCTAGCCTTGGCTATAATCCAGAGTTTCTTCGGCTCTAGCGCCATATTGTAAAGCCTTTTCGCCTGATCGGGAGGTATGTAGTTATCACGGTCGCCATGAATAAAAAAGACAGGTACAGAATCCAATTTCCGCAAATATTTTTCCATGCGTGGCAACGCATGACCTATCTTAAACGAGGCCAACCACATGCCGTGTACGGCAAGCATATAGTTCAACCAGTGGGGCAATCGTTTAAACGGAAGATAAATAGAAGTCCAGCGCAGAATATAATCTATAAGGGTCTCATAAGTGGAAAAGGCGCTGTCAGCAATGATCGCTCGTATCCCTTTTATTTCGTAAGCGGCGCACACCGCCGCTCCCGCTCCTCTTGAAATACCGAAAAAACTTATATTATTTTTATCCACTTCAGGGCGTGCACGCAAGTACTCTACAGCACCGATAATGTCTTCTATCTCATACGGACTGATCCATTGATTAGGCGAATACCCGTTTGTACCGGCTGTAGCGCCATGTCCCCTAAAATCAAAACTGAATAGGTTGTATCCGGCTCCAGGTAAAAATGACGCATATTTATGCCATGATCCCCAACCGGCTCCGACTTCATGACAAAAAACCACCGTTTTGCCCCGAGAACGTTTCCCGTTTATAAAATAACCTTCCAGAGTTAAACCATCACGGGTTTTAAATGACACGTGTTCGCCGGGAAATTCCGGAGAAGATTCCCTCGCTGTCGTGATAGCTATATTTAGAAAAATTTTGGCCACCAAACGTACAACCAGCAAATATAGCACTACCGTTAAAAATATAAGGACAAATAATATCCCTATCAAAAATTTCATTTTCCCGTACCACCAACAGCTTATTGTTTGCGCATAGCCCTACGCTGAAATGCCATAGCACACATAAACGATTTCAATCTTTTGCTATTATCCACAGGACAGCGTCTCTTTGCAAGATATCTTTGAACATAATTACTGCCTGACGGCAGGTGAAGGTTTTTGAAGAAAATATCTTATGATCCAAATTTTCGCACAACAAGAGCAACATTCTGACCGCCGAAACCGAATGAATTGGACAATATCGTGTTGAGTTCTTTTTTGCGGCACTTGTTGGGCACATAATCCAAATCACACTGCGGATCGGGATCGTTGTAATTTATAGTAGGCGGTATGATGCCGTCTCTTAAAGCAAGCAAACAGGTGATCAACTCAGCCGCGCCCGCCGCGGCAATCAGATGCCCCATCATAGATTTGACAGAACTAACAGGAATATTTTCCATATTATCGCCGAAGACGCTCTTTATAGCAATGGTTTCAACTGTATCGTTCACATTGGTCGACGTTCCGTGTGCGTTTATATAATCGATATCTTTCGGTTGTATGCCTGCCTGCCGAAGCGCACGTGACATAGCATCTATAGCGCCGCGCCCTTCAGGATGGGCATCGGTGATTCGAAAAGAATCCGCCGATGTGCCGTAACCGATTATTTCACCCAATATACGAGCTCCGCGCGCCTTAGCATGTTCCATATCTTCCAGTATCAAGATAGCCGATCCTTCGCCAAGAACAAAACCGTCGCGTTTGATATCAAAAGGTTTACTGGCTTTTGTCGGTTCATCGTTTTGTGTAGACAGGGCGGTCAACAGATTGAAACCGAGCACGCCAAGCGGATGAATCATGGAATGCGCTCCGCCGGTAATCATTACATCGGCATCCCCCCGCCTGATCATAGACCACGCTTCCCCGATAGCCTGACTGCTTGCGGCGCACGCAGTCAGACAATTAGAGTTAGGTCCGTAAAAACCGAAGTAAGACGCTATATGCGCCGCCGGTCTATTCGAATCGTGTTCAAGTTCACGAAACGGATGGAGGTGTCTTCTGCCTGCCTCAAAAAAATCATGTAAATCCACATGATCTTCACACCATGAATCTATAATACAGTCTGTAAAACCGAAAAAATCAAACTCTCCTTCGCCGGAACCAAGGTACACTCCGGAACGGCGGGGATTTATCTTGTCCACTTCTATACCGGAATTCTCCAGCGCCATTTTCGTCGCGGCAAGCGAAAATTTCGAGTGTATGCCCAAATCTTCGATATCCGGATAATCCAATATAAAATCTGAAAACTTAAAATTTTTAACCTGCCCTGCAATCCGTGTTTGAAAAGTCTCGCAATCAAAGCGTTTTATATAATCCACACCAGACTTGCCTGCCTGCATAGCCTTCCATGTTTCTTCCATGCCTACACCCAGTGGTGTTATCATTTCCATGCCTGTAACAACTACTCTTCTGTTAATATGTCGCATGTCTTTATCCCTCGTATTTCTTGACAATCATGGTTGCACCCTGTCCGGCAAAGTCAAAAGTATTGACCATAGCTACAGACACCTCATGATCGCGATACGCGCCGCGCACAATATCCAAATCGCAAACAGGATCAGGGTCTTCGAGAAAAAGTGTAGGGAACAGCTTGCTATCCCGCATAGCCAGAAGCGCGCATACAAGATTGAGCGGACCCAGCGCCGCTCCATTGAAACCTACCATTGGAACTACCGAAGTAATCGGAATATTATATGCCGCATTGCCTAAAGCCTTTTTATAGGCCATAATCTCTGCCGCATCGCCAACAACACTCGACGAACCATGACCAAAAATACAGTCTATCCGATCGGGAGTTAATCCGGCGTCATCAAGCGCGTTAAGTATTGAGATAGACTCTATATACGAACATTTTTCAGGATCGGTATCGCGAACAGTAACTCCACCGGAAGATCCGTAACCTATTATCTCCCCGTATATACTTGCATTCCTGTCAACGGCAGACTGCAAATCTTCTATCACCACGACAACAGCGGCCTCTCCCGGAATCAAACCGCTACGACGCCTATCATAAGCGCATGCCACATCCGGCAACGACTTTTTAGACCTATCGTACAATAAATGAAGTAAATCATACTTGAGTATTTCAAGAGGATGCACCTTATGGTCTGCGCCACCGCATATAAACCAGCGGGCATCATCTCGTTCGATTATTCGATCTGCCTCGCCAATAGCCTGAAGCCCTGCCGAAGACGAAGTTGTCAGCGAGTTGCTAGGCCCCTGAGCATTATTTATAATAGATATGTGTGAAGCCAACATGTTCGGCAACTGTTTTAACAACCATAAGGGATACAGCAGAGTCTGAGCCTGCTTAGCGAATTTCGTTATGTCGAACTTACCGTTTACGCAAGACTCGGAGATCGGCAGGCCAAGTTCGTCAAGATCGGAATGAATCATTCCAGCGCCGATACTTACACCCAACATTGTAGGGTCAACGGATTGCAGATCTAAACCGGAATCCTCGACAGCAAGTTTAGCCGCGGCAACCGACATCTGCATGTCTTTCGACATCACCTTTAGCGATTTTCGATTTTCTATATAATTACGGGCTTTAAAATCGTCAACCTGCCCGCAAAGAATTTCCGTAACGCCTTTTTTGCCTTCCAGTACAAGAGGATTGATTCCACATGTCCCGTTAAGAGCATTTTCCCAGAACACATCTTTACCGATTCCTATCGGCGTAACAACTCCAATACCAGTAATAACAATTCGTTTTTTCTTGTCCATAGTCATAATCCTATAGCTTAAACGATCACGAATTCAAGTCCAAATTCAAAACGGACAACAACTCGCGTCCGAATATAAACTCATCGCCGTTTTTTCTATGTGTCGACGATCCGTTCGGATTTTTCAGGCAGACAAACATAATGCTCGCATCCGCTACCAACGTATCGCCAACCATTGCCCGCGCAGTGAAACGCCCGCCTTCTTCACGAAGATCGTCTATCCACGCATCCAATATCAACTGGTCACCCGGACAGACCATTGCGTAAAAAGTTACCTTTTCAAGTTTGGCTAAGAAAACCTGACGTTTGAAATCAAGGCTCTTTCCTGCAAGTATACCGCCGGTCTGCGCCATCGCTTCTATAATCAATGTATTGGGCATAATAGGATAGCTCGGGTACTGATCGTGTATATGATCTTCACCCATAGTAACATTTTTGATTGCCTTGGCGTACTCGCCTTTTTTCAAATCTAAAAACCGGTCAATCATTATCCAGCGCATTTTTTTCACTCATATCTTTTATTTTAACTATATTTACCATCACATGAGTGCGATTGCCTGAGCAACTGCGTACGATCCGGTAGCCGACGACACCGCAAGAACTTTTTGTATATTCTTAGATATTATATATTCTGCGAGTTTACCCGTCAATATAGGTTCATGACAGTTAGCGAAACCGGTAATTTCCATATCGCTCCACGCAACACCTTCCTGCCAACCGACGGCACATGACTTTAATATAGCTTCTTTCATTGCAAATATCCGACACGGCAAATTACATGACGATTTAGCATAACTTGAAATGAGATTACGCTCCGATGCTGTGAATATCCTTTGAAGCATTGTGGAATGGTTTTCGATTAAACGGGTTACACGATCGACTTCAATAATATCAATACCTACACCATACACACGCCCGCTACGCAGATTCAACGAAATATCATACTTTCCGTCCGCATCGCTATCCGCCATCAGCCGTACAATATCCGCGATTAATTCAATTTTGTCGATACGTAATTGACAAGCATTTCAACCGTAAACAAATCGGCAAAATTATTTACGTTCGGTTCTTTAGCGAATTTATCGATATCAAGATGGGGCATTTTTTCGCGCAACTCCTGCAGACCTTTTTCCGTAACACGGCCGTCCTTTACGAATTCAGGATTAGACAGAATATTCTCCAGAAACAATCCACCACGAGGGATTTTGATACCAAACGATTTTTCAAGACGAAAAACGATATCCAGAAAATCAATCGATTCCGCGCCTAGATCTCCGGTTAAAGTAGCGTCCGGACTTACTTCATCCTCATCAACACCCAACGCATCAACCAGACAATCTGTTACCTTAGAATACACTTCGTCTTTTGTCAGCATACAACTTCCTCCCTATTTGATTCTCACAATTTATAATATATAATGTACGACTTAAATTCCTATACCAAGAGTAATGCCGCCGTCAACACGGATCACCTGCCCTGTAATATAACTTGCCTTGTCTGACGCAAGGAACAATACGGAATCAGCCACGTCTTCCGGTTTGGCGTATCTGCCCACCGGAATCTGAGCCAATATCTGTTTATTGGCCAATCCACGCACAAGATCACTCATGTCGGTTTCCACCATACCCGGAGCTATGGCGTTAACTGTAATATTTTTCGGAGCCACTTCCAAAGCCAAAACACGGGTAAACGCTTCGACAGCTCCTTTAGATGATGAATATGCCCCCTGACCGCGACGTCCATTTCCCGCTGATACAGACGATATATTTATTATCCGGCCATATTTCTGCATCATCATATACGGTAAAACCGCTTTGGACAAGAAGACCGTTCCGTCAAGATTCGTTTTAATCACAGCATCCCAGTCATTCTCATCTAAACCCATAACCAAACCGTCTTTAGCAACACCGGCATTATTTACCAGAATATGCACTGTTTCCCATTTAGCAACAACCTGCTCAAGCAATTTTTCACAATCGATTCTCGAAGATATATCAGCTTGAAAAAGCAAGGCTTTACCTCCAGCTTGCTCTACAAGCTGTGCAGTTTCCTGAGCCGCATCTTTATTTGATTTATAATTGATCGCAATACGCGCTCCTTGCGAGCCAAACCCAACGGCCACGGCTTTTCCTATACCCCTTGAGGCGCCGGTTACAATCACAACTTTATTTTCAAATTTTTTTTCACTACTACTCATCTATATCCCCCATAAAACATTCATGCGACTGCTTGGTTTAGACAGCAACGCATTATCTGAGACAACAAGTTCAACATATCTAACAACATGCCGGAAAACAGAATCAATTTAATTTATTCTGCTCCTCGATGAAATTAGCTCCGCCAAGATCATGCAATGCGGACATGGCATATTCTTTCAACGAAACATCGTTAGCCGCCAAACTGGGATTCCTATCAGCCAGATTAAAGCAATCAAGGTCAAACTGAGCTGAGACAGCAACCTGACCATTGACTTTGCCGGTTCCTTTGCATTTAACTTTATTTTTTTGAAACTCCTTGACAACTACATCAATTTCAAGCTGGTCTCCCGGAACGATAAACCTTCCATACTTTACATTTCGCGTTTCGGATAAAATTATCATCGAAAAAGCAAAATCTGTACGAATTCTAACCAGCCAACCGGCGGTTTGCACCATGGCCTCAATCATCAGAACACCCGGCATTACAGGATATCCAGGGAAATGATCCGCAAGATATTCCTCTCCAAGAGACAAATTTTTCACGGAAGAAATCTTGTCGACACAATTACATGACGTAATCTTGTCAATTAAGGTAAATTTCATATTTCAAATCCAGCCGTAATAGTTTTCAAACAACATCCAAATGAATTTCTTAAACTTTGACGGGTAATAGTAACCCATTAATGATTACTCGTCAATGATAATATTGCAGGGATAATATTGCAGGTCGACTGCAACCATCGCCGAATCATGCCGTAAATCCTGGCAATATCACTTGAGTACCGGCAACGACATTGAGCGTGACGGGGCTTCATACCTGTCAGGCTCGGAATATGCCTGCGGAACAATAGGCGCCCCGGCATCGGCATCAAGTTGTTGTTTTGGCAACAACTGAATTGTAATCAGAATTTTATGATATGGAATAATAAAAAACCACGGATCGTTGACTTTTTCGATAGTTACCAAAGCGCTTTCATCGCCTTTGACAAACTGCTGGATATTCTTGTCGTAATCAATAATGTTTATATCTTTCCATTGAAAGTCAGCCATGTTCTGCTGATAAAACCATGACACGTCGTCTATCTTGCCCTTACCTTTGTAACGCAACAAAGCGATACGCGCCTGACCGTCTTTATACGCATACGACTGATCTCTAAGCAGTTGAAAACCTTTCGGAACCGGCAGGTCGCTAAAAGTGATCTGATTGGACAAAGGTATACCGCCAGGGGCATCCTTTTTTTTGTTTTTTGACGCACAACCGCTTATGCTCAAAGTTTCTATACAAATCAGGGCAATCACCAACAGAGCTCTTAATGGAGTTTGTTTCACAGATAGATCCTCCTTTTACATGTTACCTTTAGGATTGTTAAAATATATTTTTTCCGCAGAAATCGTTTTTCTTTCCGCTATCATAACCCTGCGCCGACACACGATCAGGTTAGCGCAAACAAAACCGGATGCTTTTATCAAAAACGTATCGTTTTCTTTACCCGAGCCGATCAAAAATCCATTTCTAAGACACTAAATGTCACACAAAGAATTTGCAGGTTCGGAAAGGAATTTATCCACAGATTCATTAACAGAATTCAAGGACAAAATTAAGGGACAATCAAGTTTAATCGCCATATAGCATCATTATGTTATATGAACTTATATCTCAAATTGTCAACAAAAAAGCGAAACCTTATTTTTCGCTTAGCTACAAATTATCTGTCAATCGTTGTATTGAAGCATAAGACTTTTATAATCGCTACATTTTAGAAAAAGATATGAACAGTCTGAAATTTTCCGGTCGTTTTACCGCCAAATATCCGAAATGATGTGACATTATCTTTAACAAACCAATCGACACAAAAACGTCCTAAAAAAAAAGGACTGCATCTCTGAGGAAATACAGTCCAATAAGTAATGGCGGGGATGACGAGATTCGAACTCGCAACTTCTGCCGTGACAGGGCAGTGCTCTAACCGATTGAACTACACCCCCGCTCAATATAACTTCATTAATATATGGTGGGCGATACAAGATTTGAACTTGTGACCCCATGCTTGTAAGGCATGTGCTCTCCCAGCTGAGCTAATCGCCCGAAATAAAAAAGATCATGTGGGAAACGAAGCAATATAGTAAATAATCAGCCAAGTAATGTCAATAAAAAATTTTTCATTCATGAATATCGGCAGATTTCCGAAAAACATTCGCCTTAAAACAATCTTGCTTTGGTAATCTCCTTTCGTAACACTATGAAATATCCGATGTTTTGCGACCGCCAAACTTATATTTAAGAATATTTTTCGCCACCCATTTAACAGGAACAGTTATTTCCTTTTTTATAGACGGCGCCACCGTACAGATCATCCAGCATTTCTCTTTGCAATTATGAACGCACTTGCGGACACTCTGAGCGCGTTTGCTTTGCCATATCTCATCGAACGACTGTTCGCGGATGTTGCCCATAATACTATTCATGGCATTACACGGATACAAATCGCCGAACGGGTCAAGATAAAAAGTTTCCGTTCCTGCCAGACATGGAAGCGGTCGCGGCGCATCGTTAATGAAGTAGGTTATCATCCCGTCAATAAAGTATGCCCTAAGCCAGTTTTTCGGTCTGTTGGTTCGGAAAAATTCGGTTTTAAGTTTTTCCAGTTCGTCGACGATTTCTTTTTTACTGGTAATGACGTTGTTATCCTTATGAAAATAATAGGTGTTATGAACAATAGCGGTTGAGAATTCCAATCCCATGGCACAGGCAAGTTTGTATAAATCCATCATATCACGTACATTTTTATCTGAAACAGTGATGCCGAACCCAATATCTTTCATTCCTCGATGTTTAAGTTCAACAATGGTTTTAAGTCCTTTATCAAATCCATGTTTAATACCGCGCAACTCATCGTTGGTCGCTGAGAATCCTTCAAGGCTTACCCTGATGCCGATATTAGGGTATTTCTCTGTAAGGGCAACTATTCGGTCGGTCATAAACCCATTGGTGCTGATGATTATACGGCCGGTTTTAGGTTTCAGTATATCGACAATTTCAGCCAAGTCATTGCGTAAAAAAGGTTCTCCGCCGGTGATGTTTACCATCTTAAGCGGCGGCAATTTTGCGTACTCCTGAGGCGTAAGTTCTTGTTTGTCCGATGTGGTTTGCCAAGTGTTGCACATATGGCAACGGGCGTTGCATCGATATGTTACTCCAATTACAGCTTCCATCCGGATCTCCTTATTATTAGATTCTTATAATAATTATGTCTTCCATAAACGATATTTGTGAACAGCGTATATTTTTATACTACAGACAATTGCGTCTGTAACTAAAGTCAATATTATCAAAAGATATGGATTGATTATAGGCACAATTATTATCAACCCGATGATGTGAACAACCGCTCCGATAATCACACTCATGTTTTGGTAATTTGAACGTCCCATGGGTATAAGCAGACCTACGCCAAGCATAATGGACGGAAATAATATCAAAAACTGCAAAGAGAATAACCTAAGCAGACGGGCTGTAACCATTTCATCCGGTTTATAAAGAACGTGAGCGATAATATTACTTCCAAAGAAAAAAAACAGGCATAATAATAATCCGCCAAGACAAGCGCCATAAAAAACTTTCTTGAAAAGAAGTATATTCTGTTTTCTCGCCATATAAGGATAAATAGTATTTGCTATCGGATTGATAAGACATTTGAATGCCTTGATTATTTTTTCAGCCGCCGTATAGTACCCAACCAAGGTATTATTGGTAAAGTAACCTAGTACCAACGTATTTGCCAAACCGTAAAAATGAAACGACAACTGTGCTATAAAGAAATGAAAGCTATCGCATATATGGTGTTTGATAGAACCAAAATCCGGCAAAAGCAGTTTAACTTTAAACTTGGTGAAAACCATGTACTGGCTCAAAATCCCTCCCATTATAAATCCCAGCGATGTAAATATCGGAACCAGTAAATAATCGGACGGATTGCGGACAAATACAAAAATAAGCAATGTAAACAGCACTTTTGACATAATATTGAAAATAGTAGTATACTGCATTTCTTCCATGCCTTGGAAAAACCATAACGGAAACAATGCTTGTCCGAAAACTACGCCGAATGTAAGGAGATGCACCGGATAATCCGGCGTAAACCGAGGAACAAAAAAAACAATGCCCAAAAAAACAATAAACAGTACCGCAACCAGAAACATTTTCAAAAAAATAACCGTACAAAAAATCTTCGACACAGCGTGAATATTGTCTCGGTTGACTGAAATCTCACGAGGGACGGAAGTATTGAAACCATAATCGCTCAATATAAGGAAAAACATGGCAACTGAAAGAGAAAAATTGACCAATCCAAATTTTTCTACCCCCAGCGTCTGAAAAAGGTAAGGAACTGTAATTAAAGACAATATATAAGTGGAGCCTTGCAGGAAAAAAAGAGAAATAGCGTTTTTCGCAAGATTTTTTTTATCCTTTGATGAAACTGAAGATTCCGGATTAGCCATTGTGGTTGTTGTTTCTCCGAACGTGATGTGCAGTTAAAATTTCTTATGTTACGACGATAGTCTGAGTATTTGGTCGCGCCTTTGCCTGAGTATCGGCAACAACTTGTTTTTCCATGTCATACTTATCCTGAATCTGGTTAATTTTTTCTATCATTGCAAGGGCAAGGGCAATAAACGGAATATTGTACTGAAGTGTCAAAAATCCATAAGTGTAGAAGGTTGCGAGTCCGGCTACGTGATGACCGAAAATCGCAAGCAAAATAGCCCTGAAATACATCGAGTCCACTTTCCTAAAAACCTTAACACAGCGTACAAGCATATAAATCCCGAAAGCAAAAAAAACCGTTGTGCCCACAATCCCCATAGTGGTGAGTAGCGTTGTTATTTCACAATCCGTACTTTCTACCCGTATACCTGCCATAAACGCCGCTTTAGAGGATTCTCTTGCCGCGTCAAGATGCAAAAATCCGAGATTCAACCATGGACGCTTCCAAAAAAACGCCAATTTGACGCTGGACGTCTGTAATCTGGAATTGAACGTTCCTGACTTATTGATAAAATCGATATACGCTGAATGAAAATGTTCCACAATATTTCCGAGTTTTACCATTATCCCGGATCCGATAAAGTGCATTATAATGATACCTACAACGCATGTTGCGACAATGGATATCATTATTATGACCAGCTTTTTTCGCTCGGTATTTTTTGCAAGAATAAAAGGAACAGTCATTACTATTAGTTCACGAACCCATTTTGTACGGTAAAATTCGCAAAACACACCCATCCCCAACAGAACTACCAGCATCACAAATCTACCTTTTCTCTCGCCGGTTATGTATAACCAAAAAGAAATGGCAAACGCCAAAAACATAAGAGGGCTACCGCCCGGCAAATATATACGGGGCAATACCATCCCTGATAAATATTGATACTCAATAGGGATAGCCAAAAAGGGCATGACACTCACACTAGGACCGGCAATAATTTGCAATATAACTAAAGACGCCTGAATAGCCGCCAATACAAAGAAAACCTTAAGAAACCCTCTGAATTCTTTTTCATCTTTAATCAGATGCATAAACAGAAAAAACGACATATAAAGCAAATATTTCCTAGGAATTCGCGTAGACAGAGCAAAAGAAACTTCAAATTCATAAACAGTATATAAAATAACAAAGAGGATGAAAAACATCAGAAATATCAATACTTTGTTCGAAGGGCTCTTTATACGCTCCATAGCGTTTCTGTCGGACGCAATTGCAATCAAAAGAGGAACAAACTGTGACAGAAGACATACGTCATACAACTTAAACGCACCCGGAACCTGCATAAAACTCTCAGGGATAAACCCGAAAAAATTTACTACCACAACAAACAACAGATAATATGTCCACATCGGTTTTATGAACAAGCATAACCCGTAAAGCAACGCTACTATCAATGCTAGCGAATAAAGAGGCGTGTTAGCGCTTATCAATCCCAATAACACGGCTACCATGAGGATAAGAGCCGGAAAAATTATTCTATTTAATCGTTGGAAACTCAAGTCCGCAGTTGTATGCATACATACCTCACGAATTATCTTATCAGGTCAGGTGTTTATTTATACAATCGGTAAAAATAGATTTTAATTTGCCAAAATGTTGATCGGCGGAAAAATTTTTTTCTACGTGAATTCGGGCGTTCTTGCCCATATTTTCAACAAGGGTTTGATTATTCCATAATTCCGCTATACGTTCAGCCAATACTTGCGTATCTGCAGGAGGCACAAGATAACCTGTCTTCCCGTGTATAATTTGTTCCGATATTCCGCCAATATCCGATCCGATTACCGGTTTGCCGCATGCCATTGATTCTATCACACTCAAAGGACTATTGTCAGCACAGACTGACGGCACGACGACAAATCTGCTACCTTGAATCATCTTCATAAGCTCGTCGCCATCTTCCCTATCACAAAATTCTACCAATCTTAAATCGTAATCAACAACCATCGCTCTAAGCACCTCAAAATAAGGATTATCATTCGAACTGCCGACAAGACGGAGTTTAATCGATCTGGGAAGTGTCGATATAGCTGTAAGCAAATAATCAATGCCTTTTTCCGGAGAAAACCGGCCGAAATATAAAACATAGTCGCCCGATTCATACTTAGGCTGAACAATTGACGTGTCGATAAAACTGTTCACATGATGCAGTTTATCCTCTGGAAAACCTGCTTTTACAAGAGCTTCTTTCATAAACATACACGGACATATAAAAGCGTCTACGTAATCGTATATTTTTATTATATTATGGATTGTCATGGCAATAGCACGGGTAGCGCTAGGCAATAACGAATTCTTGACGCACTTATATTTGACGCACTGCATAACGTTTTTATCCACACACAGGGTACAGAGTTTGTTGTCCCGCATAAAATGGTAATTTCCGCATACAAGATAAAAATCCGAAAGACGCATTACCACAGGGATATTGCGTTTCTTGCACGCTGAGATTATACTGGGCGATATATCGTTTGTTATCGCAAGCAAATACACCAGATCGACCTTTTCGTCATCCAACAAACGCTCCATCTTCACTTTTGCTTGGAAAGAATAAATACAGTTCGCAAATACCTTCAATTTCTGCCATGTGGATATTTTAGCGTCGTTGAAGAACAGAATAGCTTCGTCATAAGGAGGATCGACAAAATATTTTGAATATGGGGTCGGATTGTTCATAAGGCGGTTGACGGAAAACGGAATGACTTCGCATCCATCCGCTTCCAGCATCTTACTTATATTGAAAAGATAGATCGTCGGGCCGAATGCTTTGAAATACCATCTGTTAACAATAACGATTTTGTTATTCATGCGCTCTTCAGCAGTGGTTGTGTTGGTGAATTATGGTATTTATACTTTATAGCGCTGTAAAGTACAAGAAGTATCTATATTTTTGAGCAAACAAAAAAGCGCCGGTTGAGTTTCCGGCGCTTTCTATGTATATTTGCTCGCCAAACGCTATATTTTAGTCTTCGTTTTCTTCAACTTCTTTGGCGAAATTAGGCATACTTGACCAATCCATCAAAGAAAGCATCTTGAACATCACCACGGTAAAAATTGTAGCGATAACTGCATAGACTGCCGACTGCAGGTACATCCCAAAACAAAGTTTTCCAACGGAAAATATCATCGAAAACAACGCTAAAACACCTGTAGCCCAACCGATCCATTCCGGTGTACCCACATGTAAATGATCGGGATTACCTGCCTTGATAGCAATATCTTTCCACCATCCGGCCGGACGAACCCGTTTGTAGAATTTTATCAAATGAGCTTCGTTTACAGGTTTTGTAAGAAAAGTTACTGTAATCCATATCGCGGTACTCAACAAAAGGTTGATAGTAAAACGTACCGGATACAATTGTTGCGAAAGTTCAGGGTTGCCTGCCCCGAAAAAACCGCCGAGCATCGGTATTTCAATGCCAGTAAACGGAATCGATATGGAGGATATGTTCAATAGAGCATACATAAGCAAGGACGAACCCATAGCGGCAATTTCAGACCACGGACTGACACGCCACCAATACCACCGCAGTAATACAACAAAACCTGTTCCGGACATCAACTCAAAAAATATCAACCATCCGCCGGCTATGCTGTTCATATAATAAGCAAACACACCTGCGAGTATGGTTAGGAAAATAACTGCTAACTGCGATATGTGTACATAATGACGCTGGGTTGCTTTTCGTATTATAAATCGTTTATAAAGATCGTTAATCAAATATGAAGCGCCGAAATTCACGTGAGTGCTGACCGTCGACATATAGGCCGCCATCAATGAAGCAACCATAATTCCCTTGAACCCGACGGGCAGATATTTCATAAGCATAATGACATATGCGTATTCTTCGCCATAATGCGCGCCATATTGCGTGACATCAGGTATAAGAAAGAGAGAACCTATACCCACAATAATCCACGGCCATGGGCGTAATACGTAATTTGCAAGATTAAACCACAGCATAGCCGCCACTGAATGTTTTTCATCTTTACATGAAAACAACCGTTGCGCCAGAAACCCCCCGCCTTCTCCGCCTGCCCACCACTGCAATCCGATAAACACCACAAAAGCCCATATTGCCAAAAGGCCGCCCTCAGTGCTGAAATGAGGCGGTACAAACGAAAAAATGGAGTTAGCGTTTACCACAGGTATAGGCCCGTTCGCTGTTATACCGTTATTTACAACACCGCTGTTTACAGCTTCTTTAGCCAGTTCCACCATTTGACCGGGACCACCCGCTTCAAGCAACACAATAATTGCTAAAACTACACATCCGAACATAGCGCAGAAAAACTGAAAAAAATCAGTAGCGACAACTCCCCATAATCCTGAAAACGTACAATAAGAAACAGTAGTCACCACGCACAGAATAACGCCGAAAAGTTTTTCGTCTACTGACAAAAGCAAAGTTTGCGGATCGATTCCATTTGCCGTTAGCCACTCAACTACATTGGAACCCGATGCGATCAATTTGAAGTTTAAATTCTTGAATATCAGTAAAGTGGGAAGATCTAAAACCACTTCCATTATTTTTGTTGCCGCAAGAGTTACCCAAGCCAAAACCAATGTGTTTTGTATCAATGCGCGATAAGATGCATGAAATCCCCTAAGAATTGCGGCCGGTTTACCTGTGTATCGAAGTTCCACAAATTCCACGTCGGTAATTATTCGCGCCCTGCGCCATAAACGCGCGTAGAAAAAGGTGCACAGCATCATTCCCATAATACCGCCCCACCAAAACCAATTCTGCTGTAATCCTATCTTTCTCATCCATCCCGCTATAACCAATGGAGTATCAGCGGCAAATGACGTGGCGACTATCGAAGTGCCCGCAAGCCACCATGTCATTTTTCTTCCGGCAACGAAATAGTCGGTCAACGTACCGCCTTCTTTTATGCGGCGCGAAAAATAAAGGCCGATTCCGAGGGTTATACAAAAATAAGCCCCGATAAACAGCCAGTCTAATAAATGTAATGGTTCTAACATGCTCAAGATCTCCTTCAGCTTTTTTGAATTAAATTATTTATGATTATTAAATGATAAATTTTCTCCGAAGATGACAATTAAAATCAGGAAACACAGCAATTATGCGGTATATTTTGCAGTAGCTATTATTGAAAGAAAACCACCCTGCCTGACTCATCATCTTTAAAAAATGATGTAATATTATCCGATTTTTTCAAAAAAAAAGCAACATAAAAATAGTAAAATTAAGGTGTTATATTACAATATCCAGATAATCAAAGAGTTATGACACAAATAAATCATACATGCCGACAGCCCAAAATATTGATTCACTAAATATTTGTCTGGAATATTTGCGGATCCTTGTATACACTGTTTTTAAATGCCTACTTAATTCTAAAATGATTGTATCGGTGTACCGATTAAATGAAAAGATCAATATGCCGAACCATTATTCCATTACAGGTATAAAAACAGTGCAAAATACAAGTTTTTCCCGTGAAAATTTTAATATATTCTATCGTCAATGCCTTTCCATACTAAGGTCTAAGATATGGCTACTTATCTTGTTCTGCATCATTGCAGTATCTGTAACCGTTCTGCGGACACTGATTCAAAAACCGTCATATACCGCAGTTGCAAAAATTGTCGTGGCTCCTAAAAATGTTTCATGGAATGTAACTGCGCCTCAATATTTTTCTCATCAATATCTCATTCATTTTTACGTTACCCAATATGTGCTACTTCATAACAGAGATTTACTGGATTCATTGATTGATGAAATGGATTTACGACTCCATTTGTCTCCCAACAAGAGATACCGTATTCCTCAGGAAATCGCGCTGAATATCTTACAGCGTACGTTACGAATAACTTATCATGAAAACGCAAATATCCTTGAAGTGCGCGTAACGATGAAAAACCGTTTTCTCGCAACAGAAGTAGCTAACAATTTCGTTGAAACATTCAAACGAGGACGCCAAACATTCCGTCAGGAACGAATCGACCTTACAATAAAAGAATTGGAAAAGAAAATCGAGCAGGCAAAAGTTAAACTCGACAAATCAGAAAAAACTCTTGAAGATTTAAAACGGGAACAAAATCTTAATTTTTACGCAGGCGAAAATATCGATAAGGATCAGCTACTTGTATTCAATCACCTATATCTTGATACAAAAATCAATAGAATGCAGGAAGAAATCAAACTTGAGAAGATCAAAGAACTGCCTTCGGACATCCAAAGCAACGTTGTTGCCATGCAAAGCAACCATATCGGTTTCAACGATATTGATAAAGACAACATCATCATCTTAAAACACCTTCTGGCAAATGAAAAAATACGTCTTGCCAAGCTCAGACAGCATTACGGAGAAAATTACCCTGAAATTCGCGAAACCGTCTTGAAAATAAACGAGATCACTGAAAAGATCCAACAGGAAACCGAAGGCCTGTTGCGCGGACTTGAAATAAAATATGAAGTTATAAAGAATCGCGAAGAAAATTTGCTGGCTACAATTAAGCAAGCACGCGAACGTTTATATGATATAGAAAGCAGTGAATTGTTGTATCTGCAAGCAAAACAGGAAATGCTTTCGGATCAGGAAAATTATATTTTTCTCAATAAACAATACGTCAAACATTTATCGCTTCTTGAAATGCCTGAAGAAACCGTAGAAGTGATCGAAAAAGCAAGGGTGCCTCTTGAAAGCGAATATGTACGGCCATATCTGTTTACCAATCTGGATTTCAGCAATATGAAGAATCTATTCATCAGCCTGATTATGATGTTGCGCTTCAACAGTATAGTCGCAAGCGCCATAAGCAGTTTATTCATAGGCTTTATCCTAGTGCTGGTCTATGGTTTTTACGAAAAAGAAGTTTTTGACAAAGCACGCCAGACAGCGTTTTCGGTTGTAAGCGTTATCCCGACTCAAGTCGGAAAGATAAACGAACTGCCGCGCGAATCAGTCAAATACGAATCGTTCAGAGTAATCGCCACACGGCTTGATATGGTCAGAAAAAAGAAGAACAGCAAAACCATTTTAATTACCAGTAACGGCGCCGCAGAAGGCCGGTCTTTAACTACAGTAAATATAAGCTATGCATTAGGCGATATGGGCAAACGGGTTCTTGTCGTTGATGCGAATCTGCGAAAACCCGACTTACCGGAGTTATTCGAAATCATCGCGCCTGAACTAGGTTTGCGAAATATAGCCGACTTTAAAGACAATTATAAACAACTGATTGTCCCCATAGTATATAATAATGTCGATTTGCTACCGGCAGGCACTGCCGCCACAGGCAACGACCGCGAACTAGATATTCATCAGATGCAATCGCTTATAGATTCACTGAAACCTTATTACGACTTCATTATCTTCGACGGACCGCCTTTGCTTGGTTTTGCCGACAGCCTGCTTCTTGCCGGTATCGTTGACGAAATACTGGTGATAGTGGCTCACAAAATGTATCCGCAAATGACTAAAGATAATATCGAAAGATATCTTGCTACCTCCGGCGGCAACCTCATGGGTATTATTATAAATAATGTCAGCCCAGCCAATGACATATATAAAACTTACTATCATCTGGCATATAAATAAACAATCTTCTCTTTTCTCATGTTTCTTTGTTTTCGTATAAAGTTTTGCCTTTTCTGCGTCGATAATATAACATGATCGCATTTACATTTTTGAGGAAAATATGGATCGAATGTACGACTTGAATAATACACCTGAAACTCTAATACGCTGGCAACCTAAAGTTGTCAAAGCCGACAATATAGTCGTTATTTACAATATACCGCCGGACATGCAGTCCAATGCGTTTCTCACTATCTGTGAAATTACATTTGCTGTTTCGGAAAAAGTGACGACTATCGGAAGAAACCACAACAACAATTTTGCCATAAAAGGGGATATGTATATATCCAGTTTCCATGCAAAAATATTTCACCGCGATAAAGAATATTACATCATTGACGAGAATTCCACCAACGGAACCTTCATCAACCGGAACCCCATCTTCAAAGGCGAGCTTTACCAGCTACACAAAGGCGACCTAATACAGCTCGGCGTAAATACCGTCATAGAATTCAATATTTTTTCCGCCTGACAACATCCACAGCTTTTTAGACGCGATTTCATATAACATCGTAACATTTTCACGATGAAAGAATTACAAAATATTAAAAAATAAAAAATATTTTAAAATTCTTGTAAAATTTTTCGCGGTGGGTGTCGATATAATACAATGACTGGAGCGGTTATCGTCTTGGTTATATCTCTTGTCAGGTAAAGTCTCTTGGGTAAACTGATCGGATCGTTCTTCATTCTCAAAATAACCGCTCCGGTTTTTTTATGCCCGCAAGTTTTCCTGTTATCGAGCAGAAGGAAGCTGTAGAATCCGCTGTATTTCACTCATTCGCTGGTTAGCCGTTTTATTCTCAGGATCAAGTTCAAGCGCTTTAACAAGGGTCTTGTGCGCAAGGTCGAATGAACCCAGACGCATGTAACATTCCGCAAGTTTAACATGGATAACCGGATTTGACGGCTGGCTGTTAACCGCTATCCTGTACATTTTCAGAGCCTGCGGGTACTGGCCGGACTGCATCAACATATCGCCTTCCCGAATCGCCTGTTGTGCATCGTATCGTCCCGCAAAATTTTCCGCATGGATTAAACCGCCTGCCGCCGGCTTTCGTTGATCAGTTACCCCAACAGCAGACGTATCCGGAGGCTGAGTACCGGACACAGTTTCTTGAACGGAAGTTCCAGCCGAGGTACCCTGATGTTGTTTAATTATAGACTTCTGGCGTTTGATAGACTCCAAATACTGATACGCATGTTTGTTATTCGGTTCGTAATGCAAAACATATTCCATCATCTCGATTGCTTTATCATATTCTCCCAGCTTAAAGTAGGATGTGCCAAGATTAAATGACGCGCTTATGTAACCCGGACTGATATTAAGCGCCCGCCGTAACGCCTTTTTGGCTTCTTCATAGTTGCCCAACTGGTTGTAACAGCCCCCAAGGTTATTATAAGCCATAGCATTATATGGGTTTAGAGCAATGGCAATCTTGATCTCGTCTATCGCTTCCTCATATTTCCCGCTTTCCGCAAGAATGCGTCCCAGATTGTTATGCGCTTCAGAATAATTTGGGTCTTTTTTGATTGATGTGCGGAATTCTTTTTCAGCCTGCTTTTTGAGTCCCAACGCCGTATAAGCATTAGCAAGATTGTAGTGGGTTTGCGCCCGGTCATCCAGTTCTATTGCCTTTTTATAATACACTATCGAATCCTCATAACGTTTGGCGTCTGCCAAAGCGATAGCGTAGTTGGAAACAGTGTTATAATCTTTAGGAGCATACTTGATAGTGTATGACCACAAATCAAACTCGTTTTTCCAGACGGCGTTCTGAGCGACAGTCCTCGCTGTAAAAACAATTATAATTACGCTAAAGACAGGAAGAAACAACTTTTTTCTGCGCAAAATCTCAAATAAAAATATAACTGTTGCGCAAATTACCCCGATCATCGGCAAATATAGATACCGCTCAGCCACAGGCTGGTTCAGATAGACAAGGCCGGATATTGGAAGCAGTGTAATCAAAAACCAGCTCAAAAATAGCGCTGTCAACCCGTTATAACGCTGTATCCGAATAAGGTAACAGTATCCGGCTAAAACCGGTATACTTACTATCAATAAGACCGGCGATTCCAGAAAATCATTGTTGAACGCCGGCGTTAACCGGTGAGGAACTAAAATGATCCCCAAATAGTAACTTATCACATTAAAAAAACGGATAAATCTGGTGGCCATTAAATTAATTGTAACTTGAGGAGCGGCATCAACCGTGAAGTTAAAAAAACCAAAACGGATTATCAGGTATATAACAGCAGTAACTCCCAGAAAAATATATTCTTTCTTAAAACGCTTCAACTGCAAGGAAAATCTCTTTGCGGACGGACTTCTGTCCATCCAAACTATATAACCCGCAATAAGCAAAGGAAGCATTATGCCGTTTTCTTTGCTAAGACATGCCATTAAATAACTTATACACGCCGTAATAAGATATGCAATCGGCCTTGTCCGGCATTTGACATACATTATAAACAGAAGAAAGCCTGAACAAAAAAACAGGCCGCATAATATATCTTCACGAAAGGAAATCGCATTGACTGCTTCTGTCATTACAGGATGGATTGCGGATATGGCCGATGACATCAATGCCATGGTAAAACTGCCTGATAATCTAAAAATAAGAAAATATAGTACAAGCACGTATAGCAAATGATAAATCAAATTTGCAAGATGATACCCGAACGGATTTTTTTTCCAGATTACCGCATCCATAAAATAGCTCAAGGTCACTATCGGACGATAACTCCCTTCACCATACCGGCGGTATTTGCCTACTCCGCTACGAGCGAAATAATCGTCTTTGCTAAAAATATCTCTAATATTTGAAATATCTGTGATATAACGATTTTCAACAATTACCGAGGCGTCGTCATACACGAATCCGTTTTGCAGTGAATTGCAATATGCGATTATACATACCGCAGTAACAAGCAAAAAAGCCGCAAGGTGTTTATTCATGCAAATGTTTCCCTCCATATATATACCGAGAATAGATTATGAAATTATCTCATTTGAAGCAAGTAAAAAGGACAGACAACTGATTAAGCAACAAAAATAACGACGCAACGATAAATTATTTTATCCGAAATACCGAAACATATTAATGGCAAACAGCAAAAGGTAAAAGATGAGCGTAGCGCAAAAAAATTATTACAAGATACTTCAGGTTGACCCGTCAGCGGATTTTGCCGTCATAAAGGCGGCTTACCGTACACTGATGCTTGAGTTGAAAAACCATCCAGACTACGGCGGGCATACTCATAACGCGCAGGATATCAATGAAGCGTATACTGTGTTAAAAGATCCTATCCGGCGCAAAGAATACGACCGGTACAATTATTTTTCGCTCAAGCAATCTAACCAACGCTCGTCGCAACGCGAATATTATTATATGCGATGTTTTTTCTGCGGCACTATCAATCGAATTAACCTAAGTACCACACGGGAAAAACTCAAGGGAATCACCTGCGGCAAATGCCACTCGCCATTTTTCTCCGAACAATTGGACAATCATAAGATAAAACGCCAAAAGCGTAGCCATGAACGATATATCTGCGATTTCGACATCAAAATACAGCTAAAATTCGGGGGCGAGTATTATCAGGGAAAATGCAAAGATTTCTCGTCAAAAGGAATGTTTTTCTCGACAAAAACCAAACTCGAACAGAATCGTATCATTAAAATTATTTTCTGCCACGACGAAAGGTTTCAGACTATCGCTAAAGTTTTGCGTGTCCGCCGTCTGATAAATGACGACGGAGAAATATATGAATGCGCCGCATTGTTCATTGAGGCTCAATGCGATAAATCGGTTTGAAATTTTTAAAATTTATCTCTTAATTAATGACCGTATAAACGCGAGGTTTTTTTCTATTTTATCGCATTGCTCGCTCAGTTCGTATTCTTTTTCACGCTCTTTTTCTACAACCTGTTCAGGAGCATTGTTGACAAAACTCTGATTACTCAATTTTTTCCTTATCGCCATCAGCGCTTTCGTAAGTTTATCAAGTTTTCCCTCTAGCCGCGCAGATTCTTTTTCAGCGTCAAGCGCCCCTTCAAGAGACATGAAAATAGCGCCTGCCTTGATAACCGCTGACGGAAAACCTGACTGAGGCTCGAATTCGGTATCGATTGTTAACGACGAAGCCCTAAGAAATTTTTTCAGCATAATATTTTCCGACTCAAAATACGATTTAAGCTCTTCAGTCTCCGGTTTGATAAAAAATTTTATTTCCGAACCGGGCGGTATATCATATTCGCTACGTAAATTTCTCCCTGCAGAAATAAGCTCGAATTTCCGGTCTATAAGATCGATCACAGCTTGGTCAATCAACGAGGAATCCACCTTTGGCCACGGCGCAACCGTAACCGAGGTATGTGCCGCAAGCTCCGTGTCATCCGGAAAAATAGAATGCAGTCGTTGCCATAGCTCTTCAGATATGAACGGCATAAACGGATGTAGCATTTTAAGTGTCTGATTAAGTACATCGAACAAAACCATTCGCGTTGTGTGCTTTGCGGTCTCGTCTTCGCCGTACAATATAGGTTTTGCAGTTTCTATATATTTATCACAGTAACTGTGCCAGAAAAAGTCGTAGACAAT
Source organism: bacterium (assembly GCA_018435605.1). Taxonomy (GTDB): domain Bacteria; phylum Auribacterota; class Auribacteria; order Auribacterales; family Auribacteraceae; genus R3-B46. The sequence continues at coordinate 31,357 of JAHDNF010000016.1, read as the reverse complement.
CTGAGCGGCTTCGTTGAAGCGAAATTGTTCGAGCGCTTCCGTTACCCCTTTAATGGTCAAATGCAACAATCCTATAATATACCGATCGTCGGAAGATAATTGTTCTTTTTTATACGGAGTGAACGATTCGGTTTGCTCGCCGAAATTCATCAGCAAAAACCGTGAAGCGTTCCAAAGTTTGTTGGCGAAATTCCGGCCTATCTCAAATTTAGCCGGCGACAAATATACATCCTGCCCCTGAGCGGTAATCAATATTATGGAAAAACGAAGCGCATCGGCTCCGAACTCTTCAATGACATCAAGAGGATCAATCGTATTTCCCAGTGATTTGCTCATCTTTGTTCCGGAATCATCGCGCACAGTTCCATGAAGATAAACATCACTGAAAGGGATATCGCCCATGAATTCAAGTCCTGCCATAATCATACGCGCAACCCAGAAAAAGAGTATCTCCGGAGCGGTCGCAAGAGTATTAGTAGGATAATAAAAGTCCAAATCCTTAGTTTTTTCCGGCCAGCCGAACGTGGAGAAAGGCCACAACCACGAAGAAAACCATGTATCAAGCACATCGTTATCCTGCACAAGTTTTTCGCTTTTGCAAGACTCGCACCGGGTCGGGTCGTCAACCGATACAGTCAGTTTGCCGCAATCCTGACAAGTCCAAACCGGAATACGATGCCCCCACCATATCTGACGGGAAATGCACCAATCACGTATATTGGTCATCCACTCCAAGTAGACCTTTTCCCAACGTGAAGGTATGAAACGGATTTTATTTTCATTGACCACCCTGATCGCAGACTCTGCCAGCGGTTTCATCTTGACAAACCATTGCCGAGACAGCCGGGGCTCAACTATGGTGTGGCATCTGTAGCAATGACCTACAGCGTGCTGATGCTTCTCTATTTTAATCAGGTCGCCGGTTTTCTTCAAGTCTTCGATCAATTGCTTACGGCATGCAAATCTATCCATGCCATTATAAGGCCCTGCCTGTTCATTCATAGTGGCATCGTGATGCATCACGTTAATTGAAGGCAGGTTATGCCGCAACCCCATTTCAAAGTCATTTGGATCGTGCGCAGGAGTTACCTTGACGATACCTGTTCCGAAAGACGTGTCTACAAACTCGTCTGCTATGACATCGATTTCACGATTGAGGATCGGAAGAATTATCTTAGCGCCCTTCAATCCATTGTAACGCTTATCTTTGGGATTAAGAGCCACGGCCGTATCGCCCAGCATAGTTTCAGGACGGGTAGTGGCAACGGTTATTTTTTCATCAGTTCCTTTTACCGCGTAAGTTATATAATAAAGCGCTCCTTCGATATCGCGATGTTCCGCTTCTTCATCGGATAACGCCGTGTGGCAACGCGGGCACCAGTTGATAATATAGTCGCCCTGATACACCAGCCCTTTTTTGTACAAACGTACAAAGACCTCTTTTACCGCGTTACTAAGCCCGCTGTCCATGGTAAACCGTTCACGGTCCCAGTCGCAGGAACACCCTAGTTTTTTAAGCTGGTTTATAATTTTTCCGCCGTACTCGTCACGCCATTGCCAGACTCGCTCAACAAACTTCTCGCGGCCAAGATGATCCCTCGATATATTTTCCTTGGCGAGCTGTTTCTCAACGACGTTTTGAGTAGCTATTCCGGCATGATCGGTGCCCGGCATCCACAAAGTATTGTATCCCTGCATTCTTCGCCATCGAATCAAAATATCCTGCACTGTGTTGTTGAGCGCATGCCCCATATGCAGAGCGGCAGTTACATTGGGCGGAGGAATTACTATAGAATAGGATTCTCCGCCCTTATCAAACCCGGCGTGAAAAAACCTGTGTTCATTCCAGAAAGACAGCCATTTCTCTTCTATTTCTTTTGGCGAATATTGTTTTGGGATATCCATAAGCGTTTGCAACCTTTATAGCGTCGCCGATTAAGAGCGAGCTTCTATCTCGTCTTTGAGCAATTTATACTCAACACTGTCTGAAAGCGCTTCCCAACATGCTTCGATGATGTTTTCAGATACGCCCACAGTACCCCAGTATTTACCGTTGGCACGCGATTGAATAAGCACTCTCACACGCGCTCCGGTTCCGCTGGTTCCTTCCATAACACGTACTTTAAAATCGACGAGGTCTACGGAAGCCAACGCCGGATAAAATTTTTCTAACGCTTTACGCAAAGCCTTATCCATAGCGTTTACCGGTCCATGGCCTTCCGATACGGTGTATTGTTCCTTGTCGCCGACTTTCAGTTTGATTGTCGCTTCGGATATCAATTCGTCATTTCGTTTTTCAACGATAACCCTGAAACCAAGCAAATCGAAAAAATTGTCGTGTTTTTCTAATGTTTTACGAACCAGCAATTCAAATGATCCTTCAGCCGCTTCGAACTCATATCCCTGATGTTCCAGATTTTTCAGCTGTTTGAGTATATCTTTGACTTCCGGCGTATTTTGCTGTAAATCGATATTGAGTTCTTTCGCCTTGAGGAAAATGTTACTGCGTCCGGCCAGTTCGGATACCAACACTCTTCGTTGATTGCCTACCAGTTCCGGTTCGATATGTTCGAAGCTGATGGGCGTCTTTTGCACTGCGTTGACGTGCATACCGCCTTTATGAGCGAACGCCGAACGGCCTACGTACGGCGCATTGCTCTCGTGCGATCTATTGGCCAGTTCATCCACAAACTGAGAAACTTCGCAAAGCAATTTGAGTTGGTCTCCGGTAACAACATCATGGTTGTATTTCAGCTTCAGGTTAGGGATAATCGTCGTAAGGTTTGCATTACCGGTACGCTCGCCGAATCCATTCATTGTGCCCTGTATTTGCTTAACGCCTTCTTCTACGGCGATGAGCGAATTTGCTACGGCAAGGCCGCTGTCATTGTGGCAGTGTATTCCCAACGGAGTTGATATATGCTGTTTGACAGCCTGAATTATAGACCGGATTTCACCGGGCATGGAACCGCCGTTGGTATCGCATAATATTATACAGTCTGCCCCTGCTTCCTGAGCTGACAGCAAGGTTTCTATGGCGTATTTCGGATCGTCTTTGTATCCGTCGAAAAAATGTTCCGCATCGTAAAACCCAAGCCGTCCGTTATCTTTCATGAGTTTGATGCTGTCGTATATCATTTTGACATTTTCATCAAGGGTAGTTTTCAAAATTTTCAATACGTGAAGCGTCCAGCTTTTGCCGAACATTGTAACAGCCGGCGTTTCAGACTCAAGCAGTTTGATCAGGTTATCGTCGTTTTCGGGCAGTACGTTCGAACGGCGGGTAGAGCCGAATGCCGCTATCTTGGTCGTTTCGAATTTATGATTCCGTATTTCCCTGAAAAACTCTATATCTTTCGGATTGGAACCAGGCCATCCGCCCTCTACAAAATGTACACCTAGTTTATTAAGCTCATGGGCTATTCTTATCTTGTCCGATACTGAAAACGATATTCCCTCACCCTGAGAGCCATCCCTCAGCGTTGTATCATATATGGATATTTTCATAATCTTAGTTACTCCTTATCAAGTTCGAATTCGTCATGAAGTACCTGAGCGGCTTTGGACGCATCTTTTTCGGCGATAACGCAAGAAATTTTAATTTCAGAGGTACTTATCATAGATATATTTATATTGGCTTTGGCCAATGCGGAAAACATTCTGGCCGCTACCCCGCAGTGCGAGCGCATACCGATACCTACTACCGACAGTTTTCCTATCGATTCGTCAATGGTAACTTCTGAAGCCTCGAGTTCGGATACAAGTTCGTCAAGCAGGGGTTTGATTCTAGAAATATCGTTACGGTTCAATGTAAACGATATATCTGTATGACCGTGTTCGCTGACATTCTGAATAATCATGTCGATATTGATATTCTTCTGCGCTACTTTGTTGAACAAACGTGCCGCAACGCCCGGTTGATCCGGTACTCGCAACAGAGTAAGTTTAGCTTCGCTGGTATCTACTGTGACACCCCTTATTACGGGTTCTTCCATAACATCCATCTCCTTAACAATATAGGTTCCTTCCGATGTGTTGTAACTTGAACGGACGCATAACGGTACGCTATACTTGTTGGCAAATTCCACCGACCGAGCATGCAGAACTTTTGCGCCAAGACTGGCAAGTTCAAGCATTTCCTCATGGGTAATTTCATTGAGTTTACGAGCATTTTTAACAATCCTCGGATCAGCGGTATAAACGCCATCCACATCGGTATATATTTCACACAAATCAGCCTTGAGAGCCGCGGCCAACGCTACGGCTGTTGTATCCGAGCCTCCACGGCCGAGTGTGGTAATCTCATTTTTAATCGTGATTCCCTGAAATCCAGCGACAACAACGATTTTATTATTATTGAGCTCTTCGAGCATCTTGTCGGCTTTTATCTCCAGAATACGCGCTTTCGTATGCACTGTATCGGTGAAAATCCCAACCTGCCCGCCCGTAAGCGAAATAGCTCCTTCTCCAAGTTCGTGAATCGCCATCGCAAGCAGTGAGACAGAAATCTGCTCACCGGTCGAGACAAGCATGTCCAGTTCACGGTCAGAGGGATTTTTGGAGACCTGTTTTGCCATGGCAATTAAATGGTCGGTCGTTTTGCCCATAGCGGACACAACGACAACGACTTTATTCCCCTTTCGTTTGGTTTCGATAACTCGTTTAGCAACATTGATTACTTTTTCTATATCACCAACCGAGGTTCCTCCATATTTCTGTACTATCAGTGCCATGATCTTCCGTTCGAGCTCCTATGTTATATGTTTTATCATGCAAAAAGTATTGACATCAGGCTACAGCCATCCTGAGTTCTATACCCGCCTTTTTTGGCGGAAATTTCATCGAAATCGGTTACTTTGTCCGGCTTGATTCCGGTACCCATCACGGAAAATGGAACAGGTTCCATGCCGTGTTTCCTTAGCGAAATAGGCGTAGTATGGTCGGATAACACCATAATGCGCCATTCGGGAAAAAACTGTGGCGCTTTGTTCATAATCCGGCCAACGACTTTCTCGTCAAAATTTTCTATAGCCCTAATCTTTTCCGTCAACGATCCGCTGTGACCAGCTTCGTCAGGCGCTTCCACATGAACAAATACGAAATCGTTTTCCAGAAGGCTGTGAATAGCGTAATCCGCTTTTCCTTCATAATTCGTATCAAAAAAACCGGTTATCCCCGGTACATTGATTACATTCAGCCCCACAAGCCTTGCTATTCCGCGCAACAAATCGACCGCCGATATCATACCGCCTGTAATTTTATATTTATCGGTAAACGAATCCAGTTTAGGTTTAGAGCCAGGCCCCCACAACCATATATTGTTGGCTGGATTTTCCTGCAGGTCAAGTTTTACATTGTTTATCTCGTGATCTTTCAGTATTTCCGACGCCTTACGCATCAAGTCGTATAAAAAATCCGATCCATTGCCTTTGGGTAGATTGTGTTCTATGTGTTGGTTTACGATATCATGCGCCGGAACACAACGCAACTGCTTAAAATTACAGTTGACCTCATTTTCATCTATAATCAGCAGATGGCGGTAACTTACACCTTTATAAAATTTTACGCCCGGTATGCCAATACGTTCGTTTAACGCTACTATAAGCTCCGACGCTTCTTCGGTTGAAATGTGACCGGCGCTGTAATCTATCATTATTCCATCACAGATAGTAACCAGATTGCACCTTAAAGCAATCTGCCCTTCACGCAGGTCTATATCATGAGCCGCCGCTTCCAATGGAGCCCGCCCGCAGTATATCTTTCGAGGATCGTATCCGAGTATAGATAAAATAGCTACATCACTTCCGGCAGGCATCTTACGCGGTATATTCTTTGTAAGCCCGCTTCTGCCTTCCGCGGCTATTTTATCGAGATTCGGAGTTTTGGCATATTGCAACGGAGTTTTGCCCCCGATCTCCTCAATAGGATAATCCGCCATACCGTCACCGACACAAACGATATATTTCACCGTAGCATCCTTTCAACTTTCACTCTTCCATACGGATAAAAACCGTATCCGCCTTGATGATATCAAGGTTGGCTATTTCCGAAAGCGCGGAGCGCACATCATGTTCTCTGGCGCGATGAGTTATCATGATCAGAGGAACCGCGTCACCGGCGCGCCGCTCCTTTTGATACACATCGGAAATGCTTATATTGTTTTTGCCGAGTATACCCGATATTTGCGCAAGAACCCCCGGCTGGTCAATAACACTAAAACGCATATAATAGCGTGTCTCGATATCGTCAATATTTTGGACGACCGGTATATCGGCCGTATTATGAAAATCGTTGCGGTTCCTTAATGTGCCGCTTACAAGAGCACGGCCTATATCAATAATATCAGCCACTACAGCGCTCGCCGTAGGCATTTCGCCCGCTCCCCGCCCGTAATACATATTAGTACCTACAATATCGCCGCGAAATGATATGGCATTGAACGAATCCATCACCGAACTGAGCAGATTGGAACACGGTAGCAAAGTGGGATGAACGCGCAGTTGAACCATACCGTTCTTTTTCTTATAAATAGCCAAAAGTTTTATGACATAATCGAATTCAGCCGCGTACTCTATATCCCGTTCGGTTATGTGCCTGATCCCTTCAACATAGATTTGATCCATGGAAAAAATAGTCTCAGCCGCAAGCGAACCGAGTAAAAGCAGTTTATGCGCTGAATCTATACCGTCCACATCAAATGACGGGTCTGCTTCGGCATACCCGAGTTTTTGTGCATCGCGCAGAGCCTCGTCAAAAGAAATTTTCTCTTTGCTCATTTTTGTCAGTATATAATTTGCAGTCCCGTTAATTATACCGTATATACTCAAAATATTGTTCGCTACCAGTCCTTCCCTTTGCGTTTTGATAACAGGTATGCCGCCTGCCACACTGGCTTCGAACCCTATAAGTCCGGAACTTTCCTGTTCAGCATTGAATATCTCACGGCCATGTTCGGCAAGCAACGCCTTGTTGGCAGTAACCACCGATTTGCCGTTTTTAAGAGCCTGAAGTATAAACTCACGAGCAAACGTACACCCGCCGGCAAGTTCGATGACGATATCGACTTCAGGATCGTTGACAATCCTCATTCCGTCAGTGATTAGCGTTGACGGATCGACTTCAACTCCCCTATCTCTCACAATGTCAAGATCGGCTATCCATTTTAGCGACAGATTCGCTCCGATGCGTTTTTCCAGCAACTGTTTGTTCTGCTTAAGAGTTTTTACAACACCGGTTCCGATAGTGCCGAATCCCAGAAGCGCTAACGTTATAGTTTTTTCCATAAAAACAAATTTCCTTCAAAAAAACTGGTCGGGGCGAGAGGATTTGAACCTCCGACCCCTTGAACCCCATTCAAGTGCGCTTCCAAACTGCGCTACGCCCCGACCTTAAAACATTGAAAATTTTTCTTGCAACAAAATAATGAATGAGTACACGGATTAACACGCGCCAATCGAATTTACCCGATCTTCCGAGCCCCGCTTTATAGTATTACGCTCAATTATATTACCGAATTATTTTAAGATCATCCTTGAAAAATAGCGATAAGCAAACTATTTTCAAAGCTCAAAAATTTTTTTGTAGTGTATATTTAGCATAACAGGCGCTCCAAATACAAGCGAAAATATCCTTTGAACTAAAATAAGGGTTAATTTTAAGAATATTAACTCTAAAGAAACCGCCAGAAATTGGCAAAATTTTCCTCTAATCAAACAAAAGAATACGTGAAAAGATTAACACTTTAAGCCGGGTATCATTGCAGGCAAACATGAATTGCAAAGCGATCAATAAAGACGAATTACCTTTTTCTTTAAATACCCTGATAAAAAATATTGCGGATTGTTAACGGCAGAAGGTAAATTAAGAAAAGACAATACCATTATTTACAGGGAGGTAAACATGAAAGCATGCTTTATACAAGAATTCGGCGATATTTCCGTATTACAGGTAGGGTATCTTGACGACCCGCAACCAAAACCGGATGAGGTGGTCATTGAGCTAAAGGCGGCGGCGCTAAACCATCTGGATATATGGGTAAGGCTAGGCCGTCCGGGTAAAAATTTGCCAATGCCGCATATACTCGGTTCCGACGGTTCAGGAATTGTCAGAAGTGTCGGTTCTGCTTGTGCCGGAATCAATGTAGGAGACGAAGTCGTAATAAATCCCAGTTTGCCGTGCGAAAAATGCCGTGCGTGCCGCTCAGGACAACAAAGCGAGTGCGATTCGTTCGGTATACTCGGCTTGACAAAGCATGGAACTTTCGCAGGTTTGGTTTCGGTTGCGGCTTCTCGCGTATACCCGAAACCCGCGCACATGACATTCACCGAGGCGGCGGCATTCCCGCTTACCTTCTTAACAGCATGGCGTATGCTCATGACGAAAGGCAAGGTAACCGCCGGACAAAAAATACTGATACATGGGATAGGAGGCGGTGTAGCGCAGGCCGCGTTGCAATTGTCAATATTAGCCGGAGCGGAAACAATCGTCACATCATCATGCGGTGAAAAACTGGCTAAAGCCCGCCTGCTCGGCGCTCATCATGTCATATCTTACACCGAACAAAACGTTGTCGAGCAAGTCTTGCGTATTTCGGGTAAAAACGGTGTTGATGTGATAATAGATGCAGTAGGCGCCAAGACTATGCTGTCTAATCCGGATATGGTTCGAAAAGGCGGGCGCATTGTTCTTTGCGGGGTTACCACAGGCGCAACAGCCGAGATCAATCTTCAGGCAATATACTGGAAGCAAATTCAGGTACTCGGATCGACGATGGGCTCTGACAATGAATTCCGACAAATGCTTGACGCTATAACGGTAAACAAACTTAAACCGGTTATCGATTCCGTGTATCCATTAGATGAGATACAAGTAGCCACAGGAAGGATGGAGGCGGGAGATCAATTCGGCAAACTGGCTTTGACAATCGGCTAAAAGAATAATACAATAGAACCTATAATAAAAAGAGCTTATAATGACTTTAGTCATTACGGCTGATGTAATTTTATATGTCGTTTCATCAACAGAATAAGAGGTGTATATGCTTAAAGGATTGGCGGCCTTGATAGGCTTGACTCTGCCTTTATTTTACGGAGGTTACCTTGCGTGGGTTACCAGAATTCGCAGGTCACAGCGCACCAATCTTGCCGATTCTCATCCGCCAGCGCAACCATTTTACCTCAAAGGAACAGACAAAAATGCGATTTTGTGCATTCACGGTTTTTCAAGCACACCTTGTGAAATGAAACCTCTCGGCGAATTTTTAAATGAAAAAGGATATACAGTCAGAGGAATGTTACTGCCAGGACACGCTACACACCCGCGCGAATTGGAGGATATGGACTATCATCACTGGACGCAAGCGGTTTGCAACGAATATCATACATTAAGCAACAAGTATTCATCGGTCTATGTGGTGGGTTTTTCTCTCGGAGGGCTACTCGCCCTTGATCTTGCATTAAAGAAAAAACTAGGAGGAATGGTTCTGCTGTCGCCGTTCCTGCGCATGAGCAACTATTTTTTTCCCGGCGTCAACCCTGAGTGGATTATCGAAAACTCAACCGGTTTTGTGCCGTATGTGCGAAAATCCATAAATTTCGTGAACATCAATGATCCGGTAACCCGCAAAGATCATGTCTGCTACACAGAAATACCGACACGGCCTGCTACTAGAATGTTTTCGCTGGCAAAGGAAATCATACCGCGGTTGAGCGAAATACGAATACCTACACTGATCATGCATGCAAAAGGCGACAGGGTCGTAGCTCCGGACGGATCGCTTGAGATTTTCGAAAAAATATCGTCGCCAATCAAAGAGATTCATTGGCTGGAAAAATCCAATCACGTAATTCCTCTCGATTACGAGCGGCATTTTATTTCAGATAAGGTCGTTTCATTTTTTGAAAAGCTAAAGGATCTGCATCAAGACCCGCTTACAGTTTGAGCGTATAAAATTTAGTTTTTCGAATACAACTTAATATTACTCAAATATAACCAGCCTGAATGTTCGCGGATTTCCGTATTCCCTGCTAATTGAACTGGACATGAGGATTTCTTGATCGTCCACAGGGCCGTCCGTGTCGCTGGGATCTATATTGATACGCATATACCCGCCGGCAGAGGGCGCGCCGATCTTGAAAAATGAAAACGGTATCTTCATCTCTATCCGATACCCTGTATCCGATTTTGCAACGGCATAAGTAATTAACGACAAATCGAATTCTTTGCTGTCGCCGGGTAGCCATATAGTCATACTCGGATCTACGGTATCGAAGTTGCCAGGGCTGATTCCGATCTGAAAATCGTCGTCGCTGGGGTATGACGTTTCTTCGTCGCCATGGTAATCGGTATCAAACCACAACTCTAAATGATCGCCTGTAACCATCTGACTTCCTGTATGTTTCTGAAAAATCACGTCGTCTGTTACATCGAATCCAATATACAGCGCCTCGGAATCCCAAAGTAAATAAGAATTACAGCTCAAATCATGATTGCCTTCCCATTTTCCCGGCGTTATTTCGTAAACGACATGCTTCTTGTTTTTTATTTCCACCACACCAGCTTCCTGCCAATCGTCAAGATTACCGTCGATAACTATAGGAGCTTTGCTCTGAGGAATAGAAATCACCGGTTGCTCAGGGTATACACGGTTATCACGCAGGATTACCCGTTCTTTACTCATATTTCGGTATGATTCGTCGTAATGAATGGCAAAACCAATGAAAGCAGGTGACCTGCCCATTATTTCTCCGGCTTTCGCAAGGGCGGATTCCATGATTTCATATCCTTCATCATAAAAAGTAATCGGCGGCGTCACGCCCCACTTGACAGACGGCTCTTGCGTTTCTATTCCGGATTCAACTTTTTTGCCCAGTTCCTCAGCCACTTTAAGAAATTTTTCGGCACGGTTTGCCATGGAAACCGGATTATCAGTGTAATTCATTAATGTAATATAATCAGTGGCTTGGGCAAATATTCGTATTTCGTCTTCGTTCCAGAAAATAGGCAAATCCAGCCCGAACACTATGTCAGGGTTATGCTCCCGCATTTTTTCTCCGTAAAGTTGTGCGGATGTAAGAAAGCGGCTTCGCAGACGGTCGTCTCTACCCCATATAGGCATGGTATGAGGCTCAATATCGAAATGGATTCCGTCAAACCTTGCCTGAGGCGGCACTTCGGCATTATATTTTGCCATAGCCTCAATTATGGATATCACGGTTCTGTTTTGGTATGCCCATGCAGGGTCGCCGGCAAGAAATTGCACGCATACGCCCTGTTCATGGGCGGCAGTTATGAAATCGGCCAGTTTCTTTTTATAATTATCATTTATCAAATAGGTTCGCGAGCAATCCAAATAGACATTGGTTATAGGTTCGGATATGTCGTGGGGTTTTTTTAGAAAATCCAAGAAATCCCGCTTTTTAGACGCATCTTGTAGCATTTTGTAAGCGTTGCCCCATACCCAAACAGACCTTGAGCCTGCGGGACGGGAGAAAAAACGTTCTTTGCCGTATACAGCGGCTTCGCCTGCCGATCCTGACGGCTCGCCGGAATTGGCGGATAGCGTAATATCAGCAGGCGCTCCTTCCGGCGCAATGCCTGATTGATCTTGATTGTTTTGTGAAATTGCACAGGAAGACAGTAGCATTGAACATAGAACCAAAAGGATAACTTTTTTCATGTCCCCTCACTTTTTTAAAAATGGTTTAACACATTAATATATTTCAACATATAATTATATAAATACCATCATGGTTTGAAAGATACGTAAATTTTACAGCTATTATTACGATATAATATATAACAACTATACATAAAAAGTTCCGCTAAGAACAGGAAAAGATTATATGCCCCGATTTAAAGCTGATCTGCATTTGCACTCATCACATGACTTTCTCGACCGCTCAATGGGTTGCGCCGGACTTATGTCGCCGTTTGAATGTATCGATATGGCACGCTCAATGGGATATCAGGTTTTATCGTTCACTCATCACGGTATATTATATGAAGATAAAGACGTCACACAATACGCCCGCAAAAATGGAATTCTACTTATTCCGGGTACGGAATGCTTCATAAACCGGAAACATGTTTTATTGTATAATTTTCGGGTTAGAAGCGCAATAGAGACTTTCGACGATATACGAATGCATAAAAATGACGACAATCTTGTAGTCGCTCCTCATCCGTTTTACCCGTCGAGTTGTTGCCTGCAGAATCAACTTATTGAGAATATAGACTGTTTCGACGCCCTTGAATACAGTCATTTTTATACGCAATTTTACAATCCAAACCGCAAAATGCTGGAAATGAGCGAAGCATTCCGATTGCCGGTAGTAGGGTTTTCCGATATGCACTGCGCAACGCAATTCGGAACAACATATTCGCTTGTTGACGCGGATGATTTTTCTACAGAAAGCATAATACATGCTATCAAGGCAGGCAGGGTGGAGGTAGTGACACAACCTTTGCCGCTACTTAAATTTTTCGCAATAACATGGTGGTTTGTTCTACGTTTTAGATTGAGTAGCAGGCATATACGCAAAAATATCCTCAGCATTCAACCGGAATGCATAAAACAACATGTTGACCCAAAAAAATAGTGTAGTTACAGCGATTGATCTACAGGTGCCAAATTACTGATTGTCCTGCGTAACGGTTGCGGTTTAGGAAGTTCCGACTCGGGAACTATTACAAGTCCGCGCAGGTCATGAAAGCTGACGGTATCATGATCAAGTAGTTCATGTAAATGACGAGGTTGACCTGAAGTAGCTTCGGCAACCTTCTCACGAAAAGGATTTGTCGGCGATGCCGAAGAAACTATGAGCCGCCTGTCGATCTTGTTGCTTAGCAATGTTGTTTCAAGAAACGATTGCAGTTGAAGAATCTCATCCACAAGCTGTCCTGCGCCGATAAGACTTGAAATATCAAGCACTATTGAGTTTGCGGATATCGCGTGACGGGCGCGTTCAGGATCGGACTCGATCAGTATTATATTCGGATTGAAAAACCGAGAAAGTTGCGACAACCGTTGCGGCACTTTTGCAAACAATGCCGCTCGCTCCGATTCAGGCACAAAAGCCGAATCAATCAAATCTTCATTGCCAAGAAACAGGAAATTAGACGAATCCGCCCGTTCCGTTATCTTTAGAAATGCCCGAATTTGCTGAGATGAAGATTGTGTAGATACAAACGCAAACTGTACCGGTATATCTTCTTTGCGGTAATATTCCTGCCTCTTTTTTAACGCGGTTATCAACACGTATGCATCCCATTGAGTTGCATAGCTTTCAATATCATCAAAGTCTATAGCGATAATTGCCGGAGGATGTGTTTGTACAACCGGTTCCGTCTGATTGATAGCGTCGATAAGCGGAGCGTCTAAAGGTATCTTAAGATCCACAAGCTGATTGGCAGGTATATTTTTCCGCAGTAACGACAATGGTTGTCCCCACGGGCTTTGAGGTGAAGATGTCAAACCGGTGTCCGATTCGGTAATATCGGAAATACTTATATTCATTTGCGCAGATACGGCTTTGAGCGTATCGCAGTAAACGTCAGGTGTCATCATAAGGATACCGTTGTAACGTAGCGAGTTGAGCAATGCCTGAGATGTCTGTGAAGTTGTTTGAGTATACAAGGTTCGCTGAGTTTCCAACAATTTCGGTACGTCGTTTATAATAATTAGATCGAACATATTCGGTTTCTGGAACTCCGCTTTCTCGGCGATAAATTTATCGGCAAAGGATATAGATCCTCCAGCGACTTTTATACGGTATTGATCGCTTAAAGAAAGGTTTATTTCATTGAGTTTCTCGCTTATAACAGTTACGCGAAACCCTGCCATTGCCAGAGCTGTAACGATAACCGCATTTTGAGGTTCGTATATTGCCACATGCTTTCGAGTCGTATCGCCGTGAAATACATTTTTCATCATATTCAAATAGTTTTTCATGTTCTCGGCCACTTCAAGGTCGTCAGAGACTATCATTGAGATTGTTTCAGGTTCCCAAACCCGTGTTTGACGTAACGCGGTCGATTCCGATGAACTCATATCTATAATGAGTCCGGCTTGAGTACGTTGCGTGTCAATACCGTTAGGCTGTACCGGCAATTGATCGTCGGCATGCAATAAACCCCATCGATTCACGATATTATCTATCAGCATCCGGTTAAGTAAATTGGTGTTGCCGGTTTGAAGGAATCGTTTTATGCGGCTGGCCTCGTCAGATTCGACAAAGATGTTATAGTCAAATGTAATAACAGATGTGATTTCCGGATTAAGCAGAATATCTCGCCCGTATAATATAATAACCTTTTTATCCTTATTAAGATCAAGTTCGTTTCTGAGCACGCCCATATCAACTTTACCTTGGGCATTTACTATATCATCCGATTTGATGATACCGACATCGTTTTCGCTGATTACGGTGCTGTGTTTGATAATAAAATTGAGAGCCTCTATTTTACCGGCGGCGGCACGGCCTGTAAAAGATACGATAAACGGCCGGTCTTGAGCAGAAAAATGATTCGCGACCTGCTCGTCGAAAAAGTATACTGCGTCTACAGGCGGCATACTCCCCGGATTCGACATCGGAATCGATATAGGCGATGTATACGGATGGACACCATAAGTATTGCCCTGCCACGTAACTGATGAGAATTCGTCCGGATTTTTCAATCCGATAGCCACTTCAATGGACTCTATCCTGTCTATAAGTTCTCTTACGCTGTTGTCGCTTATATAGTTCTGGTTGATAGACGATAAACTTAGCAGTAGTTCTTGAAGTTCCTGCTCAGGGTTATAACCGAACAAAGTGAAAAAAGCTATGACATCATTCTCAAGCGCTATCAGCTCTTGCACAGGCAAATGATATCTGTTTGTAACCGTTTCCACAATAAACCGGTACGTAGGGTAATTCAGCGTAACAGTTTTATCAAAAGACACTTTTTCTTCAAGTACAGCCAAAGCGTCGGTAAAAAAACTCGATTCGCTAGGCATATGCGAAATGATTCTTGATATACGAATACTTGTCAGAAAAAGATTTAAAGGTATTTCCGTATGCGACTTAATTTCAGTCTTAAGATAGCCGAGATAATTATTTAAATAGATAAATAATGCGTCTTTGACATCCATATTTTCCATTTTTTCGTAAGAAGAAGACAAAAACTGGTATCCTGCCGATGTGGATAAAGGATCGTACGTTGTAAAAAAAGCGACGATCGCGTCAAAAATAACGTTTGCCGGAACATGCTCGCTATAATTTGTAAACAGGCGGGTGACAATTTCTTCATTGGAAACGCCTGCTTGAATGTATTGCAGAGACGATATATTAGTTCCCTTTGAAATATTATTCGGTGACGGAGACTCAAAAAACATCTCGCGACCAAGTATATCCCATATACGCATGTACGCGACTATATCTTTAAAAGCGATATCGTTCTTTTCTTCTTCCACTTTTTTACCGCGAAAATTGTTGCCGGCTTCGCTTATTAACTTGGCTGATGTTGCCGAATCGATTTTTTTGCCGGTTACGACTCGAGAAAATATATTGTCAGGCAATGATATTTCATAATAATCACCGGGAGCGGTTGAAAGAAGCGGATCGACAGCCGAAATTTTACCGGCACGGGCAATATATTCCTTCAACGCTTGGGCAGTAAAGTATTTGCGTGACGATACAGGATAGATTGTCATAAAGTTGGGTAATATATTTAACGATATAGATTCAAACCTTGTGCCGTCGATCAGTTCCACTGTAACGAAATATTCATTCTTAGTTTGCGATTTTTCACCTTGAGCAATGTGTATTGCCTGAATATCACCCAGCTTGACAACCCTGCCAAAAATTTTTACGATCGAATCCTCAATGATTCTGGTGCCGGTAATCAGGTTTAGTAACGTGCTCCGTTCTTCCGTTGATATGTCATTCCAGTTCATTAAATGTCTTAACGATTCAAAAACCATTGAGCGCGCAAAATCATAAGCGCTTTTCAAAGACTCTTTGTCATGATATCCAAGGTTATCAGTAATTATTTTATGTTCAGGATGATTACGCACGTTGCTTTCGACTATCCATCCCGCATTATAAGATTCTATGTACTGTTGCGATATCGGCAAAAACATATCGATTTCATGAGAATATTCGTCAAGTTCATCATAAGTCATTTGATGAAGGGACTCGATAATATTCACACTTCCTGTGTCAATCAATAATTTTACCCATTCATGGAAATTTGACGGCTGACTCTTATACCACAACATCAATTGTTTGGGATTCGGATCTTCCGACCTGATAAGATTGAGTGTTCTTTGAAAAAGTTCTTCATGGCTTTCATCTCGCCTAGAAGGAAGCATGCTCAGGAAAACAGCTATCCCAGTATGCCATACATCTTTGTCGACGCTTGTAAGGATATCGCGTAGCGTATTCGTTACCATAAATCTGGTTTCAAAATCCGCAAATGAGTGGTAAGACGCTACAAGGCGATACAGCAACATGGTTTTTTGAAAATCGTCGATCAGATTCGGATTATTAATGTACATCTGAGCCAGTATAAATATGTCGTCAGCCTGTAAATTGTCTTCATTAGAAGTAAAATACTCAATACGGCGGTTCAGTTTTTCCTTCGAACCTTCAATGATATACCGTGAAACAAGCGTATCCCAGAAGGAAAAATCTATTCGGTCGAAAGAAGTCATTTCGCGTGGAGAACCGGTAAACTTGTTTTCCGACTCATGAAATGTATATTCATTTCGCACTGCGCCATTGTAAAGTATCTGGTGTAGCTTTGTCCGTTCCTTCGCGACTTCAGACGCCGAATCCGCGCGCCCCTGAATTACCGAAATATCTCGAGAAAGGTATTTCGGATCTATTTTTTTAGTGTCTATGGCTAAATACCCTGTGCTCACAACCGGCCTTGACACCAATAAGACAGCAAGTTTTCCATCTTTTTCAACCAGTTTGTTGCCGGCTAATTTTACGCGCTGAAATTCGTTCTCACGCAAAGCAAGGATGTTTCCTTCTATAGATACATTATTGCGATAACCCATGGATATGAAAAAGTATATCGGTTCGGCTCCGGCAATAGGAATGGTTATTTGTTCTCCTCGCTGTATTTGCTCCGAAGAAACGGCAACTCTTTTTGGGGCTCGTTCATCTTGAGACGATATCACGACATCGCCTGTTTCCGAATCTTTACTGATTTTGAAATCAATCGCGGAATCACCTACAAGAAATGTAACAGACACCGCCGACTCAAACTGCGGGTCAGGCGCGAGCGTCTCGTAATTAAATGTGATAGAATCTTTCTGAATCGTGTACGGCACATGTATATCAGGGAATTTAACCATCATAAATCTGCCGTCTTCTTTGCGCACAATAACCGTCGAGTTATCTTTCGTAAAATCTAAGAATGTACCGTTCTGTTTCAATAAACGGTAATTGGACTCGTCAAAAACAAGCGCTGAAGGGGTTTTCTTACGTATATCCTGTAATTCCTGCATATCTAATTCGATTCCATGGTCGTTCATATCGTTAAAAAATGTTTCTATATTTTTTTGAAGCTGGGTCATGTCGTCAGTGTGGGAAATAATGCGCAAAGACTCATCTATCAGTTTGTCGCCTATATCGATACCCCACTCGAACGTAGTCGCTCCGACATTATTGCCGTCGAAACGATAAATGTGCAATACCTTAGATACCGGATCCCATACAAGTTTGCCGTATTCATCGCCTCCTAGACGGAATGTCAGAGATATGTCATAGTCAGGTGTGCTGGATATACAAAAATTGATGATCCGCTTGAAATTTTCATTGCCTTCGTTGATGAATTCGCTTTGACTGAGATTCGGCGATTTATACTGCAATACTGTTTCCACAATTCGATCTTTCAATTCACTGATTATGCCCTCATCCGATCTGTTCTCTATCGCCAGAAGCAATCTGTCTGACAGCGATTCTATACTTGTATAGTGCTGATATGTCGGCGCTATAGGCCTGTGAAATAGTTGGTATTCGGTCAATAACCCTAAATTCAGGTTTTCTTCTATTTCGGACTGGTACTCGGGTGAGAAAACCATAAGCCCGCTCTTTAGTTGTTTGCCTGCCCCTTTCACTACGGGAGCTAACATCCCTGCCAGTTCCGACTGATCGGCCAGATCGACTGTCTTTTTTTGAATTGCTTGTTCTCGCATTTCGCTGTACGACGTATCAAAATGCAACTGCTGATGTTTAGCTACTTGAAACGCCTGAAGATACATTCGGTCTATCGCAAGAGCGGCCTGATGGGCAATACGAAGACTTCGCGATTCGATATCCGACTCCTCATCCGCCTTTTCAACCTGAATATATTCAGACAAACCGGCATAAAAATGAATCTTATCTTCCGTAAACCCATGACGGAACTGATCGGCTATAGCCGCAAATTTTTCTTTACCGACAAAATCTATTAACGCGAGTTCAGTTTCAGTGATAATATCTTTTCTGAAGGAAGATTTCGGGTTAATCAGAATATCCTGCATTATAGCCGCCAAATCAACATCCACGGCTCCGGAAAACGATATAAAAAACTCCGACCCGGCGTTACCTATATGCACAGTAATTCCATATTGTTGCAACTCTTTTTCAAAAGCCTCCTTTAGTTGGCGGCTTATGACATAAATTCCGATATCTCCCAGAGAATGCCCAAGATCGATGCCGGCTCCAAAAGTATTGAACACATCCTTGAAATTCTGGATTTTGATATATCCTACCTGCAACCTATTACCCTGTATAAGTTCATTGATGCTTTTTTCCTTGTGCGACCGGATATTGAGCGAATATTTCGAAGTCCGCGACTTAGTTACAACCTCTTTGATAAACGAGTATTCCATCAACTGGATTATGCGGTCTATTTCATTGAATATCGCTGTATCGCTAGTTTCCATTAGCTGACTTCTGATATGCTCAGGATATATGTTGGTGCCTTCGAACTCGCCCGTCGCGGTAATCAGCTTGAAAGCGGTATACCGTATTGCCCACGCACTTTTGATTTCATTATTATAGATATACTTGAACAATTGCAGTAACGTCCTATCCTCCGTATCCATATCCCGTTCCATTCGGCGCAAAATATCCTGCTGGCGCCGGATTCCCTGTTGCAAAGACGCATCCGTATAGCGTATATCTATGAATGTCTGAATATGGTGGAGCAACAGATATAATTCCTGAATGGCCGGTTCGATAGGCGCAATGCTTTCGACAGCCGCGAAACTTTGTATCTGAATACGTTGGATTCCCTTTTCGATTTCCATGACAAGCATATCATGATTACCGTCTATATCGCGAAACAGGTCATAGTTTAGAACTATAGTGTTGACGCCGGCCTGTAGCTTAAGATGTGTCTTGGCTCCCTGAACGACATTGAAAGTCAGCGACCGGAAATACTCGTCTGTTACTTTATGTTGCGCCACAAGAATTTCCTGTATTTCAAGTAGCTTTTCGCGTATTTTGTCAGAAGTGTTATCCGGAATGGAAGCTTCCGAATTCTGCATAAATCCATGCCTCAATGACCCTCTAGTCATAACCAGAGGTATCTGCCGGCTTTTTTGCATTGTCAGAGCTATTCGGTTATCTTTTCCATACTGACTGAGTTGGACTTTTGAAAAACCGGCATCTATAAACGGCCTGACCGGCGCAAGATTAGTCAGCGCGTCGATCTTATCGTTCATGTGCGACAAGGTTTCGGTATCTGCCATAGCCCGTTGTAGTTCTCTTCGTAAAACGGCAGTGCCTTCATACAATTTCTGAAGCAGATCATCTACCGGAGTATGTTTCTGCCGAAGATTTGCTATTTTCGCCGACAACTCCTGTAACTGTTTGAACAAATCGGTATTTTTAGGAGACGCCAGCGTCTGATACAACGCTAGTATCATACCATGACTCAGATCGGAATCTATAGTGAGTACACTGTCATCAGGAAGCAATTGACTGAGTTGCCGCGCAATGGTATAAGTAAAATCTATATCGTGCAGGTCTTTGAGCAAACCTTGAAAATTGACCGACTCCAGCATTACACGGTTAATAGTAAATTCCTTGAGTCCAATACTCATAGTGCCTTCCATAACCGGCAATAACGATTTAGCGTCGTCGGTTACAAGAAATATCTCGTAATACACTTTGCCGTCTACGGATGCCTCCATAGATTCATGGGAAAGATCTGTTATGAGTTGCACTCCGCCGTCCGGCCTTTGAATCTTAATTTTCGGAAGTAGCTGTAGACTGTATGTTTTGTTATCGTGAGGCGACGTCAATGTTAAATTCGCTTTATTGAGCTGTAACACAAATTCAAAAGCATCTTGCACGGGTTGCAGGAGAGTACCATGTTCTATTATACGCTGATCCGTAACGATTTGTTCCTGAGGCTGAATTGTTCCGGGCAATATGAATGAAGATTTTGCTATCGGCTTGCGAAGAATATAAAATTGTTTCGGTAAAACCGATTCATCAAAAAAATTAGCGTGGTTGCCCATCTCGACCACTTCAAACCCAATATTGATAAAATCCTGTTCCTGCAATACTAAAAAATCCGTGCCCCCGACAAACAAAAGACCCTGATCCGGCAAAAGATCGTAAATTTCACCGACCATATTGATTGCGTCGTTATACGATGTAACTCCGTGTTCGAGAGTTTTTCCGACCAGCGTAACGACATGAGGACTGATAGATCCTCTTGAGTCATTTTTTGCCTGAAGCTGTCTAAAATTTTCGCCGATGGTGTTGCGCGGATCATAAAAAGCTGTGGCATTTATAACCCTGTCTGCGTCCATATCGTATTTTTTAAGCAGTTCTTTTGATACAGATGCGTCAAACACGCTGTTTGTAATGACAAAAGGAGACACGTTAACGGGCACAGCCACGGAATCTTGCGATTTTCGTAAAATCTGTTGCAGAAGAGATCCTTGAAATCCGAACAAATCGAGTATCCTGATTTCATCGCCAAAAAGGCTTTTAAGATGGGTCTGGTAATTAAATATTTTATCCGCGAAAAAAGGGGTTATCTGAGATAAAAAATCGTATAGTTTCTGAGAATCGCGGGTGTAATGATATTTTGTCCACTGATCTACATATAGCGGTTGACGCCGCACTACAGATGCCGGTTGAGGCAGTTTGCCGGAACGATGCTCTATTTTATCTCTTTTGTATGTACGCGAACCGTGATTTATAAATTCTATTTCACCGTCGGTTAGACGCGCAGAATATTGATTACCGCTCAGAAGAAGCCGTATATCGCCCGGTTCTGTTCCTTTACCCAAGGTATACGGTATGGAATTATGACGTATAACGAGTTTTGCTTGCGGTTCGAATTTTACCGGATACGGTTTCAAGTTCTCAAACCTGTCCTGAAGAAATTCGCCCAGCCCTATATTAAAGCGATATCCTTCCTTAGAAGGCGCTATTCGTTCGGTAATCAAATCAAATTCAGCAATAGAGTCCCGCGTATAGGCTATATTCGAAAACATGAGCCGGTCGTTCTTGCCTGTGAAATTATTTGACATCACTCGCACGGATATCTGTTGTCCATACCTTTGCGAAAGCCGTTTGTTAACCTCAAGACCTACGATAAAAGAATAATAAGCCTGCATAAACCCTTCAAAATCATGAAAAAATGCTTTGCCGCCCGTTAATTCCGGATTATTCATGACTACGCCGAGCAGGTGAATGCCGTTTTCCGCCGCCGCGGTTTTGATCTGTATAAAAAATGCCTCAAGGCCGGGCAGTTTTTTGCTCAAATCGATAGATAATTTGATATCGGTTTTCTGAAAAGCAAGGCTTTTGTCTACTTTGAGCAGATTTATGACCATTTTATTGTCTTTCACCTCAACAAAGGTGATGCCCGGCTCGCTTTGAGTTATGGTAAGCAGGTTTTCTTCCTGAGCAGGATACGTAGCAGGGGTGATTATCATATCCAGCACAGCAGGGTCTATTCTGTCTGTCAGATCGTCAGCGGATGTGTCAGCCTGTTCGAGTTTTAAGAAAATTCGCCCGTCGTTTTGCCTGACTGCGGAAACATAATATGCACCATGGTCGTCGGAGCCTATGTACAAATCGCTTATTCCAGCAGTTACGGCTATATCCCCTGAAGATAGTTTGCGGAAAAAATCTTTGATCACATTTACCGGTATACCCTGTTCAATGTACATACTGTCAAAACCCAACCGGCCGAATATGCCGGTTACCTTTGCAGGCAATTCTTCGTTAGTAATGTATAGTCCTGTATCATGCGCTTTTACGCCAAGGTATATGCCGACCAAAGTGCTGTTTGCTATGCTGGCGGAAAACGCGGGATGAAATATATCGTGCATGAAATAAACGCCCGTCTTCTCGAAGAAATCGCTCAGCTCGTTTTTAGATAATCCTATATTATTATCTTTAAGCAGATTCTGAAATTGTTCAGGACCTTCAATTTGATTTTCGATAAGCAATACGGCAAGCCGGTTTTCCATATCTTCACGTATGGATTCGCGAAGTTCCTGCGTCGATCGCGAATTCAACTTATTTCCATACGCCAATAGGGTTTTGAGTCCGTTAGGAGTAATAACCTGAAACTGCATACCGTCTATCCGGTCGGATTCCAATAAATTCAGTTCGCCGGCACCGTTGAAAAGGATATCCATAGTTTCCGCTTGCGGAGTCTCCAATGTCGCTCTGCCTCCATGTTCCGACTCGGTAAACAGAAAAACAATCTCTTTACCGTTTACCACCATTGCCACCTGCAAATATGGTCCCAAAAACCGGATATCCGAAACTTCAATATCACCGTAATTTTGTTTACCCCAATTTGCTAGCAAATCAACTATCTTTCCGGTCAAAAATGAAGGATCGCTCTGCGCCTGAAGCTGATTTTCCTGAGCAACCGTATAGGTATACGACCCAACCATAAGGCTCTTCATACGGTATCCGATAGCGTTTTTCCTATCCTGAGCGGTCAGCGGATTTCTTTCGAGCCATGTCGCTATAGCCAGCGTGGATGTTCCTAAATACAGCTCGTATATATTTTTCTGTTCCATAATCATTGATATGTATTCGTTAGACTCTGGAACACGAGATACTTTCGGCGCTACGACAACATAAGAAATGTCCTTTTCCTTAAGCTGAGCGGTTATACCTTTAGTATGGAACCCGCCGGCGATAAATACCGCTGTCTTCGCTGTATGTTGTTTCATTTGCGCAATCAGATTTTCCAGAAGCGCTTTGTCGCGCTGTTTCGCTACGGTATAAAATTGTTCTACAAGAGGAAGGGTTTTTACTAGAAACGATTGATCCTCGCCAAGTTGTGTCTTTATCCCCGACCGTGAGGCTAGTACTTGCAATTGCGTTACGATTTGAGCCGGCTGTAACGATTCCTTTCTGCTGAGGTACTCTTCATAACGGTAAACCGGAAGATACAGCATAAACATCTCATGCAGTAGCTTAAGCGATTCCCTGCATGAATATACGATACGCTGTGTGTCGTCTGCGGACAATGCGGCGAGCAGTTGTTCCGTAATAGTTGAACTTTCCTGATTTACAGCTGTCCAGTCGAGTGAATTATAGGTTTCCAGATACGAAAAATACGCCTTCAAGTTTTTATAGTCATTAGGGCTTATCCCGTACTCTTGCATAAGAGAATTAAGGTAACTGTGAAAATCCTCATGCGACCGGTGCATAAGTTTGAAATCCATATGCGCCCTCAGCAAAGACCGCAAAGCATCAGCATCCATTTTTTCGGTAAGCTCGTCTATCAGCGCCCGCCTTTGGCGCTGGATCAGATCAAAATCCAGATCTTTTTCTATGCTGTAAATTGTGTCTATGCTTTGCAGGTTAGGATAATTTTCGAGTGAAATATCATGCCGACTGCAAAAAGAAAGCAGGTTTTGAATGTATCCGGTCAGTTGGATTCGCCCTGCATGATAATCCTGCGCCAACCCTATAAGCGTTTGCATCTCCGGAGTGTAAAATTGTTTCTCTATGGAATCTTGTATTCGCTCAAGCCTAGCGAACGTCTGATCAATTCTTGCCCTTTGAGAAAGCAACCGTTTGTATTGAGATAAATTCTCCGTATATAATGACCTTTCCTCAAGCCCTGTAAGCAATACACCGGAATCGGATACTATGTCAAAATATTCCGCGCCTGAAATACGACCGCTTCTCATCATATAGTCAGATACATTTACCCGAGTCTGCTTGTGAGGAAATGATGCGAACTCATCTGTCGTAAGTACATCGTCAGCTCCCTCAACAGCGATAAGAGTTACTCCGCAACTCCGGTTAAACCATTCGAGAATTTTTGCTATGTTCTTCTGCGCTTCGTAGATACAATGAGCGTCCTGAATGTGTATTACAGTTATGTCGGACGACCCTTTGTACCGCTCTTTTATTTCAGCGTATCCGGTAGGTATTGACAGCGAGTTTGCACAAATATCCTGCTGGCCGGCGCAGAGTTTTCCGGCAATTAACTGGATAGCTAAAAAAATGATTACCGAATACAAATTATTAATTCCTAAACGGAATTTTCGCATAGACCTTCTCTCTTCAGCACCCTATCTTTGCATCTGCTGATTGTCGATTAAGCGATAGACAAGGTTAAAAATTAGTAATATTTCAATAGTCTTAACAATATTAATTATACATTAATGTAAAAAGAATTACAAGCATACTCTTGTATGCATTTACATAAGCATGTTGTGGTTTGGATTTATTATTTTTCTCAGGAATAGAACTGTCCGGTCAGGTGGTAGGATCATATAGGCTAGCAACGATATTACAGCAACAACCACGGTAGGGATTATAATCATAAGCGGATTTACATCCGGGTACACTATTTTCTCAATAAAATAAACTATAAATGACCCCGGATATGTGCTGGATGGTTCATGCCGGTATCTAAAAAAATTTTCAATTACTGTCAACGGACAATATTTCCGCAAAACCGCCAACACGGCTACAAAAATTATCCCTGCAGTATGGACAGAACGAAATACCCAGCGGTCTAAAAAGGTAGCCGCCATATTGCGGTTCCCTGATATAAACTGAACAATACTGCGCACAGTCAAAATAAATCCCCAAAGCATAAAAATAATCCAGCACAAATGAATAACGAGGATCATATCTGAAATTACCTTGTATGCCATTGTTTACTCCCTAACGTTTACCGGTAAGACAACGGATAACGATCTTATGTTTAATCAATTTATAAAAAATGGGAATGCATACGAGGCAAAGTATTACCGAAAATAAGACCGGTCAAGCGAACGGTACTGTATGGCTTCGAGAATATGCGGTGTTTCTATGGACTGCGAATCTGCCAGATCGGCTATTGTACGGGCAACTTTCAAAATACGATGATATGCGCGCGCGCTCAATCCAAGATGTTCCATAGCCTTCTTAAGAAGCTGTTCGCTTTCCTGTGAAATCGTACAATGCTGGCGTATTGCCGCTGACGCCATTTGAGCATTGCAAAATATTTTTTTGCCTTTGAATCGGGCATTCTGCAATCGGCGGGCATGCACAACACGTTCACGGATTGAAGCGGACGTCTCTTCTTGCTGTTTCCCCAGAAGATCTCTATACTCGACCGGAGCAACTTCAAGGTGAATGTCTATCCTGTCGAGAAGAGGACCGGATATTTTAGCCATGTATTTCTCTATCTGATTGGACGAACACCGGCATTCTTTTTTGGGGTCGTTGGCGTGTCCACACGGGCACGGGTTAGTTGCCGCTATCAGCATAAACCTCGCCGGAAAATTTACCGATCCCGCCGCCCGCGAAATGGTTACCTCCCCATCCTCAAGAGGCTGGCGCATCACTTCAAGCACATGGCGGTTGAACTCGGCCAATTCGTCAAGAAACAATACTCCGTTGTGTGCCAGCGATACTTCGCCCGGTTTAGGAAACGTTCCTCCACCGATAAGCCCTGAATCTGAGATGGTATGATGAGGAGACCTGAACGGACGCATAGTTATGAGAGATTTTTTTTCGCCCAGCAACCCCATTATACTATGTATTTTAGTGGTTTCCAAAGATTCTTCCGAGGTCATAGGAGGCAATATGGTCGGTATCCTGCGCGCAAGCATGGTTTTACCCGACCCGGGAGGCCCTATCATTATTACGTTATGGCCGCCGGCCGCCGCTATTTCCAACGCCCGCTTGGTATACGGTTGTCCGTGTACATCGGAAAAATCGACGTGCGATTCGTAGGTATAAGCAAACAATTCGTCACGGTCAATTTTGAACGGAGCTATCTTATCGCCATCATTGATAAACGATATGACTTCCGAAAGATGTTCCGCAGGATATACATCAATACCATCAACTACAGCCGCTTCAGCTACATTCGCCGACGGAACAATAAACCCCTTTTTGCCGGAATTACGCGCATGGATTGCCATGGAAAGCACACCTTTTACCGGACGGATTTGTCCGTCCAGAGCAAGTTCTCCGCAAATATAAAAATTTTTTATTTTTTCTTGGTTTAACTGTTCGCTGGCGGCAAGAATGCCCATCGCTATAGGAAGGTCGAACCCAGGCCCTTCTTTCTTGATATCAGCAGGCGCAAGGTTAACGGTTATCCGTTTTATAGGATGCTTATATCCGCAATTCTGTATTGCCGATTTGACCCGTTCTTTACTTTCTTTCACCGCGGTGTCAGGCAACCCCACGACTACTACAGAAGGCAATCCGTTTGCCACATCGATTTCAATTTCCACAGGATATGCGTCGATCCCGTACACAGATGTTGAGTAAACTTTAGCGAGCATTGTTTTCTCTGGATGATATTTCCGGTTACGGCTACACTATAACATACTTACATATTTATGCAATGTTTTTATCAAAGACAAATAAACTTATCTGTCTCGGCGCAAAGCTAACGGAGGCTTTAAAACTTCACTTAGCACAAAAGCTGTCTTCAAAGATTCTTTATCGTGCAACATATCTTTAAAAACAAATCCGGTTCCTTTCATATCCGACCGAATCGGCTCAAGTTCCGGTAAAGCCTGTATTCCAGCCTTTTTACGCAAGGCATCTTTATCTTCGCTTAACTCGGATTTCGATTTGGCAACCGCAGGCTCCTGACGGACATGAGTTTTCCGTTTTCGATGTACCGGTTTTTCTTCTTTTGGAGGAAGTATGCCGATATTGCGCAGAAACTCTTCCACTTCTTCCTCAGGCGCATTATATTCCTCATGTTTCGGCTCTGTTTTTTGCCTTTGTATTTCTACAGGACGACGAATCGGAGGTTCATAAGATTGCTCAGGCTTTTGTGCCGGTCGCGAGTTATCGCGTTCTTGATTTTGTTTGCGTTGAGACGCCTCGATGAGCCGTCCTACGACAACCACGAGCAGAAAGATAATCAACCCGATAAGTTGTTCCATAAATAAACCTTACTTTTTCTTGTCTTTGGGTTCCTCTTTGGCGATAGACCGCCGCATATCCGTATCAGCAATGATGTTCTTCATGTTATAATAATCCATAATACCCAGATTCCCTTTTTCGAACGCGGATGCTATGGCGAGCGGAATCTTTGCTTCCGCCTCAATCACCTTTGCGCGCATTTGTTGGACATGAGCAAGGCTTTCCTGTTCGGCGGCTACTGCCATTGCCCTGCGTTCCTCCGCCTTGGCTTGAGCTATTCTCATATCAGCCTGCGCTTGTTCTTCCTGAAGTTTAGCGCCGATATTTGCGCCAACATCAATGTCTGCAATATCGATTGATAAAATTTCATAAGCCGTACCCGTATCTAGTCCGCGAGACAGCACGTTCTTTGATATAAGATCAGGATTCTCAAGCACTTCTTTATGAGATTTCGCCGAACCGATTGACGTGACAATACCTTCCCCCACACGGGCGATAATAGTATCTTCCGTAGCGCCTCCGACCAACCGTTCTATGTTCGTTCGCACGGTAACACGAGCTTTGGCTTTGAGCTGAATGCCGTCTTTGGCCACCGCATCAACCGTATCTCTTCCAGCTTCCCTTTTCGGACAATCGATCACCTTAGGGTTCACGCTGGTTTTTACCGCTTCGAGCACGTCTCTTCCCGCAAGATCGATAGCCGCCGCCTGTGAAAATTTTAACGCGATATTGGCCTTGTCCGCGGCAATCAAAGCCTGCACTACGTTAAAAATATTGCCGCCTGCCAGCAGATGCGCTTCAAGATGATTGGTAGATATATCCAACCCCGCCTTGGCAGACATAATTCGCGCGTTGACAATAACTTTTGGGCTGACTTTACGTAACTGCATCATAAACAGTGTCGGTATCCCTATAGGCACTCCAGACGCAAACGCCTGTATCCACAGGTTTAAATATCTCATTACAACCACAAATACCGTAAAAGAAATTACTAACAAAATACCGATCAGGATAAATTCCGGAGGCATCTTTTTACTCCTTTTTTATGATGTTTTCTGTCTGACTATCAGATTATTTCCGTCAATACGGTACACTTCAACAGGCTCACCCTGTTTGATATATGTTCCCTCAGTAACAGCGTCGTAACGTTTGCCGTCAATTACAATCCTGCCAGCAGGCCGCAATACCGAGCAGGCAAACCCCGATTTACCAGCAAGATGTTTTAATTCCTCAATTTCGACGTTCATTCCTTTTTCCGATGTATCCAAAAACAACCGTTTTCGAAACGGCAAATAGTGGGCAAACTTAAACAATATAATGATTCCGAACGCTCCTCCAGCAATAAGGGCAACTACATAGTACAGGCCGATTCGTGTGCCGAATACATTAAAACATATTATTGATGATAACATAAGCAAAATTGTGCCGATAAATCCAAGTATACCGCCGGGTACAAATATTTCGGCAATCAATAGTATCAATCCTGCCACGAGAAAAAGAATAAACATATTCATCAGGTTTCAGTTATCTCCTCTACAAACAGTTTTTTACCCTCAATCCTGATTACCCTTATAGGCGTTTGAGCAGAGATAAAAGCGGTGTCGGAAATGACATCAAGCAAATCATCCGCGAACCGCGCCTTACCTGACGGGCGTAGCATGGATATGGCTATTCCCTGTTTACCCAGATATTTATTATAATCGATAGAAACATCTGAAAACCCGCCATTGCCTGACAACTCTGTCTGCAAAGCTATTTTTTGCGCAAACGATGTGCGTGGTATCAATTTGCCAAGCAGTAACACTCCAAGAAAAAAAGATATCAACACAATTGAAAACTGCATAATCCATGCTTTTGTCAGTGCAACCTGCCAAGGAAGCGTAGGGATCACAAATGACTGCGACGCGAGAAACAAACTGACTATCAACAATAATATCCCGCTTATACCCGCTATGCCGAACCCCGGTATAACGAATATTTCAAGCAGAATCAACACAAGTCCGGTAACAAACAAAAGTAGCTCGGTATAAGATGCTAGCCCGACAAAAATTTTACTGCCGAATACCAAACCGAAACACACCAGAGCGATCAGCCCGGGCAGTCCGAATCCGGGCACTTTGAATTCGGTATATAACGCCAGCAGACCGATGAGCATCAGAATAGGAGTTATGCGTTCAATCAATCGAACAAATTGTTCCGACCATGTGAAATTTATCCGCATGATATTTTCTTCGGAAAGATTAAATATCGCCAGCAGTTCCTGTTCGTTCGATACTATCTGACGCGCAAACCCCAGCTCAAGCGCTTCCTGATCATGAATGGTCAACAACTGAGTGTTGTCTACAATGACATTTTTTCTATATATCTGTTTTTGCTCCTGTTCGGTCAGCGCATCGAGGTCTTTACCGGTCATATAAGTGTAACGGCCGTCATTGTAAGTAATCTTATAGACTTCGATATCCTGTGTTACCATGGCTTCGGCAAGAGCAGTCGGATATCCGTTATACTCGGCGAGTTTTCTAAATTCCGCCCGTAGCGGTGACTGAAACTTTTCTCCCAGCATCTGCGGACCTTCCTGCGTAATGGCGATAGGCGCGCAGTCGCCGATCGTAGTATGTTGTTTCATGATTATCTCATTGCAGGAAAGGGCTATAAGAGCGCCTGCAGAGATTGCTTTTACAGATACATACGCTATAGTTTTTATATCTGTCAGATCGGTAATGGTTTTTGAAATGTCGAGCGCGGAGTCAACCCTGCCTCCAAAAGTATCGATGTCGAATATGATAATAGATGCTCCGGCCTGCGATGCAATCTCTGTCGAACGCTGTGTAAAGCTGGACATGGCAAAATCGACTTCGCCATGCAGTGTAATAATTACACATTCGACAGGCCTGTCATGGTCGGATGCCTGAGCAAATAACGATTCGGATAAAAATATTATGCCCGCCATAAAGCAGGCCAGAATAAATCGTCGGGAAATGAAGTCCACTGAGAAAAATCCTTTATGTAAAATGACGCTTGTAGCGCAGTATTTCTTATGTGAAGCGTCAATAAGTTCGATAATAATGTAACGGATGTATGGTGTCAATTGTAATTAGCAATATAAAAAACAACTTAAGTTACGAGATACTTCGATGCCAAGTGATCCGTCGATTTTTATTGACATAGTAACGATCATTTTTTAGTATGTAGCTTTCCGAATAATGGGAATAGTGCTGGCCGGTCGTCAAGCGGCTAAGACACGGGGTTTTGGTCCCCGCATTCGCAGGTTCGAGTCCTGCCCGGCCAGCCAAATAGGACAATCAGCCGAACTTGGGCTTTTTTTGTTTGACGCCTCGCAGGATTCTGTGGGGCGTTTTTCTTTGTCTGGCTGATCTGCCGGCTCGCTCTCTCCTGTCGATTCACGTATGTACATATTTATCTCAATCCTGTCATCAAATATAACTATGTCTTTTATTAGAGCCTTCAACAAAATTTTTTGTGTTTCCGGGGATACTTTGTCTATATTCTCTATGGCTGATCGGATGTTTTGGTACAGATATTCGCCTGAATGAGCGTTGATCTGAGCGATACGTTTCTGTGCTTGCAGTTTGCTCAGGTCGTTCGTTATCTTCTCAATTTCCAGTTCGATAATATTCATTTTATCTTTCAATGTAGAACCTTGTGGTATTGTTCCGTTCATAGCAAGATCAAGAAGTTTTTGAGTTTCATGTTTTAAATCATCCAGAAAAACCTGTTTTTCATTGATAATCTTTTCGAGTTCTTCAACTTTATTTTTAGATTCCATAATAGCGGTTCCTATTGCCCTGACAATAATCTCCTGATCTTTTCCTGCCCGCTTGAAAAACTCAATTAACGCTTCATCAAAGACAGTTGCCGATATTCTTTTATTTGAACAGCCGATACCTTGCTTTGATCGTCCGCACTCGTAATAAAAATATTTTCGTTCAGGTTTTTTAGCGAAATACGTTATCATGTGACTACCGCAT
>JAHDNF010000018.1 GCA_018435605.1 bacterium | reverse complement strand
GCGGATTCCACTGTGCCGTATTTGGCAAATGCCGCCTGAAGGTCTTCGTCTGTTACCTGATAATCCAGATTGCCTACATAAATGTTCATCTTTACTTCTCATCCTCTCGCCATGCTTTACGTGATCGAAAATCTGTCCATGCTTAAAACATTTTTCGATGATCTGTTTGAGAGTCCGCCTCTCTCGCGTTTGGTGGTGTAAACCAACCCTGACAAAAACCTTCTCTAAAATACGTCAACAACTAAGACCACGGTTTCTCTCCGAAAATATTCTTATCGTTTACGCGATTTCTTTTTCAGCGTTATTAGCGGCACGGTGTACAGATACAAATATTGCTTTGCTGAGCAGAGGCATGACAACAGACTTGAACTCCTTATCATCCATGTATCGAGTGACAATCTTATCGTTCTCAGCCATTCGCTGGATAAAAAAATCATCAAGCATTTTTTGAATACCAAGCTCGAATTTATCCAACGGATTTACTTTTGCCGTCTCGACAACCCGTTCATCTTTTGCGGCTTTCTCAACGATTTGCTGAAAAAACAGTTTGTCTTCTTCAGTGAAATTAGTGTGGAACCGCTCGTTTAATATCTCAATAATGCTCGACAGCGATTCTTCCTTGTCCTTCTCTTTTTTCGACCCCGCATCGGTCGGGCTTTTTATATCGACCTTTTCCCCTGAGCTTAAGTCAATAGCCCCGGAATAACACCGTTCCAACCGGTAATACATAAGCGCGACATCGTTTTCAGGCCTGATAATTGTATCATCTTGCACAGTAGGCAGATGAGGCAATAAAAGTCGTCCGAAACTGTACAGTATTTCCAGTTCTCTATCGGTGTACGGCATAATCTGGCTTAAGAATGCGTACAGGTTGACATACGCTTTCAGTTTACTGCGGAACAACTCATCGTCTTTGTCATTGAGACATTTGAACCTGTCGATGGCAGGCTGAAGATGTTTTTCCAACCGCGCATGATCGCTGAATGTCTGTTTTTCCAGCGGTTTATAAAAAATCGACGCGAACGCCTCCACTTCTTCCCAGAAATACACATGAAATTCATCAAGCTCGAATTTTAACTGTTCCAGCTGATGCGGATCGGTTTCCTTCTGTAGTTCCGGCGCGTCATAATACGGTTTGAACGCCCTGTAGATGGTTTCTGTATCATTCATGAAATCGAGCACAAACGGTTCTTTTTTGCCGGGGAACATCCGGTTTAACCGTGATATGGTTTGAACCGCCTGAACATTGGATAATTGTTTATCGATATACATAGCGCATAATTTCGGCTGGTCGAAACCGGTCTGATATTTATTTGCCACAAGCAGTATATTGTAATCTATAGTATTGAATTTTTCCGGCAATTGCGCTTCGCCGATATGTTTGCCGGTTATCAGATCGATATTCATACCCGGTTCGGTAAACTCTTCCTGCGAATCAGGGTCTTTGACCGTACCGCTGAACGCCACAAGCGGGCGTATATTGTCGTATCCGTACTCTTTGATATATTT
The DNA here is from genome assembly GCA_018435605.1 of bacterium. Taxonomy (GTDB): domain Bacteria; phylum Auribacterota; class Auribacteria; order Auribacterales; family Auribacteraceae; genus R3-B46. Next base: position 42,219 of record JAHDNF010000018.1, on the reverse strand, counting down.
TTTGAACGCTATCATGTACCGTACAGCTTCTATACGCGACCCGGTAACAACCATAGCCTTGCCAAGCCCGCCGATTAACGGTTGAATTTTTTCACGAAAATGCTCGACAATTATTTCCGTTTTTTGCTGAACATTGACCGGATGCAGTCGCAGAAATTTTGCCAGCCGTTTGGTAGCTTTCTTTTTCGGATATTTAGGATCTTCTTCAGTTGCCTTTATCAGTTTATAATAAGTGTCATAGGTCGTATAATTTTTTAAGACATCAAGGATAAACTTTTCTTCTATTGCCTGCCGCATGGAATAAATATGGAATGGCTCAGGTTTACCGCTTGCGCCACGGCATCCGAACAGCTCCATTGTTTTCCCTTTGGGTGTTGCGGTAAACGCGAAAAAGCTCAGGTTTTGTTGCCGGCCGCGCGACTGCATAATATACGCCAGCTGTTCTTCATGATCTATTTCTTCTTCATCATCTGATTTCGATCCGGACGCGCCCAGTATTGCCTTTAACTCCCGCGCGGTTTCACCTGTCTGGCTTGAATGGGCTTCGTCCACAATTACAGCATATTTGCGTTCAGATATCTTCTTTTGCCATTCTGCCGCTTTACTGAGCGATTCTTTATCCGGTTTATTGACATTATCCGCACCGGCTACATGCAGAAGCCCTCGCAGGACAAACGGAAATTTCTGTAACGTTGTCACCACTATTTTCGTACCGTCAACCAGCGATTCCGCTAACTGCGTAGAATCCTCATCTATCGCCTGTACGACACCTTGCGCGTGTTCGAGCTGATATACCGCATCCTGCAACTGCTGATCAAGAACTCGTCGATCGGTGATAACAATTACGCAATCAAACACTTTCTCGTCTTCAATGTTGTGCAGACTTGCCAGCCGATGGCTCAACCATGATATACTGTTGGTCTTACCGCTTCCTGCAGAATGCTGGATAAGATAATTACTGCCCGCGCCTTCCTTGCCTGCAATACCGGCCAGCTTGCGTACGGAATCCAACTGATGATAACGGGGGAAAATTATCGTTTCTTTTGTCTGAATACTTAACCTGCCGTAACGGTCTTCTGCCTTTTCTTCTTTTTTTTCTATGAACATGAAATTGGATAAAATATCCATAAAGCTGTCGCGTTCCAGAATATCTTCCCAGAAATAACCGGTTCGGTAACCTGACGGATGCGGCGGATTGCCCGCTCCGCACTGGATGTCGTCAGGGTTACTGCCCCTGTTGAACGGCAGAAAAAAAGTTTTGTCACCCGCAAGACGGGTAGTCATATAGATTTCTTCCGTATCCGCCGCGAAATGTACCAGAGCGCGTTTCTTGAACCGGAACAACGGATCGTCCGGATGCCGTGTCGACCGGTACTGCCGTACGGCGTCTCGCCATGTCTGGCAGGTAGACGGATTTTTCAGCTCACAGGTCATTAGCGGTAATCCGTTTAAACTGAATACAAGGTCAATCGTGTCGTTGTTCTCAGGGTTGCAGGGGACCTGACGGGTAACACATAACCGGTTCTTTTTGTACAACTCTATAATATCCGGGTTTAACCCGTGGGACGGTTTGAAATATGCCGCCAGAAACCGTTTGCCGTAAAACTTGAAGCCGTACCGCAACACATGAAGCATCCCTTTGGAATCCAGCTCTTTGCGCAAAGATACAATCAGTTTTTCTGTCAATTCGCCGCCGTGCATTTTTTCCAGTTCCTGCCATAATGCCGGTTGAGTATCTTGAATAAACGCGATCAGTTCGGCAGGGAACAACGCGAGTTCTTTATCCCAGTCTTTATTCGATCCCGCAGACCAGCCGGATTTTTTGAACAAAATTTCTTCAAGGTACGATTCAAATGCGTACTCGGTTGTTTGCTTGCTCATCATTATTCCTTTCGGGTAACTATGCCAGTAAATTTAAAATAATAGCAATCATGCTATCTTTTTCCTGCGGTTTACTGACAGCTATCATAAGCGTTAAGGCTACTAACGCATTATCATCTATACGTTTGCTTCCATCGTTACGCAATAGGATACCGTTCTTTTGCAAAAAACAGACAAACAATGCCGCGGCAATACGCTTATTCCCATCTACGAAACTATGGTTCTTGGTTACAAAATACAGAAGGTGAGCGGCTTTTTCTTCAACGGTTTGATATACATCGTTTCCGTCGAACGTCTGATAGACCGACTCGACTGAACTTTTAAAACCGGTGTCTTTTTCCTGACCGAACAAAGCGGACTCATTAAATCTTTTTTTCATGGTTTCGATTATTCCCTGAGCTTCATCATAGGTCATTGTAAATTTCGCTTCTTCAGTACCTTTCGGAACGGAAAGCCTTTGATGATCGAAATCATCAAGGATATCCAACGCTCGGGAATATTCTGTAATTACCTTGATTAACCCTCTGGTTTCATCAGAGATACTTTCCAGATGGGCTACGTTGCCCAAAAGCCGCAACGACCGTTGCAACTCCTGATATTTGTGTTCGGCTGTTCGAAGCCTTTTTTCGTTAAGGGTATAACCGTCTACAAGATGTTTACGCAACACGTTGGTTGCCCAGATACGGAATTGCGTTCCCTGTTTGGAATTGACTCTGTAACCAATGGAAATAATAACATCCAGATTGAAATATTCTATATCCCTTGTAACGCTACGGCCGCTTTCATCCTGAACTGTTGCAAATTTTGCAACAGTTGATTTTCTGCCTAACTCTTTTGTTTCAAATATATTGTGCAGATGCCTTGATATAACCGACTTATCTCTTTTGAACAAACCGGCAATCTGGTTTAAGTTCAGCCACACGGTTTCGCGATCGAGCCTGACTTCAACTTTGTTTCTATAAAAAATCACTTCCCCTTTCGGAGTTAATCCTGCGCTCATGCTGTTTCTCCCCGAACATCAATTTTACCGGTAACCGCCGCGGTTATGATTGACGCGCGGTATTCTTTCAGTGTCTCAATGGCAGACTCGATTTTCGCGATAAGTGTATCTATCTCAGATGTCTTTTTATCCAGAAAATCCGCTATCCACTGTTGCTCAAATTCGTTTGGATATGCTATAGAAATACTGCCTATAAAATCCCAATTTGAACGAGGCATTTTGACACCATAAGCAGAATTATCAACTAAGTCAATTATTGCTTTGGAAATCATTCTATAAAATAGAAATTTTGGATTAATTATATATTTAGAACGCAATACTAAAAGTTCACTACCACAACAGCCCTTAGATGAGCCATAATAAACTTTTGCTAAGTAAGGTCTCAGTTTGTTAAATAACACATCACCTTTAGCAAAATTTTTCATAGCCAAACAATTCTTTATATCCTCATTGAATAATTTTCCGGTGTAGCTTTCTATGTTTTCCAGATCAACACAATTTGTTTGGCTTTCCTCATCAGACTCTATCTCATTGATCAAATCCACTAAAAACTTCAATCTTCTCACTTCCCAGCATTCAGGAATATCACCAATCCAGTCGATGCTGGAGGGTTTGAGGGGGACGTCGGGATTCAACCCGCGGGTGACAGCGTGATTGATGATTGCCGCGCGTTTTTCTTTGAGCAGATCAATCATCCGCTCTTTTTTGCCGATCAGCTCATCAATCTTCCCCGTCTTCCTGTCCAGAAAATCCGCTATCCGCTGTTGCTCGGTTATTGGGGGAATTGTTATTTTTTCATTTAAATAAAATTCTAAATCAAGATTCTGGATACCAGTAGTTTGCTTGACCGCTTTTTGATTTATACCACCTGAATATAAAGTAAAAAAATAATAGACCATAAATCGCGAAATAATATTTGATAATTCAATTTTTCCTATAAAATTGGAACAAACAGCTTGATTAGCCAAATTGTAGTTAACAACTCTTCCTACAGGCTGTTTTTCTCCACCTCCAGATTTTTCAATCAGTATATCATTTTCACATAATATTCTACTTTTCTGATGAGATGGATTAATGTTTCGTATTGTCAAGTTTTTTGGCGAAACTCCCATAATATTCATATCGAAATCTGCTACCCGAATACAGACAATATCATTTTTATCGTCAAGCGCTTCTTCACCCCAAACACCATTAATGCATTTTTTTACAAATGTTTTAATCCGCCTCACTTTCCAATCTTCAGGGATATTGCCAATCCACTCGATACCGGAGGATTTGTATGATGAATACGGTTTATATCTACTCACCGGCTGACCTCCTGAAGTAACCGCACGATATCCTTTTCAAGCCCCTGTATATCTCTTTCTATTGCCTCGAGTGGGCGGGGCGGCTGGTACACATAAAAATTACGTGTGAGCGGTATTTCATACCCTATTTTTGGTTTGCTATCATCTATCCACGCATCGGGCACATACGGTTTTACTTCGCGCTCAAAATAATCTTCGATTCGCTCTTTTAACGGGATATTTTCCGTATCGCGCAGTTCCGGGTCGGGTTCAGGGTTACCCTTGCGATCTGTGCATATTTCGGCAGTCTCATCGTGCTCTGACAGGGCGGATAGAATTGATTTCTCTTCAGGTGCGGTAATCCGAAAATCCTCTTTTTTACAAATACTTTGAAAATCTTTTAAAAACAGTTTTCGATCTTTATACAGTTTTGCGCCATCGAGTTTGCGAAGAAGTTGTTTTATAGATTCCTGCCGTTTTCTGCCTTCGGCTTCTTCCTTCAATTTAACTTCCATATTTTTCTTTGTGCTGACAGCCAGATTTTTAAACCCTGTTTCATCGTCGAGTCGGGCGATTCGGTCTTCGTTCGCCTGAAAGTTCAGCCGTAATGGACGTTCTACAGTGACTTTATAATATCCGAAATCATCGTTGTCGAAAATCTTACTGACCGCGATAGTTTTTTCGGTACCGTTAGTTTTTATAGTGCGCGTATCGGCGTGTATGAAATCGCCGTAAATGCGGGTTATATCACTAATCTGGTCAGGTTTACTGTTTGTCCCGTCGCCAATTTCACGGCGTTTGTTGCCCAGACTTTTTTTCATAGGGATATAATAATCGCGCGCGTCGATAAGCTGAATTTTACCTTTACGCCGGTGTTCTTTGCGGTTGGTGACAATCCAAATATAGGTAGAAATACCGGTATTGTAGAACAACTGTTCGGGTAATGCGACAATAGCCTCGAGCCAGTCGTTTTCGATTATCCATCGGCGGATTTCCGATTCACCGCTTCCGGCGTCACCGGTGAACAGAGGCGATCCGTTGAACACAATAGCGATACGTGACCCGCCCTGCGAAACAGCCTGCATTTTGGATATCATATGTTGCAGGAACAAAAACGCTCCGTCGTTGATACGCGGCGTGCCCGCGCCAAAGCGTCCTTCATAACCGAGAACTTCCTGCTCGCGGTCGATGAAATTTTTTTGCTGTTTCCACTCAACCCCGAAGGGTGGGTTGGCAAGCATATAATCGAATTGTTCTCGCGCAAATTCGTCGTTGGTGAACGAGTCGCCGAGTTTAATGTTTTCAGCGTTTGCCCCTTTGATCAACATATCGGATTTGCAAATGGCATACGCTTCGTCATTCAAATCCTGCCCGTAAAGAATGGGGTTCGACTGTGAGTTCAAATCGCGGATATATTCATCGGATGTTGAAAGCATACCGCCTGTACCGCATGCGGGGTCATAAATCTTTTTCACGATATGGCTTTTGGCAAGGTCTTCTTCAGGGGATAACAGAAGGTTGACCATCAGTTTGATGATCTCTCGCGGCGTAAAATGGTGTCCTGCTTCTTCGTTCGATTGTTCCGCGCCGATCCGTATCAGTTCTTCAAAGATGTAACCCATCTGCATGTTGTCTATTTTGTCTGCCGATAAATTGACTTTTGGACTGCAAAACGCGCGAACGACTTCATAGAGCAAATTTTTCTCAGCCATTTTCAGTATTTCCTGACCGAAATTGAATCGTTCCATGATCTGGCGCACATTGTTGGAAAACCCGTTGATGTAACTGTTGAGGTTCTGGGCAATGTGGTTCGGGTCGTCAAGAAGTCGTTCGAAGTCAAGTTTGGACAGGTTATAAAATTCCCTGCCTGTGATAGCGCACAGTGAAGGGCGAATGATGTTCTCCGATTTGCCTTTCAGTTTATCAAATTCCTGAAGGACTTTTGCTTTGGTGGGTTTGAGGATGCAATCGAACCTTCGAAGGACGGTCATTGGTAAAATAACTTTGCGGTATTCGCTTCGTTTATAAGGGCCGCGCAGTAAGTTGCATATATTCCAAATAAAGCTGACCATTTCTCTATGGGTTTCGGGTGTCATTGCCGCTCCGTTTCTTGATGATGTGATTACCTGAATTATTCGAAAAACAACAAACCGTATGATTTTGAAAATTCGCGACAGCCGGTTTAGAAGTTACTGTTCACGGTATATTTGTACAGGTTAAACATATATTGAAAATATTGTATCACAGGTAGATTCCGGATATAAACAAAAACCTTCGCCAAATCACAGCTGATCTGGCGAAGGTTCTGTTGATTGGGGTAATTTTATCCAACAGAAAGTTTGATATTTTATTGACGTTTGCGCCGATATTTCCGTTGATACAATTTCAACGAACACCTATTGGGCGTCACACCTTACCCAAAAATCAGCATTTTTACTCCCCGAAAGACAACTAAAGACAATTATTTTTCTCTATTGAAGATTGTACTTCCTGGAAGTGGGACACCTCCATGAGCAGAAGAATATGTTTCTCTCATCATAATCCCAAATAATTCTCCATAAGCAGAGCCTTGTGCAATAGCTAATCCATAAGCAGTGTCAGCTACAACGTCTACAGTTGCAATTGCTGCGTTTGCCCTTCCAAGAAAGGTGGATGCTCTAGTTAATATTCTGTGACTTGATTCAGTAAAACCTCTTGCATTGGCGAAACCATCTAATATTAATTCTAATGTCGTATTACCGTATTCTGTAAGAATCTCATTAGCAGCTACTGCACCAATATTTTCTCCTGCCAATAATCCATTATGATGACCGGCTTGTAATGACATGCTTTCATAATATGTCAACGGGGTTCCATCTGCTGCTTTTTGAAAAGCTAATATAAATGCTTTTTTTGCTTCATCAAAATTTGTAAAATAATGACCATTTTTTGCACATATTTCCAAAAGCTTGTTTTGAGATTCAATTATTTTTTGCCTATAATGAGCTGTGGATATTTCATGCCTTGCTTCATTAAACATATATGAAAACGCTGACATCATTGCACCATTACCAAATTTACCTCCTCCTATTACTGCTGTTGTACCGCCAATTGCGGCAGAAATGACTGTGTTTTTAAGTATTTTGTCGAATTTTCCTCCTGTAGAACTCATAAATGGAGCAACTGCTTGCATAGAAGCAGAACCTAAAAAACCATCCAAAAATCTTCCACCCTGAAGTTCGCTACTGGCACCTCCAACAACTCCATGTAAAAGCATTTTCTCAAAATATTCTTTTTTACCAAACTTGATATCAACTCCGTTAAAATGCTCGCCAATTCCAAACATTGCCATTGCAGTAAAACCAGAGATTAAAGAGCTTTTGAGATTACCGTCACTACTAATAAGCCCTGAAGCAAATCCTCCGAGAAATGTACTAAAATATCCCAGCGTCGAAGGTAGCGACCATGGAATAACAATTCCGACAACAATTGACAATAAAGGTTTCCCAATTTGATTCCAGAATTTTTTCCAGGAGAAATAACCGCTGGGGTCGGTATAACTGAGAGGATTGTTTCTAACATATGTGTAACGATTTAATGTCTGAGGGTTTCCCATGGATTCTATATTCGGGTCAGGGCTCAGGAATCTACCGATTACCGGGTCGTAAACACGACCATTCATGTGTATCAACTCCATGGAGTCGATATGCTCATGTCCGGTAAACCCGCGATTTGTGATATCTCCTTTAACCGCTGAAGAATTTTGAGCCGGTGTCCAGTCGGTATTTCTTCGTTTGCCATGGGGATCGTAGCTGAATCGCTCAAGAACTTGTCCGAGCGCGTTTGTGATGGTATCGATTGACCCGAGATGATCTTTATGGAAGAAAGAGATCTCTTTTCGGTTTTCAGTTGTTTCAAGATTCTTTTCGTCGGTATATATTGCAACAAGACCGCTCCCTGCGGAAATATAGTGTTTATTGCGTATTATTTTATTATCTGTTATGACTTTCTCGTAAATACCAAAGTAATACGTCAGGACATCTATACCATCTATTTTCGCGGTTTGTTTGCATCGCGCCCGATCAGGATCATAAATAAATGTAGTAGTGTTGTTTGCGCTATCGTTATCTTGCGATATAGTTTCCGGTTTATTGAACGAATTGTACGTTACGGTTTTGCCGGCGTTTTTTGTCATGTTGCCGTTCTGGTCGTAATTATATGTATTATTCAATAGACCTGATGTGCTTGTTACCGCATGCGGCCCCGCTCCATTTTCGCCATAAGTATAATGCCCCACATCGGATTTATAGGTAATATTGCCGATAGCATCGTACTGATACGTTTTCGTTTCTTTCCCTACGAAATTTGAACTGATAAGGCGGTTCAGGTTGTCATAGGTGAATATTTCCTCGAGGTTTTGATTCTTGTCTTTGCGTTTAGTCAAGTTACCGATAGAGTCAAAGGTATACCTTAAATTCTGAACGGAATCGTCTACCCCAGTCCCGCTATATATACTTTGGAGGTAACCGGTTGTTGGATCATATTCGTTGACGGTCATAATACCGTTGCCTAGAGTTTCGTAGGTTATTTTGCCTTCAGCGTCGACATAATCCGCCTGCCAGTAGAGTTTATTTGTTGAAGGGTCGATGACTTGCCTCAAATATCCCAGATCATTATAAACATTTTGTACTTTAAATCCTGTAGGATATATTGTCTCATCCACTCTGCTGAACGTATCGTATGTTGTACCGATAGAGTATGTAGAGTTATCCAGTGTGGTTTTTACTTCCGATAATCTGCCAAAGCTATCGTATTCCAGTTCTTTCTTGTATCCATTTAAACCGTTTATACGGATAAGATTACCTATAGCCATATAATTATTATCGTATTCCCACGACATCAATCCTGTGCTTAAGCCGCCGGGTTCGTTCCGCTTGATTATTCTGCCGAGTTTATCGTATTCTAAGGTTGTGATTTGTCCTTTTGAGTCTTTCTGCCAGTTCAGTTCTCCGAATATGTTATACTTATATTCCCAGTGCCCCATATCGGGATCGTCCATCGATGTTTTCTGTCCGCGCTGATCGTAGTAGATATTTACAGTGTTGCCGTTGTGATCTATTGATTGTGTAAGGTTGCCCAGCGCATCATAAATGTATCGGGTAATATACCCCATTCCGTCGACAATTTTAACCAGTTTGCCCTGACTGTTGTTTGTGTGGGTTACTGTTTGATTGAGGGCATTAGTTATGGTTGTACTCAGTCCGTTATATGTTGTTGTCGTAATATTATTATCAGGCGTAGTTACCTTTATTGCTCTACCGATAAGATCATACTGGTATGTTGTCCAGTAAATAGTATCACCACCAAAATAGTTTCGAGATTCCCGCGTAAGTTGCCCGAGGTTGTTGTATTGTTTATCTTTGAAAATGTTGTTGCCATTAAATCCTGTAGTTCGTGCCCTGAGTTCGCGTCCGAGTTTATCATAATAAACAATTGACGGTACAGAACCGGAAGATTTGGTGTATGTCAAGTATGAGGAATTTTGAGGGCAATTAACAGAATCAGCACACGATACATTCATCCATATAGTGGTTGTATTATCTGCTCTGGTTTCTTTAATTTTTCTGCCGAACCCGTCGTATTCCCATGTTGTGGTTAATCCGTTGGGTCCTGTTGTAGATGTAGCCACGCCGAGTTTTGAGTCATAAATAGATGATTGAGCATGCCCCAGAGTGTTTATCGTCTGTATAGGGAATCTGCCTTTAGAATCGTACACCAATTGTGTGATACGTGCTTCTTCGGTACTTGGTTCATAATTATTATCCGGAGATTCTGTATTATCTTGTACTTCCGGGTTGTTCGGGTCAAGCGGATCGGGATCAGTATTATCAGGGTATCCATCGAAATCAGTATCAGGGTTGCATGGGTCAGTGTGATAGGTGTTGACTTCCTGTCCATCGGATAAACCATCACCGTCAGTATCAGCAAGACATGGATTAGTTCCGAGTAGATACTCTTGATTATTGGTCAAACCATCATAGTCTATATCGCCTTGATTACTTGCAGGAATTTTAGCTCCGACAATATCAAAGTTGTCATCGGTTGATCGTTTAGTTTTCCAGCAAGCATAATAATAGTCGCCTTGCTTAACGATCTTTGCTCCACCGTTTATACCGTCGTCAATCCAATCTGCAACCGAATATTCTGCTAATTTAAAAATCGTCATAGCTGTGGATGCTGTTGAAGCTGTTACGGTTGACGGAATATATGCCGCCCAAACGGAAGCTGTTGACGAATAAGCATTGATACTTGCCCATACCGCAAAAAAGTCTGTTCCATCTGATACAACCTGAGGTCGGTATTTATAATTATCTGTTCCAGTACTGATTTTAAAAGCCGCTCCAGACGGAAATGAAGTGGTATTTGATATTATTCTTCCATAGATTTCGCTGTTATATTTGGATGATTGTGTCGATTCTGATCCATCGCCGTATTCCCATACAGCAAGATATTTAGAGTTGTATTTTGCGGATGCAATGGAAGTGTTTGTGCTGAAATGATTGGATTCGTTTACAAATATGTTGAAATTAATATCGCCATACGGGAAGTATCCATTTTTTGCCATTAATTGCCCATAAATTCCATCGCCTTGTGCACCCTGCCCATCCCATATAGTGAGATAATAAGAACCATCAGAAGCAATTGATGGTCGCCATTGATCCCCGGTCGTATAATTATTTATATCATACTGAGGGCTGGCGGCACTTCCATATTCGTTGAAAATCCGGATAGAAATTCCATAACCACTCCCATCATTATTGTTAGTCCAAGCAACAAGGTAATTATCACTGCTAGACGCGATAGATGGATTTTTTTGTTGCCCGCTCCATGAAGGGTTAATTTGACATCCATTCGACAGAACTCCAACATTTGACAAATACGTTCCAAAAATACCAAAACCATCACCATCCAATCCATTGTTTTCCCATACGACATAAAAATTCGAGTATACTGAAGCAAGTACAGGATTAAATTCCTGAGAATGTGTTGGATCTATTGAAATTTCACCGGTTGATGTATTCCAGTTTGAATTAAAAATCTGTGCATACACATTTGATGATTCATCCCACGCCAATACACTTTGAGTTCCATTTGAGGCAAAAGAGAAACTATTAAAAAGTTTATTGGCTTTAATGGTTATGAGAGGATTAGATTGAGCAATAACCCTTAGTGCTGTCTTAACTTTATATCCATTATATTCCGCAGTTACAGTAAACGGACCACCTGCATTCTGACCTGCGTGGAAAACTCCGGTAGCAGAATCGATAGTTCCTCCACCGTCAATGCTCCATTTCGCACCCGATAAACAATAGGTTCCGGAATCAATATTGGAGACTAAAGTAAATTCCGTTTTACCATTTACTTGAATAGATACATTAGTAGGTGATACCTGAAATGATGTAGTCAAAATCGGATCAACAGGTGTTAAAGAATTTCCTCCTGTAGTGACTTGGATTTTATTTCCAAACTCGTCATATTCATATTTTGTAACAAGACTTATGGATGTCTTTGGTTCTATTATTTCATAAGTTAAAAGTCCTGTTTCTGCGTCATATGCAAAACTTGATATGCGTGTTTTGGAATCTTGATTTGGTGCTTCAGAAGTTACTTCCGCTCTTAAAAGTCTGCCCAAGAACCATTTTGATACATCATTAAAATAATTATTGATGGTGGTTTTCTTATGCCCATCATTAGAATCAACAGTAATTTTTGTGGCATTACCATAAGTGTCATAGATATTTTCAGTAGTTACATGGGTTGTTAAGTTTCCGTTGAGTTCATAACTTTTTTCTATGCTTTTCTTGGAATATACGAAATGTCGTTTTCCACCATCATAATCAATGGATCCATAAGTATTCTCTGAAGTGCTTAGAGTCTTATTGTTTGTAAGCAATATTACGGTAGATTTTAATGGCATGCCTATATAAGGATAATCCTGTAAATATTCCGAATAATTTTGTATATTCGTCTGATTATCCAAGACTTTCATCCAGTGGAATCCGAGCATACCTCGTTTAAGACTCATTTTTGACCCACCATAGAGGTATGATCTGGTATATTGTCCGCCTAATCCATCACTTGTAGAATAAGAACTAACTACATAAGACGGCGGTTGAATATCCATCACTGGATTTTCAGGATTATACGTTTTGGGATATCCGGAAGTGTTTTCGCGAGTATAGACTGTACTATCTGTTAATGGCTTATAGTTGATATTAGTTTCAACTTCCATTCCGTCTTTGATTTTTGTAATATTTTTGGGATAGTTCCCTGATAATGTATAAGGCATAAAAGTTAATTTGTAATTATTGTTGACTCTTAATCTAATTATATCCGTTAATCCATCTCCATTAATATCTCCTTGCAATATATTAAGAGGCCTTACTTCATGATTGCTAAATTGATCATCCAGAGAGAAATTCGGTTGTTTTACGAAGCTTCCATCTCCTTTTGAGAGATAAACTGTTAAGCTGATCTCAGTATCTGAATTTTCAACTCTTTTTGCATGAACAATGTCTGATAGTCCATCGGCATTTATGTCAGCAGGAAATAAATTAAATTCTCCTGCGCCACTTGGAGGAAGATGGTTATATGTTTCATTTGTAACAAATTCATATCCTCGTTTAAATGTTCCATCTCCAATAGAAAAATAAGGGACAAATATCATTATTCCATTAGAAGCGTTGACCATCATATGGAGAAAATCCATATTTCCATCGCCATTGAGATCTATTGGAGTAACATTAAAAGGTCCTTGTCCTTGAGTGCTTTCGTTGTATATATCGTTGGTATAAAAAATAGCGCCTTGTGTAAAACTACCTTTTCCATCAGATAAATATGTTCTTATCACTAATTTTGAATTGCTGTCAGGGTGCATATGAATTAAATCAATCAATCCGTCAGAATTTATATCAGCAGAGAAAACATTGTATGAAGCTCCTAATATATCTCTACGAGTAAAAGGGACATTTGTGTAATATTCGCCACTTCTGGAAAACGTCCCATCGCCATTTGACTTATGCATAATAAAAACTAAGTTACTGTTTAGTTCTGTTTTCACATGAACGAAATCCATTAATCCATCGCCATTTATATCTGCTTGTAAAAGATCATATGGTTCAATCCCATTCGGACTTCGATTTGCATATTGCTCACCAGTATTATAGGTGTTCTTTTTCACAAAACCACAATTTCCATTTGATAAATGTGATACTAAAAGCATTTTGTGTGTGGCATCATCAGTACGCATATGCACAAAATCCGTTAATCCATCTCCATTAAGATCTATAGGAATCAAATTAAATGGCTCGAGAGTAGAATTTGGATCAGGATTTGTAACATTCCTATATCCATCTCCAGTATTATAGAACCAGCTCGCATTATATGTAAAAGTTCCATCGCCATTTGATAGAAAAGGTAGAAATATAAGCTGATGTCCATCGCCAAAAGTGCCCCAACCTAATAAGTCCGTTTTGCCGTCGCCATTCAGTTCTGCTTGCAATACTCCGAATCCATATCCATAGTTTGTCTGAAAATGAGGTAGCTGTGTAAAACTAAGCTCGCCATCTTTCCAGTCGAATACAGTTTTTGGTAAAGCTTTTCCATCACTGCCATATTGGGTTATTCCAATCAGACGCGAGTACTTGACTTTAGTATCGTCGGCTTGTGGTTTGTAATCGAATTTGTAGCTTCGAACTATATTTGATTCTGCATAACACTTTATACTGGTTAATCTCAGGCTTGATTTGGATTTTGATCCGGATTGATAGGATATTCGGATATCCGGTCTTGTTTCATATTCAAATTTAATTGAATTATATGGAACTAATCCCGTATTTATATTGCCGGTATAATCTATTTGAGTTAAGCAAAATTCATCTTCATCAGTCTTTGTATAATTGAATTTAATGTAGTTACCTTTTGTATCTATTATTCGGGTGACTAGCCACATAAATACCGTCTCATTGTCAGGATCGTTTTCAAAATTGACTTTTATTTTTGAATCGGAGCTAAAGCCATATTCCATAATAAGGCCTGCTTTCGTCCATGCTTTAAAATACGAAGGGCTATTTCCAGACGAACCATAGGATACGACTTTCGTAAAAGTTTCATTTTCTGTCCGATATTCTGTGCCATCGCCCCCATAAGTTCCGTTATTAATCGTGAAGAGTCTTTGCCCGTCTAACGCAAAACGATCGTTTGAGTCAAAATCTACTCCGTCAACAAATCCGTCATGAACAAGCGTTGCGGGAGCGCGAGTAATCATAGATAATCCACTGAAAGACCAGCCTATGCCCATAATACTGTTACCAGAAGTCGTACTATAATTCAACGAGATATCTGGCTCCATACCAGCGGTCCCAGGAGTCACAACAATAGGTATTTTATAATTTGCTGCACCAGACGCATCAACAACAAATTCTCCGGCAATCGAACCGGTGATATTCGATTGTATCGGACTGGTTCCGAAGAGATATTCTTGGATATTGGGAATGTTGTCATTATCAACATCAAATAATACATCGTTCGGATTAAGAGGACTAAGCCCGTAAAGAATTTCCCAGCCATCGGGCATACCATCATTATCGGAATCCGGATTCAACGGAGAAGTTCCGTATAGGTAAAACTCATTATCGTTCAATCCATCATTATCTGAATCAGGGTTGTTCGGATTTGTGCTGTTTAGATATTCAGTGATATTATTTACGCCATCGCCATCAAAATCTAATTTTGCATCAAGCGGATCATTTGGGTTTAGACGATTGTGAACTTCCCAACCGTCTTTAATTCCATCATTATCAGTATCTGCATTTGAAGGATCGGTACCAGTTATAAAATATATTTTTCTTCCATAAACACCATCCTGATCGCCGTTTGAAGTGTTTCCATCCCATACAACTATATAATCTTTCCCATCGGATGATGCTGATGGATTTGATGCAGTCACCGAATATGAGATTTTAAATTCAGAGCCGATAAAAAAACCGTCATTATCAAGAATCCGTCCATATATTCCTAATGCGTTATCATCCAGAGATTCCCATATAACTAGATATGTGCTTCCATTTGAAGCAACAGATGGGTTTGTGTTGGTTTGTGTATAAGTGTTAATTTTGATTTCAGAGCCGATAAAAAAACCGTCGTTATCCAATAATTGTCCGTATATACCTGTATCAACATCGCTTTGCCAAACCACAAGAAAATTCTTACCGTCAGAAAAAACAGCAGAAGCTCTTTGATTATTCAAGATTGTCTTATTAATCCTGAACTCATTACCTGTTTTATAGCCGTTCTTATCCAGTATAACCCCATATATTTCGAGGCCGTTTTCATCTTGGCCATAGCTTTCCCATGTTGCTAAATAATTTGAATTGTTGCATGCAATAGAAGGATACATTTGTTCATTTGGCGTATAAGAATTCAAATAGAATTCTTCTCCCTTAAAACTCAGGTCGGAGTTTAGTAATCTGCAACATACATCGACCGTGTTTTGAGCATAGCTATGCCATACAACCGCAAAAGTATTGTTCGATTTATTCGAAGCGATATCAGGATTTCCTTGAGTGTTGTTGGTTATTGTATTGATTAACAACGTACTGTCTTGAAGGATGCCTTCATTGTCTGCTAATCGTCCAAATATACCACCATTGTCCCCCTGTCCACTTCCTGTCCAAACTATACAAAATTGATTTCCAATTGAAGCCGTTTTAGGATAGAGCTGTGCAGAGTTAAAATAGGAGTTTACTATTGTTTCATCGGAGAAAAAAGAACCATTAAGATTAAGTAACTTTGATACAACACATTCTTCGCTTCCATCCTGGCCAAAACTTGTCCAAGAGACCAAATATCGTTCTCCATTAAAAGAAACTGAAGGATATGATTGCTTGCCTGCTGTAAATGAGTTAATTTGAAACTCTGGATTTAGTTCCGGTTTTAATCCTGCCGTTAATTCTTCTTTATCGGTCAAGCCATCACCATCGGTATCTTTTGATAATGGCGAGGTCAAGTAAATATGTATCTCTTCACCGTCAGTCAAACCATCACCATCGGTATCGGGATTGCCTGGCAGACAGCCGTAAAGAAATTCTTCAAGATTGCTTAAATTATCCAAATCGTTGTCAACTTGAGCATCCTCACTATTTAAAGGATTTAGGTAGTTGCTATATTCCCAGCCATCTGTCATGCCGTCACCATCAGTATCCGGATTGTCGGGATCCGTTCCTATGTCTTTTTCCAATTTATCCGGCAGGCCGTCTCCATCGCTATCTTCTTCAACCGGATTGCTTCCTCCACCAAATTTTGATAAAGTCGCATATCCTATGGAAACGTCCCATACGCCCGCTGTTGGTATTTCTGTTCGCTTTTTATAGCGGTAACTGGCATCACCCCAATATATATATGAATTCAGATAATGTGTGCCGTCATAGTCATTGCCGAAAATGATATCGAGATACCCATCGTTGTTCAGGTCAGCAATATCGCTGGCTTTTGCACCACGAGTAGGTAATTCGGTCTTTTTATCAAAAGTTTTGTTTGGATTGCCCCAGTAAATGAAAGAATTGGTCGCATTAGAATTTAACTCGTCATTCCAATTATGGTAGTTTGTGATGACAATATCAAGATATTGGTCGTTATTAAGGTCGGCAACAGAAATATCTATTGCCTCATAAGTAGGTAACTCTAGCTTTGTCGTATATGGCGCAATTTTGCCTCCCCAGTATAAGTATGCGTTGCGATTTGCATTTACTCCGTTGACAAAAATGATGTCCAACCAACCGTCTCCATTGAAATCTGCAAGTTCACAATCTTCAGCGCCTTCTGTTGACAGCTCTGAACGCGATGTAAATGTTCGGTTTTGACCACCCCAGTAAATATATGAATATGGAGCGATATTGCTTGGCGCAGTGAGATTATTGCAGAACACTATATCTTTATAGCCGTCTTTGTTAAGATCGGCTACAGCAACTCCCGTTGCGCCTTCGGTATACAAATCTGTTCTTTCGCTGTAGGTATAGGATGGATTGCCCCAGTATATGTATGAATTAATGGCATAAGTATCTGAGCTTTGTTTATTGTTCGCGAACACAATATCGAAGTAACCGTCATTATCGATATCGTCAATACATAAATCCATACACCCTACAGTTGGTAGCTGTGTTACGTTTGTAAAAGTAGCTTGAGCATTACCCCAGTATATCAATGAATTTGTGCTATATACGTAATTTGCGGTTCTATGGATTCCCATGACTATGTCGAGATAACCATCCTGATTGATATCAGCAACCTTGCAGGGGATTGCATACATGCAAGGCAATTCAGTTTTCTCTGAAAATGTATTTCCAGCATTGCCCCAACAAATATAGGGATAGCCATTGTGATTAACAAAGATTATATCAGGATATCCGTCATTATTGAAATCGTGGTAAAAGTTGTTTTTAGTATATGTAGGAATTTCTGTGGAATCTAGTAGCCCATCGCCGTCACTATCGGGGTTATTAGGATTAGATTTGAATATGATTATTTCTCTGCCATCTGTGATTCCATCGTTATCCGAGTCCATATTATATGGATTGCTCAGATGTAAGGAAAATTCTTCCATATCATTTACAAAGTCGGAATCAACATCACCGGGGTTAGCGATCAGATATGATTCTAGTGATACAAATCCGCTGTTTGCGTATTCAAAAGTGACATCTATACAAGTATCGTCATTTTCCTTAACAATCATTTTTGAAGGCGCATTGTAAATATCTTTTATGTCTTCAACTATACACATGTGGTGATAAGTATTATTATTTACTGTTATGCGCATTAAATCATTTGTTTTTTCCACCTTTTTAACTTGACTATCAGCCCCATAAACCGGTATTGACGATACGATTAAGCTGTAGTAACATACCAGAGCAATACATTTGTTTCGTAGCTGTCGCATGATAAACCTCCTTGTTAGTATTTTAGTTTTACATTAGTATCTGTTGTTGTGGTTACTTTTATTGGAATCAGATTTTTACCGACTCGTATTTTGCAGACAAACGGATTAAACAGATGTGTCAAAATATTTTTTTAATTGATTAAGTAGCAATCCGTAAAACTGTTTAAAGAAGCCCATGCCGATTATCGTTGAAAAAAAGAGGGTTGGCTGATATATTATGGTCTAAAAAAATAACTGATAAAAAATTTGCGACAATCTATGGAAAATTCAGTCTACAGAAACAATGCTAATGCGATTTATGACGACCAGTCGCTGGTACAATCGTTCAAACAGGGACACGAATATGCCTTCGATGAATTGTACAAAAGGTATTGTGAGATGATTAAAAATTATTGCATACATTTTATCGGTAACAAGCATGACGGTGAGGAATGCTTTCAGGATACATTCCGCAAAGCATATAGCGCTTTGCCGAAATTCAGAGGAAATTCCTCATTCAAAACATGGCTTTTCAAAATTGCGAAAAACACTTGCTATAACAAAATACATTCACTGCATTTCAGATTGAAAAAGAAAACAACTTCCTATGACGCGCCTGTTCAGATCGGCTCCGGCACTGTATTGCGGGATTTCATAACACGGAAAACACCTCGTTCCGATATGATATCTCATGAATACTCAAAATTATTGTTCCAAGTTATTAGAAACCTCAATAAAAAACGACGAGAGGTTTTAATCCTCCATGACATACAGGGTCTGTCTTATGAAGAGATAGAACAAATGACCAACACCCGGCAAGGCGCCTTGCGTTCACGCCTGTCACGAGCTCGCCTTGATTTATTAAACGAACTTAAAAAGGTGTATCCCCATGAACTGTAAATATATGTCGGAAAAAATATCGGATTATATTGACGGAATTCTGCCTCCAGATAAGGCTGATGAAATGCGTAACCATCTACTGACATGCTCAAAATGCAATAATATCTACACTGATATGGTTCACCTGGTCGATGACCTGAGTTCACTTAAAATTCCAGTTGATGCAGATGAATCGTTGCATTCATTTCGAGAATCCCTTAAAGACATAAAGAATGGCGGAACTAATACTTATTTAACACTCATTAAAATTACCAGCGTTGCGGCTACTATAATTCTTGTTATTTCCGGTATCTACGTCATGACTCATTATACAAATAATTACTTTGATACACATACCGCACAGACCGATACAACCCTACAGCAAGATATCGTAGCTGAACAAAAAGAAACGCTATTCTACACAAAAAATACACAGCAACAACTAGATTACCAACAATTTACACCTCAGGAAGCATTACCGGATACTCAAAATCAACAGCCTACTCAGGTTGCCGAAGCCACGCAAAGTGCACCCAAAGCCGCTACAGATTCTTCGTCGGACAATCAATTTGTTTCGGCTGGGCTTATTGATATACCGGTAGATTTGACAGTCGTCGTGAGCCGAAAAAAAGTCAAACCCGATTTCGCAAGTACCGAGACCGACAAACCAGCCGCTTATACCACAGTTCATTTCGATGACGGTACCAGCGCCAAAGAATACGATCCGACAGGCAAAGGCGGCGCTGTTTACATACATAGAGATACAATGATACATGAAATGGCTGAATATACGACTAAGCTGATTTCAGAACTTAACGGTAAAGTAATTGGAACACACATCGATCCGAAAGATTTTTCTATCCCTGTTCAGTTTATGGTAGTTTCCATACCTCAGGAACAGTACGATTATTTTCTTGAAAAAATCGAAGCTATGTTTGAAAGCGAACGACTTGAAGCATTTGAATCATTAACCGGCGCCAGCCGCAAAATATACGCAAGTGAGTCTGAAGAAAAACCGATGCGGCAGGTAAAAATAATTTTCAACAACATTAAATGATATGACTTTTGTCCCTGTAAGATCTCTGATCATAGCGTTAACCGGCATTGCGGCGTTCTTTATGTTTTTTCTTACAAGTTGTTCTCATAATTCATGGGAAGACACCGATCTGAGAACATTGCAGTATATCGCCACGGAATCGGCGAAAACGGGCGACTTTTTCAAAGCCATTCAGGCGTATTCCATGGCAATTGAAATGGATCCGAATAATCCTGAATTGTATCTCGGCAGAGCATATTGTCTTTTGGAAAAAGGGTTGTTAAAAGAGGTAGTAAACGACTCCAGCCTAGTTATATCGCTAAATCCAAATTTGTATAAAGGATATTACTTGCGTGGGCTTGCCCGTTTTCGGCAGGATGATTATGAAAGGGCGATTAGCGATTTTTCTGGCGCGATTGCCGTCAATCAAAAGAAAGCAGAGTTATACCGTTTTAGGGGAATCTGTTATGCCCAGCTAGGCGATTTCCATAATGCAATCGGTGACATCTCGACGGTACTTGAACTCTCACAGCAGGATAGTTTGGATAACGAATTCTATTATTACCGGGGGCAGTTGTATTCTCAAATAACCGACTATGGTGCGGCAGTGTCTGATTACTCAAAGGCAATAGGTTACTCACCAAAAAATCCCGAATATTATTTAGCTAGCGGTAAGGCGTATTTTTATCTACAGGATTACGTTCGGGCAATCGACCATTTTTCTACCGCAATAGATCTTGATCGGAAATGCAAAGATGCATATTTCTTTCGTGGATATTGTTATGACGCAATCGGTAAGCCGGAAGCGGCAATAGAATCATTCAAGCAGTATATACAGTTTGACCCTAAAAATTATGCCCCATCAATGGAAATAGCTAACATATATTTTTTTTTAGCTGATTACAGCTCCGCTATTGACTGGTATACCCGCGCACTTGCCGTTGACAGCACTTTGAAGGAAGCTTTGGTTCGTAGGGCTTTATGCTACGAGAAAATAGGCGACTATGACAGAGCGCTTACCACTTATCAAACAATATATGGCGATATACCTTCAAGTATTACTGATGCTTTTATTGCAAGAAATCAATCTGTGCTCAATATAAAGCTGACAGCGAGTCAGGTACGCGAGCATGCGCTGGCAGTGATGTATAAAAAAGGGATTGAACATCTTAATGATCAAAAGTACGATAAGGCTATATCCGATTTTACTTATATCATTGATCAAAGCGATACAGAAAGCCAGGCGTTTTATTTTCGCGGTATTTCCTATTATTATCAGGGTTTATACGGGAAAAAAGATTTTTTTGCTGGCACAAAAGACACGTCTTTTCACGAATCGGCATTGAGAGACCTTTTGCGTGCTCATGAGCTGGAAACGGATAATGAAAATATCTGTATGGCTGTCGGTAACACTTATCTTGCTCTTGGCAAACGTCAGAAAAGTATCGAATGGTTCAGGAAAGCGCTTTCTTTAAACCCTCAGAATCCGGATACATATTTACATTTGGGGTTAATCTATCAGGCAGGGCTGGATAATCAATCCGCGCTTGCATGTTACCGTACCGTCATTGAACTTGACCCGCGCAATAATAAAGTCTATTGCCTGCGAGCTTTTTTATACCTGCGCTCAAAACAGTATCTCAATGCTCTGGAAGATTTGAATAATCTTATCACATTTGCGGAAGAACAACATATTGCAATGGCTTATTATTACAAAGGGTTGACTCACGAACAGCTACAAGAACCAAACAATGCAATGGAAGCATATACTTTAAGTTTACGCTACGCACGTAAAACATCTGATAATCTGCTGATTGAGGAAGCTACAGAACGAATCCGCATTCTAAAACGACGTCAGTCTGCACCACGCCATCCATCTATAAAAAAAGAAAAAACATAAATTTTTTGCGACAATCAATTACTTAAATTGTCTGTAAACGCAAAACAACTATTTTTTTGACAGCATAGTTTTAATATAGACATTTTTTGTCTGGTATTATACAATTATCTCATCTTCCAACAAATATTTTTAGGGATACTGATATGAGTTATGTGGCCTTTAAAAGTTTACTTCATGGCGATATAATTATCCGGTCAATATACAGAAATAATCGTTATTTTTTTATAATATGCTTTCTTGTGTGTGTCATTTTTTTTCAATATACAGTTTTATATGCAAAAGGAAACGTAGCTACGAGCATCCGAATATCAATGGATGACAGCGATTTTTCCATAGAAAATCTGCAAAACGATTTTTATCTTCCTGCACGATATAGCGAGAGTGATGATCCTTCGTTTGTTCCATCAGACGTATCATACGGCTTATCTGTATGCCCTGACGAAGACATCATAAACCCGAAAACCATTACTCTTGATGATCTGATAGACGAATACCAGAGACGGTTTCTCAAGCCCGCCGATGACTACAGATTAACTGAAACGAAACCCGACCCTGCTGTTAAGATATATAAAAAGTCATTTAACATCCCGACAAGTGGCAATTTGTTAAATAAAGATAAAATACAGGACGCCAGTGTCACTGACGGTATTGCGTCCGTGTCAGAATTGCAGAAAGAGTTCTGTCCGTACATGCCTCTGGATCAAATAGATATCGAAAATAATCGCTGGAAATGGAACGATAATAAACTCGAACGCGAAAAACTAAAGATCAAGGAAGATTATTTTTTACGTGACCGCGAAATGAATGCTATTACGGGAAAGTTATCATATCCTATACGAAAATACGATGCAGAACCTTACATACGTTCATACCATTTGCCGCATTTTTTAATAGGAAGAAATTTTTATGATATATACGCACCACCACTACATTATCCAATATTAGAAGCAGATTATTTTTATGTAGGTACGAATAATACGGTAAGTCTCACCCAGGAAAACGGCGAATTCAATATTTATATGTCACTCTATCTGGGTTTTGACCGAGATGCATCAGGAACGTATAATCTAAAAGGTGGCCTGTTGTCTGCCAATCAGTCTATTATAGGTGTGTTCGGCTACGGTAAATTTCATCAAACCGGAGGAATTAGTTCATTTGTACGTAAATATATCGGTTATGTTGGCAACGGCGACGTCATAGTTGATAATTCTGCACGTCTTACTGCAGGTAGAATTTTCAACGGGTATACGGGTCATGGAACCATGACACAAAAAGGAAACTCGTTTGTATCTGCGCAGGAAATTTATCTGGGATACGGCGGTGCTTCTTCCGGAACATATACTATAAGCGGTTTAGCTCAATTATATGTCAATGATTTGGTGGTTGGCTATAACTCCGGATTAGGTATCCTGAAGATTGAGTCTGCCGGCGCATTAATTGCTGTGCAGGATCAGATTTCTTTTACCAGATACGGCTTTTTTTACTGTGCGGACAGAGCTAGAATAAAAATGGATAGCGCCCGATTTTCCATATCCAGCTCAAATCCCGGCAACTTTATCGATTTTAATAAACTCACGCTAGAACTTACCGGAGAAAAGAACAGTATTGAAGTTGCATCACAAAATTCCGGCGTCTTTGCCGATAATCCGAATTATCTGTTTAATGAAATCGCTTTCAGCGGAGAAGGCACAGTTACCTTACTGCTTACCGATTATTTTAACAACGATCTTGCGGATGCTTTTGATGAAGCATTATATGTTAACACTGTTTCCATCGGGGAAAATACTAATGCTATGATCGATCTAGCCGGATTATCAATGTATACAAAAGATTTGAATTTTGAGACAAACAGTACTCTAACTGTGCAAAATGGAAGTCTCGTTGTTGTTGTTAATGGTGATTCCATTGAGTTGAACGGGACATTTGATTACGCTGAATACCAAGAGCAAATATTGCCACACCTATCTGATTTTAAAGGAAATATGCTATCCATTTCTGTCCAGCCTGTACCCGAACCGGGTATACTTATATATATGTTCGCCGGTATCACTTGGATTACAATTTTAAAAATACACAAATGCAACTAATAAAAGGACTTACATAATGAAAACAGGTTATTCACACAGGCTTTTTATGCTTTTTTTCGGTTTTTTTCTATCCTTCATGTTGTTTTTTAGCACTGATATGTACAGTATCTGCATATACCCTGATCTTAAAGAACTTTTTTTAAAAGTTGAAAAACGTTCGGAAGAAGATGTATTGTATTTTAATGATAATGATTCTTACAGCAGATCTTATTATCACTACACTGTTTCAGCGAAAAGATCTTTTGACAGTGGTGGTTGGGAAAATTGCGGTAAAATAAGTTTCCAAAACGGAAATCCAATTATTTCTAAATCGAATATTATTTTTGAAAATAATATGTTTTCAGTTAGGGATAACGATTCTATTCCAATGCCTTTTGTCAAAATTATAAAGCATTTTAATGACTATAATTGCGACGGAGTGCCGGACATATGGGAAGGTGACTCCGACAATGACAACATTCCTGATGTATGGTGTATTGACAAAAACAATGATAACATTCCTGATGTATGGTGTATTGACAAAAACAATGATGGAGTACCCGATATATGGCATCTAGATGCCGATAAAGATCAAATCCCTGATGTATGGAATATTTACATTGACGGCGATCAAATCCCTGATGTACTTAAGATCGATACAGATAATAATGGTTGTTCCGATTTGATTAAGTTAGACATGGATAACGATGGTGTTAATGATATTGAAGAGCTTATTTATGCCAGTGCGCCTTTTGAACTCGCCACCCTTGATAATGATACTCAAATTTTTTATTCTCTAGCTTCAAATGGTGAAAATTATCTTGTGGTTTGGTGTACTACTAGTGGGCTTGAGTGGATATATGTTAAAAATGATATAATCTCAGAGCTATTCACTTTAAGAGTGGACAATGATAACCACTATAGTCTTTTAGCATCTTCGGCTTATGACAAAGAGTATCTTATTCTTTATAACAATAAATTCAGTGATATTGGATCTTCCTACAGAATGCGACTACCCTCTAAACCTCAAGAAACATCACCTACATTGATATCCATTCAACATCAGCTTGCACATTTTGGGGATTTATACAAGACATATATTGTATCCAATAACGACTCGCATCTGTTCGCATATACATCAACCTTATTGGGGGTTCCCAGTATTTTTTTAGAACGGAATAATGATTTACAAGAGCGAAGTTGCGACTTTTTTCAGCCTACACTCACCTCTCCGTATATTGGATTGTGTTCTAATAATAATGAATATGGGTTTCTTTCGTACAAAAGCGAAAAAAATCAATATTCCTTGAACTTAGATTATATCGATTCAAATGGATATCATATAGATAGCCAAGTTTTTAGGAACGTATTAAATAATGACACGAATAACTCAATATTGACTTGTACAAATGGGGTTTACAATTTGTTTTTGAGTTATCAAAATTTAAGACCCGTAGCGGATTTTGTCGATTTTAAATTGGTTTATGAGCCGTATAGCTCCCCATGGGGTAGTAGCGAACCAAACTTTAATCGCTCAAATTTTGAAGGCCACCCTGTTTGTATAGCGTCAAACGGTATGCATTACCTATATGTTTACAATGATAATGATGTAATTTACGCACAGATATACAATAGCAACGGTAATACAATTAGTAGAAAATTTACTATCATGGCAGGTACACCACAAGTTGAAACTCCTTGTATAGCAACATCTAGCCGAACTGGAGAATTTTTTATTGTCTGGCCTAAAAATAACAAGTTATATGGACGCTTTATTACCGGATATGGAACTTCACCATTTTCTCCCGACAGTGACAGTGACGGATTAACTGATTGGGTTGAAATTAACGAATACAATACTGACCCAACAGCTTGGGATACTGATTCTGATGGTTTTTCCGATTATTATGAAGTGAATAATGACTCTCTTGATCCCCTGAATCCTGATGACGATAATGATGGTTTATCCACTAAAACTGAAATTGAAATACACTCTCTTCATTTGGTATGGGATAGTTCTAATGACGGCTATTCAGATGGTCTTGCATATTTGAAAAATTGTCATCCTAATGCTGAGTGTGATTTTGATAAAGATTATGTCTCTAATAGAGTCGAAAATATTATAGGTGTTTACTTTGCAAGTGAAAGCAAATGGATTTTTACTGATGGGCTCAATCCTGATACGGATGGGGATGGGATTATGGACGGTGCGGAATTGGCGGCAGATTATATACCCGAATTTTCTATCTCAGGATTATTGCAGTCAAATATTACCGTTGCTTACTATGATCCGTATGTAAATATAGGCTCTAACGGCAACACTTACATCGTAGTGTGGTCACAGCAACATGATCAGGCGGAAACATCGGTTATCAAGCGGTGGGATATATACGCGCAGATTCTCAATATAGACGGTTCATTCACAACCGCCCCATTTTTTCTGCAGACCTACTATTACTCCGAGCCGCGCGATGTGGTAATCGGTTCCAACGGTGATTCATATATCCTTGTCTGGCCTGATTATGACGGCGATAACGACGGCGCAGTTTTTCAGGATATCGATAACAATACATGGTATTCACAACTTACACAATGCAATCTCGGTATTTATGCTCAGATCGTCAAAAGTAACGGTGCACTAGTCGGTTCGCGATTGCGAGTCAATACATATACGCCCAATAATCAACAGCAACCTGCTGTCGCGGCGATGGGCAAAAATTATCTTGTCACATGGCAAAGCCACATAAGTTCAGCTTTGCATGAAGATATAAGAGGGCAATTTTTATCTGCTGACTGCACCAAAATCGGCGATGAATTTACGATTAATACGAATACCGCGGGTCAACAGTCCAATCCGGCTGTTGAATCCGGAGGTAATCATTATCTTGTTGTTTGGGAAGACCGCTCATCCGGATATCAAATAAAAGGGCAGTTTCTCGACAATGAAGGCGCTTTATTGGGGGCAGAGTTTCAGATCAATGATACTGCATACAATGACAACCTGCTTCCTTCTGTCGCGTCGGTAACAACTTCCACCGGCACAACTTTTCTCGTCACATGGCACTCCAGGTCGAGCGGGTCTTATGACGTTGTGGCAAGGTTGATAACATTTACCGGCACAGGGCATAGCTTTTTAAGCGATCAATTCCAGATCAACCAGTATACAGCCAGTGATCAAAACGTTGCTGATGTGGCATCTGATGGCGAGCGTTTTCTGGTCTGCTGGGCAAGCGTAGGACAGGGAGGTACGAATGAAGATATTTTTGCCCGTTTTGTTGATCAATCTGGCGAA
The DNA here is from genome assembly GCA_018435605.1 of bacterium. GTDB lineage: Bacteria > Auribacterota > Auribacteria > Auribacterales > Auribacteraceae > R3-B46. The sequence goes on along the minus strand of JAHDNF010000018.1, from coordinate 14,928 downwards.
ATGGATAACGATGAGTTTCAGGTAAATATTTACACTGAAGGCAAAGAATACAGATCGCAGGTGGCATCGAACGGTTTTAATTTCTGTGTAACATGGACAAGTATGAATACAGTGCAAAAGACGGCTACAGTATATGGCTCGATATACAGATTGAGATCAGGCATCAACCCTACTTCACCGGATTCAGACAATGACGGATTGCCGGACCCGTGGGAAATTTCTAATTTCACCAATCCACTCTCCAACCTAGATGCGGGTTATGATATGGATTGCGATGGATTAACCAATGCACAGGAATTTTATTACTCCACTGATCCGTGGTCGTCCGATACCGACCGAGACGGATTATCCGATTACGATGAAATTTTTAACTATTTTACATCCCCGATCAATATCGACTCGGATAACGATTCCATTTCCGATTACGATGAACTGTTTGTCTATTACACCGATCCCCTGAATCCTGATTCAGATAACGACGGACTATCTGATGGAGATGAAATAAAAGGGATTTATGTGCCTGAATTCCTGGTAGCGCAGATAGGTACGACGACTTTAAAGAATCAACCACGTATTTCTTCCAACGGCTCGAATTACTGTGTAATCTGGCAAAAAAATCCGCAAACGATAATATATAAGTTATACGATAACAGCGGTATACCACTATCAAGCGATCTTGAGATAAATACGCATGCATCATCAAAACCGCTTTATGCAGATATAGCCTCAGATGGTTTTAACTACCTGATCGTTTATGGAGGCTTTGATGACGGTCAACAGAAGATCATGGGACAACTTATCGATAACGAAGGCCAGAAAGACGGATCCAGTTTCATCATAAGTAGTTCAAATGCTATACAGCCGGAAAGCCCCTCAACCGCTTATGGAGATGGCGTATACCTTGTCTGCTGGCAATCTGAGTATGCGGATAATGAAAGTAATCTCGAAATATTCGGACAAATACTTAATACTACAGGTCAAATACTTACACCTGAACTTCATATTAATACCACAACACTTAAAGATCAATTCAAAGTTCATGCTGTATGGAATGGTTCGTATTTCTTTGTCACATGGTTTGACCAAAGCTCGGCGTGGGACGTAAAAGGACAACTTGTTGGTTCAGACGGCAGTATGGTTGCCAGCGAATTCCTTGTGAACAGTTACTTTATAGACGAGCAGTTTGACGCTGTTTCCGCTTTCAATGGCTCAAACATTCTTTCCATATGGTGTAGCCGAACACAGGATGGCGATAATGAAGGTATCTTCGCCCAGCTATCGGATACCGATGCAAACATAATAGGCAATGAATTTCGCATAAACACACAGTCATCCGGCAATCAACGTACGCCATGTGGAATTTCCAATGGTACGGATTACTTTGTCGTGTGGGCAAGTGAACAAAACGGCGGCGATGGTTATGATATCATTGCGCGATACCTGACTGCTGATGGAGTTACAAAAGGCTCTGAGTTTTTTGTCAATCATAAAACCACAGGCAATCAACATAATCCTCGTGTGTCCTCTAACGGCACAAATTACTTTGTGGTATGGGAAGATAACGATGGCGATTCATACGCTATTCGCGCGGCTTTGTTCGATCCAGATATGACCACTGATCCCAATAATCCGGATACCGACAATGATGGAATCCCTGATGGATGGGAACGCGACCACGGCACAAATCCGCTTGTTCCAGATCCACAAGAACATGACTCTGATAATGACGGACTCAATAACTTGGAAGAGAATAACTACGGCACAAATCCGTTAAATCCGGATACCGACAACGATGGGCTGACTGATGGGAAAGAAGTATTGATTTACTCGACAAACCCCTTAAATCCGGATACCGATAATGACGGGTTGACCGACGGAGAGGAAGTATTGATTTACACAACAGACCCTTTAAATCCGGATACCGATAATGACGGATTGACTGATGGGGAAGAGGTACTGGCAAAAATTGTGCATGAGATTCTATTATCCGACCAAAATTCATCGCGGTTTCCGTTTGTTGCGTCCGATGGTAGTGGTTATCTGGTAGTATGGTCGGAACAGATAGCTAGCGGGCAGTACGGAGTGAACGGTCAACATCTTGCACGCGATGGGGAAAAGATCGGCGAAAAATTCCTTATCGGTACGTACCAGTTCTCTGAACATCTGATGATAGCTGTGGAATCAAACGGAAGTAATTATTTGGTAGTGTGGCCGGCTGAAGATGGAAATAATCTTGGTGTTTATGGTTCTATTATTAATAACGCTGGATCTGTACTTGTACCGGCATTCTTGATAAACACATATACCGACAATTATCAGTTTATGCCATCCATAGCTACTGACGGGGAAAAGTATTTGGTCACATGGCAGAGCGGTTACGGACAGGATGGCGACAAGTATGGAATTTATGGTCAGTTTGTATCCTCGCAGGGTTCTAAAATCAACAATGAATTCATAATAAATGAATATACCAGCCAGGACCAGATTTATCCCGATACGGCATTTAACGGAAAATATTTCTACGTAGGATGGGAAAACCGGAGTGGCTCGTGGGAACTCGGCGGTAAAACTTTCGATCGGTTCGGATATGCTCAATCCTCTGAATTTCAGATAAATACAACCACAACCGGCTGGCAACTCCTCCCGTCTATCGCTTCTAACGGTCATAGTTTTGTCGCCACATGGCACAGTAACGGACATGGCAACGGCTACGAAATTATCGCTCAATTATTTGATAACGAAGGAACTAAAATCGGCGGTGAAATTATTGTCAACACATTGCATGACGACGACCAATACGCCGCCGCTGTAGCATCGAATCGACTGGACTATTTTATATCTTGGAACAGCAACACTCATGATGGAGACGGATACGGTATCTTCGGTCAACGGATGAAAGCTGACGGATCTAAAATTGGTACTGAATTTCAGATCAATATCCAGACAATTAACAACCAAATGTATCCCCAATTGGCAAGTAACGGTAAAGGATATGTTGTTGTATGGGAAAGCCGACATCCGGACAACTCAGGTTTTTCTATATACGCATCTGTCTATGACTGGGGATATGGCACTGACCCTCGTGACAACGATTCGGATAACGATGGATTATCCGATGGCGACGAGATTAATCTATATGGTACCAATCCTATGTTACGAGACAGCGATTTCGACGGTATTGACGACTTTACCGAAATATTAGGTGCTACCGATCCTATTGATCCGGACACAGATAACGATGGATTACTGGACGGTGAAGAATCGTTATACGGCACATCGCCAATAAACGGTGATTCTGACGGGGATTCGCTTTTGGATGGTGAAGAGATAGCGATAGGCACTAATCCGCTCGATAGTGATACGGACGGCGATCTTGTGTTCGATAATGAAGAATTATATGCTGGAACCGATCCTCTGTCAGATCAATCTACACCGGAGTATATTGTTTTGATACTTGACAACGATGCCTGCGGGCAGGATACGTTTGTTGATACTAATTACCCTGTTAATACTTATGGGAATGATAATGAAATTACAGTAGCGAGTTGTAATCATGAAGGGGCACAGCAGTTGTTGTTTATTCAGTTTGAAATACCGGATAACCCAACCGGCAAGGAAATAGCATATGCTGAGTTACAGCTCTATATGAATGAAAATAAAACCCCTGCAAATGAGCAAGCGGTCTATTTGCATCGAATACTTGAGCCGTGGGATGAAATGACAGCTAGCTTCAATACACGACCGTCAGTTTCAGGTGAACCTATTTCTTGCGTATTGATAAATGGCAACGCAAAGTGGGTGAAAATCGATACAACCGATTTTGTACGTGAATGGAAAGATCAGGCAGTTGAAAATTACGGAGTACATCTAAATATGACCGTCCCATCTTTGGTAGACAATCGGAAACGGTTTTATTCCAGTGAACACGGTTCATCGCGTCCTAGGTTACGCATAATTTATCGTTAACTCACTTTTAAAAAATAACTATACTGATCTATTTATTTTGTCCTTTACACCGGCAAAGGTATTACAGATGTCGCACATGATATCGTAGAGGTATGATTGGATTTCGCGCGGGTCGGTCATGGAGGCGAGAAGCGGGGCGGTCTGGCCGGGTACACGGAACATTGCCGATTTGACTGCCATGATTCGCTCGACACGCCCCCGATTGACTTCTTCCGCATCAAGCAGATTGCCTTTCAACCGGTCAAGCTCCAGCTCTGCCTGCTGGGCTTTTGCCAACCGGTACCGTTCCAGCGCAGGGGATTCCCTGTCGGACTGTTCTTTACTTTTCCTGATCCACCGGTCTTTCAGCCACGCCAGCACCGCAAACAAATTATAGTTCCGGTCAGGATTCCTCGGTAACCCCTCCGCTTCCCATTCACACAATATTTTTCGCGACGTGCCGAGCAACTCGACAAGCATCTTCTGCGGTATTGCAGTGAGCACTTTCAACTGATTTTCATTTTCACGCTTTCTCTCGAATTTACGGATAGCCGAGATATCCTTATTGCTCAGCTTCTCTCCGGTACGGCGTTTATTGAGTGCCGCTATCGCTTCTTCTCGTTCAAGATTATCGGCTATGGAATCGTTCTGTACCGCTTGACGTTTCATTTACAGGCCTCCTTCAAAGATCTCTTTTCAGCCTTACTGCCGGTATATTTTTCCCAGCGATTTACAATCACATCGCAGTATTTAGGATCAATCTCCATCCCGTAACTTTTTCGTCCGGTTTGTTCGCAGGCAATCAATGTTGACCCTGACCCGCTGAACATATCGAGGATTATATCTCCATACCTCGAGCTATTCTCAATCGCTTTCATGGCAAGCGCTACCGGTTTCTGTGTCGGATGCTGGTATTCCTGCGATGCATCTTTCTTTATTTCCCAGACAGTGGTATTTGTACGGTCTCCGTAAAAACGGCACGACCGGTCGGCAAAACATCCGTAAAAACACGGCTCGTGTTTCCAGTGATAATCGCTGTGCCCTAGTACATGATGTTTTACCCAGATGATCTGCTGTTTCACGCGAATACCTGCATCATGCAACGCCTGCTCAAATATCTTTTGGTTCAATGCGGCATGGAATATGTAAAATGCCGCCGCAGGTTGAGCAAATTTCGCCATAATCGAAAAACTGTCTTTCAACAGTTTATACAGATCATCACCGCGCAACTCGTCACCGGCAATAATATCCCATTCACGGCCATTGGGATTATTTGTCCCGCAGTAGCTAACACCGTACGGCGGATCGGTGAATATCATATCCGCTTTGGCGTCATCCATAAGTAGACCGAAATCTTCGCCGCGCGTCGAGTCACCGCAGAACAGGCGATGTTTGCCAAGTATCCAAAGATCGCCGGGTTGGGTTATAGTTTCTTCGCAAGTCGATTCATCATTTTCATCAAAATAGTCATCTTCATCGGACGGTTCGATGATCGTTTTCGGTATATCATGGAGAAGGGCGTCTAACAGAAGATCGTCGTATACATCGGGTGATGTTTCACGTATCTCAGCCAGCAATTTCTCGACATCTTCCGTCCACTCACCGCAGATATGGTGGTTATTCAACGCAATATTCAGCGCTTTTTCTTCCGATTCGTCCAGATCGACTACCACAACGTCTGTTTCCGTTTCTTTTTTAGCTTGAATAACTTTGAGCCGCTGATGTCCGCCAACTACACGGTTGGTTCGCCGGTTCCAGATAATGGGTTGCACCAATCCGAACCGGTCGATGCTTGATGTCAGTCCATCGAGCGCCTTATCCGATATTTTTCGCGGATTGTACGGTGCCGGTTGTAACTCTTTAACTGTCATTTTCACTATTTCAGGACGGTTATTTTTCATAAAAAACCTCGCTTTAAATGTTACGTTACCTTGGTTTAATTTGTATTACAATCACTCGTTTCCCGCGCTCTTGCTACCTGCATACGCCCCCCTCAGGAAGGACCCGTTATTCATTTGTTTTAAGGTCAAATAAGCCGTATTATTCCTTTTCCACCGTAATGCTCGTATTTTAAATAATCTTCTTAAATTTGCCTTACAGTATACATTTTATGTTAATATTATTTATCTATTTGACAATCTAGTATATTAACCCTATATATAAGATATATTTATCTTTAGTCTCTTCACACACTACTAATATATATGTAATTAACAGTTATTGTTTACTACATGGTATTTAAGAATATATTTATCAATTACTAATTATAGGTATAGTGTCATTTTGCCATTGTTTTATACCTTGTCTGTTAATATTGTTAGTAGACAGCCTTTATCTCTTTTATTATAAATATGTTATGCTTAATTAAGTAAAAAGCTTGTCGGTTGAAGTTTGTATTTTTATCCATCGTCAAAGTCAGCATATAGCTTGTTGTTACGATGACTGCTTTTTTAAATTATGACCGACATGCTTTTGTATAAATCATTGCAAATCAACCCCTGTTACTTGTCTCTCATTGTATGATTGCTGAAAAACTCAGGATTTCCAGCCTGAAACTGGCGTATAAACATGTTGAAACGTGGTGTCTTTTTATACCCGTCTTTGTCGCTATCGATAAAACTGTATCGTCTTAAAAAACTGACAACTCTTTCAACTGTTTTAGGAGTACATCCGACCATTTCACTCAAGTCTATCCGTTTGATCTGATTCTTTTCGCGGATAACGGATATGATACTGCTAAAATATGCTTCATCCTTGAACCGTTCCTTATATTGTTTATCAAGGAATGCCTCTTTGATTTCTTCATAATCCATAAGCCGATTATATTTGCTTTGAATTTCCGAGAAGTTATTGAGTGCACACCCTTGGCTTGCATAAATCACTTTGATAAGGCCTGATGCCAGTGTTACATGATCTTCAGTTACGGTCAGCTGTGTAAAGTTGTCGTTGAATGACATCATCAATGCCGCAGTAGCAGTTGAAATCTTTGCAAGTTTCTTGCGAAAGCTTTCCGGCAGGGCAAGAGGTACTTCCTCGGCAAACCCGAACAATTTGCTTAGCTCTGTTGCATGCTCAAGGCATTTGACAACCGCGCTGTCCTCAAAGACAATCTGATGCGGTTTGAGATTCCAGACCAGATAGATCAAAGCACGCATCATTTCCGGTGTAATAAGCTGTTGTCCGGGCAATTTCATATCCTGCCTGCGATTGATCTTATCGATATTGTTCAGGTCGGAATTAGTAAGAAATATGGCCAGATCTATTCGACGAATGATAGCGTCGTCATACAAGTCTTTCAACGCTTCGCACCCGTGAACATAAGTATTCATCTTGGCACCATTTTTCGGATTGCATATGCGAATCATGCGTGTTTTGCTTTCAAACCCGCCGCTACTGACACGGTCGACTACCATTATACCGTCTTCCTGCGCTTTACATAAGGAGCGCATATCCCGTTCAGGTATATACTGTGCCTCATCAATGATGAGCAGTTTTCCGGAGTTGGCCGGATACCGTCCGATTTTAACCTGCCAACCTTTCTGGGCATGTTCAACAAGGGCATAAGCAAGACCGGTGCGTGATCCGGTTAATCCGGAAAACCAGTCTCCTACTTTGACGAACTGAGAAAAATTGTTCACTGTCTGTGTTTTGCCGGTACCCGCGTCGCCGATAATCAAGGTATTCATCCATCCGTTGATTATCTCTCCGTTAAATGGAATATGCAGGGGTGACAGATACGTCAATAATGTGGCAATCAGTATTTCATCACGGTCATAGATACGAGTCACATTAGTGGTCAAGTCAGACAGTATATCTCTGTAATGCAGTTGCTTGAGTTTTTTTAGGTGATCAATATTGCTCTGCACAGAAAATGCCTGATAATCGTCTTCCTGCGGTTCGAGATGTTCAATTAAAAAAGTAATCTGTTGTGTTTTTGGGTGTGATTTTATATAGCCGGTTGCCAGATAATGACCCGGTTTAACTGTTGTTGGAGATAAATAATAGACCCTTTTTTCGACGAGTTCTTCCTGCCTTCCATCAAGATATGTCATCGATTCATCACAGGCATTTTGCGTTATGACCAATCGGTTGATACGCTGGTGGCAGAAAAATTCTTTGACCGTCCGTTTTTTGATAATCTTTATTGTCGGTCGTTGACCGTATTCGCAACAATACGCGCGTAGCATAGCAATCACTTGATTGTTGCTCGACATACATGACCCGATATACTCCTGTGCTCCGGTGGGTACAGTAATATCATGCACGCAATTAAGACAATCACCGGATTTCATTTTAGGGCAGTGTGTTACTTCAAATTCTTCGACCGCATGAAACGCTTCTGATGTTTCACCACAAACGGTTATATCGCATTGAACTCGTTTATCGATATATTCGTCCTTTTCGATCTCAGTGAAGGATGTTAGCCTGACTATTTGTTGTTCTTCATCTTTGCTTTGAAATACAAATAAATCCTGTCGATTGATAAGATCAGATAGATCACCCCTATCACAACCACTTGAAGTAAAATAATCTGTAATATCATTTTCATCTTTGGTTCCTTTCAGAGGTAAAATTATGTTTTTGACTGAATTAACTTCAGATTCACGGAATAAATTGTTGATAATATTCAATGACGCTTTTTTGCCTTCCTCATCACAATCGAATATAAACACAACATCCTTGCTCTTGAAATATGAAACCCATTCCTGACGAAAGGTGGTGCATCCGTGGGTTGAGGTAACCGCAACAAACCCTTCCTGCTGGAGTAACAGGCGATCCCATTCACCTTCACAGATAATCACCTGAGTAGAGGATGATCCAACCAGCTCATCCAATCCATATAATCGAGCAGGAGAACCGTATTTCCATTTGCCTTCGGTATAATTTATCATCTTCGGTTCTTGCCTTTTGCTATACAAACGGACATTAACAACTCTACCGTTTTCATCTCGCACAGGAATCGTGTAGCGTTGGCGTTTCGAATCCCAGCCGATGCTATACCGTTGAATGGTTTCCTCGGTGAGGCCGCGTTCTTCTATCAGATACCGTTTACCTTCCTGATTAATATTCAGATATGATTGCCATTCTTTAATTTTATCCTCACAGATCGGCGGACGGTTTTCCGAACATTTTGGACGGGGAATATTATAGCGATCTCCAAGATCAAATAATGTATCTTTGAAATTATTGCCGCTGGTATTCATGATAAAATCGAATACATCCCCTTTTCCACACTCTGCAAAACATACCCATTGCAACGTCGATTTGTTAAACGAAAAAGATGGATTGGTATCCTGATGGAACGGGCATAATCCGGTTATCCATTCTCCATCATTAGCACTCTTGTTCTCGATACCGGAATAGACATCTTCCCATTTCAATCGCTCAATAATTTTCTGCTTATACTCTTCCAACCGGCTGTTCATAGCAGATCAGCCTCTATTTACAAAATTCTTGCAGGAATATTTCAGACAATGGCGTACCTCATACCCTGTGCCGCAGAATTCGTAATAAAGAAGAATATTCAGGACTCTCGCCAGGTATTCGCCCGGTTCGGTGCTGGTGTTGATAACACAGGTTCGTTGGTTTTCATCATAGGAATAGTGAACTGACATCTTGTAGTGCGGTTCGCCAAATATCCCCATGGTGACCACGTTGGCAAGCATCAAGAGTTTCGAGAATCTATCATCAGGTATCGATTCGCTAAGCTGAAATACTTTCTGTTTCATTGAAATCTTATCCTCCATATATTGATTTTTTTTAAATACATATATACATACTGATTTTCTGCCAAAAACGACGAAACTTTTTTCAAATATATTTCTTCAGGCTCTTCGGGAATTTTTTGCGCAATACTTTGATTCGGTAATCCAGCGTCGTTCGGGGAATACCGAGCTGTTCAGCAACATCGGATTTGTTCTTTTCAGTGAGCATCTTGCATAACAGCTGGTCGGACATGGATAATTCGCTTATGGCCGTAGAGATATCTATCTGGCGATATGAATCTTTCCAGTACCCGAACAGTTTATGCCGCTGGGATGATTCAACTTTATCCTCGTTGAGACGTTCCATCAGACGCTTCTTAGAATTACCATCCCGGCTTTTTATGATTTTATCTCCAGATACAGTTTTTGTATAATCGCGCTTCTGTGCATTATTCATCTCAATAATTGTATTCAGTCTGTTTCGGCATATGCGGGATATGAAGGTATAGCGTTGAGCTTTTTCATCTTTGTAGTGTTGGAGGTTATTGAAAATATGGATGAGTAGCTCTTGCTTTAGGTCATCGTAATCACTGCTCGTAAATCCATAATGATCTATGGTTGATTTTATATGGTAGTCAATCTGTTTCATTTCTTTTTCGGTGATACCCAAATATTCCATCGAAATCTCCTTTTCCGGAGAACTCGCTTGGGTATCACCAATTTCACGATGTTTTTAGCCATAAAAAAAAGGCCGTTATGAGTTCGCTTCTTAGCGACACCCACAACGACCTCCGCTTGGCTTTTGGCACGTTGTATGATGTTTATTTTATTTAATCAGTTAAATTACTTGTTCCAACAGACGGAATGGATAACCATTCTTAATTTCAATCTCAACTTTGCAATCAGATAAACTCCTGATATACCGTATAAACACAATAAAACGATCTTTCAATGCGTGATCACTTTTCACCTCTCGCGGTTGTGATAGTTGATTTTCAGAAAAACGTACTTCTTTAACCATCTTCATTGTCTCAATGTCAGGAATACCGTTTTTGACATTGAAAACCATTGTTCCAAAATATAATCTTTGGATGTTACTGACTAATGTCCGTTCTTTTTGGGTTAATTCACTTTTATTCATTTGTTTTTCCTTTTTTTTAATAGTTTGCTTTTATTTTCTCAACAGGCCTATTGAGTTACTGAGCGCATCTTACACAATGGTCCGCAAATAACAAAGTCAGCTTTCGTCAGGAATTGTCAGGAAAGTTGTAAAATACATTGTAGTAATGAATAGAAACAAAAATGCCCTTAATGATTTCTCACTAAGGGCACTCTTTTATTTAAACTTTTGCTCGTGGTCTATGGATCTATTATTCTAATAGCATATGATGGAATTTGAGCCTGATATCCTCTTCCTCTAATTGCATAAAACAGATTACTAACAACAGTCTTTGGTATCCCATGTTTTAATAAAATATATTTTATTTCTCCAATGATTGTTCTTAACAATCCTGAACTTCTTTCTTCTCCCCATATCTTTTCAAATTTTTCATAAGGCACATATTCTTTTTTTTCCAAAGCAGTCTGCAGTAAAATCCGAAAAACTTCAAAATGGTAATAGCTGAAGGAAATATACTTGTCATAATAATAAACTTGCCTATTTAACAAATTTAAAACAATCTCGTCATCAAAATATTTTCCATGCCAAGGATCATCATTTACATTTTTGTCAAACGTATTCCTTAGCGCTTTGTCAAATTTTGCATTATTTTTACTGGGATGAAAATAATCTCTTGTATGAGCATTTCTTTTGCATATAGAGTTAGAATGTAACGAAAATATTGTAACTGAATCAGGGATTCCGAACTCTTTTTTAATGATAGGTAAATCAAAACTGATTTTTGGTATCTCTTTAAATGAATTTATATAATTCAATCTAATTGTTTCAGTTATTTCTTTTATTTTAGATGGTAGTGGTTCTATAAATCTCTCTAGTATTAATGCATTTATATCTGATATTTTTAAATCACTTAACTCTTGCATACATATCAGCTGCTTTTTGTTAATATCGAATGCATCAAAATGTCTTTTGTTGTATTCCATGACCTTTGTTATCATTCCTTGTGTGTGTTGATAAAAGAGCTTATAACACCTATTCCTTTGATCTTCAGGTAAAGCCAAGATATCCTTTCTTTTCATTTTCATCAATTCTTCTTCGGGAATATCCATGATGTGTGTACTCCTTTAGTTTACAAAGGTATATTGTTATGAAAATAATTTCGTCTTTTTTGCCCGTTTTTCAGTATATATCACTATGGATTTAATAATTCAATTTTTACAAACGGATGTCATTTATGATTCTGAAGAATAACATAAGCCTTCATAACATATCCGAATTACTTGCTCTTGCTATAATACGCTATCCTTTAAAAAGCAACGATAAAAAATCTTCAATAAAATCTTCAAATATCTACGAACTTTCTCTTGACTGTTCCTGCGAACAGAGCGTTCATGGTGACCGACAGGCAGAAAAAGGAGATAGATCATGCAACAGTCGGTAATCAAACAGGTAACACAACTCCACTTGCTGGATTTGGAACAACTCCACGAACGATGGCGGGCTCTGTTTGGATCAGAACCACAATCGAGCAACAAACAGTTTCTCATAAAACGGCTGGCGTACAGGATTCAGGAAATCGCCTTCGGAGGTTTAACGCAAACGGTCAAAACAAAAATGAATATTGTCCTCGAGAAAAACGCATTCGACGAATACGGACGACCGTCATCAAAAAAACAGGTTTTTTCTCCCGATAAACCGATCGCCGGGACACAGTTCATCAGGGAATGGAAAGGGGTCGAACATCATGTCACTGTCCTTAGAGATGGGTTTGAATATCAAGGACGAAGATATAAATCTCTGTCCGCAATTGCCCGGTCTATTACCGGTACGCAGTGGAACGGACCGCTTTTCTTTGGACTGAGAAGTAAACGAAAGGTGACATCATGAACACTCCTGCCAGCCAGCCAGCGCCAATGCAGAAGATTCGATGCGCCATCTATACCCGTAAATCTACCGATGAAGGACTCGATCAAGAATTCAACAGCCTCGATTCCCAGCGCGAATCCGGCGAGTTATATATCCAGAGTCAACGTGGCGAAGGCTGGTTTGCCTTGCCGGCCAGATATGACGACGGCGGGTATTCCGGTGGATCAATGGATCGGCCTGCCCTCAAACAGCTTATGTGCGACGTGGAGCAACATCTGATCGACTGCGTAGTGGTCTACAAGGTAGACCGGCTGTCCCGTTCGATTAACGATTTCTGTAAAATAATGGACGTATTTGAGCAACATCATGTGACGTTCGTCAGTGTTACTCAGGCATTCAATACAACGACTTCTATGGGTAGGCTGACGCTGAACATCCTGCTGAGTTTTGCCCAGTTCGAGCGGGAAGTTATCGGCGAACGTATCCGCGATAAAATAGCGGCGTTAAAACGAAAAGGACGCTACATCGGAGGACACCCGATACTCGGATACGATATAAATCGCAATGCCGGAGGATTGATCGTCAATGAAAAAGAAGCTCAACTGACGCGGCATATCTTCAGACGTTTTCTAACATTGCGGTCAGCGCTCAAAGTCTCTATGGAGTTAAACAATCAGGGATACTCGACAAAACAATGGATCAGTAACGCGGGTATTACTCATGGCGGGCACAAATGGTCTAAATCATCTGTATCCGCATTACTCAACAACAGGTTATACATCGGTGAGATACCTCATAAAGGCAAATACTACAAAGGAGAACATACCGCCATCATATCCAATCAGCTTTGGGATGAGGTACACGCAATCTTTGCTCAAAATCCCCACAGCCGTGCCAGCCACTCAAAGGCAACGACACCTGCTATGCTACAAGGAATCATACGATGCGCTCACTGCAATTGCGCTATGACGCGCACGCATTCCAAAAAAGGGAATAATAAATATCGTTATTACACGTGCGTCAATGCCTCAAAAAGGGGATATGCAAATTGTACGGTCAGGTCGGTATCAGCCCCGGAAGTTGAAAAGGTAGTTTTCGCGTATATCAAAAAGGTTTTTAGAGCCCCTGAGCTTTTTGCCGCTACAACACGATCCGTTACTCTTGAACACAAACGGGAAGTCAGTCGTTTGACCGATAGACAAAGCCAAACTATACAGGCATTAGCGCGAGCATCACATCCTCATTCCGATACCTCTTATTACCTTAAAGATCAGTTGTCTGAGATTACATCACGGTTGCATTTACTTGAATCGCATCCCATAAGTGAGGCAGATATACTGCGTACTCTCGAAAACATTGAATCCGTCTGGGATGAATTGTTTCCGGCAGAACAGGCGCGGATCGTTTCTCTGATATTTCACAAAATTCTTGTTTATCCGGACGGCATCGAGCTGTTTATCAGAATAGATGGCCTTGATTCGCTTATAGTCGAACTTGTCTAACATGAGGTGAGAGTGTCATGAAGTATCGTATTGCTCTGGAAAACAGCAATTCACAGTGTATCGTTATCAAAGTGCCGATCAAATTTAAACGAATCGGCGGGCGCAAGAAAATCATATTACCCGATAACCTTATTTCGCAACAAATAGAGCAGTTAGATAATCCTCTTGTTGTGGCAATCGCCAGAGCTCATCGGTGGCAGGAACTGATTGAATCGGGAAAGATCAAATCTGTTGCAGAGCTAGCAGTAAAACTCAAAATGGATCCCTCGCAGGTCGGGCGTATCCTTCGGCTTACACTGCTTGCCCCGGATATTGTCGACGCCATCATATCAGGTAGCATCACAACCGATCTATCTATCCGGCAACTTACCGCAAAAATTCCCATCTTGTGGGACGACCAGCGCCAGATATTTCTAAAGTAATATTTCCGTTTATAATATCTTGATTTAACTATCTTTATGTTCAGATTTTTCAGGACGCATAGACTTCTTTCCTTTCTCAGTCGTGCTTGCATCTGCGAGTAAGACCGAGGACGTCCAAAACAATACATTTATAACCCACTCATAATCAACAGAAAAAATTTTAAGGACACGGCGGGGCGTGTCCTGATCTTTTAGAGAAAATCGACGCTTAGAGAAGATTTCAGGGTAAAAACAGGCAAAATAGCGGGGAGCGCGTCCTGAAAAAAATAGCCGGAGATTTTATCAACCTCCGGCTATTTCGTGGTATATTTTTTACTGCGTAGATATCTTAGTATCTGTTGCGACCGCCGCCGCCACTACCACCGCTT
>JAHDNF010000042.1 GCA_018435605.1 bacterium | reverse complement strand
TCCATCGCTCGTTTTTCCGCTCAAGTGCCAACTGCGTGAACGTCAACTCTTCCGCTTCTTTCTTTCGCAACATACTGCCTCCTTTTTTAAAGACAGTATATCATATCCTCAATTCATTAAATACTTTTTCAGCACTCCCAAGTTCTGAAACAGATCCGCAAAAGTGCAGGCTGTGGAATCGATCTGGAAATGGCCTAATTTTCTGCAGAATCTGCTCAGGTCGGTAGACATCAATCAGCGCACCACCACGACGATTTACGGTGTCGATCCGAAATATCTGCTCTATGCGTTTATCCTGACAGCTATCGCGGTAAGTATTCCGTGGTTGGTAGTGGTGATATTGCGGTCGAGGAAAATCGCGAAACTGAAACGTATCATTAAGACACTGGTTGTATCTATCGACGGGAACGACGATATCAAATCGGTGAAACGTCATTCGAAGATGGTATCTAAGGCAGACGGCTTTTATAGAAAAATTGTTGATAAGTATATAAATTTAACACAATAAATGCAAATTGTCTGTTGTAATAATGCAAATTGTTGTGTTATAATGTTAATATAAGGTCAAATTCTGTTTCAAACCATAGGAGCCAATCATGAAAAGAGCATTGTTGATTGCCGTTGCGTTGTTTTTATTTGCACATTTTGCCTTCTGTGCGGTTACAACTTCCGATGGAGTAATTACACTGGATTTCTACGAAGATACGCAATCCGGTATCGAGAATCGCTGGATACTTGATTTTAAGGTAAATGATCTTGGAAACTCAGATTTTGAAGAACTAAATGTAAACATGTATATTTGGAATCTTGCCATGACCTATGATAATCCATTCAATGTTCTTCAAACGGATTATTATGAAATAGGAACCGCAACTCAATCAGTACCGCCAGCAAACTTTATAACAATTCCTTTAATTATGTTGGAGACTGAAGCTCCCGATCATTCAGAATTTACATTTTATGCGACTCCAGAAGATGGCATTGTAGGATATCCGATATTAGGTAATTTTTCAATCCATTTGTATTATTCAGATGGTGCTGGAAATTTTTATCAAGATTATTTGATTTTAAATGGTCCTATGGGTTTTGCTCCTGTCCCTGAACCGATGACTACGGCTTTATTCGTATTTGGCGCATTCTTCTTACAATTTATAACTAAACGAAAATAAGCATACTGAAGAAATCATCTAAAGGAGTTTTTTATGAAGAAGAGACTTTTTGTATCTTTTCTTGCAGGGAGTATTGTGTTCGCAGGTACTTTATTATCTGCGCAAGCCATTAGGCAAGATGAAACCCGATTTCAAAAAGACCGAAAAGTATCACGCGGACGAGGTGTGACCGCACTAAAATCAAGGGCAGTAGCATTTACTAAAAAAGAATTTTCTATAGATACCTCAAAAGGTAAAGCATTTAAGCGGGTCTACATAAAACTTAAACAACCACTTACAAAGGCATTGGACAATAAATTAGAAAGTAACGGAATTAACCTTAAGGAATATGTCGCGGATGACACTTATATAGTTGAATTGAATGAGAACAAGCTGAATAAATTGAAAAATATATTTTCTGTAACCGGTTTTGCTGAAATAGATTTTGCTGATAAATTATCAGAAAGACTATATAAAGAAAATTTCAGCAACCATGCGAAAGATGGTAATTACGTAAAAGTTATTGCCAGTTTCTATGACGATATATCTTATTCTGATGCTATTAGCTTGATTAAATCTGTCGGTGCTATTATTGAATCAAAAGATTTTTCTCGAACTTATAAATTGAGAATTGCAATTCCTCAGTCAAATCTTCAAAAACTTGCAGAACTTGATGTAGTGAAATATGTCGATGAAATTGCTCCTCCTTCTCAAACCCATAATATTGACGCAGGCAAATTGTCAGAAGTTTTTTGGGGCAACAATACAGGTTTATTTGATACAGGATATTCTTTAACGGGTTTAGGTGTAAATGTAGCAGTTAAAGACGGCGGTGCTATTTACGCTCATTCAGATTTTGGAAATAGGTTGACTATAGTTGATAATGATTCTGTCTCAAGTCATGCGACACATGTAGCGGGTACAATTGGTGGGGAATTGGATATTCAAAATAATATCGGAGGTATGGCGGAACACGTAGATATTTTTTCTTATAGTTATAGTGTAGATGGAAATGCTGGAACAACAGAAACAGATTTCACTGTTGACTATGTGTCCGCAGTAAATAATTCAATTTCAATTGTCAATAATTCATGGGGACGCGTGATTGGCTGGTTTTGGAATCCTTATAAGCAACCAGTGGCCGATTGGGATAATGAGGACTCAGGTTTATCGGGACATCAGTCATTATTTGGTGATTATACAAGTGAGTCTGAAGATATGGATGATTTCATTTATGATTATTTTGACAATAATGCTCTTATATTAAAATCCGCTGGAAATGATAGAGGGGATGGACCTGATCAGATAAATCATGATGGCGATTATCTGACGGATAATGAAGGTATAGCTTCAGGGCATTATCGATGCATTGAACCTTTAAGCTGTTCAAAGAATAACATCGCAGTAGGTTCTGTTGGATTACAAGAACTGAGCCAAATTTTTCCTAAAAAATCTTCTTTTTATAGTGTTTGGGGTCCTACTGAAGATGGAAGAGTAAAACCAGATGTAGTTGCGGATGGATGGAAATTAAAATCAACATGGGATAATGATGGTTACTATGGCGAGCCATATGGAACATCGATGTCTTGTCCGGTGGTGACAGGGGTATGCGCGTTGATTCATCAATCGTATAGCAGTGTGTACGGCAAATACCCTACTGCGGATATCGTTAAGGCTCTGTTGTGTAATTTTGCGGAAGACCTCGGTAAGAAGGGTCCTGATTTTGCCTACGGATTCGGGTTGGTTAACGCGAAGAGATGCGTTGATCATATTGATAATGAAGGGTATATCGTTACAGGAGTCATCGCTGAAGCAGATGATTATATGGAATATCAGTTTACCATCGGCGAAAACGAAACAGAAAATCAAACAGTTACGCTGGCTTGGATTGACCCGGCGGCTAATCCTTCCGCAACCAATGCTATAGTCAATGATCTCGATATATCAATTAGCTGTTCGTCGAATGCCTATCTGCCGTTTTACCACAAAGACTATGATGATGCTCCGGGTATGGGAACTACGGAACCGACCGTTGATCCTACCGAACCTGCGAAAATCGGATATAATCGATATGATACTGTAGAGCAAATATTGATTGAGCCGGATAACACAGGTGTTATACCTGCAGGAACATATACTGTTAGGGTATCAGGTTTTAAGGTACCGATACTGAATCAGCCATTTGCAGTGGTGAGTTCTGTTAGGTTCAACGATCTGAATTATAATGTGTTAAAGGTAAAAGGCGCGGAAGGAATATGGGTATCGAATCAATTTTCAGTATTGGATAAAAATCCTGACATACTGATGATGGTGACATATTTTGATACGAGTTCAAGTCCTTCAAATGTTCAGTATGCGTATTCAACTAATGGAGGCGCGAATTGGAGTGGTTGGTCATCAGTCACTGGTGTATATGAGGATGAAGATTGTACTGAATCTGATAATACGTCAACTCCGGTAGCTTTCATAAAAAAAGATAGTGTACCGTTTGATACCATAAGTATGACCGCTAACAGAGTGAAATTCCGGTTGACATACAACGGTCAAACAAAAGAAAGTGCTGTATATACTGTCAAAAATGATAACAATTATTATGTAAGTGCTACATCAGGAGACGATACTACAGGCAAGGGCACAATGCTGAATCCGTGGGAAACATTGAATTATGCTATGGGACATGTTGTGGCGACAGCTCAAGTTCCTGCAATAATCAGAGTTCAGGAAGGGACATACAACGAGAATATCGAATTGGATGAATATATTTATCTACAAGGAGGATATAGCGATAGCTGGTTCAGGGATATTGATAATAATGAAACGATAATACAGGGAGACGGTATGACCCATGTTGTTATCGGCGCGGATCACTCAAGGCTCGATGGGTTTACAGTCCAAGGTGGAAGCGCACAATATGGTGGCGGGATATATCTTTATCAAACATCGCCGATTATTGAAAATTGTACGATTCAGGATAATTATGCTGAAGATAACAGTGGTAGTCCTGTAGGGGCAGGAATATATGCATATGCGTCTGAGGCAGTCTTAAAAAATTGTATAATCACCGGCAACAAAGCAACTATTACAGTATCGTCTACCAATGGATTCGGTGGTGGTGCGTGTTTTGTTTCGTCATCAATACAAGTGGAAAAATGTATTTTTGAAGGGAACGAAATAAATACTACAACCGGAAACCCGGGAGTAGGTTATGGGGGCGGTTTGTATTTGGAAAATGACAATTCAAGTATAATAAGTACTCTTGTGAAATCAAATACTGTGGATGTTCTTAGTAATGAAAGGGGTGGTGGCATATGCATAAACTCAGGGAGTACTACGAAAATTCTTTCTTCGGTGATATATGAGAATAATTGTTTGAATATTTATTATGGAGATGGAATAATTTGTTTTAATGCTCCGGATGTCCATATAACTAACTGTACAGTTTACGGTAATGATCAGATTGGAATCTGGTTGAATACATCTTCCTGTTATATTACTAATACCATAGTCTGGAATCATTATTATCCTGGTGTTGATACAGATATTTATGGCCCCAGCGGGGTATTAAATTCAAGCAAAATCACCTATTGTTGTACAGAAGATGGTATTTTCGAAGGCATTAATGGTAATATTGATGACAACCCTCAGTTCAGGGATGCATCGTCAGGAGATTTCCGAATTCTAAACACCTCTCCGTGTATTGATGCAGGGAATGATGACGCGCCAAGCCTTAATTTATCAAGCCAAGATTTTCACGGTCAAAAACGTATTTTTGAATTTGACAATTCAGGAACTGAAAGTGTCGATATCGGTGCCGATGAATATGCGTTTGGATTCCTCGAAAATACCGGTATCGGTTTTGACAATGATGGAATCAAGCTTGAATGGGAAAGCATTCAGGGTACAACTTATAATGTTGAGTACCTTGATAACGGAATTTTTGATATTCCGTCACCGGTTTTGCACCTGAGGATGAATGACAATGACTCGAGTGCTACTGTGACGGATAGCACAGGTTCAAATAATGGAATATTTTACAGCGACGGTTCGGAATCCGATACTGACGGGCACGATAGCATTGGTCAGATTAATGCTTCGCTCAGTTTTGACGGTGTTGACGATCATATCTCATGTGGTGATATTGCCAATTTCACCGGTAACTTTACGTTTTCGTGTTGGCTGTATATTGATGAACCGTTACCGTTGAGCGAAAATCGGTATATCATATCCAAGACCGATAATGGATACTGGATTCGTATCGAAACGGATGGCAAGATCGGGATCGGGTTGCATGATACTGGCGGCACAAACTACTATAGCACTTCCTCTGCGAAAGTTACCGCTGAGGAATGGGTGTATCTGGTTGTCAGCGTTGACATTCCTGATGAAGAAATAAGGATATATATAAACTGCGGATTAGCCGAAACAATAGATCATACCGTTGCCGGTATTCAAACTGATACAGCTCCGGTGATTATCGGTGCGTATACGGCGGGCAGTACAACACAGCGATGGAGTGGGTGTCTTGATGATATCCGCATATATGATTCTGTGCTGAATAAAGATCAGATAGGCCGTACATTTAATATGGGATATGGTACGGAGCAAACATCCTTCGAATGGGTAAGATTAGAGGATGATATAGCCGGTCTCGAAGACAGTACGTCTTGGACAGACGACGGCACGGAGATATCACCTTCATATGATGATGACACGGTTACTCAAAGATATTACCGTGTCTTTTTTGAAAACTAATCGGTTTGATCATAAGACTGATTACAGCAAATTCGATATCTGATGGCTATGACTTTATGCATTTTTATTTAAATATCTAAAAATAAGCGAATTACCCCCTTGACTCTACCTTGAACCTATGGCCTTATACCCCCAGTTTTTTAGATCGGAATGTAAGATCGCAAGTTAAACACACAAAACTGGGAGGATTCGAAGATGGTAAATTTCGCAAAATTGTATGATCGCAACATCACAATCAAGGATTATCTGGAGCTGGCAACGATATTTTCCAGCTATTTGGAAGATTGCGTTGCTGATAAGGTTTGCAGGGCAGATGAAAAGATGTCAGTTGTGATTGAAACTCTTAAAGACGCACAATTGTTTGACGAGTATTGAGATGTGAATCGCGGGGCGGTTAATAGCCGCCTCGCTTTTTTATAAAGGAGAATCGCAATGAATAATATCGTGAAAGTATTGATGGAACGAGATGGGTTGACCAAATCGGAAGCGATAGAGTTATTCAAGGAAGCGCAGGTCGAACTGAACGAACGATTAGCGACGGGCGAAGATTGTTACGATATTTGTCAGGAATACTTCGGGCTTGAGCCTGATTACCTGATGGACTTAATACCAGAACCTTTGTTTGTATCGTAGTTTTCCACAATTTAACCTCAATCAACAGAACCTTCGCTGAATAAAAAGTTTGGCGAAGGTTTTTTGTTTCTCTAATCAATCCGGTTGTGATACAATATTTCAACATCTATTGAAACTGTACACACCTATCTTGCGGGTTGACTATGAATAATGGGAAATTATTTTCAGATTATCACGCAAAATACTTTTCTCATGAACTAATGCGTTCCTCTACCGAAGATGGAATTGAAAAAATATCCCGATCTTTATTCGATGCATGCGTCGATCTAAACCCGCACCAAATTGAAGCCGCTTTGTTTGCTTTAAAATCTCCTTTATCAAAAGGCATTATTCTGGCTGACGAGGTTGGGCTTGGCAAAACAATTGAGGCAGGCCTTGTTTTGTGCCAGTTCTGGGCTGAACGAAAAAGAAACCTTCTTGTGGTGTGTCCCGCGTCATTGCGTAAACAATGGAGCTTAGAGCTTGAAGAAAAATTCAATATACCCTCGTTGATACTGGAAACAAAAACTTTCAACGATTTTATCGACAGCGGATTTGATAATCCGTTCCAGCAGGATAAGGTTGTTATTTGTTCTTATCAGTTTATAAATAGCAAAAAAGATTTAGTTAAACTGATTAACTGGAATTTATGTGTAATCGATGAAGCCCATAAATTAAGAAATGCCTACCGAACGTCGAATGTTCTTGGGCAGGCGATAAAATGGGCGTTGGACGAAAGAAAGAAGCTGTTGCTTACCGCCACTCCGCTACAAAATTCTTTAATGGAGTTATTCGGATTATCGACCATAATTGACGATTACCTGTTCGGCGACAGCCAAAGTTTTCGGCAAATGTATGTCAATGAATCCGATCTGGTGAATTTACAAAGAAGGCTCAACGGGTTTTGCAAACGCACTCTGCGCGAGCAGGTATTGGAATATGTCCCATATACCAACCGGACACCTATTACAATTACTTTTTCTCAAAATGAGGAAGAGATTAAATTATACAATGACGTAACCGCATTTCTGCAACGTCCTGATTCTTATGCTGTACCAACCGGCCAGAGATCTCTTCTCACGCTTGTTATCAGAAAAATCCTTGCGTCATCATCGTATGCGCTTATTGAGACGTTAGAAACTATGAAACGGCGTCTGGAGAATATGCTGAAAAACCTGCCTGAAGAAGAAAATTTTATAGATCAGTTTACTGACGACGAATCGCTTGACGACGAAGAAATTGAAGAAATCGAAGATTTTTTAAACAGCGAAGACCAACCAGATGAAAATCAAAATATAGATAACGGCGAAATCGACAGAAAACAGGTTCAGGAAGAAATTGATCTCCTGAACAATTTCATCAAACAGGCAAAAAATGTTGCCATAGATTCTAAAACCACACATCTAAAGGAAGCCATTGAACGCGGATTCGCTATGGCGAAACGTATGGATGCGCAACAAAAAGTGGTGGTGTTTACAGAATCGAAACGGACACAGTTGTACTTGAAAAAATATCTCGATTCCAATGGATATAAAGGAAGAATAGTTACAATTAACGGATCCAACAACGATGCGGATTCACAAATAATTTACGACGAATGGCTCCAAAAGAACCGGAATTCCGGAAGAGTTACCGGTTCGCGAAGTTCCGACAAACGCAATGCTATCCTTGAACGGTTTAGGGATGACGCGGAAATCCTTATTGCCACAGAATCGGCGGCGGAAGGTATTAACCTGCAGTTCTGTTCGCTGGTGATTAACTACGATTTGCCGTGGAACCCTCAGCGTATCGAACAGCGTATCGGGCGATGCCATAGATACGGGCAGAAATGCGATGTCGTGGTTATAAATTTTCTCAATGAACGCAACGAAGTGGATAGAAAAGTGTTCCAGATTCTCGAAGAAAAGTTCAGGCTCTTTGACGGCGTGTTCGGCGCGTCCGATGAAGTGCTCGGATCGCTTGAATCAGGTGTCGATTTTGAAAAAGAAGTTTTGAAAATTTACCAGCAATGCCGCAGGCCGGAAGAAATCGAACGGGCTTTCGCCGAATTACAGAAAAAACTGGAAGATAAAATTCAATCCAGAATTCAGGAAACTAAAGAAATACTAATCGAACATTTTGACGAAGATGTTCACGAACGGTTGCGCGCTCATCTGCATCAAACTCAGGATTTCTTAAACAAAATGGAAAAACGGTTCTGGGGTATTACCGAAAACGTTCTTTTCCCAAAAGCAAAATTCGATCATAACGAATATTCGTTTCATATTAGCAGTCCGCCGGTGGACGCTGTGTTGCCCGGCAAATATTTTCTTATCTCTAAAAACAAAACCAATATTGACGGCGGATTTTTATACCGTATGTCACATCCGCTCGGCGAATATGTGTTGGACACAGCTAAACATCACAATACACCGCCTGCGAAAATCAAATTCGATATCAGCCGTCATCCGACAAAAATATCTGTGGTGGAAAAACTGAAAGGCAAAAGCGGGTACCTTGTATTGTCTAAATTGACAATTGATAGTTTTGATAAAGACGAATACCTGCTTTTCAATGCGTTCGACGATAACGGCACCAATATTCATCCTGAAATATGCGAGAAAATGTTTGAATGTTATGCAGATATAGAACATCATGATATACCCCCCGATGTGCATGAAAAACTTATGCAGGATGCGCTGTGCCATAGCAACGGCACAATCGATAAAGTTATGGAAAGAAACAATTTTTATTATCAGCAGGAATGTGATAGATTGTTCAAATGGGCGGACGATCTTATCCTTTCTGCTGAAAAAGAACTCAAAAATACCAAAAATAAACTGCGTAACCTGAACCGGTTGTTGCGGCAGGCAACTTCGATTCAGGAAAAACTCGGCATTCAGGAACAGATCAAAGAAACCCAGCGCGTCCAGCGCCGCCAACGACAGCGGATATTTGACGTTGAAGACGAAATCGAACAGAAACGTGACGTGATAATCGATAAACTGAAACACAAAATGAAACAGAAAACCAATCACGAAACATTGTTCATGGTTCGATGGAGTGTTGTGTAATACAAAATAGACAGAGGATTTTCTATGCAAAACCAGTACGATAAATTGAAAAGAATATTACGCGAAATGTTCCAGATGGATCAGGCAGATCTCGATTTCGGCATTTACCGCATTATGAACCAGAGACGCAAAGAGTTAGAAAAATTTCTGGATGAAGATTTACTCCCGCAGGTAAAAACGGAATTCGGCAAATATCAGGATACCCAATCGGACGGCAAAAAACAGGAATTAGAAAAACTTGAAAAAACCTTGCGCGAAGCGCAGGTTGACCCTGATACAAATCCAAAAATTATTCAGTTGCGAAAAGATATAGCCGCCGGTTTCGACGAAGACGCGCTGGCAAACGAAGTGTTTTCACATCTTACAACATTTTTTCGCCGGTATTATGACGGCGGCGATTTTCTTAGCCTGCGACGGTACAAAAAAGATACCTACGCCATACCCTATGAAGGCGAGGAAGTAAAACTGCACTGGGCTAACGCCGATCAGTATTATATCAAAACGACAGAGTACCTGCGCGATTATACATTCAAATTGTCCGGCAAAAAAAGGGTGCATTTCAAACTGGTTAACGCTACCGAAGAAAAAGACAACGTCAAAGAACAAAAAGGCAAAGAACGACGGTTCAAACTGCATGAGGAAGAACCGTTCAAAATAGACGGAAACGAGCTGTATATCCAGTTTGTTTATTTGCCGGATAAGACAAAACAGGATGACTTAAACAAACAAACCGTAGATTTTATCAAACAAAACGCGGGCAAACTTACCGAATTTCAGGAAATTTACAGAGCTGAACCGACGGAAAAGAATAGAGACCGGACGTTATTTGAAAAACATCTTACAAAATATACCGCGCGGTTCAATTTCGATTTTTTTATCCATAAAGACCTCGGCGGGTTCCTGCGGCGCGAACTCGATTTTTACCTGAAAAACGAAGTTATTTGTATCGACGATATCGACGCCCACGATGAACGTAACCTGAAACTTTTTGTAGCCAAAACTAAAGTTATAAAACATATCGCAATCAAACTTATTGATATGCTCGCCCAGCTTGAGGATTTTCAAAAGAAACTGTGGTTAAAGAAAAAGGTTGTCGTCGACTGCGGGTATTGCGTTACCCTCGACCGTGTACCGGAACCGTTGTATGACGAAATCTGCGCGAATCAAAATCAGATTCAGGAATGGATTGAGCTGGTCGCTATCGACGAACTGGATGGATTCGCCGATCCGCTGTCTAAAAATTTTCTTAAAGAAAATCCTTACCTTATGCTCGATACAAAACATTTTTCATCGGATTTCAAAGATAAACTGCTTGCCAGTTTTGATAATCTTGATGAACAATGCGACGGGTTGATAATTAATTCGGAAAACTTTCAGGCTCTTAATTTCCTACAGGAGAAATATAAAGAACAAGTGAAATGCGTCTATATTGATCCGCCGTATAATACTAGTGCTTCTGAGATTATTTATAAAAATGGTTACAAACATTCTTCTTGGCTTGCCCTTTTAGAAAACCGATTATCGTGCACTATGCTCTTTCTCTCAAATGAGGGAGTTTTTGTTTGTGCCATAGACGATACTGAAATGCCTGAATTATGTAAACTTATTGATATTATATTTTACAATTATGAACGTAATATGGTTGTTGTGAATCATCATCCAGCAGGGGCTGGACTTGAAGGAACTAATATCTCAAGCACTCATGAATATTCAATTTTTATGACACCTTGTAATAAACAAGTCCTTAAGGGACAAAAAAAAGAAATTGCAACAACTGAGAGAGCTTTTGTAAGAACCGGCACAGCGGAAAGTAACCTTAGGATCGGGCGTCCCAATAGTTTTTATGCAATCCTTGTCGATGATAAATCATCTTTGGTAATGGGGGTAGAAAAACCACCCGAAGGAAATATTTATCCTGATAATAGAAGCCGAACAGAAAAAGGATGGATCAGAATTTATCCAATCGGCTCTGATGGGACTGAAAGAGTTTGGAGAAGATCTTATGAATCTTTTCTTAACGAATTTATGAAAGGAAATATTTTTTGCAAAAATTCAAGATCGATATATCAAATTATTGATGAGCAAGGTAATAGACGTCCATTTTTTAGTAATTGGACAGATAAAAGATATAATGCAGGCGTTTACGGGAGCAATTTGCTCACTAGCATAATAGGAAATGCGGGCTTATTTTCCTATCCAAAATCAATTTACACAGTAAAAGATTCACTCGAATCTTGTGTTTATAATTCTCTTAATTCCATAATATTAGACTACTTCGCTGGTTCAGGCACAACGGCGCATGCGGTAATAAATCTTAACCGCGAAGACGGCGGCAACCGCAAATATATTCTTGTGGAGATGGGCGAATATTTTAATACGGTGCTTAAACCCCGTATTATGAAAGTTGTGTATTCCAAAGACTGGAAAGACGGCAAACCGGTATCGCGTGAAGGTTCGAGCCATATATTCAAATACATGAAACTGGAAAGTTACGACGATACGCTCGATAACCTGATCGTAAAACGAACCGCTGATCAAGATCAGGCGTTGATGGATTACGATTCCGTGCGTGAAAACTATCTGCTCCGCTACTGGCTCGATATAGAAACCAGAAACAGCGACAGCCTGCTTAACCTCGACAAATTCGATGACCCGTTCAATTATACCCTTCAAATCCGTCAGGATGACGAGCTTAAAGAAACGAAGATTGATCTGATAGAAACCTTCAATTACCTTATCGGTTTATATGTGGAACAAACCGAAACCATACGCGGGTTTAAAGTTATACGAGGAAGGTTGCGCACCGGCGAAAAGACGCTTGTTATCTGGCGGAACGTCCGGGAAAAATCGAACGCTGATCTGGACGAATTTTTCTTAAAACAAAAATACAATACGCTCGATTTTGAGTTCGACCGCATATATGTCAACGGTGACAACAACCTTGAGAATTTGAAGGTTGAGGAAGATAAATGGAAAGTTGCGCTGATAGAGGAAGAATTTAAAAAACGCATGTTCGACGTGCGGGAAATTTGAGGAAGATATGCCGCCACGAAGACGCGCAACGGCGCCAGAAATTCCATTTGACCGGTCGCTGGTTCTTTTCCAGTATATTCTCAGCCTGTTCGGCAAAGACTCGCTGGAGAGTTTATGCGAGGAAATGCAGAACGATATGTGGGAAGGTCTTGACGACAACAATATATCTAATTACCATAATTATCTTACCTATTCTTTTGCTTCAGTCCAGCGCCCGAAATTACCTGATGAACTGCTGTTGCAATACGATCAGAATATTGTAAGCCACACGTTGCGGATAGCGGAAAAACGCGATGTTTTTAAATGGAAATATTTTCAGTATATGGCGTTACTGTTTACTGAAATATATCTTGATAAATATTTTTCCTCAAACCAATCTTTTTTAAACGAGTTAAACGGTTTTCTGGAATTATTCAATCACAGCCGTCCGGAATCATCTAAGCTCGAACCGTATACGCAAGACGATCTGAACAAGGTTGCCGTCTGGCAGGCAACCGGTTCGGGCAAAACGCTTCTGATGCACGTTAATATTCTGCAGTATCATCATTATCTGAACAAACACGGGCGGGAAAACGAACTGAACAAGACAATCCTGCTTACTCCCAACGAAGGGTTGTCGGAACAGCATAAAAAAGAGTTGTTGTTAGCGGGTTTTGACGCTGATTTATTCAATAAAAACGCCACCGCAGATATAGAGATTATCGATATTCATAAGTTACGTGAAGAGGAGAAAGACAAGACAGTCAGTGTCGATTCTTTCGAAGACAACAACCTTGTACTGGTTGACGAAGGGCATCGCGGAGCGAGCGGAACGGAATGGATGGATAAACGCAACAGATTATGTGAAAGCGGGTTCAGTTTTGAGTATTCAGCAACCTTCGGGCAGGCTGTCAAAGGGAAACGCGAATTAACGCAGTTGTACGCGAAGTGTATTTTGTTCGATTATTCGTATAAATATTTTTATGCCGACGGGTATGGCAAAGAGTATTCGATACTGAATTTATCGGACGACCAGTACGAAGACCAGCGGCAGTTATATTTAACTGCGTGTTTATTGATGTACTATCAACAGTTGAAACTGTTTTTAGATCAGGAACGGGCATTTTCAGCATTCAATCTGGAAGAGCCGCTTTGGATATTTGTGGGCAGTAAGGTAACTTCGGTGCGTAAAGAACGCGGCGAAAACGTATCTGATGTTGTTGATATTTTGTTGTTTTTGAATCGGTTTTTGCATGCCAAAGAGGAATCGGTTGATTTTATTTACCGGCTGTTGAACGGCCATTCTCAGTTAAATGATACTCATGGGAAGGATTTGTTCGCCGGCAGGTTCGATTATTTAATCAATACAGGGCAAGAACCGAATGCGATTTTCTATGATATATTAAAAATCATGTTTAACAGCGAAATCCCAAACGCGCAATTGTATCTTGATAATTTGAAAGGCGTGCAGGGTGAAATCGGGTTACGGCTGGGAGACAGCGACTATTTTGGCGTTATCAATGTAGGTGATGATCGTGATTTGCTCAAGTTATGTGAAGCAAATCAATTAATGCTTGGCGACAGGGATTTTTCGGATTCATTGTTCACTAAGATCAACGATAAGGGTTCAAGGGTAAAAATTCTTATCGGGTCAAAAAAGTTTTCCGAAGGGTGGAACAGCTGGCGTGTAAGTACCATGGGGCTTATGAATGTGGGAAGATCGGAAGGGTCTGAAATAATCCAGTTGTTCGGGCGCGGTGTGCGCCTTAAAGGGCATGATATGAGTTTGAAACGAAGTTCGCGTCTTAACGGGGTGAGTATTCCGCGGTATATCGATCATGCGGAAACATTGAATGTGTTTGGCGTCAAAGCAGATTATATGGCAACGTTCCGTGAATTTCTCGAATTGGAAGGCGTGAAGAATAAAGATGATTACGAAGAAATACATCTGCCGGTTATCAAAGATATCGACAGCCGCAAATTGAAATATCCGCAGTTGAAAGAAGGTGTGGATTTCAAAAAGCAAGGCAGTCGCCCGACGCTAGGGTTGCCAGATGATTATATGCTTGAACGGCCGGTGAAAATCGATTGGTATCCGAAAATTGAGGCAATTCAGGCACGCGGCGTACGTCCGGGCGCGGCGGCTACCTTGAATCAATCTGTTCTGCGTAAAGAACATATTGCTTTTTTAAATATGGAACGGATTTATTTTGAGTTGCAGAAATATAAAAACGAACGGTGTTATTATAATCTAAATATACCGCGATATATTATATCTGCTCTTCTGGAACGGCATGACTGGTATAATCTGTTTATACCTGAAGAAGATATGCAGTTTCATTCTTTCGCTCAGGTTGCCATGTGGCAGGAAATAGCCGTAACTTTGCTGAAAAAATATTGCGATCAGTACTTCAACATGATGAAACTGGATTTTGAAAAAGACAAGATGGAATACAAGTATCTGGATGATGTCGAAGCGGCTCTTGCGGCAAAAGGCAAAGCAGGTAATCTGTTTGACGATTATACGGTGCTTGTTGATAGGTCGCGGGAAGATATAATCAATAAAATTCTGCAGTTAAAAGAAAAAATCGAGAAAAAAGATCTTACTGATTTCAAATACGACAGGTTTATAGCGTTTTCGTTTTCGCGTCATTTATATAAACCGTTGATTCATATTACTAAGGATAGCCAAATAAAAATATCTCCTGTCGCTTTAAATGAAGGGGAAAAAGATTTTGTATGCGATTTCAGGAAATTCTACGAGCAGGATTCATCGTTTTTCGCTGAAAAAGAAATATATTTACTGCGAAATTTAGGCAGAGGGCGCGGCGTCGGTTTTTTTCAAGCGCACGGATTCCATCCTGATTTTATATTATGGATTATTAAGGGTACGAAACAATACGTCAGTTTCATTGATCCGCACGGATGCAGACATGCGCGGGGATTTGACGATCCGAAAATCCGCTTTCACAAGGAAATCAAAGTTATGGAGAAGCAGATTGGCGATCCGGATGTTATATTGAATTCGTTTATCATTTCTGTGACCGGATATCAGCAGATCAATTGGTGGGAACCGGATATCAGCCAGAAGGCTTTTGAGGATAACAATGTATTTTTTCAGGAAAGCGGCACAACCGGTTACATCAAGAAGATCTTCATAAAAATTGAGCGAAATTAACAAACGGATATGCTTAATTGTGTTAGGTTTTACTTGAAATGTAAAATTTTAGGGTGGAAAAATGGCTATATACGATAAACCTGTTAAACTGCTATTTAGAGAAATGATAAAAGAACTAGCAATCAACCAAGGATATGTAATTACTCGTGAAAAAGTTTTTGCATGGTTTAACGAAAGATACCCAAAAATAAAAAAAAGCACTCTTTCTTGTCATCTACTAAGATTGTCTGTTAATGCACCAAGTCGGATACATTATAATATAAAATCAACTGGAGATGATGATCTGTTTGTTCAAATTGATAGCCAACATTTTAAGTTATATGATCCGCTGTCTGATATTAAACCAATTTATATTGAAAAAGATGCTGAGAACATAGTAACAGATGAAGAAAGATACCCTGTTCAGGATGAATCAAATAATAGTGAATTTGCTTATGAAAAAGACCTTCAAAACTTTCTTTCAAGAAACCTTCATTACATAGATCCATGTCTAACTTTATATAATGATGAAGATATCTCGGGTATAGAATTCCCTGCGGGAAATAGATTTATAGATATATTGGCTGTTGATAACTCAAACAATTATGTTGTAATTGAACTAAAAGTTTCACGAGGTTTTGATCGTGTTGTTGGTCAGATATTAAGATATATATCATGGATAAGACAAAACCTTGCTGAACCTCATCAACAAGTTAGAGGTATTATCGTTGCAAGAAAGATATCGGAAGACCTTAAATTAGCATGTTCTGAAGTTTCACATATAGAACTCTATGAATATGAACTTTCAGTATCGCTTAAAAAGATTATTTAAAATTAATTTTAACCCGTAAAAATATTCGGTAAATATTTATTGACTTAGCTACTACATCGTAGTATTCTATGATTCAACAAATTCATATACTGTCCCGTGTTTGAAGGAATAAATCCCGGACGTAAAAACAAGTAAAACCTTCATGGTAATTGTCTGTTAAGACAAAACACATATGAAGGTTTTTACGTTTACGGATAATTGTCATTAATGAATGATAATGTTCGGGAAAAATTCAAACAAGCGGAGGACTGGTAGCATGGCAAGAAAAACTTATTCCAACAAATTCGATACGGTCATTGAAGTTGCTGACA
This sequence comes from bacterium, assembly GCA_018435605.1. Lineage (GTDB taxonomy): Bacteria > Auribacterota > Auribacteria > Auribacterales > Auribacteraceae > R3-B46. Next base: position 1,014 of record JAHDNF010000042.1, on the reverse strand, counting down.
AGGGACTTTTAGCCGAATATTTGACCGGCAAAGGTCTTGTTCTGGATATGAACCGAGAAATTTCTCAGGATTATGTACATGAATTGCTGGATAACCTCGGCACTGATGAAGAACGGTTGGATATTACAGAAGAAATCGAATGCATGGAAGATTTGGCTTCCGAATTTTTTGAGCAAACTCGCGAATATATTTTAGAGGATTCCAGATACAATGTTCAATGGACTAAAGACGAATCAAACGAAACGGTAATACTGCGAATTTTCCTGAAACATACTGATGCCTACAAACTGATCTACGATTTATTTCTATGCGATAAATTCTGGACGAAACTTCATCATTATTCATTGGAATCGGAACAGGTTAATTTTGAAAAAGATGCAATTGAGGCGTTCAAGGCGGACTTACAAAAGTATCTTTCTGATCAGAAGAAAGATGCGGATTGTGATGTTAGGGAACGGGTTTATAAAGATAGAAATTATGTCCTTGTACTTCGAGGCGATGAACAGAGAACGGTTACTGTCTTAAAAGACGGCAAAAAGCAACACCGCGTGTTTCGACCGGCAAAGGAGGACATGATTGTCTACGATAAGAAACATGCTGTTATCGGTATGACGCCGGGGATCGGCGGGGTGAAAAACAAGTTGTTTTACGCGAACGCATTTAATAAGCATATACTGGGTGGAGATAGTGAAATCGGAAAAGAGTTTTTTGCATCGGACAAATATATGGTGAATCTTGACCCGTTATTGACAGAAGATTTTTATGAACGAACAGAAGATATCGCTGAAATCCGGCTTGTTTCTTTGTTTATGACAAAAGAAACTAACCCCAAAATAGAGCTGACTATCAGCTCTGATGATGTATTGAAATCGCTAGAATCAATGAAGATACCTGTTTCTGTAGAAGAAATTCTGTCTGCGAAACTGGAGTTAAAGATTGAAGGGCGGACTGTTCCTGTTCGTTTAACTCAACGAAGCACCAGTCAACTGAACAAAACGAAAGAGAGAGAAATTG
>JAHDNF010000043.1 GCA_018435605.1 bacterium | reverse complement strand
GGTCGAGACGTCGTACTATTTCCACAACTGGCGCGGCGATGTGGTTGCCGTGACTGACGAATCGGGCAATCCGCTCGATACTTACCGGTATTCCGCGTTCGGGGAAGTAATCGAGCAGTCTGGCGCATCGGATAACGACATGTTATTCAGCAGTAAGCGATATCATGACGCAACCGAGCTGTCATACTTCGGTGCGCGGTACTACGATGCGTCGCTCGGCCGATTCATCTCCCGTGATCCGTTGGGGTATATTGATGGTCCGAACGAATACATATATGTAATAAACAATCCGATCAACCTCATTGATCCGTTCGGATTGAACAAAAGAGCGATGTCTGAGGGATCGCAACCGCAATATGTAGAATATTTATCGCCTCAACAACCGGCTCAGCAAGCGCAGGTCATCGCGTCAATACTCGCTATTACTGCAGACGATGTTTCGAATCTGCAAGTAACTGCTCAGAAAATAGTTGATAAAATGGGAATGCTTGATGCGGGGTTGTCTTCCGCTTCGTCGGGTTCTACTCCGTCGATAATGATGACTACTCCTGAAGGCGGCGCGGGCGGAGCGGTTGCGAGTATGCCTGCAGGATTATCCACTTTATCCATGAACAGTAGTGGTATCGGGACAACATATTATGCCAGTTCATCTCAGAGTGGGCAAAGTGTCATAAGTAAAACATGGAACTTTGTAAAAAGTTTGTTCGGATTCGGGAATGACCCGTTTAATCCTTTTAAAGGAAAAACACCTCAACAGATTGATATGCAATTAAAACAAAAAGGGTTTATACCAAAAGGCCCTGATCCTGTTAAGGGAAAAGGAGGGTATGTCAACCCAAATACAGGGCGATCTTATCATATTGATGATACAAATAGATTTAATGAACCACCTCATGTTGATGTAAATAGACCTAAAGAATATAAAGGTGATTTATTAAAAAGGAAATTTTATTATTAAGAAAGGAATGATCTCCATGTTACTCACAGTGGAATATAAAAAAGAAGAAGTTGAAATATATGCTGATGTACAAGGGTTGGACTTATTGATTGAAAGATTGCTTCTATTAAAGAAAAGAGGAGGTCATGAGCATTTAATGACCCCATCTTGGGGAGGTAATGAATTGACAGAACAAAAGCAATCCCCTGCAAATGAATTGATTCATCATCTTTGTATAATGATCCAGCCTGTTTTTTAACGAATCGGTTGTACGTCATCAGAAATATCTGTATAATGGGGATGGCGAGAAGATCTTTGAAATACGCGACGGTGTGCGTACAGGGTATCTGTATGATGCAGGCAGGCTGATCGCCGAGTACAATGCGTCGGGCAAGGTTTTTGCGCAGTATATCCACGGATCGGGGCTGGGCGGCGATGTGGGGTCACTGCTGTTCGCGCAGAAATTGACCGGGTCGGGCGAAGAAACATCGGTCGAGACGTCGTACTATTTCCACAACTGGCGCGGCGATGTGGTTGCCGTGACTGACGAATCGGGCAATCCGCTCGAT
>JAHDNF010000014.1 GCA_018435605.1 bacterium | reverse complement strand
ATCGGTCGAGACGTCGTACTATTTCCACAACTGGCGCGGCGATGTGGTTGCCGTGACTGACGAATCGGGCAATCCGCTCGATACTTACCGGTATTCCGCGTTCGGGGAAGTAATCGAGCAGTCTGGCGCATCGGATAACGATATCTTATTCAGCAGTAAGCGATATCATGACGCAACCGCGCTGTCATACTTCGGCGCGCGGTACTACGATGCGTCGATCGGGCGGTTCATCTCCCGTGACCCGCTGGGCTACATCGACGGTCCGAACGGGTACATCTATGTCTCCAACAATCCGATTAACCTCATTGACCCGCTTGGTTTGACTGCACGAACAAGCAAAGGGGGAACTATCCAGATAGGACTAAATATGTCCGGTGGCTTAGCTTTCGGAGGTGCTGTAGAAGCGGGGGTTACTTTTGGCTATAGTGAGGAGCATGGAATTCAAATGGGTTTTTACCATACAGAATCTGTGGGTTCACATATTGGTAAATCTGGTTTAGTGTCACTAAATTTAACGTCTTCAGAAAATACAGATATCAAAAATTTAGATGGTTGGAGCATATCCACTGGGGGCTCAGGGGCATACGGGTTGGGGTATGGAATTGAAGGGAATATTCCTATTGCAGATAGTAAAGATATCAAACCGTCTTTAACTCATAGCATATCAGGGGGAATCGCGTTAGAAACGCATGTTTATGGTACTCACACCAAAGTCTACAAACCAAAGTTTCTACAAAAAATAGGAATAAACAAATGAATATTATGACTTTTTTAGCAGATAAAATTCATATTTTCTTTATAATATTCACGTTTATAATTGTTTTAGGGTGGTTTTATTTTTTAATAAAATTTCAGCTAATCAATTCAGAGTTTGATAGCTATTTAAAAAAATATCATCATGACGTTTGGCTTAAAGTATCGCCAATGAGTAATTTTTGGTCCTTAAACTATTATATCTTTATCAAAAAAATTTTTTCATATTTTAAATTTATATTTGATCAGGATTATTTACATGACAGCACAATAGGGTTATTAAAGAATAAATTAAAATATTATTTTAAGATAAGCATAGTATATCTTTTAACTGTTATTGTATCATTTTTTATATTGTTTTTTGCGATTTGGATCTTTGACAGGGTATCTGTATGATGCAGGACAACTGATCGCCGAATACGATAACGCGGGATTTGTTGAATCGCAGTATATCCACGGATCGGGGCTAGGCGGCGATGTGGGGTCACTGCTGTTCGCGCAGAAATTGACCGGGTCGGGCGAAGAAACATCGGTCGAGACGTCGTACTATTTCCACAACTGGCGCGGCGATGTGGTTGCCGTGACTGACGAATCGGGCAATCCGCTCGAT
>JAHDNF010000028.1 GCA_018435605.1 bacterium | reverse complement strand
TTCGATGTTGTCGTTTTTGCGTTTTACGGCATTGATGTCGCGTTCCAATGTCCGGCTGATAAAATAATCCGACGGACTGTCAGAAGCGCGATTCACCAGTTTACCTGTAGAAATATGTTCCTGTGCCTTTACCAGTCGATTGTTTATGCTGGTTAAAGTTTGAAACGCATTCAATGCCGCTACGTTTGTGTTTACACGTGCTAAATCACCCATGACTAAAACCTCCTTGTTTGTAATGCTTTTTACATATCCATGTAATTTAGTTTAGTTACGCCATTACTTTTCCGGCACGCACACCGAATCCGGCTTCATGCAGGCAGACTTCTGCCGCACAATTGTCTGAATAGACTCGGACACGGGACGTACCGCTACCGACCCATAGGCAGTCACCTCCTTTCATAGGGTTGAGTGCAGTTGAATCTGATTACATCCGCTTCACGATGTACTTCTCCTTTTCCACCATATTGTTCCGGTAGCGTATTGATACATAGCCTTGTATGCATCATCTTTAAGCAGACCCGTCGCGGGGTTCCATCCGCTGTGGCGTCAAGCCGTTTTATCTGTGTACGAGCGGAATCTATGTATACGAACAAGCTGTTTAGCCTGCTGTATTACTACCATGCAGGTACGCCGATCCGTCATTCACTGCACACAGCAGATGAAACCCGTCTTTTATGAAATCACTGCCGGAGTTGTATTGCAACATACTACCCCACAGCGTATTTCTCCTTAACCGGCCTGTTAACGCCGGAACAACACGTCACTATCGTTCAACGCAGATTAACCGATCAACATCAGTATCGACTGCGGCGCCGAGTTGGACTGCGCCAACATCGCCAACGATGCCTGTTGCAGAATTGTCAGCTTGGTAAGTTCAAGCTGTTCTTCCGCCAAATCGGCATCCTGTATCGAACTCAACGACGCCTTCAGGTTTAGCCCTTCTACCTCGTTAACCTCGAACTCTACCTCCAAACGGCGGATGAAAGAACCGATCCGCTCTTCATCGCGCAATACCACATCGAGCGCTTTGTCTATGTTGGAAATAGTGCTTTCCAGAGTTGACTGCGAACCTGTTACGTTCACGTTAGTACCGTTGATGGTCAACGTGCTAAGCGCGTTTTGCGTAAGGTTTCCTGTCAGGCTGACGTCATGCAATCCGCCCAGAGTGAACCCTGTGTACAGTTTCGCGGATACACCGCTTTGCAGAATAGCTTCCACTTCAAGACGCAACTGTTCGAGGTCCTGCTGTATAGCCTGTTTCTCAGCCGACGTCACGGCA
>JAHDNF010000038.1 GCA_018435605.1 bacterium | reverse complement strand
TCCATCGCTCGTTTTTCCGCTCAAGTGCCAACTGCGTGAACGTCAACTCTTCCGCTTCTTTCTTTCGCAACATACTGCCTCCTTTTTTAAAGACAGTATATCATATCCTCAATTCATTAAATACTTTTTCAGCACTCCCAACCTTCATACTAATCGTCTGTAATGTTCCAAAGCAGATAACAACTATGAAGGTTTTTTTACGTCTAACAGGGAGGACTGATCACATGGCAAGAAAAACTTATTCCAACAAATTCGATACGGTCATTGAAGTTGCCGACAATGGCCTTTTAGCCGAATATTTGACCGGCAAAGGTCTTGTTCTGGATATGAACCGAGAAATTTCTCAGGATTATGTACATGAATTGCTGGATAACCTCGGCACTGATGAAGAACGGTTGGATATTACAGAAGAAGTCGAGTGCATGGAAGATTTGGCTTCCGAATTTTTCGAGCAAACTCGCGAATATATTTTAGAGGATTCCAGATACAATGTTCAATGGACAAAAGACGAATCAAATGAAACGGTAATACTGCGAATTTTCCTGAAACATACTGATGCCTACAAACTGATCTACGATTTGTTCTTATGCGATAAGTTCTGGACTAAACTTCATCATTATTCTTTGGAATCGGAACAGGTTAATTTTGAAAAAGATGCAATTGAGGCGTTCAAGACGGACTTACAAAAGTATCTTTCTGACCAGAAGAAAGATGCGGATTGTGATGTTCGGGAACGGGTTTATAAAGATAGGAATTATGTCCTTGTACTTCGAGGCGATGAACAGAGAACGGTTACTGTCTTAAAAGACGGCAAAAAGCAACACCGCGTGTTTCGACCGGCGAAGGAGGACATGATTGTCTACGATAAGAAACATGCTGTTATCGGTATGACGCCGGGTATAGGCGGGGTGAAAAACAAGTTGTTTTACGCGAACGCATTCAATAAGCATATACTGGGTGGAGATACTGAAATCGGAAAAGAGTTTTTTGCATCGGACAAATATATGGTGAATCTTGACCCGTTATTGACAGAAGATTTTTATGAGCGAACAGAAGATATCGCTGAAATCCGGCTTGTTTCTTTGTTTATGATAAAAGAAACTAACCCCAAAATAGAGCTGACTATCAGCTCTGCTAATGTATTGCAATCGATAGAATCAATGAAGATACCTGTTTCTGTAGAAGAAATTCTGTCTGCGAAACTGGAGTTAAAGATTGAAGGGCGGACTGTTCCTGTTCGTTTAACTCAACGAAGCACCAGTCAACTGAACAAAACGAAAGAGAGAGAAATTG
>JAHDNF010000003.1 GCA_018435605.1 bacterium | reverse complement strand
ATAACTGGTTACGCTGACTATATTCCCTTCATTATCAAACTCAGCTACGGATTCCAGCAACGTCTCCGTTACGTCTTTCAAGCCGTTCTTGTTCGTATCAACGTATCCCCACCGGTAATCACCGTCATATACATACACAGTACTTTCTTCAACATTGTCCGGATTGCTATAATCAGCCCACTGGGAATTGAGTGTCATCAAAGCACGCATATTATTTTCGTAATCGACGATTTGTATCGTAGATTTGCCTTGCGGTTCATCAACAATACGATATGTCACCCAAGAATATTGCGGTTTATTAAATTCTATTACTGTTCGCGGTGTAACACCATCCGGGGCAAAAGAAGTTTGAGATACCAAATCTCCATAATTGTCGAATTCAGCGATACTATTGAGTAAATCTTCTCCTGAATCACGCACACCATTTTTATCGGTATCGACGTAACCTATACGTAGTTTGTTGTCGCCGTCTTGCACGTACTGATAGACAATACTTTCTATTATTTGATTGCTACCGTCTATATCTTGTTGCAGGGTAATCTGATTAATATTATTGTAAACTTGTTTTATTTCGCCGTCACCGTCTTCTTTATAGCTGTGGTATGTTGTATATCCATCCTCAGGAACACTGTATTCAATTAATGTAGCTATCTCCGGATAAACACTGAAAATAGTAACATTTATAAGAGCGTTATTATCAGTTAAGCGAGCAATACTGTTAATTTCACCGCCAAATTCGTTATTGATGCGTTCCGTCCGTATCTGCCAGCCCATATGATCGGGATCGGTTTTATAACTAAAATAATGGACGGTAATTTCACCGGTAGCGCCGTCGTTATCTGTTTGAGTAAGTATACGTCCGTTCGGCGCATACCGCTGAATAACTTCGTCGCCAGTTAATCCGTTATGATCTGTAATATTTTGCAAATAACCGTTAACATCAAAAATCTGAATTGTCCAGCCATCGCCATGCTCGACCGATTGGTCAACCGTAATTGACGCCAAATTGCCGTTAGCTTGAAATCTTTGGATTGTCAAATCACCGTTACGCGGCGAATCAAAATAAGTAATGGACATCATACGCTGATTGCTGTCAAATACTGCAACAGTGATATTTTCGTCTTCCGGATCTTTTATTCCATTACCATTATTATCTTTAAATTGTGTTCTAATTTCACCGCCGGGATTGGCAGGGTCAGAATCGTTATCATAAAGAAAACCGGTTCGTTCACCGGGTACTTCAAGAACTCCGTCTATTTTGCGCTGTACTGTCTGCTGTACTAGGCGGTCATTGGCATCAAACACCTGTGTTGTGACATTACCATCTATATCGGTAGAAGTAACCCGCCTGCCGCCGCCCGGGAGGTACTCTACTGATGTCGAGGTACCTCCAGAGTACCGTGCAATTTCGTTACCGTCTATATCGTAAATTACAAGATCGCCTCCTGGAGTAATAACGGTACGATCTTGATTGGGAATATTTACATTAAAATTACCTGTTTCGAAATCGATATCAAAATCCTGAGACGTTCCATCAACGATACCGTCGCGGTCCTGATCAAAACGGAACTGATCGGGCTTACCGTCGCCGTTGGTGTCGATTCCCTGTCCATCAGGAATACCGTCGCCGTCAATGTCAATACCCCATATACCGGTAACGCTATCATAATAAGCGTCGATTATACCGTCGTTATTGAGATCGACCGGTTCGTATCCACTGGCAACACGTTTAAAAACTTCCAAGTTCAAACTATTAGGTTGATTATTTCTATTGACAGCATAAAACACAGGCGACTCAAATCCTTCCACCGTAAAAGAAGGTTCATCGGGACATTCCTGTGATGCTTCGTATATATATACCTTTATATTCAACAAAGTTACCTGAAATTCTACTATATAATTTACGCCAAACTGATAATTTACAATCGCATCATTGTCTATGCTACCTTCTTCTTCAACGCCATCCTCGACTGTATAATAGTCGTATGAAAGCCTAATATTTCCATCTTTTGTTTTAACCGACAAAACTTTCTCAGAATACTTATAGCCGCCTCCGGGTTTGGTTACAAATGTGAGTTCATCAAATCCGATATTTATAATTGTCGTGGCGCTGTCAATAGAAAACGTTACTTTGTAGCGTGGTAGCTGGCTTATATCAGACAACTGCATACGCAAAGTATTGTCTACAGAAATGATGTCTTCCAATCCATAACCGGTATTTTCAGAACCTGAACCGGGAACAGCGTCGTTATCGGAATCAAAAAACGGATTTTCCGGACCAACGTCGAACAGGGGATTTAAGGTAGGCATAAAAGGGGCTTGGGAAGGCTGTTCTTGATTGAAAAAATATTCCATTCCTTCAGGGAGCTGTATTTCCTGTTGCATGGGAGCTTCATTCTGCTGACTAGACTGCTGTGCCCAACTCCACTGCATCTGACCGAATACAAACGATTCGATAACCAGCAATACTATCGCCTTATGCCAAAATTTTTTCTTAGGCGAATACCAGCCAGTAAACAATGTTTCACAAATTGATGATGAAGCCTTCATGCGTGCCTCCTTGTTAATTTGTTAATTAGCTTTTTATCAGACATTTTCATTATATCCTATATAACCTATATAAATAAATATGCAGACACACTGCACTTATCATGCAAATATATCTAAACAAGTAAAATCTTCGTTTTTATTTTCCAATCGCAGACCGCTTCGCCTTTCGATCCAAAAAATCAAACTATATAAAAAGTCCTTAAACGATATTATAACATCATTCCGCTATTTTTTCAATAGCAGTCAATATTTTATATTCTACGTTTGGTTTTTGAACACAACATGCCATCAATTAAAACATTCCTATCTATAAGAAAATTACAAAAATTTTTATAATTTATCCTTCAATCATTGACAGACAATTTTTAAACATATATGGCAATATAATTTTCGGTTTATTTTAACTTATTATTGAGCAATTATTTAACACGAAAGTTGCTTAACGGGTAAATTACAGATACCGGTCTGTGTCATAACAGGCCGACCGATCGAAGAGTATCAGACAAAAAATACATACAATAATGTCATTTAGCAAAAGATAGAGTTCTTCGGATACCGCGGTTATCGGGAATTGTATTTCAGCATATCAATCGCCTGCTTGACGTCGCCGGAATCGTAAACAGCGGAACCGGCGACACACACATCGACTCCAAGCTTTGCCATTTGTCCGATATTGCCTTTGTGTATACCACCATCTACCTGAAGTATAATGTCGTTCGTAGCATCTTCTATCTTGGCTTTGGCAAGTGAAATTTTTTCGATCATCTGAGGGATGAACGACTGTCCGCCAAACCCCGGATTAACGGTCATGATTAAAAGAAGGTCTATATCAGGAAGAATATGATCTATAGTACAAAGCGGTGTAGCTGGGTTTAACGCGATACCACTAAGTATATTGCGGTCTTTGATCATACGCAATGACCTATGAAGATGATTAGGAGCTTCAACATGAATAGTGAGAATATCGGCTCCGGCATCGATAAACCGATCTATGTATTGATCGGGATTGGTTATCATAAGGTGAACATCAAGCGGTAATGAAGTATATTTTTTTATCGCCGAAACAGTACTGGGGCCTATAGTAATATTTGGAACGAAATGTCCGTCCATTACATCGACATGTATATAGTCGGCTCCTCCCTGTTCCGCCTGTTTGACTGCTTCACCGAAATAAGCAAAATCACCTGACAAAATTGACGGCGCTATTTTCATTATATGCTCCTTGAGTGTAATATTTTTTCAAGTTAAAACGAAAAAGAACCTATCAGCTTCTTCTCGTCGGTAACAGGCCCGATAACAGCAAGATTCAAACTGTTATTCTTAAACAACATTGTTGCGACCCGCGTTATATCGTCGATAGTCACCTTTTGGATACTGTCGAATATAGTTTCTATATCAACCACTTTTTTACTGCATAACAACGATTCGCCAAGCCACATCATGATATTCATGGTCTTCTCAAGCCCAAGCGCCAACTGTCCTATGGCAAACTTTTTACCGCGTTCAAGCTCATCAGCCGTAACATCACCTTTACATAACAAATCCATTTCGCGCAATATCAATTCTACCGCTTTGTACAGCTTATGTTCTTCAGTACCGGCAGATATAACCAGCGAACCTGTGTCTTTATATCTATCTACCGACGAATTAACGGAATACGCCAGCCCGTGTTTTTCACGTATTACTTGAAATAACCGCGAACTCATATTGCCGCCGAAAATGGTATTGAGTACTTTCAAAATATACCGGTCTTCGTGCTCACGATGGAACGCTCGGACACCAAGAGCAAGATGCACCTGCTCCGTGTCTTTCTGGCTGACGTAACATACAGGCGATTGCTGACGCTCAACAACTTCAAGCGTATCAGGAACTTTTTCCTGTTTAACTTTACCATCAATATACTTACACACTAAATCAAAAACTTTTTTATGTTCGATATTACCCGCTACGGCTACTACTATATTATGCAATTTGTAATACCGACGTTTATAATCTACTATACTTTTATTATCAAGAGCATCAATAGTATCTACAGTACCTATGAGCATTCTGCCAAGAGGCTGGTCAGGCCACATGATCTGACTTAGCAAATCGTGCACATATTGCGCCGGTAAATCCTGATACATATTTATTTCTTCTTTCACCACAGGTTTTTCGCGCTCTATCTTGTCGGCATCAAACTGTTCGTTATCGACCATATCCCATAATACATCGAATGTTACGTCAAAATATTCTGCCAGCACTTTAGCATAATAACAGGTATACTCTTCACCGGTAAACGCATTCAATACCCCGCCAAGCCCTTCTATCGCTTGTGAAATTTCTTTTCCGTCGCGTTTTGGCGTCCCTTTGAATAAAAGATGTTCGATAAAATGCGAAATACCGCTTTGCGCTTCAGACTCATTTCGCCCGCCTGCCCCAACCCATATTCCAACCGAAACCGAGTTCATGTGCGGCATGTGAAATGAAATCACCTGTAATCCGGACGGATGTGTTGATATTTCTTTCATTAGGTTCAGTTCCCTTCTTTATGTATAAGAGGTTTTCGTAACATTTCACCTTGAAAAACAGCGCCGTCAAAAAATAACTTAGCGAATTGATTCGGATGAATGGCGGTAACTGCCTCGTCATCCCGAATTATCTGCGTTACACGGACAGTACGGTCATTGGAACAATCCGGACTGATAATTTCTAACTGTTCCCCGACTACAATTTTACTTTTCGGATCAAGAAAACACTGTTCTCCATTCGGTTTATCTATATATGCCACATATTGATATGGATGAGAATATTTACCGTCCCGTGAAACTCTTTCAGATTCCGGAGCATTGCCGAAAAAACCTGCCGTATAATGACGATGGCTTACCCGTTGGAGTTCGTCTATCCATTCGGATAACTGCTTATCTGAAATATGTATTTCATCACGTATCATGTCGAGCGCTTTTCGGTAAACACGGGTCACTACAGCAACGTAATATTCGGTTTTCATTCTCCCTTCTATCTTTAACGCAGATACACCTGCTTGAACCAATTGGGGCAAATACTCAATCAGGCATAAATCCCGCGAGTTAAATACATAGGAATTATCTTCATCAAAATCGAACTCCAACATCTCTGCGGCGTGTCGCCCTTTTTTTTGCACCACATAATAATCGTTTCTGCAAGGTTGCGCACACGTGCCCTCGTTAGATTCGCGATTCTCAAGATAAGCGCTTAGATAACATCTTCCTGCATAAGCAATACACAATGCACCATGAACAAACACTTCAACTTCGCATGCCGCGTTACAAGCAATTGACGAAACTTCATCTTGCGACAACTCACGCGCCAAAACAACCCGCTTTACTCCTTGTTTAGCCCAAAATCTAACAGCTTCGCTATTTAAAGTATTAGCCTGAGTGCTAAGATGAACGGGAATATGCGGACAAACCGATTTAGCAAGCGACATAACACCCGGGTCGGAAATAATCAGCGCGTCAAGTCCAAAATTTCCAACCGATTTCAAATAATCTTTTAATGCTTCAATATGTTTGTCGCGGCATAACATATTTACTGCAAGATAAATCTTCTTAGATTTATCATGAACAAGCTGGACAGCCGCACGTAATTCTTCAAGATCGAAATTTCCGGCGTAATGCCTCAAGCCGAATTGTTTACCGCTTAAATAAACCGCATCCGCACCGTATTTCAGCGCAACCTCAAGTTTAACCGGATTACCGGCTGGAACGACCAGTTCAGGAACGTTCATGACCGGTTTTTCCTATCAAGATACCCTTGTAAAATCAACTGTGAAGCTATGCTGTCTACCACTTTCTTTCGTTTTTTACGCGATATATCAGCATCAATCAGCATACGCTCCGCTTCACGGGTTGTAAGGCGTTCATCCCATAAATGTATGGGGGTAATAATATAGTCGCGCATCAAATCCACAAAAGCCAAAAGCTCTTTTGCTTTTTCGCCAAGCGTATTGTTCATGTTTTTAGGCAATCCGATAATTATTTCGGCAACTTCATACTCTTTAACGATTTCAATCAATTTCAGTATAACATCTTTTTCAGATGTATTGTCCAGCGTACCGAAAACCTGAGAGATTATACCCTGTTTATCACTCATCGCCAGCCCGACACGCTTTTGTCCATAGTCTATTCCAAGATAACGCGGCATAATTAAATAAGATATTCCTTTCCCTCAGGCTCATCGGATAATTTTTGAACAATCGCCTTAACATCCTGCGCCCTGTTTTTATCACAAATCAAAATTGCGTCGTCAGTAACAACCACAATTACGTTTTCGATTCCGACTCCGGCTACAAGTTTATCATCCGAATAAACAATACAATTTTTAGTATCCACACCGACAAATTTTCCCCTTACAACATTGCCATCGGAGTCAGGCTTAAAATGTTTGGCTACCGCATCCCAACTGCCCACATCATCCCAATCGAAACTGCTTTTAGCCATAATAACCCTGTCTGCTTTTTCCATTATGCCGTAATCGATAGATATATTCGGCAACGTTGGGTATACAGAGTTGATAACATCCTGTAACTCTTTGGTTCCTAAAGCGCTACGGATTTTCTCGTAGCCGTTGTAAAGATCAGGCATATATTGACGTACAGCGGACAAAAACACACTTGTTTTCCAGACAAAAATCCCGCTGTTCCAAAAATATCTGCCGGATTCTATAAACTTGCTGGCTGTAGCAAAATCGGGCTTCTCCGTGAATTGTTCAACCATATAAAAAGAAGTCTGGGTATTGGCTTTTATATCATGACCGCTTTTTATATATCCGTATCCAGTGGCCGGATAATCGGGATCAATACCAATCGTAAACAATGCATTTTCCGATTGCGCGAGCAGAGCCATATCGGATATTACCTGCGCAAAGGCCTTTTTATTATGAATAACGTGATCGGCAGGCAAAACAACCATGATGCCTTCGGGATCTTGTGCATCTATATATGCCGCGGCAAGAGCTATACACGCCGCTGTGTTACGCCCGCACGGTTCGGCGACAATATGTTCCTGCGGCAATTCAGGCAGTATTTTTTTGATTTCATCGGATTGAGCCGCGTTTGTAATTATAAGGACAGCATCGGATTGAGTCAGATTTTGCAATCGGTCAACAGTTTCGCGTATCATGGGCTTATCACCTGCTATGGCAAGCAGTTGTTTAGGAGTTTTCAATCTACTTTTAGGCCAAAACCGTTCGCCCTTCCCGCCCGCCATAATAACCGCATATATCATTTTAAGCTCCTTGATGTAAAGGTGTAACCAATGACCGGACAAATTCTGCTACAGATATATGCCCGTCATTAGCCTCTGCAAACTCTTGAATACGGCGCACGACAGCGCTTCCTACAACTACCGCATCACCATATTTCGCAACAAGTCTCGCCTGTTGCGGATCGGATACTCCAAAACCGATGGCTACAGGTTTGTCGGTATATGATTTAATCAATCGTACCTTATTTTCAATTTCAGGGTTCACATCGGAACGCTCTCCGGTCACCCCTGTTCTTGATACATAATAGATAAAACCGGTCGAATACTGCGCAATAGTCCGAACGCGCTGTTCAGTAGTGGTAGGCGCAATCAGAAAAACGGTATTCAAACCGTATTTTTCCATAACAGAACAGTATTCGCTAGACTCCTCCACCGGTAAATCCAGAAGCAAAGCGCCGTCAATTCCCGCATCTTTCAGATCACGCGCAAATTTCTCTATGCCATACTGATACACCGGATTCAAATAGCTGAACAGAATAATTGGAATCGATACCGATTTTCTTACTTGTTTGACCATCTTACAAATTTTTTCAATATTGGTTTTATTTTTCAGCGCCCTGATCATCGCCGACTGAATTACAGGACCGTCCGCAAGCGGATCGGAAAACGGCACGCCTAGCTCAAGCACGTCAACTCCTATCTTATCCATCTCAATAATAAGCCGTTCTGTAAATTCCAAAGTCGGATCGCCGGCTGTGATATAGGCGATAAACCCTTTTTGTCCGTTTTTTTTCAATAATGCGAACCTGTCATCAACTCTAGTCATGGCTATGCTTTCTTTTCTGTAATTCCTGTTTGGCAACTTGTACGTCTTTGTCACCTCTTCCCGATAAATTAAGAATCACAACCTTCCCTTTTTCGGGCGGATTTTCGATAAGATAACCTACGGCATGCGAACTTTCAAGCGCAGGTATGATTCCCTCAAGTTTACACAGCAATGAAAAACCTTCCAAAGCTACGTCATCGGTAACTGAAACATATTTACAACGCTTCAAGTCTCGCAAATGACAATGCTCAGGACCTACTGAAGCATAGTCAAGACCGGCTGAAACAGAATGCGTTTCGGTAATCTGGCCATCCTCATCTTGAAGCACATAACTCAAAGCGCCTTGAAAGACCCCCTTTTTTCCTCCTTGAAACCGTGCCGCATGCAGTCCGGTAGGAATACCAAACCCGCCTGCTTCAACACCGACCATCTCTACAGACGGTTCGTTAATAAATGGATAGAATAATCCCATTGAATTACTTCCGCCGCCGACACACGCTACCAACAAATCAGGCATTCGGTCTTCACTGGCCTTAATCTGTTTTATCGCCTCGCGGCCGATCACCGATTGAAAATCCCTTACCATACGAGGAAACGGATGGGGTCCTGCGACTGTTCCTAAAACATAATGTGTCGTATCCACATTGGTAACCCAATCTCGCAAGGCTTCATTGATAGCGTCTTTTAATATTTTCGAACCTTGCTCAACAGATATAACCCTAGCCCCCAGCAATTCCATCCTGAATACATTCAATTCCTGACGTTTGACGTCGACCGCACCCATATATATGTCGCACTCCAGTCCGAGCATAGCTGATGCAGTGGCAGTCGCAACGCCGTGCTGTCCGGCTCCGGTTTCGGCTATAATCCGTTTCTTGCCCATTCGTAACGCAAGCAGGCACTGGGCTAAAGCATTATTGATCTTATGGGCTCCTGTGTGGCACAAATCTTCCCGCTTTAAATATATTTTAGCGCCGCCTAAATAATCGGACAACCGCGCGGCATAATACAACGGGGTCGGCCTTCCAACATAATTGGCCATCAAATAACTGAATTGATCGAGAAACTGAGGGTCGTTACAGGCTTCTTCATAGGTTTTCTCGAGCTCTTCAAGTGCGTACATCAAAATTTCAGGCACAAACTTACCGCCGTAATCGCCAAAGTATCCGCGTTTATCAGGCAATGCCATCCTTACCTCATTTCTTTTTTCCGACAATTTTTATAAATTTTTTCATAGCGTCATGATCTTTAATACCGGGCTTAAGCTCGATACCGCTACACACATCAACTCCATACGGTTCGAATGTTTCCAAAAGCCGACCCACGTTTGAAGGTGTCAAGCCGCCGGCAACAATTAAAGGTTTACTGCTTTTTATCGATTCCAGTATTTCCCACGGAAAACAAAACCCCGATCCGCCGTACAACTCCGGATGATATGCATCAATCAGATACCCGTTTACAGAATATTCTTCCATTCTGGCCAGATCTGATTCTTTTTTTATACGAAACGCTTTTATTATTTTCACACCGGAAAACTGAGCGCAAAATTCCGGAGTTTCATCGCCATGTAGCTGAACTGTATCTATATTGCTCTTTTCAACAACCGAGTCAATCCGATCTTTCATGGCATTTACGAAAATTCCAACCGCGCTTATAAACGGAGGCAACTGACGGATAATATTGCCTGCCTCTTCAGGCTCAATATATCTGGGACTGTCCTGATAAAAATTGAATCCCAGCGCGCAAGCTCCATATCCTACTGCGGCAATCGCATCGGCTGTACGGGTAATACCGCAAATTTTTATTCGTATCACCGCTGTTTTATTCCTCCAAAAATATTGCCGAACGCACAGGCTATGTCATCATGCTTCATCAATGCTTCACCGATCAGTACCGCATCTACCCCCAATTCGTTGAGGTATAAGACATGCTCATTGTTATTAATACCGCTTTCGCTCACTACCGTAATCGAATCGGGAATACACTTCTTCAAAATTTCAGTCGTATGTATATCTACGGCAAACGATTTCAGATCCCTGTTATTTATACCCACGACAACAGGATCACACTGCAACGCCTTTCGCAATTCATCCATATTATGAACCTCAAGAATATACCCTAAGTTCAACAAACCGCAAAGTTTTATAAAATCTTTCAACTGTTTGATATCGAGAATAGCCGCTATCAGCAGTACTGCGCTCGCGCCTTTAAGAGCCGCTTCTTTTATTTGATACGAATCGATAATAAAATCTTTGCGCAACAGAGGCTTTTTTACTATTCCAGATATTTTCTCGAGGTAATCAAGCGACCCCATGAAAAATTTTTCTTCAGTCAGTACCGATATGGCGTCCACCGGAAGCCCGTCATACACTTCGGCAATTTTCATAAAATCAAAGTTTTCTCTGATAACTCCTTTTGACGGCGATGCCTTTTTCACTTCCGCAATTACTTTGAGATATCCTCCAGCATTGCGAGAGACAGAGTTAAAAAAAAGTTTGTCTCTTTGAGTAATTTCATAATCTTCGAGCTGTTTATCAAGATCACGATGCGTAATTACCAACTGTTTTTTCGCAAGGTCTTCCCGCGTTTGAAGAACTATCTTATCGAGAATCATAAACATACATCTCCTGCGTATAATAAACACTCATCATAACTCAAAGAAAACATTTTTTCAAAATTATTTTTAAATACGGAAGCATATTTGAAGTGGTTGTTTCTTGAAAATCAAATCGTATCGGTTGGATAAAAAAGGGTGAGTGAACGGATTTGAACCGTCGACCTTCTGGGCCACAACCAGACGCTCTAACCTACTGAGCTACACCCACCACAAATTTTTGAGATATATTATACCAATGAAAAGAAAATGACAACCGAAATTTTACGGTCTGTATCAGAAGGAGTTAAACTTACAACAAAACCAACCGACATGCAAATAAAAATTCAAGCGGGATGCCTGATATCAGACATCCCGCTTGAATATACACTTAACTTAAAAATATCAATCCCTTATCTTGAAATACATCGGAATCGAGGATTTGTGATTTCCATTCAAATCTACGGTTTTGGCGGTAATGTTGATCACCTTACCTGCCTTTGCCGGAATTACAACATAACTGTAACCGAATGAATTAGTATCGTCAGTTACTGTGTAAAGCAATTGAGTATCTACATATAGCTGTACATACTTGATAGGCGCCTCGTCTAATATATCAACCGCAAAATTGATAGTTTCGCCGACTGCATAATAATTGGCATTATGCAATACATCTATTATCGGCATAACATCCACATAAGGAGCACATTTTTCATCACCAGGCCGATTATCCCATCCTAGATTATCAACAAGGATAATTCCTTTGGATTCATCGGAAAATATCTGAACATCTATGAAACTGTTGTTCTTCGCGTATTCTCCTACAGGTATCTGTACGTGTTTCGAATGAACTACAAGTTCCATATCTTTGCCATACTTGGCATTCAGCAAAGATACGTCCGGTGTAGACATCACTACATATACCTTAATCGGCCCTGTAATAACCTTGTCAGACTGGTTTTCAAGAGTAATGTAGTAACCAAACTGCGCAAGATGACTCTTTATATACCCCGCGCCTCTGTGGATCTTGACCAAGCCGTTGATAATACTTTCATTACCATCAACACACCCTCTAACGATTATATCGAATTGGAATCCGGTGAATTTCGGGTTATGAACAGACAACTCAAAATCGACCTGATCACTCGGATTAAGCTGAGATTGTATTAACTCAATATACGGATACAAAAGAACCGTACTCATCTCTTCAGCAGAATCCAACGCAGTAACAAGTTTCTGAGTATTATTCTGGTCTGTAACTCGTACCAAAACTTTCGGCAACAGTTCGTCATCACGATATGAAGCGTCCATGATATACGATACATTCATAGTAAGATACTCCACACCGTCCGGTACCTGCAATGACCTTCTGGTCAAAATACCGGAATCAACCAACTGCGCCATAAAGGAACCTTCCGCAGGTGTGATGCCTTCAAATGAATTCACCACGCTTACATCGCCGACTTTCGAATACCCTAACAGCGAACCGTTCTCAAATCCCCCGTTCTGTATCGGCGTTACAGGAACTGCGACTCCTGCCGGCGGAACAGGCTCTTCACCGGTACTACTGAAGTAATATGCACCGCCGCCGTCAGTTGGCAAAGGCACCGTCGTAAAAGGTACGTGTATATCCAGAGCATCATAATTGTTCCAATACTGATACTGGAATGCTATCCATGGAATATCATTCTCATCAACGATAAAATCCAAACTCATTATTCCTTGTTCAGGATTATCCCATAGATAGGATTTCTCAAATACTTTCACAGAATACAACGTCATGTCAGCACTCTTCTTGTAATATCTGAGCGTACCGAAACGACCGTAAGAACTATTACTTTCGCGCCTCAGAATGTTATAGACCGGCGTAGTAACAGGTTCCGGGGTTTCTTCCTCATACGGATCCAAATAATCACCATCGTAACGATCTACCGTTCCAGTTACTTCCAGTATATTTCCGAAGTTTCTATACGTCAGATCGAACAGATATCGATAGCCATTCCACATATATGTATCCTCAATGAAAAGGGTTCTATTATCATAATCTATAGTATAGTTCATATAGAACCAATCCCAGTTATAGGACATTTCGTTATAAGAGAAATTTATCGACATATTCGGATTATCAGAATACCAGTTAGCTGAAGTGATATCGTCATAATTAGCATCTTCGTATATCGTTTCGTAACTCCCGTATATTACATGGATATCGTTGCCCACAACTTTCAGCGAGCCGTAAGTGGAATCGCCGGGTGTAGCATTTTCACGACCACCATTAGCGCCAAGCCCTGTTTCGCCAGGTCGAAGCATTGGCAAACCACCGCCACCGCCTTCGATTCCAATATCAGCTACAGCCTGACCGGGTATGAGAGCATATTCGACAATCAGGTCATTGGCGTTGACAGATGAACCGTCTTGAGCAACCCGCGAAGGATCGATAGTCATCAAATACAGACCCTGATTCCCATAATGCGTTTCTTTTCGATGCAGGATTATCAACTCGTCGTCTTCGTTAAACGCGCACTCAAGATTCTGAGGTGGAATATCATACGCATTAAGATAATAAATTTGACGGTCGTTGAACAGTTGCGTAGTATCTATCAGCGTATCGCCGGTTTGCCCGTCTATCATCTTGTAATACATGGACACATAACAACTGTTATTATATGCATCATATTCATAACGCATCATAACAAAATGCACATTGCCGTCGTTATCCAGATCAAAATCCATTATCCTGATAGACTCTTCCTCAAAATTAGACATCCAGATATCATCATTAGAAGAGAATCGGACAATCTGTACTGGAGGTAGTATAACGGTCTCATCATTCGCCAATACAGTGTACATACAGCTGGAACCATTCATATAACCCTGATCGTTCGCATCATATTCCCCGCGCAACCATGCTATATGAATATTGTCATTCTGATCTACCTTAACACGAGGATTGTAATTCAAATATCCCTGAGTCTTATCGACTATTATCGAATTCGCATAGTCTTCATCTGGTAAATCAACCCTAACCAACGTTAGCGCAGATATTCCGCACGCATAGTTATTATCCGTATCCGGCACAGTATGTACAAGTAAAACATCGCCATAACTATTATGCGCCGAATCTATCAAGCTATTAGTATACGTATCGGAATTATAGTAGAAGTATGGCACTAACATTAACTCAAATGATCCGCCGTCTTCATAATACTGATATTTCAGAACGCCCGTTCCCCACTGATCGCGATATAAGAACACGCTCATTCCACTGTTAACATTCAAAACCGAGATCTCACGATACTTACCGTTAGAGCCGCTCTGAACCTGCTGATAAAAATCATCGGAGTTGCTGTAAGGATTGGTACCGTCTATCAATCGTTCCATAACATCGCAAATAGCACCATTATCGGAATTGACAGCCAAGTCTTCAACTCCTAAATCGACTTCGTCGGAATCAACTATACCGTTGTTATTGGCATCTACCAGCAATACTCCTGTAGCGCTATAGTCGCCGAAATGTACAGTGTACGTAATATCATCGGTATAAGTGAAATTACGGTATATTTTCCCGTTGTAGAATAACGCCGAATCAGGATCATCAAATGCAACCGTTATGGAAAATTTACTTCCAGAACCTCCAAGATCAAGTTCATGACCGCTTCCGCCATACCAGTTAATATCTCCTGACATATTAAATGAAGTTCCATCGGTGTAAGCGCCGTAAACTTCAAACTGTGCGTTATCATAAATAATTCCTGAATCAGGTGTTATGTATATTCCTGATAACGTGATAACCGACAAAGTAATAACTTCCGAGAACGTTACGTTATCCGCCAAATCGACCGCACGGACTTTGAAAGAGTACTCTGTTATATCCGATTCCAGAGGAATATCATAATCGAATGTATATGGATACAAACTAGCCGTCGAATACATTTCATCATTCACATAAAGTTGTACATACTTGATATAAAGATTGTCTTCCGCATAAGCCTCCAAGAATACCGTGTTGCCTGTATATACCGGTTCTTCCAGATTCTCAAACCAAATCTCAACATCGCTCGGCGGAATACTGTCAGGAACAACTACGATTGTTAACGGATCACTTTCAGCTACATTACCATCCATGTCAACAGCGATAAGCGAAATCACAAGCCGTTCTTCTATAATATACACCGGCAACAGATATTGTGCGAAGAAGTTTCCGTTATCATTGGATGCCGAAACAGCTTGGCCGTCGACGTAAAGTTCTACCGTCGGATTAGTGCCTAATACAACATACGGTATACGTGCAGGTTGAGCAGCATCTAAGAATATCTCGCCGTTTTCATCAGCTTCCAGATCGATATCAACCGTCAACGGTGCGGCTTCAGGCAGATCCATCTGATAGAGTATCACTTGTTTACTACTATACGGCATACAACTCTGCACAATTGTATTTTTGTAGATATATGCATCCATAACAGCGTAATTCATGGAATCAGCTAAAAATCCGTGTGCTTTCTCCTGACCCGGAACCGAGACATCAAGAAGAACAATACCACCCGAACCAAAGCGATATGCGATGGCAAAATCACCTGCTACATCAATGCTGTCCATTGTGTAATAATTAGGTATATCGATACTGCCTATGACATCCATATCAAGTGTATTAGGAGTAAGTCCTATGACTGTCAACCCATTGAGATTATCCGCGACATAAACGGCATCAGCTAGGACTTCAATATCTCCTCTATTCGCCCATTGAGGTTCACCGGAATAAACCTCCATACGAGCAGATTCGGTTAAGTCACTCAGGCTGTAAGCTGTAATTGTTCCGGATCTATCAAACGCAAACAGATATTCCTCATTGATATCCATAGCTAAACATCCGTTATCTGATCCTAAAATACCTACGAAATTCACAACACCTATGTCAGCCAAAGTAACGTCATACACCATGATGCCATCTACAGAAGTTACAAAAACTTTCTCTCCGTGTACAAGTATATGGCCTTCTCCAGCATTGTAGTTGAAGAACCGGTTGGCTATTTCCAGACTCCTGACCGTCCCGTATGTATTTCCTTCAAGATCAACCGGAACATACTGCAAACGAGTAGTCGCCGTGCTTCCGTTGTAATCTATCAGGACTCCATACAGATAGCCGTTTTCAAATGTGTAATCCAGCATATAATACGGATACTGCAACGGTATGGTAAATTCCAAGTTGTTAAAATCAGTCCATATAGAATCATCGTTAGTTCTGAGGTAGTCATCGCCAAAAGACAATTCTTCACTACTTCCATACCCCGTCTTAAATCCAAGTTCTCCTTCGGGTTCTCCTTCATCAAACAACATGAACAGATCATAAACTAACAGATTATAACGAGTAGAAACTGTTATTTTGTCTCCGAGACAGCGCGACCCGTAAGCCTGATTGGACGTATAAGAGCTTATCTCTAAGACTCTAAATATCATATCCACTTCTACCTGCGACATATCGGATGCCAAACCTTCATAATCATAGGCAACAATACCTACATGCACCGGATTAGAATAAACTGGGGGTATCATTATCTGCGTAGAGAAGGTTCCATCATCATTTGCCGATACAGTGGTTATCAGGTCGTTTTCAATATATACTTCGAACATCTCTATCATCTGTTCCGTGCCGGAGTTATCCGTAGCATAGCCGCTTACATCAATGATAGCTCCGCCGAATACTTCCTGACCAGCCACAGGGTTAACAATAAACGCTACAGGCGGCACGGTATCCGGCTCTATGTTTATCGTAATCGTATCACTGAAGCCCATATTGCCTGCCATATCGTATGCACGAATCTGTATGTCCATGGTTATAGGCAGGTCTTCAACATTCGGTAACCTCAATTTATACGAACGTGAATAAGGCGGCAATGTTTCATAAAGAGCGTTATCTATAATCAGGTCTATAGATTCCATACCACGCTCTTCATCGATTTCGAAATTTATCTCCAATATATGATGCTCTACTAATGTAGAATTATGCACAGGAGATACTATTTCAACCACCGGAGCAACAATATCTTCAAACAGATATTGATTAGTTTTAACTATTCCGACAGGCCGATTTGCTACCTGATGAGCCAAAATAGCGCCGGTAGACATATCTATCTTAGTTATGTCACCGGTCGTCTTAGAATAAACAATCAGGTCGCCATCAATAATCTTCATTACTTCAGGAGAATTGACCGCCCAGTAATTTTCTATTGTAAACGTATCCGCGTCAACAACAGCTATACGGTTCTCGGATTTCATACCGGCAAGAATTTTAACACTGCCATTGATTACTGTCGTAATCATAGTGGTGATTTCGGAACTGAACGGTATATTATTTTTCAGCACGAAATCATCATACGTTATGCCACAGGTATACAGATAAGGCCTTACTATACCTTCAGATTCATCCAACACACCAAGATACAACACGGATTCATCCGGATGCAAAGCTATTGCCGTACCTCGAGAATTATAGTTTGAAGAAATATAGCTATAGTTGTAATTACCATTTATCCAGTCAATCTGGTCAAATATGTAAGCTATTTCACCAGGATATTCATCCGGATAATACCTGTTACGTGACGACATAAACATCTTGCCGGCATCGGACGTCATGGTCATACCGCTAATACCCTCAACCCTTCTATCCACATTATCTTCATAACTTAAAGTAGGTAAATCGAATGTCGAGAAATAGTCCCTTTCGTAAGGCGGCAATACCACTTTACGCACCTGCGACGTTTGAGGTGTAAGATACATACTAACCGGCTTTATCCATTCATTGCCAGGAACAAATTGCGTTGACAGGCCCGGCTCGATAGCTCCGAGGTATTCTCTCCAATCGTAATCGTCAAAATATATTACATATATGGTTGAAGTACCAGAGTAAGCGTCCGCATCGACAGCAACTGAACGGTCATTAGGCAACACACCCTCCATCAGTACTGTAGGTACAAGTAATTCCTTATCAAGAGTAAAGATATCTCCTGCCGCATTAAACATGTAAAGCATTTCCATAATAAGATTGCGCTCTACAATTACGGTTCTAGTCGCTCTTGATCCTTCATCACTCAAACCAGTCATATCCGTCGCGACAACTTCAATCTCGTAAGAACCGAGAATAGCGTATAACGGTATTTCATAACTAACTATATACGGCGGTTTAGAGAGATTACCTATCAATATGCCGTCCAAGAAGAACTCGACTTTATGGATATTGTTCGTCGCATCTGTGACATTCGCTCTGATTGACAACACAGTACCAACATTATAAACCGTATTTTCCGCAAATGGTATCTCTATAGTTGTTACCGGAGCTACGCTATCGTTCATGACATCTATGACAACTATTTCCGACATACCGATTTGACCCGATTCGTCTATCACTTTTGCCTGAACAGAGAATTCAGTAATATCTGTAGGCACATCATACACAAATCTAAACGGTTCGGAGTTATCAATCGCCACTTTCACGCCGTCTATATACAATTCGACCCTACGTACCATGACCTTCGACTGCGCATTTGCCACTATTTCGAGAGTAGACCCCTTAACTACGCTGTCCGGCAGATTTTCCAGCGATATCATAGGCGGATTGGTATCATACAATGCAAACTGAGTATAATTAAGGTACTGAATCTCGCCCGGAACTGAAACAAACGAAAGTTCTTTACCGGTCATATCGAGTTTTGTAATCTGACCGATATTTGACCCTGTTCTGACACCGATATATAACGATTTACCGTCATCCGACAGATCCACTCCTTTGATTATATTAGTGCTTTCAAACATAACGATGGAACTACCGGTTTCAGGATTCACCATTAACAACTGATACGTACCTTGCTGGCGTATGGTAAACACCCTCAATCCCACAGAAGTCAAACCGCCGACAAGATAGTCACCGCCACCCTGATAGAATACATTCACCGCTACCTTTGAAGCAGTACCAGCCGACAAGTCTACCTTATACAGATCGTAGCTAGTGGATATATATAATGTATTGTTATCCGGCATACTAATTATCTCATACATATAATTGCCGTCTTCTATTGGTATCTGAACTACCGGCGCGTAGCTGTCCGCTAGGTTATAGCCCATAACCCGCGGTGAACCGGTAGATGCAGAGTAACGGTTGACAACAAATAAAGTATCGCCATCGTGAGATAATGCCAATCCTGTCGGATTATACAACGAATCATTGACAGAAGTTATTGTATTGACGATTTCAAGAGTATCCAAACTCACAACAAAAATGCGGTTATAGTTGGAGTCGGAAATGTAAACTTGTTGACGTTTAGCGTCAAACTCTAAATCATACGGATTCGATATTTCAGTAAATCTTTTAACCAACGTGTTCTTATACTTATCAATGACTATCACAGAATTGTTTGCCAAAGTAATTATATATTTACCGGCTACTTTTACTCTGGTACTGTTCGATACCGACTTTGTATTGATTATAGAGGTGTCGTCGGTTACAAGCATATAGCCATTCGATGTGACACTATATACCATGGATGTTCTGGTAAGAGTATCTTTTTCTACCGATCCGTACAGATAGTTAGACCGTTCGCTGACGTTGCCTGATTTATCATACGCAAACGCAGATATCGTAAATAGTTGCGAATCTTGCATATTATCGTCCAAATACAACACAAGCGCATACGGAGGTTCGTTTATCAACACAGTCCGTGTTCCGATGCCCTCTTCTTCAATTATAAATTCCACAGTGCCTACCTGAGTATCATCCACAGCATCGGCAAAAATTAACTGCGGTAAACCAATGACAGTATTTTGCAGGTCGTTTAGCGGACTGATCGATATTGTCGGCGCCACGACATCATTAATAACGTTGAAGGTAAGTATATTGCTGTCTGCAAAGTTGTTTGCATAATCGTATACTCTAGCCCGTATCGATTGTTCCATTTCCAGATTTTCAACGGATAAGTTAAATGTATATGGATCAATCTTTACGCTGGATACAAGCGCATCGTTGAGATAATAATCTACCCGCTCAATACCCGTATCATCAGTAACAGTAGGAACTATAGCCAGCAATTCACCATTCATGTAGGTGTCTTCGTCAGGAGTCTTAGTTATGCTGATAGTCGGCGCCACCGAATCGGACAACAGACCGGTTGTAACACGGCGATATATGGAACCGGTTTGATAATAAGTATGACTCCAATCCGAAGTATTTATTATGCTGAAACCGGTATAACTCTGATAATAGACGAACAACTGTTTTCCATCATCGCTAAAATCAGCATCCATAGCCGGATAAGGTGTAGCTATTTGAGCGACCAATTCAAATGATTCCGATCCACTGCCGCCTATAACTTTCGTAACATAAATATGGCTCATGGAATATGGACATTGAACCATATACGCCTGACCGTCAACAACACCAATCGTCATACCGGCGCTATAGCCGTTTGTATAGGCATAAAAAGAACCTATAGAACTCCGCGTAGTAGCATGACGCTTATAGATATAATAACTATTTCTCTGCTGTAAATAAATATAACCGTCATACTCTGCAATGTCATATCCTGTCAGAGACTCATTAGTATAAGAGATCGATGTAGTCCCTTTCGCTATATTCGATACATCGTAGGATCTAACATACCCATAACTTGAATTGGCATACAGTGATGTTATCCATAACCTGCTTCCATCCGGACTGAGTACCATGTTAGGCCTGCAATACACTGAAGTATACCCATAAATATTTCCTACGTTATGGGTGTATGCCCAGACAGGGTCGCTATTGTCGTTCGGGTTTGTCAATACTGAAAGGTCAAGAATAAGCAGTGTAGCTTGTACTGACGATGATGTAGAACGACTGACCGCATACGCGAATCTACCGTCATGGCTAACTATTATACTGTTTAAATAACCATTTACAGCCCTGTAAAAATCCTTCACCAATTGACCGCTTGGCAAACTGTATACCACTATACGGTTGCCGCTAGTTAATACCAGCGCGTACTTGCCATCCTTAGTTATAGCCATATCGGTAAAACTGCCGCTCTGCGTAGCGCCGGGCTGACTTATCAATCGGGTAGATCCGTCAAGTCTTAAATTGTATATATTGTAATCGGAGCTTGAAACCGCCAAGAATGATTTATATACAGGTGCTGATACCGTTATTGTTACGGTATCAACCTCAGATGCGTTGCCTACTGTATCTATCGCCTGAGCCTGTATAACCGCGTTCTGCCCCACAACACCGTTTTCAAAGAATATTTTCTCTTCAAACGGATATTCCGTAAACGGACCGTACCCGCGATTATTAATGGTAATTACCACTGATTCTATACCGCCGTCATCCTGTAAATCGAATAAGAACGGTATAGTGCTGTATAATGCCACTTCCGAATTGTCCACAGGCGACAGTATTGTGATAGAAGGAACAACAGTATCGGGAGCGACATTCAGAATGCGATTGTTCGATTCCGTCTTATTGCCGGCGCGATCCGTAACCCTTACTTTAAAAGTCATCGTCTGGCCTGATCCGGTATATGCCGGGACCATCAAGGTTGTATCATAAGGAGCATCATACGCTACATCCACAACCTGATCGTCCACTATCAGATCTACACGCGCAACAGCAAAATTATCCTGTGCATTTACGGATACTGTAACCCTTGATCCTTCGCACTTGGTTTCACTTTGGAGCGGCGACTGAACCGCAACTGTAGGCGCCACATTGTCATACAACCTGCCTGAACCCATAATTGAATACGTGTAAGTATACGGTGTATCGTTATACTCTATTATCTTTTCAAGTGTTACCGAATCGTAACTAGCCGATTTACTGTAAGAACTGTCAATCGATGCCAACATAAGTTTTCTTCCATCCGGAGACAATTGGATATTATGCAATTGACTAATTGGCACAGTCTTCTCTATAACAAATGTTTCGGGATTCATTTTGTTAAGAGCATAAGTATTATAGTATGTTGTAAAGAACACTTTCGGACCTTCCGGTGTATGTCCGGCGCAAATACCTCGGAAATAATTGTTGTTAACAGGCAATATCACTTCTTTTATTTCCAAAGTTTCCATATTTACAACAACCAGATAATATCCGTTCGCAGTGATTACAAACGCATACGGACTACCTTCCACAGTCGCTACCAACTCAGGTATAAGGAATGACGATCCGTATTTGATTTGCACACCGCCTACAACCATTCCGTTGTATGCGTTCATAAGCGTCAAGTAGTAATTTGTCCTATCAGTAACCAAAACATATTTTCCGTCAGCGCTCAGGTATGAGGTATACGGATAATACAGATACTGGGAATTATACAGATTTGCAAGAAGAGTTAAATTCGTATTGCCTTGTGTATCGAAAAGACTGATATATCCGTTCGTGTTCGGATAAGTCGTAAATAATAACGAGTTATCCTTGTTCAAAGTCATACCCATAGTACTGCTTATGCTGACAGATTGTTCTTGAACTCCTGTAAGAGCATCGTAACGGACTACCGCTGATGATCCGCGAGAGAGAATATAAATATCTTTTCCATCATTACTAATTATAGGAGTCGCCGGATTTGACGGCGCATTATATGTCTTAATGCGAAGTCCGCTTTGTCCGTCAAATATCGAATACTGATTGGCGCCGTAATGCGGTAGAATAACCACATCTATCATATTTTTGCGTTCCAATACATTGATTGTTCTTGGAGCGGTAGTTGCCGTCAAACCATTTGAATCAACCGCGCGGGCAGATATTACCAGAGGTTCGCCGGGTTCGTTATATGCTCTGAAATAGAACTCATACGGAGCTACGGTTGCAACCTTTATGACCTGTCCATCTCCATCTACAAGTTCAACCCTAGCCACATGCGCATTATCAGACGCATTTACTAAGACATAAACAAGATCATCAGTATATACTTCTGTAGGCGCCACAACAAAACTTACCGAAGGAGCATCGGTATCCGGCTGAACATTGATCAGCACCGAATCGGAACCAAAATTACCGGCCATATCAACCGCATAAACTTCAACAGGAACATCGGTAACTAACTGCTGTGCGTCAGGTAACGAGCAGGACACTTCAAACGGCGGATAACGACGCACACCTACTACTTTTCCATCTACCTTGAATATCACATCGGATATTGCCGAATCATCAGTGATTTGTGCAGATACGGCGACCACTTCCTTTGAGAAATACGTGCCGGCCTCAGGCGATAATAGATTAACAACAGGCGGCGTAACGTCATCCATAAACGGCGTTTTAACATAAGCTACACCGTAATAACCGTATACCATGTATATAGTGTTGAGCTTCTTCATGGTTGTAGTATCATAGATAAACAACTCGTACGGATCGTTATATTTCGCTAAGAAAATATAGTTCGGGTTTTCCCGCGGAATTGTAATACTCTGCAAAGAATAATTAACTCCTTCCAGATAGAAAGTCTGCGTATCAATGGTATCGGTATTTGTATCGATTGTGTACATATAATCATTATAATCAAATACATACACTTTTCCGTTCATTCCCGCTTGCATATCCGCGAAATCCCAATTACGAGGATGAGGTATAGATTTGGTGAACATTCTCTTCTCGGTATCGAACACATCAATACGCTCATAGTTGTTAATAACATACGCTTTTTTCGAACCGGGAAGAAGTTCCATACTGTTAATATACACGCCACCTAATGAATAGATAGCCTCGTAAGCGCCTGTAGCAAGATCCCAAATATTTATATAGTACCTGTCAGCTACGTACAGAGTCTGTCCATCCTCCGATATGGCTATATCCTGTTGATAATTGATGTTACTTGTTGTCCAAAGAGCAACAGGCGTATCGGTTTGAGTATCTATTTTCACCGTTTCACCTCTGCTCAACATTACATAAGCGTATTGATCTATCGGTGAAAAGGCAACATGCATAGAATAACTGCTGTAATTTATACTGACAATTCCGCCTTCCGGAAGCTGGAAACTGGACAGAACTATCTCGGTTACTTCATAACTTACCGTATCAATACTATATACATTAACCGTACTATCGGATGTCACATATATCTTCGATCCGTCACGGCTTGCAACCGCACGGTTCGGATAAGGAACCGGTATAGACGCTTCTACAATACCGGAAGCCAAATCCAGAACTTCCACCGCATTATTATTCGAATTAGGAATAAAGACTTTTTCCACAACCTTTTGTCCGACATTAAAAGATACGCTATCCTGAGCAGACAGTCCTGCCCTGTCATAAGCAACAGCGGACATCGTAACTGTCTTGTTAGCAAACGTATTAGGTATGGAATAAATATATGTGAACGGCGGCGCAGTCAATGTAGTAATCGGCGAACCGTTAATATATATGCTGACACTTTCTATACCGCCATACGGCGTCGCATCGTCATTAGCGACGATTTCGACATTCACTCTGTCTAAGACTCCATAAGACGAACCTTCCGCAGGTGTAACAATCACGCATACAGGAGCTGACTGATCTTCAACTACTGTTAGACTTATACCTGTCGATAACCCGACATTACCGAAAACATCGACAGCACGAGCTTTCACTCCGATAATATCTGAAACAATATCCGTAACAGTCATGTCAAAAAGCACCGAGGATGTAGTTTCAGGCTTAGCGATTACCTCTACTACCTCATATCCTGTGCCGCTATTGACCATCAACTCTATAGAACGAATCGGAGAATCATCGGTTACGGAAACTTCAACATTCACGATTCCGTTTTGCCCAACGTCTACTCCGTCCGCAGGCGATGCAATGACAACAACAGGCGGTGTCGAATCGCCCGGAAATACTATTGTCTGCGTATCCGACTCAATAACATTATCAGCAAGATCGACCAATCTGACAGACAATGTCGTACTCATACCGGAATCTTTCGGACTAATCGGAATAGTAAAGATATACGGAGGTTGTCTTAGAGAAGCGACAGCAATTCCGTCACGTATCAATTCTACCGCCACATTATGATCGTCAGTAGCTTCAACAGTCACCACTATATTCGAACCTACTACCGATATATCTTTGGACACCAGAACCGGCGGCAATCCTCCCATATCGAGATTGAATTCTCTTAACCCGTAACTATAATTGTTAGTCATCAGATATACATATTTTCCATAAACATGTATATAATATGTCGTCTGATCGGTCGTAATATCGAACTGGAAATCAAGGGTATATTTATTAAACACCGAGAATCCCATATAGTTAGCTACGAACAGGTAGTCGCCGTAAATATCCATAGCGCGGCTTTGTGTAATTTGATACCGCGACACGAACACAGGACTCGCAGGATTGGTTATATCAAACAGATATACGCCATTCGAGTAATCGGACACATACAACCTGTTGCCTTCAACTTTGACACCATAGATTGTACTCGAGAAACCTGCAGTACTCATATCGCCAACCAATATAATAGTCGTCGGGTCGGTTACGTCAAATATATATACGTTGGCGCTACAACCCTTATACAAATAGTTGCCGGTTTCATCAACAGCCATGGAGTACGGCGTGTAATTATGAGCCAGCGTACTCAACATAACCGGTTCATAAGGATCGCTTACGTCATAGATCATTACCGTATAATATGTTGTTACGTACAGTAAATCGCCTTTGAGCTCCATGTATCTTCCATTAGTTATCGGAACACGTTTTATAAAAGATGGATTGAACGGATTGGACACGTCGATAATCACTATCTCATAATAATTCAAACCGTACAAAATACCGTCGCGCACAACAAAGGTATACATGTAATCGCTGAAAGACAACTCGCTAACAACAGACCAATTATCCAGATCGATTATACTGAAACGCGAACTATCCGTGCTTCTGTACATATACTTGCCTTCTACAGCCACACAGTATGTGGTTCTGTACATATTTCTGGTTATACCACGGCTACGGTACAGGGCATTTACCGTAACAGCATGAGAAGCTGTCAAGCCCGAAGCATCCGCAATCGTCGCTTCGATATCGAACGTTTCGCCTAACATCGAACTAGGTATAAAGTGATCTATCGACAGGGTGCTAGGTACAGCCGGATTACCGGTATAATTGGTATTGTTGTAAATCTCAACCGAATTGAGAGACAATACAATCGAACTTATAGACGGGGTCGTGCCAATATCGTACAGCATAACCTGTATATTCAAATTCATATCAGCGCCTATTCCCCTGCCATCAGCCGGTGCAATAATAGACACTACAGGCGGCAGATTATCTATAAAGTCCATACTATGAACATAAGTTTCACCGACATTTCCGGAAGTATCGTATGGAGTTATGTAAAATACCGGATAACTGGGCTGATTTGCAAGGAACTGCACATTAAGCTCGAATTCTTTTTTGTTCTTATGGCTTTTCGGTACCGAATATGTATACAGATAACTACTGTCAGCCTGTAATATGCCGGTTTGAACCGTAGACAGGTGCGTCGACGGAATTATCTGACGCTGTTGAGAAGGTGACCACCATTCGAGCGATACCCTTGCAGTGGCAGAATTTTCCATATATTCAAACACAATGTCATGATACCCGCGGGTCAATGTAACCGATGCTTGAATAGAGCGGTCGCTAGAAGAAGTCGACCATTGATTAAATATCTGTGTACCGTTAATATACAACCTCACACAATCATTAAAATACGAGTAGAATGTATATTGTTCATCATAATCAACCTTCAGTTTACCCGACCACCGTATGGTGTAATAATTAACAGGTACTCCTGAACCGGGTGAACTTTCCCCCCAGTTATAATTGATTTCAGGATCAATTCTCGTATAAAGCAGGTTGGTAAAATTAGTGCTGTTATAATATTCGCCTTTCAAGCCTCCGCTAACATATAAGGCATTCATATTTGAAGTTATCTCTATATGGCTCAATGCCAGATTATCCGAAGCATCTACAGTCATTTCAGCAAACTGATTGACCGCCACTATATCAGCAGATTCCACAGACACTATCTCAGGAGCTACAGTGTCTTCCTGTATATTCAATGTAATCAGCTCGGAATAACCCACATTTCCGCTTAAGTCCATAGCGCGTGCCTGGAAACGTATCTGACCGGCATCCAAAGCGGGATACCACAATTTATACGGCGGAGTATGATATTTTTTGTAAGGTTTACCGTCTATGAGGAATTCAACCGTAACTACGCTCTTGTTAGGCACCTCTACCAATATAGGATCGTCCTCGCCCATAAGAAGCATATCGCCGTTTTGATGCGTTATAATATCAACCTGCGGCGCTTCGGTTTCGAATGTATTAAATTTGAAAACCCTGACGCCATCGGTTTCGTTGGCAACGAACAGGTAATTGCCATACAGGTCGACTCCACGCAGGTTGCCTGATATCGGAACTGTAGCCAAACTCTGCAACGAACTCCTGTTAGATAGATCGTACATCACTATACCTGTACCGTGCGAGAAAGTTAACACCATATCACCGATACACGTTATCGCCGCCTGATTGTGACTTCCTCCTATGGACTGACTTATTATACGTGCAGGCGCCGTTGTAGCCGATGCAGTACGGATATCATATAAACGGAAATATGACCCTCCTGACGTGACAACATAATTTTCATCAAGTATCGCCATATTCCACGGATAGTAAGAACTTCCGTAGATTTGTTCGTACGCTGTAGTACTCTTCTGTCCAACTATGCTATCCGGATCGCTGATATCTATAGGCACTATTCCTGAATAATAAGAGCTACCGGTTCTCCCTGCAATAAATGCCATGTCATTTACCAGTTCCATGCAGTAACCTTCATAGTAACTACTTGTTTGCGAATAATAATACACACCGCCGAGATGAGTAAACGACATACTAGGATATGTCGGATTCGTCCAGTCTACGTCAGAGATATCCAGTACCTGGAACTGATAACTATCCGCTACTGCATACGCATGTTTGCCGCGCGCCTTGAATTCCCAGACTATACGGTTATCATCGCCGAAATCAAGCGTATCCATTGTCACAGGGTTTGAAGGATCTCCCACATAATATGTGCCTATACCCATAGAGTACCGTGCTAGATATACAAACGGTCCTTGCACATCTATTGCTTTGGCGTGGGTCGTAGCCAGTGAATAAGCGACACGGTTTTTCAGATCAAGAGTCTGTAATCCGTTGGTATCATTAGCTACAAAACCCCAAACCGGATCGACAGTCATCGTTAAAGACGCCTGTGCTTCGGGCGTATAGCCTACAGGGCTACCGACAACATATATATCCTGCGCTCTAAATGATGCGTTCGTAGTATTGGCGTTAGAATATGAGTAATACTGTTCGCTTGTCGAAGTTATCTGAGATATAGAGAACCTGTTGTTTAATGTAACCGTATCAGAAATACCGATATTCTCGCTCAAGTCGGTTGCGCGTGCAGAAATCCTAATATACTTACCTCTCTGATCGTTGATCGCAAATCCTGAAAGCGAGTATGGAGGTTGCGTGAATGTCTGCACTACTTCTCCGTCAACCAAAAATTCTACCATACTAACTACACCGGAATCCGACACTGACGCCGCTATATTCACCGTAGATAAACCGCCTATGACATATGTGCCGTCGGTAGGCGAAGTTAAGGCAATCATTGGCGACACGACATCGTCGATCACAGGGAATGTAACTGTTGATAAATGAGTCGTATTGCCATTTACATCCAAAGCATCGACGTATATTTCCAATACCGGAGCAGGAGTGCCTAGAGGTAACTGATAATTGAATCGATAAGGAGGCTGATTGAATACATAGTCAACGCCGTTGACATTTACAGTTACATCTCTCAAGCCGACATTATCGTTTCCAGCAACGTCGATCAGTATCGTAGTACCTTCAACAAGCGTATCATCCAGCGTCGGCTGTATAATTGAAACCTGCGGTGCTACGTTATCTTCCAATACCGTTATAGAAATCGCGAGATCAGGATCATTAAACACATTTCCGCCAAGGTCTATAGCGTTAGCGTTAATCAATATAACGCCTGGAGCGCTGTTATGTGGTACTTGATAATCCATCTGGAACGGATATGTGTTGTCTATACCGATTACGTTGCCGTTAACTGTGAACTCAACTGTAACTCCGGTATTGTCGGTAGCATCACAGAATATTCTGACAATTCGTCCTTCTGTGACTTCGCTTGCCGGTTGTGCGGTTAAACTGTTGATCTGCGGTCCTTCGTTAATGCCGCTGACCAAAGAGTATATCCGCAATCCGGACTGACCTGCCGCTACATAACAATAATTACCAGCTACGTCAAGCGAGTACGCTGTACCGGTAGTAGTGATGTATCCTACATCAAGCATATTATTGCTATTTGCAAGATCCACTATAACAACGCCGTTGGTTCCGTCTGCGACAAACGCCAGTCGTCCCACCACATCAAGTGTATTTATCTTATCCAAACGATTGGGGTTCGTCTTTTTCAGCGCCATACCAAGACCGCGCAACTTCATAGTGATCGGATCAAGCCTGTATGACAGCAATCCTATATTTAAGTCTCCTACATACACGATGCCGTTATCCACAAGAGCGTCACGCGCACTATTAAGCGTGGCTACCGTATCCACAATAACAGGAGCTACAGGATTGGTGATATTTATTGTGCTTACACCGGCAGTGCCGCGAGCGGCAACAGCCACATCGCCGTATAAAGTTATGCCGTTCACCTCACCTAAATTACTCAACGACGCGCCCTCTACCTCATAAGGATATTCCGGTATAGATATGTCTACCACCGCAAAACTGGGTGAAGACGAAGGTAAGGAACCGCCGTATGCCGGACCGTATCCGACTGTAGGTGTTGTCACATAGTCATTGGACACGAAACTTTTTGTACATTGATATAAAACCAATTCCTGATCCAATTGACAGTAGTACATACCTAAAGAACCGGCCTGATAATACATGAAGTGGCCATAGGAAGATGTATTACGTGTAATCAAACAGTTATACAATTCAACCTTCATAGATTGAGTCGGACCATACATTCTATAAGCGTTAGTAGAGCCGGTTATGGTACAACGGTTCATGATAACAGTCAGATTCGGTAGGTTTGTACCGAAATATAACCCATAAGCGTTGGAATATTGTTTATCAAACGTTATGTTCTCTATCACTATCGTCGTAGGCGAACTCGGATTCGAAGCATTGAAATTAACCATAGTACCGGAAGATGTAGAGCGGATACGTACATCATTATTTTCCGGAGTATTGGTATTACCGCGCAAATGCACTATTTTGTTAACGCTTATATCCTCGTTATAAGTACCCGGATCTATAAGAATAAGATCGTTTGTCTGTGCCGCGTTGATAGCCGCTTGAATAGTGGTATACTGTCTGCCCGGACCGACGTTTAATGTAGCGGCAGTAACATAACTATTCTTGGTGGAAACATAAGCATGCTTGCCGGATATTTCCATATCTGTCGATAGACCGAATACATTGCCGGTTGAGCCGAGTCGAGTTAAATTTTCACCGTCATAATCGTATATCGTTAATTCGGTTGGCGACAGTGCGTAAACCAAATTCTGCACAACCGACACCGCATCACACTGTGAACTTGCTGACGTTATTAAACTGATATTCTCTTTATCAGTAACATCCAGTATCTGCAACCCCTTATCATGCGCCGCAACAAACGCCGTATTGCCGACTACCTTCACGTCACGAGCATTATTTATAACATTATAAGCTCCTGCAAGAGATGAACTTATAATTACATCCAACAGCACGGGCTCCGATACGCCTACCTGCCCTATATAATCGTATGCCTTCGCCCTGATGGTAAGCACCGCGTCACCGGTTATAGGCGGAATAACTACCACACCCGTATAAGGCGCTGTAGTATCAAGGGCCGATTCATAACCGGACTGTTCTACGTCGTCAAGATATACAAAGAACTGCATTCCCTGTATAGGACCTAAATCATCCGTTGCCGTACCTTCAACATTCAACGAAGCTCCGGAAGCTACAAGAGTGTACTGTGCGGGTTTCGTAACTACCGCTACCGGTGGCTGGTCTTCGGTAACTGTTCCGCTTATTACCACAACATCACTTTCCTGATCGGACTTGTCTTCCGCCCTGATTGTAAGCGTTATGGTATCACCGGCAGAACCTGCAGGCACATTATATACAAACGGAACGCCCCATGAATTGCCAAAAGACATTGACGAGCCGTACGCAGGTCCATAACCTACGGTAGGTGTCGTTACATAGTCGCCCGGCAATAGGCTTTGAGTGCAACCGTATAAATACAATGACTGATCCAACTGACACTTGTAGAAACCGAGCGAACCGCTTCTATAGTACATGACATGCCCATAGTAGCCTCTGGTAATGTAGCAGTTGTGCATTTCAACCTGCATGCCGTTCGATTCTTGCGGTCCATAAATCCGATAATCGTAATATGCTCCGATTATGGAACACCTGCTCATGATTACACGCAGGTTAGGCCTGCTTGCGGCAAAAAGTATCTGATAACTATATCCGTTATACTGTTTATCAAAAGTTATGTTCTCAATTATTATTGTCGTCGGATAAGCCGGATTCGCCGGTTGAACATTCAACAACGCCGTTGATGATGTACTACGTATCCGTACCTCGTCGTTTTGCGGATTAGTAGTGTTACCACGCAGGTGAACAATCTTGTTTAGATTGATTGTTTCATTATAAGTGCCGGGTTCGATTAGGATAAGATCGTTCTCGCGCGCCGCATTGATAGCCGCCTGCACCGTGCTATAGTCTTTGCCAGGACCAACCGTTAACGTCCTGTAGAGTTCTATAATCTTGTAATCCGATTCCGATTCGATCTCTACAGTTACCATCGACAACGGTAAATAGTTGCCGGTCGACGCTTGGATATCATAAGCATACGCCCGTATCAGCAATTGATCGCCCTCTATCACCGTAAATCCGCTTGTAGGCGCTACAAAACCCGCTTCCGGTTTTAGATCCGGATACACCAGAACATTTGATATTTGCGAAACGCCTACATTTCCGGAACCATCCGTAGCAGAAGCTACTACATTAATATTGTCAGACTGGTAATATCGCGGAATATTAAATGTAGCTTTGAATGGTAGCTGAGTGAATGTAGCTGTTTCGATATAATCCAAACCTGTAACTGTTATGGTAACAGAAACCAATACGTTATCTTCAAGAACCGATGCTATAACCTCATATTGATCACCTGACTCAAGAGCTGTAGGAGTCGAAATCGTTACAATTGGATCAACATCGCCAACCGCTGGTAAAACTACGGAGTATCCTGACGAACTGTTGCCTTCAATATCATGTCCGTAAAGAGTTGCTGTCATCTGTGTAGCGCCCTGAGCGAATTCAGCCACGGCGAGAGCAGGTTTAAATATTTTATTTCCGCTACCTATAAGCAGATCGTCAATCCAGAACCTGTCGTCAAACTCTTTTGTGGAACCGGATCTCTGATAGATGAATTCCAGTTTATTTGCCCCTGCCGGCATCGTGCCCGAATAGTAAATCCAATCCGATTGCCCCAGAGTGTTTATAAGAGTATTATCGTTCAATTTGAAAACAAAGTAATCCGAAGCGCCGCACGACAACTTATAATAGAAAGAGTACGGCTCCACTCTGGTCAGATTGACATCAAGCCGCGCTAAAGAACTGGTAGAGCCGCTATACTCATTGGCAACTCCCATGGAATACTGGCCGCTACGGCTTGCCGCCTTAGAATGTTCCATAGCAACATTGCTAAATGTCCATCCCAAACGCAATCCTGTCTCAAAATCTTCATAATACGCCAAAGGAGAAGTCATTCCAGCCGGATAGCTGTATTCAGCGGATAGCAAATCAAACCGATTTCTGCGCAACACCGTATATTTCCAGTTCTGGTTAGGCACGAAGAACAGGATAGCATAATTCAATGTGGTATTCAGTACTCGCGATACACCATCGAAATGTTCGTATATAGCGCCGTTTTCCGATCCGGCAAATGTATGATTAGAACCAAGGGACATCATGGCAACTTGTGAAGCGGTATCACCGGGCGTAATACCGACAATACCGGAAGTAGCTGTCAAATTAGTACCGTTAGCGCTACCCGACTGCCCGTATGTTACTTGTATAAGCCCGTTGTCATATAATGTAATTTCGTAATGATTCGAGCCTGTGCTCGTATTATAAACACCCTGATACAGGTTATAAATAATGATCAAACGGTCGTCGAACTGACGCAGGCTGACTATCCATTCGTTCTGAGCCGCTGTCTGCATGTACCAGTATTGCGGAGTAAACAACGCCGCTATCCTAGGATTCGGACCCACAAAATTTTCAACCGATACAACAGTATCATGATCCGGATTGCCGAATGTCAAATAACCGTTCTGATGTATATATACTCTATCGTACGTAATACCGTAGAACGGGAAGAGGAATCCGGAACCGAATTCATATTCTATCGGAGTACTGTCGCCCAGAGTACGTGTAAACGGTTTAGGATCGGCCTCATCTTTGCCTATCATATATATAAAATTATCATAAACCTTCAACGGCGCTCCATCAGCTTCGAATGTCATATTGGATACACCGACATTATCATTTGCCGAACCCAGCAACACGATAGCACTACTTTGAGGTAATCCGTCGGAAGGTTTCGGCATATACAGATTCACAAATGGAGCTTGAAGATCCTGTATGCGATTGATAGTCCTGACAAAAACCGCCGAATTGTAATTCACATCAACCGTACGAACCCTGAAATGTACTTGTTCAGGATCTATAGCGCCAAGCGGCAACAGATATTCCACAGCAAGCCCTGTATAAGGAGACGTAGATTTCGACAACATTAAAACGTTGTTTACGGAAACTTCAACTGAAGATATCCCGATATTATCAGTTACATCAAACACCATACGTACCAGAGAACCTTCAAGGAAGTTTGCTCCTTGAGCCGGTTGTATAAATGCAACCTGCGGAGCCTGTAAATCCTGCGTACGTATAATTCTATGAACTTTTATATGTTCAACTCCGTTACCGTCACGCGCTTTTATTTCGAAATCAATGTGTTGCGGCTCTATGTCGCCCAGTTCAAGGGTATATGGAACAGTGAGTCCTGTAAATGGAGGCGTCGAGAATGTGCTACGCAACACGCCGTTAACAGATACGAATACCGTATCCACAAATAAATTGTCTGTAACATCAATAACAAGGGTTACAGAACTTCCTTCTAGAAATTCCGAGTTGGCGGCAGGCGATTGAACGGTAATAACCGGAGCAACCGTATCCGGTACCGTAGCTACATATACCGGTTCTGACAACGGCCCTTCCATACCGGTCAAATTGATTGCGCGAGCTGTGTATTCATGTACTACCCCTGCATCGCCCGGTTCAGTAGCATAAGATAATGTGTACGGCGATTTAGTAACCACACCTATAGGAATGCCGTCACGCAAGAACTCTATACTCAGATTCCCCTTCGTAGCAGGCGTGGCGGTCAGTGTCATCGTATTACCTTCAACCACATCTGTAGGCACATCAAGAGTTACGGACGGTACGCTGGTTTCGCCGAAATTCAATCGGAATATAGAAACAGTGTCATACGCGAGAGCAACAAACAGATAATTACCGACGACTTTAACTCGTTTGGGTCTGTAATTAGTGTTTTGAGCTTCGTAATCAGCGATAACCATCACTTCGCTGATATTAGATTTATTTGAAACATCGTAAACATATATATTATTATCACCGTTATCCACCTGGAAAAGATAATCACCCACAATATCAAACCGCCAGCCGCTCGGAGTCGTATATTTCTGAGCAACCTGTGCATAATTATCTGTTCGGAATATATACAACATTCCCCATTCAACGGCGACATATAGATATCCATCGTGAACAGCTACATCTCTTATAGAGTCGCTTGAGCGCAATGTCGTCAATAATGCCATAGTATTGAGATCGTATACTTTCACACCGGCCGTGGTAGCTGTATAAATCTTGCCATCGGATATACAGAATTCCCTAAGATTCGCCAAGGAAAGCTGACTGATTATCACAGGGTATGCCTTGTTCCCTAAATCTACCACATATAATCCATCGCTGTAATCCGATATATAACCCAAACGACCCATGGTCTTTATTCTGGTATCGCTGTCTATACCCAATTTATTGGCCAGCTTACCGACCTTGTTGTAATTGTTGCTTACTGTATCGAAATTGTAAATTTCCAATCCCTCATTATAACTTGTTACAAATAAGTGCTTATGGATTAATTCAGCATCATATATCGTATTGTTGCAGGATATTGACCGCGCAAGGTATGCAGGCAGATAATCATAACCGTTCTGATCAAAATAACTGATAGACAGATTTTGCGGTCCGTAAAGAGCGCTTACTCCGGCAACACCTATTATAGTCTCAATATAATCTATCGCTATCGCACCGGGGTTGTAGAATTGATAAGTCGCGACACCGTCTTCATAATTCTGAACCATTGATGCAGGAATTGGGAATGAAGTATAGGTAATACCGCCATCGCCCAGCCCTTGAGAAGTATATGACAACAGCTTCTGACTTGCAATTGTCGTACCTTCAAGCCGTATTTGCATATTGCTTGATTCCGATGTCTCCACATCACCTGCGAGAACATTGAGCCGTGCGTATAAAGGTTCTTGACCGGCAAGAGAGAAACTCTGCACCGCGGAGAATGTCGCGGTAACCCATGTATCTGTGTATATAGGATCGGATATCGTACCGTTATTAAAATAATCATTCGGATAACCTATCTGATTGTCGCCATCCAGATCCGGAATAGAATCGCCAGCCTGAAGCGGTATCGGAAACCCGAAACCATCTTTATCGCCTGACAAAACACTTATTTCATTGAGCGCCTCAGTGCTGATATATATATCAAAATCTTTCAGTTCATGAGAACTGCCGTAAGGCTGATGTATACGAATACGATTGATATTCTTCGGTTCGGCAAGATACCACCATGCCGTTTGCGGCGGATTTCCATTTATTGCCCAACCGTTGCCGGATGCGGCTATTATACCGTCATACGTTTCGTTCAGCGTATAACTGCTCTGTTCATAAGTAGCTCTGGAATAAATAATTGCCGCAGGCTGATCGCTAAATTCCTCAAGAAATTCTATTTCACCCAGCACCATATTGCGGTTCGAGGCAAAATTGTCTTTTACATGCAGTTTAATCTGAGCGGCGTTAACTACCGTGTCAAATCTCAATTCCATATAACCTTTGCCCGGAGAGAACGGAATTACCACATTCGCGCCGTCTATCTGTACTGTATCTACACCTTCATACCGAATAACCCTTGCGTAAGTGTTTGATCCGCCTACCATGTAGTTTCTGTTACCGGACAAGAATTCGCGGTTGGTATTGCTTATGCCAATCGCATTTACAAGCAACGCACCGAATCTTACATTGATATAGTACAATATCGTCTCAGCAGTATTCGCTACCGGTTTCTTGCTGTCAAAAACTACTGCCTTGACGGCAACTGTTTTGCCTATCATGTCTGCCGGAACAGTGATAGTGGCTGTCGGATTATACGATGTTACCTGTGACGTCGGAGTCATCACAACCGCAGTATATTGTTCAAGATCGCCGTCTGCATTAGCATCATAAGGATCTTTGAGAACATAGAATTCGACACGGTTGATTGACACATCATCAAAAGAGCTGACAGTGAATTTCACACGGGATCCTGCAGGAATTCTGTTATTATCCGGCAACGAAGTAAAGTTTATGGTCGGACCGGAGTCATATAGTAAGTTGACTGTTACTGGTTGCGAGAATGTTGTCTGACCGGAAATATCCACTGCCTGAACAGTCAAGACCGACTTCGGAGTAAACGCCGGATGTGATCCATCCAAAGCCGCAACTACCGAATAAGTAATATTGTCAACTGTAATAGTACCGGACAACCCTGTAACTAAGCTACCGCTGTAAATCAATCCGAGGCTTACATCGTCTATCGCATGAGAAGTCCCGTCCAACATATAATAAACAGTTTTTTGTTCAATAAGTATATCCGTATCATTACGTTTTACAGGTACTACAACTGTAGCGTTGTCAGTGCCTGAATTAATTGTAAATGATATCTTCGCAAGATCATTATATTGGTTGATATATATACCGGTCAATTCCCCAAACGAACTTGTAGGAATATATGAACCTCCGAAATTAGGAGCAAACAACGGCATATTTACTGTTGTCGTATATGTATAAACGCCTCCACTCAATGAAGATGAGGTAATCTCTTTCTGGAAAGCATGATCCACGTAATATCGCATACGCGACATACCCCGATCATCCGTAGCCTTCGCTTCGACAGAACCCGACGCGCCTTCATACAGGTTAACGCCAACGGCAGGACTGCTGATATAAACCGTAGGAGGATCATCTGCATCTATGTTTATCGGTATCAAGGCAGATTGAACTAGATGTAATTCCGGATTAACCGGACCGGTATAATTGTCACGAAGTTTCACATAAACATAGAACTTGGTGTAATCAAAATTGTATATTCTAGGAGTTGTAACCGTTACCCTGTAGTAAGATGCTCCGTACCCTGCGGTAAGGGTTGTATCTCTCTCTATAAACGTATCGT
Organism: bacterium; assembly: GCA_018435605.1. Lineage (GTDB taxonomy): Bacteria > Auribacterota > Auribacteria > Auribacterales > Auribacteraceae > R3-B46. The sequence goes on along the minus strand of JAHDNF010000003.1, from coordinate 366,754 downwards.
TGTCCCAATCTGTACCATTATAATAATTCATATAGAAATCGCAGTATTGGAAACCGCGGTCATCGTTTGCAGGTACGCTCACCACAACATCCACGTAGAACGAGCTTTGCTCCTTGGCGCTTGCAGGAACAATAATATTCTCAGGATTTATCGTAGGAGGCTGATCAGGTGTAATCGTTACCTGACGATTTTCCGTTGACGGATACCACACATTGCTGTTGTAATCCAATATTCTTGCCTGTATTGACATGTACTCGGAATACAAACCGCTTAAATGAGGTACCGTAAACGATACGCTATAGGTTCTGTCATATACAGTGCCAAAATAAGGCTGAGCTATGGAAACGCCGTCTCTCAACACTTGCATATATCTAAATCCACCGGTTTGATCAGGATCGTAACCGCGTATCGTAACCGACAATGAACTGCCCTCTATTACGGCAAGTGAATCATCTGCCGGACTTGTAATAGTCACTACAGGAACGGTGTCTTTAATAACGTTGACAACAACCGGATCAGTCATAAGCCCATGTTGACCTATAGAATCAACCGCATTGGCAGTAACAGACAATGTTCCGGGAGCTTTACCGTACGGTATAGTATAGGTGTGATCATAATATCCGCCGGATACCGAAGTGTCATTTTTCACCACAACACCGTCAACAAGGAATCGTACCATAGCTACACCTACATCATCTGTAGCCTGAGCTCGCATAAAGATCGTCCCTGATTCTATACCAGATTGATTGCACTCGAAGAACGTGATTACCGGTTTGGCGTCAAGTTCTATCGAACCTGAAACAGTTTCCGAACCGCTGTTGCCAGCCGCATCCTGAGCAGTTACCTGTATAACTACCGCACCATCAGGCGTGCTCAACGGAATGGTATAGTTCGCGCTGAAGGTATACAGGAAATCGTCAACCTGACTCTGGGTCAGCGTAACCTGATTGCTCGCCAATGTCACTGAACCGAACATAATAGTTATACTGTTAATCAGACGGTCACCTGTTAAAGTTCCCTGTATAGATCTAGTCGAACCCTGCCTAGATGAGAACCCACTGGCAGGCGCCGTGATAGCAATAACCGGAGGCGTAGTATCTTCCTCACGATTCAATACTATCTGAGGTATATTCGAAATATTGCCGTTGACATCTTCAGCGATAACTTCAATTACTATCTGTGAAGGCGGATCATCATTAACTATAGGAACCTGATAATTATATGAAATCACACCAAACGGAGGAGTATTGTAATACGCTTTCTGCACACCGTCCACAAAGATTCGTACATCCTTTACACCCACGTTATCATCGAAATCTTCCGCCTTTATCTGAACTATGTGACCTTCTATCACAGTGCTGTTATTTTCAGGTTGAGAAATCACGAATGTCGGCGGTTCGGTATCAGGAACCGATATTATAGTAATTATTTCGGTATCCTGTGAATTACCTGATATATTAACCGCTTTGGCAGAAAGATGATATACAGTTCCAGCTGAATTAAGCGGAGCCGCAAAAGTAAACTCATACGGAATGCTTGAATCGACAAATACTACAGCCCCGTCAACAAGGAACTCAACAATTGAATCATTATCGCTTAAACCTTCGGCTAGTACAGCTATCTGAGTACCTTCCGTTACTGTAGCGTCGTTTGCGGGTGACGCAATATACAGCCCTGAGGAAATAATATCGACACCATAATCGATTTTTCTAATTTCAAGGCTGGTGCTTGTCCTTACGAAAACAAGATCGCCCGCAATTGCTGTCTCTGCTATTGTAGCTGGTAACTTGAACATTCCATAATTAGCTCTGTCAGTTTCGCTGGCGTTGAGCAATTCAAGAATACCGTTACTCGATCTAATAAACTCGCGGTACCCTTCATTTGTAATTGCGGCTGACGTTAATTGGAGATTTATCGTTTCTCTTACAGAAAGGTCACTTCTATTTAAAATAACCAGCTTATTTCCATATACAACCTGCAATTCATCGCCAATGGCAAGCAATCCATTGGCAACAGCAGTCCCAATGCTTGCCAAATCAACTGTAATACCTGCTTCAGGAGATTTCGGGTCGCTTATATCGAACGACTCTACTATAGTTCCCATAGAAGCGTACAATGTCGATCCGACAACCTCTAGACCATTCTTAGTCCCTGTTTGCGACAGAGTATACCCAAGATAAGGAGCGGTCGGCGGGTTAATACCGATTACTTTAATGTCGTTTTGAGTTATCGCATATAAGTTTTGCCCACGCGCGATCAACTGTTTCAAACCTGTAATTGCCAGTTCGCCTACAACCTGAGGTGCCTTTAAATTACTCATATTGAGCACAACGAGTTTATTGGAAAGCGCCGCAAACAGATATCCGCTCTGATATGCTAAAGCATTGATCGTAGCGGTAAGAGTAATCTGCGAGTATTCTCCGATTATAAATTTATCGTCGTTCGATTGCATTTTCAATACTCTGCCATCCAGCGTAGTAACCGGCGTGAAATTGGCTCCGTCTTGGCTGACCGATATACGTAAAGCGGCGATGCGTGTATTTGGTAGTGTCGAATACTGATATATCTCTACCCGTTTCACACTGGATAATGAGGACAATGTAAGTGTCGCGTTAGATCCGGCAGGGCCAGCCCATCCATTTTCCGCAGTGGTGATGCCAAGGTCGCCATCAATCGCTTCGGCTATATTGTAGCCTGTTATAGTAGTACTGGATGCGGAATATACATATTGCAACAACTGATCGGCGGCGTTATAAGCCCTGATTTCTGTAGCTACAAAATACGAACCGAATATCTGATCAATATGCAGACGTATTTTGGAAACATCCTGCGCTTCATCGAAAGTCAAACTGTATACCGATCTTCCCGCATCGTAATCTACCGAGAAAGTAGTTCCATCACATTCGATGGCATCATTTCGTAAATCGATTACCCGCACCTTGTTGTTGTCAGCCACAAACGCAAATTCACCGGCTGTAACTATACCTCTGCCGGAAGTCGAACCAAGTTGAAGTGTGTTCAATTCCGGTAAACTTACACCCACAACAACTCCGACAGTAGCTGAAGTTGTAGAGGTATATCGGTCTGTTACAACAGCGTTTATATGTGCAGACGAGTTAAATGGCTTGGCAGGTATGGTAACATTGCCTTTATATACTGAACCCGATGAAAGAACAGCTTGTCCCTGATATACATTATCTACGTACAGTTCTACATTTACCACACCGAGGTCATCTGTAGCGTCAAGCGTTACTTCGGTTACAGTTCCGCCTATAAACGAGAACCCTGACAACGGATCGACTATCACTACCGATGGAGCCTGATCCTTTAACACAGTGATAGTTATCGAATCTGTGACTTCATTATTCTTCGTATCGATAGCTTTTACCGTAATATTTAAAGTACGCGATGTTTCACCACTCTCCAATTTCGGCAACGAATAATTTATAGTTTGATTGAGAGTAGTATAAATAGGTCCTTCCACAGGCGGCACATAACCTACAAGAGCGCCGTTTACATAGTATTCAACTCTCTTTATACCCACATCATCAGTGCCTGTTGCGGTCAAAGCAATCTGCAGATCTTCTATATAACCTTCACCGTCAATCGGACTGGCAATCTGAACCACCGGCGGGGTATCTTCAATAGCTATCAAGGTAACTTCACGTGAATAACCGACATTGCCGTCAAAATCAACACCCTCGGCACGCAAGATATGGTAATCCGGATTTACTCCGCTCCACGCCGGCATTGTCAAAGTGGTTGTATAAGTATACGATCCTGAAGTCATCCATACGCCGGTTGCAGGATCATCTATGTAGAATTTAACCTGATTAACTGCTACGTCGTCTGTAGCTATACCCTGCACCGTAAATTCTTTGCCTTCGGTAATAGATGTCATTGCCAAAGGAGAAGTTATGTTTACATTAGGCGGTCTGTTTTCAAACAACTTAATGTGACGGTTAGCCTGCGGACTGCTGGAATCCGAAAGCTGATTTTTGCTATCGCGAGCAACAACTTTGATATTCATTGCGTTCAACGTCGATGATGACGGCACGCTGTAACTCAACGTAAATTTTCCGTCAACGCTTCCGTCAGCGCCATCGGTCACTGTACCTATCGCAATACTATCCGCATAGAAGGTTACATCAACTACTGTCACGTCATCCAATGCCGATGCCTTAATGGTAAACGGACGGCCTTTTACGAGTTCTGCGTTCTCAACCGGTTCGATAATTTGAGTTATAGACGGCGGCTGATCATCAACAACATTTATAGTTACTTGGGCGCTACCGGTTTGATCACGACTGTCACGTGCAACTACCTTAATGACAACAGGCGTTGTACCGTTTACTTCAACCGGCGCGTTATAAACATATTGATATGGAGTACTATTCTTCTGAAATACTTTTACATTATTAATATAGAACTCGACCAATAAATTTGCGTCTTCGTCATAAGCATTCGCAGAAACCGTCAGCGATCTGTTCTCTACCAATTGAGTTCCGTGAGTGGGTGAAGTTATATTAACGACCGGAGCCTGATCATTGACGACAACAAAAGTACGGGAATATTCCGCGCTAACATTGCCGGCAAAGTCATACGCTTTTACACTGATTGTCTTTGTCTCTTCACTTTGTACAAACGGACTTCGATAGTTGTACTGATATGGAGATGAATACACGACGGCTACAGTCTCGCCATCCATAATGAAATCAACCTTCTTAACGCCAAGATTATCAGATGCCAACGCATTAACAACTACATTTTTACCTTCGGTAACTTGTTGCATATCTACAGGTTGTGTTATAGAAACCGTAGGCGGTATAGTGTCGTTTTTAACTGTTAAAGTCTTGCTTGTTTCCGCCATATTGCCCGCATAATCAAATGCCTTTACCATAATTACCATATCTTCGTCCTGCGCAACCAGCGGAGCGGTAATATTGGTCTGGTATGGCGCATCATATATGGTGCTGATCAGATTATTATTTACGAATATCTGAACGTATGGCGTATCTTCTTTATCACTTGCGGAAACAGATATAAATACCAAAGCTCCTTCCGATACATACTCATCCTGCGGAGACAACAAAGATACCTGAGGCAAGTTTCCGATCGCAGGCAGTATCTGGAATGAAACCGAATTGCTCAGTATTTCGTTGCCGTTAAGACCTATAGCCTTTGCGGTCACAGAGAACACCTTGCCTATCCCGAAATTGATCGGACTAACCGCCCTGAAATCGAACGGTTCGCGTACATCAGTTGCAATCAGTTTCCCATCAAGATAATAATTTACTGCGACAACACCAAACGGATCATAAACATTTGCCGTTACGCCGAATTCAGCGCGATAGCCCATAAAATATGGCGTATCCGCGGTAAGCGACGCATAAGGATGCGCTTCATCTATAGGCAGTATACCTATTTGTAAACCGGAATATCCGTCAGCGCCATAAACTACATTCCTGTACGCGCTGACTCCTGTGCAATAATCAGGAGTATCAAACGTATCTATCAATCTCGGATTGAGCGGATCGCTCAAATCAAACACCTTGATACCATATATACCGCATGCAACTATCAGGTTATTTCCGTCTCTGTGCAATTTAATGGCATCCGATGTCAAAATGGTATTCACAGATGCTGGATTCAAACTATCTGATAAATCCACAACCTGAATGCCATAAGCGTGAACTGCAGTATACGCCACGTTCTGTTCCTCATATACCAGAACATCCCATACGGATTTACCTTCTGGAGGAGCAATCGCTTTTATTGTCGTTACACTGCTAAGATTACTGAAATCGATAACCTGCAACCCCAACAATCCATCCGCAACATAAGCTGTTGTACCAACAATATCAACATTCAAATTATCTCCGGGTGTCGGGAATTGACCCAAGAATGCCGGTTTGACAAATGTAGAACCATTATAATAAGCAGGTTGCCATATACCTATAGCGCCGCCTGTAGTATAGAGTTTACCTTCATCATAGGTGATACTGGTTACAGCACCGAAATTATTTATCGATGTTTTCAGCGAAACATTTGAAGGAGTATTTATATCGAATACCTGTAATCCTACAAAATCATTGGCTATGTAAGCAAACCTGCCTTCAACCTCAATATCCTTAAGAGCTCCGTCTATTTCCCTGTCGCAAACTAAAATCGGTTTATTTGCCACGGTGATATCAAATACATTCAACCCGGTCGATGGTCCTACGACATAAGCATATTTACCTGAAATATCAATGGCTTTCGCTTCTCCGGAAGTTTCATAATAAGCCAAAAGCTCGCTCTCTATAGCACCTTCTATCGGAATTTCAACCGTCGTGCCTGATGTAAGTGTAGTGATTATAACTTTTTGTGCAATCGCTAAACCAGCCCCGTTCGCCGCATTAGGTATAGCGCCTATAAAAGATGGGCTTGCAGGATCAATTATATCAAACAAAGCAAGCGTTTTTTCTTCACAACTTAGCAATACGTAAGATCCAAACTTCATTATACGTTGCGGAGTGAAACCAAAATTAGCGCTACCGATCAATGAGCCGTCGCTAGACTTTACTACACGGAATCCGTTTGCTCCGTTGGCAACATAAGCAACTCCACCGATAACCAACAGATCTCTAGCCGTTAAACCGGATGTAAAATTGCTTGTTTGAGCTAAAGTTGATCTATTGAATACACGCAAACTGCCGCAAGCAACATATATATTTTGCGCATCCGCGGTAATTCCTCCAGCATTGCTGGTGTTTGCAAGTGTCGAACGGACTGTCAAATTAGCCGGATTATTAATATCTACTACCACGGCATTAGTACCTGCCAGCGCCGCAAGAAGATCATTCGCATATATAGATAACTGAACCGCTCTGCCTGCAATACTAAAAGTATCAAGTAAAGTTTCATTGAACAATTCGTCAATTCTATATGCACGAATCAACGTAGAACCACCAATAAACAGCAGATCGTTCTTTCTTGCTATAGAGTAGGCAGTAACGTTAATAGTTTTGATTATGGTATCCGTTTCCATATCAAATAGCACCAATCCTGATGTACCGCACGCGGCATACAACGTATTGCCGGAAATAAAAGCGTCATACATAGGACCTACATTAAATAGAGATACCGGAGGCATTAAGCTGAATATAGGCTCTATGCTGTAATTGTAGCTTTTTGTAGTTGTATTGCCAGACCAGTCGCTTGTTATACTGTGAAGACCAAGTTGACTGCCGCGCACATCTGTAGGAACGGTATATGAAATTTGTTTTTGCAGGTCGTCGAATACCCATCGTTTTACTTCAACACCGTCTATTGTCACCCAAACTATGGTGTTAAATATATTGCGGTTATCCGATACGGTCAACTCATAACGCAACATCGTACCGCCCACTATTTTTGACGCCGCAGGATAACGTACAACCGTTACCGTAGGATTGAGCGTATCCGGAACAATGTTGATCAGCGTTTCAAACTCGATACTTTCGTTACCCGCATTATCAACAGATACCGCCCATATAGTGGCTGGTACTAGCTGTTCATTACCTATCTGCGGTACGGTGAACAGATATTCGTATGGAGGTACTTGCAACATCGGAAATTCAAGTTCATATGTTTCCGTACGCAATCCCATACGAACGCCTTTGATTTGTCCGTCATCATCCGAGGCTTGTGCCTGAATGAGGATTCTCTGGCCTTCCATTACTCCCATGCCGTTGGTCGGATACGTAATAGATACAGAAGGACGTAATGATGAAGTATCCTGAAGTATTGTTACGACAGCCGTCGCTACCGAACTTATGTTACCGGACATATCTTCGGCAACTGCCGAAATAGTTACTGTAGAGTTGGCAAATGCCGGTACTTGCATGCGTTTAAAAACATACGGATAAGTAGTTTCCACGGCGGCATTCACACTGTCGACAGCAAAACGAACTTCCTTGATAGCTACATCTTCAACAACAGTAGCTACTACATCTATAAAACTTCCTTCGTAAGCTTGCGCTACTGTATGCAGTGTCAGTTGAGGAAGTGATCCGTCTGCAGTTATAGTCACGTTTTGAGCTGTAGTTTCGCGTACATTACCGCCTATATCCCTTAATGTCCCGCTAATTGCAACGGTTGATCCGGTTAGGTACTCTGCCGGTATACGGATATTGGTAGGCAAATCAAAAACATCAGCGGTAACAACTAATTTTCCATCCAGTTTTATACCCAAAGTAGCCGCTATAGAACTATTGGATGTAACTTGAACTGCCAATGTCCCGCCGAAACTTGCCGTGGAAGGAGCATTCAATGTGAGTATCGGCACGGATACTCCTGCATAAGTGATGTCAACCATCTTGAGCATCGCCTCAGCCATATCGATATAATATACACGCGACCCTTCTACTGCAACCGATGTAAGCATTGATCCCGAATACAGCCCGATAACTTCATCGTTAGTCGCATCTATAACCAGCAAGCCTTTGTTTTCTTCAGCGGCAAAAATCAAGTTTCCGCTTATAGCGATTTTATTGAAACTTATTACTGAATCACTTATATGTTTCACATACTGGATATTTCCGGTACTCAAATTCAATTGCAGTTTAACTATAGTTCCATCTGCGAGTACCACATAAACCGTCTGATTTAGTAAATCAATGTCATTGACCGCGGCATCAAATGTCAATTCTGATAGTGTCACCGGCTCTACAGGGTTACTTATATCCATAACTACCACTTTGCCTTCCTCGTAACCGGCAATAAGATACTTACCTGTGACGGCAAGCCTTGTTACAACTCCAGACACCGGATAAGTATGCAATAATGTTGTACTTGATCCGTCAACTGAAAATACCTTAATACCATACGAGCCGTCAGCTACGTATGCTTTAAATCCGTTAAATACCATGTCATACGCTTTCTTGAGTGAAGCAACTGTAGCAATTTCTTCAGCTGAAGATTCGTCTGCAACATCTACTACCTTAAGTCCTTCAAACATATCGGCAACGACAGCGGTATCTTGAAACACCTGCGACGATTTGGAGTATCCGTTGGTAGCAATAATAGATTTCATTGTTACCGATGACGGATCGGACACATCAAGCAAAATCAAGCCGTTTTCAGCATCACTGACATACGCGGTAGTCGAGCGAACCGTAACATCGGATCCATTATCATTAACAGGATAAAGCGATGCCGGAGTTGAAGTTGCACGTATTACCGTATAAACTTTTTCTATTTCGCGAATATTTGCAGAAACATCTTTTAAAACAGCCTTGATCTTCAATTGATCAGTACCGCTCGTCACTGCAGGTACTATCAGTTTATAGACTTCAGCGCTATAGGGAAGCGTCTCTAGCAGTGTACTGTTGATATATATTTCTATCGACGAATCATCTACATCTATATCGTCCGATTCGTCTATCAATTGCAGTTCTACTGTAGAACCGGATATTATTTTTGAACCGTTAGGATATACCACAAGGTTCATTTCCGTTAACGCATCCATATCGGCGCTTACGTTTAAATTCAATGATTGTATCATGCTCTGGTTGCCGCCGGTATCTTCAGCGCGTACACGCAATTCCAATGGAACAATACCTGCTTCAACGTAAGGCGTCGTGTAATCGAATATAAAAGGACGTTCTGTCAATTGCGCTATCGGATCATTATTCGAATCAAGCAATTCCACTTTCGCGATTGCTCCGTTATCCTGCGCATCAACCTCGATTTGGATAACACGGTTTTCAAGGAAAGTTTCTCCAGGCAATGGTGAAACAAAGTTTACCTGCGGTATTTCAAGATCGTTTAATATGGAGAATGTAACAAAATCATGTATGCTAACATTCGAAGCCATATCAAATGCCCATGCCTCAAGACGGACTAACGATCCGTCGTCATCCACCTGACTGACTGTATAATTGAATATGTAAGGCGGTTCGGTCAACGGTGTCTGCAACTGATCATTGATTTTCAGGTTGACTTCCGAAATACCTATATTATCCATCACATTCAATACGATTGGCAATTTTATACCTTCAAGAACATTAGAACCGTTCAAAGGCGATATAATAGTAGCTGTCGGAGGCATCTGGTCTACGGTAACTGTAAGCATATGAGATACCGTAGTGCTCTTGCCTGAAGTATCCACAGCAACAATCTTGACTTCCATATCAAAATTTTCATCCGTAAACGGCAATCTGTAGCTGAATGAATATACATTAGTATAAGTATTTGATGGAGGTGTTATCTGATTATTCTTTACTCCTGCTATATAGAATTCAACTTTGCTTGTCGGATAATATGAAGTAACCTGAGCGTCAACCATCAAAGTATCGCCTTCGCTCATAGATGCGGGTAAAGCAGATATAATCACTTCCGGAGCCGGCGATTCCTGTATGGTCAATGTAACATAATAAGGTTCGGAAACATTGTAGGACATATCAACAGCCTGCGCCATCAACACAAGATCTGCCTCATTGTTAACATTAGGTATAGTAAGAGGGATAGCGCTAGTCGAAGCGGTAAGGCTCTGTGTCTGTCCATTTATCGTGTATGTCAGCGTTCTTGTCCTGATTCCTGAGTAATTATCTGTCGCATAGTGCTTCAAACGAATCTGCATACCGCTGTAATACAACTGGCCGTTTGTAAACTCCGCATTGGTATCCCAATTGAGCACCATAGCAACCGGCTTTGTCCTATCTTCTGTTGTGAAAGAATATGAAACAGGATTCAGTGTGTTGTCGCTCATATCAGTAATACCGCTAGTCAACACCACATGATAAGACGAACTGTCCGTCAACGGTTCATTCGGTTGGACGGTAATTGAAGTTCCTGTATAACTTATCTCAGTCCATGCCACCGGTACTCCGGATGCAGAACCTAATCTGATGGATAAGTTATCCGGTGTCAAGACATCGTGCGGTATTTGTTCTGAGAATACCACTTTTACAGTCGTATTTATCGATACGTTAGAATTACCTGAAGCAGGCAGACATTGATTTGAAACAACCGTCGGTTTCGTAAGGTCGCGTACTTCGATTCCGTTAGGAATAGTTATAGGATCGTCGAATGGTTTTACTATGGTGAAATTATAAAAACCTATCGGACGTGCCGGAGATGTAAATCGCAACTGCATATCACTGTCAAAGTTGCTGACCGAAATCTCATCATCGCCGAAATATATTTTCGAATCTGGTGTGAACCCGCTACCTTGAATTGTCACGGTTACTCCGCCTATATCAGGCACGATTGTGGGCGAAATCGACGATACTGCCATAGGACCGCGATAAATAAACGCATCATAGGCTATATACGAAGCGGCATCGCTGGCGTTGACTCTCACTGCCACGCTGGCTTCTTTACCGATCGCAGGTGTCCTGACACCAATTTCATTTTCCGAAATATACTCGATTACCGCAGACTGCGAACCGAAGTATACAGCTGTTACCTGCGAAATAACATCGTCGTTGCCGTCTTTAACCAGGAATCCTGTACCGTTGATAGTAACTATATCGCCGCCTATAGGCGTACCTATATGCGGAGTTACGGATGTTACCTCAAGTTCGGGAATACGGTTTACTCTGGCAGTTGTCTTAAATATCGACTTTAAGGCGCCGTTGCGCTCATCGCCGTCCAGATGCGTATCTGCAAGATCAACGCGAATTTCATATTCCGATGACGGATCTATTGGATCGTTCAAGTTAACAATAATCTCCGATTCAACAAAACCGGTTGTGGAAGGTACTAAAATACCGCCTTTATACACGGAAACACTTGTCGTGGACACCAATAACGGATCTTGTAAAAGCGACGGTAAAGTCGCCTTAATCAGTGTATCGCGCTTTATAATTTCACCGTTAACCGGTTCAAGGCTTACAACGGAATTAAAAGGAATTAGCGCGCTATCAAATCCATAAGAGGATCTGGCAACGTAAATTATTCCGTTTTCCACTGTAAAATCGCTTATGTAAGTGGTGTAGTAATAGGTTATCCATCGAGCGTTTGCAGGGTTCGTTACGTCGTATATATAAATATTGTTGCCGTTTTGCACGAACAGCAAGCCCGGACGATACACTATATTCGTAATATTGGTTGTAGTGAACAAATGTTTCACACGCACCATAAAAATAGGATTGCTGACATCATAAATCTGTACACCTTTAGATGTCGATAGGTATACTCTGTTTCCGTCAACAATCATCTTATTTACCGTACCGTCAATTGCCTGACGGCCTAATAACGGATAATCGCGTGTTTTACGGTCGCGAATTTCAAGATGATCTACGCTGTTTATTCTGTTGATAGTTACCAAACGATCATCGCAGAAAACAAACTTCTGCAACGCACCTTGATCCGGTTTGAATTGATCGACTACCGACAAGGTAACATTTCGTACAGGACTACCATACTGATTAATAGTATTCTCGACATCCATATCCACAGTAACTAATCCCAATGAACCGGTCAACACCTTAATATAATCGCCTACCTGATCATAATCGAGAATAGTGCCGGAAGCAGTTAAATTAAGTGTAGCCCTCAATTGTGGTGTATACACAGATTCCACATCGACAATATTAAGTTTTCCGCCGGCTATAATACCAAGGAACCTGTCTTTAAATTTCTTGAGGCTGGATACCGTACCATTAAGTGCTAGCGTACCGTTTGTTACAGGCACAGGGCTGTCGTAAGCCAACACACTGTAGATAACCAATCTGTTCTGACTGCTTCTAAGTGTATAGGCATTGTACTCATCAACTTCTACATCGACCAGTTGGTCATTATAGTTGCCTGATGTCGGAATGATGAAGTTATATGCATTCGTAAGTTTACTGGTAGAACCTGTCCCCATAGCGCCGCCCGGGGTAGTCACCGAAACATCTTTAGCTCCTATCAGCACTGCCGGCGGTGTGGTGGCCTTCAACTGCGTAAAGCTGTTGATAGTTACACTCATTGCAGGCATATTACCGAACTTAACCACTGAGCCCGGGAAAAATCCCTGTGAGCCGTTCAATGTTATATCGGTATTTCCGTAATAACTGCCCTGTGTAGGCGAAATACTGGTAAGTATAGGATCCGGCAAATAGTTGAACGCCGCAAGAACACAATCACTCAGTTGTCCAGGGTTAATAACCTCAACCGCACACGGACCCGGTATATTCTGCGGTGTTATACATTCGATTCTGCTACCTGATCCCGTGATCTGTACGTTGAGCGCCGGCTGTCCGCCAAACTTAACCACTGCGCCATTGACAAAATTACTTCCGGTTATGACAACAGTATCGCCGCCTTCAGCAAGCCCCCATACCGGATCTATATTTTGAATTTTCGGTTGCATAGTATTCGATACAGTCGCCGTAGTAAAAATACTTGTAAACGGAGACCCGAGACCTACACCCTGCAGATTCTTGATATCAGTAGTAACAACCACTCTGTAAGACTGATCCGCCACTAAAGGATTAATAGGCGTCAAAATCAAAAGCGTTCCTGTTCTTACCGTAGTATTGAGAATACTTGCTGGCACTATTTGTTCTGTAGCCATATTAAAGATGTAGAAATAATCCGTACTTATTGTATCCGGATGCATTAATGTCGTGAAATATAACTTCACATCAGTAGTAACCGGAACATTATCCCGATATCCTGGCTCTACTTTCAATACGCCTGCCGTACGTATAGGCAATATAACAACCGTACCGTCGCCATTGTAATCCGTACCGACGTATGCCGTATCAACATCCAGAGATATAGATATCGCCTTGCCGTCTACACCGCCGTAATTGATCATCTTCACATTTTTAAGGTCACTGATATCGAGTATCTGTAATTGGCCTTCACCGCATGCAAGAAACGCAACTGAACCAACTACATCAACGCCAGTTATATCGTTTACACGGTTGCCGATACGTTGCGGAGTAATATAACCCATAGTAATAGGCAGATCACGTGCCGCAAAACTTATTACCTGAACAGTAGATCCGCACGCAACGTATGCCAGATTGCCGAATACTTTAATATCGTATGCTTTACCGGCAAGCGTAACCTCGCTGATAACATTAAATTGAGACGTACGTAAATCGTATATCTTAATGACATGCTCACCGTTGTTCTTCTGCATAGCTACCAACGCTACTTCTTTGGCAATTCGTAATTTATACGGGTTTCCTTCCGTGCTGATTTCTTTTACAAGAATACTGTTGGAGAACATAGTGTAATCATAAACACGAAGTGTCTTGTTACCGTAACCGGCCATTACCCACTGCGCAGTCGCATCGGCAGTCAAGCATGACGGATAAGGACTTACACGAATTCGTTCCAAGACATTCGGATTTGCCGGTAAATATATATCCACAATATACAACCCTGCTACGCCGGCGGCGATAAATGCGTATCTGCCGTTTACTCTAAAATCTTCCATGGTACCAACTGCAGAACCATTCTGTAATGTGACACGCCCGATTTCACGTGGTTCAAGCGGTTCGCTGACATCCAGCAACGTGAATTTACCTGGACTGCTGTCTATACCCGCTATAGCGAGGTTGCCTTCGCCCTTAACATATTTGACAGGACCAAGGTTAATCTGCGGAGGATAAGTAAGGATACTATATGTGTACCCGCCCGGCAATACATCAGAATAACCGGCAACACTCACAGTAACATCGGTCGGGCCGTATTCGCCTGACGGAACAATAAGGCGTATAGTGTTAAGATTAATTATCTGTACCGCTTCGGCAGGTACATTCACACCGAATATAACTGTTGTTCCGGGAATAAAACCGTTACCTTTAACAATCGCGAAATTACCGCCTTCAGCCTTACCTGTATTCGGAGTGATCGATTTAATCGTAATGCGCGGAATAAACACAAATCCGGCATACAGCGATTTGACCAGACCGTTCGGCGTAATGACTTTCAAAGGCGCGGCACCATAATTTCTGTTGCCCAGCGGTGGGGCTATACAGGTTATAGTAGTTCCGTCGGCAGATACATTTACATCGGTAGCTACCCTTCCGCCTATGGTTACAGTGGATCCTGCAACAAAATCAAAACCCCTTATAGTAAGCAGATTACCGCCTTCCGGCAACAAATATCTTGGCGTAGAACTGGTTATAGTAGGCATTCTGTCTTCCGAACTTGGCGCTGTCAGGAAAGTACTGGTAAAATCAGCTGTTAGATAATAACTGCCGCCTCTAATGTCTCGCAACCCTGTTGTCGCGCGTACCATGTATTCCGAGCCACTCGCCAGTTCACCGCTACCGGGTAATATCTCTATAAACGACGCACGGTCGGTAAACTGCACAGGATACCCAGCAAGATCCGGCTTGAATGCCATGGGCACGTATTGCCACTGGCCGTTTGTGTCTTTCTTGTAAAGTTGTACAGTATCGCTGTCCGGATTAGGTGTAGACTGTAACGATGTGTTTACAGCAGTCTCAGGATTTATAGGCCGTGAGAAATATATCCTAATCGGACTGGTAACATCAACCGTAGCGCCGACAGCCGGTTCAACGCCGACTACGTTAACTATAGGAATATTTACAATATTAATATGAGCGGCGCTCACATACGCATTCGATCCCTTTATTTCAACACCGCTCATAGCGCCGGCAACACCGGCAAAATATTCGATCTTTGGCGACAATATTACGCCGGGGTTGTTCTCGTCTTCAGGATAAACATCAATTACAGCCAACTGTTCGTTGATGACTGTAAAAGCCAATCCGCCCATTACCTTTAATCTTTTGTAATCTACTATATCCTGTATAGTGTAAGCACTCTGACTTGGGATACCTCGTTCCGTACCTATTTTCAACGGTGTTTTAAGAAGATTTCCGTTCATATCGTATATCTTGAAGAATATATCCCTGCCCTGAGCACCGCCTGCTTCAAGGATAAACAATGTTTCACCGACTACTTTTATATCACGCAGATTACCCGGAATCGTTATCTTTCTAAGAGTGTTCAGTTCGGGAGTATCTATATCTACCACCTGAATATAACTGTCGTTAGGTGAAAGAGAATTGTATACCGATACATACGCTTTATTGCCCTGAACATTAATTCCGGTAGCGCTACCGAATGTCGGGACCTGATCCACAACAAATGATTTTGACAGATTAAACGCATCGATTACGATCATACCGGCCGTATCGCACGCTACGTAAATCAGGTTGTCCACAACATCCAATCCGAGCGGCCTGTCCGGCAATTCGCATATAGCTTCGCGGATAGGTCTGATCGGAATGGAAATATCGAATACTTCCACATGCGGAGGCAAATCGTATCCGGTCAACTTTTTATTTGATGTATCTAGTTTAGGTACTGTCAAATACAATTTTTCATCAAAGAACGACTTAACCATAGAGCCGGTTATCTTCATGTCGCTTGCATATCTCGGCGGGAAGCTAGGTAAATCAATGATATCGTCCGGAGGTAAATCATACGAGAAAATGCCTGCCATTGCACGATCGCCATTCGGATTTACCACCCATACTTCAACAAGACCTGGAAAATCAGGCATAGGTGTCAGTGTAATCGCGCGATTTAGGCTGTTTATATCGCTTTCAAGACCTTCTACCATTCCCTCGAAAAATACCTGCGACGACACAAACTCTATTTTTGCTCCCGGGGCGATACATCTAGTTGCCGCACCGATATCAATCTTGATACCGCCTTCCATGCGGCCGCCGGTCGGGTTAATAGCCAAAACTTCTTCAACCAGAGGATCAAGATAAATTAAAACACCCATCAACAAATCTTCAAGGCTTACTTCTTGACCTTGATAAGTACCGCTGTTGACTACCTTTATAGATGCCGATCCGGCTTCCGCTATCGGCGGGGCAATCACATGCAGTTCTGTCGGGCTAATGTATGCTACATTCGCCGGATTGATTGGCATGCCCGCTATATATACTTTGGTGGTCGGTTCAAAGTTTTCACCGTATATACCGACAATGGTTCCGCCTTCAGTAGTAGCAAGATACGCAACCGGCTTGGTCGGATCGGTTACGTTGGTATTGATTGACACAATCTTAGGCTGTGTTACGCCCAGAGGCGCGGTATAAAACTTGGAATTATATTCCATAAGCATTTTACCGCCTTCCTGATCGGTAATTTCCGAACTCAACCACACATAATATGTCTTGTTAGGCACAAGCGGTTCGTTCAACAACAATGACGCATATTCAGGACCGGTTGGGAACATATCGTCCTGACGTGTGGCGATAGTACCTGTCACATAAACCTTATTGCTATATTCATCTTCATACCATACTTTAAAATGGTTGGCTGTGATGAACGCAGGGTTTACATTACGGTTAAACCTAATCCATATTTCAGGAATACCTATAGGCACTAACTGGTTGAAATCGGGATACTGTTCCCTTACATTGGTAAACGGAGTGGATAGAATTATAACACCCTTTTCTACCGAAGCCAGTACGGCGCTATCTTCTACGATAGTCACGTCAGCGGCGTATTCCGTGTTACCGGCGCTGACAACCCGAGGATTCTCAGGATCAGTAATATCAAATACCTGCACACTGCCGGCTTTTGCCGCGACGAACAATAAGTTGCCGCGGATCTCAAACCGATACGGAGACCCGGGAACATGCATATCCCATGTCGTCAATCTTACGGTATTGACAAGCTGAGGATTAGTCAGATCGCTTATATCGTAAATGTATATACCTTTATTTAATTCGTTGACGAATGCGTAATGATCGTATATTTCCAAACCGGTTCCATGATCTGCAAATTCCACGGTAGACAATTCAACGGGAACAGTGCCACTCACATCGAATATTTTAAACGATCCTTTGTAATCCCACGGAGGACAATACATACTGCCCGGAAAATCAGGCGGAAATTCATTTTTAATACTCATAAATGAAGGATCAAGATGCGGTTCGCTTCCGACAGCTTTTCCTTTTGCATCAGTTAGCGCCAACCTTGTACGTCCGGGGGTCAACCCTATGGTACCGGTAGTCATAAACAATTTATCGCCTTTCAATACGATAGCTGTCGGACTCTCGTACGCGGTATTGAACCCGCCTCCAAATAAATCGTTGAGCAACTCTTGTATATCACCCCAGTCTCCACCATAAATTCCGCCGTATGCCGCTGTGCGGTCGATATCAAAATTTCTTACCACTACAGGATCATTTTTAACACTGAAATCCACCATCGACAACGGTCCGCCGGATCCTTTAGGATCACAACCAGGTGTCGGAGAAGGTACGCCGTGGATATACCATGACTGCGGAGGTCTCAAACTCTGGCAGTAGCTATGTGAAGGAACATCGCTTATATTGTATGCCAAACCTACATACGCAAGATTGTTAACAGTTTTTACATTAAGAGCATACACGCCGGACGAACTGCCCATACGAGCGTCGTACATTCCGTATCCAAACCCGAACTCCCTGCCTATAACAGGCGCAGAAACAGGGTCTTCTCCATCCAAAATGGTTAAACCGCTTAAACCGTTGGCAACTAGCACCAGTTTGTCGCCAGACAGGTTCTGAGTATAGACTACTTCACGGGAATCCCTGTTGCCTTCCATCAAGTTATACGCCATAAGCGGTTCTTCTTTCCAGCGTCTCGCACCATCATCGTGATAATTACACATCGTAGTGATTCCGCTACCGTCTTCCGCGACTCCTCCATAGTAGGATTGCATCATTCCCAGATATTTCTTGTAATCTTGCAGATTAGGACCTGTGAAAGATCCACCGCCTACATAAGGTTCACGGGAATCGCTCACATCAAACAGCACCAATCGGAATGAACCGTGGACTTCCGGCAATCCGTTTGAATAGAACTTGTTACCGTCAACAGAATAACCGCCGGCCGCAAAAATCAACTTGCCGGCGTTTGCAGGGTCTTGTTGTAACTGAGATACGGCAGAACTTGCGGCTTTAGTTGTACCCAAATAAGGTAACCCATATCCGAAACCGTCTACAAGTTTAAATCTATCAAAACCCGGTCCGCCAAACCCAGGATTCGTAACCATCACATCCTGCGGACCAAACGGACCCGGAGGAGCGATAGCGGTTATCTTCTTTACGGATATCAGATTTATGCTGTATACGTCGACACCCGCTATTGTTATTTCACTTCCCGGACTTACTGTAGTACCCGGCACAAATCCTGTTCCGAATATTTTTATCGCAGTACCGCCCATAGGGCTACCCCAGTACGGTATTATCTTTTCCAGAGTCGGAGGTATAGCATACAAGAAACCTCCGTTTAAATACGCTTCCATATCGCCGGGCACTCTTACCCGAACAGTCGCAGGACCCGGATCGCCCGGAGGCGTTACAGCCCTGCACAAACGTTTGTCTTCTATGCTTAAGTTCAAGGCCGGTGTATCGCCGACATACAAAATCATTCCCTGAACAAAATTATCACCGGTAATGGTGATTGGCGTGCCGCCTCCAACAGGTCCCATATGCGGCAATACTTCCACTACAGCAGGAACTTTAGCGTTGGGAATAGTTGCCGTTTTGAATTTCGATACCCAGTCGCCATAAAATACCTGACCGAATTCATCCTGCAGATTTTTCTTTACCCTGATTTCATAATCGCATCCAGCTTCCAGCTTGCCATCGGTAAATAACGCGATGGTATTGCCGCCGACAATCAACCCGCCCGGTTCGGTAGGTAGAAGTTGCAAGCCGGTAGTCAGGTTATTAACCTGGAAAGTAGAGTTGTTAACTGAAGCATGATTTATCTCCTGATTGAAATTAACTCGAATCTGTTCGAATTCAATCGGAACTACCTCGCCATTGTCAGGATAGAATGATGAAATGCTGTGAACAGGATTGTTTAATTTATAGAGATAATACGGCGTCAAACCGTATATCGTACCCAGAGTTTCCTCAACACGTGTCGTAAGGCCTTTACCCGGATCCTGAGTATACCCCATAATTACAATCGAACCATCGTTCTCCAGTTGCGAAATGTCGACCATACCAATACTGCGGTCACCGTAAGCCGTCAAAGCCAGATTCCCTGCCAGAGCAACATCATAGGCAGGTAGCGGTCCGGTTTTTGTTGTAACATTATCCAATGCTTTCCATGAGGTGTTCGGGCCTTGCCATGTTCCCATTATAACCGGATTGTAAGGATTAGAAATATCCACTACAGTAACTCCCTCGCTTTCGCGAGCAAGGAATAACTTATTGTCATATATGTTAGCTTTATGGGCGGTAATATCCAATTGGGCTATTATCGGAAAATCTGATCTGCCTATATTGATAAAATAAACTTTACCGGTATTCGGAGTTACCGAACCGGTAGACCAATTCTGCTGACCGGTAAGCAATACGCATGTGTCCCCTTGTACAGCAATACCATAAGCCGGTTCAGGGGTATCAATCCAGTCATTAATAAAAGGTTTTTGTAACGTGGCTATATCTATGACAATCATACCGTCATCACCAGCCGCGGCGAATATAAGGTTTCCGCGTACAGCTATTTCGCCGACAACATTTCCGACTTCGGTCTGTGTAGCTACAATAAAGGGTTGCGACGGTTGATCCGCATTGATTATAACAACATTACCCATATTGGCGGCTTCAGTATGATAGTATGTTTCAGCCTGCGCTTTCGGGCCTGATTGATATGACATTACAACCAAATCACGTAGTGGCAGAAGTTCCATACCTCGCGCACGACCCGGCAATTTAACTTCACCGACCAATTGATTCAAATTGGTGCGTTTGTCGGGGTCTATATTGGTAGTATGTATGTTTATGATTTCAAGTCCGCCAGTAGTCATCACAAATGCCCATGTACTTTCGATCTTGAAATCAATCGCTGGACTCTTAATTTTGAAACTGGAATCCAATCCTTTTATATACCTGAACCCTGCAGGAAGTACGGCATATTTGCCTTCAAGGAATATCATTTTGCCTTGGCCGTCATAAGAAACACCGCCCGGATTCACAACGGTGATATCCGTGTCTCCGATAAGACCGTTAGGAGTTGTGCATACAAGATCGGTATACGAAATTACACGTACACTTGTCGCTTCTCCGTATATCTTCGCGTCAACAGGATCGGTTGTACGGTTGAAAAATACACGCACCTGACTCGAAGGTATAAACCCTTTACCTTTGACAGTAACTTTTGTTCCACCCATTGCCGGTCCGTAATCTGGCGTACACGAGAACACTCTTATCTGTTCCATATACGCAAACAAACCGAACCTGATGTCATAAGCGCCACCCGGATTGATTACTTTAATGGAAGCAGTTCCCTGGAAATTAGGAGGCGTAGTACAAGTTATGGTAGTACCGTCTTGCGATACTACTTCATTGGTAGCCGGCAACCCGCCGACAAAAACACTTGCTCCCTGCTGGAAATCGCGACCGATAATTGTTAATTGCGTACCACCTTCTGTAGGACCGCCGTCAGGCGAAACTTCAAATATGACCGGTTGTAATGACACCGCGCTATTAGCGGTAGTAAAATTCATTACATAGGGGCCTACCAGCGGATAATCCGTAAACGCACTGCGGTTTTCAGATGTCAATCTAACAACATACGTTTTACCGGTCTGCAAATTGGAGCTAGGAACATAAGTGAACTCATATCCCAAAACAATATTAGGATCGTAAAGCGGGTTCGGTTCCGAGGGATCATATTCCCAATCTCCCTCAAAATTGATAAACATTGTACCGGGATACAATTCGGGATGAATATACCACATACCGTCAGGGAACTGTTCGCGGTTGCCGTGGGTAACCGCGATACCTTCACCATTATTGTCCTCAATTTGAATAGTACCAGGTACTACTATATCATTTATAGCTGAACCGGATAATTCCGCAAGAACGAATTTACCGTTAAGGCTGTCTCCTGTAGCTTTATTCCAAACCACAGGTTCCGATAACCGTACGCGAATATGTGTGTCTACAGGAACCGCGACTTTATCCGGTTTCGGTGATATCTCAACCACATTTATAATAGGTAATCCGACAACGATTACACCTTCAGGTACATCGACGACTATTCGTTTTTCCGGAATATGCTTTTTCTCTTCAGCAACGAGTATACAATAGTTGTCACCTATAGCTATATCACGCGGGAACAAACCGGGCATCAAATCCATAGCGTCAATCAACCTAGGATTGGATGGCGTCGACACGTCAATCACCTGCACATAACCTTCAAGCATAGCCGGCCATGTTCTAGGATCAGGCGGATTATCCGGATCGAATTTAGCAGAACAAACCACAGCCAAGTTACCCAGTATTTGTACGCCGTTGGCGAACTGTTTACTTGAATATCCAAGTAGTTGCGCCAGCATCTTATCTACTTCATTTTCTTCTTCTACACCTGCTCCGGTAATGTTGGTTTGATAATTCAATTGCATTTTGGCAAACAAATTCGGATCAAGAGAACCTATCAATCTAGGTTGCATCGGGTTTCTGATATCTATTACTTCGAGACTATTTTCATAACCTCCGGCATTATATGCCATACCCCTGTCTATAACTATAGGGCAGTTACCATTGGATTCGATATCAACAACGCCTTTTACAGGAAAAGCTGGCGAACTGATATCAACAACCAGAAATTGTGTATCGCCTTTTTCCTGTTTTGTATCAGGATCAATACCATAGTTAAGGATTGCCACTACATACGCTTTTTCACCCTCTACATATACGGAACGAGCTCTAAATGCAGATTCTTTGCCCTTAATCACAGCACGGTCCATAGTTCCTACAACCGACGGATTATACTTATCGCTTGCATCTACAAAGTGCAATCCTGCGTTACCGGCGGCAATAATACCCAGCGAATTAGCCGCGTCTATGCCTATAGCTTGACCGGTAAAATAAATACGACCGGTTGAAGTACCTGAAGGAGCGGCCGGATTCAGCACGACAAACGGAGCAGTAGGTTCCGTTACATCAATCATAACAAGTTCGGGATGTCCTGCGGCATCCATGCCGTTTAGAGGATGAACGTCAGCGATAAGGTAAGCATATAACCTCATTTCACCCTTATCGGCGTCATACGCTTCGGTTACCGCAACGTCAGTAGGTTTCAACCACACAGGAAGGTCGACGCCACCCACAGGATACGCATTTTCCGGACTGGATATATTAATAATACTCAGTGTACCGGCAACACTCTTCATCTGTGTTTCAAGATAATTCTCGCCTTCGGAAATTACACGGCTTGTTACGGCAATGTATGCGTAATCTCCGTACACATCAATTCCTTTAGATATACCGGGTGATATTTCTGTAGGATCCCAATCGATAGAATCCGGCTTGATATATCCGCACAACTCGCCCGGACACGGAAACTTTTCTATAAGATCTGAATCGTAGTTTTCTATCATCTGCGACACAACCAGACGGGTATATAAGAACCCTTCGGTCAGAACCGCTGATGTACCGTCTGAGTTAGTAACCAAAACATCAGCCGGACCGAAATCCCCTTTAGGTGTACGGCACCTTATACGCCTCGTGCTTTCTACAACCACATCGCTACAATCGCGTCCATCAAGTTTGACTGTAGCGCCGGGAGCAAAACCAAACCCGATAACTTCGATCATATTACCGCCGTTTAAAGAACCTACAGCCGGCACTAAGAACGAAATTTCAAGCGGAATCAAATATAAATAAGCGCCAAAACGTGTATGAGACAATCCACTCGGATTAGTAACCGTGATCGCCGCAGGACCGTAGTTGTTAGTCGGAGTAACACAGGTTATGATATTTCCTTCGGGAGATACATTAACCTGCGTAGCGGCGAATCCGCCTATGGTTACAGTAGCGCCCTCTTGGAATCGATATCCTTCAATTGTAATAGTCTGGCCTCCGGCCATAGGGCCATAATCCGGTACCGCGCGGATGACTTCCGGCTTGATTGCGTTTACATTGCGCATTGTCCTAAACTGACTTCTAAATTCCGTAATAAGGTAATCGAGACCGCTTAAATCTACTATGTCAGTCGAAACAAATACTTCATATCTTGTAGATGTACTCAAAGGCTGTAACGGAGTATAAATAATATGCGGGCCGTCGAATGTGAAGAATCCGTCGATCAGAATACCTTGCGGATTTACATCGCTTATACTGCTCAAATCTCGCAAGGTAATGGTTCCTAAAGATGCGCCTGTTTGCGGGTTGACCACACAATCAGGATTGATCTGATCGTTAAAGGTAATAGTAATAGAAGTATTAAGAGACACATTTTCTTCATCAATGCCCGGAGAAATAGCAATCACGTTTGTATAAGGCATTTGAAACACGAAAACCGTTTCGGAAGTAGCTACCAATACATATTCATTCATTGCCTTGACATCACGGGCTTTTCCGGGTACTTTCGCATTCGCTATAACTTGAGGATTCAATGGGTCGGCTATATTGACCACATTAAGTAAACTTTCTACCAGTTTGCCTTCCTGATCTACAGTTTCCGTAGTAAGAAACGCCAGAGCGCCTAAAACATCTACACCGAATGTTCCGCCTGAGAGATGATCACGCCGTTCCGGACTCAAATCAAGCCGGCTAAGCACCTGCGGATTAGCCGGATTAGTTATATCTACAATCGTCAATCCTGACTCAGGTGTAGCCAACGCATAAGGAGCTTCACCGGCTACATAAGCAAGATTACCTACCACTTTAATTCTGTTTGCCAATCCGAACGTATCTATAGAGCCGATTTCAAATAAGTTCGGGTTGCTAAGATCAATCACGCTCAAGCCTTCATATCCGGACGCCATGAACGCATAAGTATCTTTAAGATCAATACCGTAACTGGTACCGGGCGTTACACGGTATCCAACAGTCATAGGCTCAAACGGATTGTGAATATTAACCAGTTGTAAGCCAGCCTGACCAGCCGCGACACAGGCTAAATCGTCAATAACCTTAACATCGTTCGCCTGATCGAGCGGCAATTCTATTCTGCTTTGAAATTCCATAAAAAATGGGTTTCGAACATCTATAATATATAAATAAGCATTCATCGAAAAACCGGAATGGGACGTAGCGGTCAAATACGCATACCCCTCTTTTGAGACATGTATAGAATAAGGATTTAGTTTTCCTATATCCAACATGCTGAACATCACAGGGTTTTCAGGAGCGCTGATAATATCATAAATGCATAAACCCCAAACGTTAGTGTGGTATGTAGCTTCGGTTCTTCCTTTTCCTTCTAGAATACGTGTTACATACACGGTGTTATCCGCAACTTCCACATTGCGAATACCATTTAAGGCGCTTCTGGCAGATATACCGATTTCTATACTGATCGGTATAGTACTTCCAACATTACCTGACGGATCTACAGCAGTAGCGGTCAATGTTACATCCTGACCGGGTTTTCCAAATGGAACCAAATACTTGTATAACCATGGGGCATGCTTGAGCGTCGGATCAGGCACATAGTCGGTAAAGCGGGCTACGCCGTCAACATAGAATGTAACCGAATCCGTACCACCGAGATCAACGGAATTAGCGCGAACATCAACCTGTGTACCCTCAGTAATAATAGACCGGTCTGCCGGATACCATAACGCTACATTCGGAGCTACCGTATCACGCAGAGTTCCGACAACTCTCTCATTAGATTTGGTTTTCTGGCCACGGTTGTCATAAGCGATCGCGTATACTCTGAACAAACTGTTTTCAGCGCCGAGAGGAGCTGTAAAAGATCCACGGTAAACGTCGCCTCCGCCAATAAAACCGTCATCGGCAAGGTTGGTATAACGGGTATCATTCAATTTACCGTTGACATAAAATTCAACTTTAAATACCTCGACATCATCTCTGGCTGAAGCCTCAATCATAACTTCCGACCCATCGAATACAACAGCGCCGTCAAGCGGCCTGCGCAATTCGCATGTAGGAGGCTTATCTTCGGTTATGCGAATAGTTATAATGGATGACGTGGTTTCTTGACCTGCAGTATCTTCAGCTACGACCTTAAATTTTCTAGTTTCTCCAGCCGTACCATACGGAACGTGGAGATACCAGTTAAAAGGTAAAACAAAGTCCACACCCTGATTAAGATATTCGCCATCCTGTTTTTCCTGAGCAAGAAATGTAGCGGTTCGGATATCGATATCATCATCGCCGACGGCTGTAACCAAAATACTCTGGCCTTCAACAACGGTATCGCCATTTTTAGGGCTGATAATCATTACGACAGGCGGTAAATCTTTCACTATGCCTATTTGGACATCGTCTGTAGATTTATTGCTTGCCGAGTCGATAGCTTCAGCTTTAATCGTAAACACTTTGGGTATCGGATTATTCGGATCCGAATAATCAAACGCAGAATCTCTCGGAACACCGTATGTAAACTCATACGGAGGAGTAAGATCTGTGTGCATTGGTATGCCGTCTACATAGAAACGCACGGCAGTTACATACACATTATCTTCGGCAAGTGCTCTGATATAAACTTCAGTGCCTTCTATGACCTGTGAATAATTGGCCGGTTCTTCAATAGATACGACAGGCGGCTGATCGTCGTTTATTACACGAACAGTAACTCTTTGCGCCTGTTTGGTTTGGCCAGCAGTGTCAGTGGCAATAGCGTCGATTTTTATTTCTTTGCCTGCGCTTCCAAACGGTATACGCCAGAATATTTCATAAGGATGATTGACATCTGTCGATACCAACTCATCGTTTATATAAAATTTGACCGATACTATACCCACATCATCTATAGCGGCGGCCTGCACCAGCAAATAACGTCCTTCATATATAGTATCATTTGGAAATGGATAGGCTATTCCTATACTCGGCGGGTCATCGCCTATAACACGTAACAATACAGGAACATCTTTACTTACATTTCCTGTATTTTCCGTGAATGTATCTACTGCCCGCGCATTAACTAAAATGGTGGTTCCCTTAGTACCTTTCGGTACCAAATAAGAAAAAGTAAACGGCGGGTCAGCCAGCGACTGAACGATCTCGTTATTTATCATCAAATCGACATAACGAACTCCGACATCATCTGCCGCTTCGGTCACAATTGTTACACGGGAACCTTCAACCACCTCTGTGCCGTACCTCGGAGATATGATATCTATAATAGGATTGTTATCAGGTATTATGTCTATCGGAATCCACGCCACTCCATCGTTTCCTGAATGATCCCAAACACGTACGGCAAAGTGATAGCGTTCGCGCGTACCGCCGACAAACTCGTTAAACGGCTTTCGGTTAATACCGGTTATACCCAATTCGCTTAAGAACGGTACTTGGAACAAAAATTCCTGCGGAGGCATATCGACATTATACCATGAACCGACTATAAAATCTTTCAGCGGAAATCCGTCTTTATAATAGATTCGTTTACCAAGACCGCCGTTAGTCCAGTCGATAGCGCCTGTTTGCAGGTTAACCCCGACACCAGCCCATACTTCGACTATACTGATTCTGGCGTTGTCACGACCATTAACACCAACTGTAATAGTCGTACCTTCGATAGCATCCCAATCTAAAATAGGACGATAGAAACTACATTCCGGAGGCAGTTGATCTGTAACGACATTTAATTCCTGTTCGACATAAGTTGTGTTGCCTTCCTTATCCGCTACTTCGACGCCAATCTTGATTTTCAGATTATCATCAAGCAAACCGACCGGCAGATACACTTCCTGTCTGTACAGCTTCGGACGTCTCGGATTATTTGGATCGACATTATCGTATGGCGCAGGGAAACTGAATACGCCTTCAGCTACCTGAGGATCAAAAGGCACAGGACGCCCGAATTCATCATATACATACGGAGCAACAGGCGAATCGACATAACCGAACTTAGCTATCTTGATTTCCGCCGGTTTAGATAAGAACCCTAACGCCTGACCATTAATGTAAAAACGAGCCCAAGCCAGCTCAAGGTTATCTGCGGCCACAACTTCAAAATCGATAGAAAATTTACCCTGAACAATTTCCTGACCAGGTATCGGCGATGCCATAGCTACATAAGGAGCAGTATCGCTAACGGAAATAACAGTCAATTCATCAGCACCGGTTTGACCCTTGATATCCGTAGCTACGATCTTCAAGTTAAAAGGAAAATTGTTTGTCCCGAACGGAATTCCGTATGTTGCTAGCTGACTGAAACTGACTTTTTCTTGAAAATACCTTTCAGGCACTTCAAAGAGTTTAGGCATATTCGACGTACTGACAGGATTTCCATTGACAAACAGCTCAATCTTAGCAAGACCAGCGTCATCCTGAACTAACGAACTGAAATTCACATTAGTTCCTTCCAGAACTTTTATACCGCCGATAGCCTGCTGATTATGTGGATTGGAAAGCGTTCCGCATAATACATTCGATAAATTGTTGATTTTTACCGTCGGCGGTCTATCGGGCATTATGGTAAGGATCACATCGTTTGATTTACCGATATTTCCAACTAGGTCAACAGCACGCATATTGAACAACATAGTAGAGCCGGCTTTACCCTCGGGAATCCTCACCTCGACAGTATTGGCTCCTGCAGGTAAAACAGCAGACTGAGCACCATCTATAAACAACATAGTATTTTTTATACCCACATTATCCGATGCAGTAAACCGTATTCTTATCCAATATCCTTCTACAATACGGTCGCCGCTGTTATAATTGGTAATTTTTATTGTCGGAGGTACTGTGTCCGGAACATGAATTATATTTATAGGTTCCGCTATCGACCTATACCCTGCCGTATCTACTCCGCAAGCCACAAAACGCTCTGTATACGGAGAACTGTTCAAAGGTACGGGCAAATTACTGAGTTCATATCCTTTTTCTTTCGCCAGTTTACTTAAAAGCTGATTGCGGTTATACATTTTTAATATTTTATTGGAAGACAATTCAGCAATCAGATTATAATCTATTTCCGGATTCTCATCAGTCATACTGCCGTCTTGATTTTGCCCGATATGAATAGTTTGTGTTTTTATAGTCAATTTTTTAAGTATTGTAGAAACAGCATTACCCGTAGAATCGGAAGCTGAAACAGTCAATACTACAGAATCGCCATCAGGAGGGATTGTTATATCAAGAACAAACGGCGGAGTATCCAAATAATGATTGGAAATCACGTCAAGATCGCCAGGAGTGGTATCGTAATCAGCGATACCGATTCTTACTTCCACTTCCACTGACCCGACATCCGCGGTATCGGACGGAATGAATGTAACGTGTAGCCTGTCTTCTTCAATTAGTCCCAAGCCGGTATCGGAAAACTTAACCATTGCGCCGGCGCCATCGTCGACACCGTTATACTGCTCTAACTTCCACTCTCCAATAAGAACATCCATAGCATCATATTTTTCAATATGAACAACCGATAGTGATGTTTCTACAGGGAAAACATCGTAAACGAACGCAAACGTGTTTGCAGATACACCCATGGAATCAAGCATATTTGTTGTAATATCTCTGACAACGGGTTCTCCGCCGGTTTGTAAAATAGTAACATGCGGGCATCCGACATCATCTTTTGAAACCGCATTAACGGTATACTGTAGCTGTTCCGTTACCTTCGTTCCGTCTTCCGGTGATTTGAAGTAAATAGTCGGAGCGAGATCCATCATAATCCAAACTTTTCTTCGCGAAGATTCGCCTATATTGCCGGATTCATCTTGTGCATAAGCCCATATCTGCATACGTTTACGCAAAGTACCAACTTTTTCCGGAGCCATAAATTTGACGATATATCCTTTTTCTTTGTCATCCCACTGAGCGGTATACGAAGTGCTTTGCTTATCATATTCAACCTTAACGGAACAACTCATCTCCTCAGCCGGAGTTACGTTGTCGGTTACTTTCACATTCACGGTAATCATTGTATTTTCTACTATTTCCTGATCGGTCGTAGGCGCCTGAATAGTCACATTAGGCGCTATCTCATCGGGAATAACTTTCACAATGACATTATTCGACGGTTCAGAATCATTGCCCGCCCTATCGTATGAGCGCACATAATACCTTAACTCTGTATTTTCCGTACCTTCCGGTATAGTTGTTTGTATGGTAAAAATCGAGTATGTAGTTCTGCTTACAAGCAAATATCCATAAGACAACGGATTGGGTATTTTAATCTCTTCAACTCTTGTGCTTGTTATTTTTTCCGAGAAACAATCGTAAACGCCGTCTCTGTATAATTTAACTCCCTTAATAGCAATATCATCGGAAGTTTCCACTGTAAATGTTATTTGAGCATTTTCAAGAAGGCTTACCGAACCGGTCGGTTTTGTAATCTTGGCCGTAGGAGCGGTCACGTCATTTTTTACATTCAAAGTTACCAATGCGCTTCCGACATTGCCGTGTGCATCAATGGCTCTTACTATAATAGGTGCCTCAACGTCAAGCGCTCTTCCCTCGTTATCGTATACAAGGTCAACCAGCGGCGCCTGTACTTTCATTTCTATTTTTGTCGGTGTTTCTATTTTTAGTTTCTTGTATATTTCTTTCCAATCAGTTGAAAGAGGTAATGATTTTGTCTGATACACCACTCCGTCAGAAACTGTCTGTACTTGCGCTACACCGTAATCATCGTTTACCGTAAACTTTACATCAAGCACTTCGCCTTCCCAATAGGTAGCTCCGGCTGAAGGATAGTTTATACCGACTATAGGAGGTCTGTCTTGAATCAATTTGACATATATTTTATGTGAACTGCTGTTGTTTGAAGTATCGTATGCCGTAGCTTCTATGGAAGCCTCTGTATCAGCCTGAGAAAGAGGGAAAGTGAATGACACGGCAAACAGAGTAAACACACCCGCCGAATCGAGATGCCCACTGGAAGTAGTGTATTCTGAGGTAGTTTCATCGGCAAATGTAACTTTGAACTTTACACGGTCTACCTTTACATTATCCGATGTGCCGGCAACCAAGCTGATAGCTCGTCCGCACACGACAAATCCTTCGCCGTATGGCTCTATAACGCTAACATAAGGAGGCTCCGTATCAAACGAAGCTATAAAAGTCACTTGGTCAGTAGCCATTTGGCCTGCCGAATCAAAGGCGCGTACTTTCAGGGTTATCGGTGTCGCTACAGAATAGGTGCCTACAGTATATTCAAACTGAAACGGTTGAAGATAATCGACTTGTAATATGTTGCCATCATTATCAGTCAACTCAACTCTATTTAATCCCACATCATCAATAACATGGGCGTCAACAGTGGTTTTCTGTCCCATGACAATCTTTTGCTCAGGATACGGACGAAGAATAATTACTTCCGGCGGATTATCTTGAACAACGTCTACCCTCAAAGGCACT
Organism: bacterium; assembly: GCA_018435605.1. Taxonomy (GTDB): domain Bacteria; phylum Auribacterota; class Auribacteria; order Auribacterales; family Auribacteraceae; genus R3-B46. The sequence goes on along the minus strand of JAHDNF010000003.1, from coordinate 335,504 downwards.
GCGAAATTGGTGTTATTGGAATTATCCGTGGCTGTCGCCTCTATCTTGATTCTGTCGCCAACATTAAGATAACTATTATCGATTACATAATTGACAAAGAAAGTATTCAAATGCTCATTTACTATAACTATATCTGTTGTTTCGTACTCTATGGGAGCCGCTTCCGGATCATTTTCCTTAGATATAGTGATACTCACATGTTTCACTCCGATATCGTCAAAACCAGCCACTGAAACTAATGCGTTCTGGGTTTCACGAAATACCTCGTCATTTCGCGGCGATGCAATATGTATAGTCGGCAATGTATGATCGGCTACTATAGCGACAATTGTTTCGGTAGACAATGTTCGCTTTCCTGTACCGTCAGTCGCCCGGGCAGTAATGGTAATTAACTCCTCAACTTTATCGAGCGGCACATAATACTCCACAGAATATTCAGGCATACCGTAGATATTCTTTGTAGCGGTATCGTCTGCCCCTAAAGGCTGTCCGTCGATAAAAAATTCCACATTGCTTATTATTCCCGAATCGTCAACTGCAATTGCTTTTATAATAACGGTATCTCCCGTAGTAATCTCTGATCCCGGCAACGGATTGGATACCAACACCTCAGGAGGCTGATTTGCTATAATCGTAACCTCATGTTCTTCGCTTGACGCTAATTGCCCTTCCTTATCTATTGCCTCCATCCTAATGCGCAATTTCGTATACAAATTACCTTCCGGCACAGGATACTGATATGACATAGTAACTGTCCCGGCGGTCGCATAAGGATTAAAGAAAACATCCAAAACATATTCTTCCTTGAACGCTCTTTCGTAGACAACCTGATCATTTACATAAAATTTTGCGGTTGTTCCCATTTTCAGTGTATCGTCGCTAATACGTCCTGATATATTCAATTTCGAATTTTCTATGACCGAGCTACGGTCTATCGGTTCCAGCAAACGAATAGTAGGCGGAAAATCACGTTCCGCTCTAACCACGATCGCCTCACTGACCGAATAATTTCCCTTCTTATCAAATGCACGCGCAGACACAACTACAGATCTGCCAGGTTCTATATCCATAGGATCAAACCTGATTTCCCAGACAGGAATCATCAGAGGCTGTTTCTGGCTATTGCCGCCCTGACTGCCCCCACCTTCGAAATCAAGAGGCAATTGATTAGCATAATTCACAACGCCGATCGATTTGCCGTCAACAAAAAATTCTACCCTATCGACAACCTCATCATCGCCAGTTATGCGAAACGGCCATGTCACTGACGTTAACATGCGGTCGCCAACATGAGGAATAAGGAAGCCCAGAGGAGCGGGTAAACTTTCAAGCTGGTACAACACTTCGTTTGGAATAACTGTAAAACTTTTAGGTAATGCGCTATAAGGTTGCCTTACAATAGATATTGTTACGGTTTCTGCCCAACTTTCTTGCCCTGATGTATCGATAACTTTGGCGCTCAAAAGCATTTTTGAACCGGCACGACGTTCGGGCGCTTGAATAGAAAGCTCAAATGGCTCTTTATCATCTTCTGCTACCGGATACCCATCAACATAAAAATTCACTTTACTAACACCAAAATCATCCCATACTTCAGTGGATATCATAAAAGTATCACCTTCAGGGACTTGATAAAGCGACGGAATAACGGTAATCCTAGGTGGCCCATCGACTGCTGTAACATGAATAGTATCTTCAAGCCCAAGCACTTGGACTGTAATATCAGCCCCGCCAATACCCTTTGAAGTCATATAACCGTTGTTAGTAACATCAATTATACTGGAATCGGTAGATCTGTATCTTGTGTTTACGGAAGAATCGGTCAGATCTATTTCTCTCAAACCGCCCTGACCATCCGGAACATATCCGAATAACTTCAACCTGTGAGTTATGCCAACATGAGTAAAATCAAACGATCGAGGATCCAAAGATACAGCTTCTAAGGATGTAGCTAACTCGACACGTACATTTATAGTATCGGTTTTGCCTCGGTTTATAGCTGTAATTTGAGCAGTTCCATCACCTATGGCGGTAACCAGACCATTTGAACTAACCGATATAACCGGATTTTCCGGATCCTGAGTAATATAGTAACCTGTCCCGTTTATAGAATGGGTAATTTCACGTTCCCCTGACTTTGAAAAGGTTGCGTATACCCGCAACTGAAGCGTTTCGGCAAAACCGCTGAGAAAAACATCTGATGGCTCTAAGCGAAGTTCCAGCAAATCCTCTTCAATAGAATTATTCAGATAATTGGTAAACATGGCGTCTATTGTGTTTTCAGCCATATCACGCATAGATACGGATACCCGCAACAAAGCGTCTTCAGGAAGATCAAAATCCTCTTCCAACGGAAAAAATAATTCATACTCAAGCTTCTGATCACTGATAGCATACGTCCGAGTCTGAAAACAGAATGCCTGACGCTCTATGTTGTCCCATACCCTGTTAGCCGCATTGAACACCGAAAGAGATACGCCTATTACCTCAATCTTAAACGATTTGATAAGAGTCACATCATTGAACAATACACCTCCAATAATATATTGTTCATCTTCCATCTCATCATAGTAACTGGTAACAGCGACACCCTCGAGATAATTGACAAAATCCTGATATACAACCTTTTGTACAATTTCCGACTCAACGCCGTCTATATCCGTTGCTTTTGCTGTAATAGTAAGAAAAGCATCTTCAGGTATACCTAACGTCTCATCAGCTCCATCGGGCAGAACAATATCTTCCATAACAATGATTTTTCTGTCTTCCGGATTAGGGGCATCCACAGTTTCTTCAAAAACAAAGAAATTACCTGTAGCTCTAATCTCGGAATCAGTGATATTCGGATCATTCATCCACGTATCGGAATGAGCTATAATACTGACTTCTATACTTCGTATTCCGCTATCATCCCATACATGAAAGTTTACCAAGAGGCGTTCAGTAAACGAATTGAAAAATGATCCTATCTCAATTCGTTGCACAACCGGCGGAGAATTTTCTCCGGGTTGATTGTTCTGGGAATACGTACACACCATAAAACCAGATTCAATTGTGATGATTACGCCAACCAGAAAGAACAGTTTTTTTAGTATTCTACTCCAACACGGCATATTCATTGTAGAACTCCTTTGTTAATAATTATGGTATATTTGAGCTTATTTATAAGTTTCATTCTTATATCTCCTTTATTCAACATAAATTATAACTTTTTCAATCAAGTTATATACGCTGTCCTGATAGTTGACTCCTGATGACTCAGTATTCAACATGGTATTTCTATCTATAATTTCAATCAGCCAATATCTTTTCTGGAAAATCGCTTCGCGTTCGGCTTCAAGGAAGTCAAAATATCGTGTTATATTAGTCAAATCGCCGGCATAAGCTGGCGGAGGAGGAACTATATCTAAAACTATAGTTACCCCTGATACTTTAGTATCAAGCGTAAACATTGATGGCTTAGGTGCAAAATCAGGGTATATCGCAGTTACTACACCCGTAGAATATACAGCCCACTCAGGTGAAGCGCCGCCATCCGGATCCATAGGAGTCCGCGTGACAAAATTAGCGGGTAATTTACGGGTAAGCACATACGGCAAACCAACTTGAGTAAGTCTGAATAAAATACCTGGTTTGGCCTCCGCGCCCGTTATAAGCGATCGTGAGTTTAATTTGATTTCAACCTTTGTAGCTACTTTCTTATAATGATCTATAGTTATTTTCGGTTCAGCAACGTTAAATATATCTTCAGGATTTACAGGTAAGCTGGCCAGCATATTCGGGTCGCCGCTCTGATGAAATTGAGAAAAATTCACATAATACGCTTTCGCATCGCATGATCCAGCCCCGCAACTCGAGAACATAATAGGTTCTACTACAACAATAGTATATTCTTTTCTATCAGTATCCGCCGCAGGAGCAGGCGTTACCCTGCGTGAATCACCTTCCTGAGTCCCTGTCGGAGCCGTATAAACGCCTCGGCCTCCGGTTCGCGCCTGCGGTCGCTCTACAACAGGCGGAGTCGCTTCAGGCGCTTGCTGTTTTGATTTTAAATTGATATACAACAAATCAGATTCACCCCAGTTGCCGTTTGAAGATACCTTCACTGTATATGTACCCGGTTGAGGGTGTCCCACTGCAACCCAAGGAGTACCTCCACCAGGTTTTACATTCAAATTAGTAGTACCACCCGGATACGATATCTGCCCCTGCAGATCATAATTACCCGCAGGCGCCGTTTTACCGTTCGCAAGGGTCATACCGGTATATAAAACCAATTTAGTATCACATGTAGAAGCTATACCCTGATATGGCAAGATTTGCTCGGAAATTAAAGTACCTGTGGTTGTAGTTGTAATATATTGTCGTGATATATAACAATCCACATTAAGTTTGCCTATGGTAACATTACAATACATATTAACATTAGTAATGTTGCCTGTTGTCGTACTGACCTGTGGATACGGAGCCACAGTATAATTATCGCCGACATAATTATCACCTGCCTTACATAACACACGTATATCTTTACCCGGATATATATAAGAACGCCATGTCTGGTTCACCACACCGCCATCCGCGCCATATATAGGTTGTCTTCTGCCGACGGCCCACATATTAGATTTTATTGTAGCTCCGCTGTAGCTTTTCCACCATAAACCGGATGTGCTGTCGAGCGGCCCATAGATCAACCTTGTCGATGCCACGGGATCTCCATCGACTATACCGGAAGCCCCGCCGTCAAACTGCTGAGCATCACTATAAACACCGATCCACGGACTGGTAGCCGGAGCTGTTGGAGGATTTGGCGTCGGATTGCCGTCATCGCCTATAAACCTGATATCGCCGCTATACCCCCAAACATCTATAATAAGAGGAAATGGGTTTCTAACGGTATGAAAACTGGTATTAAATGCGGAATGTTCCAGCGTGTAACTGCAAACAGGCAAATTACGAATACCTGACGACCCTGTTCTGCTTGAGACCCATTCCACATCAACCGTACAGTTGACCGGATAGTTAAGCGCCATACAAACCATAAGCCATATTAGACTCGGAAACAGTGGATAATACTGATGGCTAAACACGCGCCCTTCATAACCTGACGGCTTGGCCCGCCATTCATTGGAAACCTTACACATAGCGCCTGAGTAGTATATCCTATCCTGTTGAGTACCGGGTTTAGCCTGCTGAACCGACCAACCGACAATAGACAACGGAGTCATCATGGCCATAATTGATATTGCTACCATAAGTTCGAGCAACAGACCGATAAATTGATCTTCGCCTTGACCTCCATAATATTTTTTATGCATTACGCGCAGTTCGTTTTCCAGCGGCTGACTAATCGCTATAGGCAACATAGCAACAATTGTAAGCTCGGTAAGACCAAAACCTTCCGCCATTTCAAGAACTGTAACATCGTCATTGGCATGACCGTAACCTACGTCTTCCCATTTACATGTTTCCGAATTATAACTTATAATCATGAAACGATCACCAGGGTTGATACCGGTTTCTCCCCGGTCGCTCGGGAAAGGCAGGCTCACTTTAACAGGCTCATTACATTTAATACCGAACGGATGAAACCAAACTGCTGTTACAACAGGTACTGAAAATGCAGGGCTAACTTCCGGATTCGGTAAAAACATTTCATGTACTATACTCGCGCTTATCGCCCCGCTGGTCGAACCATTTGGAAACTCTAGTGCACCGGCCGGCACTGTCATTGAAAATCTATCGGGAATAGGCGCATCGTCAAACGCACCTGTAATAGTATCGTTAAAGGTAATGACCTGTTCTGTCAGGCCGTTTACATATTCGGTGGACAGCGGGTTCAATCGCGGCAAATAAATAGCTTTGTTTACATTATTGATCTGATTCGTTAATATCATGTGTTCAAATCTGTTTTCAGCGAAAACTATATTATCGTTATGAATAGCGGTCGAGCCGTCAACATGAATAAGTTGAAGTCCTGCCGGTATAGTCGCCCGTCGAATATTGAAGTTACCAAGTTTATCAGTTTTCATGGAAATACCGGTGCCAATAATAGAAACATTGGCGTTATATATACCTTCTCCTGTATCGGGATCTATAACCATACCGCACAACATGGTTATCTGCGTATCTACTGTAAATACAGTACTGATAGGTGACTGCAAAGGAAATCCTATAAGATCGGTAATACCGTTAAGTATTTTCACCCTGTATGTAGCGCCCGGCGCAAGAAGTGTATTAGGTGAAAACACCACTACATCTCTGTCAAGCGTAACATTACCGGTCAACTCTTTAATCTCGTCTCCGATATCATCCAGATACACAAGTTTCACAGTATCCGTGGAAACGGTTTCAGGGGCAAGTCGTTCGTCAAATTGAATATGGACAACCGCACTGAAGGGAACACCTGTTTCGCCGTCTGCCGGACTGATAGATTGAACCACAGGGCCTATAACATCATAGTATACTATCCATTCCAGTTCAGTAATATTACCCGCTACGTCAGTAGCTTTAAACTGTATTTTGTTGGCCCCTACCGAGATGTTCAGGTTAGCCGAAAAATGCCCGCTTTCATCGTAAGCAACTGGGATATCATCCATTGTAAATTCAAGAATACCGTTAGAATCTGTTACCAAACCGCTTATAGTTACATTGGATTCAGTAAAAATACCCTCAAATTGCGGGCTGGTTATGGTGATCGAAGGCGGAGCGATATCCACATCGATTGTTACTGTGGCTGTTCCCATATTATTGTTAATGTCCCATGCGTTTACGGTTATGACATTGGCGCCGTCAACCAATTTAGCAGTGGAAGTATAATAAGCCGAAGCAGTCGGGAACGTAGACGGCGTAGTTACTTTTGTACCGTCAACGGTTATCATGCTTATATCGTTTGCGTCTTCAACAGTACCCATTACACTTATCGACTGGCCGTCAAAATGCATACCTTGCGTGGGATAAATTATTGATATAACCGGAGGATTCATTTCCGTAGCGGGATCTTCAATGTTAACCGATAATTGAATAGATTCGGTAGATTTATTATTTACTACATCAGACGCCTCAATAGTCAACAACATCTGATCTGTTATATTTTCTACAATAGTGTTCAGATACCCGTTCTTATCGACATTCAATATCTTTTCGACACCATTTACTTTACAAGATGAGAGCGTACTCGCATCTTTAATATTGGCTACCAACGTAACCGAGTCGGAAGGAAGAACAACACCGGCGGACGGTGCAAGAATAGTTATCTGAGGTCCGGCTATGTCTTGCACAATTGAGAAATCCACTGGTTGTCCGAGATTGCCCGAAGGACGTTTGCCGCGAATCCTAAAACTGTTCAGTTTATTGGTTTCCAACGGTATTGTGATATTAAAGAGTGAATCCGCGCCAGCCAAAACTTCCGCAACTACTCCACCGCCTAGTTTCACCGCTTGAACAGTTGTTATTTGTGTGAAATTTTCGCCGTATCCAGATACAGTGACTTCTGTAGCGGTTGTCGGGGAGTTTTCAGTCGCTGATGTAAGAATCGGTTTAGAAGGAACTATAGGATCATTTGTCTGATACACCACAACACGTTCCGCGGCAAAATGATTACCAGCCTCATCCGTAACGCCGGTACCTATGACCAAGCTATGCGGCATAGTTGTATCAAGAGGATTACTCGAAGTGATATTTACAATATTACCGTCTTCATTAACGGACGTTGTAGAAGATACCGGTGTAGTCTGTTGCATAATAACTATCGCACTTAAAGTCGATTGCTTTATCGCCTCGCTGAACACAAGTGTAAATACTCCCGATGCAGGAATGGCCGAACCTTCAGAAGGCATAATACTCAACAACGACGGCGCTTTTTGATCGGAGAAAATCGATCTCGTTACTGAGCCGCTCGTGTTGCCTGCTTTATCGCGAGATCTAATCGTAATAACATTATTTTTGTCGCTTTGTAGCGGAACAGTTACCGAAAACTCGCCGGTATCGCTGTTGCTGGCTAAAACCAAAGTTCCAGAAATAGCGCCACCGTTTACGAGTATATCTGCACCGGGTTCCGTAGTGCCGGTAACAACAACCTCTAACGCGGTTGTTGGCGACTGTTCGCTTAACGCGGTAATAACCGGTACAGCAGGAGGAACGTTATCTTGAACATTATATACAACTTTTTTAACGCCATCCGGTTCGGCACTGAAATCAGGGCTATTACCTGCGATATCCTTGATATCTTCCGTAATAGTCAAAGTTACAACCGCGCCGTCGCTAAGCAGATTAGTGGGAACAATACGCACGGTTGCATTCGGCACACCGCTAGAATTAGCAACCAAAGTATATGTAGCGACAATCGGCCCAGAATTGCTAGCCAAGCTAACAGCTCCAAGCGTATCTTGAGATATTCTTTCATCAAATTCCACTTGAAATATAGCGTTGTATGGTAGCGGAGTAGTATCCGTTTCATCCGGAGAAATAGTCAAAATAGACGGTCGTATACTATCATGGGTAACCGTTATTACGGTTGACGTGGAGCTTTCGTTGCCGGCCATATCTCTCGCACGCAACATAAAATTATTTACTACATTTTCTATCACAAATATTTCTATGTTGATCTGTGAACCTGAGGAATAGAATGGCAAAGCCACAGGTGTATCGTTATCTGCATAATAAACAATAACATTAGTATCAGGATCGGTTTTAACCGCCACATTAATGGAAGGTACATTTATTATTGTTCCGGGTGATATGCTTGTTATTTGCGGTACAGCAGGAGGTGTTTCATCCACTGTATAAAAAACTGTAGTATATGTAGTTTGCAGATTGTTACCCGCCATATCCTTAATATTTTCGTCGATAGTAATCGTTAGCTGTTCGCTGTCTGCAAAAGATAAATCTTCGGTAAGTGTGTACAAAGCGACTTTGCCTTCCGTACCCGCAACAACAGTCAATACTCCTTCATATCTTACGTTTTGCGAATCCGTAACATAAATTCTGTTTCCTTGATTACCGCCCAAAGACTCAGCCTGAATCGCTTCCGAAAATGTCACGGTTATAGTTTCATTAAGTCCGACATTAATAGAGCCGTCTACAGGAACAACATTAGTAACAGTCGGTTTGATTCCATCATAGACAACTGTAATCACCTTTTTTAAATCCGGATTGATTTGCGTACTGGCATTACCTGCTTTATCGAAACCAACCAGCGTTATAACATCTTCTATATTCTGCTGTGTACTTGAAGAAATCTTGATATCGACTTGATAAATACCTGTTGTAGATACTGTAGCGCTCTTTGTTTCAATACTGCTCTGAGCCGTTACCGTAAATCCCGGTTCATAGGATCCTATTACACGAATATTGCTGTTGTTGGTCAAAAAGGCGTCGTCGCCGGTTTGTATACCGGGAGTTATCCCTGAAACCGTTGGCGCCGTGAGAGGCGGTACGGTGTCAAGAGTAACTTGCAGGTTGACAATAGATTGATTGTTATTCAAAGTCATATCGCGCGCCATCAGAGATATCGTATGAAGTCCATCGGAACCCAACGAAACTGTATAAGAAAATGATCCCATACCTTCATTATCGTAATTTTCCGGTGGTATATCTGTGTAATCAACTCCGTCAATCGAAATCTTAAACTCGGAAACTCCGCTTCGATCAACACAAGAACCTTGTATAACAAGATTAGGCGTGTTGATGAAAGTATTGTTCTGAGGTACTGTTATAACGATTTCAGGTCCTTCCGTGTCATCAGTCGGTTCAATATATTGCATAGGAAGGTTTACTACCCGCGTATTTCCTGATCTGTCCGAAACAGTTATGATCAGGGTGTATTGGCCGTAATTTCCATCTCCAAGGTTCACCATCGTTGTTGCTACACCATTCACTATAGGAGCGTTAAATGTGTTGACGATAGAGCCGTTACTACTGACTTCGATCTTAATCGAATCTGTCAAAGCCACATCATCAGATACATTAGCAGACACAAGAACCTGAAACGAATCGGTAATACTGTATGTCGGAGAACTTACCTGTAACACAGGACGACGGTTATCATGTATTACAATTAATGAAGCAGGCGCACTGATATTGCCGGCTACATCACGTTGTCTAACCTGAATATTATTTGTCGTATTTGTATTTAAAAATACGTTTCGAGTAAATAATCCGCCAACTCCTGCGTTTTCTTCAACATTAAGAGCGCCGCCTGTAAACATGACAACCGAGTTCGGTTCGGCAGTTCCGTGAATACTTACCCTGTCTTGATTACTATAAAAAGTTTGAACCGAAGGAGTTAACAAAATAGGAGCATCCGGAGCAATAGAATCGAGTATCAGATTGCGCGAGATAGAAGTAATGTTACCTATACTATCCGAACCGCTGACACTCAAAGTATTGACACCCTGCGCAATCGCCCAATTATTGAATGTAAAACGCTCATCTGCTACAGCAACGGTCTGGCCATTAACTGTAACTTGAGTAGTTCCGCGCGCAACGCCGGTTACCGTTTTAGGAGCAGGATCATTGGTTATTTGACCGTCGGTAAAACTGGTTACAAAAATTTCAGGACCGGTGGTATCTTTTATGATACGCACATAAACGCGGTTTAAATTCTGAACAGCATCACGGGCGCCTATGGTTACAAGACCTTCCTGCCCTTCCGCAAGCGCCATCGTTATACCTGTCCTCGAAAACGTGCCGTCCGCCTGAACCGGTACATCTATACCGTTGATACGGACTGTTGCCGTTGCTTCACCAACCTGACCTGATATATCCAGTTTACCTACCTGATTGTAATATGTTACGTCAGCTCCGTTAACCGTCTGCGGAGCACGAGGCAAATCTGTTTGAGCATCGTATAAAGCTACTTGCAATGTCATAGTCGGAGGGGTTAAATCACTGATAATTGTTATTTTTGTTTGCGTTCCCTTTGTTTTGCCGTTATTTCCAAGCGCGTCAATACCGTAAAAGGACAGAATATTAGTACCTTCGACAATAGGATAACTTGCGATTGTAAATGTTCCGTCGCTCTGTATTGTAAGTTGCTGATCAGGACCGCTTGATTTTTCGAGATAATATGTGGCATTGGTTTCCTGAACAGAACCTGTTATATTTACTGTGGTTGCGGCTAGCGTAGTACCGTTTGCAGGAGATGTAATGGTTACTACCGGCGCAGTGGTATCTTTTATTATCAATACATATCGTGTAGTTTTCAATCCGGCTACATTTTCTGCTTCCACAGAATAGTAAACTTGGCCTTCCTGCAATGGCAATCCCAAAATCTGGAATTGGTTTCCTGTAACAGTACCTGCAACATTGTTGCAAGTTATTGTTACTGGGCTATCATTGTCAATTTCTCCAAAAATATTCACCGTTTCACCGGTTGTAGTAAATCCGTTGACCGGCGTGGTTATAAATAATACCGGCGCGGTTGTGAATGCGATGTTAAGCGTATGTTTATTCTCAATATTGCCGGCGTTGTCTTCGCTCCAATATTGAACATTATACATACCGGTTCCCGGTAGAAATATACTCGTTCCTGTAACTGTAGAACCTCCGTTTATAGTGTATCTTGTAGCCTTCAGCCCGCTGACGGGAATAGAACCGTTTTCATCGGTGGCTGTCAGAGTTATGGTCACATCACCTATTACTGTTCCGTCATAATTGTCTGTGGTTACAGGTTTTTTGGTATCTATTTTTATCGTCAGAGATTTTTCCGCTTCAGTATTATTTAAAGTATCAGCACTCCAGTATTGAACCGTATGTATTCCGTCATTAGGAATATTTACCTGAGTTCCAGTTTGTGTCGCACCGCCATTGACTATAAAATATGTTTGAGCAAGATTCCCCTCAGGATCATTAGGAATGAGAGTTATATTTACAGGATAGTTTACCCATACATTATTTATAGCATCAGAGCTTGTAGTTGTAGTAGGAGCGGTTCTATCGATTCTAACTATAACCTGATTGGCATATTTCGATTCTATATTGCCCGCGTTATCTACACTCCAGTAATTTACAAAATATTCTCCGGCCTGGGTTATAGTTATAGGAGAGCCGGTATACACCGATTCCGCTCCATTGATAGAATAATAAGTCTGAGCCACACCACTGACACTATCTTCGGCAGTAAGGGAAATAGAAGCGTCCTCGGTTACCCATATACCGTTGTTTGCGTATACTGCGGTAGTAACAGGAGCGGTTTTATCCATCCATACGACAAAACTCCCATGAGCGGATTCATTTCCCACATTGTCTACCGCCCAGAAATACACAGGATACTGCCCTTCGACATTAACCGACACCTGAGCAGATGCACCGGCAATCGTCTGTACCGTTCCGGCATCACCTATTTTATAACTGACACTCTGAACTCCTGAAAGTTCCATACCCTGATAAAGGTCATCAGCCGTAACCGTAACTACCGTATTTGCCGTAAGCCATTGGCCTGTAGCGTTAAAATTATGAGCGACGTTAGGTGACTGACTATCGATCTTGACACTGATCTGATGCGCCGGCGTTTCGACATTACCGGCAACATCAACACTCCAGCACGTTACATCATATTCACCGGACTCGGATATCTGAATATTGCTACCGGTATATTCCACTCCATTTATAGTATAATGTATAACCGCAACGCCGCTAACAGCGTCTTGAGCGGTCAACTGAATGTTCGCAGGCTGATTTGTCCATTGCCCGGCGGCGGCATAGGTAAAACCGGTTATCGGAGCTGTTTTATCCATCCAGACAATAAAATTGTTCTGAGCGCTCGAAGCTCCTTCGGTGTTATTTGCCCAAAAATAAACCGGATATTGCCCTTCCTGTGAAATTTGTACCTGAGCAGTTGATCCTGATACAGTTTCTACTGTTCCGGTTTCGCCTATTTTATACTGTATATTCAAAATAGGCACATTACCGCTACTTGCTGTTAAAGTGACAAGCGTATCAGCTGTTATCCATTGAGCTGAATATTGAAAGTTGTGATTTACGGTCGGCAGTTGATCGTCAATTTTTACATTAAACTGATGAACCGGCGTTTCGACGTTTCCGGCATTATCCACACTCCAGCACGTTACAGCATAATCTCCCGGAGAGCTTATTTGAATAAGGTTACCGGTAAACTGGTTGCCGTCAATGGTATAATAAATAGCGGCTATACCGCTAACCGCGTCTTCAGCGATCAACTGGATGTTCGCAGGCTGGCTAGTCCATTGCCCGTCATACGGATAAGAGAAGCTAGTTGTCGGAGCGGTTTTATCCATCCATACGACAAAACTTCCGTGAGCGGATTCATTTCCGGCATTATCAATCGCCCAGAAATACACAGGATACTGCCCTTCGGCAGTAACCGACACCTGAGCAGATGCGCCGGCAATCGTCTGTACCGTTCCGGCATCACCTATCTTATAACTTACGCTCTGAACTCCGGTAAGGCTAGCGCCCTGATAAATGTCGTCAGCTGTAATCGTTACAATTGTATCAGCAGTAAGCCATTGGCCTGTAGCGGTAAAATTATGAGCTACGTTAGGTGACTGATTATCTATCTTGACACTGATCTGATGCGCCGGCGTTTCGATATTACCGGCAACATCAACACTCCAGCAAGTTACATCATATTCACCGGACTCGGATATCTGAATATTGCTACCAGTATATTCCACTCCATTTATAATATAATGTATAACCGCAACGCCGCTAACAGCATCTTGAGCGGTCAACTGGATGTTCGCAGGCTGATTTGTCCACTGCCCGGCGGCGGCATAGGTAAAACCGGTTATCGGAGCTGTTTTATCCATCCATACCATGACAGTTTGTTGTTGTTCTATATTCCCGGCATTATCTACCGCCCAGAAATACACAGGATACTGCCCTTCAGCAGTAATCGATACCTGAACCGATGTTCCGGCAACTGTTTGTACCGTTCCTGCATCGCCAACCTTATAGTTGATGTTCAATACACCGCTCAATTCATTGCCTATAAAAAGATCGTCGGCAGTTAAAGAAATAGTAGTATTTTGAGTAAGCCAAGTCCCCTCTCCGGGAAACACATAACTTGTGTGAGGAGCATCTTTATCAAGTTTAACAATAACTTGTTTGGCCGGCGATTCGACGTTTCCGGCATTATCTTCCGCCCAGAAAGTAATGGTACGAGCTACTGCTGAAATAGAAAAAACCAATAACCCCGTATATTCCTGTATCGCTCCGCCGTTTATTCTGTAATAAATAGCTTTCACACCGCTGACATCATCGGTCGCGCTAAGAGAAACTGCGACCTCATTCTGATTTACCCATTGATCATGATAAGCATAAACGTATTGAGATACAGGCGGTTGATTATCGGCAACCGCAACGGACTGCACACCCTGAACAACCATTACAGGCGTAAAAGCCGCCTGTTGAGGATTGGCGAAAACAAGCTGGACTTCCTGTGATTCCTGACTATAGAGCATACCCTGAGGAATATCGACTTCGATAAAAGGTTTACCCTGAATATAACCCGAAATACCCTGCAACTCTACGGTGCTGATATTAACAGAATCCAATATAAGCATCATCGGGCTGACAACTGCCTGAGAACCGGTGTTTAACAATGTAGCCGTAATGGCAGTTGTACCTGCTCCGGCATTATTTACCGGAGATCCTAAATTGACTGAAACACCTGTCAAAACGTCAAGAGGATGATAAAGCGCCTCAAACTCCAAGGTAAAACCAAGCGGTTCGCCGGAGGTGTTGCCTACAAGCATATTCACCGACGTAGACTGACCTGCGCCTATTTGGTTCTGACCGGGAACTATAATCTGATACGGAATACCGGCTACTACACCTGATTTACTGCTCACCAGAGAAGCAATATCACCTGTAAACGGTACGCCGGCAACTGTCATTCCGGTAATCTTCATGCGAACCGGCCCGTTAATGGCGCTAAGAGTCGTATTCGAAATATTTACGGAAAAAGTATTAACCCCGGTTACAACACCGAGGTCTTCAAGCAGTACATTCAACTGACTGGTTACGTCATAATAATAGGCTTTGAAACCATGTGTTTTACTGGTAAAGCCAAACTTAGCCAAAGGAGGATCTGAAAAATAAAGCCAGATAGGATCGGATTCTTCGCCGGGCGAAAGAACACCGTCGGCAATTTCGTCTTCAACAACGACATAAGGAAATCCGTCCATTACCCCGTAGTTATCTGCAAGTGCTACTGCCGGATTTGTAATAGAATCAACAACAATGCGGATCGGACAGAAAATATCTTCATTTCCCGTATTTCGCAGGGACACTCTGTATTCCACGCCGCCTCTAGCTCTATCGACTCTGATGCTGATAATTCGAACACTGATATTCGAATTCACCATCAACCTCGGAGTTGTACCGACTGCGGCAAAAGTAAGCTCCTTCAAAGCCATATGGCCGTAAAACGAAACCGCATAAGAAAATTTCACTTCGCCGGGGTTATCGAATGTAAGCAATAGCGGATGTTCTTCTCCGGGATCAAGCACGCCGTCGGCAAGGCTAGCTTCCGAAATTTCTATGTACGGTTTACCGTTCATAGAACCGTCAGGGGAAGACAGAGTAACGCTTGGAGCGGAAATAGAATCGATCACAAGGCGAATTGGAGGGTAAACGGGGTCATGGGACAGGTTGACCACGCTTATGTTACATTTCGTCTTTTTGGTTACACGGTTTGTATCCATAGAAATAGTTCTATGGCGCAAACGAGTTCCAAGGGATTCCATTTCTTTCAAAGGGACGTCGGCATAAGCGGGAATTTGGAGGGAAACGGGAGGGAAAAGAATTAATCCTATTAATACTACAAACAACAAACCACCACACACCACCTTATTGGGATGCACTGACATGATAGGCCTCCTTTTGCTATGAATTAAATTTTTCGTCATTATCTTATTGATTGTGTTTTGTTTATACATAGCCTTGTCAGTCGCTTTATATATAAAAACAGTCAGTACTACCCTATACGGGCACAATACGACTTATCTGATTAATCGTACCAAAAGCCACTTTTCTTTAACGGATAAAAACCTGCCGACGGCTTTTATCTGCAATTTATCTATGAATCCAGTCCCTTGAAAACGACATTCTTTCCAACTTATAACAACAATAATATTTATCGGAATATTACAAAATTTCTTATCACTTAAAAAAATATTTCAATTTCTTTGCGCCAAAGTGTTTCTAATGCCTGTTCCAATAAGTTTTTTTTCACATAAATCATTGCTGTGTGTCAAAAATCAACCATTCGTACTTTTATTATTTACTAAATTAATTATACAATAAAATAATTGAAAATGCAAATAATTAACTTTTTTTTTGAACTTTTTTTTTATTACACTAACAAGTGTAATGTAATAAAGCGGCAATATACATTGGCAAGCTTTTGTCTAAAAAAGCCACAACAAGGTAAAATTCCATTGACTGTCTTGAGGGATAATGTTATCAATCACTATCACAATATGACGTATATGGCCGGCGACATGTTAATAATCTTTAATATAGCACCAACTATACCTTAATTTTTAGTTTTTTTGATTATTTTGGTGGAATTAATGAATCAACTGGAAAAAATAGCTGTAAGCAGTCTGCTACATGATGTGCTACACATCATGCAACAACTCGACATGGAAAATGAAATTCCACGGCTGATACCGTCTTCGTGGACAGAACTTGATTCCTTATTAAATTTCGTATCAAGAACACATTTGCAGTCTGACCTGAGTACTGCCGCCATGAACGAAGAACGAATCTTATCAGAGCTGATCAGTGAAGCTGAAAATATATCTGTGGCCAAGACCATCGACTCTAAAGGCGCTGTATCGCCTATGAAATCGATTTTCTTCGGGATGCATCGTCCGGATGAGAATATTTCAGACCGTTTTTTTCATGCCAGCGAGTTATCCGACTCGATTTTGCTTGAACTCAAGCGTTCAAAAAAAGAAATCTTTTTCTCTCCGTCATATCTGATCAACTCGTTTCTTGACGATCTCGAAAAATCAGCCCGGCATATACAACATGCATGCGTAGACACATTATATTATATAATACGCAAATATTTCTGGTCGATATCCTTGGCGCATCACGGCGACGAATTTATGTTTTCGTATTTCGATCACGCAAAAATTACAGCCGCGTTCGCCTGTTGCCTGTATCAATATCTTCAGCACCACCACAAAAACATTTTCATAAGCCAAAATAGCCGTGTAGTGCGCGATACCATACAGGATGCATCGGAAACACGATATTGCATATTAAAGCTATCTATAAATGATTTACAAGTGAATATTAATCCTATACATAAACTTACCGAACGATCAATTACACTCAGCGCATGTAAAGATATACTTTCACTCTACGGGTTGTATGATTTTTGCATCTTGCATTCGACAACATCGACTGCAGTTCTGCTTATACCCAATTTATATCAGGAAAAACTGCAGGAATTACTTTTGCGATCAAACAAACGATTGCTTAGCGAGTACGGGTTTGAATTTACACTCAACCATCAACTGGAACCGGTTCGCAAAAGCGATGTCGTCAAGCATTTCAGCAGTCATCGCAATACCGGAGACTTGTTTTTCAGGGATATAGATTTAGACAAACCATGCACACAGGCTGATTTCCAGTTTCTCAAAGACAACTACGACTCTATTTTTGAACCGGTTAAAACAAATGAAGAAACATCCGCATCTCAACCGCCTGAAATATATTTGAAAAAATGCGCTCATCCTGCGTTGACATTCCCAATCCATAACAAAACCGATGAAACTCCTCTTTTTTGCCGTTGGGATATTGCAGATAAAAATTTTCAAAAAATTTTCCCAGACCACCCTGCCATAACTTATCAACTGACTGCGGCAGGAAATTTTATGCATAATATCACAACATTTCCCAAAAAACACGAACGTGGATTTTTATTGGATACATATAACACCGAACACACTCAATTGAGTTACCCCATAGTAATCCTTAGATTGACAGCTTATAATCCCACAGCGCATCTGCCGATATACCTTGACTTGTCACATCTTAACGCTTATCTTTCATTGAGCGAAATCATACTTCAGGCAGGCATTGGACTATATCTGCACAAAAGGCCGGAAACAACAGTATACTGGGCATGCGCCAACGAGTTGTGTTTTCATGTCCCCATTGAATATATCCATAAAACATTAAAGAAAATATTCGAACTGGCAACCGATCAGATTACTGATAACCGTGTTATATCATTAAATGCATTCCTGCTTTTTGACGGCTCCATATCCTATAAAACGGCAAAACAACCAATTCCCGCACACGGCAATGAATTAAATTTGTTTGATACCCGCATCTCTTTAGAAAAAGCCTTAGCGCTTATCGAAAAAGGCAATGAATTACTGGAGTTATATGACTCTGCAAAACCACATATTCGCAAACAGTTTATCGATTGTATTCAATATATCAAAGTTTATGGTACAATACCTGTTCGGACTACGAATACTGCCATAGGAATGGATGATGTTTCGGACTACTTTTTATCGTATTCCGATCCGCTTCTATTGGCTTACTGGATGAGTGCATTACTTACAAAGGAGCATTGATGTGAACATAAAATCATTTTTCAATTTCGACCGTAAAGATGGACAGATCAGCAGAATATCGGCAAACGACAACTTTTTTACCACTCTTTTTGAAATACTTGAGGGACGACGCGCTAAATTTATGGGCGACCTTGCACGCAACTTCGGGTTTTATTTTCGGAAGCTCAATCTTGAGCGAACCGATGATCTGGTTATTACCCTGTTTGCAATGGTACGCAACCTGAAAATGCAAAAAAGTCCTGACAATATCAAATCACTCATATATGCCAGAGCCCGTATCAACCGCCTGACAGAACAATACAGAAACGAAGAAGCACAGATATTCAAAACATTGTTTGAAAATTGTTACAGGATTGTTTTCCAGACGAATAAACGCGAGGATATTGTCAAACGCGCACGACAGCTCAGCCGATTCTTTGAAGAAATTTTATTGAACATACCGGTCAAATAAACCCAAGGAGATTTTGTATGAAAACACCGTTTCTTAAAAAATTATTCATAAAAGGCACTATCGAAACATTGACCGGATTGCATATAAGCTCTTTCAATGACAAATATTCCATTGGCATTATCGACTATGTTATGCTTCGTGATCCGGTAACGCATCAGCCATTCATACCCGGTTCATCTATCAAAGGCAAAATACGCTCGTTGCTGGAAACCTGCATCCCCGAAGGACAGCTATCGCAACCATCTTTAACCGAACAGCTGTTCGGTATGCCGGCTAAACAATCGTCAGCACAACCGGCGCGGGCGATATTTCGCGACTCGCGATTGACCGAAGAATCGGCATCAGTATCTATGCCGTTTGCCGATCTGCCCTTTGCCGAAATCAAAAAAGAGGCGTATATCGACCGGACTACCGGAAAAGCACAACCTACTCTCATAGAACGTGTACCGGCCGGCCTGTTTTTCGATTTGGAAATAATTTTGTCTATCTACGAAAACGACCCCGAACAGGATTTTCTGCAAACAATATTTCAAGGCCTTGTACTCCTGCAGGACGATTATCTCGGCGGACGAGGGTCGCGCGGTTACGGTTCGGTTAAAATACATCTCACATCAATTAAAGTAAAAGATAAAAATTGTTATTTATCTAATTTGACAGCGCCTGATTACACATTATTAAAAATACCGGATTCACTGCTATAATTACGGAAAAACTACTATGAGCATAATACTTCACGGATATAAACTCTATTTTGATACATTGCGTAGCAACTGTCCGTGTATCCACTCCGACACAATATACGGTATGCTTATCAGCGCTTTATGCGATTTGGATCTTATTACTAACGAAGATATTACATCTCTTTCTTTCAGTGTTTCCTCAGCATTCCCTTTTTATGACGATTATTTGTTTTTCCCTGTTCCCGTAGATTTTCCCGTGAATATTCCATCTACTAGGGCTATCGCTGATGAACAATGGTTCATTTCCACAGATGTTCTATCCTCGTATTTCGACAATACTATTACCAATATAGCTATGTATCACAGCGGCAATTTTATAGCGGAAGAATCTCATCCGGTGCATATACTTTATCCACTATGGGAAACTATGTATTCACGACACGACTCGCGTCCGTATGCGATGAGATTCAAAGACAAAGCCGGTTTATATTTTCTGGTCAAAACAAAAACTAAAAAAGATAAATCACTGCTGGATACGGCAATTAGATTTCTTGGAGACGAAGGTATAGGAACGGGAAGATCGGTCGGGTTCGGTTCTTTTAAGACGACCGAATTCTCTAGCGAGATTCCTTCAATTTCTCCTGAGAAACGCATTTTGCTTTCTCTGTGTTGTCCTGAAAAAGAAATATTGTCAAAAAATTTGCAGGGCGCGAAGATAAGTTGGATTCGACGCGGAAAAACACCGTATCTTTCATCTGACCGCGAGGCTAAATATTGTTATATGATGCGGGAAGGATCGGTTTTCTCATTAGAACAACCTGTTATGAAAGGTTCGACAATCCGTTTTTTCAACGCAAACAAACGATTTTCTATAGATACGCCCATTTACCGTTTCGGAAAACCTTTTTTTATGGAATAAATGATGAAACTATCTAAACTATCTTACAAGATAACAACCCTTTCACCAGTGCACGTAGGTTCAGTCAGACACTGGCTACAGCATCTAAACTACGGCGTTTCTCAGGGAGCTGTGAATGTGTATCACCTTCCGTCCATACCGCTGGAAGAATCGGAGGAAACGTTTTTCAACCCTGCATCGGACAAATTTATACAAGCCGCTCAGGAAGGACAGGTAACGCCGGCTATTACCTTTCCCGACAAAATATTCAGTCATAAGATTAAACAATGCGCGCGCAACGCATGGGGCAATCCGTTTCTACCGGGAAACACATTCAACGGTTTTTTTCATACGGCGCTTCTCTTAAACAAATTTCCGCAACACTGGTACGATGAATCCTTTAATTTACCGGATTTCACTAAAAGCGCATCCTACCCGTCGGAATACACGGTTTTTTTTGAGGATATAGAGTTTCCGCTTTCGAGTATAGGCATATCGGACGTAAAAATTCTAAATATGACATCCGATCAATCATACGGATGGAAAAAATTCGGGCACAATGACACATCTCTTCCGCACCCGCAGAAAGCCTCATCCGATTATCTTGAAACAATATCATGCGGTGAAGCGTCTATCGGCAATATACGTTTGCGAATAAAAAATCAGAATACGGAAAATGCCGATACCTGCTGGAACTCATTGGAACGGATATTCAATGAATACTCTCAATCTATCATAGAAAAAGAACTTGCGTTTTATACCAGATGCAAAATGAACGAAGGATACGATTTCTATTTCTCTTTGAATGAAAAAATCAAAAAGTTAACGTCCGGATTTTTTATGTGTGTCGGATGGGGTATAGGCTGGCAGGCAATGCTTGCCTCTTTGCATTCGCAGAAGGCGGTTCAAAATATCCGCCAGAAACACGACCTCGGAAAATGCACCCGCCAATGCCCTAACTGTAAACAGCAACTGCGTATAGACCGATTCAAAGAAAATCATCTTTTTTGCCTTAAATGCAAAAAGAGTTATCCGTTGGATTCAGTGGTAACACAGATGTTCCCCGTATTTCCGAAATCGCGAAAATATGTGATCGAACAACAGCGACCAGCCTATCCGCTTGGCTGGATTCGACTCGATAGAAACTCTAATTTTGAGAAACTCAGAGACCCGCAAACCCATTGCATAGAAATACGGATCATGCAGAAAACATCATCTACCGAACGAACAGGATTTTTAACTCCTGAAGAATATCCGGAGGGGAAAAGTCAAACCAAACATTTTAAAAAGAAAATAAAAATACCGGAACGCGGGTCGTTCCCAACCGATTTCAACGTCTTTTTCAATAAAGTCGCTGAACTGGAGTTTGTCATATCCATCAACGGAAACAACATAACCGATGATATCAATACTACAAAACTTTTGCCAAACGATTCCGTAGAAGAAATATTGTTCAACTACTCCAGCGCCGCAAAAGGAATCGCTCTCACCATAAAAACAGGCGCTTGCAATATCGCTCAGAAAAATTTCGCTATCAACAGGATATGGGAAATTATAGATGCAATGCGTTAAACTCGCCGGAAAATCGACTATATAACCGTAAGTTTAGAAGTTTCTAAATGAAATAGACAAGGATTTAGCGGTTTTTTCTAAAGAATTTGAATCTTTTTATACCACAGATCAATCCTGTACCTAGAATAAAAACAGTCGCAGGTTCGGGAACAGGATTTTCGATATATTCGGGAAAAGTGGGTGATTCGATCTCAATATAAGTCAAATCAACACTGGCGCCTGCTACTCCGGTAGAATCGCCTATAGAAAAATAATTGGGATAATCGTGCCCATACCAATTCGTTCCTTCATAATCACTCAAAGCCCCTGAAAGAATCGGATTATTATTCGCTTTAAGGACATAAGAATCGGATGAAATGATAACTTCATAATTCACAAAATCCTGCGTATTATAAGAAAAACTTTCCTGATGAAGATTGTTTCTGACTGCGAAAATCTCGTTTTCCCAGAAACAGATCATAATTCCGTATTCGTCGCTACTTTTTAAGACAACAAAAAATCCTGCCCGAACCGTTATTGTACCGTGATTTTCCTGATTCACTCTTGCCGTGAATCGTAACGAATACCCGATATCTCTGTCTAACGGATTATCTAATTCTATGTGGTATCTTAGCTGTATAGCGTTATCATGCAAAGTATTATAATTCGTCATACCGCCTGAGGCAGACGCATACGCAGGGTTGCCCGATAATGACAACCAACCTTGCTCCTCAGGGGTTTGGTTGCCTCCATTTAAAGACCCGTCATACAGGACTATCACCGAGGCGCAGATATTCTGTGTAAAATATAAAGACAAGATTATAAACAAAGTAAAAATAAAATTTTTCATAAAACCTGAATATTTCGAATTTGCCGTTTTTAGATAACCAAGTGCTATACATTAATATAATATATAGCACGCATATTTCTGTTTTGCAAGACACCCAGCCAATAAAATCGAACGTTTTTTGTTTCTATAATAAATCGGTTGTGATACAATATGTCAATAAATAAGAATATTGTGCTTATATAAAATGATTGAGAGCGAAAAAATGACGGTCGCCAAAGAAGAAAGAAATAAAAGAATAAAACAATTAATTAAGTTGAGTAATGAGAAAGGTTTTTTGACAAAAAAAGATATTGATGAAGTTTTGCTAGAAGATATTGTAGCCAAGTCAACAAAGGCCACCATCATTCATTTATTCAGGAAGATGGATATAGAAGTCATTGATGATATAGATGAAGATACTCAGTATATGAAGGCAGATAATGAAACAATAGCGGAATCAAAAAATGATGATATCGGTATTTCTGTAAATCGCAATAATTGTATAAAAACATTCACAGGTGAACCTATAGATGGAATAGAATCGTTTAATCAGATAACTGAGGAATATGTTCTCAAATCAACTGAAAATAGGACTCACACAACTTTTTCTCATCCCACAAAACAACCAAAAATCATACGGTTTTTAGATTTTCTTATTGAGGTAGCTAACCTTAGTTCACGGCCTATCATGCACATCAATAAATATGAGCATGTATTATGGCTGAATTCGATACCGCATGAAAAAGAATGTTACTGTCAGTTATGGGGAACTTCTGAAGAAAATGATAGTGACATTTGGATTGAAATTAAAAAAGCTAAAGAACCTCAAATGCCTTCATTGCCTTCAATCTGCGAAAAATGGGTAAATAAAGCCAGTTTGAGTAATCTAAGCGATTATCCAGTACTTCAGGAAGAAATAAGAGAAGAAAACTCATTACCAGAAGATACAACTTCAGAACCACAAAACAAGATGCTATATTTAAAGGATTACCCTGAAGTTTCAAAAGAGTTTGAAACGTATATCGAAAATAAATGGGATATATGGCGGGATGAATATGTGCGGTGGAAAGTTGTTCATGATATCTATTCGAAGTTATTTACGATACATCAGGCACAACTGAAACTCGGTGAAGATTATGAACTCATCCTTGGGATAGGGCTTTTAAAATGGATGTCACCAGTAAACGATCAATTATGCCGGCATCTTATTACTACAAAAATTGATCTTATCTTTGAAGCTAAATCCGGCAAATTTATTATTTCATCATCGCCGGATAATACTGGATTAAAACTCGAGCGAGAAATCATAGACGCAGAAATATTACCGGTTAAAAATGAAAAAAACATCGTTGATTTATTGCAACAAGCAGACAATCCTTTCGATAAGACCAGTGTAATACCAGTCCTAAAATCTCTTGCGAATACAATGTCAAAAGATGGAGAATTTATTGAAAAGGATTCTGGAGAAAACGGCATTCCGTCATTTGAGACATCCCAAAAACTCATAATAGAGCTGGCGCCGGCGGTAATTTTAAGGAAACGCTCGGTTCATATATATGTTGAAGTATTAAAGAAGATGAAGGGTAATGTGGTTGCCACCGGACGTGTTACAAATGCTTTTGGATCTATTGGTGAGGATTTTGGAGACTACACAGATGATGAATCATGCAAAATAGATAGTGATAATAATAACAAGAAACTAGTCTATACCGATTCATCAATATTTTTCCCAAAACTGTTTAACCAAGAGCAAGAAAAGATTATAAAAAAATTTGATTATGCCTCCGGTGTTTTGGTAAAAGGACCTCCCGGTACAGGAAAATCACATACGATTGTCAATCTTATTTGCCATCTTTTAGCTCAAGGGAAAAGAATATTAATTACAGCAAAAACACCTCGCGCGTTAAAAGTGTTGCATAACCTTATGCCAGATCAAATAAAACCGTTGTGTGTTAGTCTTCTTGGCTCAGGCCCTGAAGAAAAGCAATCCATTGAGAAAAGTGTAAACGGCATATTGTATGAACAAGAATATTGGGATCAAGACGATAAAGATATTGAGATTGCAAATATCCAGGAAAAATTGGAGTCTTTACGCTCTGAACGTGCTCGGATTAGAAATAGGATTATCGATATTGCAGATAAAGACAATCATGCGGAACATGTAGTTGGCGTATACAAAGGAACAGCGACAGAAATAGTGTCGTTAATTAAAGAGCATGAGAATGCTTTTTCATGGTTTACAGATAAAATACCCCACACACTCCCATTTCCTCTTTCAGCAGATGATGTATGTTTTCTTAAGAAAAAATTAAATTTATTATCAGAGCTAAATAGGCAATATGAAAAATTACCGGATATCGGTAGCGAGTTACCTGAGGGTGGGGAATTCAAAAAGAATTTTGATCAGTATCTCTCTATCAGGCGTCAGACACTTGAGAGAAAGCATTTATTAGCTACTTGGGAAGCTGAACATCTGAGAAAACTTCCAAAAGATGTTTTTGGAAATTGTTCTAAACAACTTGCCATGCTTTATGACCATATAAAAGAGATTGATAATTTTCCTGAGCAATGGGTTAAGAGAGCCGTGTTTGATTTGCTTTCTGGTAATCAGATAATGTGGAATACTTATCGTAAGGAACTTGAAGGATATTTTCAAATTATAGAAAGAAATTTTGTTGTTTGCGATAATTGTGATTTCAACCTATCTGATGTTATACCAGATAATAAACTGTTGAAAGATGCGAAAAATTTAAAAGATTATCTACAAAAAGGCGGGAAGGTAAAAAAAATATTTAATAACAAGATAGTTAGAGAAAATAAATATATCATAGAAAATATTACTGTCGATTCTGAAATATGCAAATCCATTCCTCAGTTAGACAAACTTATTGCGTATGTCGAAATGACTTTAAATATAGCCAAAGCATGGGCACTGCTTGAGGCTAATATCCCAAAAGTTGAAGGACTTATTATTCTTCAGAAAAATAAGCTCAATCAAATACTGGATTTGCTAAAGAAAATAGACAAATTGTTTGAAGAAGTTAAGCAAACAAAAGAATTAATTAGATCACACTTGAATTCAACCAATCTTGCTTGGTATACATGTGATGATATTGGAAAGCTATTATCCATTATTGAATCAATTAGAATCGAAAATTTATATAAAACTACGATGGCACAAATTAAGTTTCAACTACGCAAAATAAAAGAATTATCGAAAAATGGAAATTCACATCCCTTATACAAAAAGGCTTACAATGTATTATCTGATATCATTACAAAAAAGACCGATTATTCTGGCTATTTTAATCTTTTACAAGAAATAGACTATGAAAAGAAAAAGAGTGTTGAACTGAAAAAATTACTTAATGTTATTGAGCAATTAAAATTAAATGCGCCAATATTAGCCAATTTGCTTACTACTACATATCAGGATACCATTTGGAATGAGCGGCTTGCTGGATTGCATAAAGCATGGGAATATCAGCAGGCACACTCATGGATTTTTGATTATCTTGATGAAGCAAACGTCAAACCTCTTGAGCAAAAATTCAAAGTAATCGAAGACGATATTCGACATACTATAGCTCAACTCGCTTCTTTAAAAGCATGGTCATACTGCATTAAAGGAATGAGTCGGGAACATAGAGAGCATTTTGTTGCTTGGCAACAACAATTTAGAAAAATCAGAAAAACAGGAAAATATTTAAATCAGCAGAAACGTATGGCTCAAGAGCATTTAAATCAATGTAAAGATGCAATTCCATGCTGGATTATGCCGCTTTTCCGTGTGTATGATACTGTAGCTTTTGATGAAGGAATATTTGATGTTGTGATAATTGATGAAGCTTCACAATGTGGTATTGATTCGCTACCTGTGTTATATCTTGGAAAAAAAGTTATAATAGTTGGCGACGATAAACAAATTGCACCTGAAATCGTAAGCG
Organism: bacterium; assembly: GCA_018435605.1. Taxonomy (GTDB): domain Bacteria; phylum Auribacterota; class Auribacteria; order Auribacterales; family Auribacteraceae; genus R3-B46. Next base: position 308,564 of record JAHDNF010000003.1, on the reverse strand, counting down.
ATAAAAGTAAAATATATATGTTACAGGAAAAATATTTAGATGATTTTATTCACAAAAGTTCCTTCGATCTTGAAACAAGTCTTTTTGCCCATGCGCAACGCCGTTTTGGGACAAATATGATTCAACTTAGGGAGCATTTCCGATGCATGCCGGAGATAATACGCTTCTGTAATGATAATTTCTATTCCGACCATCCATTGATTCCTCTAAAACAGTACCCGCCTAATCGTCTTAATCCTATCGTTCATGTGTATGTAGATAATGGAGAAAGAGATGGAAGTAGCGGGCGGGCTATAAATAAAAATGAAGCACAAAGATTAATTCAAGAGGTTATCAAATGTTGCTCAGATTCCAGATATTCCGGCAAAACAATGGGGGTCATTTCTCTATTAGGAAGTAAAGGAGGACAGATACCTTATATTGAGCAAGAATTATCAAAGCGACTTGGGGAAGAAGAATTTGAAAAAAGAAAAATAATTATAGGGGATCCGTATAGTTTTCAGGGAGATGAACGGGATATAATTTTTTTAACCATGGTTGTAGCAACAAATGCACGTTTTTCTGCATTGACAAAACCAGAAGACGAACGACGTTTTAATGTCGCAGTCAGTCGTGCAAAGGAGCAGTTATGGTTATTTCACTCCGTTAAACCAAATGATTTAAGTTCATTCTGTTTACGCAGAAAGCTCCTTGATCATTTTTATGATCCAATGAGTTATATTAACCGAATTGAAGGCGTAGACATAGAAGAATTACAAAAAAAAGTCTATTATGCGAATAGACAAATTGAAAGGCCACCAAAACCGTTTGATAGCTGGTTTGAAGTAGACGTAGCTTTGGCTATTGCTCAACAGGGATACAAAGTAATACCTCAACATGAGGTAGGTAGTAAACGTATTGATCTGGTAGTTCAAGATGATACCCGACAGATGGCTGTCGAGTGTGATGGGGATTTTTGGCATGGGCGTGATAAATACTCTGAGGATATGGAACGCCAGAGAATGTTGGAAAGATGCAATTGGTCATTTTTCCGTATCCGTGAGTTTGAATTCAGGCTTGATCCAGAATCTGTTATAAAAGAATTAAAAAAAGAATTGAATAGGATTGGGATTCGTCCTGTAAATAATGTTGACGGTGTGAAAGAAGAAAAATTGCCTAATGAATCTACATTTGATGAGCTTAGTTTAAAATCTGTTGATTCTTTCCTTGACGATTCTCAAGAAACAGCCCATAAAATAATTTATAATAATAGTCAAGATACCGTTGAAATTCAAAAAGAACCCTCTCAAGAAACTGACTATGACGATTATACAGGCTTTGGTGATGATATTCTCGTAGAATATGAGAAATATCCTGTTCTAGTTAGAGAGGGCAATATATATGATGTAGATATAGATAAATTGGCTCTGCTCCTCATTTCAATAATAAAAATAGAAAGTCCGATTCATGAAGAAGAATTGATTACCAGAATGAGAGAGTGCTGGGGATGCGCAAAAGCCGGACGCCGAATACGGGAAATATTTGATCGGGCAAAAAGATATTTACTAAAAAGTAACACTGTTTTTGTAAGAAACCGTTTTTTTTATCATGAAAATAAAAATAAACTTGAAGACATAAAGCCTCGAAGGCGAAATAATGCTGATGCAAGTCAAAATCCACTTCACATTTCACCTGAAGAATATGCGATAGTTTCTTTCGAAATAATAAAAAAATATGCTCCAATCGGTAAACCGGAACTCGAACAAAGAGTATCACTATTGTTTGGGTATAAAAGAACAACTAGTCACATGAAATCCGCCATCTCTTTAGGATTGAATTGCTTTTTGAAAGATTCGGATATTGTATTAGAGGCAGGCTATTTTTCTTTGAAAGGGTCTGATGTTATTTCTAGAAGTGTCGCTATTCCTGATATGCAGGAAAGCGTAGCTCCGAGTCTTAATTTGCTACAGCGAGAAGAAATAGAAGTATCCAGTGTTGGTTATGCTAAAGACGATTCAAATATGGTTTTATATTTAAACATCTCTGCAGAATTTGATTACGCAAATATGAAAGTATATTCGTTTATATTTGAAGAGAAAAGATATTATGTGTCGAATTGGAAAAGTCTTCTAATAACAATATGCGATATTATGCGAACAAATCATACGAATAATTTTTACAAAGTCCTAAATCTGTTTGGGAAAAATCGTCCGTATTTTTGTACTTCAAGCGCTCAAAAAGCTCTTAGAGATCCAGAGCAGATTAAGGGAACAAATATATACGTTGAAACTAATTTAAGCGCCAATCAAATTGTTAAAATTACCATAATGATACTGGAACTTTTTGGATATAAACAAAGTGCTATACGTATTCAATGCCGATAAGGCATGCTGTTTCATCTACATTTAATTATATTTTTCGTAGATTACACCGGGTATAGAACCGGAAATACGTTCGTCGGCTGACACGGCTGTTTTGACTTCCGGCAGTGCGAAATAAAATGTACTGCCTATACCGACAACGCTTTCCGCCCATATAAAACCACCGTGTTTCTCAACAATAGATTTGCAGATGGCAAGCCCAAGCCCCATGTCGATCCCACGCTTGCCGGAATTAGAGGTAACATATTTGTCAAAAATATGTTGCAGTTTGTCTTCAGGTATACCCTCGCCGGTATCCTTTACCCCCATGACCATATAATCGACGCCGCCTTTGCGGAATCCATCCAGCAGTAAAGTTATTTTTCCGCCGGCAGGTACGAATTTCTGCGCGTTGGAAACCAAATTTGTCAAGACCTCATCAATCTTGGCAGGATCGAATTTCCACCGTCTGAACCGTTTCTTTATTTCAAGGTTGACTTCCACATCTTGAATGTTTTGCACTAATACGCAATCATCCACGTATTGCTCAAGATACTTTATCACATCAACATTTTCCAGAGACAACACAAGATCACCCCTGTCGGATTTCAGCGAAGTAAGTAGCGTATTGAGCAAATGCACCATCTTTTTACTCTGACGGTGAATGATATCCGCAAATTTACCTGTACTATGTGGAATAACGTTATCGCGTATAAGCGCGCTCGCTTCCGTGATAGGCATTACTATATTGCGAAGGTCGTGCGAACAAACGGACAGAAAATCATCTTTCAACGCGTTAAGTTCCTCAAGATTTTTGTTCTTTATTACCAACTCATCCTGCAACTGTTTGATTCGCAACATAGATTTCAATCGGGCTATGACTTCAAGAAAATCGTACGGTTTGGTAATATAATCATCAGCGCCTGCGTCCAGACCGTCCACTTTACTTTTCACATCATCCATTGCGGTCAGAAAAATCACAGGGATGAAAGTGTTGGTGTATTCTGTTTTGATACGCCGGCACAAGTCGAGTCCATCCATACCCCCGGGCAAACACAAATCCAACAATACAACATCAGGAATTTGTTTTTCTATGCACAAAAGAGCTTCGTACCCGTCATACGCCACTACAGAATCGAACCCCCGCGCGCTCAATCCCAGCCTGAGCATCTCAGCAGTGCGTATATCATCTTCAACGATAAGTATTAATGGATTTTTCTTTTCATATTTCATATTGCCCATCCTTGTTACTCGACTATAACTATACAAAAACTAACGACTAAACAGAGTGTTGCGCTATTAGCAATATTTGAGTTGCCCTGTGCTTATGAGATAATCCACAAAATATACGATTGAGTTATCGTCTTCGGATACTTCAGTTAATGCTCCAATCAATTCCATCAATGTTGTTGTCATGCTCCCCTCCTGATGATTTATGATGTTAAGTAATTAAACAGGAGGCAATTTAAGCATTAACCGTGCCTAAGTAAGGGAATTATGTAAAAATAAAGGTTTTATAAAGTATCCGATTTTATCTGACAAACTTGATAGAGTGGGGAAATAATATGCGCGGCGGAGAACATTTTTCCATAGATTCAACGGCTTTTTTTATAAGTAGTATGGTTATTGCACGTTTTTTCGACGGTTCGGGCATAACTATCCGCAAATTATGCTCTATGATTTGACAACCTATATTGGACACCAGCGCAGGGGCGTTGCAAACAATCTTTTTGCGATCGAACAGGTCGTCGCCGAACAACTCGTATTTCGTCTGTTTAAACTTGGTTACTCCTTTATTTATAGACGTATACATCTTCTCAAGCGAATCGTATACACTCATCACAAGACCGATATCGTCGCCGTCAATATGAACAACACTTTCCAGTAGCACCTCGGCTTTTTTGTTTGAAATATCGACATATCTGTTCAACAGCGGTTGAGGCAATATCCATTCGGGAACTGTCGACTTTATCGGCAGTTTTCCGGTAATATCCTCATCGGTCAGAATATGATACGCATGCGCCAAAGATTTTAAAGATAACGACTGCGTAGACAGACAGACAATTTCCTCTATCAACTGAGCCAACATTTTGTTGTCCAGATGCGGTAATTCCTCTACCGCGGGATACATCTGAAAATTAAAATTTTTCCTGTATGTATCGTAAATTTTGGGTATGATATGATTGAAATCAATTTCCAGCAAAAATTCTTTTATCTGACTCAATCTATATTTTATCAACAGATTTTCAAACAGCATCTTATCCGGCTCGACATGTTCGTCTTCCGTATCCAGCAGTTTAATTGAGGATTTGTTGATAATGGCAACCGCAATAAGCCAGTCAATCAAGTCGTTGATACACTGTTGTTCTACGCCTGATTTACTCAAACGAGACTGCCAATTATATAACCACACCGCCAGCTTGAACCCCGCATCCTTCGAACTACCTTCCAATTGATGATGACCGTACCTCAGAGTAATTTGCGACCTGTGCAATTTTTCAAATTCATCAAATTTTCCTACAAAAAAAGAATGCGGTGATTTGTCGTCATAATTGTACAAATAGTTTTTTAATATCGAGGTAAACCATACTAATTGAATGTTTTCCGTAGAAAATTTTTCTTCTATCGCCATAAACGCAAGGTGTACGTAAAAGCTCATGTCAAGATGCTGGGATATCAGATATTCCGGCTCATATAGTTTAGCGTCATCTATATGCACCACCACTATCCCTTTGTTATCCGGCACAAACAATCTCGCGCCATAAAACATTTCTTGTCCGGCGCTCACGGTGAACAGCTGGTATTCGTCCGATTTCCAAGGGTCCCATCCCAGCAGTTTGATCAATTTCTCGACAAAAGTATTATACACAAAATCACGCTTCACCTCTGTGGCGTAGCGCAGATATCGCTTGTAGTCGGACATCAGTTGTTCCAATTGCGGAGCAAGTGCTATCTCATTGATATTCATGGTATATATCGCACCGTTAAAAATGTTTCATTTTGTATATCGATAGTGTAATATATGTTTCTTGCGCGTGTAAATCTTAATCTGAACATATACGGAATTTTTATGAACTTCCTGTTCCCAAAACCCGTCGGATTTTTTCGCGACGACCACAGCATATACGTCGATGTAAAAAACGTGCAGGGTAAAGCTCAATCCATACTGATAGATTGCGGTAACAACCACACTGTTTCCATGAAAGAATTTTTGCGCATCGGAACCCTTTTGGTATCACATGCCCATATCGACCATCTTATCGGATTCGATAACATCTTGCGCATGAACCTTCGTGAAAATAAGCGAATCCGTATAATCGGGCCGGATTCTATGGCTAATGTAATCCATCACCGCCTTCAAGGATATATGTGGAATCTCATATATGATTCTCAGCTTGAAATCGAAGTCTGGGAAATATCTGCGCGACTCATAAAAAAATATCTTTTTTTATGCCGTGAAGGTTTTTCTAAAAAACATTTTATGGAAAAAATTCCGGCACAAAATCCGGTCATCAAAACCGATCATTACGAAATACGATACATAAGATTAAACCACGACATAACCTCTATAGGTTACTCCATTACGGAACACGATCGTTTCAGAATACGTAAAAAATGCCTGCGCGAAATGGGATTGCCGGAAGGACAATGGCTAAAACAGCTAAAAAACAAAACGTTCAGCCCGAACGATACTATGCAGGTCAACGGCACAAATATACCTATGCAAGCTATCTATAAAAATTTGATCATACACGAACCCGGGTTCAAACTCAGTTATATAACGGATACAATCTTAAACAATTCTTTGAAAAAGAAGATCACGGAATTTGTGAAAAACTCTGATCAGCTATACTGTGAAGCGACTTTTCTTCACAAAGACATTAAGCTGGCGCGCCAATATTATCATCTGACAGCTAAACAAACCGCCTTGATAGCTAAAGAGGCAGACGTAAAAAATTTGTTTCTCATCCATTTGTCTTTGCGCTACTCAAACCCGTTTCTACTTTTAAAAGAAGCTCAAAGTGTGTTTCCAAATGCGCAGTTCCCGGTATTTTCGGATTCCTGTATGGTCAAACGAAAAATCTGATTTCTTTAAAAACTCAATTTCAATATAGGAAACCCGCAATTTTTTTGCATGATTTCTGTGCCGCTTTTTTGCCTTTACATATCTAATATGGTATAATTATTTTGATATTGGTAATAAATGACAAACAATCCGTGTTTAAAATATTATGATGTATTTTCATGTTCAGTTAACATGAAACCTTAATTGCGCCGATTTTTAAATAATAACGCTCGCAACCATTTTGGATATATATATGCATGAACTGCCATAAAAATACGATAATACGTAGAACCTGCTTTCTTTTAAGTCTTATATGGCTTAATTGCAGTTCTATTTACGTTCCGGCGTCCGATGATATACCTATAGACAAATTTCTCGAACAAAAACAACAGGAAATTAAGAATTATATCGTACAGTTCACCGACCCGCCGATTGTAGAAGTCAAACAAAGACAAATGAACAGCGAAACACAGGTTTCTCCCGTAGACCTAGCAACCAAATTACAAAAAAAACAAACCGCTCTACAAAATCTTCAAAACCGGTTTTTAGACGATCTGTCCGATCACGTACGCAGTAAATACGATTCCGAAAACGGATTTTCGACCGGCGTAGACAGCGACTCGGATAACGATGCCGCCGATAAAATAAAAAGAACTTTTTCGTACCTGTTCAACGGCGCCGCCACAAAACTTGACGACGAGGAACTGGAATTTGTCAGTAACCTGCCCTACGTACAAAAAATATTTCCTGACCGACCGGTAACACTGCGCGACACATACAGTGATCCTCCGTTCAACGCCGATTATTTCCCACAGGCTTCAAGCGCGACAGGAGAAGGAATGGTTATAGCCATCATCGATACCGGCGTAGACTACCTGCATCCAGATCTCGGAGGCGGGATAGGCCCTTTATACAAAGTTATTGCCGGTTATGATTTTATCAATGACGACAACGACCCTATGGACGATAACGGACACGGAACACACTGTGCGGGTATCGCCGCGGCAAACGGTGTGCTAAAAGGTATAGCTCCCGGGGCAAGCATACTCGCTTACAAGGTACTAAACACTGCCGGAAACGGTATTTTCTCGGACATCATCGCCGCTCTGGAAAAAGCCGCAGACCCCGACGGCGACCCACTAACCCCAGACGCGGCACATGTAGTAAGCATCAGTATAGGCGGATACGGCAACCCTGATGACGCATTGTCGATGGCAGTAGACAATGCTGTTGCTGAAGGCATAGTATGTGTTGTCGCCGCTGGTAACGAATACAATTATTACTCCATAACATCACCCGGTTCGGCTCGCGACGCAATCACTGTCGGCGCATCGGATCTTGATAATAGAATAGCTGTGTTCAGTTCGCGCGGACCTACAAACAATATTTTTCTACCCAAACCGGACGTGCTGGCGCCCGGTGTCAGTATCTATTCTACATTACCCGACGGAAAATACGGGTTTAAATCCGGCACGTCTATGGCAACTCCATACGTTGCGGGAGCCGCCGCGATTGTGCGACAGGTATATCCTTTTCTCGGACCGCTTGAAATAAAAAATTTATTGAGGGAAACGGCAACATCCATCGGAGAAGACGCATTGACTCAAGGTAGCGGCCTGATAAATCTGGAAAATGCACTCGACGTATCAGCTATTGTTTCTCCTGCGGTTGTATATTTAGAGTCAATAAATGACACACTTCCGATATGGCAGGCTAATACAACTCTAGAAATAAAAAATATCACGACGGAACCACGGGAATTTTTTCTTTCTTGGTCAGCAGACATGCCATCAGGCATCAGCGTATCTTTTTCAAGTAATCCTGTCAGCGTATCAAACGGCTCGTCAACCGCCGTAACAGTCTATCTTACTGTAGACACATCCGTTTTGCCGTCATTGTCTACGTTGCCATACATTTACGACGGTTTTGTCGTCTTCCAAGATACCGCTACCCTGAACGACTATCGCGTGCAAATCCTGTTTAATAAAGAACAACCAGACCCATTCGAACCGAACAACAACTATGCCGAGGCATCGCCAACAACGATAACCTCAAACCGCCAACTTATTCACGGTAACGGCAGAACCAAAATAGACCCTGAAAGCGGTTTAGCGTCAAACCCTGATAAAGACTGGTTTGCCTTTTCAGGACAGTCGGGAGATAAAATCACCCTCAATATCGACGCTCAGGACATATCCTCACCGCTTAATTCAAAATTGAATTTATATGACAGCGGATTAAACATCATCGCTAACAACAATGATTATAATTACCATTCAGACCCTTTTTTACGCAATATCGCACTGCCTGCTACCGGTACATATTATATAGAAGTACTCGGGGAAAACAATACTACCGGTGCGTATCATCTTATAACATCTTCAAAACCATCCAATTTATCATGGTTTACCGATATATCAGGACTTACCGGTATGCGGCTTTTAGAAGGTGGAACAAAGCTGTTAACCATATATTCGAATAAAATTCAAATCCTCGATAACACCAACTACGGATTACAGTTATGGCAGGTTACTTCCATATCGCCAGTATCCGCAGACGCATCGGAAGCAAGTAATCATATCGCTATGATCAGCAAAACCGGTTCGACATACCAGTTGTTTTCATTTAATAGCTCGACTTCCGCCGCTCAATGGCAATATACGTTTCCGTCGAATCATATACCCTCTGAAGTCGTTGTATCGCGTGACGGCAGTACTATCGCAGTATACAGTGAAGACTCATTGAAAAAACATTGCATAATATATATTTTCAACCGGTTATCGAGCTTTCCGGAATTTGTGTACAGCCATCAGACACACAACCTTTCTAACAGCGGTTTTTCCATATCCGCAGACGGTTCTCTTGTGCTTTTCAGCGACCTCAATAAAACTTACGTCTTGGATAAAACCCTTCAGACGCTTAGATGGTCGGGAGAATACGCCAACAGGACTTATACCATCAACAATGACGGAACCTATCTGGTAGGATCCTCAAAAACATCCTTACTGACACTCAGGCGTTGGAATGGAAAAACATACGAAAAAGTGTGGGACTTCAACCCCGGTAATAACGAAACTATTTTCCGTACCGCGATTTCAGGCAACGGCCAGACTATTGTTACCTGCCAAAGGCTTATAGCCGGATTCTACGGCCTCGACGACTACGGTATAGAAATATATGTATTCGATAAATCCTCAAATAAACCGTTATATACCTATAGACTCCTAAAAAACCGCGACAACACACCCAGCGACGACATTTTCGGTATACCCGTACCTAATGCCGTTGATGAAATAGTTATTTCCCCTGACGGCAAAAATATAGCGGTAAGCCTATGGGGGGCTGATCCACAACAGCCGGAAATACTCTTTTTTAACCCCGAAAACCCTCAACCGATAGCCGACTATTACGCGCTCGGTTCGGTAAGCGACATATCGATGATAAACGATAAATTTTGCTTCTATTCGGAAGGCAAACACAACTTTCATTTTTTCAGATTTTTTATACAGCAGGAACTCGCCGGATTTGAGCTTTCTGCATATCTATCACCTGTAGCGCCTTTTATTAAGGACGTAGAACATACTCCGTCTATACTTGAGCCCGGTGATACGGTTACAATATCGGCAAATGTTACCGACTCCGATGGAATAAACGGTGTAACCGCATCCATTTTTTACGATAACGATACTCCGGTAGCGGACATAACTATGAACGACAGCGCAACCGCTCCGGACATTACCGCTTCCGATTCGATATACGCCGGATATTTCACAACGGACAGCGAATCGGAATATTCATATTATTATACTATCCGCGCACAGGATACGCTCGGAAATATCTCTGTATCCAATAAAAAATATTTTACGACTTATCCGTCTCCTTTTATTTCGGCTACGGTGGTGATTGAAGGGGACACCTCATTGCATCCCGGAACAAAATCAAATATTTCGTTTATTATAGAAAATACCGGTACCGCCACACTATCTGCAGGAAAGGCAACCGTGTTTATTCAAGACCAATATATGGATGATTATTATATTTACGCTATTGACACACCAGCTCTGTCTGTAGGAGAATCTGCAACCATATCAAAGAATAAACTGTACGTCAAACCTGCATACACGGTTCCACATAACTACACATTCTCAGCCTCACTTACTATAAAAAGCAACGATTTTGAGACAACTGTATCGACAGATTTACCTGTAACAGATACCTTAGCTCCTTATGCGCACAACAGCAGTGTATCGCCCAAATATCTTTCTGCCGGCGAAACAATATTATTCAAATCCACTATTATAGACGGTTCCCCTATCACAGAAGCATTAATGATAATAAAAGACCGCAGTAACGACACTATTATAGATACTCTGCCGCTCTTTGATGACGGATTGCATGGCGATGAATACGAAAACGACGGTATTTTCGCCAACAGCTGGACAACCGACACGACACCGCGCGATTATTCAATTCAGGTATACGCCCGTGACGCGCTAAACAACAGCCTTACTTATACGCAAAAAATATTGTTCACAACAATACCGTTTATCACTCAGGCTAATATTTTATTGGTCGACGACACAAAAAACGAACCCGGCCTGATAGATATTTATAAAAACGACCTGAACGCCTTGTCAATCCAGTTTGATCTGTGGGATACCCCTGTTCAGGATGAAGTTCCTGCGGATGTTCTTGCTCAATATAAAAACGGTATAGTTATATGGGTGGTAGGATTGACATCGGGCAATTACCATGTTTCTACCGAAGAACAGGACAACATCATGGATTATCTTGATTCCGGCGGAAACCTGATCATCACAGGGCAACAGTTATGTTACTATTTAACCCTACTCGGAAAACAGGAAAACACCCTGCTAAAAGAATACTTATCGGCAAAACTAGTGCTGAAAGACACCAACTGCGTAGTCGTTCGCGGCATACCGGGCAATCTTGTTTCGGACGGATACTGGTTTACGCTTCCAAATCAGTTTTATACCGGCGAAATCGATCCTATCAGCCCAGCCGCAAGTCTGTTGCGGTACGATGTTGTTAATGGCGGAGGGGTTATATATTCGTCGGGATCGGCGGCTGTCATAAATACTACCGAAAATTTCCGTGCGGTTTTATTCGATCTGGACATAAGCGGATTATACAATACAACCGACCGGCAGGAATTTTTGAATACTCTAATCAACTATATATCCAGTCCAAAAATAGCGGATGTCGCAGTTATGCCAACCATACTCCAACCGGAACAATCCGTACAAATATTGGCAAGCGTTTATGATGTGGATGACATCGTATCGGTGCATGCATCTATTCTCGACAATTCACAGACTACTGTGCTGGACACCATACAGCTCTTTGACGACGGCGCTCACAACGACGGAGAACCTGACGATCATGTATACGGCAATACTTACACGACGTCCTCAACTCCTCAGGATTATTATGTAACAGTAACCGCTTTCGACACATTCGGCAACGAATCCAAATCCATAGAACCGGTATTTTTTTCTACTATGCCAAACCCGAACCTTGCCATAACAAATGTATCCCCTTACACAACCGATCATTTCGCCCCTAACTCTCTGACATATTTCGACATCTCGGTGCTTAACAACGGCACACTGGCTGTCAGCAACCTTTCCGTAGTATTAAGCCTGCACGATCCGTTTGTGCAGTATTACCTGACATACGAACGCACATTGCCCGCTATAAATGTCGGTGAAACTCAAAGCACTACAGGAGGCAAATTTTATATAAAGCTCTCGCCGGACGCTCCTCATAACCACGAAATCACACTTAATTTCAAATTTACCGATACGTCGGATAAAGAATATCATGCGTCGTACACAATCACTGTTCAGGATACGTTACCGCCTGTGGTTTCTTTGTTTAACATAACACCCCGAACCGTCGCGGCAGGATGTCCTATAACGATCACAGCCAAAGTAGTTGACGGTATGGATATCGGGGCGGTAAACGCATACATTTACTCCAGCGACGGTTCGAAATCATGGAGCCTCACTCTTTATGACGACGGACTGCACAGCGATTCAGCTCCAAACGACTCACTGTTCGCAAATGTTTTTACTACCGACTCGTTGCCTCTTTCGTATTTTATTAATCTGACTATCAGCGACTCACTCGGCAATACGTCCACCATCGCGCCTATTGACCGGTTTACCACAATACCGTTCATACCCGTAAACCGGATTTTAATCGTTGACGATACATCAAGTCTTCAAGATCAATATCACTGGATAGCCGATTACTTCGCAACACAAAACTATCCTTATGACGTATGGAAAACCGCGGAACGCGGCGAAGTGCCGTACAGTTATATGCAGGAATATATATCCGGCGCCGTAATGTGGTGTACCGCTAAAAGCTCCACACAAACCATATCTGTTAGCGAAATAAACACACTCAGCCAGTTTATGGACGAAGGCGGCAACCTGCTGTTTACAGGAGAAGATACGGCATACAATATCAACAGTATTCACGGAGCATCGTTTCTGAACAATTACTTTAATATATCTTTTCTAAAAAGGGATATCACTATCAAGTCGCTCGTCGGAGTAGCTGGCGATACGCTGACCGACGGGTTGTCAGTTCCACTTACCACAAACCATACGCCCGGAGAAATATCGGTATCATCGCCATCTTTGCCGATTTTTTATTTCGATCAGTCATCCGGATCAGGAAACATTATCGGATACGGAATAACAGGAGCGCGTCTAGATGCAGGTATATATAAAGCAGTTTACCTTGATTTCAGTTGGGACGGCATCATGTCAAGTCATGACAGGAAAATCTTTCTCAAAAGAACTTTTGAATGGTTCGGCGTAGATCAAACTCCGATACTTGCATCGGTAGATATTTCGCCTTCAGCCGTTGAACCAGACGATGCTGTGTTAATCAGCGCAGACGTAGACAACCCGCATCTGATTAAATCCATCATAGCCAGTATATACACAGGATATGAACAACCGGTGGCAACCATACTGCTGTTCGATGACGGTACTCACGGGGACATATTAGCTTCAGACAGTATTTTTTCACGTTCATTCTTAACACTTTCATCTGAAAAAGAATATTTTGTAGATATACAGATAACCAAGACAGACGACACAGTATTACTCTATCATAATTGCGGACAATTTTCTACCAAACAGGATCCGTTACTGCGCTATTCGGGATTCCGTTATAAAAGCAACACCTTACTTGAACCCGGCAAAACAACGTATCTCAGCCCTGCAATAACAAATATCGGTCGAAAATCCGCGGCAAACGTCAAATGTTCTATCAGTCTTCGCGACAAATATATTTCCTATTACCGTACATCGGCCTTGGAGTACGGCACTATAGCCCCCGGCGCTAAAGTATACGAAGAATATGACAGCTTTTATATTTCACTCAAACCGGAATGCCCGCACAATTACCGCTTCAGCGGAATAGTTACCATTACCGACATCTCGGGCAAAACTACCATAGATACTATCGAATTCGTTACTACCGATTTAACAGGCCCTGTGATCACATCTATAACCGTTTCTCCGCAGTCAACCAATCCGGGCGGCACAACACAATTTTACGCAACGCTTACCGACAGCTCGCCGATAACGTCGGTACAGGCTAGGGTATCTACCTTCAACGATACGCTTATCGATACCGTACAACTTTCTTACTATCCTGCGGAATCCCGTTACGGGTCAACATGGCAAATACCCTCTACGCCGGAGTTTTATAAAGTGACCATACTTGCTGAAGATAATCTGGGCAACCAATCGGTATCTTCTATTGAACAATGGTTTAACTCCAAACCGTTTGTAAAACGCAATCCCCTGCTGGTTGTTATTCCAAAAGGACTCGAACCGCACGTTCATCCAAGCGTTAATGCTTTGCAATCATTGGGTTACGCTTTCGATATATGGGACAGAGGCCTGCGAGGCGATATCACATCTTATATACCGACACAATATACCGAAGCGACTATAATATACTGCGCCGACACTTTATCCGCTTCCAACACCATATCAACATCTACCCAACAAATGCTGATAGATCACTTCAACAACGACGGAAACCTGCTACTTGAAGGTGCTAATCTTGTTTACAATCTTACCAATTCGGGGCTTACGGCAAATACGCTTATAAATTCGATTTTTAAGGTCGATTATGTATCCTACAGAATGTATATCGATACGATTCTCGGCGTACCGGGAGGTGTTTACGATCACGATACGTTTACTCTTACCGGCAACCTAGCCGGAGAAATCACCGTAAACGATACATCGGCACGCGGTCAATTAAAAGTCAAGGCATCTGTCAATCCCGATCAGGTACAGCAGTACGGATATATAGCCACATCGGTTACCGGATCCGGAAACAGCTATCGGGGGTTGTTGTTCAACTTTAATATCGCAGACATACAATACCCCGATACACGCGAATCGGTACTTAACAAAGGTATACTTTGGATGCAAAACAACCAGAGCGGCGCGCGCGTAACCGATTTCTCGGTAAGCCCGTTTATCCAAAACCCGTCCGGAGTATTTACTTTTCAAGCAACTATTGAAGATACCGCAGGTGTCAACGTGGCCTTGTTGTATATTTACAACGAATCCGGCGCTTTGGTTACTACAATAATGCTTTATGACGACGGCGATCACGGCGACGGCGACCCATACGATTTCGTATACGGACGCCAATGGACTGCCCCGGCTACGCCGGCATATTACACCGCCAATCTGCTGGTACAAAACAACGACGGAAAAGAATATTTTTTCGAGAATATCTTCAGGTTCAGCACAACAGCGGTTCCGTGGCTTTTTTACGATTCGGCCGTACCCACTTATTACGGTCAATTTTTAACCGGAATCACCAATTACTTCGATCTTTATATAGCTAATAACGGAACTGCAACAGCGCACGACGTGAAAGTAATGTTATCCACAGACGACCCGCGCATAACATATATAACCGGTAGCCCACCGTTCACTTACGGAACTATTGAGCCATCGGCAACAAAAAAACAAAACGGTTCCAGATATTCATTTCGAACCGCTACCAACTGCCCGAACGCCACGGATATACAGTTTACAATAAACATATCTTCCAGTTCATATACGTTCACCGATAAATTCACATTAACGATCTATGATCAATCTGCGCCAACGATCAGCAATCAAAAACTCTCTCCCCAATACCCTAATGCCGGTTCAGCAGTCGATATTACAGCAAATGTATCCGACGCTTCCCAAATATCCACTGTTTGGGCGGATATCGAGTTACTTTCCGGCGCACCGGTCATTCGAGTCTTTCTTTACGACGACGGGTTGCATAACGATCAAAATGACAACGACACCCTATACGGCAACAGTATAACTTTACCTGCTATGCAGAACGATTATAAAGTACGCTTTTACGCTCAAGATATACTCGGAAACGGCGCTTATTCATACACGGAACTGTGGTTTTCAACCCGTCCTTTCGAGCAAAAAAACAACATTCTTGTCGTAAGTTACCACGCCCAGAATCCTATGTTACCCACACCTTTAGAATCAACCCTTAAACGACTTGGATACCCTTTCGATATATGGCGAACAACACTGCGCGGGGACTGCGACAGCTCTGTACTGGAAGGATATACAGACGGAATAGTTATATGGGATACCAAAACCGCGGCTTATTCGACTTTTTCTCAAGATACACAACAGATTATCAGCGATTATCTTGATAACAACGGTAATTTCTTACTCGTCGGCGAACAAAACGTATATTATATATCCAACGGCGGTAAAAATATAAATACCCTTCTCGACAACTATTTTAACGTCCTTTATATACGCAGAAGCGCCCCGCAAAAACAGCTTATAGGCAAAATGGGTGACTCTATCGGCAACGGCGTTACTCTCGATCTTCAGTACAACCGAGCCGGAGAAATTGACACTGAATTCCCTGCCGAACCTGTGCTATATCTACACCCCGACGACACCAGCCTGTCAACCGGAACTGCGGCGGTAAAGATAGATACCGGATCATACAAAGCGGTGCTATTCGACCTCCAATTCGATACGATAAGATATACATCACAGCAGGATAAATTACTGGCTCAAACTATAGCATGGTTCAATGTTTCCACTGTCCCGCGCTTACTGGCATGCAATGTATATCCGGCGGCAACGGTTATAGGCGAACCGGTGACAATAACCGCGGAACTATCCGACACATCATATATCAGTTCGGCGACCGTAACATTGACCGACAACGACGGTATCTTTATCGAAACGATTTCTCTATATAACGATGCCACCCACGGCGATACAACGGCTAATGATACCATATTCACAAAAATATATACTCCTTTGATTGCCGGTACGGAATACACCATCTCACTGCATATAACTACAACTGACAGCAAAACATACTCATTTCCTGACTGCGGAGCGTTTTACACAAATGCCCGTCCGGTGTTTGTTTACGAAACTTTTTCTTTTCAAACCGGTTCCAGTCATTTCGCGCCCGGAGCGTTTACCTATTTCGGTATTACTATCAGAAATATAGGAACTGCCGGCGCAGACAATGTACAGGCAGTACTGAGTATACTCGATCCCTATTTAGCGTATAACTCTACATTTGCGGTGTCATACGGCTCTATGTCGATCAATGAGTTAAAAGCAAGCGATACTAATAAATATCGAATACAACCCGCTTACAACTGCCCCAACGGATATATTTTTACAGGATACCTTACCGTTACAGACGCTCAGGGCAATCAGTCGGTAGATACAATCTCATTAACCGTAACGGACACTACGGCTCCGTATCCGGAAACCGTCACGTTATCAGGCACATATTTTCAGGTCGGAGAATTTATGGATATTCAGACACTCATCCGAGAAGGAAGCGGCGTTAAACACGTGCGGGCTTTAATAGAGTCAAGCGGGTACTCTTATACATTACCACTTTACGACACAGGCAACCATGCCGACGGAAAAGCCGGAGACTCAATATTCGGCAATACGTTTATCATTCCGTTCACACCTAGAAGCTACACCATAAAAATTTATACCGAAGATATCTTATCCAACAGCAATACGTGGAATACAACCAAACTTTTCACGTCAATACCGTTTATTCCGCAACACCGCGTATTGCTTCTTGACGACGACGGAGGCTCAAGCAACGTCGAACAACAATATAAAGACCTGCTGACCAATCTGGGCTATGAATATGATTACTGGGATTGCAACCTGCGAGGCGATATAGATATTTCAACCCTGCTACAATACCTCGACGGATGCGTACTTCTGTTCACAGGGACAAATACGGCAACAACACGGATATCCGCCACCGATCAGGCTAATTACATCGCCTATTTATCCGCGGGGGGCACAATGATCGTATCGGGCAGTGACAACGGGTACTTGTTAACAAATTACGGCGCGCAGTCAAACGTCTTTTTGAACGACTACCTGCATGCTCAATATCAAGGCCGGTCTTACAATCTCAGAGATATTACGGGCGTTACCGGCGAATTATTCGAAGGCGCATCAGCAACTTTGGCTTTCGCTTATGCCGCTGAATCCGACCCCGTACCGCCCGGCATAACCGCTTTGACTTACAGCGGTAGCTCATTGCCGTATACACAATCAACCGCATCGGCGGCAATAAAAACCGATACCGGCGTATACAAAACAATGTTCTTTGATTTCAGGTTCGTCAACATCAACCAGCAACTTCAAAAAGAATTCCTTATGAAACAAACCCTTGAATGGATTTTAGGTCCGCACATAACCAACCCGACCATCAGCGCATTGCACCGTCTGCCAGGGGAAACCATAGATATATCATGCGCAGTAAACGACATATACCTAATATCATCCGTAATCGCTCAAATTGAACAACCGGATGAAACAACTGTCGCGGAAGTGATTTTATACGACGATGGAACCGGCGCAGACATCCTCGAAAACGACGGTATCTTTACGGGCCGCTATACCGTACCCGCAGGGTCTTTCGATTACCTGATCGATCTGATCGCATACAACACAAACGGAAATTTCGGCAGACTTAACAACGCATTGTCGTTTTCCACAAAAAATATTCCATACCTGACTGTCACCGAATTTTCATCGTCAGACGGCTCAGGATTTCAAGCGGGAAAACAAAACTTTATAGATATCGGGGTTCGTAATGTCGGTACGCTGGCATCGCAAGCCTCAACCGTATCCATATCTATCAACAATACTTTTGTAGAACAGTATCACACAGGCTTAGTTTCGTATTCTATAATCAATCCGTCGGTTACAATATACGCAGAACCATCGCCATTTTTTATCGAGCCGACTATTTTCACTAACAACGGACAAAAAATACAGGTTACAATAACCATGTCGGGCTACGACGGATCATATAACCAATACACCTACAAAGAAACCGTTCTTATCACAATTGCCGATAACGATGCTCCGATACTGATTTACAGCGAGGTATCGCCGCAAAGCGCTCAAACCGACTCGCTGATTACAATCACGGCACAAATTCAGGAAGGAACAGAGGTTGATTATATTCAGGCTGTCATTTTGTCAAATGACGGTATTCCGCTCGACACGATCACATTATATGACGACGGTCTGCACAATGACAATCAGGATAACGATTTCATCTTTGCCGGTAGCTGGCTAACTCCATCATCACAGGCAAACTATCATATAACCGTATCCACAGCCGATATCCTTGGCGCGGTAAATACTTACTCTAAAATAATGTCGTTCACCACAAAAACCTTCGAACAGCAACACGCCATCCTACTTGTCAATGCCGACCGCGACAACGATACCGCAGTCAATATCATGAAAACAATTCTGGATAATACTGCCGCTTACGATATTTGGGATATGAAATACCGCGGTTCAATAACTGAAAACCTTGCGCAACATTATCAGTATGGCGCGATAATTTTAATAACAGGAGATAATGGAATCACCTGCTTGACTGCGCAAGATTACGACACCCTTCGTACATACCTGTCGACAGGTGGAAACCTGTTTATCAGCGGACGGAATATCGGTTATTATACCGAGACCGACAACGAGGCAAACTATTTTCTTAACCAATATCTTTATGCGTACTCGGTACAAAAACAAACCGGCTCGACATACCTGAAAAGTACGAATTCGACAATAGGTATTCCCGATATTATCGATATCAACTCAACTACCGAAACCGGCGAGATAGACGTTTTCACCCCGGCATACTCCATTTTTGAATACGATACAACACTAGGCGCAGGCCAGACCTTTTCGAGCAAAACCGGCGGGTTTGCCGTTGAAACAACCATTTATAGGGCTATTTGTCTGGATTTCGGTATCGAGCATATCCAGTCGGAGGTAGCAAGATCACAGTTAGTAAGCCGGTCAGTTAAATGGCTGACCGACTGGGATAACGACGGATTGACCGATGCATGGGAATTTCTCTATTTCGGATCCCGTTCACCGCAATCAGGATCGGACGACCCTGACTGCGACGGATTGACTAACGCGCAGGAAGAGGCCTTCGCCTCCAATCCGCTCTTGTTCGATACGGACAACGATTCTCATAGCGACCTATGGGAATATATCGCCGGAACTAACCCCAACGACCCTGCGTCTAAATTCGTTGTAGGAGAAATTTTTCTGGATAACGACGGCGTTACAGTTACATGGGAAAGCGTTCCCGATAAATCTTATTCAATATATTATTGCCAAGAACTGCCCATATTTACCCTTATCGACACTGTAACAGCTAACGGACCGACTACATCATACCAAGATACAGGAACACCTCCGGACCGCCCGAATCCTAAAGATCAACCTATGGGATTATACATCATTTACATACGCGAAGAGTAAATAGAAACATTATCAAATTTTTTGAGGTTGAGTGGAACTTACACATGCGCGAATATCCTATTGCGGCTTTCTTCTATATAAATAATTATTTCCTATCTGTTTTTCAAACTTATAATTCTTATATATGAGCATAAGCGCTTCTTTTGTAAATCTGGAGTATGTAAACCGCGATAATTTTTCGAGATTGGAATTAAGCACGATCAACGCAAATTCCCGATTCGCTATCATATCGTAAAAAATATCGGGGCGCATTACCCCCTGTTCGATCAGTTTGGAAATAGCGAAGGTATGCACATACACGGTTTTACCTGTCATTACTATAACCCCGTTGTCTTCGGCTAAAACTTTTCCTTTTTCATTGATAATCTCTTTATGAAGAAGTGACATGATCAGCTTATATTTTTCATCAATCGTAATTTTTTGAAAAACACCTCGGTTCATATACAAATGTCCGCCCAGCAATAACACAACAATAAGCGCATTCAGATAAAATCGGCGTTTTTTTAGTTGCAATTCGTTTATTCCGATAGCCCCAATTAAGGCTACCGCTATAGCCGATTCAAGAAAATAATGCGCCGATGCTCCTTCACGCCCAAGCATACCTAATAAGGCAAAACTGAATATGGTGTATAGCAAGATAGGACGGTTGGAACGGCAAACAGAAGTAAAACCTATTATCGACGGTATCCATATAATACCGGTATCTTTAATGAAAATTTTCAAGAAATGCCAAAGCTGACTTAACTTATAGTTATAAACATTATACATTACCAGATGACGAAAAAAACATCCGCGCGTTATCAAGGTAAGTATCACAAAAATACCCGCACCGGAAGCAATGAAAATCAGAAAATCACGGATTCCCTGCTTGCGGTCTTGAATGATCAGACATGTATACGCGGCAAGCGGACCAGCCCAAACAGTGTGCTTGGTATACAATCCCAACATAAAAAACACAGCGGCAATAAGACGCGCCCTACGCACATTACTGAAAAACACAAAAAAACCCAGAATCGAAAAAAAAGCGGCAAGCATATCCACTCGATACAACATGCCGCTCAAGTTAAGCCATGGATACATAAATAAAACACTCACGGCTATGAATCCAATACTGTTCATGCGTGTGTATCGCTTAAGAATTAAAAAAACAACAACACCTATTCCCAGCGTAGCTAAGGTGGATACACAACGACCCCACATAAAAATATTTGACGGTATCGATACCCAGTTGAGGAAAAAATACACCGGCGGGTAGTTTGCAACTATCAACGGCAATTCGTTTAACGGTTTGTAGAGATTTCCCTCTTTTAGCAATTGAGCCATGTGAAGGCAAATACCTTCTCCGTTCTCAATAGGATACGGATACAGACAAAATCCTGCCGACCTTACAATAAAAATACCGGCTACTGTAAAACAGAATCCAGCACAAACAGCCGTAAAAAAAATATTATACAAATTTCGAGGTATACCTTGCCGCATCTGTAGCTATCCCCTTTTTAAGCGCATTATTTGTCAGACTGTCTAAAAAAACGGCAATATATGCACTAACAGGAATATATTTTCATAAAAGAATTTGAAAGCCAATATATTTTATCTGTCATTACCAATACAAAATTCAATTATTACCCATGAAACAGCCTTGAGTTGAGGCATGATAGAATTTACTTTCAATATTTGGCACATATATTGCTTTATTTTATCCACGATCAGGTACTCATAACAAGGAGGGCATTTATGTCAAACATACAATCAATAAATTATCACGACGACTATTTGCAAAACGCTCAACAAACTTTGGAACAGGAACGTAAAAAAGAAATCCGTCAGGAAAACAAAGACAAATCCGTACAGGATGTACTTGACACAGCATTGAAAAACGCTATAAAACGCGAAAATCTCATCGCGGCTGATCAGGATGTCAACAGTGCCGACGAAGCGGCGTCACTGCTTGCTGAAATAATGTCGAAAATATCCACTTCTCCTAATGCAGATAAGATCCATATTCAATTTGATACAGATCGTATCAATGCCCTAATCAATAATTAATCTATCTGCTGGATATAATAAAAAGCCCTGAAAATTTTTCAGGGCTTTTTAGTTTTACTTTCCGATCAGCTTTTCCGCTATTTGAACCGCGTTGAGCGCCGCGCCTTTAAGCAGATTGTCGCTGACAACCCACATATTCAACCCATAGTTCACAGTATCGTCTTTTCGTATCCGCCCGACAAAGGTTTCGTATTTCCCTGAAGCATCGGTCGCTAATGGGTACTTTTCATTATGGATATCATCAAGGACAACAACGTTGGGCGTCTTTGACAACAACTCACGGGCAAGTTCAACGGAAATATCTTTGTCAGTCTGTACATTGACCGACTCGCTATGTCCACGTACAACCGGCACACGCACACATGTGGCGGTTACTTGTATGGACGGGTCGTGCATGATCTTTTTTGTTTCCTTGATCATTTTCATTTCTTCATTAGTGTACCCGCCGTCCTCAATACCGCCTGACTGCGGAATTCTCGGTAGCGCATTAAAAGCTATCTGATGGGGAAACACAGTCCGTGTATAAGGTTTACCCTGCATGACCGCTTCGATTTCGTTTAGCAATTCATTTATGGCTTTCTGGCCTGCTCCCGAAACTGCCTGATAAGTCGAAACTACTACTCTGCGAATCTTGCCGTAATCATGTAACGGTTTAAGTACCTGCACCATCTGAATCGTTGAACAATTAGGGTTCGCTATAATACCCTTATTCGTGAAAATATCTTCAGGGTTCACTTCAGGAACAACCAGCGGCACTTCAGGATCCATACGAAACGCGCTGGTATTGTCTATAACCACAGCTCCGGCTTTTACTGCGTAAGGCGCGAATTGTTTGCTGATGCTACCGCCTGCGCTTGCCAATACAATGTCTACTCCAGCAAACGATTTCTCAGTCAATTCCTCAACAGTAAGTTCTTTGCCTTTGAAAACGAGTTTTTTTCCTTTTGAGCGAGCCGATGCCAACAGCCTCAGTTCTCTGACAGGAAAACCGCGTTTTTCCAATGTCTGCATCATCTCCTGCCCCACTGCGCCGGTTGCTCCCATCACCGCTACTACATAATCTTTTGCCATACCAACCTCCACAAAACGTTATATTTTTTCCGTTATTACCTGAGCCAACGAACATTCCTTTATATGTGTTATCGAAAGATGAACTGATGTAGCGCCGGTTTGCCGGAAAAAAGTCCACATCGGTTCACTCATATTAATCCTCGGAGCGCCTAAAGCGTCTTTCACAACATAAATCTCTTTATACGGACGCCATCTATCCCACGCCATAGCTTGAAAACAAGCGCACTTAGCCGCAAACCGAGCGCCCAGCCTTTCCATGCAATGAGCAGTGCCGAGTGCGTAAGCGAGTTCATCTTCGGTAAATATTTTTCTCAGCAATTTATCTCCGTAACGCTCGTGAGCCTGCTTCAAACGCCTATTTTCGAAAATGTAAACTCCGCAAGAAACAATCATAGATGCCGCGCAAATCCAGCAGTATATTTACGGTGGTCGGAAATAAGGTTTTCTACATGTTCAAACACTTCTTCAACAGTAATATCGCTCATGCATTGCCGGTTCAAACACGAACGCTTCATACAAGCGCCGCATGCCAGTTCTTTTTGTATTACCACATGACCCTCGCCGTATGGCCCTGTTTTTGCCGGATCGGTCGGGCCGAAAAGCGCGACAACCGGAGTTCCTACAGCTACCGACATGTGCATAGGCCCGGAATCATTGGTTACAAGACAATCCATACGGGCAAGCAGAGCCGCCAGTTCCAGCAAAGAGGTTTTACCTACAGCATCCACCGGCTTGTGATTCATTGCCGACAGAATCTTATCAATATTCGAACGGTCTGACGGACTGCCTACAAAAACAATTTGTGCATTCATTTTTTCATATAACATATCTGCCAACTGAGCAAAATACTCGAAAGGCCAGCATTTGGTATCCCATCTGGCGTTCGGGTTGAGCGCTATTTTCAATGAACCGTCTGTCAATCCATGATTTCGAAAAATTTGCTCGACCGCATCATTAACAGATTGATTCCATTTCAGCGGAAATGCTATCCTGTTCGGACATTCCGGTTCAATACCGAAATAACGTACTGTTTTTAGATAGCGGTCTACTGCGTGACGCTTTTTATCGTGAACGGTTATTAGATGCTTATAAGCTAACCTGCTTCCCTCTCGCGCATCACTGAGCCCGATTTTTATCTTAGCGCCGGAAAAAATTGTAATCAAACCGCTACGCAACAGCCCCTGCAAATCTATCAGACAATCGTAATGAGCGTTACGCACAGACTGTATCAGCTTTAAAAATTCGCTTGCTGTCTTTAAAACACGTCGCTTGCGTCCCCATTTCCTGCGTTCGAACACATACACTTTATCAATAACAGGGTTGTTATCAAGTAATTCTGCATATTCCCTGTTTACTACCCAAGAAATACATACGTCCGGATATACTTTTTTTATCTCACCGGCAACAGCCAGCGCATGAAGCACGTCACCGAGCGCGCTGGGCTTTATTATCAAAATTTTTTCATTGCCTTTAAGTTTCATGCATTCCCTTCCATACGCATAGACGGAGGAAATCGAAGCAAATGAGACAATACCAACGTCGATGCGAGCTTCCACTTGTGCATTACCGCTTCGTTGCGAAACCCTGTCGCTACCGCGAATAAAAAATACACCATCACTTTTACCATACATCTGATAAAAATGACAAGCATTAGGATAAAATAAGATAAGGCAGATCGATTTTTTTTAAAAAAAAGATACCGTGAATAATAATACTCCACCCTGCTTGCAACAGGAACTTTTGCCGCGGATTTCCCCTGCAAATGAACGATTTCGGCTGACGGTACATGCACTATCCGGTATCCTGCCAGCTTCATTCGAAAACATAAATCGGTTTCTTCGAGAAAAAAATAAAAATCCTCATCAAGCATGCCCACTCTATCCATGCACTCTTTTCTAATAACAAAGCACGCGCCTATGATTGAATCCACCTCTAGCGGTTCTGAATAATCCCGATATTTACCCGGATATTTTTGAGGAAACATTTTTCTTAACAAACTTTTATTGGTCAGTTCCGTTATCAGCGACGGAAAATTGTCGAAAGAATGCTGTTTTCGACCGTCAGGGTATATAAGCCGGCCGCCACATACCGCTGTATCAGTATTTTTATCCATAAACGATATCAACCGGTCAATCGCATTTTTTGTAAGTATGGCGTCGGTATTCAATAGAACAACATACCGCCCATTCGCGCAGGCTATCCCTTTGTTGACCGCTCTGGCAAACCCCAGATTACTATTGTTTGAAATTATTTTCACGGATGGGAAGAATGATTTCACTATTGATATGCTGTTATCCGATGATGCGTTATCAACGACTACTACAGAAAAGGTATAGTTAGAAACCGTTTCATATATCGATGCCAAGCAATTACGCAGAAGATCGGCGTTATTCCAGTTGACGATTACAAACGTTACATCCATCTGAAGAACAATCCTCAATAAGCGTTTTTATGAGCAAAAAAGGTTTTCAGGATAATCTTCAGATCAAGCATGAGCGACCAGTTTTCGATGTAGTATAAATCACATTTGATCCGTTCTTCAAGAGAAGTGTTGCCGCGCAGACCGTTCACCTGCGCCCAACCGGTTATGCCTGATTTGACCCTGTGCCGGCTCATATAATGAGGAATTTTACTTTTGAACTGATGCACAAAATAAGGACGTTCAGGACGAGGGCCGACAATACTCATGTCGCCCCGAAATACGTTTATCAATTGAGGCAATTCATCCAAGTTGGTTTTGCGCAGGAAACTACCGAACTTTGTCTTGCGGGTATCGTCAGAAGTAGCCCATACAGGCCCTGTTTCCTGTTCGGCGTCCTGACGCATGGTTCTGAACTTGAGCATAGTGAATACTTTTCCGTCAATACCCATACGTTCCTGTTTGTAAAAGACAGGTCCATAGGATGTTCTCTTTATTATAAAGGCTATGAGTAGCAATAACGGGCTCAAAACCAACAAACCCAACCCCGACCCCACTATATCGAGGCCTCGTTTCACAAAATACCACCATGACAACAAAGGGGTTTCCTTGATGGCGACAAACGGCATCCCTTCTATTTCCTCAATGGTCATTTTACTCATCATTATCTCGAAAATATCAGGCATAACCCTAAATTTAACAATCTCCTTTTCACACAACATAATTATCTTAATAAGAATATTGTGAGATATTCCCGGAAGGGCTACAACGACTTCGTCTACTCTATACTTTTCTATAATTTCACCGATATCATCCGCATGACCTAGAATCGCTGTGCTGTACGGATGGTCTTTATCGACAGTCTCGTCGTCACAATATAAAAAACCGACCGGATTAAACCCAAGCGCAGGTTTGCTTTTTAAAGTCTCATAATATCTCTGAGCCGGTTTGCCGACACCTATAATCAACACATTCTTCAATAACAAACCGCGTGTTCTCATATTGGCCTGAATAGACCGGATAATAATTTTATCTAAAACCAACAGAAAGGCCAGTAGCATAAACGCTATAAGCATCACACCGCGCGAATACTGAAACTCACGGTACAGATAAGTACCGGACATAACAATCAGACTGCCGATAATAACACCTTTTAGAAGTTCGTAAATTTCGCTAAGGTGAAACGGATCTATTTTCGGCTTATAAACTCCAAGACGCTCTAATATAATAGTGTATAAAATAGCTACAGGTATAACTAGACGGGCATACGCTAAAAAAGGCGGTATTCCCTTCGGTACATCAAAAAAAGTATAAAAACGTATGTAATACGCAAAAAGCAAACTGAATACGATAACCAGAAAATCCGTGACAGTCAATAATGCAGAAAATAATGTGTGCTCGTGTCGACGTATACTTTTTAGCATGAAAAAATATTCCTGTTTTTAAAGTTCCGATTTATAAAAATCAAGAATCCGTTGAAAAATTTTATCTATGCCGTACAAATTCATAGAAGCGCTTGCCCGCATAGCAACAATTTCCGCATCAGCCTCTATAAAATGAAGTATCCCCTGAGCGATTGCGTTACTATCGCGCGGGTTATCTACTACCACTCCGGTTTCGCCCTGCTCGATCAACTCGCCGGCGCCGTTAAATCGTGTGGTAACTACCGGTACTCCACACGCCAACGCCTCTAAAACCGCAAGCGAGCAAGGATCATAGAAGGTAGGCTGTACCAATACATCTGCCGCGGCATAATACTGCTCTATATTAGCAACAGACGGGCTGAAAATGCAACACTCTTTCACTCCGAGACCGGTAGCATATTTTTCAAAACGTTTTTTATTTCCCGATCCGACAACACAAGCGCGTAGCGTGTTTGTTCCTTTTTTATCAGCAACAATCTTTACAGCCTCAAGAAAATAACGAAGCCCTTTCAATTTAAAGTTATGGCCTACAAAGAACAATAATTTCTGTGTTTTTTCCACTCCCAGTAAACCGCGAGTATCACACCGGTACCGCCGGCGACACTCCAGAGAAAACCGCGATAGGTCGACGCCATTATATATAAGATGCATTTTTTCGTCCGGAACCCTGTAATATCGTTTCAGATCGTTGCCGATCATCTTGGAAATTATCAATATTTCAGGTAACGGTTTTCTGTGAAACTGCAACCATTCTATAACAAAAAACAGAACCTGTTTCGGATCTAACAACCGAAAAAAAGCGTAAAACAAACGGGTAATTTTCGATTCGCCGGAAGCAATAATATTCTGACGAAACGACGCTCTGTGCGATCCGCCATGAGGTTGAAAAATATCCATAGTCAAATTTTTACCCAGCACCTGCACTATATCAAAACAATGCGCCCCGATCATCTTAGATGATTTGATAACAAAACATAACGAACGAAGCCACCTGAACCATGTCAGCACTCCAACACGGTGAAATGTGAAACGCTCATGCTGAATAGTTTGTTCTCCATCCATTGCAAATACATGCACCTCGTGTCCATTATCAAGCAGAAATGTCACAAGATCTATTAAATATCGTTCCGCCCCTCCTTTATCAGGCCTGAAATGATCTATATTGAAGGCTATTTTCAACTTTCGTCCGCGCATATCAAGTTACCTGATCCCACGAATCTATATTTTTACGGCGCAATACTTTTGGAATGTGCCGCCGTATACGGTCGGTTTTCGCCGATATTTTAGCAAGCAGTGCGCGATGCTCTTTAGACAATTTTTTACATCCAAGATACTCATGCATAAACCTTAACCGGTCTTTAAGACGTATTTCAGGGTATCTGGTCGTAAAATCCAACTGAGACAAATCTTTTATACGCCATCTCCATTTGAACAGTTTTAGTTTTGCTATCCGTTGCAAATCAATAAGATAAGTTTCTGCCTCGCTGAAATCGGTCAACGATTTCGTCCGAATCAATAAATGGCCTGCGTAAAAATCTTTATGACAATACCCTTTTTCATGAAGATTTCTGGCAATACTCGCTATTTGCATTATCAACCCCCTGCGTTGTTCAAAATTTGCCGGCAGACATCCCATTTGCACAATTTTTTCAAGAGACAGGCAGTTTTCTATCTCATGAGTAACCAGACACGACCTTGACGGATTACAGGCATATCCCCACGCTACAAGAGTAGGTACCGAAATACCCAGCCGTTCGCAAATCAGGTGGTTTTTCCATTCAACACGAGAACGCTCTTTTATTATTTTCAACCCGCAATTCTCATGCTTTTTTATATAAAGCGTACATCTTCGGTTGCGCGATATGAAATCGATTGTTTCAACCGTCCTTCCGGGATTATCGGTCAGTTTATCCGAGTTGACTGGAAATGTGTACAGATCATAAAAATTGTTTATACCCTGTTCCACAAAATCCTCGAAATAATGTTCGTTAACAAAAAGATGAGATCTGCCGTCGCCGCTTACACATTCCCGCGCCAATACGCCTTTAGTATGTGTCCGGCGAACTTTAAGGCGTTTTATGCGGGCTGTAACCGCGCTAATCCATTTATCGCTATCAGGCTGATCTTCAAGATATTTATTCAAAAATAAAAGCATTTCTTCATCTTTAAAAACCGGTAAGGCAGAAAAACAAAACGCCGCTAAATCCCTGATACGAGATTGAAATGATAACCGTCTCTTTTTACGCAACCGGTGCAGGTCGAGAAAAACAAAGCGAAACGAGCCGTTGCTTATTGATTTTTCATTAAGATACACGTGCTTCATATATAAATCAGGATACGATAATTTACATCCATGCATTCTGCGGACAGTGTCAGCCAGAGCCAGCAAAACACGGCGGCGTAATATCGTGTCCGAACATGTCAAAAACCAATCCGCAAGGCAACGGGCATTAGGAATTTCTTCGGACAAGAAAAAAGACGACCGCTCAACCCCTAAAACCTTGCGTTCTCCATAAGCAACCAGAGGTATGGTATGAAACCCCTCTTCTATCAGCATACAGGCGTTCATCCATTCGGTTTTTGCTTCCGATACGGGCAATCCGAACTCCAAAAATTTCAGCAGGTCTCTTTTGAATGAAGGTTTATGGAATTGTTTAAGATAGAATGTTTTATACTTGTTGGTTTCCGGATCTTTGAGTCTAAATTTGTATACACAACGCTTTCGGTTTTTGTCCATTATCTGTCCGTCCTTGAAACTCAAAAATGATTCCAAAGAACCGAATCCGTATTGCGACAAGATATTGTTATACCGAGGGTTGATTACTACCGTATCGCTCATATCACTTCCTGTGTCTTTAAAAATTTCTTTACTTTATTTCTGTCGAATTGCTCTTTTAACAGTTTTCTTAGAAACAAGAGTATTTCGGCTGTCGTGAAAACATATCCGCAACTCAATCTCAAATATGATTTCCGCAACTGCATTATATAATTCCAAACAAGCGCATTCTTGGTCATAAATTGCCTGCCGACTGCTTCAATATCTATGACTGACAAAATAAAATCAGACTGGCCTTGGTAGCCGGCTATCCGCTCAACCAATAAATTTTTCAACTGGAAATCATGGTGGTGAATACCGGAATCAATCAACGACCCGCACAAAAAAGCGAGCCTGCGCAGAAAAGTCCGTCTTTCAGCGACAGTTAAAGTATTTCCCCAATCATTTAGAAAATCCGTAGCGGTTTGTATATTCTCGGCATACTCCATAGCGTAAAAACTTTCATACAACAAACCCATACGCCGGGTTTCCGAATAGAACACCGGTTGCGGAGTCGGAATTTTATTGAGCGTCAACCGCCACCCCCAATACCAAGACCGGTACGCGCGCGACCTTCTGAAAAAATTTTTGACCGGATCAAAACGGCGTTTGACATTAAACTTTTTTATAACCATTTTGCCTTCGGAGTCCTGTGTCTTCAGTACCGCCGTAGTATTGGAATTCTTTAAATACACCGATTGTTCCGATCCGAATTTTTCATCTAAAAAACAATTAAAATCATTTTTTATCTTCTCATAACTAGGAGATGATTTTATTACCATACCGGAACTATTTGCGTCACTTAACTTAGCAAAATCGACATTGTCGCGAAAACACCGTTTCGTTCGTCTTCTTATCCATTGCGAAAAACGTTTCCGCTTGAATTTTTTCATAATTTTCAAGTAAGAATCGTAAGGCAGTGTCAATCCATACTGTTCATAAAAAATTTTAAGAAACAGATCCCATACAGACTCATCGAACTTTTCTTTAGGATAAAACGAGCAGTATAACATAGACAGATTTGACAATATTTTCCGCACGGAAATTCTTCGAGATACCGATATTTCTTTCGGATCTACAAACACCAAACGACCATGCTGTTTATCCCATAAAATATTGCCTAAATGTAAATCTTTATGGAATATACCTTTGCGATAGTTTTGCGCAAGAAATCCTGCTAAAAAGGTGAAAAATCGTGTCATCAATCCGCAATCAACCCATACGTCTTGAAGTTTCTGTAGCGGTTGCGATTGACTTACCTCCCGTGTAACCAGCATTACAACCTCGTTACCTGAATTCATTGGGACACGAGCCCAACCGATTACTTCAGGTAAAGGCACTTTTTTTTCGAGCAACCTAATATGATGGTAATACTCGTGCCATACCTTAAATAGAACTACGGTATTTTGAAAAAAATTCCCATACAGGGCAAAGGCTTTGACGTAAAACGAATTCTGTGCCGATAAATCAAGCCGGTATACCTCCCTTCCAGACGCCTTGCGCACCAACATACCGCATCCGGAAGAAAACGATTTGATTATAGACTGTCTAAGATTTGCATCTGTCAGAGTGGCATGCATGCAGGAAACACCTTTTATGGCTTATTTTGAGCGCCTGATTTCCTTTTTCACCAGTGAACTGGAATGATTCTTTTCGTCGCCTACTATAGCTATGGAACCGCCGTAGCTGAGCACAGTTGCTCGTTCTGGTACGGTCTCTACCGTATAGTCGGTGCCCTTAGCGTGTATACTCGGTTTTAGTTCCAACAAAATATTGTCGACTGTGATATCCGAAAACAAAAGCAGATAATCGATATATTCAATGGCATTTAGTATTTCCACACGTTCGTCCTGCGGGTAAAACAGATTTTCAAGCCCCTTATTGACAGCGATCGACTCATCGCTGTTGACTGCGACTATAAGAATATCACCAAGGGATTTCGCCTCGCGCAGACATCTGATATGTCCTACATGCAAAATATCGAAACAACCGTTTGTAAAAACAACGGTTTTTCCATTTTCTTTAAGTAACCTGACTATCTCTTTAAGTTCAGCAAGAGTGCGCAGTTTTTTCATTTAGACACCTCATAATAAACTCTTTCAATTCGTCCTGATCGGTCGTGGCCGTACCGCTTTTCATAACCACAATCCCTGCCGCGAAATTAGCCAGATACGATGCCTCAACCAACGACGCTCCGGCTAAAAGCGCAAGTGTAAGCACGCTTACAACTGTATCCCCCGCACCCGTAACATCGGTTACATCATCCGATCCGGCGATAGGAATTTTCAGAGGTTCCCTGTCGTTTTCAAACAGCATCATTCCCTCATTGCCTCGGGTAACCAATATGCCCTGCTGTGGTTTGACCAATTCCATCAACCGTTTCCCCGCACGCAGTATATCCAGTTCATCAGTATAATCAAGGCGCACAGCCCGAAATGTTTCCGCTTCGTTTGGAGTAAGAACAGCCGCACCTTTGAACTGTGCGAGACGATAATGCGAATCGACTATAACAAGTTTCTTTTTAGCTATTTCATTGATATAGTGTATAATCGCAGGGCTGAACAAATCATAGTTGTAATCGGACACGATAAGCCCGTCCAGCCGATTTATTACCGACTCAAGATTTTTTATAATACACTGCTCGCAGTCTTTATCCATACGTTTGAGAGGATCGTAATCTATTCTCACAACCTGTTGTTTGGAGGTATGCGCTCCGCCGGCCATAACACGCATCTTGGTAATAGTATGCCGACCGTCCATGGACACGATACCTCGGGTATCTATTCCCTGCCCATCAAAATACGAACGCAGTACGCTACCGTTATCATCGTTGCCAACCAATCCGAAAGGATACACTGCCGCACCGAGTTTGCGTAAATTGTTGATGGTATTCGCCGCTCCACCGGGCACTATCTTCTGTGATTCATACTTGACTATCACAACAGGCGCCTCGCGCGACAACTCGTAAGGCTGGCCGAAAATAAAAGAATCGGCAATAATATCGCCGATAACGCCTATAGATATCTTTTGAAAACAGTCTATTATATTGGCATACCGCTCATAGACAATATCAGCCATAGTCATAGATATATCCTCTGTTTATTTTGTTTGTTCGAGTAACCGATTCGATGCCGATATGACATCGGCCGGTTTTATCATTTTCATACATTGATGGTTATACGGACAAGTCCGCAAATGACACGGCCCGCAAACGGTTTTTTTGAACAATACAATCTGACGCCGGTCATCGTTTTCAGTCCAGCGCGGATCGGTAGCGCCGACAAGCACCACGGACGGCACCCCGAACGCCGATGCAAAATGACGCGGGCCTGTGTCATTGGTAATAAGCAAACTACACCGCCGTATCACGGCTTTCAAGCCGCCCAACGACAAAACCGTGCCCGAAGATATATAGCAAGGATGCTCCATCATAGATGAAATTCTTTGAGCTATGCCGATTTCGCCGGGTCCTGAAAATACGATAACTGCAATACGTTTGTCTTTGGCGAAATAATCGCCTACCTTCGCAAAATATTCTGCAGGCCAAAATTTAGACCCGCCAAAAGCCGCTCCCGGATTCAATCCTATCATACGCATATCCGGACCGATGTTAACCTGCCTAAAAAAATCAACCGCTTCCTGTTCGTCTTCGTCGCTGGTATATAATTTCATGGTACGGGATATATTCGGTATATCAAGACAATTTCCCAGACGGTTATAATAGTCGATCATAGACTCCGGATGGTACCCTAACGAATGGCGTTTCGGGTACGGTCCTGCGGTCAATAACCCGCTTCTGCCGTCGCGCTGATAGCCTATACGCTCCGGCACTCCAGCGGCAAAAGCCTCCAGCGCTGATTGAAACGTATTCGATAACAACAGCGCCATATCGAACCGGCCTTTTCGGATTGCCCGCACATTAGCTATAAACTCCTTTGCATGCCTTGAGAACAACGATACGGTCGATTTAGGCGCGGTTTCTATAAAAGAATCAACCGCATCCGAACCGCTGTATACCGACTTAACATATTTTTTCAGCATATACGTAATATGTGCGGACGGATATTTTTTGCGCACAGCTTCAAGAATCGGAGTAGCCATGACTGCGTCTCCGACCCAATTCGGACATCTAATCAATATTTTTCTATATGAAGGCGGCTTCATCAATCATCCCAGTCGCTTCGCACACCGGTAAAACTGTTATATCTAATACTGTAATGCAACTTGCCATCGAGCCTTAAGACTTTAGATAAATCGGAATCTATACGCCTAATATCTTTCTTATACGAATCCCATTCATTTTCAGACATTTTATCAATTTCAGCAACAAGATTTTTATACATAGGGGCAACAGGTAAGTCGGATGCCGCATTGACGTACCACGCAAACGCCACGCTCAGGCGTTTTATGAGTTTATGCAACTGCGGAGAAACATTCAAACAGGATTCTTCAGTAAAATTGGTAAGGGATTTCATTTTATCTTCGTCGATCAATCCCATATTACGGGTAATATGATATGCTTCCGTATTTATAAATGGAAAAAATATAGCCCAACGGAATCTGCCCGGTTTGATAGCTCCAAGCAGATTTATGGTGTCGTATAACTCCTCTATTGTCTCACTCGGAAGCCCCATCATGACAAAAGCGGACGAATGCAGTCCCGCCCGTTCAGCCGCGACAAATGCGTCGATTATATTCGCATTGGTCATATATCGGTGCATGATCTGCGAACGCACACGTTCGTTACCGCTTTCAAGACCGAATTTTACTATCTGACAATTAGCTTTTTTGAGAGCCACGGCAATCTGATCGTCAAACACCTTTACATGAGCGTTACAAACAAACGGGACAGAATATTTTTTGCTGTATTTTTCGCAGAATTCCTCAACATACACTTTGTTGAAAGTAAACAGATCATCATCGAATATAAACATCTTCACACGTTTGTAAGTGGATAAAATATAGTCTATTTCAGATATGATCTCGTCAACGCTGTGATGGCGTATATAGTTTATATTTCGTTGTTTTAGATCAGTCCTGTAGATTTCGACTATTTTGTGGTTCAAACAGTATGTACACCGAAACGGACATCCGCGGGAAGTCAGCAACCCCACCCACCCATCTTTGGCATCGATCATTTTCTGAATATCGAATATTTCATAATCTTTAGCCGGAAGTTCGGTAACGTTTTTCAAAGGACGAACCGGATTCTTAATTATCAACCCGTTTTTGCATGTCCATATATTAGCGATATTATCCGTATCGCCGCCGTTTTCAAGTTTGCCGGCCAATTCGGTTACCGCGTCTTCTCCTTCTCCGACGCACACATAATCGAATAACCCCGACTTTAGCACTCCCTCAGGATCCATAGTGGCGTGAATACCGCCGCACAATGTCGGCGCGTTGCAGTAAGTACGTATGTTTTTGGCGATTTCTTCGGCAAACTGATACTGATTGCTGACCACGGAAAACGCTATCAATCCAGGCTTGAATTTTTCTATCTCGGAGCGTATAAGGTTATGATCCAAAGGAAAATCCAGTTGCTCATTGATATTGAGCAAACGGACTCCATGCCCTGCCGTTTTGAGCATAGCGGATATATATGCGATTCCGTAATTGAAACCGATTTGTGCGTATAAGTTCGGATATATAAATAAAATATTCATTATTTTAGCTTTATGGCTCGTTGATTTTAAAAAAGGTATTCTATACTCATTATTTTATTATGTCAACGAAACCGTTCTGTTTCTAAACAAAACTTGATGTATAGTAAATCTCAATGGACGGATTGTATGGGCAATGAAGTCTTATTATGAAATCAGAAATGTTCCAGCACACCTCTAAACACCTCGTAATCATCAGGACGGTAAAGACAAAAAACTACTCTTTTTATTCTTGAGGATTGTTTTATAAACCCCGCTGTCACATTCAACATAATTTCAGCGCATCTTTTTATAGGATACCCGAATATTCCTGTGCTTATCGCGGGAAATGCTATCGACTCAATAGCATATTCTTCCGCTATTTTAAGACTGTTTAACGTAGCGTTTTGGAGTTTCTCATCCTCATCGCCTTCACCCATGCGAGGCCCAACGGCATGAATAACATATTGAGCGGACAGATTGCCGGCGCCAGTCAGCACTGCCCACCCGACAGGGATACATCCTATTTTATCGCATTCTTTCTGAATCGATTCCCCGCCTTTTTGGAGAATCGCTCCGGCCACTCCCCCTCCGAGTTTAAGACGGCAATTAGCCGGATTGACTATAGCGTCCACATCCAAATCGGTAATATCACCCACAATCAATTCTATAGACGACTTAGCGATATAAAACTGCATAAACTACCCTCTTTAAAAATATAAACTTATACGACACTTCAAGTTAGGAAGCCAATAATATTGTAATACCATAAAAATATTTCAAGTTATTTTCGATAAAAACATTTTACAACACTTTGTCTTTTTTACTATACTTGATGCATGACTATTTTAAAAGGACAAAAATCATCGTCTATCAAACGCGCGCGTGAGCAGTCGGCGCTAAAAGTCGACCAGCTTAACGATACTGTCATGAAACGCGAGATTAATGCGTTCAAAACCATTATCGCTACGCATGTAAGCTCTCTGCTTGAAAACTTTCTGCCGGAATCTACCGTCGGACAGGTACACGCAGAACTTGTAGCTCATCAATACGATTCGGTAATACAGTCGATCATAGAAAAAATTTTTCAATATGCCCGCGGAGATATTGATCTTCAATCGGAAAAAGAACAATGGATGATGAAACAAGCCTGCGATACCATCTGCAGAATTTTATGGAAATGCCCGTCCAATGGCGCTCATTACACTATCAACTGGACTCAATGGGTAAAAACGCCGCTCGGATTTGCCATAAAAGCATGTTATGCGCGATTGAAAGACACGCTAACCTGTGAAGAACTGGGTATTTTGTTGGGTTACACACGCCAGGAAATTTCCAGACGCGCAAAACTTAATATCCTGCCTCATCAACGGGTCGGCGGAAGTTATGTATTCTCAAAAAAAGAACTGATGAAACACTCCATTTTACCTCAAAAACAAGAGTACGCTATAACATGAAAGGTTTTCTTACATGCTACTGCGATTGCTGATAACACACCCGGGAGTGTTTTTTATAATTGCCGTCCCGCTTCTCTATTCATTGATTATGCACGAACTGGCTCATGCGGTATGCGCATACTGGTTTGGCGATACAACAGCAAAAGACAGGGGCAGGATTACTTTCAATCCGCTGGCACACCTTGATCTCCTTGGCACCGGACTGCTTCTGATTGCCGGATTCGGATGGGCAAAACCTGTGCCTATCAATTACTCTAGAATAAAACCCAGAAAACCCGGAATTATCTGTTGTTCTCTGGCTGGGGTAACAACCAATTTCATCATAGCGTTGCTATGTCTGTTTGCATACAAATATTTGCGCGCATATTACACTGGTAATTCAATCGTATTGATTGCGCTGGGTATAACTGCCGAAATCAACATAGTACTGGCGTCTTTCAACCTGCTACCTATCCCGCCACTCGACGGATCGCGAGTGCTTGCAGAAATATTGCCTAGAAACGTACAATATCTTTTTTACAGCATGGAACGATTCGGAATTATTATTTTGATAGTCCTGTTGAACCTTAACATTCTTGATCCGGTTATAGATTTTATCAGATCAATGTTACTAGCAATTATCGGTTTTTTCATATAAACACAGTAACCACAAAAAATCTTATCCATTATCGGTGTAATTAAGAAGCGAAAAGTACTAAGAAGACGGTATTTTGACACCGATTATCGGCTACAAAATGCATTATCTATTTGTTTTGGAAAGATCTCGCGACCTAATTTGGACTCAATAGAATCTTATGCATCTCTCTTCTCACGCAAATCGCCGTGAGAATGCTGGCGCGGCTTGGAATACTGGTATCGAAATTGGATTGTAATCGCTTCCGCTATATTTGTCAGGTGATCGGCAACCTTTTCGAGATTATTAATCAGATCAAGTATCACAATACCGGATATAACATAACTCCTTCCTCGCTGAAGATGGCGCAACTGCTCTTTTCCCATTATTTTATAGGTAGTATTGATATTGGCTTCCATCTTAAATGCCTTCCTGACATCGGTAAATTCCTCTTTTGCCAAAGCGTGTAAAAGCAAATCAAACATATCTGTTATGTTAGTGTACATTGATTCCACTTCTTTTATTCCTTTTGGATGAAACTCGAGTTTCTGATCTATCACTCGTTCCGCTAACTTCATAATATTTTCCGCGTGGTCCCCGATTTTTTCAATATCGTTGACTGAATGCAACAAGGTGGGCAACTGCTCGGATTGTTCATTGGTAAGAGTGTTTTTTGAAATCTCCACCAGATACGTAGTTATCTCACCCTGCAAATTATCTATAGCATCTTCCATTTTAGGCACGGATTTGAGCAGGCGCCGGTCTTTTTTTAAGAACGACTCCGTAGAATCGACAACTGCATCTTTGGATATTGAGAGCATGCGCAACATCTCTTTTTTTGCCTGAGATATGGCTATCTCTGGGGTATCCAACAGATTTTTCTCCAGATAACACGGCACGGTGGACACAGATTCAGATCCCGGTAAAAGCATCTTGACTATTTTTTCCATCAGCGGAATCAACGGAAAAAATATAACCGCGTTTATAATATTGAACAAAGTGTGAGCATTTGCTATGTTTCGGGCAATGGTGTCGGTAGTTATACCCCCCGGAGTAAGATAATCTACAAGATTGATAAATAGACCGTTGCTTGTAAAATATGCGAAATAAGTTGCTCCAACCAAATTAAAAACAGAATGCGCCATAGCAACCCTGCGTGATGTCAGGTTCGTACCTAAAGAAGCCAGCCACGCGGTAATGGTTGTACCTATATTATCGCCCAGAACAAGATAAATTGCGGCCTCGAAATCGATCAGACCGTTGGATGCAAGAGCTATAACAAGACCGATAGAGGCGCTACTTGACTGAATCACCACCGTTACTAACGTGCCTATCATAACACCCATAAACGGATTATGACCCAACTTAACGAAAAACTCTGTAGCCATAGGCGAATTTTTCAATTCTTTAAGTACCGATCCCATAGTTGTCAATCCGAGAAATAATATACCGAAACCAAGTATTACCTGTCCCCAAAACTGCAACTTCTTTGTCCTGCCGAATATAAAAAATCCAGCGCCTATGCCTATAGCCGGCAACGAATATGCTGAAATTTTGAATGCTATGATCTGAGCGGTGATTGTCGTACCGATATTCGCGCCTATTATAACTCCTATCGCCTGCCTTAACAGCATTATGCCGGAATTTACAAAACCTATGGTCATCACTGTTGTAGCGCTACTTGACTGAATCAGCGCCGTAAGCATACATCCTGATATAATACCCAGTAACGGCTTGTCGGTAAACATCGTTATGATTTGCCTCAGCCTAGTACTTGCAACTCTTTGCAGTCCATCAGATAAAAAGCGCATCCCAAAAATAAAAAGCCCTAAGCCGCCAATCACTCCAAACAACAATTCTCTGCCCATTCTGCTTACGTCCCCTATTAACCATATTTTTAATTAAACATTATTTTAACGCTTTTCTAACATGCAAAAGAAAAAAAACAAAGCCTTTAATTGATTTTTTTGCAATTTATTTTACAAACCCAACCACTGACAATAGTATATAACATACTACACAACAATAAGTTAATCACTACATTATTATAATTATTTTTGCCGTTTATGGATAGCTTCAGGCTAGATTATGTGTTCGTAAGAGTCCACTTGTATAATGTACTTCTCAAATGCGGACAAAATGGCCGGATGTATTCTGACGGAACAGCTTGCATAGCCGGCTACCGATTTCCAGCGTTTCATCACCGTGGCCGTAATGCGGTTGTGGTCAAAAGCAAGTAGAGGTAGCTCTGCGATAGACTGCCAGCAAGCATCCTTCGCGTCACTACCTCCAACAGGCTGACATTCTTTATTATAAAAACCACTATATACCACACTGATTGTTCTTCCGCGCGGATCTCTACCCGGAGTACCTACCGTACACAACTGATACAAAGAGTCAGCCTCCAGACCGGTTTCCTCCAATAATTCCCTGTATGCGGCAGTTATCAAATCTTCTTCCATTTCAACAAACCCTCCTGGCAATGCCCATAACCCCGCATACGGATCTTTGAGGCGTTTCACCAGCAGGATAGAAGGAATAGATCTTTTCAAAGCAAATAAAACAATATCAACCGTTACCATCGGACGAGGATACGCATAAGAAAATTTTTTCATCAAGATCACCCTTTCAATATAAAAGAATCTTGTGTATTTATCGCATTCATTGTATTGTTTTTCACGACTCGGATCAAACAATAAAACAAAAGAGTATGCATCACCATGGAACTTGAGAAAATATTAAATAAACTTCGCGATGCCGCAAATCCAACCGTAGCGGACGGTATGACGAGATTCGGAATAAATAAAAAAAATGTCATCGGAGTTTCTATACCGACTCTTCGCGCAATAGCTAAACAAACAGGAAAAAACCACACATTGGCATTGCAATTGTGGGATCAAGATATACATGAAGCGAAAATTCTCGCCGGTATGATAGACGATCCTCGTGAAGTTACAGAAGAACAAATCGAATCATGGGTCAATGATTTCGATTCATGGGATGTGTGCGATCAAACCTGCAACAATCTTCTCAGAAAAACATCTCACGCATATCTTAAAGCCAACGAATGGTGTAGAAGGGAAAAAGAATTCGTCAAACGAGCCGGATTCGCACTTATTGCAACTCTCGCCGTGGGTGATAAAAAAGCCGAAGATCATCTTTTCGAAGTATTTTTTAATCATATTGCCGATCATGCAACAGATAATCGCAACTTTGTAAAAAAAGCTGTAAACTGGGCGCTTCGACAAATCGGCAAACGTAACCTAAGACTACATAAACGAGCTTTACAAGTCGCCGAGTCGCTCGCAAAACATCCTTCGCCAAGCGCAAGGTGGATTGCCAACGACGCACTTCGTGAATTGCGTTCTGAAAAAATTATCGCAAGAATAAAACGATAAATAATTTTTCATTAGCAATCGATAAAACGAATGTAAAATATGTTATAGTCTACCTTCATAAAACTCGCAAAGTTATTAAATCATCAAGAATTTTGAAGATATTCAGTATTTTTGTTGACATACAAATATATTTAACTATAATATTTAAACTTTAAATTCGAGATAAAACTATCATAACGCAAGAGGCATAAGGAGTGATCTATGTTCGCAGTCATAGAAACCGGAGGCAAACAATACAAAGTATCAGAGGGCGATACCGTCCTTGTCGATCTGCTAGATAGCGGCGAAGAAAAAAAAGTGGTTTTTGACTCTGTACTGTTAATAGCGGAAGGCGAAAAAACAACTATAGGCCAGCCTATCATCGCAAACGCTACCGTAGAGGCTGAATTTGTATCTGTTGAAAAAGCGAAAAAACTGATCGTGTTCAAGATGAAACGCCGTAAATCATCTTTAAAGAAAAACGGTCACCGCCAGAAATACGCGATGGTCAAGATAACAAAGATAAATACTTCGGCTCCTGCTAAACAGGCAAAAACTCAATCGGTTCAGAAAATAGACGATACAACAGGCGAAGAATAATATACTAAAAATTTTCATATAGAATTCGGAGGTGCATCATGGCGCATAAAAAAGGTATGGGTAGTTCCCGCAATGGACGCGAAAGCCATTCGAAACGACTCGGAATAAAGCGCTTCGGAGGTCAAAAAGTTACCGGCGGTACTATCATTGTCCGCCAGCGCGGAACAAAATTTCATCCGGGAGACAATGTAAAACGCGGTAGTGACGACACCTTATTTTCATTGATCGACGGCTTTGTGCAATTTGAAAAAAAACGGATTGTGAACGTCTATCCTGAAGCCGCTCAAAATTAACATACGATTATCTTAATGTTTACAGATCGAGTAACGGTATATCTCAAAGCTGGTGACGGTGGTAACGGTTGTGCGAGTTTCAGACGTGAAAAATTTGTGCCTAAAGGCGGTCCCGACGGCGGAAACGGCGGCAAGGGCGGTGATATTATCTTCAAAACCGACCCGAATATATCTACCTTGTTGGACTTTTATTATCAACCCAACATCAAAGCGCCGCGCGGCAAACACGGCAGTAGCTCAAACAAAGCAGGAAGAAGCGGAAAAGATGTTACCGTTAAAATACCTGTTGGAACTGTAATTATCGATCCCGTTACAAAACGCACCATACACGATTTCGTTACTGCCGATGAATCTAAAGTAATGGCATGCGGCGGCAGAGGCGGCAGGGGCAACGCTTGTCTCAAATCGCGTAGAAATCCTTTACCTCGCGAAGGGGAACCGGGACATCCCGGGGAAGAAGCAACCTTGCTACTTGAACTGAAATTACTTGCCGACGTCGGACTGGTAGGTTTCCCGAACGCAGGCAAATCTACACTTATTTCCCACCTGTCTGCGGCACGCCCTAAAATAGCCGACTACCCGTTTACTACGCTCAGCCCTGTACTCGGGACAGTCAAATACGATGTATATAAAGAATTTGTCATAGCAGATATACCCGGTATTTTAGAAGGCGCACATGACAACGTCGGCCTCGGTCATACTTTTTTGCGCCATATAGAACGAACCAAGGTGCTGGTATTTGTCATTGATATGGGGTCGCACGAACATCTAGACCCGGTAAAGGATTACCGCATACTTGAAGATGAACTCAGATTCCATAAACCGGACTTGATAACCAAACCGCGTATTGTAGCCGCAAATAAAATGGATTTACCTGATGCCGCAGATCGATTACAATTGTTTTTGGATTCCGGCGTACACGAAAAAGAAACCGTTTTTCCTATTTCCGCTATAGCCGGAGAAGGATTGAAAGAACTGCAAAACGCCATGATTCAAAAAGTCGAAGAGATAAAGCGGGAACAATGCGACAGCTGATTACTTATTCTCAACGAATCGTTATCAAACTCGGGACAGGATTGCTTACCACATCGGAAGGACGCCTAGATCACGACATAATAAATAATCTTGTAGGTCAGATTGCCGGTTTGATCGGACAAGGACGACAGGTTGTCCTTGTCAGTTCCGGCGCTATTGGCGCGGGATTTTCTCTGCTTCACCAGACAAAACGCCCGAAAACGTTGCCTCTACTGCAGGCTTCTGCATCCGTAGGACAGGCGAAACTAATGCGCTTATACGACGATTTGTTCTCCAGCCACGATATCACTGTAGCTCAAATACTGCTTACACGCGACGACCTTAAAATTCGCAAACGCCATCTAAATATACGAAATACTCTCAACACATTACTACAACATGACGTATTGCCCATAATAAATGAAAATGACACGGTTTCTGTTGACGAAATACGTTTCGGGGACAACGATCTGTTGTCCGCGCTGGTATCAAACCTGATCCAAGCGGATCTACTTATAAACCTGACCAGTGTAGACGGGTTAATGGAAAAAGCCCAGGACGGCACATTACATCCCACTAAAATTATACATCAATTAGTAGGCGTACCGAAATCTGCAATGTCGCACAGTACACGAGCAACATCGAAACTCGGAAGCGGCGGGATGAACGCAAAACTGCAGGCCGCTAAAATTTTAACCACTGCCGGCGAGTTTATGGTTATCGCCAACGGCAGAAAAGAAAACATACTGGAAAAAATCCTTTCAGGTGAAGAAATAGGAACATTATTCGTTCCGACAAAAGCACGAATGGACTCACGAAAACGCTGGATTGCCTTTTTTCATCAATCCAAAGGGAAAATCATTATCGACCACGGCGCGCAGAACGCTTTGATATTGAACGG
Organism: bacterium; assembly: GCA_018435605.1. Classification (GTDB taxonomy): domain Bacteria; phylum Auribacterota; class Auribacteria; order Auribacterales; family Auribacteraceae; genus R3-B46. Next base: position 264,586 of record JAHDNF010000003.1, on the reverse strand, counting down.
CAAAAGTCTACTGCCCAGCGGAATCAAAGACGTCAAAGGCTCCTTTGACATGGGTGATATAGTATTGATTTATAATGAAGACGGCGAGGAAATCGGCAAAGGACTTGTCAACTACTCTCATACTGACGTAAAAAAAATTGCAGGGCATCACACAAAAGAAATCGATTTGCTACTGGGCGACCGATCCTATGACGAAGTCATTCACAGAAATAATCTTGTAATTACCCTTATGGTTGAAGACCCTGCACAACCACAGGAGGAATCATGAACCAACAGGGAAAACATATAAGCGACATCCCTTCATACGTAAAAGATTTGGCGCGCAATGCACGTAAAGCGGCAGTTAAACTGATGCGAGTAGACACCGCTCAGAAAAATAACGCGCTTACTGTTGTCAAACAACTTCTTGACGAGCGCAGAAACAAAATTCAATCCATGAACAAACTCGATCTTGACAACGCCCGCGAAAACGGCCTTTCTCAATCAATGATCGACCGATTAGAGCTGAATGACAAACGCATTGACGGAATGATTCAGTCGCTCGACGACCTGATCAAACTGAACGACCCTGTGGGCGAAATACTTAAATCAAGTGTACGCCCGAACGGCATGAAAATAGAAAAAATACGTGTGCCGATCGGCGTAATCGGCATTATATATGAGTCGCGCCCGAATGTAACCGTAGACGCGGCATCGTTATGTCTTAAAACCGGCAACGCAACTATTCTGCGTGGCGGTAAAGAAGCCATTCATTCCAACAAGGTTTTGACCGATATTCTGCAGGACGCACTATCGCTGGCCGGCTTGCCGCGCGAGTCTGTCCAGTTGATAGAAACCACTGACAGAACCGCTGTCGGAGAACTTATCACCCAGAACGAATTTATCGATCTGATTATTCCGCGTGGAGGCGAAAGCCTTATACGCCGTGTGGTCAAGGAATCAACTATCCCGGTGATAAAACATTATAACGGAGTTTGCCATTTATACGCCGACAAGGATATTGACGAAAAACAAGCGCGTAAGATTATAATTAATGCAAAAGTCCAGCGTCCCGGGGTATGCAACGCTCTTGAAACACTGTTGGTACATGAAGCTATAGCGGAAACATTTATTCCCGATATATGCGCCGACCTTACTCAAAAAGGGGTCGAGATTCGCGGCGACGAAAAAACAAAGACGCTTTATCCTAACTCTATTGCGGCTACAGAAGACGACTGGTATGCCGAATATCTTGACTTGATTCTTTCAGTAAAAGTAGTAAAAAACCTTGAAGAAGCGGTAACACATATAGAAACTTACGGTTCCCGTCATTCCGACGGTATTCTTACTAACAACATAGATACAGCAAAAGAATTCTTGATTTCAGTAGATTCCGCCGTGGTTTTTCACAATGTTTCGACACGCTTTTCCGACGGCGGGCAGTTCGGCATGGGCGCTGAAATCGGTATATCCACCGACAAGCTACACGCCCGCGGGCCTATGGGACTTGAGGAATTGACCAGTTATAAATATGTTGTCACTGGAGACGGACAGATCCGTGAATAATTCTCCACAAAAAATCGGAATTTTCGGCGGTACTTTCAACCCTGTACATATCGGACACCTGATAATCGCACAGGAAGTCATGCTTGCAAAAAAACTTGATCAAATACGTTTTTTGCCAAACGCGAATCCTCCGCATAAACAGGACTTAATGCTGATCGACGCTAAGCACCGGTTTGAAATGATCAGACTGGCTACCGAATCTTACGGCCAATTTGCCGTTGACGATTATGAAATGCAGTATGACGGGTACTCCTATACCATCGATACCATGTCACACTTCGAAAATGCTTTTAAAAATACACAACTTTATTTTATTATAGGGGCAGACAGCCTGCTTGAACTTTTTCTATGGAAAGACGCGCAGACACTTGTCGACCGGTTTTCGTTTATCATTGCATTACGGAACGGATCCGAATTAAACGTCTCGGTTTTCGCACAGTTGCCCTTTGAAAAACGCTTGCAGGAAAAATTGGCAAACAGTGTTGTTCAAACACCCATGATCGATATTGCGTCTCGAAATATTCGAGACCGTATCAAAAAAAGTATGCCGGTACGATTCATGTTGCCAGATAATGTGATACAATATATCGAAAAACATAATTTGTACGGATATAAAAAAAAGGAGGATTGAATCATCGAAGCTATAGATATCGCTAGACAATCTGTCAAGTTTGCTCTTGACAAAAAATGTATTGATCCGTTGATTTTGGATTTGAGGGGTATATCCTCTGTATCAGACTATTTCGTGATTTGTAGCGGAGATTCTCATAGACACGTCAAAGCGTTGATCAACGTTATAGAAGTTGAAATGAAACATATCGGCATCCGCCCAGTGCGCAAAGAAATCAACTCGGACTACACATGGTGTATACTCGATTACAGCGACGTATTGATTCATGTTTTTTACCATAAAACACGAGAGTTTTATAAACTGGAACGATTATGGAGCGACGCGCAGGAGGTCGCTATATGATCGATCTGATCAAGACTATTGAAGATAACATCCTAGCCGCAGTAACTCAGATATCTTCCGAACTGAATGCTGATGTTGATTACAATTCGCTTTATCCTATTCTGGAGTTTCCGCGTGATAAAAATCACGGAGATATTGCAACAAGCGTGGCTATGAAACTAGCCCGTGTTTTCAGGAAATCGCCTCATCAAATAGCTCAGTTGCTTTGCGATCGGATACGAAATCATGCTATCATCAATTCTATTACCGATGCTATAGAGATAGCAGGAGCGGGGTTCATCAATTTTTCATTTTCACAGTCAGCTGTAACATCAATTTTACAAAAAATTATTTTAAAAAAATCCGATTACGGAATTACAAATCAAAGAACCGGCGAAAAAATAATTCTGGAATTTGTCAGCGCCAACCCCACAGGCCCGCTTAACGCGGTCAACGCACGCGCGGCGGCTGTGGGCGACGTGTTGGCGAATATTCTACAAAAAGCATCCGCGCAGGTACATCGTGAATTTTATATCAATGATGTCGGTAATCAGGTCGATCTTCTAGGTCGATCGGTCAAAGCAAGATACGAACAGGCTCTCAATATTGAAGTAGAGTTCCCTGAAGACGGTTATCATGGCGAATATATTACGGATATGGCGAAAGATTTGGTTTTAAAATACGGCTCCTCTCTGCTTGAAAAAGATCCGTCTTTTTTTGCCGAGCACGCAATAACTCATAACGTCACACGCCAGAAAACCGATCTTGAAAAATATAACGTTCGGTTTGATACATGGTTTTCCGAGAAAACCATCCATAACCAAAATTTACTGGATTGCGCATTCAAACAATTGCAGGCAGGCGGGTATATTTATGAAAAAGAGGGAAAGCAATGGTTCGCCTCTACCCGATTCGGAGATGACAACGACAGGGTAATGATACGAGATAACGGTATTCCCACATATTTCATGGCTGATACCGCCTATCATCAAAATAAATTCGACCGCAGTTTCAATCACCTGATCGACATTTGGGGGCCTGACCATCACGGCTATATCCCAAGAATGAGCGGAGTATTGCAGGCTTTGGGGCATCCGGCGGATTCTTTTACCGTGTTGATAGTCCAGCAGGTAAACCTGCTTAAAGACGGTCAACCCTATAAAATGTCCAAACGTGCAGGCAGATTTATCTTAATGGAAGATGTCATAGAAGAAGTAGGGACTGATGCCGCGCGATTTTTCTTTGTAATGCGTACCAGCGACAGCCAGCTTGATTTCGATCTCGATCTGGCGAAAAAACATACTGCGGATAACCCATGTTTTTACGTCCAGTACGCCCATGCGCGGATACACAGCATCTATACGAAATATGAAGAACAAGGATATTCGCTCAAAGATACCGATTTTTCATCAGCAGATCTAGCCGTGTTAAGCGCCCCTGAAGAACTGGATATTATAAAGAAATTGGGGCAATACCCTCAAATTCTCGCTTCATGTGCTCAGACTCTAGATGTGCATCACCTTCCATATTATCTATACGAACTGTCGTCGTTGTTTCACAATTACTACAATCTGGGTAAAGAACGTTCCGAATTAAGAATAGTTTCGGACAATGAAGCGGCTACACGCGCACGCCTTGCTCTGGTCACCGGATTGAAAATCATCATAGGCGAAGGACTCTCTTTGCTCGGTGTGTCCGCCCCGGAATCGATGTAACTAAAATATTTTCATATAAAAACGATTTTATCCATAAGGCATCTTGACGGGATGCCTTTTTTTATGGCATTAATATAGTGTTATATTACAATAACTTTTTGATATGTAGACATTATGAATATTTATTGCAAGTTTCACCATCATTTCAAAGATATCCTTGTATGTAAACTTTCCTGTCCTCGAGAAAGAAAATGCAAGGAATTCAAAGATCTTTACCAGGAGAAAGGTAGAGAAATCCGCTGGTATGTTTATAAATACATGCAGAAATATCCTGATAAACAATACACAATATACTTAGTACCAAGAAAAGGGAGGATTCAAACCATGAAACAGTACGTGTGTATCCGTGAAGGAAACATCCAAATTCTCAGCGAAGAAGAAATTGTGCAACGCACCAAACAAGGCGAATTTTTCCAGTCGTATTTTGAGGTTGGGCGCGAAATGGAAATCATGATCAAACTTGCTCCAAAGCAAACCGCTTCAACCGGCGCAGGCACAAGTAAAAAGAAATCAAACGCAAAATCTTCTGATCAAAAAAGTTAAAACAATTTTACTGCGGAGCCGCCAGAAAACAAAACCATTCGTTTTCAGAAAAAGAAGATATAATTTTCATGCCAAGCCGCTCATAGGTAGATCTTACCATATCGGATTTGGTATACAAAATGCCGGTCAGGGCAAGTAATCCACCGGCTTTAACCATTTGCGATATAATGTGTCCATGTTCGACCAGCAGTTCGGCATAAAGGTTTGCCAGTACAATATCGTACTTACGACTCGGATCAAGGTCCTTAAGGTCAAATTGATTTATTGTAACAGATGATTCTACCATATTTTTCTTAACCATTTTCTGGGCGTGATCTATTGCCATCTGGTCAATATCGAATCCGTATACATCTTTCGCGCCCAGCTTTGCGGCGGCGATGCATAATATGCCGGATCCACAACCAATATCCAATACCGACTCGTATTTATCTGCGTAACGCTCCAACACTTCGAGGCAAAACCGGGTTGTCGGATGTTGTCCTGTACCAAACGCAAGACCGGGGTCGCATTCGATAACAACCTCGTCGTCTTTTACCAGCCACTCTTCCCACGATGGTTTTATTACAAGCCGTTTACCTACAACAAAAGATCTAAATTTCGTTTTCCAGACTTCAGTCCAGTCGGCTTGCGCATAGGTTTTAAGTTCTACCTGCGCCGGATAGGTTTCAATACCAAGATCCCGCAATCCAGCGAAAAACACCTTAAACATATCTTTTAAGGAATCAATATCCGGTTGGAGGTCAAAATAAATATTGCAGGTAGTTATGTTCTCATCGGCTTTCTGATCGAACACCCAACCTGACAATCCTTCAATATTGGTTTCTATAAACGCTCCAAGCGGATCTTCACACTCAAGCGACGTAACTATCTCAATAACATAATATTCTTTCTGTTCAACAACCTGATTTTCATCCGGCATATAGCACCCTCTTGTTTGCTTTTCTTTTTATTTTAACAGAATCATAGCAAAAAGTGATTTTATTTTTTACAAAAATCTGACTGTAAAGATGTGATGACACAAACCTAACGGAAATATTTCTAAATACCGCCATATTTAAATAGAATACACAACCGGTAGATTCAACCTGTCTCGACAAATTTTAAGAATTTCGCATAGGAAGGTGTTACAAATTGCGGTAAACAAACCCTTTTTCGAGAGCCTCATTTCTGGAATAAAAACTTTTAAGGTCTATCAAAATCGGATTCGACCGCATCTTGGATTTTAACACATCAAGCGTGATTTCTTTGAATTGATTATGCCCGTTTATCAACAATGCGCAATCAAACGGTTCGATTTCATTAAAATCGACATTAAGCACTTTTTGATTGTCGCCTGCAACAATACCCTCTTCCAGCAACGGATCATAGCCAATTACATTTACATCGAAATCACGCAAATATTTCACTACATCAAATGCTTTGCTGTTACGTTTATCAGGAACGTTTTCTTTGAATGTCAACCCCATAATCAATACGGTTGTATCCTTAAAAACACGGCCTATTTTGTTTAACTCGATCAAGGCCATCTCAGACACGTATTTCGACATCGCATCGTTTGTGTCACGACCGGCAAGAATCACTTTGGGATGAATGCCAAGATGCACCGCAAGATACGTCATATAAAAAGGATCTACACCTATACAATGTCCGCCCACAAGACCAGGGAAATAACGGTGAAAATTCCATTTCGTGCAGGCCGCGTTTATAACCTCGCGCGTATCAATGCCAACTTTATGAAAGATTATCGCCAACTCATTTATTAAAGCTATGTTCAAATCACGCTGAATATTCTCGATTACTTTTGCCGCTTCCGCAGTCTTTATATTTGGAGCTTTGTATACTCCAGCTTTTATTACGCTTCCGTATACTTGCGCTACAATATCAAGCGTTTCATCATCCATACCCGATACAATTTTTACAATTTTATCTATAGTATGCTCTTTGTCACCCGGATTTACTCGTTCGGGACTATACCCTATTTTAAAATCGACGCCGCACCGCAAACCAGATTCCTGCTCCAGAATAGGTTTGCATATATCTTCAGTAACACCCGGATATACCGTACTTTCATATACCACTACAGAATTTTTAGACAAATTTTTTCCCACCAGAACCGAAGCCGACTTAACCGCTGTCAAATCGGGTATTTTTGCCTCATTGACTGGTGTGGGAACCGCAACAATAATAAAATTACAGTCGCGTATCCGCTTCGGATCAGAAACATATTCGACATCACAGCTTGCCAGATCGTCGTTACTCGTCTCATTGGTCAGATCAATCCCTTTACGCAAAGCGGCTACCCGTGCTTCGTTTATATCAAATCCCACTACATGCTGACTTTTGCCAAACGCAACTGCCAGCGGAAGCCCTACATATCCCAATCCAACAACACAAATTCTTCGTACTGCCGATTCCATGACGCTACTCCTTATCAGTTTTTTACAGTATTCATATAGAAAAAATCGGTTTAAAATACAATAACTTTATATCGATTATTAGCGTGAACCAAATATTGTTAAATACGATAAAGCATAACTATATTATTTATGCAGTGTATATGCAAATTTTATTGTAAAAAACCCTGTGTTTTGTTAGTTTGATACAATCTTTTCCTAATATCGTAACTAAATCGAAAGAGGGCTATCATGAAGAATTTACTAGTTACCGGAGGCGCCGGTTTTATCGGATCGAATTTTATACACTACATGCTTGCCAAATATTCAGATTATTCCATTGTGAATCTCGATTCTCTTACGTATGCCGGTAACCTCGAAAACCTCGCATTAATACAGAACGACCCCCGCTACACCTTCGTAAAAGGATCTATCGATAACTATGATCTCGTATGGGATATTTTTCAAAAATACAGAATCGACTCGGTCATCAATTTCGCGGCAGAATCGCATGTAGACCGCAGTATCATGGGTCCGCAAATATTTATAGACACCAATATCAGAGGCACTCAGATACTTCTCGAAGCGGCGCGCAACTTCGGAATATCACGATTTATACAGATTTCAACCGATGAGGTATACGGTTCGCTGGGCGACACCGGAAAATTTACTGAAACAACCCCTTTGTCACCCAACAGCCCGTATTCCGCAAGCAAAGCCGGCGCTGATATGCTTGTCAGATCATATTACAAAACATTTAAAATGCCGGTACTTATTACCCGGTGCTCTAATAACTACGGCCCTTATCAATTCCCTGAAAAACTAATCCCTTTAATGATAAAAAATGCCAGAGACAACAAACCTCTGCCGGTATATGGAAAAGGAACAAATATACGCGACTGGATTCACGTCAAAGATCATTGCGCCGCAATCAATCTGGTTCTGCATAACGGCAAAGAGGGCGATGTATATAACATCGGCGGCGAAAACGAATGGACAAATATCGACATCGTAAAAACTATTCTTAAAATTCTAAATAAACCGGATTCCCTGATCACTTTCGTAACAGACCGTCCGGGGCATGATTTCCGGTATGCTATAGACCCTTCAAAAATCAAAAGGGAACTTGGATGGAAACCCGAATATACCTTTGAAACAGGAATCGCGGAAACCATTGAATGGTATATCAATCATCAGTCATGGATAGATGACTGCACCAGCGGTCAATATCAACATTACTACGATAAAATGTATAAAGACAGATAATAATCAACCGGATACAACTTTTAGATAAAGCGACTGTGTAAGATCTGCTATCATGTCCCAGTTATACATTTCCCGAACGTATTTACGCGATTTTGATGCCATGTCTGCCACGGCATTGGGAGTGTCTATCAGATACTGAAGTTGATTTCGCAAATCCTCACTATCTTCCGATCGGAATGTATATCCGAATGTTTCGCTATCTTTTGTCTTTCCATATGGTTGTACTACTTCGCAGTTTTCAGGTATATCGCTGGCAAGCAAACATTTACCAAAACTCAACGCTTCAAGGGCAACTATCGGCAACCCTTCAAGTTCCGACGGTAGCACAAATAAATACGCATTCCAGAACAATTCTGCGAGCTCTTCCCCAGATGTATTACCCGTGAAGATAAGTCTCGAATCATCCTTCCCCTTTTCATGCAACAACGCGACATAATCGTCGGAATGACTTGAACCGCCTACAATTACAAGTTTTTTATCGGTAATAACATTTTTGAACGCATCAATCAAATAATGGCACCCTTTTTCAGGAACCAATCGGCTTATAAATACGACATACGAACCGGTAGACAGGCCGTACTTTCGTTCGATTATGTCGGCAGGAGCGTCCGGAGGTATATTAACTCCATTGGGAATATAGTGCACCTCCCCTTTATAAAGCGATTCATAATATTCTTTCAATGTGCGCGATACGGTGATAGTTCTGTCAGGTAACCGGTATGACGCCCATTGTCCCAATCTAAGATACATAGACGCAAAACGATTCCATTTTTTTCGTTGCCAGTCAAGACCGTGTACCGTACAAATCACATTAGAGCCGCACAAACGGGGTATCCACGAAACAGTCGCAGGACCAATCGCGTGGTAATGTATAATATCATACCGCTGTGCCAGCGAATTTAGCGAAGAAAGAAAACAATGGACTATGGCATCGAGATGCTTAGAATGCACCGTAGGAACACGTTTAAGCGTAATCCCCTTATAAGTATTTTTGACATAAGCGTTTTCTTCCATATAATATGGACGGACATATACAGATACATCATGCCCAAAGGCAACGAGACGGCTTGCCAGTTCCTCGACATGGCGTTCGACACCGCCATAGACCGCTGGTATCCCCTTCTGCCCTATCATTGCTATACGTAACGATTTTTTACTCATCAACTCACCATAAATCTAACAATAACAGTATGGAAGCATCTATTTTTCTAAAAAAGTGTTCAATATGTTAAACTGCTTTATATACGCCGTATTGGTAGGTTCTTGCTCAATAGCGTACTGGAGTGCCTCAAGAGCTGTACGGTATTGTCCAAGACGTTTTAGAAGCATAGCTTTTTTAAACATAAAATCACTTTCATAAGGATTATACCTAATAGCGGTATCGTAAAGTTCTATAGCCCGTTCATTATAATTTTCCTGACTGTCACGACGAAAAACACCCTTGGCGTTGTATATATCTGCCATCTTGGCATATATCAAAGGATTTACGGGATCAAGTTTACTTGCTCTTTGCAATCTGTCGAGCGCTTTCTCCCATAATATGTTAGACTGCAAAACCCCAGCTTCGCGATAATATTGATCCGACTTAATCAATTTGTAGCCGTGTATAAATCCTCCTGCCAGACACAAAGTTATTCCTATTCCAACCAATAGCAACAGAATCACACTGCGATTTATCCATGCAAAACGCCAAGACATATCATTGTAAAAATCCTGAGGTGTTGAAGCTGATACAACCAATCCCGCAACAACAGACAACAGCATGGCATTGCTGTAAATATGATTATTGAAATCAAATACCGCATGCGCCAGCACGGCAATAATGGCCCCGATAGCGCCCATGAGTATCGCCTGATTGTCAGGATAATCGTAAAGTTTAGGTATCAGCGGTATCTTTGAAAGCAAACAGAAGAAAAATGCTACGATTATAATAAAACCCACAAAACCGTAATCGACAAGAGTGTTGAGGTAATCGTTATGAGTATAAGTTACTTTTGATACCTTTTCATGTTTGAAAGGCGGATATCGCCATACAAATGCCGCCGGTCCGTAACCAAATATAGGAGCCTCTTTGATCATTGGTATGGTATCGTACCATATCTTAGTTCGCGTGTTAATACTGGAGTCGCCGGCAGGAGTTATGGTAATTGCTCTTTCTTTTATCGGTTTTATAAATGCCGTGCTCATTGCAAGTATAATCGCAATAATTACAAACGGTAATACCCATGTTTTTCCCCGCGTATTATCCCTTAAAAAAGCCAACAAAAACAGACATATCATACCAGCTACGCCGGCCAGCCAGCCCCCCCTTGAAAATGTCAATACCCAGCCGGTTATAATAACTATCAAAGAATAACCGACAAGAAGCCGCACACCCACAGCCATACGTGAAAAAAGACAAATAGCTATGCCTATAGGAAAAATCATTTCAAGAAAACCGGCAAGATGATTCGGACAAATCCACGTGCCGCTTGCCCGATATTCATATTGTTTAGGTTTTTCCTCGACAATAAGTCCCATTACCGTACGTACATCTTCGGATGCGTGTCCGAGTGTCATTGGTTGATCTGCCGACTGGTCGGGAAAAAATAGTTCAGAGCGAAAACCTACACCCACTACAGTATTATGCTCTTTAAAATATTGAAATACACCGATAGACGCAAAAACAAGCGCGCCGATCAAAAGCATAAACGATATAAAATACTGATACTTTCGGCGATGAAACGAGTTGATTATAACAATAAACACAAATGCATAGTCTATGATCTGCATAACCTCGTTACGGGCATAATATGATATGTCGGAAACGAAGTAGTATCCTAGCGCGTACAAAACAAACAACAACACAAAGAATACGGAATACGATTGCAGTAACTGTATTTTTCGGGTAAAAACCATTTTGATGATCCAGACGAACACAAACACCATAGTAACCAGATGACCAAAATAAAAAGATATGGTTTTTACTCCGCCAAAACTTGCCGCGTTAAACATTATCAGAAACGTAAGCAGGATAAGCAAAATTGCGTTGAACATTTTTTCAGGTATGGTCTCTTTTTTCATAGCAACCCAATTGTAGTTATTTTAAGGTTTATTTAAGGAAGCAGATTATAACAAACAAAAAACACCGAAGAAAATATGCTTATTCGAATATTAAAAGATAGTTTCAGGCACATGTACAACGTCACCGGGTTGTAAAATTACATCCTCGCTGGCATCACCTTTTTTAATTATTTTGTCAAGATTCACAACTATCGTCTCTTTAGCCGTTCCGTGAGACCTGATGACCATTACCTTGGTCTTTCCGGCATAATCAGTGAAACCGCCTGCCTGAGTAATAGCAGTCAAGGCAGTTACATTACCAACCATAGGATACGCTCCAGGAGCCTTTACTTCACCGAGAACATAGTATCGCCGTGATAGTACAGATACAGTGATATACGGATTCCTTAAGTAATCTTTTTCGTACAATTTCATCAATTTTTGTTCAATTTGACTGATTGTTAAATTCTGCACTTCTACCTCGCCGATCAGCGGCATAAAAAGAGTGCCCCTCGGCGACACCTCTATTTCCTGCTGATTAAGATCGACGTGCCGATAAAATTTTATATTTAATATATCTTTTGGCTTTACCTGATAACCGGAAGATATCTCTTCTTGGGCAAATATATACGATTGATTACACATTGAGCACATTAGCATAACGGTTGCGGCGATGATAAATATTACTTTTTTCATGGTCATTAAACCCCGATCCATTTATACTTTAACTTCTTTGTCTTTTTCATCAGCGGAAGCCGCTTTTTTCGATACCTTTTTACGCGAAGGCGCTTCCACATACCCACGGTCCTGATAATAACGGTAATTATGGTGATAATAGAAATAATCTTCGCGCTTCAGGTTAACCTCGTTGAGCACTGCTCCTATGAGTTTGCCTTCAGCTGTTTCAATAGCTTTTACTGCACGATACGCTACTTCTTTAGGAAACTTTCTATATCCCAGCACCAATAAAACCGCATCAACCTCGCTTGCCAAAATAGAACTGTCGCTGATACCCATCATAGGGGGAGAATCGAACATAATTAAATCGAATCGCTCTGATAACAACTTGATCATACTTCTTATATTTTTTATTTCAAAAAATGAATTCAAGTCGACATTACCCTTGCCGCAAGGTAAATAATATAGATTTGGAACGGCAGTCTCCTGTATCACATCCAGATAATTTCCTTTATTCTCTATAACATCGACAATGCCTGTCGCAGGCGGATTTATTTCCAATGCCCGGTAAATGCTAGGCCGGCGCAAATCCGACTCTATCATCAACACCTTATCGCCACTGTGCGCCATTGTGATGGAAAGGTTAACCAAAGTAGTCGTTTTACCTTCACCGACTCCGCCGCTGGTAAGCATCATAGTTTTTGTTTTCGATTTCTGACGATAAAACTCTATATTTGTTCTCAATACCCTGTAAGCCTCGTAATTAGCCGAGAAAGGCCCCTCGTTTACCAAAACACCCACTTTCTGCGGGATAACCCCTAAAATCGGCAACTGTAAATATTGCTCTACATCGTTAATCGTTTTGACAGAAATATCGAAATATTCAAGAATAAACGCCAGCGCGCAACCTATCAACAAACCTACAACTATACCCAATATAATATTCAACGGCTTATTCGGTTTGGAGTATAATCCTTCAAGAGGCGGAACCGCTCGTTCGATGATTTCAACGCTGGTGATAGGCAAACTCTCAACAACATCCTGCTCTTTAAGGTTCTGTTTGAGCATCATATACATCTGTCGATTGGTTTCCACATCGCGCTCAAGCCGGATATATTCCAATTCTTTACTATCAAGTTCTTTTATAGTTTCTTTAGCTTCATTTACAACATTCAGAAGAGTTTCTTCGCGTGTTTTCGCTACCGTATATTCTGTTTCAAGACCGTTCATAATGCCTTGAATTTCAGAGGCAAGCCTCTGCCTTGCTTCCTCAACTCTGGACTTAGCTTCAAGTATCAACGGATGTTTTTCCTTATATTCTTCACTAAGGGCTGACAATTCGATTTCTGCCTCAGCAAGAGTATTTTTCAACGTAGCTAAATTTGAATAGTATTTTTCAACAGCAATCGCATGTAATTTTTGATCATCGGAGAGTTTGTTGAGTTCGTTGATCCGTACTTCTTTTTCAAGCCGTTCTGTTTTTGCCCGAAGATAATCCGCATTAAAATCGCTAAGTTGTTGTTTATCTATATTTATACCTCTTACAATACTGATATCTTTTTCGCGTTTGAGTTTTTCAAGTTCAATTTCCGACTCGTTAAGTTTATTTCGCATATCTTCAAGTTCTTCTCGAAGTTTTTGCACCGCATCGCTAACAACACGGCGTCTTACGGATAAACGTTGAGTTCGGTAAACTTCAGCAATTTTATTGGCTATATCAGCGGCCAAAAACCGGTTTTGATTAAATACTATTACTTCCAATAAATTAGTGTTACGGTATTGCTGTACCTCAATTAATCTGCGGAGGCCTTTTATGGCTGTTTCCATCTCCAGCGTCTCTCCGGACCGGGAAGCAAGCCTCTCCTGAAGGTCCAAATCTCTGATCACTTCTTCGAGAACTTCTTTGCCCTGAATAATCTCGTACTGCGTTTGATAATAATACGGGTCATAAGTGTCCATTCTCTGCTGAGTATTGAAAATATTTATATCGACCCGTTCTTTTTCGACCAGCAATTTTGTAGAAGCACGATAGAGAGGCGCCTGCAATACGAATGTCCAAATAGCTACTGTTATTATAGTTATAAAAAACGCCGACGCTACCACGTCTTTTCGTTTCATTATTATCTTCCAGTAGTCAAGAAACTGGAGCTCTTTCATATTATCTCTCATGTTGATCTGCATAGCGCTTCTCCGATTGAACTTTTATATAAACAGTATATTTTTTAAATGAGGTTATGTTTTATGACATAATGACTTTTACGGCTTATTTTTTATATCGTCACTTAAAAGAATCTTGTTAAACAAAATTGTTTCTAATAGCTAGATATATTCATCAGAAATATTTTTTATATTGAGAGATTAGAGAAATTATTTTAATTTTTCTGTAATTATGGACTCACCAGTATGGACTCACCAGACGTAACATCGGATTAAAACGAATCTTATTTGGCCAGCGATTAAGCTCACGTCCGGGTAAATATTATTTTCCAACAAAAATATTTTAATAATTATATCGTCTCATCAAACTCTATAGGCCATTGACTGCTGACTTATATTACGAATTTTGACGATAAAAATTTCAAACTTTTAAAAAACAGCGTTTACACCGGTAAACACCTGGTTGCGTTCCCATGTTGACGTATTAAAGTCGGAATCAAAATCCGTACGCCGATACCCCAATTCATAAAACAGCCATGGAGTAACCTGATAACTGAACACCGCGCCCATCCTGAACGCTTTGGTTTCAGGGTTATCATACGCTACCCTTTTTGCAATATAACCCGGTTGAGTAGTTAACGTTTGATATACCCTGCCATCATAATTGTCTATGCTGTAAATCATGTTGAGATCCAAACTGATTTTAGGCATAAAACGCCAAGATATCTGCAACGACCCCGATTGGGAATTTGAATCGGTAAAATCTTCCTGTTCCGTAGACTGAACCATAAGCAGATAGCCAAGCGTAACAACCATATTTCGGAAATAATTGGAAGACAACCTGACTCTTACATAAGGATTTTTATGTAACTTTGTATCACCCTGCTTTATGGTAGTTGTTACAGATGAAGCCAATGTTTCGCCAAAAGGAGCAAGCGGCACGGCATCAAAATCAATACCTCGATTCGTGCGTGTAGGAGCTTCGTACTTCCTAAAATCGACACCAGCAATAGAATCAAGAGAAAAAAACTTACCTAACCGGTAATTTACTCCACCGAATAGCAAGTGGGAATCGTAATCGGCATTTTCTCTCAATCGATAGCTTCTGTCTTTGAAAGTATATCCGCCAAGCAAAATCGTATCTTTATTAACAATGTATCCCGATTCGAAACCTATACGATTTTCCAGATAATCGAACGTGCGGCTTTCATCATACGTATCGAAATCCAGAAATTCAAGGCCATACTTGAATGTGGTATAAAAACTTCGTGTAAAATCATACTTAACAGCTACATCAAGATTATTTAACTCAAAATCGCCGTTTTCACGTATGACATGATAGCCGTTTCCCGTATCTCTTGCTCGCTTGATCACCCCTACCTGCTGTCTGGTATAACTATTATCCAAATCAAGGGACAACCTTGGCGTAAAGCTATGTTTAAAACGGGCTGTAAGGTCATGAGCAACATCTTCATTATCGTAAGGACGCGCCCAGAAATACGCCAGACTGTACTTGTAATCCACCCCTATGTAGGTCGTATCAAGAGGTATACGAAACGCCACTTTAGGTTCGGTATACCACACGGTGCTTTTGATTCGCTGATGGGCAGGACCGCGACCTCCGCCCGAACCCCGCTTCGCCGACACATTGTCATTGTATTCAAGACGGGTACGGATCGACGGCGTAAAAAACTTACCCCTCTGTCTCTGAGGAATGAGATGATCATACGCCGCAAACAGTTCGGTAGAAAATAACATAACATGTACTACAATAACTGCCAATAGAAGTATTTTGTGCGCTTTCATGTGCATCATATCCCCTTTCCTGATATGATTGTTTATTCAAATTAAATAGTATTATGAGATAATTATAATTTTAAAACAAAGAATCAGAACAGAAAGACAGATTAAGAAAAGAGACCTTCCGGCTTAAACACAATAAGTAACAAGCTAAATAGTCAGAGAGAATTCAAATTGTAATTATTGTACTATATTACAACTTGATCAATAAGGCAAAACAAAAAAATATATAGTTTTTGTTTTTTATGTATCAATACGCATTATGGCATAGTTTTTTACAAGCATTATTTATGCCATTCGCTAAAATTGTTTAAACTCTTTTCCCGCAATCTGCGGAAACAAATCGCTTACGAATGAGCGTATCACATTCTCCGCCGATTTTACACCACCCGTTCCCACCGCTGTAGATACGCGAAAAAACGACCATTGATGGTTTTTACCGTATACACATCGGTCGAACCCCATAAGAAACACTCGCTTCCAGTGAAGATGGGTCACCCTGTCATTACCCATAAACCAATAAAACACGATCTCTTGCTGACTAAAATCTTTTTTACCGAATGCAATATCAAGGCGCGTGACATTCAGATTTTTAATAGGATGATCAACCGGCAGTAATTCCGTACGTGTATCGTTGATCGACCAACCTTGCGAAGGATAGCATACCTCAGGACGATGTATACTTCTACGGTCTTTGCCGGTGAACACCACCACAAGATAAACAATCCCAAGAGAAGGTTTTTGGAAAAACCGTTTTACAAACAACGTATCTTCAGGCAAAAATTTCTTTTCTATTTCTCCGACTGGAACATCTTTGCCTTGCCATCCGCCAAACGTTTCAGGCACAGTTTGAGGATTCAGTTTTTCGTTCTGAAGCATTTCCACTTCTGAAAACATCTGAACCACCAGATAACCTGCCAATAACATTACGCCTATAATTGCGGTTTTTTTCCAATCCACGACAACACTCTCCCAATACCGGTCATTGCGAGTAAGGCAAATGTAAAAAGAAAAAATCCCGAAAACCCGTGAAAAAAACCTAACGCCGCTTCACCGCCAAAAGCCGTTGCAATCAGTCCGAGTATAATGATACGAAACACATTCGCAAATATTGCTATCGGAAATGCGAACGCAATCATGACGATACGTTTCCAGTTTTTTTTCTGAGTCAAATACGAAAAAGCAAATGTCAATGCTGTCAACGATACCAACGATTTTAAACCGCTACACGGAGCCGCCACATCGAATTTAAAAATGCCAACCATTTCTATCTGAGTTCCGATACGAATAATATTAAAACCAAGAAGTTCCAGCGCAAAACCAGCCATAGTCGACGCGATCAATCTGAGCTTAACGCCTATCATCCCATCCAAAAATTCCATAGGAACCATAAAAATAAGAAAACAAAGCGGAAACAACAATTCCATTGCCATCTTCTTACCTGCCATATAAAGGACAATTCCTATGGTCAGGATTATGAAAGCAGTTATGGAAACACGCTGTAAATCGCCTCTTTGCGCCAGCAGGTGCATAATCAACGCAAAAATCGCTACAAACACACCCCACACACTCGATGATTTTGGAATAGTTTTTATTGTATCTCGTTTCAACCAGATAATGTAACCTGAAACCAGAGGAACAAACGGTCCGGGGCTATAACTCGAATGAAAATATGTAATCCATTCTCCAACCATATATACAAACGGCTTATAGAAAACCACACCGGCTATGGCGCACAGAACCACCAACGCCGTTATATCCGATCGTTTCCATTCGGACTTAATATCGGGAGCGCTCATACTTTAACTTCCTTCGTTATTTAGAAAAAAACTATTGCTTGGACCGCAATTTAGCAGGGTTGAGACAAACAGCATCACCCTGTCTAAAGCGTTGTGTCCATGTCCAACCGAACCGGTTATCTTCCGGAGTCTGGTTGTAACGTACTATGAACGAATACAACTTCAACCATATTTTGTCTTCTCCCTGTGGATATCGTAACGTAAGCGGTGAAAAATAACACCCGTCCACCGGAGCCGCAATTTCCGTCATTACATCATAATCTTCTTCGCTCCATGGCAACCAGACTGAAATCAAATTTCCGTACCACGCAGTTGCCCACGGAATATCGGATATAAGAACCGTTCCTTCATTTGCAATACCCGATACTTCGATTATATTTTCTTCCCAATACTGCTTCTGGTCTCTGTGTGACTGCTCTTTGAATAATTTAGGCACGAAATTCCAAAACATCGGAAATATATTGATCATAACGAAAAGAATCACAATCGCCAATCGTATAAAAGGATCTACAGATTTGCGCGTCATTATCTCATTGAACAAAGCAACGGCAACCAGAATGATCAGAGGAAAAAACGGAAGCAGTACATTCGCGCAGGGACGAAACAACGCAGACAGAAATAACTGCAATACAAAACATATTACCAACAGCCACTTAAACCGTTCAAAGCGAGACTTGATACCTCCGCAAAAAAGACCTACAAGAAAAAATGATCCCATCAGATTACCGGTAATAGCCAGAAGCTGTTCGTAGTTTAAGCGTAATCCTATGCCCAGTTTCCGCGCCACTATTACAGGGTCAAAACCTATGTCGTACAATCGCTGAAGAACAGTACGCCAGTACAAGTTACCCGGCAGAATATCGGTAAACATCTTGTATTTAAAAAATTCCAGCGTAAAAAATGGATTGCCCGTAAGACGGTAATTCCGAAGGAGCCACGGCGATATTACAGCCACGAACGGCACAAGAAACATCACTACATGAAGCAATTTATACTGTTTTGCACGAATATAGAAATATACCATAAGAATCAACGAAAACAATCCGAAGCTATATCGTGTCAGGTAACACAATCCTAATACCGCCCCGACAAGCGCAGGCAAAAAAACATTTTCCCCATCATAATACGATACCAATATCATAAAAAAAAGAAAGATGCTCACCAGCATCAAATCCGGCAAGGCTGAAATACTTGACTTTAACACAATACCATTGGTTACAAAAAACAACAGCGCAAGATGCGCCATAGACCCTTTGAGAAACCGGGTGGCTAGCCAAAAAAACAACGGAATGCACAACATAAAAAAAACTCCTGACCCGAAAATAATCAGCTTGCCGTCCGACTCGCCGGCCACGAAAGTTTTTTCCTTGAGCATTTTCATCACCCCGCTCATATACAAAATATACAGCGGAGGAACGGTTATTTCCGGATGTTTCTCGTAATAAGGGAAAAAACGCAAACTTACAGGTCTGATGAATTTTGTAGTAAACCCTTCACCTCGGCTGAAGTTTCTGGATATCTGAACATAATCCATCGCATCTATCTGGTCTATCCTTATAGGATACGTCGTCAAGAGCGAATAGCTCATGAAAAACAATATCACCGCCACAGCTATCCAGATAATAAATCGAATTATCTTCTGACCGAAATTATCAACACCAACAACAAAATCCTGTATCGTTTTTTCTATCGGTTCAGCCATACAGAACTCCTCCAGACGCTATTATGTTTGCATTATTTTAAATATTTCCTGTAGATTTAATTATATTTAGGCAGACAACGCAAGAAAAATCATCATACGAGCAACATTCTAACCGGACTGACATAGACAAATATTATCCTTTGCTTCATATCGACCGATTACACAAAAAATTCACTTTAATTTTCAATAGGCGTATCGTATCGCATATCTTCCACAGAGTAATAATTAGAGTCCGTTATGCGTACTCCTATTTTTACAGGACGCTTTTTACCCGGCCTGAATATAACTATCACCTTATGAGTTCCTTGCTCAAAAGTTACCTGTTGTGATATCAGCTTGTAGAGTTTGTCGTCTGTATATAAGGATATTATCTGATTTTCATTCAGATACAAATCCGCCGCGCAGTTGCTGTATATCCGCAAAAACGCTTCGCAGTCTTTTGTCGCTGTAACTGTACCGACAGCAATACATAACTGCCCTTCAGAATGACTGGACGGCGGGCTAAACTCCAGAAAATTCGATAATTGATCTTTAACATATTTTTTCCATGAATACGACTTTTCCCCGATATAAAACAACCGCTCGAAATCCGAATCCATAATTGAACCAATCGCTTCTTGCGCGGAAAACCCCTCCGACGGAACAGAATGAATTACGTGCCATCTGGGGATAAACGTCAAGCGTTCTCTCAAAGAATAACGAATATCTCTCCAAATTTGTTCCAGAAAGGATTTTTTAACTAGAGATGACTGCAATTGTTCGTATTTTGCCATATATATGTCTTTAACCCTAATTTCATTATCGTACATCTGCCTTCGCAGGGGCACTACTGTAGGATAGTCCGACATCCAACTGATAATAAACTCCGAAGAATACCTTTTTTGTAATTCACCCCCAAAAAGACTTTCACACACCGTCAGCTGATACAATTTCTTTAAATATTCTTCAGCCTGAAGATATGTCAAATCCGTTTCAACCTCGGATTTCGAGACGTTTAGATATCGCTCCAAAATATTCTGCGCATTGCCAAAGCGTAACTGCTCCATATTTTCTATAGATTTGCTCATCACCTCGAAAAATTCCTCATCCTCGGGTTTAACCCTAAATGACGGACGAAACAGAGGATCGCCGACAAAGATAAGTTTCCACGGCTTTGCCCGGTTGACAGGCAATTTACTTTTATCCGCTGTGGCATGCGCAAACGGCATACCGTCAAGTAACCCCCTGACTATATTATACGAAACATTAAATGAATCCGAGTACGGTTCGCTGACCGATCCGTAATAGGCAAACGCTCCGTTTATAAGCCAGCGCCCCGCGATGGTATTGGGATTGGTCGGATCATTGGCGGAAGAACTATGGGAAAAGTTCACTGCAACAGGTAGCGTATCCGGTATATCGTCGAGCGTACCGCCGCTCCACTCATGCGGATAGCCGGCGGCGTTGATAAATACGAAATCGTAAGTATTCAGATCACCGATAACAGACCGCCATTTTTTGAAATCGGAAGGCAACACATTTACCGCCGGTATTTTTTTGCGGAGTTCATAACATCCCAGTTTAAGCGACCTGCCCCAATTTTCAGGCCACCGATCGAAAAAAATAGCGGAATTCGTATCGAGAAAAACGCTACACATAGCCTGATAAACAGCCAATCCCTTGCCAAGATCCATCAGCCTGCCTGTATAGGCATACGGTATAATCGAATCAGGCTTTTCACGATTAATAGCATCGTCCAATGAAAATCCATGATCATATTTGAACGGCATACTCAACGCTATGGTTATAAAATCTATTCCCTTCCCCAGTCCTCGGTATTCATAACCCCATTTATCAATCATGTCCATAAAGCTAATTCTAATACTTTCTTTGTCTTCTTGAGAATATGTCCCTAACAAAGGAGCTTTCGGCGGTTTGTAGAAATCAAGCGCTTGTTTATGGTAAGATGCCAGCGCCACTCCTCCGAGCAGTTCAGGCGAATTGATGCTCGTCAGCACTATGCCTTCCGGCTCGATTGATGCCGATTTAAAATAACCGCGCAGGTCGGCGCGCGTTACCTCATCCGGTGCATCGAACAAATCGCCGGCGGTAAAAGACGACAGCAACACTCTATATATAAGAGTTTCGCTTATGGCAGGCATTTTTTTTCTTTCCGCTATGACATAGTGATTGTCGCCGTCATTGTATACACGGGCAAATTTTTTAACGTATTCGTCCATTCCGACAAATATTGGAAATCTATCCGAAACAGTCCAAGTGCTGAGATAATATAAAAAGGTTTGTTTGTCAGGAACTATGACTATCGGTTTACCTGAAGACGATTCCATTTTTTTTTGCTGATCAGTCTGTTGCCTCAAAGGCATGGTTGAATCTCCAAGATTGCTTCCGGCGATTATCAACATAAGGACACCGCATAGAGCTAGAGTGATTAATTTGTGTTCGCTAAGAAAATTTATGGGCAATTTATCACCAAAAATATCACGGAAAGATTAAAAAAAAATTTCAGCTTACAAATAAAGACACTAATTTTTATAAAAAGTTACATAATGCCTGATTGATACGGCAACAACATTTGAAAATATTTAATTTTTGCGATATCCTACGAACTCCGCCAGTTGTTTAAGAAAAATAGATGACTCACCGAAAGTCTCCAAAGCGGAACACGCTTTCGCTACAACACCGGCAAGTTTTTCTTTAGATTCGTCAAGGCCGTATAACGCCGGATAAGTAGCTTTATGCAATTTTTGATCCTGACCCGCCTTTTTACCCAACTCCTCTGTCGATCCGGTTACGTCAAGTATGTCATCGCTGATCTGAAATGCCAACCCCAACATCTGGGCGTAATCCGTCAACAACGATAAAGCGTTGTCATTCACTCCGGCGCATAAAGCCCCCAACCTCACTGAAGCTACAATCAATTTACCTGTTTTATGTTCATGAATATACCGAAGCGTTTCAGCATCGATCTGTTTGTTCTCGCTTAGCATATCCATAACCTGCCCGCCTATCAATCCTCTGCTTCCGCATGCCGAAGCCAGTTCACCTACCAGACAGGCAGTCATATCTTTTTTCTTATACGATGCTACCAAAGCGAAAGCCTCTGTAAGCAGAGCATCTCCCGCAAGCACAGCTATCGCCTCCCCAAACTTTTTATGACATGTAAGTATACCGCGCCTGAAATCGTCGTCGTCCATACACGGCAAATCGTCATGGATCAATGAATATGTGTGGATACATTCCAACGCACATGCAACCGGCATTACTGCCGGCGTATCTTCATGAAACATATTGTAAACGGCGGTACATACCACAGGCCGCAATCGTTTACCGCCGGCAAAAAGGCTGTAGCGAATAGCTTCATGAATTTTATCGGGATAAGCATCGGCCGAGGGCACAGCCTCTTCCAAATATGATTGAACTAAAGTCTGATATTCGTTATACTTTGTCTTAAAATCGGTTCGATTCATTACCAATCCTTTTTTTCCAGTCATGTGGTCTCAATAAATGCCGATTCAGTTGATAGACGGCTTTTATACCATAATTATCTCATACTAATTGAATCCGCCTGCTGACGCAACGGAATTTTACAATTTCACCGCAAACAATGGATAAAGATATACTGTGAACACGGTAAAAACTCTACAAAAGATTATCTACCATCTGGCCTTCGATAAAACTCTCTCTTATTACTATTCCTTTTTTATCAAAAACCTGTCCATGAACAGACCACAGATGGAACACCTACAAAACGCATTGGTCAACCGTCTGGTTAACCATGCTTATTCATGCTCCCCGTTTTATCGGTCAGTCATGGATAACAGCGGTCTAACCCCTGAGGATATTAAATGCAAGGATGATCTGCGCAAATTGCCGATACTGACAAAATCCATCATGCGTGAACATCTGGGCACCATAAAGACCTCAGGCAGATTCGGCAAACGTCTTGTAAAAGACACCTCAAGCGGCTCTACCGGAAATCAGGCGATTCTATATAAGTCGCCATATTACAGATATATGTCAAACGCCGCGCTTTTGCGCTGTTTTTATATGACCGGCTGGGATAGATACGACAAATCCGTATGGCTATGGAATAATATCTACGAGGAAAAAAAATTGCATGAAAAGATTGCCGCTAAAACCGGCACTATCATAAACCGAATCATGGTTATCGATACGGTAACGCGACAGGAAAACAGTTTTTATCGATATGCAAAAAAAATCGACCGATTCGCCCCCGGCGTAATATTCGGCAACGCACGCATTATACTGGAATTCGCGAAATTCATGCTGGACAATTCCATCTTATTTCCTTCAATTCGCTTAGTGGTAACATCGGTAGAACAACTTGACGGCAGACATCTTATCGCCAAGGCATTCAACAGTCCGGTATTCGACCTGTATTCGAGCAGAGAATGCTACGGTATCGCTGTTGAGATACAGCAAGGGATTTTCGCTACCGCAGACGATCATGTGGCTATTAATATCTACGAAAATAACAAAGTAATCCTTACTGCTTTGCACTCATACGGTTTTCCTTTAATAAATTACCAGATCGGCGACAAGGCTGAATCGTTAGATACTTCACAAACATTAGCACCAATAATATCAAGCCTTCCTTTCAACACAATCAGCCTTAAAATAGGAAGAATTTCAGAAGATTTCATTACGAAAGACGGCACGCGCATCTGCGCCAGCGCCCTTATGACCAACATCGCTTCACTAGAACTTAACGCCGCTGAGCAACAGATCGTTCAGACCGGTTACACAGATTTTACAGTCAATTATGTTCCGTGTACGGATATCAATCCGGAGTATGAAAAAATCGTTTTAAACATACTGAGAAAGTTTACATACAACAATTGTTCAGTGATTTTTAAAAAGGTTAACGAAATTCCGCCGGAAAAAAGCGGAAAAAAATTGCTCTGCAAAAGAACATTCGATCTGGAAAAATAATTTTATCGCCCGATTTTATCACATATAAACTTGACGGCGTTCTCGACTCCTCTCTCGGAGCGTATTCTTTTTCCAATATCTGCCGCCGAACTGATAATGCTCTTATCATACAAAGCCTTTTTGAGCGATTTAGAAAATGTTTCGGTATTGAAATTTTTTATTGGAATAGCTTCAGGACCGGCGTTATGCCCTGAAACAACTCTGCCCCAGAACGGCTGATCGGCGAAAAACGGACATACTATGTTCGGTTTGCCCGCACGCAACCCAGCGGCAACGGAACCGGCTCCTCCATGATGCACTACGGCGCTCATCTGCGGGAATAGCCAGCTGTGAGGCGCCTGATCTATACAAAAAATATCGTCCGCAGACTCAGGAACACCCAAAGCACCCCATCCGGTAGCGAGTATAGCCCTCATGCCGGTTTGTCTGACCGCCTGAACGACCGTTCGCGTCAGGTATTGCGGGTCACCATACCCCATACTCCCAAACCCTATATAAACCGGAGGAGACCCGCCGGAAATAAACGAAGCCAGTTCGTCAGGCGGAGTCCAGCCTGCTTCACAATCTGTAAAAAAATAACCGGCCATTATGACACTGTCAGGCCAGTCTTCAGGACGGGGAATCACCGACGGGCTTACAGCATGAATAATCGGTATGGGACGGCCTCCTATTTGTAAATACGAATCAAAAAACGATTTTTCTCTGAGTCCTAGTTCGTCTTTGCGCCATTTGTTTATCACATCGTGATATGACAGCAGTAATGCTTTAGAAACCTTGTAACTTAATTTATTCAGGACAGAACCGCAACTTTTAAACGGAACCAGAGGCATCGGAAACGCTTTTGTCGACGCCAGAAAAGGCGCAATCAAACATATAAACGCAGGTATCCCCTTTTTCTCAGCAATGTGATAACCGGCCAAAGATTTAGGATGATATATAATGACATCGGCATCATACGCTAACTGCCACGATTCCAGTAATGTCTGCCTGATAATAGGTATAAACCTCTCTTTGATATTGCGCCAACTGCGTACAAACGTGCTTAATATGTTTTTACCGTGCAGATTTCCGATCTCCGCTGACTGCATGATCTGTTGATAATCAACGGATAACGCTCTAAAATCAACGCCCGCTCGCGTAATCATAGCCTCAAAATTTGCCCCGGCACAGATACTTACTTCAAATCCTGCACTGAGCAATCCTAAAGATAGCGCTACGAACGGCTCTATATCGCCGCGGGATCCTTCAGTCAACAACAATATACGCATATAATCCTATCCCTGTATATTCGAGTCCGATATTCGATTCCTTATAGCGACGGCAACATCAGGTGTGTTAGTGATTATACCGGCCACCTTGTCGGCTATAAGCAACCGATTCATCAAGGCGGTATCGTCGACCGTCCATACTATTATCGGTACGGGAGATATACGCAATACTTCGTCGTCGACGAGTTGCCAATGCAGACATAAATAATCTGTTTCACGACTTAACCTTAAGCCTTGCCCTAAATACGATTTCAACTCTTGCGATTCATTCTCCGAAAACAACATTCCCGTAACGACATTCTCATTAATCGAACGAATACCGCATATCATATCACGATAAAAAGATGTGACAATATACATTGAAAAATCAACATCTTTCATGGCAGACAATATCCGTCTTTCATACCCTTTCTCTTTCAATTCCACGTCAAAAGCAATTTTTCCGCCAAACATCTTAACTGTTTCTTTAAAGGTAGGTATAGAAAACCCCAGACTATCGCTTATTTGACGCAACCGTTCATAAGTCAGCGAAGCCACAGGAATATTTTCTATATCCGCATCATGAAATACTACAGGGATATTATCGGATGTTAGCCGTATATCGAATTCTATCATATCAGCGCACATATCTAAAGCCAAACTAAATGCTTCAAGTGTATTTTGGTGTGTGTACGCCGAAGCCCCCCTGTGTGCCGCAATTAATTTTTTGTACATTTTTATATTCCTGTTAATCAATATGTTATGAATTAATCTGCACTTATTTCTCCGATTTATATAATTTATTGTTTGCACTCTTATAAATTTTCAGTAGTATACACACGATTAACTATATAAATGAGTATCTTTTTTATAATAAAAAACCATACTAAACTTTTGGCTTTTTTTATTCTCTAACTTGAAGTCCAATGAAAAATAACCCATTTTTATCGGGCTGTAGTTTATTGTAACAGAAAATAAATGAATATTTTTATAAAAAAGTAATCTGTTCTATAATAAAGTACGATAAATTTTTATTGAATTTTATAAAGCTATATGTATAGTAGGAACGGATTAAAAATAGGCTATATTTGCTTAACAATTTAATATACAAATAGTTATTACATTTACCGTAAAAACATTGTAACAATCCGTTGAGATAAAAGGAGATTTTTAGATGGAAATGTTAGAACCTATTGAATTACACCCATACACAAGCTGTCTTATGGAAACCGAAGAAGAACCGGATACGCTGTTGGTCGATGACGATATGCTCGATCATGACTTTGCTGTCTTTGCCCAGCGTAAAGGCGACGAAGATGAAGATTTTGAAGACGAGGATTTTGAAGAAGAAGATTTCGAAGAAGAAGAACCGGATGAAAATTTGGACGACGATTTTGATGATGATGAAATGGACGATGACATCGACGATATCGATATCGACCTTGACGAGGATTTCGATGACGACATCATCATTGATGATGACGACCTTGATGCTGATATTGATGACGACCTCTCCGGCAACTTCGACGAAGTAGAAGACTTCGACGACGATTACGATAATTTCGATGATTTCGACGAAGAAGATGACGAAGACGAAGAAGACATCGAAGAAGATGAAGAAGAAGACGAGGATTTCGATGATGATGACGAAGATTTTGATGAAGACTTTGATGATGAAGACTTCGACGAAGACGATTACGACGACGATTTCGACGATATGGATGATGAAGAACAATATTAATTAACTGTACCACACTATATTTCAGTATATAAAGAAGGTTTTATTGAATAGTAACAGTAACGGAAAATTTTTGTGGCGTGCTTCCTTTGAACACATCGGATACTGTTTATCAGAGTGCCTTGGTGTTAGGGCTATCTGTATACAAATCGGCGGTTTGCTTATTGCAGGGATAATACACACAATCTTTTCCACAATCAGCTCAAAAATACCCGCCATTCAGTTATTCATCAGGATGGCGGGTTATTTTATAGCCAGCCTGCCGGTAATTTTTGCCATGACGGCATCTACAGCCCTGATCACTGACAAAGAACGAAATGGCGAAAAACATTCCGTTAAATCTGTTTTAGAGTTTACCCAACACCGTATATACAATATCGCTATTTCTCTTTTTCAGATTTTCGCCGCAGTTATTTCGCTAACTATCTTTTTGCTTATAAGCGATTTACTGGTAAAAATACCCTATATCGGCGAACTGTTATGGCCGTTGGTTTATCTGATAAACCTGATAATGGCCGCTATAACTGTTGCAGGAGGAATTGCCATATTATTGCTGATACATCTTTTGCCTTCTTCACTGGTTATGTTTACCGATAACAAAGACATCTTGAATAAAAATTTAAGGTTATTGAAAAATACATTTCCAGACTGGATTTATCTATTCAGCATTTCGACCGTTATGGTAACGATTATGTTTAGTGTTTATTTTATCATCACTACGCTAAGCATGCGGTTTTCTCAGGTTCTGTTACATGAAAAGTTTTATTCGCTAATCAGCGCTATTCCGATGTATCCGGGATATTTGCTTGGTTTTATAATAAAACGCTTTTTGCCATTCGATTTTGTATATCATTCGAAATTTACTGTTTCTATCGGGGCGTTCATTTGGTCATTACTGCTATATGCTATTCTATGTGTAATTACAGCAATATGTTTAAATATATTCAATTTTGTCGGCGCGACCTTCCTTAAGGCTAATAAATCATCTTTTTCATCCGAATAATATTGTATATTGCGTCCTAACAGCACGGCTACGCGCCTGATAAAAGTAGCATAATACAATTTTCAACGGAACTTCTAAAATAATCGATAACGCTTGTGCTGTGGTTGGCAAAAAAGTATGCTAATACATCTAAGCGAAACACATTGAATAATGCTTCATAGCAAACTATGACCCAATTAAAATTTTCAATTTTACGATTCTTTTAATAATAACGGCATGCTATTTGCTTTATACTCAGCAAACAAAAAGTAATTGTTGTGACACATACTGAAGGTAGTTTAACCGATGATCGAATGTGGTAATTGCGGCGAAAAAAACCGTCCCGGAGCCATTTACTGCCGCGCTTGCGGCGGGCGGTTGCTCGATCCCCATATACTTCATAAAGAAGAACAAAAACGGTTGCAAATAAGCAAATCCCGTCTTGAAAAAATGTCTAAAAGCCCCATAAACAAATTTTTAAAAATACTTATACCTATCATTATATTTGTTTTTGTAATTTATCTTATCATACAGCCGGTTAAACCTAACCGCATTCCGGCTGTTTCCGACCGGTTTATAAAAAAATTTGAAGAAAAACTCATCCGGCTTCAAGACAGCTACAATAACTCTAAACTCTATAGAATCGCCGTTACGGAGGAAGAACTTAATTCATTTCTAAAACTTAACATACCATCAGGAAAAGAACTTTCTTTGGATATACTGCTAGACGAAGGACTGCTTATTTACCTTTATAGAACCATATTAGGCAGGCCACTGACGCTAACCATTTACTGCGGTTTGCTAGTTGAAGAAAACCAGTTCGCGATTGATGTTCTAAGGGTAAAATTCGGTAAATTGCCAATACCTTCTTTTCTAGTAGGATATCTGACAAATTCAGTGTTTTTAAAAAAATTCGGTAGCGAAATCTCAGCACCCCCTTATATAACCAGTTTCGAATTCAGTGAAAACCTTATGTATATCAAATATGATCCTTACGCAACAATAGGGAGCAAATCACAAAAAAATCCTGAACATATCGATACCATGCTCAAAAATGCTAACGATCTTTACAACGCCAACGACTACCGCAAAGCTATAGAGCTTTATAAAAAAATTATTGTTAAATTTCCCGACGATCCCCGGATACCGGCTCTAAAAAGCTGGTGTGAAGAGATAGAAACAAAACTAATCAAACAGTAAGACATTCTATGAAATTAGTCGTACAGCGCGTTTCACAAGCTCAAGTTACCGTTGACGGACGATGCGTAAGCAGTATCGGCAAAGGACTTCTTGTGTTTCTCGGTGTTTCCGTCGGAGATACAGAAAAAGAAGCAGATTATTTGCTCAATAAAGTCATCAACCTTCGTATTTTCGAAGACTTACATGGAAAAATGAACCTATCTCTTATTGACGATAACCTTGAGCTACTAGTCATATCACAATTCACCCTGTACGGCGATTGCAGGAAAGGACGGCGACCCAGTTTCACTTCAGCTATGCATCCCGACAGAGCGCAACAACTGTACAACTATTTTATCGATCAAGCAAGGACAGCGGGTGTCATCGTGCAACAGGGAATATTCGGCGCGCATATGAATGTATCGCTGGTCAACGACGGTCCTGTAACATTTATTATCGAAAGTATATGAAAAACATACGACTCGTTTTTACTTTCATTCTTTTCTGCGGATTATGCGCAATTCACGCATACGGTAACCCTGTGCGGGTTGTAGCGCCCGCATATCCTATACTCGTACAAGCCAACGACCAAAAAACCGCCAGCGAGCTTGTTTTTTTCTGCGACACGTTTATATCGTACATGCGCAACAAATGGAATATAACTCCAGTCAAACTTCCAACTTTGACCATAACTGCATCCGATCAGCCGGATCACAATGCCGAAACGACATCTTTAACATCAGATCGTTCTATATCTATCAACCCAACCTCGGATGATTCCCTTCGCCTGCTAAGCTTATTTTTATGCAATCATATTTTGAGAAGTATATGCGACAAACAATCGGGATATAAGGCCGAACCAATAATTCCGCGCGTCATTCCCGAAGGAATAGTAGGCGCGTTTTTAAAGATCAAAATCAACCCTAACTTTACTACCATCCACCACATGCTCGCAGACGGGCACGCAATACCTCTTGAAGTAATGATGAATGTCGAGCGAACACTTTCCCCTACTATGGAGCAATTGTTTATATTGCAATCGACATATTTTATGGAATATCTTGTCAATACAAATAACGGCTCAAAGCTACTCCGGCAATTTTTATTGCAGACACAAACCAATAAACAGCTGGCTTTGTTGTATGTCGCCCGCGCGCATTCGAAAAAAAACACGTCGGAACTGGCGGTAGACTTCTATGAAAAAACTATTCTGCGCCGTCCGGTATATAACGTCGTATCGCCATACAAACATTTTTCAGATAAGTCTCTGAGTTTACTGCTTGATGAAATACTGGTTTTCCGCTACTCTTACACACTTGACGATGGAAGAGAACGGTCTGTTACCATTAAAGCCGGTGATATGAAGGTAGGCGATACATACTATATAACTCAAAAACAGATCGAAGAACAAATTTTTCAACTGCGTATTTTAAAAAGCTGTACAGATAAAAAAAATCACGATAAAATAAAATCATATATAACAGCTCTTGAATATCTTAAAGAAAGCGACTATAATAAATATTTGGATTATTACCATATCGCCAAATATATGAACGATATTTCTCAAAAGGATACACCCTCTACCCCATGAGCAAACAAGATCCTCTAATTCTGCTTACCAACGATGACGGTATCCATAGCAAAGGACTGCTTGCTCTTTATCAATCCTTGAAAGAAGTTGCCAGAATCGCGGTTGTAGCCCCGTTTGCCGAACAGAGCGCGGTCGGACATGCAATCACAATATCAGACCCTCTGCGTGTTACCGAGTTAAGTTTTAATGATTCTGACGCCATGTACGCGGTTCACGGCACTCCGGCAGACTGCGTGAAACTCGCCGTAAGAGCATTATTAAAAGAAAAACCTGACGCCGTACTATCAGGCATAAATATCGGCTCCAACACAGCTATCAATATTCTTTATTCTGGGACAGTTTCAGCCGCTACGGAAGGAACTATACTTGGCATACCCTCGGCGGCAATATCTCTCGCATCATTCAGCTTTAACGATTTTTCGGTCGCGGCACAAATAGGCAAAAAGATCGCCGGCGCATTGCTCGAAAAATCCCTTCCCCCAGATACCATTCTCAATATTAACGTCCCGCCCGTGCATCGTGAGGACATCACAGGCGTATGTATCACCCGCCAAGGCGTATCACGTTTCAAAGAACTTTACGATAGAAGGATAGACCCGCACGGGCACACTTATTATTGGCTGACAGGCGAAATGCGGGAACTTGACGAACATGATCCTTTAACCGATACCATGGCGCTGAAAAATAACGCTATTTCTATAACTCCCATAAAAATTCAGTTAACAGACGAGCCCTTTATTGATATAGTACAATCATGGAATATTTCTCTTTGAAAAAATTTAAAAACACACTAAAGAAAGGGGTAACCAGTGATTAAAACATACGTTATGTGGGGATTGTTTCTTGCTATTACCGTTTATATGATTTACGAACTATTCCTCGGTAAAAAAGATGACATAGACATTCCTGAACCTGATGAACCGCAAACCGACGAAGAACGCGAACTTACCGAACTGGCTGAAAAAAGCGTACTAAACGATACATTCGAAGATTCCATTGAAGAACAGGAACAGGAATTGATGGATAAAATACCAGACCCAAACCGAAAGCTGGTGCGGGTGTTTATTTCTGAATCTCCCGTACAATCTCGCATGATTGAAATGAAACTCATAGAAGCCGGAATCGAATCCATAATCGAACCGACAGGGGCATCGCTTTTCCCGATCGATACCGAATCGAGCTCCTCGGAATCAATCCTTGTAAATGAAGTTGATCTCGATTCAGCACAAGAAATTATCAAGAATTTCATGGCGGAAGAAGAAAAGCAACAAAGCAAACCGTCTAAAGATGAATCTACTAAAAAAAGTTCTGACTCCGAGATATAGAACTCGGAAGCGGATACTAAAAAAATCACGGCAAAGGCAAAAATTAATACCACTATCACCAAACAGGCTACCGGTAATGAAAATCGCCGCTATAGATTTCGGCACAAACTCAACACGATTGCTTATCGCAGACTGCACTGATCACAACGGTATGGTATCGGTTAAACCTGTAGAACGAAAAACATCTATAACTCAGCTCGGAAGTACTCTGCACAGTAGCCGTCTAATAGAACATGAGTCCATAGAAAAAACAAAACAATGCCTCGAAACATACGCGGGTCTAATATCTAAACATAAAGTCACGGCGGTATATTCGGTTGCTACAAGCGTTTTTAGGGACGCGCTAAACAGTATTCAGGTTAAAACCGACTTCGAACATATCATTGGATCGCCCATAACCCTGCTAAGCGGCGAAGAAGAAGCACGTCTGATGTATGCGGGTATCACCGCAAACCGATCCATCGATAAGAATGCGCCGGTTTTGTGTTTGGATATCGGCGGCGGAAGTTGTGAACTGGTATACGCAGTCGGCAATAAAATATATACCGAAATGAGTTTGCCCATAGGTTGCCTACGCACTAAAAAACAGTTTTGGAAATCCGAACCGCCATCTATGGAGGATATAGACCGTTTCATGAATCATATAAAAAATACTATTCCCGATACATTGATCGACACTGCGGGAAATTCACATTTATTTTTTGCTTTCGGAGGAACCGTTACCAGTCTCGGCCTGATATGTAAGAAATTAGACGTTAATCACATCGATAAACTTGAAGGCGCAATACTGCACCGATCTGAAATACAAATTTTCCTCGACGATATAACTACCTTGACCGAACAGGACATCGCCGGAAAATACGCAAATTATCTGGACAACGGCAGGGAAACAGTTATACGATCAGGAAGTATTATTTTTGCCGCCATTATGGATATATTGGGAAAACCGCAAGCGGTAATTACCAATCAGGGCATCCTGTCAGGTGTGATTATAACTCAATATAACACTTTGAAAAATCATCTCAAACGATAACGAATACAAAACCATACAGGGAGACATAATAGAATGGACAAACTTACCTGCGCTTTTTTAGGACGTATAGGGTTACCGGAGCTAATATTGATCCTAGTAATCATTTTATTATTATTCGGCGCAAAAAAGCTACCGGAAATCGCAAAGTCACTGGGTATCGGATTACGTGAATTCAAAAAATCGGTCAACGACATAACATCCGATACACAGGAAAATGCAAAACCTGAAGAAAACTCAGACGCGGCATCCAAGCCCGATGCATCAGCCAAACATAATAAAGGATGATCACCCATATAGATGAAATCATTCGACAATATGTCATCCGTTCCGTCTTCCGATAAAAAACAATCCCTCGTAGAGCATCTCGATGAATTGCGGTCAACTATCATCAAGATTGCAATCGTACTTATCGCAGGAACTGCAATTTGCTTTTATATCGCTCCAGCACTGCTCGGACTGCTTAAAAAACCTCTGATAGACATGATTCAAACTTATTTCCCAGATACCGCCCAAGATGCAAACCTCCTGCGAAGCCTGCATCCATCCGGAGCGTTTATGGTAGCGATGAAAATCGCTTTTACTGCGGGAACAATTTTAACCCTTCCACTAACCACTTATTTTGCCGGAAAATTCATCATGCCAGCGCTAAACGATCAGGAAAAAAAGATTGTTAAATGTATTTTTGTTGCTGGCGGCGGACTGTTTATTGCAGGCATTGTCTTTTGCTATTATGCCGCTCTGCCGTTTTCACTGCGTTTTTTATGGAGCATTGCTAACTGGATAGGCATAACCAACGATTGGACAATCGAAAACTATATCACCTTCACAAGCAGATTCATATTGCTTTTCGGCGTTACATTCGAGACACCGGCGGTCATCCTGCTACTTGTTTTCGCAGGTTTTTTACACTATCAGACATTAAAAAAATTCCGGCGGTATGTAATAGTAGCTATTTTTATTGTGGCGGCCATTATTACTCCTCCGGATGTAATCACACAAATTATTCTCGCTCTTCCCTTAATGATCCTTTACGAGTTAAGTGTTCTTGGAGCATACGTAATACACAAAAAAAGGCTGAAAAATAGTCAACTAGCCGGATGAAATTTTTCAAAGCGTCTTTTCTTTCAATAAACTTAATTTTTTATAGATACCAATATATTGAAACAAATCTACATCTGATTTGTCATATAATAAATTAATGAGACTTTGATAAATTTAGGTGCAACTTCGCGGTTACCTATGAGCAAGTAAGATTGCAAACAAAGTTGTATAACATTTCTCTATATATCCTTGATATTTCGATAGCAATGTGTTATAGATTATAGTGTATCAAAATTATAAGAATGACTGGTAAGTCGGATAAAGGTCATATTTGTTTTGTAATATAATTATCCTATACGAGTAATCTTTTAATAGAGCACATTTTTGCGAAAGGATACCACTATGAAAATCTTTTTTCCTTGTCTCCTGTTCTTCTTATTGTTTGGTCTATCATGTGCTTACTCATACGATTATGAACATTTTGAATATTTCAGAATACCTACTGATGAGACTTTTTTTTTGTATGTAAACGTTGCACAAATTAATGATAACGGAACAATAGCATTTCTCAATGACTTCACTTTACCAACCGTAGCGATTTGGTTGTGGGATAACACCAACCTGTCAAGCTATGCGTACACTCCTTATATAACTAACTTCATATTAAATGATAATAACGATATTGCTTGGCGTACATTTTCCCCTTTTCCCGGTGATTCGAGAGTTTATCTCAATGGCATTCAACTGAACCTATCGCTACTTTCTGATATGAACGATAACCAAGAAATAGTGTATTCGCGTATTAATGATATATATTTGTGGAATGGAACAAATAACACCCATCTAAACATGTTAAGTGGGAAAAATGTTAAAATCAATGATAATAGCGATATAGCATACCTTAACCCTTACAACAACAACATTTATGTATGGGATGGGGTAACAAATCAGCAAATCACCACTAACACTACGAGTGACCCTGATATTCTGTATTTTGCGTTTAACAATCTTTCTCAATGCACTTATATCAATTCCAGCTATGAACTCTACTTCTATGACGGAAGCGTGACGCAGTTGATTGCATCAAGTTTTGATTCAGAGTATTTAGACTTTGCGTTGAATGATAAAGGTGATGTGGTATGGGCGGGATACGATGGCAATGATTCCGAGATTTTTCTCTATAGCAATGGCGTGGTAACACAGGTAACCAACAATGACTATGATGATTATCATCCCGATATCAATAATCATGGCGACATTGTGTATACTGATAATGGCACATCCATTATCGTAGCCACCCCAGTGCCTGAACCATCGGCTCTAGCATTATGTATATTCGGAGCTTGTTTGCTGAAAAAGTTGCGTAAATAAAAATAGAGCGGTTAAACTTATTGATGAATGACAGCTAAGGAGGGTCACATATGAAATCATCAAGAGGTGTTAATTGCTTTTCTCTTTTTCTTTTGCTCTCTCTTATTTTTTCATCCATATTACTCGCACAAAATACAACACAATCGAATGCATCCAAAAAACAAAATGTCTCTTTAGGTAAACGCGGACAACAATCAGAAGCGAATAAAACTATCAGGTTAAAATCTGGTACGAGAAAAGTTATGCAGAAAAATATGCAGATTGACTTTTCTTCAAAAGATAAGCGAAGGATTTTCGTAAAATTGAAACAGAGCATAACAAACCGCGATAAGAAGCTATTACAACAACATGGAGTAGAGTCGAAAAACTATGTCGATAACAATACATACATTGTTGAGGTAGATGCTGAAAAGTTTGACGCTCTTAGCAAAAAAGATTTTATTGATGGGTTTGCCGAGTTCCTACCTGAAGATAAGATATCTGCATCATTAAAGAAAGAGAATCTGCCTTCATACACCAAAGACGGTAATTATGTAAGGTTAATTGTCCATTTTTATGATGATATTGATTTTGTAGAAGCAAGACAAATGATAAAAACTGTAGGTGGTATTTTAAAGTCAAATAAAATTTCATTTACTCATAAAGTACGCATAGCTATACCAAAGGAGAATATAATCGATTTAGCCGAGCTGGAAATAGTCAAGTTTATTGAAGAAATGTCGCCGCCTATTTCCGCAAACAATATCAATGCAGGTAAATTATCCAATGTTTTTTGGGATCAAGACGGTATTTTAACGGGCTTGTTTGATACTGATTATGCATTGACTGGGGCAGGAGTACATGTTGCAATAGAAGATGAAGGTGCAATTAACCATCCTCTTTTTGAATCACAAAGAATACATGTCATTGATCCAGAAGACGACCATTATCATTATATCTATACACGTTGCGGTCAATGTTTTTATATATATCAGTAGTGCAGTCTTATTACTTATAGTAATTTTTATTTCGATAAAAAAATTTCTGTTATTTTGATTTTTTATTTGTATTTTTTAAAATCTTGTGGTAGAATGCAGACATAAAATAATTATGTTTTTTTAAAGTGAACATAATTTTTTGTAATTTTTGATCTTTTGGATTGTTTTATATCTATCGAAATATATTAATTCAACAATAAAAGGAGTGGTACTACTGTGAAAAAAATATCTTTATGTGTAGCTCTAACATTAGTTTTACTGTCTTCATCAATGCAGACACAAGCTCATGTTACCTTAGGATTCACTACAAGTCCGGGACCGCAATCGAGCAGTTTCGCAATATCTGATTTAGGCGGATCCTTACGCAATTTGGATTTCGGCAACCTGAGCATAACAATAGCCGATGATAGCGGTACAACTATCTCAGAACTGATAGGTGCTCAAATTGTTATAGGTAGCGCATTGATCGATTTAAGCACTGAAAACCTTATTGCCACTTTCGGCATGACAAGCATATATTCTTATGATCTTACGGCCGCCACCAGCGTCAACGGCTTCTCTATCGTATTAGGCGGCAATACTATTCTTGAAGCGGATCTATATTTCAATTCTTTAGTTACTGTCGGTAAATCAGGTTCTATTGATCCTGAAATTAACTATAGTTTCGGAAACGTTGCTCTGAATACTACAGGATTGACAGCTGGTACCATAGCCTATCTGTCACAATATATATCCGGAGCTGACATGGTTCTTAGCCTTGCCAGCGATTCTTTGAACATGTATGCAGGATTACATGGAACTCAAACCTTTCATGGTGTTGTTGGTGGTACTGCCGCTCCTATTCCCGAACCGTTTATGTACCTGTTCATGGGATGGGGAGTAGTTATGTTGTATACTGTACGCAAAGTTAACTCTAAATGTAAATAACTCGGAAATACATACTCTTATAAATTAATAACGAGGTGCAGAATGAAAAAGAAATTGTTAGTTGGGCTTGTAGGTGGTATTTTGTTGATGGCATCCTTACTCGGGAAAGCTGATGCGTCTGTTTATTTGGAATTTGGAAGCGGTGAGGGTCTTACCCACGGAAAAATTACCTCCGTAGGAGGAACCATACTTGATCTTGGTAATCT
The DNA here is from genome assembly GCA_018435605.1 of bacterium. GTDB lineage: Bacteria > Auribacterota > Auribacteria > Auribacterales > Auribacteraceae > R3-B46. The sequence goes on along the minus strand of JAHDNF010000003.1, from coordinate 226,424 downwards.
GGAACTAAAAAATTTACCTTTCGGAGATTTTCTTCTCGGAGTCGCTGTTGAATTCAGTCCAATTGTGATCGATCCGAATCCAGTATCCTCTGTAGGCGGGATTGTATTGTTTGACGCTTGGGCGCAATCAATCGTTTCAGGTTTTGCGCTTTACGCAGATGTAGTGGGCGATTCGGCGCTTGAATTAATTATGACCGCAGACTTGTATATTAATAATTTACTCGTGATACCGCCCTCAACAGGTTTTATAAACACACTTGAAATCGCAGTCGATCTAAATAATTTTCAACTTTATAATACTGATAAATTTACGGTGCCCAGTGTCCTTAATAATTTAGTTACCCTTGGCATAGCTGATCTTACTATCGGTATACTTGCCCCCAGCAATAATGATTTATCGAATGCTATTCAAAATGGTAACCTTGTGAGGGATATAGTAGTAAGCGGTACTATTGCCGCTGTGCCTGAACCGGCTGTTATGGCATTGTTCGCATACGGCTTGGTTTTAGCGGTTCGATATCGTAAAAAAGCGTAATTTTTCTGAAATAAAAATTTCATTTATCAAAAACGGACAAATTTATTTGTCCGTTTTTTTTATCTAATCAACATAAATAATTGTTCTTCTACAAAACGCAGATGATAATAATTAACTAAAGCCCCGATAAAAATCAATCCTATGAGACTTGTCATAAAAATCCTCAATTTAGGAGCGCAATTATGTCTTTGTAGACCGGAACCCATTAAAATGGCACACACCAACATTATTCCTGTAATATGGGACTGTTTAGAGTAAAAAACCGGAATTATCTCAAATATTATTAATGGTATAATTAGCTGGATAACAAACAAGAATCCACAGAAACAGATTAAATCTGAATTGATCTGCAAATTTACAATTGTTGATTTCCCTTTCTTATAGATATGAGATTCAGCTACCCCCCTGTACATGCAAAAAACGATCGCTATACCAACTACAATATAGAGCGCAGAAAGCCAAATGTTACCTGCATCAATCATTCCATAGGGAACGATAAATATCATGTAAAAAATATGCTTTAGGGATGTGGTTACGAATTCTGACCTATCAGATGTAACTGCTATATCTAGATATGCGATATTAACACCTAATAAAATCAACCATAAGCAGAAAATTACCGTACAGCATATAATCCAGTTGGTAAATGGAAACCGATTCTTTTTATAAGGTACAAAATAGAAAAAAAAGAGTTGCGCAGGAATAATTGTCACCGCATAAAGATGAGAAGACATAGCGCACACGGCAGATAATATAAACCCGGCCAGCATATACCATTTAACCCCTTTCCTGCCGGTAAGAAAAAAGAAATGCATATTTAGAATCAAGAAAAACAGTAACATGCTATACGGAAGAAATCTTTGGGATATATAAATATGATATGGACACAACGCCAAAAACACGAGGCTCAACATCGCACCTGAACGAGACATAATCTGACGGCACAACGGGTACACCAACCCAAGAGAACAAACGCCAAATATGAATGGGAGAATACGTATAGTCCATTCAATATCAACAAATTTTAACCAATACTGACCGATTATGCAGAAAAACGGCGATTGATACATCGACATTACCGCATACCTTGAAAATTCAAATGACGTATCCGATGTCAATGCGCTGAAATAGATAATTTCATCTAAGCTCAATCCTGTCCGGCCAAGGAAGATCAGGCGTAAAAACACTCCGCAAAAAACTATTATACAAACAACAAATCCATCAGAGAAATTGCGTTTGGGAACCGCATAGTATTCTCGCACGCGAGCCACTTTTTTTACCCTATGGCATCTTTAAGCATTTGATTGACGACCTGAGGATTCGCCTTGCCTTTGGTAGCTTTCATTACCTGACCTACCAGAAACATAAACGATTTTTCTTTTCCGCCTTTATAATCGTCAACAATACTCCCATTTGAATCAATAACATCGGCGATAATTTTTTTCAATTCATCAGGGTCGCTAATCTGCACCAATCCCTTTTCTTTAATTATTGTATCGGCGTCCTTGCCGGTCTCAAACATCTGTGCGAAGACAGTTTTGGCTATTTTTCCGCTGATAGTTCCGTTTTGAATAAGACGCAACATATCGGTCAATTTTTTAGGACATACGGAACTGGCGGTGACTGGGAGTTTTCTATCGTTAAGCTCGCGCAACAATTCCGACTGTATCCAGTTGCTGATCGACTTGTAATCATTAAATAACCGCGTGCAATCTTCATAATAATCAGCCAATTTTTTGTCACCGGTCAACACTTCGGCATCATATTCGGTAATACCGTAATCCATCACAAATCGTTTCATGCGGGCTGAAGGCAACTCCGGTAAATATTTGCGTATTTCCTCAATGTTCGCTTCAGTCAGCACCACCGGAACCAGATCGGGTTCGGGAAAATAACGGTAATCGTGCGCCTCTTCTTTACTTCTCATGGAAAACGTCATATTTTTGTCAGCGTCCCACAACCTAGTTTCCTGAACAACTTTTCCACCGCAAAGCAATACCTCTGTCTGCCGGTCAATCTCATACGAAACCGCTTTTAGTACGCCGCGAAACGAATTCATATTTTTTATTTCCGCTTTAACGCCGAACTCTTTTTGACCTTTAGGACGAATTGAAACATTGGCGTCGCAACGTAAACTCCCCTCCTCCATGTTGCAATCGCTGATGTCAAGGTATCCTATAATACTTTTAAGCGCGGTAAGATAGGCGTACGCCTCTTCAGGCGAGCTAATATCCGGCTCGCTGACTATCTCAAGCAGTGGTATTCCTGTGCGATTGAAGTCGACACCGCTACCGGCGCCAGCATCGGAATGGAGCAATTTCCCGGCGTCTTCTTCAAGATGAGCGCGCGTCACACCTATACGTTTATCCTTTCCATCAACATGTATAGTAACAAAACCGTTGTAGCAGAAAGGTTTGTCAAACTGCGAAACCTGATAGTTTTTCGGTAAATCCGGATAAAAATAATTTTTCCTGTCGAATTTACTGAATCTTGAAATAGAACAATTCAACGCCAATCCACATAATACCGCATATTCCAACGCTTTTCTGTTCATTACCGGCAACACACCGGGATGCCCCAAACATACGGGACAAACCTGAGTATTGGGTTCAGCGCCAAAAACCGTAGCGCACGAACAGAACAACTTAGATTTTGTGTTCAATTGCACATGTACTTCAAGACCAATTACCGGTTCAAACTCCATTATATAAACCTCCTGCTCTATACAAGGTTCGGTTTTTGTGTGTGAAAGACTGTATTCTGCTCAAAAGCATAGGCGGCGCGCAGTATTGTCGATTCGTCAAACGGCTTTCCTATAATTTGCAACCCTATGGGCAAGGAATCTTTTGAAAAACCACACGGTATCGATATACCCGGTAGCCCTGCAAGATTCAGGGAAATAGTAAATATATCGGAAAGATACATTGTCAGCGGATCGTCAATCTTTTCACCTATTTTAAATGCAGATGTCGGCGATGTAGGCGCCACAATGCAATCAACCTTTTGAAAGGCTTTAGAAAAATCATCCCGTATTAAAGTACGCACTTTTTGAGCTTTTTTATAATATGCGTCATAATATCCTGAACTCAACACATAGGTGCCAAGTAAAATACGCCGTTTCACCTCCGCACCGAACCCTTGCGACTTTGTCTTACAATACATGTCGATCAGATTATCCGCATCTTTTGCCCTGTTGCCGTAACGGACACCGTCAAACCTTGCAAGATTCGCACTAGCTTCCGCAGTAGCGATAATATAATATGTAGCAATTGCATATTCGGTATACGGAAGAGATATTTCTACAGGTTGGGCACCGAGCTGTTGAAATGTTTCGATTGCCTTTTTTGTGGCTGTCTCTATATCAGAGTCCATGCCGTATAGAAAATATTCCTTAGGTATTCCTATTTTCAACCCTTTGATAGATTCACCCAATGATGCAGAATAATCAGGCACATCCTCGTTAATAGACGTAGAATCACGATGATCGTACCCGCTGATGACTTGAAGAAGCAGGGCATTATCCGCTACCGATTTGGTTATAGGCCCTATCTGATCTAGCGATGAAGCAAAAGCCACCAGCCCGTAACGCGATACCCGACCGTATGTCGGTTTCATACCGACAACACCACACAACGCCGAAGGCTGGCGTATCGACCCGCCCGTATCCGACCCAAGCGCAAGAATAGTTTCATCAGCGGCCACAGCCGCCGCCGACCCTCCACTTGATCCGCCGGTAATGCAATCCTGATTCCACGGATTTCGGGAAGGACCGTAGCAGGACGTTTCGCATGACGAACCCATGGCGAATTCGTCCATATTTGCCACACCGATAATTACAGCGTCAGCTCCAATCAATTTCTCTACCACCGTAGCATTGTATGACGAATAATAACCCTTGAGGATATTAGAGGCACACGTTACCGGCCTGCGGCAATAAAGAAGATTATCCTTCAACGCTACAGGTATACCTGCAAGCGCTCCTAAAGGCTCACCGTTTGCCCTTCGCGCATCGATTTCGTCAGCTTTTTCCAAAGCGGCGGTATTATCAACATATACAAACGCATTGATTTTACTGTCAACTGCTCCGATTCGATCGATAACCGACTCAACCAGCTGACGAGAAGTTATTTCTTTGGATTGCAACATTTTAATCAACTGGCACGCGGTTTGGTTAAAAATATCCATGGTTATCTCCTATGATAAATCGTTCTATTCTATGACCGGAGGTACGATAAACAATCCGTCACGCAATTCAGGAGACTGCTCCACAGCTAATTTAGAGTCAGCGCACGGTTTAACCTCGTCTTCTCGAAATACATTTTGTACAGGCAATATATGAGCGGTCGGTTCGACGGAATCCGTATCGAGTTCATTGAGTTTATTTACATATTCAAGGATGCTATCCAACTGACGTGTAAAATTCTTTTGCTCATCATCGGATAAGGTTATCCGGGCAAGTTTGGCGATATAATCAACATCTTGTCGGGTGAAAGCCATATTATATATCCTCCTTCAAGCTAACCATTTCTTTTTCATTGTATCCGGATGTATTTTCCACAGTTCATCGCTGATATCGATAAATTTTTCCACCGGAATCTGATCAGGACGCATCATCGGGTCGACATTAAGCCCTGCAAGCATTTTTTCTATCAGTTGCATATCCGGCTCTATTTTCCATCCTTTAATCAGACGGGAAATACTATTTTTTATCATTTTTCTGCGTTCAGTGAAACAAAGTTTCACGCAATGATGAAAAAAAAGCGGGTTTTTTGCAGTAAACGGACGTTTAGTATATGCCGAAAAATGTATTACCGACGACCAAACCCTAGGCGACGGAAAAAATGACGTCGGCGGAAACGATTCGAGCAGATTTGTATCGCCATAATATCGCATAAATATACTGATTGCAGAATATTCCTTGCAGTTTGGATAAGCTACAAGCCTTTGCGCTACTTCCTTTTGTACGGTAAAGACCATATCGGAAATATTCAGCCTGCAAGTCAGCAATGTCGTTATAATGGGACTGGTTATGTAATAAGGAACATTGGCGACTACTTTAAAAGACCGGCAATTCGGCATTATCGCCTCTCTGATCTTTTCTATTGTATCCTTCTTTAAAATATCGCCATGGATGAGAGAAAAATTTTGATTATGTATAAAGTGAGTCGTCAACAAGCTCACAAACCGCTCATCTATTTCAATTGCGATGACCCTAGCGCCTTCCGCAAGAATACGTTCCGTTAGACTACCGACTCCCGCGCCTATTTCAAGAACCGTGTCATCGCTTGTAAGATCGGACGATCCTATGACTGTTTCCAGAAGCATGCGGTCGACAACAAAATTCTGTCCGTATTTTTTCTTGAGAAAAATATCGTTTTTGTGCAGGTAATTTATTATAAATTGTTTATCGGATAATAAAAAATCACTCATCAGCCGTATGTCTGCCAAACTCAAGCGCAAGCAACATCGCCTCGCGCATGCTTTTAGGGTTTGCTTTATTTTGTCCTGATATGGAAAACGCTGTCCCGTGATCCGGTGATGTGCGTATTATCGGCAACCCGATAGTAGCGTTCACACCGCTGTCAAACGCCATTGTTTTGACCGGAATCAGCCCCTGATCATGATACATCGCGACTACAGCGTCCGCCTGTCCCTGCAACATATCCCAAAACACGGTATCCGCCGGAAATATTCCGGTAACCTTGATGCCCTGACGTAACGCATTAAGTACCGCCGGAGCTATTATATCACGTTCTTCAGTTCCGATATGACCTTCTTCACCCGCATGCGGATTCAAACCGCACACAGCAATGCGCGGACGATTTAATCCCAACCGGCGCAATGCATTATGGGTTATAACAATAACATCGAAAATACTGTCCTGCGTCAACTTGGCAAATACCTGTTGTAAAGGGAGATGTATAGTAACAAGACTAACGCGAAGCCCGCCGCCGACCAGCATCATGACGTATTTATCAGTACCGGTTATTTTAGCAAGAAAATCGGTATGCCCCTGAACATCGTATCCAGCTTCAATAACGCCTTTTTTATAAATAGGGGCGGTAACTAAAGCGCTTATCTTCTTATCGAGAGCAAGTAAAGCGCCGGTTCGAACCGCTTCCATGGCCGTTTGAGATCCCTTCGGAAACGGTTTGCCGGGAAATATGGACACTGTTTCATCCGGAAATATTTCAAGTACGCCAACAGCTTTTCCCGATTTGAGTTCGGATACATCGCTGACAGCGTAGAAATCAATATTGAGACCATATTTACGGGAATAATACTCGAAAACGTCTACCTTGCCTATCAGTAGCGGCAGAAACCTGTCGTCACGCAAATAAAGGTTTTTCAATATGACCTCAGGCCCAACTCCTGCAGGATCGCCCATGGAGATACCCAGTATGGGTAATTCAGTTGTCATAAGAATAATCTTTCCCGGAAGTTAAAATATATCAGCGGGTATTATATATTTCGATGAACGATTTTGTTTTAAGGCCGTTCATCCAATCATCCCAGATATTTTTTGCTTTATCTTTAAGAAGCCTGCTTTGAATTTCATCCTGAACTTCGACAAACGGTTTTACACGTTCTTTCTTTTTCTGTTTGATCTTGATGATATGGTAACCAAGTGGCGATTTAATAAGATCGCTCACTTCTCCAACCTGTAAACTGAATGCCGCCTTGTCGATTTCCGGTATATGCTGTCCGTGGGACAAAAAACCCAAGTCGCCGCCGCGAGCGGCATGGGGCCCTTGTGAATATTCCTGTGCCACTGCTTTGAAATCCTCACCGCTTTTTATCAGATCGAGTACTTTTGTAGCCTTGGCGAGGTCGCTTTCATCATCTCCGGTAGAACGGATAAGAATATGCAACACATGCACTTTAGGTTCTTCGGCAAATTCATCTTTGTGATCTTCATAATACCGTACCACATCGATGGGAGATATTTTCTGTTGTGCTTTTTGCCTTATATGCATGGTGGTTTTTGTTATTTTCAGATTATCTTCTATATTCCTCTTGAGCTGATCGATATTCATTCCCTGAGATTCGAGAAAAATTTTGAATTGCAAATCGTTATCAAAGTCATCTTTTATCTGGGCGAAACGGTCTTCAATTTCTTCTTTGCTGACAGTTATACCCTGCCTATGCGCTTCCTGCAGAATCAGCTTATTCTCAATTAACTGAGAAAGCCAATACTCCTCGGCTTTAGCGAGGTTCTCAAGCAACTCCGCGCCGCTATACGACTGCTCATATTTAGCAACTATCGGCTGGAGCCGTTCATTCAATTCGGATAAAGTTATAATATCATTGTTTACACGCGCAATTATTCGATCTTCATCGATGTAAGCGCGCAAACCGTTTTGAAGCAAAAACAGGCTTACCGCGACAAAAATACCGGTCAGTTTTATGCACTTCATATACTGTCAATCCTCTCTTTTGTTATCGCTATCAATTGCGGGGGCTGATTGTATCACAGGATACAATCTGTTGCAATATCGTTTTTATCTGTTCAGTGATTTTAATTTTATCCTTTTGAGTAACCCTGTAATACTTCAGACCGTCTTCAGTAACAAAATATTCACCTGATTTCATGAGCAATTTGGATTCTTTCAATTCAATGTAATCTATCTTTTTTTCAGACGCCAATATTTTTATTCGCACGCAATCAAGCAGTAGCCTAACTTCCAGCGGGAGCGTGCCGTAAATATCATCCAGTTCTTTCTCCAGTTCATCTGTCTGTTCAAGTAAAAAAATATCCTGCAACCGGCTGTAAATAGCCATTCTCTGCGATTCGGACGGTATATAATCCGATGGGATTTCAGCCTCAAAACCAAGCCGTAAAACTACCTTCGGCGCCTGTGGCACCGGTTCGCCTTTAATATGTGAAATAGCGTTCTTCAACAATTTGCAATACAGGTCGAACCCAACAGCGGCAATATGCCCGTGCTGTTTTTCGCCCAGAATGTTTCCGGCTCCCCTTATTTCCAGATCACGCATAGCTATCTGAAATCCGGCACCTAGTTTCTGGTATGTTTCTATGGCATCAAGGCGCCGCTGGGCTTGCTCATTGGGTATCTTATACGGCGGGACAAGTAAATAGGCATAAGCACGGTTTTTATACCTGCCCACCCTTCCTCTCAACTGATACAGATCCGCCAACCCGAATAAATCGGCACGGTCAATGATAATCGTATTAGCGTTAGGTATATCGAGACCAGATTCGATAATGGTAGTACATACAAGAATATCCACGTTTCCTGCACGGAAAGCGTCCATCACAGCGGCAAGTTCTCGTTCCGGCATCTGCCCGTGTCCTATTGCAATGCGTGCCGAAGAAAAAAACTCTTGTATTTTGTCTTTTATTTTATGTATGGTTTTTATCCTGTTATGAACGAAAAACACCTGCCCTTCGCGATTCAGCTCTCTACTTATAGCCTGTTTAATACATTTTTCATCAAATGTGGCTACAAAAGTATCGACAGGCAACCGGTTCTCCGGAGGAGTGTTTATGGTACTCATATCCCGTGCGCCTACTAATGCAAGATACAGCGTACGCGGTATCGGAGTCGCTGTCAAGGTCAACATATCAACCATACGCCTAAGACGTTTGAACTGCTCCTTATGGCGTACGCCGAACCGTTGTTCTTCATCGACAACCACCAACCCCAGATCTTTAAACCGCACATCAGACTGTATCAGCCGATGCGTCCCTATCAGAATATCGACAGATCCTTTTGAAGCGGCGTCGAGTATCTGCTTTTGTTCCGATTGTGTCCTGAACCTGCTTAGCATCTCGACATTAACCGGATAATCTGCCATACGTTCTGAAAAAACCTTATGATGTTGTTGCGCCAGAATAGTCGTCGGTACAAGCACCGCTACCTGTTTACCCTCCATGACCGCTTTGAACGCGGCACGTATAGCAACCTCGGTTTTACCATATCCCACATCACCGCATATAAGTCTATCCATAGGACGGGCTGATTCCATATCCGCCTTGATAGAATCTATCGCCTTGAGCTGATCTTCCGTTTCTTCGTAAATAAACGACGCCTCGAACTCACGCATCCATGCGTTGTCTTTGCCAAACCGGAAACCTTCCATCGTTTTTCGAGCGGCTTGTATTTCCAGATACTCTGCGGCGAGATCAAATACCGCTTCCTCGACCGATTTGCGTTTGCGCATCCACGAACTCGTACCCAAAACATCAAGCTGAGGCGGTTTGTCGTGCCCGCATCCTATATACCTCTGCACAAGATTCGAATGTATTAAAGGCACATATAAAACAGCTTTGTTGGCGTATTCAAGAACTATCACCTGACGTTCCTCGCCGTCCTGCCTGATCTTCTGCACTCCCTGATATTTGCCTATTCCGTAATTGGTATGAACAACAAGATCGCCAACATACAGTTCGATAACTTCCCGCAACGGCGCGGTCGATTTGTATTTAGACTTTCCATGCGCAGGGCGTGTGCGATACCTGCCGAATATCTCCTGATCGGAAATAACGGCAATCTGATTTTCAGGAAATACAAAACCGCCGCTTATCTGGCCTATATGACTTTCGAGGTTTGCCAGCCGGTCGAATCCTTTATCCATGCAAATCTCAAAAAAACGCTGTTTTTCGCCTTTATTGTTGAAAACCAGATGTATAGCATAGCCGTCTTCAAGCAGTTCATTGATATCTTTCAGACGTTCGTCGATTTTTTGAGCGGAAGTAAGGCCTTCATCAACCGCATGCAATAAAAATGACGGGGCAGAAGTACCTAATATCAACTGATGCTGTGAGCTAAAAAACGGTTCGGAAGAATGAAGCTCAGATGAAACAACTCCCCTTTTGAATCCGGCAAGTTTTTCGCATAATTGTTGTTCGCCAAGAAACATTCCGCCATGAGATACTATCAATTCCCGCAACTGGCCAATCTTTTTGCTTACTATATCAGGCTCGTCGATCAGTACGACAGCGTCCGGCGGAAAAAAATCAAAAATCGTAACCAACTGCCCGCGTTTATAAAAATCGTATTCCTCAGACGGAAAAATTTTTACTTTATCAGCTTGCCGTTCTGAAAGTTGCGTTTTCGGATCAAAAATCCGTATAGTATCAACGGCATTTCCCCAAAACTCAATGCGGTACGGTAGCGAATCTGACAATGAAAAAACGTCTATTATCCCTCCTCTGACACTGAATTCTCCTATTTCTTCAACCCTGTCAACCCGCTTGTAACCTCGGTGAAATATCTCTCGAGTAAGATCGGAAAAGTCGAATGAGTCACCTTTCTCAAGATGAATTATCGATTCCCGAAACATTTTAGGGTCTATCGCTTTTTGGAGAAAAGTACCTATTTCCGCAAGAACAATATCCTTGCGCATATCAGGCTGGTTTAACATTCTGTCCAGAACCCGCATTCGAGCGCCGGATATATCTTTGTGCGGCGGGTTGCCTTCCTGCGGAAGAACATCCCATGACGGATAAATATATGTAGAATACGGATTAATAAGTTCGATATCTTGGAACAGGCGTTCCTGCTCTTTGGCTCCGCAGGTTATAATGAAGACAGGTGCGTTTATTTGTTTTTGCAGTTCCGATATGAGTACCGCTTTGGCAAAATTACAGACCTCCCCAAACACAACTCCTTTACCGTCATGGAGTTGCTTAAGCGCATCGGAAAACTTTTGCAGATGTGTAAACCCTGTGTCGATTTTCATTAGATGTGTTCTTGTCAACCTGCTTAATTATAATCGGGAAGGACAGAATAAAACAACTTTAAAATTTCGATTTTCGTAATGATAACTTTCAAAAATTGTGGTTGTGTGATTTTTCAACATTAGATTTATTGACGGTAAGTAAAGCTATGTAGTATATTTAGCGATATCGATTCAACATGTTATAACTATTGATATTAAGCATAAAAGGAGTTTTCCCATGGGACAATCCGTATTTTATCTCAAACAAAGCGACCTTCCGAAACAATGGTACAACATACAAGCAGATTTACCTGCACCTCTATACCCCCCTATCAATCCGGCAACCGGCAAACCGATATCTCCGGACGACTTGTCTCCAATTTTTCCGAAAGGAGTTATCGAACAGGAAATGACGCAGGAACGCTGGATAGACATTCCGGAACCTGTCAGGGAAATCCTAAAAATATGGCGTCCAAGCCCGCTCGTTCGCGCTGTCAACTTAGAAAAAGCGCTCAATACCCCTGCCAAAATTTTCTATAAAGATGAAAGCCTCAGCCCTGCGGGAAGCCATAAACCGAATACCGCTGTCGCTCAGGCTTATTATAATAAGATAGAAGGCGTTAAACGCATCTCTACAGAAACCGGCGCAGGACAATGGGGTAGCGCTCTTGCATTCGCAACAAACCTGTTCGGACTGCAATGCACGGTTTATATGGTAAGGGTCAGCTACGAACAAAAACCATACCGCAGAACACTAATGCACCTGTGGAACGGCGAAGTATTTTCCAGCCCAACAGATAAAACGGATGCCGGACGAGCAGTCAGGGCAAAAACCCCCGATACGCTCGGCAGTCTAGGCATCGCCATCAGCGAAGCTGTGGAAGACGCGGCAAAACATCCGGATACAAAATATTCGCTCGGCAGTGTACTCAACCATGTAATAATGCACCAAACCATAACAGGGCTGGAAGCAAAACTGCAATTTGAAATGGCAGGTGTCGAACCGGATATACTCATCGGATGCGCTGGCGGCGGCAGTAATGTGGCCGGATTCATTTTTCCGTTTGTTCCTGAAAAACTTGCCGGCAAGAAAATTCAGTTTATCGCCACAGAACCTACCGCCTGCCCGACTTTAACAAAAGGACCATTTCGATACGATTACGGCGATACGGCTTGCCTTACTCCTCTGATGAAAATGTACACGCTAGGCCATAATTTCATACCGTCAGGAATCCACGCAGGAGGCCTGCGTTATCACGGAATGTCTCCGCTGGTCAGCCTGTTGTGCAATCAGAAATTAATCGAAGCGCGGGCATATTCGCAAAATCCGGTATTCGAGGCGGCACGGTTATTCGCACAAACCGAACGGGTCATACCTGCTCCGGAAACAGCCCACGCAATAAAAGCGGTGGTAGACGAAGCGGTTCGATGCAGAGAAACAGGCGAAGAGAAAACAATCGGATTCCTGTTGAGCGGACATGGACATTTCGACCTGTATTCTTATGACAAATATATGGAAAACGCGCTTGAGGACTACGAACATCCTGATGAAGCAATTAAAAAATCTATCAGTGAATTGCCCGATATAGATTATTCAATTGAATAATCTAATATTCTTTTAATTGTAAACGGGGTATTCGGCATTATAGATGAGTATTTCACAAAATTCTCTTGCTTTTCTTATAGAGAATGAACTCCTGCCATTCGTCGTAAGGGACAAGAATATACTTTTTCGATCCGGACGTTTTTTTGCGCACCTTATCGCGTATATCGCTTATGCTGTGCTCTTTCGCATCCATCAATCGTTTTGCGACGGACTGCCGTTTCTCGTGCGCTGACCGGATAATTGATGAATCAGGGAAAAAAATCCGTTTTCCGATAGATATCAACACCACAGTCACTAAAAAAGCCAGCCCTATAATTATCATTGCCAAATGAATATTATTTGTGCAAAAATAAGTGACCTGTTGTAAGTATGCAGGCAAACTGTCGATCAAAGAAACGGTTAATTTGCTATAATTCATTTCACACCAAATGGTTATATATTTTTACAATTTTTATTACTATAACAGGAAACTAAACCCGCGTCAATAGTTGAAATGATGGCCAAAAAGACTAATTCATTATTCATAATAACGGAATTTTTCCTGTTTTTGTTAAGTATATTTGCTTCCTGCAATCTACACGCCCAAACCGACAGATATATCTGGCCGATCGAAATTGTTGGAGATATATCGGGTAATTTCGGCGAATGCCGCCCCGATCATTTTCATGCAGGACTTGATATCGCAACCTCACAAAAAACCGGTTACAAACTTTACGCAATATACGCCGGTTATGTGTATCGTGTAAGAACATCAGCCGCCGGCTACGGTAAAGCATTGTATCTGAAACTCAACGACGGACGTCACGTTGTTTATGCCCACTGCGAACGGTTTGTTCAGCCTATTGAGCGATATGTCAATCAGATACAGAAAAAAACAGGGACTTACGAGGTCGATACTTACGTGCCTGAAAATCTGTTTGTTTTCAAGCAAGGTGATATCGTGGCATTTTCCGGCAAATCAGGCGATGTCGCTCCGCATCTGCATATCGAGTTACGCAACGAAAATGAAGAACCGATAAATATACTAAGTCACGGATTGAGCCTTGCTAAACCCGATTTAACCGTACCTGTGCTTTACCATCTGGCAATTAAACCGGTCACATACGATTCATTCACCGATAACACTTTAAACCAAAATATTTACCCGCTGACCCAGCGTGACGACTCGACGTATATCATACACCGTCCAATCCTCGCATGGGGTAAAATCGGCTTAAAAATAAATACCATCGATTTCGACAATACGAGAAATTACCGGCTTGCCCCGTATGTCGCAAGACTCAAAATAAATAATAAAACAATTTATGAAGTAAAAATGGATAAGTTTTCTTATAAGACCGACTACAACGACAATTTCTACCTGTATGACCGCGAGTTGAAATACATGGTATCCTCCAATGTCAAAGGCGATTATATACGCTTGTTCAATATGCCCGGAGCTAATTTGTCATTCTACGGAAATAACAAAACCGACGGCTATCTTTTGTGCGGTGATACTAAATATGCAGGTTCACCAAATTACCTGAATCCAGGGGATTATCCTGCAACCATAGAGGTCGCGGATCAAAGCGGCAATACTGCGGTTTTGAAATTTACACTGCGCGTAGAATACCCGTCGATTCTGGAAAAAACTATTGCTGTATCGGATGAAACGATTCGTATTCCGCTGGAAATAAACACTCAGATACTTATGTACGACGATTTTTTCTCTATACTATTAAACACCAACCGCCTTCCAGACCGTATGCCTATGCCTGATGTAGATATTGTCAACAACGCGGGTACACTGCACGCAAAACATATCCTGATCCGCTCCGACACCATGCTGGAATATGTTTTTGCCCCTGAAAAAGATGTTACCGGAGTGAATACAATTAACATTACATATAATGAAGATCCGAGTACACAGCGAAAACTGACACGAGCGTTTCCTTTGACTTACATCCCAGCTCAAACTACTCCGTCATCCGTTCAGTATAAAGTTGTCGATTTGAGGTTCCCTTCAACAGAAAGGGCTTTTATTCCGTTCATAGAAACAGTTGAGGATACCCCAGAACACAAACGTGTTTCACTTAAAAAACTAAGCGCCACTTACCGCATACGACCGAACGGATTTGAATTGAGCAGTCCGGCGACACTCCAATTTACCCTTACAACTAAAATACCCGGCGTAGCGGCGTTGTTCGAGTGGATAGATAACCGATGGCGATTGCTGTATCCAATAGATATCCAATCCAAAAACACAGTGGCCGCCAATATCACACATTTGTCAACTTACGCCGTTTTCTCCGACGACCAGCCGCCGCGTCTGGAATTTGTCAATCCGAAACAGCCTAATACCCGTTTTGTACAGGGCGATAAAATTGTCTGCAAAGCGCTTGACGACGGAGTCGGTATAGCTTACAAAAAAATTGCCATGACTATAGGCAGTATCAAAGTTCCGGCAGAATATGATTTCGACTCCTCTTCCATTTCGTATACCATCGACGATGAGTTATCTAAAGGTAAAAATGACGTGTCCGTCACCGCAAGCGACCGTCTGGGCAACAGTAAAACAGTTAGTACAGTTATCTACATAGAGTGAGGTCTGTAGTGTCTTACGATCCGCTTGAACAAAACGATATATTTAAAAAAAATTTTCACGCTATAAAACACGAATATCCACTGCTTGCGGAACAAATTGAGTCATGGATAAGCGAAGGCAATAATAAAGAATTCTTGAAAAACACTCTTGAGAAATCTTCCGGACAAGAACAAATTACACGCTATTCTTTTACGGAACAGGCTGTTGGCCATCCAGATACGGTTTTTCTCTACGGCATGGGGTGCGACTTTTTTCTTACCGACCTTGCAAGACAATTGCAAAAGAATACTACGATGTTTGTCATAGAACCGGATTTGCCGATATTTGTCGAGGCGATACATCTTTTTGATATATCTAATCTTATCAGACAATGGCAAGTTAAATTCGTTATCGGGGTACCCGTTGAATCGTTTCTATCGAATATTAATCAATATTATTACCCGATAGCGGATTACGTCACTATACCGCATCCGGTTAGATTTCAGGATAATAAAGATTATTTTACATCCGCGTCGGATAAAATCTCGCAATTCACAAAAAAACGCAAACCGGCTCTATCAAACAAAAAACAGTTGAGGTTTCTTATTTTCGCAGGGACAACCGGCGTAGGCTGGCCATACATCATGCAGGATGTAATCGCCGCTTTGCATCATATCGGTCATAAAGTACGATTATTTCATCTCGATGACTCTAATTTCATTCCTCAGCTTCAGAAAGAACTGCGCACTCATCGCCCTGACTTTATAATAATGCTCGACGCCATTGGATTGATGCCGCAACTTTTTGAAGATGAAAAAATTCCGTACATATCATGGTTTTTCGATAATCCGTTCAACTGGCTGACAAAAAAACATGTTTCACCTTATTACCATATATTTGTATGGGACAAAACTTACGTGGACGACCTCAAAAAAATGGGATTCAAGCATGTATACTATTTGCCTCTGGGCGCCAATGAATCCGTATTTTATCCGCAACCATCCGGAAGACAATGTGATATCAGTTTTGTAGGTTCATCGTTGTGGAAACTTCCCGACCTTCCTTTTGAAAATAAATCAAAACAGATTTTTATAGAGCTTATCTCAAAATTATTATGCAAAACCCCCTGGATTCCTATATGGAAACTCATCGACACCATAGCGCAACAATACGGCACATCATTCACACTCGACGACCCCGAACGTCGACACGAATTCGAATTATTCGTACAAAACTATTCACGCACCATATACCGCAAACAAATCATTCAGGCTATTCTTCCATTCAACCCATGGTTGTATGGAGACCCCGACTGGAACAACATCATCGCTCAAAACGGAGGCGTTTATAAAGGCCGTATTAACAATAGAATCGACCTGCCTGCACTTTACAGCGATACGGCAGTCAATATAAATATTACTGTACCTCAGTTGCGTAACTCATTTTCGCACAGGGCATTTGAAATTCCAGCCTGCGGGGGATTCCTGCTATCCGATTACCGACCTGCGGCAGAAGAGTTTTTTAAACTTGACTCAGAAATCGTTTGTTTTAAAACTGTCGGCGAATTACAGGAGAAAACAACTTATTACCTCAAACATTCCGCAGAACGCAAACGTATCGCTGACAACGGGCGCAAACGGGTCTTATCGGAACATACTTACACACATAGGCTAAAAAACATGATCGAATCTCTGCCTGTCTGAAATAATCTTCATTCGCTACTTCCTAAATATTCACATTCTGCCACATCTCTATTAATTCCAAGCTCACAAATCTCGATTTTATGATATTTGGATTAATTAGTTATTTTTTTATTAACTATATTTCGACATCAGTCGATAATCATAACTGCGGCAAGGTGTTAACTATTTAAAAACACTCTTGCCAAAACGACGGCTTATACGATTGTTGTGGCGTGATTATACTTGCTGACAGATAGTTATGGAGGATTAGCTATGAAAAAAGATTTTTGGTATTGTCTAACGGTAGTCTTATCAATATGCACATCTTTATATGGATTCCAAGTCGACGGCGACTTAGCCGACTGGGGTGTAACTCCGGGATCTAATTTACAGCCTAACCCGGGCATAAACAGCTGGATAGAAGATTTTGTCGATTACAACAATCAAGGATATGTAGGACCGGCATATGGCGGACAACCCTACGATGTCGAAGCGCTGTATGTTACCATAGAAGGCGGAAACATCTTTTTCGCCATGGTGCTCGGCATGCCTCCGGAAGGTTCCTACCCCGTACCTCGCATAAATAATGATTATTACTATCCCGGCGATTTGGGGTTAGACCTTAACGGCGACGGTCATTTTGAATACGGTATAGAATTTACCGGACACTCGGACAACAGTCCCGGCGGAGCACCTGGGAATAACTCTTACACCTATGATCCGACTAAAATAGGCAATGTCTATGAAATAACCAATACTCAAGGCTGGAATAAAGGATTGAGTATAAGCGACTACGCCCCTACCGAAATAAATTATCGTAAACCGCAATATCTTAATCTGATAGGAAATACAACCGTTGTTTATGTGCAGTCGTCTGAACCGGAACATTATGTTGTAGAAACAAGCATACCGTTATCGTGGCTTCAATATGACATAGGAATCAACTGGGTTTTTCACTGGACAATGACCTGTAGCAACGATATCGGCGAAGTTATGATGATATACACGCCATATACTCCGCCAACTACAACTGTCCCTGAACCTGCTTCGCTGGTACTCATAGGAATTGCAATAGTTGGAATATATATCAGGAAGACTAAGATTACAGTTAAATAATATAGTATCCAATATTTTGAGTGAATATCTCTGAATCAAATATGATGCGAGGCAAGTGTATTATCTGCAAGATTGAATTTGTGAAGATATGGAGCCATATCCTCGGAGGCGTTTATTATTTTTTTGATTTTTCTGCGGGCACGGCATAATCTGATGCCGATATTGGCTCTTGAACAGTTGAGTATTTCGCTTGCCTCCTGATAGGAATACCCGTAGACCTCACAAACAAGCATAACTTCACGATATTTTAACGGCAGTGCTTGAATAGCCCGTTCGATTATCTTGGATAACTCGTTCATTTCAGCCTTATTGTTAGGCAAATCCGATTCATCGGGTATTACGTCTATAAGCTCGCTTTCGCTTTCATCTGTGACCAGCTTTGTATAGAGCGAAATTCCCAGATATTTTTTGCGGCGTTGGCTACGCAACTCATTTTTACTTAAATTAGTGGCGATTTTGAATATCCATGAAGACAATTTACCGCAGGGCTGGTATGTCTCAAGATGACGGTAAACTTGCAGAAAAGTTTCCTGAGTAATTTCTTCTGCTTTCTGAAAATCGGATACTATACGGTTGACATAGTTGAGAATCTTTTTAAGGTATCTCACATGAAGAGCATCAAAAGCGCTCGCATCGCCGTTCTTCGCCTTAAAAATAAGCTCGTCATCTGAATACGAACTATATGCTTCACCATTTGTTCCTGTCATTCCACAGAACCCTTATTGTTATCCCCCTTTTCTAAAAGTATACCATATTTTTTTTATATTGCAAGTGTCATTTTAGATGTTTTTCATGTAAGTTATGTTTTATCTTATTGGTATTCAAAGAATTATCCTGTTAGATGTGTGTAGGTTACCTAAAAAACACCTGAATATACAGAATTTCATATATGGATAAAACAGAAATTTACCATACAAATAGCGACACTGCTCCCATTAGTATCTTTCATAGATTATTAATTTTATCTACGGGAGATTACATTCTTTCCGACAAAAGTTCTTTAATAATGTTTTCCATGTCTTCAGCTGACCTGAATCCGATGTGTTTGTCGCGGATGTTACCCTGTTTATCTATGATAAAAGAAGTAGGAATGGCGTTTATTTGCCCGAATTTTTTAGTTATATCCTTGTCGGCTAACAATATAGTGTAGTTAATGCCAGTGCTTTCAACAAAACTTTTGACGGTATCCGCACCGCCTTCATCAAGAGAAATAGCGATAATCTCGAAGTTACTGCCTTTATATTTATCGTAAACTTTTTTCAGTTCCGGAACCATCTTGCGGCATGGCGGGCACCACGTTGCCCAGAAATCCACAATATATACCTTGCCTTCCAGATCACTAGATCTCAACAAATTGCCTTCAAGGTTCGGTAACTCGAATGAAGGGGCAATACCCATAGAAACAAATTTTGTGCCGGACGGCATTTGCGGAATAGCGGGCGTCTTCGAGCCTGTTTCCTGAAGTTTCGCTTCTTTAGCGGGTTGCGCAGTGGTAACTTTAGCTTCCGGTGGTTTTTCTTCTTTTTTACCACAACCATATACTAATAATCCGATGGATACCAAAACTATTACTGTAAGATTTCTGTTCATCGTCGATTCTCCTTTTAAATTGACATTTGCTTTTCATAAAAGCGTCTTTATTATTGCCTTATTTTTCAGATTTTAAAAGCACTTTTTTTTGTTTTCTTTTGATCAATATTATATTTCTTATATACACTATAAACCCGAAACTCTGACCGAAAATGAAAACAGGGTCTTTTCGATAGATAGAGTAAATAAGCAACAACGCGCTTCCGATAATGCTCAAATACCAAAACAATTCCGGTATAACGCTTTCTTTTTTGACCTCGGAAACTAGCCATTGGAGCAAAAATCTCGAAAAAAAAGCCACTTGTCCGATAAACCCGAGCGCATACATTATATGCGTTGCCTGCAGACTAGCGAACAATGCGCTACAGTTCATTGGAATCCTCCTTATAGGTCAAACGCCTGTTTATCATCCATTTAACTGCTATCAAATCATATAAAGAACGAAACAGTCTATTGCCTATTGCATATTTCGACGTCCCTTTATAACGATTACGATGATTCACTACAATTTCGGTGACAGTATAACCGTCCAATTCCATCAAGATGGGGAAAAACCTATGTAGCCCATTGTACATGGTCATATCACTAACACATCTGCGCCTGAATACTTTTATTCCGCAAGCAATATCGTGGTATTTATCGCCTGTAAAGGCGCGTCTCACAGCATTGGCGATTTTAGAAGAAATTTTTTTCACAAAAGTATCTCTACGCTTCTTACGCCATCCGCAGACAACATCAAACCGCTTGATCTGCTCAAACATAGCAGGAAGGTCGGCAGGGTCGTTTTGCAAATCGGCGTCAAGCATTGCAACAATATCCCCTCCGGCGCATTTGAAGCCTGCATCAAGCGCCGAGGTCAAACCGTGGTTACGTTTAAAACTGATTATACGAATACGATTATCTTTCGCCTTAAGTTTTTTTAGAACGTCAAGACTGCCGTCCGTACTGCAATCGTTGACACATACAATCTCATATGTTTTTTCCACACTTTTCATGGCGCAAGTAACTTCTTCCATGAGTATCTCAAGGTTTTCACGTTCATTGAATACCGGAATGACAATTGTTATATCAACGGGTTTCAAGCATATTCCCTTTATCTGTAGAGGTTATAAGTATCATGGTATTATCTTTTTTTGTAAAATTCGGATACCTAAGTACAATCTCTACACCCTCAAGAGACGTCATCTTTGAAAAATCTTTTTCCTGCAATAAAATATATTTTCCGGCTCCGTGAGCGGATTGATTAAGTTTATCCTGTATTTCATGCTCGTGGTTTAGTTCGGGTACATGCCCGCTGTTAAGGTAGTAAACAATATACGGACGAGAATAACGATATGTCAGCAATTCATCGTTAGCACCTATAATATCATTCAGTTTGTTACACAAATCAACAGCGGAATTGCGATTATTGAGCAGTGGTATTATCGAAATATACCCGCAAACCAGCAAAACAAATAATGATACCGCAATAATTATCAGCTTTTTCAATTCATATTTTTTAAGAACCGACGCCATTAATGAACGAATTTTCACAGACCGGCGCAAATAAAGACAAAATACCAGCATTACGAACGGATACAACGGTATGAGATAATACGACCGCTTGGAACCGCACAAACTGAAAAATATAAAAGCAGGTAAAAAAAATGAAATAGGATACCTGTACGGATGAACTGTCCTGCTCTTTATCATATCATATATAACTAATGGAATAAGCGCTCCCCACGGCAAAACATAAAGAGGCAGACGAAAAATAAAATAATAAAACGGACGCTGATGATCGAATGCAGACGTGTACCGTGTAACCGTTTCATGGTAAAACACAGCGAATGAAGAAGAAATTCTCATTTTTACCGCAAAAAGCCATGGAGCGATTATCACCACAAAAACAACAATGGCGATCGTCCACTGCATATTTTTAAATTCTTGCAACCGGCCTGTCCACAAGAGATACGCTATTACGCCAAGCCAAGGAACAAAAATACCTACAGGTCCTTTGGTCATTACCGCCAACGCGCAGGAAAGATGCATCAATATATAATAATTTTTTTTACGTTGATTAGAAGATGCGGTCAAACCGAACGAAAAAAACATGATGAAAGCTGTAACAAACATAACCAGCATCATATCAAGCGATGCCACACGCGCCTGAGACATAAAGGAATATGAGGTTGCAAGCATTAATGAAGCCGCCAGACCGACTCTGTCTCCATATAACCTAAACCCTATCAAAAAAGTCATTATCAGAACTAACAACGCGGATACGGAAGAAGGAAGCCTGACTGTCCACTCACTAACCTTTCCGTCGTTAAACAATACCGATACAATAGCGGCAGACCAGAAATACAAAGGGGGTTTGGTGAGGCGGGGTTCATCATTCAAGCGAGGTATTACCCAATCGCCTGTCTGAAGCATTTCTTTTACAATCTGACCTGTCCGGCCTTCGGTAGTGCCCCAAAAATGACGTGCATTCAAATCGACAAAAAACAAAATAAAGCCAAAAACTATCGTAAATAGCAGATAAACGACCGATCTTTGAGTATACTTCATGGCCGGTTACCGTTTATTTCTGCAAGAGCGGAATCAATAGTAGGATGTAAAGATAATATTGTCTGAAGTGCTGTCATTTTTATGATTTTCAATACATTGGGTCTGACAGATACCAGTAAAAACTGATACCCAGTTTTTTTTATATGTGTAAAAAGGCTTACAATAATGCCTATCCCTCGACTGTCGATATACTCCACGCCAGACATATCCATTATGACAGGACGGTCGATAGACGGAATTTGCCCATGGGTAATGTCCAATACAACATTACAGCAACCGGAAGTCATTTCACCTTCGACAGTTATCAAATAATATAACTCGTCTGTACTTACAACGCATTCCAGCGGCATAATATATCCCTAGAGTTGGCAAAACTTTGATTACGACGTCTCCACACGATATAAAAGATACCCCACAAATCCAACCATAATAAGCGTGGTTATGCTGGATATAGGAAAAACGCGAGAACTTACTATAGGAATTATGATATCAATAGTCAAGCCCAAAATAAAAATTAATATACCGCCTGTAGCAAGCAAAAAATCCGATTGTTTGATAACATTTCGCCACCTGCGGTCATATAACGCAACCGTAGTCCTAAGAATATGACCGACAAGCATACCTATTCCCCAGCTGATATAAACAATAAAATACGCAAACCAAGCTATAAATGTGTACATCACATATATTACGCTCTTGCTCGACGAACCGTAAACGTTGAATCTTATAGTGTTGACCACCAGTTTCGGCACATAGCAATCTATGAATATCAAAGAAGCAAAAAATACAGCTGGTACCACTATAAGCAACCGCCGGCGAAAAGTTATTTTTTCATTGGTAAAACACATGACAAAATACACAAAAAAAGACGGTATCACCCACTCGCCGACCAAAGAAATACGGAATAAAGCTATAAGTAATTGACTGTCATGCACGGTTACTGTTTCCAATATCAACTGCGAGTACCAAAAACAAATTGATATTACCCATAAGGAAAAAGCCCGGTTAACCCGATGAAAAGCATCATCTCCGCGAGTAAGCAGAAACCCGACAAGCAATATATTGATTATGAATGGAATCAGCAGAAAATAACCTTCAGTTTCCATATAAAACCCCTGAGTTTATAGATCGAAAAATCCATCGGAATACGATATATTTGCTTTGACATCATCAAAATAGCCACCGTCAACCAGTTGGCCTTTCAAATCATACTGTTCTATATATACTGGAATATTAATAGCGGTATTAACCTTAATTTTCGCACGGTTTTGGTCATTGATAACTTCATAAACAATAGACGAATCTGTTTTTTCTATTACACGGACTGTATGCGCTAGATCAAGTTCGTCGACCACTTTCGACATCAAATGCCCTAAAGTCGAATTATAAATCGGGTAATTGAAATCAGCCATTCCCAGAGAAGAATCGGGGTTGACCTCAATAACAAACGGCAACCATGACGGAGCCGCTTTCATCACTCCTTGATTATAAACCGCCAGCTGTCCGCGCAATTTTCTGGGCTCCAACCATTCAATGCGTATCTTATCAGGACGGTCGTAGTAATATAACATCACGTTCCTGTGTTGCTTGCGATTCTTGAACGTTACCGATGTTAGAGTATATTTGTAATTATTCAATTCAAGGATATATTGCGTTAAAGATCGAATTTCCCCGACTGCACTTGGGTCAATTTCAGCATAAGCCGAAGTAATAAGAATTCCCAGTAATATAAAACAGAGATAATATTTCATATCTAAAATTATCAACTATTCTTTCTATAATCGTTTATCGATATTTTAAGATAATTTCGAAGTTTATAAAAAATATTCTTTTCATTGAACAAGGTGATACAGTAACATGTATCGTTATATAAAACCAAATGTTTTTTATTCCTAAATCAGGATATCACATAACTCTTTTGAAATTTTACCATTTTTTAGTTGCGTTAGGAGGAAAAAAAGTGCACTGCCCATTTTGCGGATTTCTGGAAGACAGAGTCGTAGATTCCCGGCTATGCCAAGAAGGACGCGCCATACGCCGCCGCAGAGAATGCCTTAACTGTCAGCACCGCTTTACCACATACGAAACCCTCGAACGGCCTAACATTCAGGTTATAAAAAAAGATAACCGCAGGGAACCGTACGATAAACAGAAAATTTTAAACGGACTAATGAAAGCCTGTGAAAAACGACCGGTCAGCCTTGAAAAAATAGAAAACATAGCTTCGGAAATCGAAAGGTATATCGAAAACAAAAATATTCGTGAAATATCAACTCAGGAAATCGGCGAACAAATTATGAATCACCTTCAGGCGCTTGATGAAGTCGCTTTCGTCCGGTTCGCTTCTGTTTATAGGCAATTCAAAGACGTCACTCAGTTTATGAATGAAATAGTAGGGTTGCTTTCGGAAAAAAGAAGTTCTCCGACACCAAACAAACAAGATTGACATTAGGAATCAGTTTCTCAATCCTGCGCGTATATAGTAAAATCAAGCAGTTGCGCATTCTTTTTGACTGCTTCCATCCATTCTTGAAATACCATGTATTTTTTCTGAAACGCTAACTGCTGTTTTTTCTGTTCAAGCTCTTCTCCAGCAATATCGCTGATAACCGGTTTTTTATATTCGACCGGCTTTACTATAACAAACCCTTTACCGGAATCTATAGGTTCGCTGACCGTGCCCGCAGGTACAGCAAACAGTGTCTTACCAAGTTCCAATCCGTAACCGATAGCAGGGTCGCCGGAATCAATAACAAAAGGAGCGCTTGTCATAGGATCAAGCCCGATCTCCGTTACCGCATCCTCAAAAGAAATATTTTTCTCTTGCATTTTAGAAACTATTTTAGCCCGCGCGACCTTAGCGTCGGCCTTCGCCAGTTCGGTTGACATCTTCGCTTTATAGTCGCGTATAACTCGTTCTTTGACCTCCGCCAAATCCGGCAATACACCGCTTCTGCGTTCTACAGGACATGCAATCGCGTATCCCGAATCGGTCTTAATGATATCGCTTACATTAAAAAGATCCACATCGAACGCCGCCTTATGAAAATCACTCGAAGTGCCGATACCGGGAATGTTATATGATGTAGAGAAAAAACCTGTTTCTCTGACTTCAAGTTTAAGGTCTACAGCGGCTTTTATCATAGATTCAAGGTCGTCACTTTGATAAAACACTTCTTTTATCGATTCCCGAGCGAGTTCGTCGGCTTTCTCGTTATTTATAGTGTCTATGACTTCCTGTTTTATATCGTCGAATTCATTGATTTTCTCATCTTTCACCTCTTCCACCTTAATTATATGGAACCCGAAGCGAGTTTTTACCGGCTCGGGGAATATCTCGCCTGCAACGATTGAAAATGCCGCATCTTCAAAGGGTTGTACCATAGAACCTTTACCAAAGAAACCAAGATCGCCGCCGTTAGGAGCAGTAGGCCCTTCCGAATACTGCATTGCCAGTTCGGCAAAATCCTCGCCTGCCTTCGCTTTTTCAAGTATCTCGTCAGCTCGTTCTTTAACCGAGTTGACCATAGCCTCGTCGGCGGTTTCAGGTACTTTTAATAATATATGGCGCGCATGCACCTGTTTTTCTTCCTTGAACCGATCAATATTTTCTTCATAATATATTCTAGCATCTTCTTCAGACAAAGTTACCAGAGGTAAAAAATCGGACAGAGCTACCTGAATATACTTCACATTCACTTCGGCTGGTTTCCTGTAATCATCTTTATTTTCTTCAAAAAAGACAATTATTTCTTCGTCAGTCGGTTCTATTCTATCCCTATAACTGCCAAACGGAAAAATCACATAATCTACTATCAATTCGGTATTTTTAATCTGATAGTCAATTTCGAATTCATCTTCCGTTATTTTGATCGCTCCAAGTATCAGATCTCTAAGACGTTCTATTTTAATCGAGTTACGTGTGGCTTCCTCGTATCCTGCCGGAGTGATTCGGTTATGGGTAAGTACATCAATATAAAACCTTTTATCGAATTGGCCTCCTCTTTGAAATATACGGGTGATTCGGTCAGCTACTTCCTCATCGCTGACAACTATACCGTATTTTTTAGCTTCGTCCAGCAATATCAGGCGATTCCATGTAGCGTCATTCACCTGTGCCGGTTCAAGTGTGCGATTCGAAAACAAAGCGTCCCACATAACGGCCAATTGCTCTCTTCTGTATTCCGGCAACAACACCTTTCTGCCGTTTATTTCGCCCTGCACATTTTGCGCAGGAGTCTGTAGCAAGCTACCGATACCCCATAAAGTAAAGGCAGGTATAATACCCACCAGTAAAATAGCGAACATAAGTTTCATCTTTTTGCGGAAGAACGTCAACATACCTCTTAACTCCCTTTTTAGTTTTTTATGTTAATGCTGTATTAGTTCAATAATGGTTGCTATTGCAAGCGTCACAACGTAACCCAGTAACACAACAAGACCGATTTCGGCCTTGTATTTTTCATAAAAATCAATGATATTACGCATGATACCGTTCACACCGGCCTGAGCGGACGACACACATTCTTCACTCAATGATTCTACACTTTTCAAATCGGATACTTTCGCAGATATTTCCGTTTCGATTTCATCTTTACCCTGCGCATTCCGTGAATCGTTACCCGAGTTTTCTTCAGGCGTTTTTTTCTTTCCGGAATTGTCGCGCGGATGTATATCTTTGTCTGTACTGGTCATATCTCACCTTTATAAATACTTCGGCGGAAAATGAGTCTTAATTTACACTATTGCTCCGAAATTTTTTTTACTGTAGCTCACAGTATGTTTTTAGTCAAGTATCTTTTATTACACATTCCATATAGAGGTGACACGAAAAACAGTAACCTGCACAGAAAAGTACAGTATTTTATTTTGAGCCGATTTAAAACCAGACTATCAAATGTATTTGAATTTCACGGTATATCCGCATAAACAACAAGAAGCAAACTTGACAAAACGACATAACTTGATTATTCTAAAATGTTAGTTTATAACATGAGATCTCTTTGACTTTATATAATATAACAGGAGCAACAATGCACGAAAACCATAAAATATACGAATTCGTTCAGACAGACAACCAGACCGAAATACCGCAGTACCGCATACAAAAACCGGACGCCCCGAATTACCGTCTGCATATCTTGTTATTCGGACTGACGTTTATGACGACCACTATTGCCGGAATAGACCTTGCCGGATTCAGCCAGCACACCACATTGCTAAAACTGATAGGCAATCCTCAATATATTCTTAAAGGACTACCTTTTTCCCTGTCGCTGATGTTCATATTGCTTACCCACGAGATGGGGCACTACATAACATCCCGTATTCATCGCGTAAAAGCCACACTGCCATATTTTATTCCCGCTCCAAACATGATCAATATAATAGGGACATTCGGCGCATTTATCAAAATGAAATCCCCAATCTACGATAAACGGGCTCTTCTCGATATCGGCGCGGCAGGACCGGTATGCGGATTTCTGGTTTCCATACCGACTTTGATCATCGGACTTAAACTATCGCAAGCGGTGCCGTCCACACCCGGTAGCGGTTTTAGTATAGAGATAGGATCTTCACTGATAGTGCATATATTAGCGAAACTATTCACATCCGCTCCACCGCTAGGGTTTCATCTCGATATTCATCCGATAGGATTCGCCGGATGGATAGGCATGTTTGTCACATCCCTGAATCTGATACCAATAGGACAACTCGACGGCGGTCATGTGGCATACGCTGTTATGGGCGAAAAATATCATTCCATGTCCAATCTAATTTTGCTCTTTTTGTTTATGATGGGTATTTTTTTCTGGAAAGGCTGGTTGCTATGGGCGATCATCATTTTTTTTCTAGGCAAAAAACATCCGCCTTCTCTCAACCCGTATATGGAGCTTGACACACCCCGAAAAATATTGGCATGGGTTGTGTTAGGTATCTTCTTTTTGACGTTTATACCTGTTCCGTTTCGTATTTCGTAATCACGAATAGTCAACTAGAATAAACGCTATTGACGTAGGTTAATCTAAAATAGTATCGTATAATAGATATTATTTGGCAATTATACGAATTTTTTATACAACAGGAGGCAATTCCGATATGAAGCAACATATCCCCATCGCAAAAGAAGTTCTACCTTTTATCATCCCTGCCGCTGTAGTAACAATAATTTGCTTTTTTATTCACAGATATTTTGGAATCGCAGGACTTGTTATATGCGCGTATATACTTTACTTTTTCCGCGATCCCTATCGCACAACACCCCAAGGCGAAGGACTTATTGTATCGCCGGCGGACGGCAAGGTTATCGGCGTAGATCAGGTGATCGACAACGAAATATTCGGCGAGCGTGTATGGCGCATAAGTATTTTTTTAAATATCTTCAATGTGCACGTCAACTATGCACCAATAGAAGGCAATATAATATACATCAAATACCGTCAGGGAAGTTTCTTTCCCGCCAACTCAGAAAAATCGGCAATCGCCAACGAAAGCAACTCAATCGGGATAGAAAGCAACAAAGAACGAACAGTCATCGTAAAACAAATCGCAGGCTTGATAGCCAGACGAATAGTCTGTTACTGCAAACTTAACGACTCACTTGAAATCGGCCAGAAAATCGGATTGATACGCTTCGGATCACGGGTTGAGGTTTATATGCCGCTTTCAACTACGTTGAAGATAAAAAAGGGTGACTCTGTCAAAGGTAAAATAACAGTACTCGGAGTCAAAAGATGAATAACCGTCGAGTAATTCTGCCTAATATAGTAACAGGATGCAATCTTTTATTCGGCATCTTCGCGCTGATGCTAGTTCTTACCGAAGATTACGCAATGGCTTGTATATGCATTTTCATCGCTATGTTATTCGATTTTCTCGACGGACAGGTTGCGCGATGGCAACAGGCAACTTCTCAGTTCGGCATGGAATTCGACTCGCTATCCGACCTAGTATCTTTCGGAATTGCACCCGGATTAATGGGGTTCGCCGCCTACATGCGCGAAATGGATGAAATAGGAGTATTTATCTGCGCAGTATATATGCTTGCCTGCGGAATTCGACTCGCAAAGTTCAACGTATTGGCCTCAAAACCGACCGGCAAAAAGATTTTTTACGGATTGCCATCCCCTGCCGCGGCAGGATTTGTATGTAGCACGCTTCTTCTACTAAATAAATTTGACAACGCTTTAATTGTGAAGCTGTTTCCTCTCAGTGTACTCGGAGCGGGAATCCTTATGGTGAGCAACGTCAAATACCCTGTTCCTATGAGTTTTTTATTTTTCCTCAAACACAGAATTACCGGACTGCCTCGGGTAATCTTTATAGGGGTTTTTGCGTTCCTATTCGTTAGTCACGCGGAAATTCTTATGTACTCGGTTTTTTCCATTTATATGATCACAGGAATTATAAGAACAGCTTTTTCAACGAAAACCGTACGGTATTCAGTTCCTATTCAAGCTCAAAGCGAAACCATATTAAGAAAGAGTCGTTGGAATAACCGATCAAAATAATACTACGAGCTGTAGTGACATCCTCTCCAACTTATCTTCTGCTTGAAAATTATCACGTAACCCGTATATAACAAAATAAAAGATACCATCAAGCAACTTAGCAAATGCAAAAAAAGATACCATCGATTAGATTTGGCAACTCCATACGCCACCGATATACAATATATCATAAAGAAATATACGCCTAATGAAGTTATTGCAGGCAACGGTTGCCGGAATAAAAAAAAGGCGGTAAATACAAGCAGATACGGCAGAAAAGAAAATACCGCCATAAGAATAAGACTGTTCATAACAAGCAATACTCTTTTTTGAAACCCGTGACAGAAAATACGCACCCATCCGTTCCATATCTGTTTGAGTGAAGAATACATGTGAGTTTGATACAATTCAGGGCCCCATAACACCTTAAGACGCATTCCAGCCTGTTTGATTTTACGGGCGAAAGCCAAATCTTCAAGCAGTTCGTCTTTAACAGCCTCATGCCCGCCGATCTTTTTATAGGAATTAATATCGAAAACCATCAACTGCCCGTTGGCATACCCGAGAGGGCTGTTGTTGTCGTTGATCTTTTCCAGCGGAAACCAGATCATCAAAATGCCGCCCGCCACAGGCATAATAACATTCTCCCAGAAACTCTTAGTAACAAGGTGCGGATTTATACTCAACAAATCCACTTTATTCTTCATCATATACAAAACAATCGCTTTTAGACAGTGCTGATAATGATAGGTGTCCGCATCGGTAAAAAGAAGGTATTTCCCTTTTACATGCTTCACACCGTGAACAAGAGCATGATTTTTGCCAGACCATCCGTCCGGACAATGATCTATATTTATAAGGCGGACACGCTGGTCGCTTTTAGCTATATCAGCGACAATCTGAGCAGTATTGTCGGTAGACCGGTCATTTAATACAATTATCTCGATATTTTTATATTCCTGCTGAACTATAGACAGCAAACATCTTCCTATATTGACTTCCTCGTTTCGTGCCGGAATCACTATAGAAACCAAAGGCGGATTACCCACTACCTGATCATAATTCGGCTCAATAAAATATTGAGGTCTGGATATTTCCTTTACTTTGAAATACCGATGAATCCATCCAAGCGCTACCACTGCGGACAAAATATAAAAAACAGATACCATAATCAAAAATAATCCTTATCTTATATTTTCTTATACAGAGCTACACTCAAACAAAAACACACATGAGAAAACAAACAGGAAAGGAAACCATATCTCCAGCATCGAGCATAATCTGTTCAATACTAGTAGAAACCGCCATAAAAGTCAATACTCTAGCGTCATTCGTACAAGATAGGACGATTACTTCTTTCCAAGAATATTGTCTATAGATAAACTTCCAGCGCCTTTCAATAGAAACAGGGCAGAACAAAATAGATACAGAAAAGCCAACTCACGCTGGGCAAACGGCGCGCCTGCGTGAGCGATAAACGCCGCAACTACCATTGTGGCAGTAAGGAAAAAAGATGTTATTCGGGTACACAAACCAAGTATCAACAAAATACCGCCGAAAAATTCCGCGCCTGCGGCTAGGGCCGCCGCGATCGTCGGAGCAGGTACGTTCAGGCTTCCTATATATTCGGCAAACTGCGAAAATGTTTTAAACACTTTCCCGTAACCGTGCGTGATGAATCCGTATCCCACAAAGATACGCAATAATAAATAACCTGCGTTTTTCTCAGGCGACGTAGCAAATAAAATTTTTTTCGCTGTTGATGCACCCATGATTCACTCCTTTTGAGTAAATGTTAAAGATTTGTACAAAAATGCCTTTTTATTTTCGAGGGTATAATTACGCAACCCGCACATCATATAATGCATCCTCATACCGATTTTTCCTCGAACCGGTATTCTGCCCAAGAGTTTGCCTACACTTGTTACTCTAAGCGGAAGAATCCAACCCAGATCAACCGGCCTAAACGGCACAAGCGGTTGGTTTCTAATACTGTTCACCACATTGGTAGCCGCAGTAATACCGGAATATATGGAAAAATTAACAGCTTTCCTCAACCAATTCCCTTTATGAGCAACTGCGGCGCAATCCCCTGCAACAAATACCTCAGGATATTCTGGAATACTTAACGATGCACCGATCTTGATACGCCCATCCGGTAAAGAGTCATACTTACCGACAATAGACGGCACAGCCATTTTTGTACCGGCAGTCCAACATAAAAATACATTGTCTAACAATTCCCCTGTCGCAAGACTAACTGTCGTACCGTCAAAAGATACTATCCGTGTTCCGGTATATGTCTTTATCCCATATCGGACTAAAAGTTTCTCTACATACGACCTCTGCGGGACGCTCAGCGGGGCCATTATCTTATCCTGTGTTTCAACAAGAGATACATCTATCTTCTTGCCGGTTTCATTCGCGCGGACAATCAGGTTGAACGCCAATTCAATACCGGTATACCCTGCACCGACGATTACAACATGAGGTTTTTTATTGGTTTCAAGGTATATCTCAAAAGCGTTTTTCAGTCTTTGGGCTTCATTGTAAGAACTCAATGTGTAAACCAAATCAAGATGCCGGTCAAATCCGAAAAAATTTGTAGTCGAACCGGCGGCAATTACAAGATAATCATAAGTATACGAGTCTGCACCGGATATAATTTTCCGTTCCTTCAGATAAATGGCTTCAACCCTGTTTTTTATATGACAAACACCGCAGGGTATTAGCTGTGATATAGGAATTTTTATAAGGGAACTGTCAAAATCACTGCCTATATAATCAGGCAAAGCAGGTAAAATAGTAGTGTAATCATTTGGTTCAAATAGCTGAACAGATATATTAGGTGAGCCGGCAGACAGCAAACGTCTTACCGCAGAAATACCGGCAAAACCAGCACCCACAATAATTACACGCATAATTTCACCTAATTTGATGTCAAATTTAAACTTTCATTCCAAAAAATTTTTCACCCGTATGCATTTTTCTTATTTATACATATTCACCATAATTATTACAAGCGTATAAATTTTTTATTCCGGCACTACTCTTTTGCTGATAAATAAACATTGACATAGGTATTACTTTGTATTACCTTTCTTCTCGGAAAGGATACTGTGCATGAACACCAATAAAAAAGAAAGTATAATCAGCTTCAAAGCGGACGATTCATTGCAAAAGGCATTGAGCCTTGTTCCAAACCGTTCCGAATTCATCAGGACAGCAATACTCTCAGCGCTCGAACATATATGTCCTCTATGTCAGGGTAAAGGGATATTGACCCCTTCCCAGAAATCACACTGGAATAAATTCGAGCTGAATCACAAAGTACAACAATGTCACGAATGCAACGCGCCGTATATAATATGTTCTTTTAATGCTGAACATACAGAAGCGGCGCATTAGATTGAAGGAATCACCTATGAAAACACATGTCATAGCTTTATTAATTTTAACTATGCTGAAAACACATGTCAACGCTCAATCTGCCGACGCTTCCAACATACATGCGTATGTTTCTATAGACCCTGTCGGATATATAGCTGAACAAGTAGCTGGAGAACACATAAAAATACATGTTCTTATGCCTAAAAACCAAAATCCCCATACCTTTGAACCTACACCTAAACAACTGCAGATGTTATCTCAAGCACAACTCTATTTTAAAATAGGACTTCAGTTTGAGGAGCATATTCTGAAAAATTTTCAACAAAATTTTCAAAATCTCCGAATCGTCGATTGTTCGCATGGCATTGTGAAACGGCATATGGAGAATCACAAAGGTGATCACCATGAGTGTAGCGAACACAATCATTCTGATGAAAACAATGAAGAAACACACAATCTTGATCCGCATATCTGGCTGTCTCCGCCGAATATAGTAATCATGGCAAACAATATTCGAGACGCATTTATTCAGATAGATCCAGCAAACGAACAGGCCTATAGTAATAATTGCGAGAATTTTATAAAACGGGTTACAGAAGTTCATTCCCGTCTTATAGAAGTGTTGAAACCTTTCAAAGATAGCCGTTTTTTTGTGTATCATCCGGCATTCGGCTATTTTACGGATACATACGGTATAGAACAATTCGCAATAGAAACCGGCGGAAAATCGCCCACTCCTAAACAACTTGCTCATCTTATACAACAGGCCAAAACAGAAAATGTAAAAGTTATTTTTGTACAACCTCAATTCGACAAACGCAACGCACAGTCTATCGCGTCAGCTATAAACGGTTCTGTGGTAGTCCTAAACCCTCTGGAGAAAAACCTGATAGACAACCTTATGCACATTGCAGACAGCATTGAGAAATCGTTCAAACAATGAAAAGTTGCGCTAAACAACGGATTACCGGTATAATGCGCTAAAATAAATTTTTCAACATTCAGGTACTTATGTCATCCAATCCTGTAATTCAATTCAAAAACGTAACTTTTTCATACGGTTCCAACCGGATTCTGGATAACGTTTCGTTATCAATTAATAGCGGTGAATCGGTATGCATCATCGGTCCGAACGGCGGAGGTAAAACAACATTGTTAAAGATTATAAACGGACTGCTACAACCGACCGGAGGCACGGTAACCGTATTCGGGCAATCCCCTGATCAGGTTTCCTGCCGAATCGGATATACCCCTCAGTACATTTATTTTGACCCCCTTTTCCCTATAACTGTCAGAGAAACAGTCTTGATGGGACGATTGGGAGCAAAATGGGGCGGGCCGTATACATCCCAAGACAAACAAGCCGCTCGAGAGTCACTTAACGAAATGGGGGTGATCGATCTGGAACACCGCCTTTTCTCATCCTTATCCGGAGGTCAGCGCCAGCGTGTGCTTATTGCCCGTTCGTTAAGCTGTAAACCTGATATATTACTGCTTGACGAACCGACTGCTAATATCGACGCTATCATCGCGGCAAAGCTCTATGATACGCTCCAGCGCCTCAGCGCTCGTATGAGCATACTCATGGTATCGCATGATATCAGTATTGTTTCCACCATATTCCAACGTGTATTGTGTGTAAATCATAACGTACGCGAACACACTACCGAAGATATCTCTGACACCGGCCTTGCCGGTATTTACGGAAGCCATATCCGTATGGTGCGACATACACCTTACTGCATACCGGGAGATAAGAAGAATGAGTGAATTCATAACTGCACTTAAAAATCCGGATATGCTGTTTTTACGATACGCACTGATAGCCGGATTGCTGGCCAGCGTTTCGTTCGGCATTATGGGGACATATGTTGTTGTTAGAAGAATAAGCTATATTGCAGGCGCAATATCACACTGCGTATTAGGCGGAATCGGCGTTGCTTTGTATCTGCAACATGCAATGGGGTATAGATGGTGTACTCCACTGCTCGGAGCATTTTGCTCGGCACTGATGGCCGCTCTGATCATCGGTATTGTGGCTATCAAAGCCAAACAGCGTGAAGACACGGTAATCGGAGCAATATGGTCTACCGGAATGGCTATAGGATTATTATTCATCGCGCGTACACCGGGCTACCTTGACCCAATGAACTATTTGTTCGGCAACATATTACTCATAACTAAAAACGATGTATGGCTTATCGCTATGCTTGACGTGGTAATAGTTTTTCTGGGATTGTTCTTCTATAACAAATTTCTCGCCGTCTGTTTCGATGAAGAATTCGCGAAGACTAGAAATGTACGTGTCGAATTCTATTATATTCTGCTTCTATGTATGACTGCGCTCACTGTCTTCTTACTTGTTCGGCTAGTAGGGATCATAATGGTTATTGCCCTTCTTACACTGCCTGTGGCAATAGCAGGTTTTTTCTCGAGACATTTGTGGCAGATGATGATAACAGCTATAGCCGTTTGTATGATTTTCATCACTTTAGGACTAGGTATAAGCTATTCGAAAGACCTGCCTACCGGCCCGACAATCATTATACTTGCCGCCGCGGTATATTTATGTATCGTGCTGGCAAGCAGAATAATCTCATATATACGTTCCACAATGGAATCAAAAAATCCAGCGGATAAAAAAACAAATGCGCAAAACAACGGACTGTAAAATATCCGATACCGCAATCCAAACAGCCGCAAATACCATATCAGCGTCAAAACGCCGGTCATTCACTGCCGGTGATTTCCTGCAGATCTCTTTCGTAATAGGCGCATTGACAGTCTTAGCAATATTCAGCAAGTCCGAGCAAATCATTACATTAGGAATACTATTCGTCGCTATAGTACTGGAGGCACTGCCGTTCATGTTAATCGGCACGCTTATATCAGGAGCCATAGAAGTTTTCATACCGAAACAAACTATAACAAAATTCTTGCCGCAACGTACATGGCTTAATATATGTATCGGCGCGGGACTCGGAATAATGTTTCCGGTGTGCGAATGCGCCATTGTCCCTATAGTACGCAGGTTGCTTCGCAAAGGAGTTCCTCTCGGCGGTGCGGTTGCGTATTTACTGGCAGGCCCTATTTTTAATCCTGTTGTTGCGGCATCGACTTTTTTTGCGTATTCATTATCATGGAAAATTATGCTCATTCGCCTTTTTTGCGGCTATATCATTGCTGTAACAGCCGGATTTTTAATGGATTTTTTTTTCACCCGCACTCAAGCATTGTTGCCGGAAATAAACAACTTCGCTACTGACGAAAATCATAATCATACACATCAAAAACACAACTCTATAGCAAGACGTTTTTCGGAAACAATCTGTCATGCGGCGGATGAATTTTTCGATGTAACCCGCTTTCTGATAATAGGAGCGTTTTTTGCCGCCATGCTTCAAACCATTGTTTCCCAGAGTTTTTTTGCAGATATAATGGTACATCCCATGATATCTATAATAATTATGATGATATTAGCCGTATCGCTCAATTTATGCAGTGAAGCAGACGCTTTTATTGCCGCATCATTTCGCTCAACCCCAGTACCTTTTGTTGCGCAACTTGCTTTTATGGTTCTCGGGCCAATGTTAGATATCAAATTGATACTCATGTACATGCGTATGTTAAAACTTACTGCCGTGATTGCTTTGGCCGCGACGACATTTCTTCTAACCCTTGGAACAATGTTTATCGCAGGGATTTTTTTATGAAAAACCACCGTGAAACTTCTTTTCATTCATACATAGCATGCCGATTACCCGGAATTATTTTTCTTATATGGACATACGCACTGCTATGGCTTGTTCATAAAGACCGCTATAGGGCTTTTCTTCAACCGGTACTTCTGCCGTTTCTCATAACCGGTTCAGTAATAACGGCTATTTTCTGCGTCGCGTCACTGCTACGCAAACCTGCCGGTCATTCATGCAGTTGCGGATGCTCAGACCATCATAGTTCGTTGAAAAATACCGTTATATATGCGATGGTCATCCTTCTGCCGCTTTTTTTCTTATTTACGGTATATGGC
Organism: bacterium; assembly: GCA_018435605.1. Lineage (GTDB taxonomy): Bacteria > Auribacterota > Auribacteria > Auribacterales > Auribacteraceae > R3-B46. The sequence goes on along the minus strand of JAHDNF010000003.1, from coordinate 189,186 downwards.
GAGAGCCTCGGCACATTCGCTTTTAAAAGACGCTCTTACGGCGTAGAATCACATGTATCCGGTTTACTTTCTAACTCAACCGACACTTCAACCAATAAAGCCGATGCATCTTCTGATCTATCCGAGGAACCGACACCGATCCACGTTATATTGAGCAATTGGCAAGAATATGAGGGAAAAGAAGTTACCATTGAAGGCGCTGTAATGAAAAACGATTTGTTTCAACCCAATCAATGCCTTGTTTTCCGATTTCTCATACAATGCTGTGCCGCTGACGCAAGGCCTATAGGGATAATAGTGTTTTCCGATATGGTTGAGCCGTTAAAAAACGACGCATGGGTCCGCGTTACAGGCACATTCAATATACAGCATTTTGAAAGCAGACGTGTTGCGGCTATCCATTCCGCAATAGTGGAAGAACTTCCGCAACCACCGGTAGAAAAAAGATACGTATACCCCTTTTAAAAAATTTTTTCAAGATACGATTTTCCCTTAAATCAATGAAACATTTGTAAGCGTTTTATGTCTTTATTTGTATAACATGTGTAATAAAATTTTCTCTCAATCCGTTCTAATCTTAAAGCGAGTAATTAAGTTGTGTTTCAATGCAACATAATGTATAATAATTATTAAATGTAATTAATAAAATTTTTAAATAAGGATATACATCATGAAACTAGTTATGCTGAAAATTTTTATTCTGTTAATGGTTATTCTGAATTTTTGCAATTTCTGTTACTCTCAGGCTGAAACTAACTGGCCTAAAACTGGGTATTCCACCTATTTTGATAAAGACGGAAATACAGTCATTATACGCAATGCTTCCGATGAATATGTCGGGCGCATGGAATTAACCGCCCCAGCGTCAGATTATCATAATCCCACTAATATAGAAACGAGTTATGTATTTCAAAACACACCGTCCAACCGAAATAGATATATTGATGTAAATAAAAACGGTATTCAAGATGGTATGGCAGACAATTTCGATCAATACGATGAAGGATCGATTGAGTATTCTGCGCCGCAAATTCCAGACTTCAGGTATAGAGTTGCGGGAAATGAATATTCAGGCTCAGGCATGATAAACAGCGCATCTGGAAATAAATATGTACAATTTTCATTCAATTCACCATTTTCTTCGAATCCGCCAGCATTCGTTGTTGGCCTTATTCAGGAAATACCTTATGAACAACCTATCAATTTAGAAAACAGTACAGTTAGTTTTGATATCAAAACAACAGGATTATCTAACGATATCCCAAATGTTCTTACCATAGAAGTATGGGCCAAAACATATAAACCCGGTGACCCTAATTTTATACCAGCATATTATCCATGGCGGCTTCAAAACTTCGTCGGAGCTGTATATAAAAGACCGAATCCTCCTCTATATAATTTACCGTCAAACGGCATCTGGCAAACAATGGTGTTCAACATAACCGATTTAATTCACAATGCTTACAATGATGTATCACACTGGTGGGTTCCTGATTTCAGCGATGTTATAAAATGCAATATACTCATTTTGCAGGTTGATACTGACGACGATTACTTTCGCAATGATTTCGTAGCCTCAGGAACAATATATATCGACAACCTGAAGTTAGGCGTCGAAAGCGACCCGATTGCAACAACCGCTTTAGAATCTTCAATCAGCTTGTTGTCGGTGAGTTCCGATTCCTCTCATCCGTCGGATATTTATCCCGGAGATATGGTTACAATTACACTTCAAGCGATTGAAGGCGGCGACCCTAAACTTATATCGGCGCATCTTAAGGTATATGACGATTTATTCCAATGGACGTATGACGACGGTTCGATTGAACTGGTTTCGACTCCATACACTATTTTCGACAGCGATTTAGCCGGACAAACATCTCAAGCGTTAATCGGTAATAATAGTACTGCAACATATACCTTTTCTTTTCGTATACCCAGTACGGCTAATCCCGGTACATATTACGTTTACGCAGTTATGACCGATTCGGCAACATCAACTGTTCTTGACACCACAGGTCCAGATAAGTCAATGGAAGATAATACTTCTCGCGCATTTATCCCTGCGTTTATCGTCACGAGCCACACTGGAACCGGCCCTGTAGCGATATTCGATGTGATATCGGCTAATGTTGCCGCTACCGACACGCCAGGAATCTATGAAGCTACATGCAATCTGGACGCATCGGCTTCCTTTCATATAGAATCACCACCATACGAAATTGTATTTTATGAATGGGATATTGATAACGACGGCGTTTATGATCTGTCCGGCACAACCCCTTACATACAGTTTAATTTTGAAGCTGACGAAATTCCGCCATTTACAAAAAAAATTACTTTAAGGGTTACCGATAACAACGATCCCCAACAATCGGATACCAAATCGTTCAATGTATTGTTCACGGGAAACGTTACAGGCAATATCACCGTTACTGCCACCAATTGGAATTCTTCGTCCTTGCCAAACGCAAATTGTCTTCTGTATGACCATAGTTATAATTATATGGGCGATGCTTATCGACGTATCACAAATTCATCCGGTCAGGCTACATGGAACAACATTCCGGACGGAATCTATCTTTGTGAAATATATATTTCAGATAATTCACCGTTCGACGGATTATTATTGCGCATTATAGATCGGATAACAGTGATTGCTGGTGAATCTCAAACCATTACTTTAACAGCTAACACACCCAAAATTACCAGCGCTTACGCAGTTTATGCGGACACAGGCTTGCCAGTGGGCTTATCCGACTTTTACGTAGCCGGCACGTCAATAAAAATAATATGTTCAGTCGAAAACTCAACAGATATCACTCAAATATGTTCTATTAAAACAATTCTTGACCGCGATAAAACCGGATCTATAGACATTGACGTTACCGAATCGCCTTCACAAAATATACTTCCCGGTGAAACAAAATCATTTTATACCTTTGTTAGTATACCGGAACCACGCAACGAAGCAACTTCCAACTCTTATTATTACGCATTACGACTTAATACCGCAATCGGAACCGTAGCACACAAAACCGATACTAGAGATTGGGTTTCTGCAGGTGTTGTGTTACAACTTCCTAACCCTGCAATCTATTCCACTCCATTTATCTTTTCAGGACATCAATGGAGAAGTCTTTCTTGGAGATGGCGAGCAGGATTGGATCACAATAATACATGGCTTGACAATGACGGAAACCTAGTTTTACGCCTCAAAGATTATTCAGGAGTCGGAGGACAAGCCGTAAGCGTCAAAGACACATTTCATTACGGAAAATATACCGTACGGTTGACCGCTCCAACAGTAGCGACAACTTCTCCAGAAGGCGGATTATTGGCATTTTTCTTCTATTGGGAACATTATATAAACAGTACCAATTATTATCTCAACGAAATCGACCTTGAACTTCGTACAATGGATGTATATTCTAATAATAGCACACCAAGTACACTTGCCGCATTTTCAGTGCACCATATAGACCCGACAACAGACAATAAGTTACGGACCGTAACTTATTTTTGTCCTGTACAGGATATAACTAAAGAACATGAATACGAATTCCACTGGACAAAAAATTCCGTCAGTTTCTATATTGACGGCGAACTGGCAATCGACAATGAAGGCAAACCAGCTATAGTTAACAATGAATCAATAGTTAATGAAGGATCATACGGAGTTATAGGGTTGCCTTTTGGAGACCGTATACCATACCATACAGGACGGATAATGATGAATCATTGGAGCGGTAGCGGCTGGGCAGGTACCCCTCCTCAAAATAAAGGCGACATGATAGGTACATTTTCACATGTTTCTTATGCCCCTGTGGCACAAATTACGAAAGTCCATCGTTCAGGGTCTTACCCAAAACTTTATATAAAGGCTTTAGATTCTTCAGGTACCATAGATATATATTCTTCAGAAGATGTCGACGGGGAATACGACAAGATTGGCGATATAGAAACTATATCCGGCCAAACAGAATACGAATTCATCGACACAACGTCCGATGCCATCAGTAAACGCTATTACAAATTGTACTACTGATAGTCAGCAAGACTTAAACATCTTGATAACTGCCATTTGCCGGATTACATAATATCCGGCAGGAATAATGTCTATTTTGTGCTTGATTTACCCTCCTAAATAATCTATAGTTTGCCTGTATCCGCAAAGAAATAACAGTATAACCACAATATAAGAAGGAGGATTGCATGCAGTTAAAAGGTTCAAAAACAGAAAAAAATCTTCTCGCATCTTTTGCCGGTGAATCACAGGCAAGAAACCGTTACAACTATTTCGCCAGCAAAGCTCGTGAAGAAGGATTCGTCCAAATCGCAGATATTTTCGCAGAAACCGCCGATCAGGAAAAAGAACACGCAAAACGTTTTTTTAAGTCGCTTGAAGGCGGAGAAGTAGAAATAACCGCTTGTTTCCCTGCTGGAACAATCGGTACAACCGCTGAAAATTTAAAAGCCGCGGCATGCGGTGAGCATCATGAATGGTCAGATATGTACCCGTCATTCGCAAAAACAGCCCGTGAAGAAGGATTCGAGCAAATAGCACGGCTGTTCGAAGCTGTTTCCGTCGCAGAAAAACAACACGAAAAACGTTATAACGATCTACTCGCAAATGTAACATCAGGTACTGTATTCAAACGTGAAAAACCTGTAGTATGGCGATGCCGTAACTGCGGATACCTTCATGAAGGAACAGAAGCTCCTAAGGTTTGCCAAGCCTGCGCTCATCCTCAGGCACATTTCGAAATACTGGGCGAGAACTGGTAATATTTTTTACGATAAAATAAAAATCGGCCGGATATAATAATAATTTATCCGGCCGGTTTTTTATTTGCTTAATATTCAGTCTGATTAATAAAGCTAGATATCCGATATTTTTAAGGCTTTTCTTTGTGTCTTGACGACGATGATGACGATTTACCGGCAGGTTTAGAAACCCGTTTCTGTTTATCCTCAAGAGACTTCTTAGGATTTTCGCTTTCCTCTTTTTCAACCGAAACATCTTCTTCCGAAACAGAGTCAACTTTAGTTTCATGCAGGCTATCGGCAGGAGTTTTTTTCTTTACTGCATCTACACTGTGCGAAGCGGCATAATCAAGCGCCCGTTTTTTTAGCTCACGAAATTTCTCTGAAGCCGCGGTTATTTTTTCCTCCCACACCGGATCGGGAGTCTGATCTTTAGTTTCATGCAAAAACGACAGTATAATAGACACCATGGCAAACGGATTGAATAAAGTCAGTTTCAAAAAATAAGCGCAAACTACCGCAACCAGAAAAAAGAATACTCCAAGCGATGGCATCAACTTAGCAAAAATACCCCAAAACAGCATGCTCGGTATGAAAAAAGCCACCCAGCTTACCACGCTTATTCCTGTCAATGTCACCGCATGTAAAAGAACGGATTTCCAGTTCATTGTATACAATACGATCGCAGTAGCCGAATGTTTCCAGATATTATCGCTTTTTTGCTTGAACGCATAACACAATACCGCCTCGTCAATGTAAGTTATACTCAAATTTACTATGCTTTGCACAACCTTCACCAGCGCATGATCTTCGGCAATCGGTAGCCAATGAGTAATACGGGCTATCGTTCTATTTATCGCCTTGATCACACCTTTTATAAGTTGGTCGAGTACAAACAAAAGCGAAAATTCTTTGAACATCTCTTTGACCTTCTGCTTGCCGTATTCTACCTGACCGGCTGTATCCTTCACCTCGCCAGTTTCTATAAGTTCGGTGACGACCGCAATATGAGCCGATTTCAATAAATGCAACACATAATTTCTAGCTATGACAAACAACCCATAAAATCCTCCGGCACCTGCTATTATAAAAAATATCGACAGAACACCGCTTACATCGCCGAACATTTTCTTGATCAAAAAGAAAAAACCGAACAGGATAAGAAAATAAACAGCGCTTATCCCAGCCATGATTCCATATACAGCGCCACGAGCAATGATAAACGGAGCTGTTTTTCTCAGGATTGAAATAGACTCACTGAAATAAAGTTTCATAGTATTGTCCCTCATTTTAAAATTATTGTATTTTTGAAAATAATAGAAGAACCGGATAAAAAAGTGAAGCATATTTTGTGTTTTTAATCTAAAAGCCTTTGGTCAGCGATAATAGATATACAATGACATTCTATAAAAAATCTCAAACACCGAGTCATAATTGTATTAAAGTTTTTTATCAAACCTATGGCTATAGGATAATATTCCAGAATTTCTTTAAGACTTCAGAGGTTTTAAAAGGAACCATGCGGTATGAAGGAATGCGTAACCCAAAACGCATCCCCTCATACCGCAAGGAAAGGAGTTTTTATATTGCTTGTGTTTCTCTCGAAATATTCAACACCACTAATGATGCCTCATCAACCATGATTTGCTCTCTTGAGCGAGAATAAAACAATGTCCAAAGCTCGCTATGCTTGTCATTTGAAGCGGCCTGCATACGAGTACTGAGCCACGGGCCGAGTATATTTCCGAGCATAGTATACTTGCCTGAAAACACAAGATAATCCACACCGCCCATTGCCGCTATTGCCGACCCGCACCCAAGAAGCATCCTATATTTTATCAACTCTTTGGCTAGGGTATATTTATCGTCATTAGACCAAAACAGCTCGTCAAGTGTAACCTGTTTACCTGTAAGCCCGTACACTCCGCTTTGCCGAGTAAGCAGTAAATTGATCTGTTCCGGTCCCCAGTTTTTCGACTGGACAAGCGTTATGGCAATACTTGGATCTATCTCCCCACATGATTTTTCGCTTGGAAGGCCTTCAAGAGGAGTAGCCCCACTGGTTACCATTACAGGACGTGTCCCGGTAACAGCCGCTATCTCCGGTCGCGATTCGAGGCAGATAGATATAATTCGCGGCGCACTGGCAAGACCTTTCTTGCGATGTATACCTACAATATATTTGCATGCCGCCTGATGGTATATTCCGCAATACCCATATCGCCTTATGCCGGAACTAGTCATCAACTTATTATCCAGCGCGTATTTGTGTTCGCGAGCCGCAAGATTTACAAAAAATGACGTCTCAAATACTATAATTGTAGGTACACCTAAAAACACGTGCCTGCAGGCTTTTATAGCATCAACTACCTGTGGCAGATGCAACGGCGCGCGTGGTATGAGATTTTCCAGTTTTTTCAGCACCAAATCATCTACAAGGCGAGGACAATCGAAATCAGATGCCCCGAATACACCATGCACTGTTATAGCCTCAAGCGATTCCCGCTTGATACCGTGTTTTGCCATTTCATCCGACATATATTCCATGATTCCTGCCCACGAACGCATGCCTGCGTTCTCATCTCTATACGGCAGAACTCCCTGAAAAAATATTTTTCCAAACTCTATGTACGCATAAGACACTTTGTTCGTTTTTGGTATAAGCACAAGTGTGTTCATTACCATATCCTCCCCGTAGAAGTACCCTGAGGCTGAAAAAGTTTTGCATAAGTACGCCTGCTGATTGCCAGTTCTTCGTTAGTGAGGATAACCAGTATGCGAACTCTACTGTTCGGCGTAGCAACATCAACCGGATAAGATTTAACATTAGAGTTTTTATCCGTGTCTATTTCTACACCAAAATATTCCATATTCGTACATACAGCCCAGCGCACTAACGGTACAGTTTCTCCAATCGTATCGGTAAAGATTATCGCATCAGCATTTTCCACCACAGTAAGATATGAACCCAGATATTTGCGTATACGCCACAAGTATACCTGTGCCGTCAAATCCGGTTTGGATGTAGAATCAGTATAATTCTTGGATACGTTGAATATATCGCGTATATCAGCGGATACCCCTGACATTCCAAGTACACCGCTTTGTTTGTTAAGCAATTTTTCCACACTATCCGTATCGCCAAGATACCTTCCGATTAACTTTAACGCCACTGCGGAATCCAGATCGCCGCAACGGGTGCTCATCACTAGCCCCTGTAACGGTGAGAATCCCATGGTATTATCAACCGATTTTCCATTTTTAACCGCGCAAAGACTGGCGCCGCCACTGCCTAGATGACAACTTACTGCATTGAATGAATCGATATCTTTTTTTAAAAACGCGGCGGCTTCTTCTACCACAAACTGATGACTGGTACCGTGAAACCCATATTTCCTGATACCCATCTCATCAGCAATACCACTGGATATGGCGTATGTCGAAGCGTAATCAGGTATAGTCGCATGGTACGCCGTATCAAACACCGCGACCTGCGGCAATTCGGGATACAGTTCGGTACACGCTTCCATAAGGCGCATGGCCGGCGGGTTATGCAACGGCGCAAGATGTTCTATCGACTTAAGCTGTTCAAGCACTTCCAGCGAAATACACGTCGGCTGATTGAACAGGGTTGCGCCATGCACAACCCTGTGTCCTACCGCGTGTGGTATAAGCCTCGGATCAGATGTAAGTAGCTTCATTACTTCTTTAAAAGCCGTAAAATGATCGGGCATCTCCACCACATGAACATACTCATTGCCATCAATTCTGTGAAAAATTTTCGACGGTTCCGCTGTTTTAGGCCCCACACGCTGTGCTTCTCCTCCGGCAATAACTATTTCAGACGGCATCGCGATCAATTTGTATTTTAAAGACGAACTACCACAATTAAAAACCAGAATATTCATCGTTTCGACACTCATTATTTTGCTCGCTCCTTTCGGGTTTCAGAGATTCAGATCATATCTCGTCAGACGTCCACCCGAACACCGAAACACCGATAAGGCTGTGTACTATAACCGCTGTGCCGTAGGCGCATTCGGAAAGTTTATCCACCTCGACATATTCATTGTCTGCGTGGGCAACTGTTTCGCAACCCGGACCATAACCTATCGTAGGTACATTATATTCTTTCAGAAGAACACTGCCTGCCGTTCCCATACGCAGACGATCTAGTTCCCATTTTCCGGGACGGACTGTGCAACCTGCCGCCGCTAACGCATGACGTGATCTATCCATAATCGGATGAAACGGATCGGTCGACCATGCGTTTGTTATATGACGTACCAGCGTCATACTGCCGTTATACATAACTTGTTGTTCTTGGCGTACCTGCACATCTACAGCCACAGCGCCTGTAGGCTGAGCTATCAACTGCGCATTATGCTTTATCTGTCCGATCACTTGCTCTATATTCTCCGATTCCCTTACGCGACGAGCCATACGGATAGTTGCGCGGCGACACCCTTTATATTCATCATACAAAGGTTGCATAATCGAAATTTCTTCAATGAGTTTTTTTTCATTAGCGGATTTCACGCTAAGATTTATGTCGTTCATTATTTCATGAGCCGCGTCATCAACATGGAACGGATTTGTACCTTCTACACGGACTTCAATTTCAACCCATCCGTCATGTCCATAATACAATCCCAAGTTGCTAGGTTCGCCCAATATAGCGTAATCTGGCTTTAAATTAAGATTAGGCAAGGTTTTGTCCATAAGATGGCGTACTCCGACACTCAACCCGTTTTCTTCGGCAACCGTAGCCGCAACAACCAACGTACCTTCAAGCGGCAACAGGCTTCTCTTCAATAGCGCCGCGGCGAATATCTGCGACGCAAGGCCGCCTTTACAGTCTGCGGCTCCAAGTCCGTAGAGCTTATCTTCTTTTAGCACGGCTTTATAGGGCGGTGTATCCCATACTTCGCTATTGCTCGGCAATACCGTATCCATATGGCAATTCAGGAGAACAACAGGCTTGTTTTCACGTCCCGCAAGGATACCCACTACATTACCCGCTTCATCGGTAAATACAGTGTCGAATCCGAGTTGCTTCATTTTTTGTTCAACCAAATTGGCGACGTTTTCTTCATTTAAGCTTGTGCTTGGTATACCTATCATTTTTTTAGTAAAGGCAATCAAGTCATCCTGCATAGCGTAGTTTTGTTGCTGTAACATAGTGTACATGATAAACTCCTTTTTACCGGTTTGATATTCTTATCGAAAGCCACAGCGGCTTTTTATTTCGCGCTTCTTTATTAATCAATTTACGTGCCAATCATGTTATTTATTTATATTTTACTTTACGATAGATAGTTACATTTATGTTTAAAAAAATGCTATTTCACTTGATTTATTTCATTATGAAATGATAACCTTTCAAATTGAAAGGAACGGTTAGCTGTATGAACGCACACGACATCACTCTGGAAGAATTGATTGATTTTTCGGAAGGGCTGATCAGCCTGAAAGGCAGACGCCTGCTTCTTCATGACATTCACGCATTCGCCCACCTTCGTAAAGATTTGGTCAACATGGTCGGATTAGATATGACACGTCAAACAATGACTAGATTCGGCTATTTCTGGGGTCATGCCGACGCGGCGGCTGTAAAACGAATTGTAAATATGGATTCCATGACCGAATGGCTTAAAGCCGGAGCGCGGATGAATACACTTCACGGAGTAGCAAAATCCATTGTAAATAAGATTGATATTAATGAAAAGACCGGCTCTTTTTATATGGAAGTTCAATTTTATCAGTCAGCTGAAGCGGACGAGCACTTGATCGGACTAGGCAAAACCGATCATCCCGTATGCTGGATGATAGCGGGTTATTTAACCGGATACGCCACATTTTGCTTTGGACAAAATATTTTCTTTCTCGAGAATCAATGCATAGGAAAAGGCGACCATATTTGCACGGCAGTCGGTAAAGATGAAAAATCGTGGGGTGAGGAAATAAAGCCACATCTTCGATTTTTTCAGGGAGAAGATGTAAAAAGCAAAATTATAATCCTGAGCGAGGAGCTGAAGAAAAAAAATCTGGAGTTGTTGCGCAACCGTCGAAAAATCAGCAGACTGGAACGTATTAAAAAACCATTTTACGTGGAAGTCAAAAGTAAAGCGTTCATGGATGTTATCGATTTGGCAAACCGCATAGCTCCCTTCGATTCATCGGTATTGATCACAGGGGAAACCGGCGTCGGAAAAGAAGTGCTTGCACGGTATATACATAGCATGTCTCACCGAAATGAAAAATCTTTTCTGGCTATCAACTGCGGCGCGCTTCCGGAAACATTGGCGGAAAGCGAATTGTTCGGCCACAAAGCAGGGTCGTTTACCGGCGCTATCCATGACAGGGTCGGGTTGTTCGAACAAGCCTCAAAAGGAACTATTTTTCTCGATGAAATAGGCGATGTCACCCAGTCTATACAAATCAAAATATTACGGGTACTTCAGGAACGCGAGATCATGCGGGTAGGCGAAAGTTTTTCGAGGAAAGTCGATGTACGTATCATAGCCGCTACAAATAAAAATCTGGAACAAGCAATCGCAGACGAAGAATTCCGCGACGATCTTTACTACAGATTAAGCGTCATCGAAATACATATCCCCCCTCTACGGCAAAGAAAAGAAGATATCCTGCCTCTGGCTCGATATTTCGTAAAACGCATGTCACACAAATTAAAGATGCCCAATCTGAAACTTGATCCTTCTTGCCTGCAATTTTTATTTGGATACCAGTGGCCAGGCAATGTACGGGAACTGGAAAATGTGATCGAACGCGCGTCTATATTGTCTGTAAACGGCATAATCACACCGGATAATCTGCCTTCACAGATAATCAATACTACTCAACTGCCTAAACACCTTACCGACCCGCTTCATTGCACTCTGGAACAGGCCGAAAAAGAACACATAATAAATGTAATGAATCTGGTTGACGGAAACAAAACAAAAGCATCGCAAATACTCGGCATCAGCCCCACAACATTATGGCGAAAATTGAACAGCATTGATCTTACAGGGAAAGAATTATCGGGGAAGGACTAATCCCATCTCTATAACCCGGCTTATAAATTTATCGTTGGAATCGTAAACAATCCCCCGCATTCCAAGAGATTGCGCTGTGGTTACGTATTCTATAATATCATCTACATACACACATTCGCTAAAATCCGCCTGCGCTTTATGCCGGGCGATATGAAAAATACGCTCGTCCGGTTTGGCTATGCCTTCTACGTAAGACAAAACCTTTCTGTCAGAGAAGAAAAATGACATTATGTTGCCGTATGACTTACGGATATTGAGATAATGCAGGTTATTGGTGTTGGACAGCATCACCAGCGTCAACTGATTACGAAGCAACGCCAGTGTCTCGAACAATGAATAATTGGCAGTAAAAATATTTCCCCATACCTGTGAGAAATCGTCAAAAGGCAGGTCATTATCGGTCAGCTCCAACATTTCCAGTACTGTTGCGTAAAATTCCGTATCGGTGAATTGACCTAGTTCGTATCTCTCGCGGATATCTGTAGATTCGATTATAGCCTGTACTTCGTCAGGCGGTTTGTAGCAAAACCGGCTCAATGCCTTGTATGTTTTTTGCCGGTCGAAGTAAAAAAGAACATTTCCAAGGTCACACACCAAAGCTTTTGGCTTGGTTAAGTCAAAGGAACCCATTATAGACGCTCAAAAACGCAGATCATAAGACTTTTAACCCTAAAATCAAATCTGTTCAATCGCTTTTTGATTGATCACTTCCATACCTTCGTGTTTGAGAAGATACGCGGCGTCCTCTATGTTGTCCACATGAAACACTATCAACGAATTGACTATAGCATACATCTCGTGGACATTTATATCATGAGATTGAAAAATACTTAGCGTTTTGGCTATACCCCCCACTTCGTCAGGCACACGCACACACAGCACTTTTTTTTCGTGAACCACAAAACCACGTTCTTTAAGAGCGTTTATAGTATTCTTGGAATCATTGGTGATAACTCGCAATATACCGAATCCAGTTCCCGAATCGGAAACCGCAAATCCGCGTATATTAATGCCTTTATCAGCCAGCAATTTTGTAATCTCATACAACCGCCCGACTTTGTCTTCCATGAAAACAGCAAGTTCTACAATACTCATAACCAACTCCGGGTTAGTGTTTTTTAAGTTTATAAATATAGTTCCTGTTGTGTCAGAGTTTTGATACCTTCCGCTTTCAACACGCCTATCGCTCTGTCTATCTGATCCATCCGTATGATAACAACAGCTTTATTCTGTTTTCTCTCAACAAAAGCATAAGCATATTCAACATTCAACTCGTTCTCATGAAGAGTCCTCAGAACACGAGCCAGTTCGCCGGGTGTATCATTGACTTCAACAGCGATTACTTCTGTTATCTCGACCGTAAAATTATGCATTCTCAACAGATCACACGCGCGCGAGGTATTCTCCACAATCAATCTTACTATGCCGAAATTCTTGGTTTCCGCCAGAGACATTGCCCTGATATTGATATCATGTTGCGCCAGTACCTCAGTTGTTTCAAGAAGGCGGCCGAGTTTATTTTCAAGAAATATTGATAATTGTTGCACTTTCATTAACGCCCCCTGTAGTTGACAGTTACACGGCACCGATTATATATTGCGGTTGTCAATAACACGTTTCGCTTTACCCATACTTCGAGACAACGACCGAGGTTCGACAAGCGATACATCGACCTTGAGAGACAGCACCGCTTCTATCTCCCTCTGAATATGCTGTTGCAAATCCTCAAGTTTTTTTATTTCATCTGAAAAGATATCTTCGTTAACCTCAACTTGCACCTCAAGCGTATCCAGAGAATGTTTTCTGTCGATGACAAGCTGATAGTGCGGTTGAGCCCCTTTTATATCGAGCAGTACGCTTTCGATCTGCGACGGAAACACGTTTATCCCTCTAACAATTAACATATCGTCAGTACGTCCTTTAAGTTTGCTTATTCTCGGCAGTGTGCGTCCGCATGCATTGCATTTATCGTATGTTATCGATGTAATATCTCCGGTTCGGTATCGGATAAGCGGCAAAGCCTCTTTAGTCAACGTAGTGAATACCAGTTCACCATCTTCACCTTCTTCAACAGGATCGCCGGTGCGCGGATCGATTATCTCAGGATAAAAATGATCGGCAAACACATGCAGTCCGTCTTTACCCGGACATTCCTGCGCTACACCCGGGCCTATGATCTCCGATAAACCGTATATGTCAAGGGCGGTTATATTCCACAATTCCTCTATCTTATCGCGCATCTGCTGACTCCACGGTTCAGCGCCGAGAATACCTATCCGCAACGGACTCTTGCGAGGGTCTATGCCGCGGTCCATAGCCTCTTCAGCCATAAAAAGCGCATAAGACGGCGTACAGGTGATTATAGTGGTATTGAAATCATGCATCAACTGAAGCTGTTTCTGAGTATTACCGGAAGACATGGGCAATACCGGCAATCCGAGTTCCAAAGCTCCGTAATGAACCCCCAAGCCACCGGTAAACAAACCGTAACCGTATGCATTCTGGATAATATCGCCGCGCTGTGCGCCGGCCATCGCTATCGATCTTCCCATTACCACTGACCATAGTTTTATGTCATTTTTAGTATACGCCACAACAGTAGGTTTGCCGGTAGTACCCGAAGAAGCGTGTATTTCGTTGACCTCGTTTACCGGACAAGTAAACAATCCGAACGGATAATTATCCCTCAGATCGGTTTTGACCGTAAACGGTAGCTTTACAATATCATCGATAGATTTTATATCAGCGGGCGAAACGCCTTTTTCATTAAACAATTTTTTGTAAAAAGGGACTTTATCCCAGACACGCTTTACCAATTCTATAAGGCGTTTCTGCTGAAGGTCACGCAGTTTGTCCAGCGACATGCACTCGAACTCTTCCTGCCATATCATGTTTTAATCCTCCCACGGATATAATTATACTGTTTTATCACGATTATCTATAACACGAACGGCTTTACCCTGACTCGGCGGCAGTGATCCCGGTTCTACCAGCTCAATCGTAGGATTGATTAGAATTTCTTCCCGCAATTTGCGAGTTATGGTTTCTTTGAGTTGCGTAAGATGACGAAGGTCGCCCGCAAATAGATCAGGGTTGACTTCAATACGAACAGATAACTTGTCAAGGCTACCTTTCTTGGACAGAATAATAACGTAATTCGAACCAACCTGCGGCAGTTTCATGAGCACTTCTTCTATCTGTGACGGGAAAATATTGACGCCGCCTATGATAAACATATCGTCCGTACGACCTTTAATGCGCGATATTTTCCTGTGCGTCCTACCGCAAGCGCACCTCTCAGGATAAATAAAAGCAAGATCATGAGTTCGGTATCGTAAAATAGGCATTGCCTCCCTGTTTATAGCGGAAAGAACGAGTTCGCCCTCTTCACCGTCAGGCAACGGCATGCCGGTTTTCGTATCGACTATCTCCACATAATAATTATCTTCCCAAACGTGCATACCTTCTTTTTCAAGACACTCAAACGCAACACCCGGACCGTTCATCTCGCTCAAACCGTAAGAATTTATCACATCTATTCGCAGTCGTTCTTCAAGTTTCAGACGGGTTGCCTCGGTGTAAGGCTCAGCTCCCATCAAAGCGATACGCAGTGACAGCCCATCAAGTAAATTCCGTTGCTCGATTATTTCAGATACATGCAACGCATAACTGGGAGTAATATGCACAACAGTGGTTTTAAAATCTTTTATAAATTTCAACTGGCGTTCCGTATTTCCTGCACCTGCAGGTATAACCATTGCGCCAAGCTTCTCTGCGCCATAGTGCAACCCCAAACCTCCGGTAAACATTCCGTATGTCATCATATTCTGGAAAACATCTTTGTCCGACATGCCTATCATGCACAGACAACGAGCGATAAGCGAACTCCAGTTATCAATGTCATTTTTTGTGTGGTATATAACAGTAGGAATGCCTGTCGTACCGCTCGACGAATGCATTCGCACTACCTTTTCCATATCGGTAACAAGAAAACCGGAAGGATAACTGTTTCGCAAATCCTGCTTGGTTGTAAAGGGGAGGTCTTTCATCTGTTCAAGCGAGGAAAGCGGCTTGATCTTGTATTTCTTAGAATCATAAAAGGATTTGTAACCCGGTGTTGCGGCAATTCGTTCCAATGCCGTGTTAATCCTGTCCAACTGTAATATTTGCAAAGACCTGCAATCAATCGTTTCAAGTGGTTTATCCCAGAACACGGCCGACTCCCTATTTGTTGTTGATTTTTTGCTCCTGTGATATTCCGGCGGCAAACGCCGCCAAATTTTGCTCGACATAAGCCTTAGGCACTTTGTTCTTTATTACATTTTCCCAGTTTTCCCGTCTAACCGGAATATGACACGATAATTTCCCCATCAAAAATATATTAGATACTTTCGGATTGCTAACCGCGTCGGCATCGTCATGCGTAATGGAAATTATTTTTCCTCCTGATTTAAGAAACGGCCTGTTTCTTTCAAGCTCGGTCGGATGAAAAGCGACGAGTATATCAGTCTGTCCATCGGGAATAAGCGGAGAATAAACTTTAGCGCCGAAACGAATATCGCTGTTGACACTGCCGCCTCGCTGGCTCATACCGTGCACTTCGCTTTTTTTAACATCGTAGCCGGACTCAAACAAAACATCACAGGTTATTTCGCTGGCAAGAATAATCCCCTGACCGCCTATGCCGGCAAACAAAATATTGGTTGTCTTATTTATCTCTCTTTGCACGTTATCGCTCCTACTTTGCATACATGTACACATAACCCGCATCCGTTACAAAGATGCATATCAATTTTTGGCGGCATATCCGAACTGATAGCCGGACATCCTATTGTAAGACACTGCTTACACTGAACACACAGACTTGGTTCTACCTGCGCTACAAGGCGTTTTACCGTTTTATCCTTCAATACGCAAACACGACGCAGAACTATAAGCGATACTTCATCGGTATTCATAGATTCCCTAAGCGCATCTTCTATTGCCGGTATATCGTAAGGATCAATGACCTTTATCATTTTAACACCGACAGCCTCGGCTATTTTTTCCGGCAGAATACTTTCCGTAGGCTCGCTCATTATTGTCATACCGGTACCCGGATGATCCTGCTGACCGGTCATGGCGGTGGTACGGTTATCGAGTATCATCACCGTGCCGGCGCCTTTATTGTATACCACATCGATCAAACCTGTTATACCGGAATGGAAAAATGTGGAATCCCCTATTACAGCCACTACTTTATTGCGCTGTTCCTTAGACAAAACCTTGGTCATGCCGAGCATAGCGCCTATACTGGCGCCCATACACACACAGGTATCCAAAGCCGATAACGGAGGCAATGTTCCCAAAGTATAACAGCCTATATCACCCGTAACTATCATCTTCAATTTTTTAAGGGTTACGAACGCGCCTCTATGTATACAGCCCGCGCACATAACCGGTGGACGGCCTGGCGCAGAAGGTACAATATCGGACGATTCACCGGTAATAATCTCTCTGACACGGTTGGGGGTAAGCTCTCCGGTAACTAATTTATCAGTTTTGCCTTTGACGTTAAGCCCCATTGCCTTGATATCGTTATAAAGCAACGGTTCAAGTTCTTCTATTACATAGACTTCTTTATGTGATTGGCAAAACGACCTGATCTTATTTTTACACAGCGGATAAGAAAAACCCAGTTTCAAAACCGACGCGGATGGAAACATCTCTTTAACATACTGATAAACAATACCTGAACAAATTATGCCCAGTGAATTGTCAGCGCCTTGTTCTATTCTGTTTAAAGTCGTATCTTCAGAAAAATTTTCCAGTTTCTTAAGACGAGCCTCCACAATTACATGCCGTTTTCTAGCATATGCGGGAATCATTACGAATTTCTGCGTGTCTTTTTCGAAAGAATATTCGCGTTCAATCTTTTCCGGTTCTTCGATCTCAACTATTGTCTTTGCATGGCATACCCGTGTAGTCATACGAACCATAACCGGAGTATCGAACTGTTCGCTCAAAGTAAACGCCAATTTTGTAAAATCTTTAGATTCCTGACTATCCGACGGTTCGAGCATGGGTATTTTGGCAAACCGCGCATAAATCCGGTTATCCTGCTCGTTTTGCGAACTATGCATGCCCGGATCGTCAGCAGATATTAACACCAGCCCACCACGCACCCCTATCAGTGATAACGTCAACAGAGGATCGCTGGCGACATTTACTCCGACATGCTTCATCGCAACAAGGGTCCGGGCACCGCAAAAGCAAGCGCCGCAGGCTACCTCAAGAGCGACCTTTTCGTTTACCGACCATTCCACATTTACACCCGGATACATAGCCAGAGCGGGGCTAATTTCACTGCTGGGCGTACCGGGATAGGCAGTTCCCACAGCAACGCCGGCTTCGTAAGCCCCTCTCGCTACGGCTTCGTTCCCTGAGAGAAAAACTTTCTGTCTGGATGATTGTTCCGTCATGAGCAATTAAGTTCCTTAATTTTTTAATGTAATATAAAAAGTATTGTTAATTGTGGTTTTTTATAATAATCGTGACTAGATATAGACGTCAAGAAAATTCACGCTCTTTAGTGGGAAACATCTGTTAACAAAATATTTATACTATTATTGCAGGATTCTGCGCGCATACGCATCGGCATCGAATTTGCGTAGCAATCCGGAGGCGTTCATATATCTGACTTTACCGAAAACAGGCCGCTCCTTCCATGCTCGGTCATGCTTGCCGAAACACCACGACACTCCGGTAAATCCGTTGGGGTCGCGTCCGTCCAGTTCGTATTTGTCATTTAGATATATAGCAGTATCATAAGCCTGCGCGGGCGAAGAAGTCCATTCTATAATTTTTTTGCCCCAGTACATGCGCATATAACCGTGCATCTTACCTGTAACGACCATTTCTGTTTGCGCCGCATTCCAGTATTTATCATGCGTTTGCGCTTTCTCTAACTGGCATAAATCGTATACATATTCACGGGTGTCGCCGGCATGTTCTTCCAACGTCATTCGCGCCCAACCGGGCAATGCGTCAAACGAATCATAGCGATCGTTGTAATTTACAAAATTCATGCTCAACTCACGACGGACAATCAATTCCTCAAGATAAGCGTCAACACCGCTACCTTTTGCCTGTATTACCTGCAACGCTATATATAATGGAGATATCTGGCCGAAATGCAGATACGGACTCATGTTGGACAGCGCATCCTGCGTTGGATCATTTCGCACCTGCGAAAACAAGTCGAGTTTTTTATCTATGAACTCTTTTAACCATTTTTTCGCGCACGACGTACCCCCACAATAACCCGAAACAGGCGCGACAGATGTATCCACAGAACAATGAGTAAGAAACCCGTCTATGCAAGAGATATCTATGGAGTTAAAACCCATATTCAACGACGATATATCTGGCGCTATGTCATCCAGCGGTTTAATAAAAGCGTTGAGATGACGATGTATTTTAGACCGGATAGTAGCCGCCGCATATTCTTCTTTTCCTGAAACTACTTCTACCGGAACAACAACGTCCGTTTCAACCTGTATGACAGGACACATAGCATGGGTGGCGACGTAATGACGCCAATGTTTTTGAATGCGAAGGTATCCCCTGTCAGTTACAAGCAATACAGCATATTCAGCCAACTCCACGACTCCATATTGAGGCGATTCGTGACGAATCACAAACAGGATATTCCGTTCTTTCAATTCTCGTTCTATTTCGTTGAGGCCTTCAAGCATGAAATGATAATGCCGCGCGTTGGCATTGGGAAATTTATCGGTAATGCCAAAGTAAGCGACCAACGGTTTTCTGAATTCATTCGCCTTACGGATAGCATACTGAAGCGCGTGATTGTATTCTACCCTCTGCGACGCCTGCATCCAATAAAGGACAAACGAACCGCCGGAAACTTTTTTATCATTAAGGAGTTTTATTCGGTCGTCTTGTATCATCTAGTCAGGTTGTGTTGCTGAAAAAATCTTGAATCGCTTTTAGCTATTTTCACAGCTTCTATAGCGCTGGATTCGGTATCATCCACTTCCATTATTACATCATAATCCAAACCTTGAGTATCGGAAAGAAATTCTTTAAAGCGAGACAGACTGATAGACTGGCTGTGCCTGCCGACTCGCTCGCCAGGCCATTGTTCGCTATACTCTATTATCGGTATGCCGTCTTCTGTATCCCATGTTTTGGCGACTCGCTTAATAAGCTGGTCCATAGGCATACCACTGGGATTAACTTCATCATTCAATACGTCAAGCATAACCGGAATACCGGTAGCCTCATGTATTGCAAGACAATCGGAAACATCATAGTTGCGTTCATCGTTTTCTATGGCAAGCCGACGGGTAATACCGCGATTTAGACGCCCGACACGCTCTACGAAGCGCTCCATGCTTTTTTCTTTATCTCCATATATTCCACCGACAAATAAAACAATTTTTGCCGACTCATCAAGTTTCATCAAATCCAATACCTGTGCGTGATACAAAATTTCTAGGGCGCTTTTCTCAAAAATAGACTCGTCTTTGGTATTTATATATGTCAACTGATCGGGATGCATGCAAATACGCATATTATGCTTTTTTATAAACGATCCTATAGATTCGAACGCATCCTGAAAATAATCCTGCCACGGATATGTACATACCGGATTAGAAGCATGGGGCACCAATTCCGAAGATATCCGGTAAACCAATAAATTATGCGTAGCATTGAACTGTAGTATTTTTTCAAGCGCCTCAATATTCAAAGAGGTTGTTTTCAAAAGCCGCTCTTCCGTAAAAGACGAAAGCTCAAATGTTTTTCCCGCATTGCAATCCAATGTCCAGTTTTTGCAATAATAACCGATTTTCATAATAAACCTGCCATTTTTATAGACTTAGGATGTTTGTACCTTTTTGAATATTTTTTCTATTGTTTATTGTCGTAAAAAAACAGCAAAATGTTAACGCTATTTTTATCTTTTTTTTACAGAACACAAAGATATAATTCGAACTTCTTGTCCGTATCCTCAACAAGATCAGCCGATGAACAAATATCAATCAGTAAGTTAAAATTGCCGGTTACTTCGTCTATCCGCTTATCCGCGACAAGATAACTCGCGTAACTTATCGAGAACTTCTTTATGGTGACCGTCAACCTTTACCTTTCCCCATACATACGCTATATTACCTTGAGGATCAATCAGATATGTCGTGCGCTCAACACCGTAGTATTCCTTGCCATACATCGTTTTAAGTTTCCATACATCGTACTGCTCCAATGTCTTTTTTTCCGTATCGCTTAGCAGTAATAAAGTAAGATTTTGTTTGTCGATAAACTTTCCGTGGCTTGCGCATGAATCGGGACTGATACCTATCACAACAGCGTTCAATTCCTTGAAAATATCGGCTGATTGAGAAAATTGAAGCGCTTCAGTGGTGCATCCGGGCGTATTGTCTTTCGGATAAAAATAAAGCGCTACCCATTTACCTCTAAGATCATTAAGACAAAATTGCGTCCCGTGTCTATCGGCCAAAACAAAATCCGGCGCCGGTATTCCTGCATTCAACATATTCATACCTCCATAATAAATTTTAGCATAACTCCATATTAGTAAGTTAGTTATTAGCTTCAATGTCCGCTATAATCATCCGTAGATACCTTAGAGATTTCATACAGATAATAAGTCGTATCCGGAAACTCAAAGGATGCCAGATGAACGATACGGTTTGATAATAACGAAAAATTGATCGCTTCCGTTAAAAATTTTTCGATAAAATCTTCAGAAACGAGTAAATATTGTATGTTTTTTACGTTTAATTCAGATAAAAACGTCTCCGGCGGAATATGTTCCTTTTCGATAACAGTATATTGCAGTCCGGCATAAAACCCGATACGCTCGTCATCCACTGCGATGAAAGGATTTCCTGTAATATAGCCCGCAAGCTCGTGTTTAATATCGAGCAGATACCACTTGTCGGTTCTCTGCGGTTTGAGTGTCTTAGGCAAAATTACGACTGACACGATAAGAAGTATAAACGTAACCGCGATTCGCTCGCGCTTGATCATACCATACTTCATAACAAGGGAAACAACATGGCGCATGCCCAGAGCCGCAAATGGAAGTAACACCACTACAAACGGATATAGATGCCTTTTGCTTATATAATACGACCCCGCCAATCTGTAAAGTATGTATAGCATAACCGCAGACCAGCCTATCAGCAAGTATCCTGCGGTTCGATTCCATTGAACGGTAGTACGCCGAAGGAAAACGCATCCGGCAATGAAAAATAAAAATAGTAAAGGATGAAATGTTTGAATCAAAGCATTTGCGACCGATCCCAGTCCTTCAAACCGCATCACCGACGCCATGTTTACAGCGTCCGAGACTATGTCTAGATGACCGGATATGTCAGGAGAACTCCGCTCAACATCCGAATCATTCAAAAACGGAATAAGCATGGTAACCGGTTTTTTTGCAGTAAAACGCCATTTTCCTGTAACATGTTTTATACAATACATATACGGCAACGCAACAATCATAAATCCAACGACAATCATCGCTACGCAAATTACAAGTCGCAAGAAACGTTTTTTGCGGCTTGCCAGATCATACACCACCACGCCGGCAATGACGACACATCCGACAAGCACTCCTTCGGGACGGGTCAGATAGGTCAATCCGGACAAAAAACCTGTAAGGATTCCTGAAAAAATATTTCTATGACGGCTGATCAGTATATAACCTGACAGGAGTGTCAACATGAGCATGCATCCATAGGTACTTTCCGACAATCCATCAGCGCTATATCGTACAAGGTAAGGTGAAATGGCGTACAGAAAAACACTGATATAAGCTGTTTTGGCATCGAATAAGTGTCTGGCGAGAAAATACAATGGAAATACAGTCAAAATACCCATAACAACAGCCACAACTTTTGCGGATATGACCCATGAAGCGGAAAAACTATGGACGACGGCTATCAGTAGCGGGTAAAAAGGATGCTGTTCTTCAGCGATTAACGCAAAAATATCTCCAACCGCAAGTGCACTAGCCACATCAATAAAATTAACCGTATCTCGAGCTATTACAATAGTAAAATAGCTCATTAGCGTTCTTAACAAAGCGGCCAAAGCAACAAGTAAAAAAATCATGGCAGGGTATCTTTTTTGAGGTTATATACATTGATGGGCTAATTATAGAGCGTATGCTTCGATAAAATCAATTCTAAAAATCAAGATACCTATTTAACAGTATTTATTATTCTTGATGTATAAAAGAGTGTGCAAATTTGATATGAAGGAAACATTTGCGTGTGAAAAGTTTCCGTATTAAAATGCTATACATAATAATGATAGTAGTTAAGATTTTTTCGCGCGCCGCAGTGCAAGACCGCTCAAACTCAGCATTACAAGTCCTATGCTCGCCGGTTCAGGAATAGGCTCATTTCCCCCTTCTTCCCCAGTGTAGAAACTTGCGATACGAAACCCAAGGCAGTCGTCCTCGTGAGTCGGACCATTGCTGATCTGGCGCGTCAGTTGCGATGAAGTATGAAACCACGAACCGCCACGATGATAACGATTCGGAACTATTATATTTGAATCGGGAGCAGATTCAGTCCATTCACTTACGTTACCGCTCTGGTCATAGGTTCCATAAGGACTTACCGATTCATAATACGCCCCAACTTCAGTGCTGTAATACGGGCTAAGATTTCTATTATAATAGTTTGCCGAATTTCCCGTATCATCATCGGGAACATTATTATCCGGTTGTGTATTCGTTCCTGTCGCGTAATCATAATACACCTTTGTTATCGGATCATAATAAGCGGCTTTGTACCATTCATTATTATTCGGTAAAAATACATTTGCCCCTTCCAAACGCACTATCCTTTGCACCCCAATAAGCGACAAATCGTATGCCCCATACTCCGTTGTAGTAGTATCCTGCTCCCCTGTCGGCTGACCGTTATGCAACCAGTTCACAAAACGTAACACATCATACCACGATACATAAACTACCGGACGGTTTGCCCAATTCGCATCATTATCCTTTAAAGTATACGTATAACTCCCTGAGGTTCCATTTCGGGTTATACCTCCGTAAGTATTACCCATAGTCACACTATACAAATCGTACGTATCGTCCTTTGCCACCGCATTCAAAAATTCTATGTACTGTGCGTTAGTCACCTCTGTTTTAGATATGCTGTACTGGTAACCGACTGAGCCATACCCTGTATTGTCTGCAGGGTTGCCCGGATTTCCGATTACCGCCCAGTCGAAACTCACCGCTCCCACGCTACTCGCGCTTAAAAATAACACCGACAATGCTACACACATTCTTCTCATATAGATTTTCCTCTTGAACTCTTTCTTGTTTATATACATACTTTCATCAATAAGTTATCATACTTTTTTAACTTATGCAAATTGAAGGTACTTTTTTTTAGCAGAAAAAATATGTCCAACTGTACCGTTGTAATTTTACCGTTTTCGTGCTATAATAATGGTAAAGGCCTATTTGACCATGATTGATTCACACGAGATTGTTCCGGAGGAAAACGTATGCCTGAGCCGACAAGTATGATTTTATTGGGAGGCGGTTTGTGCGGAATGACGGTTCGCCTAGCAAAACGCTGTTTTGAACAAACAAAACGAATTGCAGATATACTTCTTTCCCTGTTGTTTCTGACTGTTCTCTCTCCAGCGGCGATTGCGATTGCAATCGCAATAAAAGCAAATTCCCCCGGCCCTATTATTTTCAATCAAATTCGGGTGGGAAAACACGGCAAACTTTTTTCTATGTACAAGTTCCGATCAATGTTAAACGATACTGAGAAAAGCTCGGAAACTACATTTACCGGAATCGACAACGACCCTCGAATAACTTCAATAGGCAAATTCATACGACGCACTCATTTAGATGAAATACCGCAATTTTTCAATGTTATCAAAGGTGATATGAGTATTATCGGACCGCGCCCAGAACGGCCTCATTATATAGATTCCATAAAAAGAGAACTGCCCGATTACCAGCTACGGCTTTCCATCCGCCCCGGCATAACAGGTCTTGCGCAGATCAGTCTTAAGTATGACGAATCGATCGACGATGTACGCAGAAAACTTCATTACGACCTCAAATATATCAAAGGCGTACAGAATAAATGCTGGTCTAACGAGTTTAGAATCATGTTCCAAACATTTTTGCTGGTTATAACCGGCAAAATCATCCGGTAATTTTTATCAATCATAAGAGATATGCAGTTTCAACTTTAGCAACCTTTAGAAGAATTTTCCGCACCGAAAAACTTTGCCTTTTTTTTAAATTTTCTGTATAGCTTCATCGTGAATCTATAAAAATTGGAGGCAAGATGAAACTACGCCAATCGTATCTGATTATTGCGGTACTGACTGTCATCGCTGTGCATATGCTACTGTTTGAACAAGGACTCGGCGGGGACGGATGGGGATACTACGCGACTTGCGAATCGGTATTGATCGACGGTGATCTGAATCTGGACAACAATATTTACGGAGTCTATAACGGATTCACGCAAGACCCGCAAACCGGCAGATATATAACCCAGTATCCCCCCGGATTAGCGCTTATGAACGCCCCGTTTTTTTTGATCGGCAATATTATCGGCTCAATATGCCCTGTTGATATTCCTCAGGAAAAAATATTCAACAATCCGAACTTCAAGGACTTACCGAACAATGTTTTTTTCCGGATATTCGGGTTCGTGTTTGCCCATAATATTTACGCCATGCTCGGATTGTTTATCCTGTACCTGACACTTCTTATCAACGGGTTTTCTACACGGCTAAGCGCAATTGCGGTTCTTCTCACGTACTTTGCCAGCCCGCTTCACTACTATGCCCAGTCCGGCATGAGCCACGCGAACAGTTTTTTTCTTGTTGCATGCATATTGTATTGTTTTTCCAAATACCTTATTACTCGCAAATCATATTTATGGTTGATGATAGGTATCTTCAGCGGACTGGCTACTGCTGTAAGGTATACCAACGGAATACTTTTGCTTGTCAGTTTCGCGTTCATCATAATTACCGCGGATAAAGAAAAATTACGCTCTGTAGCGTATCTTATTGCGGGGTTTACAGCTATATTCTGGATTCTACCGGTTTTCTGGTGGATACACGCCAACCAGATGCGTCCGGGATACACCGGTCAATTTTTCTTCAATAGAATTCCGTTTTATTCGATTTTGTTCACGCCGAGAAGCGGTTTTTTTATTTTTCATCCGTTGTTTATATTGAGCATTCCCGGATTTTTTATGTTTTTAAGGCATAAAAAACTTGAGTATTCTGACACAACACGCCTGACTGCAGTATTTTCCGCATCCCTACTTATACCGCTTTGCCTTATCTATGGTTATTGGGGGGAATGGTATGGAGGCGATTCATATTCGCAAAGATACATTATCAACTGCTTGCCGCTATTTACGTTTTGCATGGTTTCCATGTTCGCCTCAGAATATAGGTGGAAAACCGTAGCCGTTGTTTTTGCGGTGAGCGCCACGATATTCAGTTATACCGCATTTTTGATAAGCATTTCCCGCATACTTCAGTTTCCCGAAGGTTATATATGGCCTCAGTATATATGGGAATACTTCTACATTTTCACGCAGGATATTACATTTTCCGATTTTATCAACGGATTGCGCCAAAACACCCTCACATTGAAAGCTATAGATATGTGTTTTTAGAACGGAACATAATATCGATCAATAGTAACATTAAAAACTAGGAAGGATTATCGTGATATTGTTCTCTTTAAGTTCTTGGCTGAGAAGTTCGTATATATCCATTTTGTGAGCGACCGACGCGATAATAATATTTTTGATATCATAAATTATTAGAAAAGCACTTCCTTGTTTGCGATTGTAATCAAAATTAAAGACAGTATTTTTCACCTCGGAAAAAAATCTTTGCCGCCATTTTTTAATATTTCTTTGAGAAGTTTTATATATAAACAATTCTTTTATTGCTTATTTTCAATAGCTTATACATTTACTGCTCATTTCTAATACAATCATATTATTGCTTTAATGTCCATGCAATACAATTAACATAAATTAATATATCTTATTGATTATCTGATTGTTATGGATTTATTTCTGTCTGTGTGGTATATTGTTTTAACTATTTTATCGATGTAACATCAAGATACGGAGCTTTTTATTTTATGATTCGAAAATTTATTTTTATGCTGACATGCTTTGTCGCATTCACTCAAATAACTCTCAATCAAGCTACAGCAAAAGACAGCGAGCGTATACGCATCCCTTCGCATACGGGAACAGTAGTTCAACAATACGAAGCAGACTCAAATCTAAATATCGTGCATATACGCGACGTACATTGCAATTATCACGTTCAGCAGAATATCGCATCAATAATCAAACTTCTGGTTGAAGACTATGGCTATACCCTAATAACCACCGAAGGAGCCGGCGGAA
This sequence comes from bacterium, assembly GCA_018435605.1. GTDB lineage: Bacteria > Auribacterota > Auribacteria > Auribacterales > Auribacteraceae > R3-B46. The sequence goes on along the minus strand of JAHDNF010000003.1, from coordinate 161,888 downwards.
AAATTGATACGTCGGCATTCAGTGTTTTGCCGGATACTTCCGCTAAAGAATCGGTTTGTATAGATTATTTGAAAAACGGTTATTTATCTGGCGTGGAGTATTTATCTATTCTGCATCCCGAATTGCCGGTTAAAGGATATCGCGGTGTCGAAGACCCTGCATTGTATATAGAAAATTTATCACAGTTCAAATCGGTTACAGCAGGACAGGATTCGGTCAAGAAAAACATAGGTTCAATGCTTGACGAACTGCTGGCAATAGCGCTCCACATATTTCCAAAAGACCTTTTCGACTTTGAGAACGAATATCGAAACTACAAATATGGAACCGCCTCCATAGATAGATTTATGGAATATACGCTCAACACCGCCGAAAGGTTGAATATAGATATTAAACAATATACCGACATACAGCGCTATCTTTCAGTAATCAGGTTCGATACAAATCCTGCATTGCTATCTGCCGAGCTTTACAGATATATCGCGCAGTTCAACCTATCTGCAAATCCGTCGGATATAGATATCTTGAGGAAATTATATATAGATTATACACTCCGAAAAATTGCCGACGAGGAACTGGTAACCCGCATACGTCCATATTTCGCTGATGCGATGCGTGAATACCCTGCCGTATGCAAATTCATCGAAATGGTAACCGCCAAGCAGAAAATCGACTATGACATATTGCTAGATGAATTGGATTCACTGGCAGTTTTATGCCGTAACGCTATAATAAACCAATATGACGATGCCGATGCCATAAAGAAGGTATGGAATTCCGTTTCGAACGACATTCACATAGTTATTTTATACAATAAACTATCCTCTTTGGAATTAACGCATAACGAATACAGGCTGTTAATTGATGCCGACCGCTCCATTGACGATCTGGCAGTATCTATTCGCGAGCTTAAAAAACGTTTTGCGTTGACCACCCCTGATCTAATAACCGGATCGGATCGGATACCGACTGAAGAAATCAACACCGCGTATGCGTTTTACCGCACTGCTGACAAACGAAGTTGTGTCATGCTGTCGAAACTATCAAACATAATGCGTACTACCGATACCAACAAAGCGATACTGTTGACAGGCGGATTTCATAGTCAGGTTATCGAGCAACAGATGAAAGATCTGGGAATATCATACACTGTAATCAAACCTAACATCCAGCCCGTCGACTCGGCTATATATACATCGCGCATGATGCAGTGTTCGGTATCTTCTATACTGGATATAAATAAAACATCTTCAGCGGCGATGTATTTATCATTTCCTATATTGTTTGACACCGTACTTGCTCAGTCGGAGTTTTTTGAACGCATACGATCCAGTTTCGCACGCAGAATCCTTACATTCAAAGGAATACCCCTGAATCACTATTACGATTCGCTCCAATCAGATACCGACCGCGAGTTATTCACTCATCTTATGGATATAGGCAACTTACGATTCGACATGACAACCGCGCTCGGCGAACTATTGCAAACAGCGAATTTGGAATCCGTTATCAATTACATCATGCAGTATACCGACTCGGTTTTGCGAAAAGAGGCGGAATCGTTTATGCCGGATGAAATCAGTGAAGAAGAAATAATAAAAAATCAGCTGTTTCTCGCTGACTACATGTTGTCATATCTGGATTATGTTATAGCAAATACAATGCAATTCCCAGAAATATATTCAATTGTGCATTTGGCAGGCCTATATAGGAATACAAACATACCTGAGATGCATATACTAAATACTCTTGTAAAAAAACACCTTGAGGAAAAACTGCACGATGTATTGGCAGGTTACATAATTTTTGACAGGTTGGCAAGTTTGCCTATAGATACTCAAACAGACAAACATCTTTTCAGGCAAATCGCTATATGTCCTATAGTTATCAAAAAAATCGGTTTCGATGATCCGGCAGTGGTCAGCCTGCTTAATCGTGTCCTGCAATCGGTCAACGAACAATTAAATACCGAATATACAATTGAATGGCTGATTGATGTCGCCACAAAGAAAACTGAATCCGCCGTACCGGATAAATTCAAAAACGCTTCAGTTGTCAATGCCGAATCGGTAAAAGAATGGGCGTACGCACAGGCAGACATAATTACCGCCAACCATGTAGAAAACGTATACCTGCCTATTTCCGAAAAGAAAATAGCTGATATAAAACATAATGTGCGCATAGAATATGAAAAGTTGCGCTCAACGATATACGCTATATCAGAACAACACAATATCGACTTAAACGATCTTATCTCCGATATAACCGTCATGAATTGGTTGTTTGACGAATGGGACATTTATCAGGGAGTATCCCAAAACCAAATACTTGGCTCTCTAAGGTCTCTGGATATGCGTTTTCTGCGCGACAATGGTTTTATGATTTACATGAAACAAGCGCTACAAATGAAAACCAGTCCTGTATTTATGATCAATAGAAATATCATAGACATTCAAGAAGTTGATAAGCAGTTATTAGAAAAACTATTGTCGGAAATGGACATAGTTCCGGACCCCTTGCTTGAACTATTCCCAGAATTCGAGCATATTTTCATGTTTTCCATCATATCGGCAGTCGCTACCGCGCAGGAACGAAATATAGTGCTCGATATACTCTATCATCCGATACCATTCAATAAAGTATTCGTGCATGAATTTGTCGGTCATAAGTTGTTGTTTGTATTAATTGCAAACGCTTTATTATCAAATGATTTCACGCAAATGGAGTCACTGCTTCCATCGCAGGATATGCTGGATATGCTCAAAACCGTGCTAAAATCTCAGTATATTTCTCAAGATATGAGGATGATTACCCGCTATTACAAAAAATCTATGGTGGCTTCGCTTAACGGAGATGTAACTATGGTTCAAACATATATAGATAAACTGCCTTCGATTTTTAAAGAATACAATGCCGCGAGGCCGTTCAGGTACAGAATTAGATGGTATGATGATATGATTATTAACATATCGTTCGATTTTTTAAACTGGCTTAGCGATAATCACAAAGATGCTTTCTGGCTTTTGCTTATTTCAGGAATGCATTTCGACAGACCGTACAGCTTTACATTTCATTCATCAAAAATTGGCCATATGATACACGACTTTTTGTTTTATAGCCATGAGCAAGTATACTTGGTAGCGTTTGTCGAACTGATAGCGTACGCCATGGCGTACGACAGGAGACCGCAATACGACACAGAATTTTCTTATGGTAATTTTGATGAATTAACGGTCAGTAAGATTAGACACATCTTTATGAAAAAAATGCTGGGAGGATGGTTGTGGCACCCTGATAAAGGCTGGTTTTACAATCGAAACCCTGAAGAGATAACGGCATCGCTGACAAACCTTCAAGGACCGGAGGAGATGGTTAGGCTGTCAATATCCAAAAATCTTTATTTTAAACATTTATATCCTACTAGGTTACAATGGTTGACCGATTTGTTAGTGCCTGCAATAAAGGAGAAAGACTTAAATAAAATACGCTATATTCTTACCATGCATTATCTTGAAGGATGGAGTGTCAGGCAAGTGTTCAGCGTTCAACAATGGCAGAATTATATGGCAAACGAAACAATTGCGATATCCACGCATAATTTTACAGAAAATGTTTCGACCGGCAACACGCAGGTTAAACAGTCGATAAGCGATACTCTTTTTGCTATCGGCATACCTGACGAACCTTTGCTGGTGGAAGAGATCACAAACGTATACGAATCTATTCAGAAAACCATGACCCCTGTTCCTATGGCTTCTTTCAAACACGATTACCACAGCAGAAAGACACTTCGTAATATTATGTCGTCAAGGCACTCGCAATATTTTTCGTCGTTGATACAGCTTACTAGAATATTGGATGTGCAAGAACCCTATGTAATTCCATTCTTGTTTTCCACCCAAAATATTATTATGGAATACCTTGACGCAAAAGATCAACCCGCGGTAAAACCAATCGGTAGCGTTAAAGGATATCGGATCATAGGGGAAAGTTTGTAAACAACGGCTCGTGGATTACCCGACTGCTTTGGATGCGCCCGATTTGTTTCTATAAACGACATTATTTAACTCCAGATTTGACGATCATTTTACCTATACCAGCCATTTTTAATATAAACATACTTATAAAGTAATTCATTTATTTCTTCTTTCCGATATATTTTAAGAAGGAGAATATACAAATGCCCCCGAACGCTGATCCACATCGCATATTGATTGTCGATGACGAACCGGATATGCTTGCCATTCTCGGTACGCTTGTCGAAAGTTTCGGAAACTATACCCCACTTTGCGCTTCAGACGGATATAGTGCGTCATACATGGTTCTTAAAAATGATTTCGATTTGATTCTCCTCGACATCATGATGCCCGGTATAGACGGAATCGAAGTATGCAAAACTCTCAGAAAACAGCCAAAAACAGCAGGAATACCGATTATTATGGTTTCAGCCGTCAGCGATATGGATGTGGTGGTCGAGGCGCACAGATGCGGCGCGAATGATTATCTACTGAAACCGTTCGACTCTAAAGTATTACGCAATAAAATAGAGTCTATTTTACAACCTAAAAATAATGGGCCGCTAGAATATACTATCCCAACAGAAACCGTTGTTCCCGATGCAGGATCAATATACGTTATCGACAAAAAAAACATGCCGCCAACGAATTGCAAAATAGATACAAAAACTGAAATAAAGAAAACGCCCGCAACCTTATACGATAAAAAAAACAACCCATACCCAAAAAAGAAAACCGCAAAAATATTTAAAGAACAGATATTAGCAACCATAAACGAAATTTCTTTTTTGCCTATTATGCCAGAAACATTGATGACTATGAAAAAAAACGCCGGCAAAGCGGCTAACGATCTAAAAGAGCCTATATCGTCGGATATCGGATTCACATACAATACATTACAGGTGGCCAACTCTGCTTTCTATTCTCCTAAACAACCTGTTACAAATATATTTTGGGCTATCTCCGTGATCGGTGAACGCACAATTACAGATAATATCAGGCGTATGATTCAGGCTAAACAATTGGTAAGCGAAGAACTTCGGTCACATATGGGAAAAGGGTTTTTATCGGCATATCTGTCCAGAGCATTTGCCGCTCGATTTATCGCGGATCATGAACAAGGAGCCAATCCTGAAGACGCCTATACATGCGTATTACTTCAATATATGGGTAAATTTGCCCTATTGAACTACTTTGAGCCGGAATACAGTAAAGTTATTGAAGATTGTGACTCAGGAAAAGGCGCTCTATCCAAACTGGAACAAGAATATATCGGCCTAACCCATTATGATGTCGCGTACGCGCTTATGCGAAAAGGGACAATGCCCGCTATCTTAAAAGACTTCTTTTCCTATTTCATATCGGATAAACGCAATAAGTCTAGCGAAGTGCTGAAACTGTTTCAAATAGCACATTTGGCAGACTATTGCTCCTCTATACTAGGGTTTACCTACGGACAGGAACCTTTCTTGCCGGAAACTCCCGACTGCATAAACTCATATAACCGTTTCGGGGAATATGTTCATAAATTATTGACGCAAGTTGTACAACAGGTAGAATACGCAGGACAATTGTTAGATTTGCCGGGTACATCTGTTTCGCACGTTCATTATAACAATGAAAGGTGCATTCTTATCGGAAAAGGGAATTATACTTCTTCATTGCGTCTGTTGCTTGAAAATATAGGATTGCAAGTTATGAGTGTGGAATGGGACAACCTGCGTGCCTTAGACGAAATAGACCATAAATGCATTGTAGCGGATGCTTCTGGTGTCAGCCGGCTACGTATTGAAAAATATTGCGGGTCAGTTTGGCATTCCAAAGGAATACTTATAGGTTCCAATAAAACTTTTTGTGCAAAAGAATTATTCCCGGCGTGCATCTTTCTGCCTTATCCGCTACGGCGCGACAGTCTGCTGTCCAATCTGTCCACGGTAATACGGAAATAATAGAAACCCATTGTTATTGTCTGACAACTATAACCATGTATAAACGAGTTAAATACGCCGCGGTTGACGTATCCGTCCAAGACTTTGTGCCGTCGCCGTTATCTACTATATCGTTTTGCCAATTCTCGTATTCGATGAGTTCCCAATCCGCATCAATACCGTTTTTAACATAGATATAATAGGTTCTGCCTTCCTGAGCAGTCGCTGTCCATGTCAGGCATATTCCATCCGACGTCTCTGTAAGTTGAAGATTTGTAAGCATGAATAAAGATAGCGGGTCGAGCGGATCAGTACCGGCGTAAACTTCCATTCCATCAGTCATACCGTCGTTATCCGTATCCGGATTTAACGGGTCGGTATTATATATATTCCATTCGCTACCGTCGTTTAACCCGTCATTGTCCATATCCGGATTCAGCGGATCGGTATACGATTGTTTGACTTCGATTCCGTCGAGTATGCCGTCGTTGTCCGTATCCGGATCGAACGGGTCTGTGCCCAAAGAAATTTCCTCAACGGTGGTAAGCCCGTCGTTATCGTGATCTACATGCGCATCCTGACCGCCATTAGGGTTCAAACCGTGGGCGTGTTCCCATCCGTCGGATAATCCGTCATTGTCTGTATCGGGATTCAGAGGATCGGTATGAGATTGAAAAATCTCAAAACTATCGCTCAATCCGTCATTATCGGTATCGGCAAGAAGCGGATCGGTATTGTATCCGAACCGCAAAACGCTACCCCGCACCTCTGTCCCGTCATACCAAACTGCAAGATAATTTTTCTTGTTGCTGGATATGACCGGAGGCATATAAGTATTGCTGTCGAATAAATTTATTACAAGTTTTCCGCCGTATAAACTGTTGGACGCAGTCAAAAACTGAGCTGATACAGTATGTGCATTACTATTCAGGGTGCAAATATCCCACACAACGCAATATTCGTCTAAGTTGGTAGCTACTGCAGGGTAAAGAGAATTTTTTGACGACGTGTCGCATATCATATTCTCGTTCCCGATTTTCACACCTGAAACGCTATATTGCTGTGTATAAATCTGATAAGAATCAGAGTTATACCCCTCCCATGTAATAAAATAGTACGAACCGTCTGTAGATATTGACGGATTCTTTTTGGTTCCCTCAGTAGTTGTATTGATCTGAAATTGTGAACCGACAGGTGTTCCGTTAAGATTGTACAAACGTCCGTAAATTCCGGTAAGCCCTCCATCTTGTCCCTGACCGCTCCATGTAACAAGGTAAATATTTTGTAAACTGCTCAACTGCCCCATATTTTGTATACCGGAAGTATAATTGTTAACTGTCTGCACAGTTCCGGCGTTGCCTGCGGAGTCTATACTATAAGCCTCTATTTCCGACCACGGGTCAAATTGCCAGACAACAAAAAATGTAGTAGCATGACCGTTTATAGTGATTGCCAAGTCTTCCCTGCTGTATCCGTCATATTCATACAAAACCATAGACTGTTTTTCCGCCCCCATATTGCCGGCAGTATCTATTATTCGATGATATATATAATGGTAGTACGCCTTTATTATACTGCCTGTAAAATGATCTATACCCATAAACTGTTCGTAGTATCCGTACCAAGTGACACAATAGGATTGGCCGTTAAACGCCACTTTTGGCGCATTCTGACAATATGGTTCGTCGTTTATCTGCAACTCAGTTCCCAGTTTATTGCCGTTTTGGTCATATAATTGACCGGAAATATCGTCTTCTCCCCAAACGGCAAAATAGTTGTTTCCGTCGCTGGTTACATGTGTGGATGCAATACTTTGTATATAAAAAGTATTTATCTGAAACCGCTGGCCGATTTTTGTCCCGTTCAGGTCGACTATTTGGCCGTATGTAGCCGAAGTACCTTTCCAGTACACGAAATAGTTTTTTCCGTTAGTGGCTATTTGTATATCTGAAAAAACAGTGTTTAAAGCGATTGAGTCAATAGTGAAAGGCGACCCGTTTTCAAGGACTTCCTCACCGTCTTTGAGTCCATCTTTATCCGTATCAGGATCAATGGGATTAGTCTGATATTCATATTCCCGCAGGTTCGACAGACCATCGTTATCGGCATCGCCTGTAGCGTCATTAACATTTATATTCAGACCATACAGCAACTCCCATGCATCCGGCATACCGTCGTTATCGGTATCCGTAACATCTTGTGCGTAAAGAGATGCATCCAACCCTATTGTCAAATTCAGGCATAAAACCAAAAACAGAAAATATTTTACCACGCCATACTCCTTGCTAAACTCATTAACATGATGTACATATCATATACATCGGTACGATTCCCATACTGTTGAACAAATTCTGTCCCGATAAAATTACATACTTCAGAGTATTATTTTCAAAAAGTAAAAATTACAGAGCACAAGGATTCATAATTCAAATGTAACTTATAGTAAATCACCCGATTTTTTTGTTGTGTACAGATAAGGTTGCATATACAATTATCTGAAATAGTTCTTATATTCTCATTATTTCATGATAACTCATACAGAAAGGACTGTTAACATGGTTGATTCAATAAACAACCTTGCGGTGTTGTTGGGCAGTTCTTGGGGTTCGGGAGTTAATCTATACCTGACTATCGCAGGCCTTGGAATAGCCCATCGGCTTCAATGGACTACCCTGCCCGGCAATATGGATACGCTAGCGCATCCGATAGTAATCGCTGTTGCTGTATTGATGTATTTGGTCGAATTTTTTGCCGATAAAATACCGTATGTGGATTCCGTATGGGATTCGATTCATACGCTTATACGTCCTATCGGAGGCAGTATGATGGGATATATGGCATCGGCGGATATTGCGCCTGCTATACAAATACCTATAGCCGTTCTTACTGGTGCTATCGCCCTTGATTCGCATTTGACAAAAGCCACCGCACGCGCCGCAATCAACACATCTCCTGAACCGGTAACCAATTCCATAGCCAGTGTGGCGGAAGACGCCGGAGTGCTGGGCGCGTTGTATCTTACTCTTTGCCATCCAGTTATACTTACCATTCTGGTGATTGTATTTATTGTTTTTTCAATATGGTTTCTCGTAAAAATGTTTCATCTGGTAAAAAGCGTGTTCAGAAAAAAACACACACAACCCTCAACACCATAACCGCACAACAATAGCGGAAAGGAAGGAGTAACAATGCAGGGAATTCTCGGTTTAATCATTCTGGTTCTTGACATCATCGCTATTTTGGATTGTATCAAAAGTAATTTCGATACCGGCAAAAAAGTCCTGTGGATTGTATTGATTCTTTTGCTACCGGTTATCGGACTGATTCTTTATTATCTAGTCGGAAAGAAGAAATAATAATTTAAGACCTCTGCGTAACCTGCTTTTAGATTATTGCGATCGAACGCGGTAAGCGCAACGATATCAAACAGAAAACATCTATTTTTTGATAATTGATTTGTAAATCTCAAAATGACAAGTCTTTGTAGGGAACAGGCATGCCTGTTCCCTACGGTATATTACGTTCCGTATAATATTTTTATTTGATAAGGCCTAAGGTTGTAGTGAAAATTGTTCGGTATGGATTCCATGGGATAATCTGGGGATATATCGGCTATCTTAGAACAACCTTTCAAGACCGAGCCGAATAAATCACTGTTGTAATATTCCTGATAGTGTCGGGTATCGTTAATAATCACCAGTGCTTTATCTGCGGTATCGCTTGCCGATTTTACAAAAACCACCACATCTGAATATTCTATTTCAATCTGGTGTATATCGCTGTCGAATTTAAACAGATAATAATCTTTTTTGATCTGATTGCACCTAGCGATAAATCCGGATAAATCGACGCCATGATATTCCCAATCTTGCGGCGAGGTTTTTACCACATGTAGCTTTTTTTGAAAACCATATTCGAATCCGATAGGTATCATAAATCCGGCGCTGAATATAGCCGCAAAAAGACACCGCAACTTTACCCTGTCCCAGTTGCAGTTAAGGTCTTTTGCCAGTCGTTGAGTGTCGTGCGATTCAGGAAAACTTACCGACGGCACTAACGGGTTTGTCTGCTTATATTGTTTAAGACACCACGTTTCCTTAAAATCCCAGTACTTCGAGCTGTTGAAAATTACGTCAAAACCGCTTGCGACAACTTCCATTGTTTGTTTCGGACTGCAACCGAGTGTTTCTCCGAAAAAAAGAAACCTGTCATCCTTCTGTTTTGCCTGTTGAATAAGATATTTCCACAGCTCAGACGGAACCTGATACGCGGCATCGCATCTGAACCCGCTGAATCCCATATCTATAAAAAAATATACCAGATTATGCCAGTAATTCCACAGGTTATCCCGATCAGAGGAATTGAGATTATTTATCTCCGCCAAATCACCCCATACGGCAACTACACGATCACCGTCTTTTGCACATGGATTTTTGATTTTGCCTTTTTGATCGTATTCGTACCATTGCGGATGTGAATCTATGAGAACACAGTCGATTGCCGTATGGTTTATCACCAGATCGGCCATAACTCGTATGCCCCTCTCTTCCGCAGATTTGTTAAACGCCCTTATAACCGATTCCGCGGCTTTTGACGACATACATCCCCTTATGCGTTGATCAAACTCATAATAATCTTTGACAGAGTACAAGCTACCGGAAAAGCCTGTCTGATGAAACGGATTTATATAAATCCAGTTGAAACCCATTTGCGCTATATGGTCAAGCCGGCTTTCCCATTGCGACACCGAATCGATAAGCAATGGAAACAAATTGTATATGATAAACGGTCCGTGTTTATATGCGCTACTGACCATGAATTCTCCCAAGTTTTTACAAAGTTTAACATCCAAACCGCCGCAGATTCACCGGCAATTTTCAAATTCTAAGCTGTATATATCAGCCGGTATACTCAGCTCTGTTATCTTCGGTTTCCTGAAGGGATATTTTGTACAACGAGTCTGCGGGTAAAACATCCCGAAGTTTGTTCCAGAAAATCATCACCATATTTTCTACCGTTGGTAATGTTTCTTTGAATACTGGTATATCGTCGGTTAAATTTTTGTGGTCGACCCAATCGATTATTTCGTCATTGATATATTTTTCCAATGTATTCAGATTCATAATCATGCCTGTATGGGGATCGGCAGTGCCTTTGACAGTCACTTCGAGCACATAGTTATGACCATGCAAGTGGGAACATGGACCGAATATCCGTCTGTTTTCCGTATCGCTAAAGGCCGGATTATATAATTTATGAGAACAACAAAACCGTACTTTTTTAGTCAATGTCAGCATTGATAACCCTCATATTTCAACGCAATCGCGCGCGTTGTATCCTGTAGTTTTTACATTTAACTGCGAATTTTATCTATACTAAAGATAAATTTCGGAAGACAAGTATAGCACTCCTACAAACGAAAACCAACCGATAATTTGCAAAAAAAGAGATTGGACAATACATTTTCATTATCCTCTTAAGCGTAAATCTCAATGAACTTCAAAAAAGTAAATTTCGCCTAATTGGATGAACGTAGCGACTCGGCAACTCAAATATGAACAAGCTCAAATTACCTCTGCCACAACCCTAAAACACAAAAAAACATGCCGCCTAGCATTGCAGTGACGGCATGTTTTTATATCTACAGGAGTCTATCAGGTATTATTTTCCGTTTTGACGTTTGCGATATCCCATTATCCCCGCTATACCTAACAACAACGATACCAAACTTACAGGTTCGGGTATTACGCCGAGTCCGTCTACCTGAGTATAATCAGGATTATACTCTGAGTTATTGTTAAATATATCATACGTGTATAAAGGAGAAAACGGAGGATCAACCAGAGATAATTCTTGGCCTTGAATATCGTAAAGATAGACATCAAACGTTATGGCATCGAAGAGATCTCCATCTCCGGTCATTTCGATATCAAATAAAAATGAAAGATATAAAACATCATGCGGCAATGTAACTACTTGCGTCGCAAATGTAACAGCCTCTCCCCAAGGATCAGGGTCGTCGGTAAACTTCATCATGTAAAGCCCTTCCAAAGTACTGGGCACAACTACAGGGGGAAACAATGCCAGTCCGGTAAACCCCTGGGTTGTTCCGTCTTCAAAATCGAAAACTAGATCGTTGCCGCTGGCGGATTTGAAAATTACAGCATCAATATATACATCGAAAGTAGCGTCCGTCCAATCAAACAAAGAAAACTCTATTCTCGCAACAACTTCAAATCCCTCATCCCGTTGTAAGTGTGTAAGATCGGTAGTGACCATCAAAGGCTCGGCGAGCGCGTATACTCGAGGTACGGCGACCACGCATAAGACCAAACAAAGCAACATCAAGCGATTTTTCATGGTTTAAGCTCCCTCATTTATGAATTAAAAAATATAATTCTCAATATATAAAATATAATAACACATAATATAAATAATTGCAAAAAAAAAATGAACTTTTTAACGGAGCTGTAAAAAATAAAGTTTTTTTGAACGATATGCCTGCTAAGCGCCTATGAATACCCTAGCCAGTTTTATTATGACTATTGCTTTTCACTTTTTAGCCGTACACTACTAACAGAAAACAGCCTTGTTAAACACCTAATTATATCATGAAAACTTTTGTTTTTTTTCTCGATCTGTATACGGCTTTGGCAAATTCACGCACAGTCCAAAGGAATCTATTTTAAACTACTGGTTAACCAATTCCTCAATTAGCGAAATGAATTCATCAAGAAACATCTCAAGCCTTTTTTTGACATCTTCACGCGCCTGATCTAAAGATTTGGAATCGTTTTTTTCCATACTGCTTAAATAAATCTTGATTTTAGGTTCTGTTCCTGAAGGACGTATGGTTATTGTCGTGCCGTCAATCAGGCAAAAAGCTAAAACATTGGATGCAGGCAGATCAATGGTTCCGATAGTTTGTTTTTTTATCGGTTCGACGGTAATGCCTTTTTGATAGTCGCCAATGTAGTTAACCTTGACTCCGGCTACTGTTTTGGGCGGGTTTTCCCTGAGTTGCCTCATTATCGACGAGATAGTGTCCATCCCCTCTTTGCCTTTGTATACAAGAGATTTCAGCTTCTCCGAATAGTAGCCGTACTCCCTATATATCTCTTCCAGTATTCCAAAAACAGTTGTGTTTTTAAAACGGGCGTAAGCGGCAATTTCAGCTATGATCGCGGCGGCTATTACCGCGTCTTTATCACGTACATGTGTACCTATAAGATATCCATAGCTTTCTTCTCCGCCGGCAAGAAAAATTTTAGACGGTTTACCGGGAACTCCTTGCGTTTCAAATTCAAGAATTTTTTCGGCTATATACTTAAACCCTGTCAAGACGTCTATACACTCTATGTCGAAACCAGCGGCGATTTCTCTTTGCAGTTCAGTCGTTACAATCGTCTTGATGACTACTCCGTTTTCAGGCAGTTTACCTTTAGCCTTAAGTTGCGAAAGAACGTAATATATGATTAGAGATCCGGTCTGATTTCCAGACAACAAAACAAATTTCCCTTTTGAATCCTTTACCGCAACACCAAGCCTATCGGCGTCAGGGTCGGTAGCCAGCACAATATCGGCATCCAATTCCCGTGCCTTTTCCAGCGCCAGTTTCATTGCCGCTGATTCTTCAGGATTGGGAGATACCACAGTAGAAAAATCAGGATCAGGGTCCTTCTGCTGTTCTACTATGTGAAGACGTTTAAACCCCATTCGGTCAAGCAATTTGGGAATCATTGTTATTCCGGCGCCATGCAGTGGCGTAAAAACGATACTCACCGAATCGCCTACCTGTTTAACTATCTGAGGATTCAGCGATAACGGCAAAACTTTATCGATATACGCATTGTCGACTTCTTCGCCTATATATATAAGTAATCCTCTTTTAAGCGCCGTTTCCTTATCGAGAAGTTTAACCTGACTAAGCGAGGTTATCTGGCGTACCTCCGAGATAATATTTTTATCGTGAGGAGGCACTACCTGCCCTCCGTCATCCCAATATACCTTATAGCCGTTGTACTCTTTGGGATTGTGGCTTGCAGTAACATTAACACCGCCCTGAGCGCCCAGATAACGAACCGCAAACGACAACAAAGGTGTCGGGCGCAAAGATTCATATAAATACGCTTTTATTCCGTTTCCTGCCAGAACCAACGCTGTTTCCAAAGCGAATTCCGGAGATTTATGCCGAGAATCGTAGGCTATGGCAACTCCCTTTTTTACAGCAGACGGCCCCTGCTTGATTATATATGTAGCAAGACCTTGCGTAGCTTTTCTTATAGTATAGGTATTGATGCGATTAGTACCAGCCCCGATTACGCCTCTAAGCCCTCCCGTGCCGAAATCGAGATCCTGATAAAAACGGTCGGTCAGTTCTTTATGATTACCATCATCGATCAACTTTTGAATTTCAGATCGTGTGTCCTGATCGTAATCATTGCCGAGCCATTCCTGAATGCGCTTTTCGATCGCCTTGTCCATAATACAAAAACTCCTTCTATTATGTGGGTATATTTAAAACAAATAAAGTGGTTAACAAAATATATCTTCAATATAAAAGACTAAAATTATTCCTGTTAAAAAGCAAGTTTTTTTGGTTTCGATCATGTGTTTTCATTCTTTTATTTTACTTTGGTTGCTGTTAGAATGTGTAGACACATTAAACTGTTATGAGGTTGAGCATGAAAAAATCACAAATCGGATGGAACACAGACACCGCTGGTACTGCCATTGCCTTTATCGCGACGGCGTGCGCATTCGCGCTCAGTTGCAGGGTACTGGCAGGACGTTTTATTCAGGCGGGCGACAGTTTCTGGCATTACGCCAATGAAATACATCTTCTTCGATCTCTACTCCAAGGATGCGGGATGTTCGCATGTTTTGACAAGGGTATGGGACTGCCGATGGGAACACTCTATCAGCCTCTGCTTTATGTGATCGTTGTCCTTACAAGGATGTTATGCCCGTTTGCATCCATATTTATGTGGCACAATATATATGTCTGCCTATTGTTTTCGGTGTACCCGCTGTCAGTTTATTTTATGGTTCGTTCGTTTCGATTCGACCGATTGACGGCAGGATTGGCCAGCCTGCTATCCCTATTGCCGGTAAGCGGCTGGGGGCATACTCTTGACAGCTATTTCTGGGTTGGATTGCATACTCAATTGATAGGTGCAGTGGGGTTTCCGCTGGCATTGGGCGCAATGCACCGTCTAACGTGGTCAAAGCGGCAATGGCGGTATTTAATGACACTGGCCATATCTCTTGCTTTAGTAGTGGCCGGTCATGCTGTGATCGGAGTTTTGTTAATGTATACCATCGGGTTATATCTGATTATCTTTGCTATATGGCGCGGATTTGCCACGTGGACGTATCACCTCAAAAAATACGCTGTAGCCGCAGGGTTGGCGTTAATGCTTATAGGATTCTGGCTGATTCCATTTATCCAATTCAATGCGCTTTACAAGTTTATTCCCGAAACGCAACGCTCATTCAGTCCTCTTGCCGTTTCGTTAACCGTAAAACAGACGGTAGAAACCTTTTTGTACGGTGAACTTCTTGACACCAACCATCCGAACAGCCCGCTGTTCGGCGGCGGCGAAGAAGGTTTTCGCTGGTCTATGAACCAAAGTTTTACGCGGTGGCGTTTGTTTACCATATATACCTTCATAGGATTTATTATACTCATGTTTCGCGCACGAAGGTTCAGGGAGGTGTTTTGGCTATTTATTTTTATTTGGGGATTTATCTTATTCGTCGGTAGCGATGATTTGCCGTGGCTTAGATTCCTTCCTTATAACAGCAATTTTCAACCGATTCGCGCAGTGTTTTTAATCGAACTCGCCTCAACTGTACTGTCCGCCATAGCCCTGCGAAAAACAACACTTTTTATTATGCGTATTTCTCCAGCTAAAATACGGACAGCGGCGCGCATAGTTTCCGTTGTGTTACTGATGACTGTAACAATACCGCTGTATGAAAGATTTTGTATTGCCGGCATCCTGGTCAAATCAGGGTACACTCCCGATCAAGAAGAATTGATGCGGCATTATGAATCCATTGACTCCAACAGCCCATTTGCCAGAACATATTTCGGACGATATAGCGGTATATCCAAGTTATCCTTACGTTCACTATCAGATTGTTTTTTTATCCCAAACATAGCAGGCCACGATAACGATATGGCCGGCAGTGTATCATGGCTGATAAATGACAGACAGGACGCTATACTTTATTCTGAAGACTTTGCCGACCTGTTATCGCTAAGATATGTCGCCGGCGTCTCAGGCTGGCTGACTGCTCATCAAAAAATAGCGCAACAACTTTTGATAGAATTGGAGGCTGTGCAAACAGGCAGTTTGTACGATCTGTATAAACGAAAAGGCACAGAAAATAAGCCTTTGTCAAAATGCTGGAAAAAGCCGATACTAGTGTATTGTTCCGATAAACAATGGTATCATCTCAATCAACTGTGGCTTAGTGAGTTTATTAAATACGGCGACGAAATCGCTCCTATGATAAAAGCGCCTGCGTTGTTGGTACATTGGCTTGAACCGTCTCTATTTTCTGCGGTTATCCTTATCGATTTTCGCGCAACCCGTCATGCAAAAAAATTCTGGTATAACAATATGAAATCTTTCGCTATGGACGGAGGTGAAATTTTAAGCACTAAACCGCTATGGGATATTCCGGCAATCAGGCTAACCCATGCGAATCAAGATATTCTGTCAAAAATTTTGCGCGAAGCCCCTGCGTTAAATGACAGCGGGAATGTAACTGCAACATCCATTTCATGGAACCGAATCACCGCAAAATGTTCATTCGATAAACCGCATATTTTATGGTCGCCAATGGCATTTTACCGCGCATGGCAGGCAAAAAGCAATGATATCCCTCTGCAAACATTTTCGATGACTCCCGGAGTTACCGCTGTCGCTGTATCGTCGAGAACAAAAGATTTTTCTATAGAATACATCCCGCTTCGAGCACACTGGGTGTTGATGATTATCGGATGGTTAACGGTTCTGTTCGTAATCTGGTATATAAAAAAGCATCCTTCGCGGATACTACTATTGCAACGAAATTCTCTTGTGCACCATACAGAATCCTTAAAAAATTGCTTTAAGGTAGTTCGGCTACTGACAATGCTTGTTTTAATTTGGATAGGACTGGTGTACAGCCGGCAGGCTATGGAACGCCAGACGGTTCTTATATACCCGTATCCTTCACAAAGACAGATAAATCCGTTCGCCGCAATATTCCGATGGAATACCGTAGACAACTCCGAAGATTACCATTTTCAGATAGCAGACAATAAAAAATCATTCGATAACCCTGTCTTCGAGGTGAAACAACTATCCGACACCACTGTCGGCTATCGCGGGCTGAAGCCGTTTACAATGTATTACTGGAGAGTTAAATCTACAGACGGAAGATGGAGCTCTGTCCGGTCATTTAAAACAGGCGGTTATTACCCTGTTTCCGCAGAATGATTCGCTCCGAACAAAAGATTGATAAGCGCTTCAATGTTGACTTTATTGTATCCATACGTAGCAACAGCCGATGAGGCCTGCGGAAAAAGCTCTATGTCTTCCGGATTCTTTACAGCGACAAATATTGTCCTTTCAGGCGCACGTTCAAGAATAGTTTCTATAATATTTTTTTGTGTCGGGAATAAACCCGCGTTATTAGCGCAAACAATTATCAAACGGTATTGATTAAAATCATGGTTTGCTACTGTTTCGGCTACCGCCTGATCCGGAGATAAATCCCATGACAAAAGTCTTATGTTTGGAATTGACTGCGTAAGACCGCGATGCATATCTATTATGTCGTAAGGTGTCCTGCCGATAATCTCTACTTCCACAGCAGATCTAAAATGGGCTCCGCAAAGCAGTATCGGCGACTCCAGAAACCGCGCAGGAATCGGAATCAAAGATAATTCGTCTTTGTGTATTCTGATGGAGTGTTTAGCCACAGCGCTCGCCGTAGCGTGCACCGGCATATCGAATGACTCAATCCGGCAAGGCCATGAGAGTGTTGTTTTCAGTTCACTTATCCTGCCATACGCTTCCATACACTTATTGAAAAACAGGTTATCGGTTTGCAGTTTATCGCTTAAATAAGTGTGCGCCTGTTCAATAAGCTCCGCGGTATGGCATATCAGTAGCAGGTCGCATCCAGCCATTATCGCCCTATATGCGTTTTCACCTATTGAGCCGCATTCACGCATAGCACCCATTTCCATATCATCGCTAAGTATCAATCCTGAGAAGCCGAGTTCATTTCGCAAAATATCGTTCAGAATAACAGGCGATAAAGTACCCGGATTGTAAGGATCGACCGACGGGTATTTGGCATGCGAAGTCATCACACATGGAATATTTTCCCGTATCGCTGATATAAACGGGGGTAAATGAACTTCTTCTATCTGAGACCGCAGGCAAGAACATACGGGAAGCGTTTTATGGGAATCGCGTAAAATGTCGCCTTTACCGGGAAAATGTTTGGCGCAGGCGAGAATGCCTGTATCTTTCATACCACGCAAAAAAGCGGTTCCAAAAACAGTTACCTGATGCGAATTGTTAGCGAATGAACGGATACCGATACCGGGATTCAACGGATTTACATTAACATCCAAAACCGGAGCAAGATTCAGATTACAACCCATCGTGAGCAATACATCACCGATAATCGTTGCACAGGTATATGCAAGATGTGTATCGCCGGTTTCCATTATCGCACGCGCACCAGGCATGGTGGCACTGTCGTCCGGCATACGGGATACCGTTCCACCTTCTTCATCCACAGCTAAAAGATACGGTAACTTCCCTTTTGATTTCTGAATATCCTGTAACGATACGGCCAGCTCATTCCATTGCTCAAACGACCGGATATTTCGACTGAAAAGTATTATCCCGCCAAATGAAAATCTATCTAAATAATTCTTCAATTCCTCGGTAACCGAAGTCCCGTTAAACCCGACTAGGAACAGTTCGCTCACATCAAAATTTTTATTATCCATCCAAAAACCTCCGTGTATATAATAATAGACATGGTACAACATATACCGGTGCATTTGAAAATGTTTTTTGCCGCATAAATCCCGATTTTTAATCACAGGTCTTCGAACAAGCATCAAAACAAATATACAGCAAGTTTAATATACAGTAAGTGTCAGCGGTATGATCAGAGGTAACTCGCAAACTACGTCAGGTTACCCGATAAAACGTTTTATCAGATTGCTGAGTTCCTGCAGTTCGAACGGTTTGCTCAAATACATGTCAGCGCCGAACGATGCCGCGGCCTGCTCTGCCTGTTTTGTCGACCGTCCGGTAATGATGATTATGGGAATATGATTGGTACCTTCGTTTTCGCGAAGCAACAAACAGGTTTCATAACCATCTTTGTTTCCCATCATGATATCGAGTGTTATCAGATCCGGTTTTTCCGCAAAAGCAAGTTTAAGAGCGGTATCTCCGTCGGTGGCGGTTATAACTGAATAATTATTTATTTCGAGGTAATCTTTAATTAAATTAACAATATCAACCTCGTCATCGACGACCAAAATTTTTTTCTTAGGTTGCTCGGCCATAGCGCCCTGCCTTTTTGTGGAGTTATCCGAACTATGTTTTTATATATCTTCGGAATTTATTACAATAATTTTACATAAATATATATATGGAAAGCGCCGAAATCGATCAAATCTTTTCGTATAAAACCAAATTTTTCTATCACCCTGATAGCTTGATCCATCTGATTATTGCCGCGAAACGAGATCATTTGATAATTTTTATCGTTGCAGAAATCTATGGCTTTCTGTACCAGCATTTTGCCGTACCCCTTATTGCGGCATTCTTTGGCTATAAACAATCTGCGCAATAGCGCCACTTCTTTACTGTCTTCCTTGACAGCGACAGTACCTATAATAGAGCCGTCTTTTTTCATTACAAGAAACGCATCGCGTTTTCCGTTATATGCGTCCATAAGATGATCTAGGTCATCTGCTTCCAGATGATGTAACGTGCCGGGAAACTCAGTGTTCATCAAATGATTTACAAAGGCAACTACATCTTTATGGTCGGATTTCTGTAATTTTTCTATATTTATACTGGTATCCATAACATAATCCTTCCGGTAAATTTAATATTGTAACGTAAATATATATAAAAATTATTATTTTATTCCAAATATTTTTTTAATTTCTTTTCCAGTTTTTTTATCTTTTGTAAATCTTTCTCATCAAGTTCAATATCGTCTATTTTTTTATCAATGCCCAATTCCGGTTGCTTTGAATTGATTTGGATGTCTTCAGATTTTGAATGAAATAATCTGTTATGTAAAATATCTTCCATTTTATTTTGTAACGTATTCAACCGAATGACCGGTATCGGCTCAGGATTTTCTATAGTGCCTTTTATCTTGAATGGTATCTCCATAACCTCGTTCGAAACCTTAAAAAGCATACTTAGTTCTTTTACTTTATGAAGAAGTTTCATGGTCTGAATTTCCGACAAAGTAGTTATTCCGGTAAAATTTAGGTTCCGTTCAAAATCAAAACTGCCGTTAAGTTTTATTTTCATTTTAGGCGAATCAATGGCCAAATCATCGGTATGGAATGCGTTCTTACCCATTGCGTCTTTTTTCACTTCAAAAGCACACCGTAACTCAGTAAACGATGTTTCCTGTTCAAAACCGAATTCTTCCAGCGGGGGCAACTTCAGTCCTACGGTACTGCCGTACAATCTCAGTCGTTTGTCATTGCTGTCATCCGAAAAACCGTTAAGGAGTTCTTTGAGTAACGGCAAGTTGTGTATGACCCCGTTTTCAATCTTTATAACTCCATGGCTGACAAGAGTATCCTTTATGTCGTCCACTGTTTTTCCGGTACATTGAAACGACATCGCCGACGAAAATACACCTTCGATCAAATGCTCATAAGATGTGGTATCAGCTATAATATCATTGATCGCAATGTCCCTGACATCCGCTACGATGGAAAACGATGGAACTGAATCGGTAATTTTAATAACTCCGTTGCCCTTAAAATTACCGCCGTACATCATTAGATCGATATCCTTCAGTAAAATACGATTATCTTCTATTAACGAGTCGATATAACCTGAATCAATAAACACCGCCCCTAAATGCGCATCCCGGATAGGACCGTTTATGTAAATAGGTATACGGCTACCGCTATGCTTCTTCGATTTATCCGATTTCATAGCGGAATCCGCAGGTGAATTTGCTGGTTGTTTTAACGTATTGTCAGCCGGCGTATCCTGTAAAGAAGCCGATTCTTTTTCCGGTTTGCCTAATGCGATAATATCAAGCAGTTGCATGTCGGAAAAATGGTTGAATTGGATGCTAATACTTTGTTGCGAACCCATAAGATACGTAAAATCCAGTATCAACGGGCATTCGTTGTACAACACGGATGCGTTCTTAAAAGAAAGTTCTCTCTGTGTAAGAGTTGCTGTAGTAGGTTGTTGCAAATAAAGAGGATAGGCCAGTATATCAAAATTTCCGGTAAATTCGGATAAATACAACTGAGCGGTCATTGATGGATGTAATACAAAATTATATACTGGAACCTGCGCAAAAATCCTTCCTTTTCCCTTAATATCCACATTTCGTATAAATGACAGAACATCGCCTAGCCGATCTATGTCAAGAGTGTCGGTTTGAAGATAAAACAGGCCGTTGTCGGATTTTAAATCGTATTTGCCGTCGACTATGATCTCAGCATCATTTATACGAGTCATCAGATAGTCGACATTAATAAACGGTAAGGCAACAAAAACAGAAAAATCCACATCGAGTTTTTTATATATCGGAACACGTGTGGGGTGCATCCTGCCGCGAAAATTGAACCCGTCTTTATAACTGCCTGTTATGTAACATACGGCATAAAGTATAATATCTTTCGCGAAACCCGGCAGATTGTCGATATCAATTAGAGCGCCCATGTCCAAAGGCGACAATGCGTCAACCGATAATATTCCTTTGAACTGAGACTGTTCAAGTATATCAGAAAATGAACTGGAGGCAAAATCAACCCCGGGGTTGCCGAGCGACCCTTCATAAAAAATCTTGGATTTAGGATCGTGGTCTATTTGCGCCTGCGCGACAATATCGAACACCTGTGAATCAAACTGACGAACAGCAGTTATGTCTGCCTGTTTCAGACAAAAAGCTTCTTTTCTTATGTGGCTGATAACCTCTATTACAGCATCGGTAGCGCGGAGCTCATGTATATAAAATGAACTGTAATCGAACTTATATGACGGAAACGACGGCAACAACTGTTTGGATTTTACCGATACCGAGCGAGAAGAAGAATTTTTATCTCGATAAGAAGCGGTATCATCATACAACCCCGGTATCTGCCAGTTGCCGTCTGTATCTTTGCATATTTTAAGATGAGGCCGGACAATGGTTATTGACGGAAAATGAACAATTTTCTTGGAAATAAGATCGTTCAGATTAATATCTAACAGTATTTGATCGGCGGTCAGAGCGCAGTCTCTTTCCTGAGTATCGCGTATAGATACGTTGTTGAGCTTTATAGCCAAATTGCCGAACAGTTTCAATCGTATGGAGCCGATGTCGACTTCCGCCTTAACGGCTTCTTTAAGAAAATTTTCAAATCTAGATTTATAACGGTTCAGGTTAAAAATATACGCAACATATAAGATAAGCAATATGGCTAATATGACTGACGGAATAATCCATCGTTTTCCGGTAGAAGATACCTTGCTTTTTTTTTCGTATTTTCTTTTTCTCATAAAATTTTGGTCTTTGCATGTTTTACGCTTCAGTTAGACCTAATGCGTCCATTATATAAGGTAACAGCACTAAAAGTCAATGCGTAACGAAATTATAAAGCATGACTATCGCACCGGCAACCTTAATATTTCAAATTCGAGCTTTTAAACTTCAATCCATTTAAGATCACTGACAGAATTTTTCAGATGATTGTTAAAATAATCCATAAGTTAGAAATAATGCAATTGCATAGAGATATAAGTTAGTGTATCATTATAGAAGTAATCAGTAAAAGCTCTTGATTTTGTGTGTGTTATATTAATTAAAAAGCATTTTTCTTAGTTATGTAATATTTTATGCCGAAAAGATGTAATAGAAGTTTCTGGAAATTTTTATAATATATTAAGAAAATGCCACAAACAAGTTATAACGATAAATATTTTTTATGAAATATAAGGGCATAAATTTTATTATGAGCCTAAAAGTTATATTTATTTTGATATTTTTGATAATTTGTGCCAATAATGTATATTCGGCGAATTTTCTTGAATCTAAATCGATAAGCATGATCCTTGACTACAATGATACGCCAATTATAAGCAATATATCAACAAGTGGTTACACAAGAGAGGTAACTGTAACATACGACCTTTCCCATCCATTAGGCGCGCCATGCAATATACGAGTGGAGTTTATGGACGGGAGCGAAGGATCAACATGGTCACCAATTACCGCTACAGATTCTTCAGCTCTTGAAGCCGTATATCCGGGGCAAGGGCTTAGTTTTATATGGGATTCAGTTATAGATATTCCCGATGCAAATGGTGAAGGTTACTGGTTAAGAATATCGGCAGTAGATGGTTATCTGGAAGGTCAATGGGAATATTACGGGCCATTTCCAGTGCCACACACGCCTGTCAGATTCGTATCGATAGAGAAATATGGATTCTGGATTAAACTTAAATGGTACGCCGAACAGGGAATTAGCTATAAGCTATACTGGGCAAACGATTTGAATAATCCTATAGTATGGGACGAAGTAAACTATCCAGGATTTCATGATCATATTTTGCTTGAATCTGAAAATATCCACTCGTGGATAGATTACGGTGATGACCCTGAAATGGATAATGATTCGTACGACGCAAATATACGGATGTACAAAATTACTTTTTAGTTACCTTATGCTTAGGGACAATAATCTACGGAAAGGAGGTTGCGTATCGATTATTACAAAAATTTGGTATTTTTACATCCCAGCAAAAACAAAAAGGAGAAAAAAATGAAAAATTTAACTGTAATTATGGTTGCTCTGACATTTGTACTTGGATTTTCATTTTCAACAATAGCTCAAACATCAATAGATGACCAAACAATTGGTATGTCTTTGGATTATGATGACGGTTCACCGGTCATGTCTATATATAATGTCGCATCAGGCGGATCCGAGGTTACATCACTAACACTTGCAAGACATGCGACAGCAGAATTCGGTGACGGTACTGAATATATTGCCGGAAAACTTTTTGTAGAGGTAAGCACCGGTAATACTGCATGGAATGTAGCTGTTTGCTTAAAAGGTACCGATGTTGCTTCTGAACTTATAAACAATAGTCCTGTTTATAACAACGGATTGCCATTTAAATTCAGATCGAAAGAAACCGCCGCTGTAGGAGCTGATATTGCAGATTGGACTAACGCTTATTCCTTTTTTAAATCTGAATACGCTTCATCTGATTATCTCTTAGATAGAGCATCTGATCTCGCGGCATCTGCGGTTATTTGGCACGGTGACGCATGGTGGGAAACCAATGACCGTGTCCCTGTAGGATTCGGTGTTAAACTAGCAACAACACCTCTAATTGCAGGAACCTTTGAAGCAGAAGTAAATTTTATTCTTTATTATGAATAATCGTTATACTATAATTATTGGCAGGCGTACAAAGCTTGTACGCCTGCCATTTTTTTTATTCCATTAAACCAATTTAACAGTCATAGCAATAAATAAAAGTTTGCATTGCTATATAAAACACGAAATCACCGCGTCGCATTGCTACTTGCGATGACTAATCTGATTTTTTAGAAATGCCATGAATAATTTCACAAGAAGCTAAGTCTGGATTGTATCGATTCGATTAACCTATCATAACCGTCAAATCACCGGAAAAGAAAATTTATTATGAAAAAAATACTGGTATTGTTAATTTTATTTACATTTACTACTATATCAGCTAATGCAAAACTATCTATAAGTCCAGTTAGAATAGAAAATTCTCTTCCCGCCGGAAAATCGTTTGAAGGGTATTATATTTTATCTAATTTAGGAGATAATACTATTAGTGTTGAAATATCACTGACTACTTCCGATAACAAAAACACTGATTGGATAAATTTCAACTCTAACTTGGTTACAGTCGAACCTAAATCAAAAGCTGAAGCCAAATTTACAATACATATTCCCGAATCAGCCTCTGGTGTTCTTATTGCAAGGATAAATTTTTACGAAAAACCTGTGGATACTTCCGGTTCACCAATAACTTTCACCATATCGTCGCCGATATATATAAGCATTAAGGGTACAGAAATTTACAAGGCAAACATACAAAATATCAGCATATTAAATTCACCAAAAACATCATTCTTGATAAATATTGCAAATACAGGAAATGTTCATATAAGACCTAAAGGAAATATCGTCATACAAAAAACAGAACCACCTGTGCCTGAATATGCAGAAGAATATAAGATTATCTTTAACCAGAGTCAATCAGTTGTTCTTCCAGGCGCTACTCGCGATTTGATAGGCTCTTTTGACGATCAGATAAATTTACCCGATGGATCATATAAGGCCTCAATTAATATTGAGTATAAAGAAAATGATTGGATATCGGAAGAAATCATATTTGAAGTTGATGGCGGTATCGCTATCATTCGTTAAATGTAATAAGATTACCTATCCTTTAAATACCCTACGAATTCTAATTGATCTCTTTAGATTGCAGATAAATTTTATACATCAATACAATTGTAGTATACTCCCTATAATCACAATGGTAATATCAGTTAAAATTTACTTAATAAAAGAAAAAAAGGGAAATGAAACATTCAATTCAAACAATATACAATACGACAACTAGTTTTATGATTTCCACAAAGTTTTTTGACACCCTATTCAGATAATGAAAAAAGGATTTTTCACAATGAGCTTTTTCGCTAAGCTGAAAAAAATATTCACAAACCGCCCGTTGACTATCGACCTGCTGACTGCAATGTCAACCCTTTTAATTATCAGCGTGTGTATAATCACATGGTATTCTTATATAAAAGGACGTCAAGCCATTTATTATATGATGGACATGCTGGCGAAATCAGCTTTGAACGTCGTTTCCGAGCGAACCGTACATTTTCTAAAACCGGCCGCGACTATGGCACAGTTGACAGGCAAAATCACCGCTAACTCGGGAGTTGACTTTTTTAATATCAATAAAACCGACCGTCTGGAAACATACATGACCGAAGCTCTACGTGTCTATCCTCAACTGAGCATGTTCTATTATGGAACCGAACAGGGTAACTATATAATGACAATGAGAATGACCGACGGATCAATATCCACACATATAATAAATAGAACAGAGACACCGCCATTCACAGCGACAATATCACGCGATACCGCAGGCATCGTGATAAAAGAAGAACGGGGCGATGACTTTTCTTTCGACCACAGAACTAGACCATGGTATAACGGGGCTAAAACCACCAAACAAAACTACTGGACAGATGCTTATATTTTTTTCACCAGTCAGAAACCCGGCATCACCGCATCGTTCCCCGAACTTGACAACGAAGGAAATGTTCATGCCGTAATAGGCGTAGATATCAGCCTTGATTCGTTATCAGGATTCCTTGCAAGCCTCGACATCAACAAACAGGGTACGGCGTTTATCGTAAATAAAAAAAATGAACTGATAGCCAGTTCTGATGAAAACGTAGTACATCAAATCAATAATTCTTATCAACTTAAAAAAATAGCCGATATTGACGATCCTATTCTAAACACTATGTACGAACGGTATCTGCAAACCGGCGTAGAAACCATAGACATGATTATCGACAACAGCCGCTATGCAGGCGTAATCAAACCGTTCTCTTTCTTATCAACAAAATGGCATATAGGAATTTTTATCGAATCAATCTTTTTTCTGGATATCCTTTATAAAACCAACGCTATTGTGGCGTTCATTTCCATGTTGATCCTGATCATAGCATTACTTGTATCGGTACTTATCGCCAGAAGCGTTTCGCGACCCATAATGTATCTGGCCGACGCCACGGAAAAAATAAAAGATATGTATCTGGACGAACCTCTTAATCTTAAATCGCACATTCGTGAACTGCGGACTATGCACAACTCAATCAATAGTATGAAAACAGGACTGAAAGCGTTTAATAAATACGTACCCTCCGAACTTGTCCGCGAACTGATCGGATCGGGACAGGAAGTAACTTTAGGCGGAAAACGCAGGATGCTATCTATTCTTTTTACCGATATAGAAGGTTTTACATCTATATCCGAATCACTGCCGCCTGAAAGTGTAATGCTCCATATTTCCGATTATTTCAGCGAGCTTATCACCATTTTGCTCGACAACAAAGCTACCGTAGACAAATTTATAGGCGACTCAATCATGGCTTTCTGGGGCGCGCCTACGCCTGACACCCGTCACGCTTACCACGCCTGTAAGGCAACACTATTATGTTTAGAAAAATTGCGGGATTTGAACAAAAAATGGCAACTACAAAACAAGCCGCCTCTGGTTACCCGTTTCGGCATCCACAGCGGCGAAACTTTGGTAGGCAATATCGGCTCCGACCAGCGGATGAATTATACGGTACTAGGAGACAGCGTAAATGTGGCAAGCAGGCTCGAACAACTCAACAAAACATTTTCTACATCGATTCTCGTCAGCCAGACCACATTCGAACAAACAAAAGATGCTTTTTTATTCCGGCCTCTAGGAAAAGTCAACGTCAAGGGGCGTTCTTCAGACATAATCTTATATGAACTGATGGACAATATTGACACTAACAACCAAAAAACTCATAATTTATGCAACGCTTTTCATAAAGCCATTCAGGCGTATGATGCCAATCAATGGAATACGGCTCTCGAGCTTTTTTTGGATATCCGCAAAAATCATCCCGATGATAAGCCGACCGGTATTTTTATAGAAAACTGTCGAAACATGTTACGGTAACAAAATATCAGTAAGACTGCTACGGGGTATCCACCCTGCTTTTTTCGCGGTTGATAAAAAACGCAAGCAATGCGGGTATGGCGAACAACGTAAATACAGTTGACAATGCCAATCCACCCAACAGCACGCTACCAAGCCCGCGGTACAACTCGCTTCCAGAACCTGTAGATATTACCAGAGGGAACAAACCGAATATACTTGTAGCAGTACTCATAAATACCGGTCTGATACGTGTTCTGACAGATTCTAAAATTGCTTCCTCGCCCTCATACCCTTCGAACCGGACATTGTTCAAAGATTGGTATACGATCAAAATAGCATTGTTAACCACTGTACCGACCAGAATAATAAAACCAAGCATGGTCAATATATCGAAAGGTTGCGGGGCGATAAACGCATCCACCAACCGCAAACCAACAAAACCGCCGGCGCCTGCCAGCGGCACAGTGAACAGAATGATCAGCGGATATAAAAAATTTTCAAACAACGCCGCCATCAATAGATATGTAATGAGTACAGCCAGCAGGAAATCCCACTGCAAAACATTACGGGTCTGAGTCAACTTATCCGCGTTGCCGCCAACATTAATGGTAACGCCATCAGCCTGACCTTCCTTTTTTAATTCTACCAAAATATCCTTCTCGATTATATCCATAGCCTGTTCCAAAGCTATCGATTCAGGAGGCGTAACCTCAAGTCGAATGTTTCTCGATCGCTCAAAGTGGTCTATTTGAGTCATTCCTTGACTGTACTCAAGTTTTGATACATCTTTTATGCGAATCAAATTCCCGAATTTATTGGCGATTATGCTGTCCTGAATATCCTCAGGGCTTCGTATATTATTCGAATCACTGCGAACCACCAGATCGATTTGCTTTATACCTTCCGGTTTATACTCGTCTATCTTTCTGCCGTCCATAAGGATATCTATATATATACCCAATTCTTCCTCTGTCAGGCCGTTAGCTATAAGTTTCGCTCGGTCGGGTATGATGTTTACCTCAGGATATGTAATCTCAAGCGACGGAACAGGACGAACCTGCACGTCCGGTATACGCATCTGTATCACGCCGAACAATGTACGGGCAACCTCAATAATCCTGCCGATATTGTCGCCAGATATATTAACATCGATGGTACGCCCCTGTCCGATTTGCGTCTGGAAAATACCAGCCTGAATACTCACCCCGAACACATCCGGCAACGAATTCATAATACGGCTGAACAGCGGCATCATCTTTCTGGCCTCCGTCTCATTGGCGCTGATAGCGCCGAACAGGTTAATCCTATCAGCGGCTACATAAAAGATGTTTCTTATCTTAGGTATCCCGTCTTTGTAATCTTCTTTGAAATGGGGTCCTGCCTGCTCAAAAATATAGTTTCCTATATCTTTACGTTTTTCCACGGAATAACCCGGCGGCGGAATCATAATATTCAAAATAAGATTCCTGTTTCCTTGCGGCAAATATTCCGCTTTGGGCAATAACAACTTTATGAGAAATAGAGAAAACGCAGTGAGAATAATTACCGTCGTAATACGGGTTATCCAGTTACGTAACGATAACCGCGACAAATACATAATCAGTCGCACGGCAATATTAGGTTTGAGGCCGTTTGCATTATTAGATTTGCTTTCTTTATGTTTTTTTTCCGACAACCTAAAAAGTTTGTCCGTAATGGTCGGTATTACAGAAACCGAAACAAAAAGACTCAACAATATAGAAAATGTAATTGCAATAGCTATATCGCGAAAAAGCTGGCCTGCTTCTTCCTGTATAAATATAATCGGTACAAATACAGCTACAGTAGTTGCTGTAGACGCAAGCACCGCCCCCCATACTTCCTTTGTGCCGTCGTAAGATGCCTGAAACGCGGATTTCCCAAGTTTGCGGTGCCGGTCGATATTTTCAAGAACAACAATGGAATTATCAACCAGCATCCCTACGGCAAACGATATTCCGGCAAGACTCACCACATTGAAGTTTCTGTCAAAAATCCACATGAATATGAACGTGCCAATAGCTGATATCGGTATTGCCACCGCAATGGTAATTGTAGAACTGATTGAACGCAAAAACAGCAACAAAACAATTATCGCAAGTATACCCCCGACCATCACGTTGTTTTTTACTATGGAAATGGCCGTTTTGATATATGGAACCTGATCGTTCACCCAATCTATAAACAATCCGTTATCTTTCAATATATTAGAATTGAGACGCCCGACAACTTCGCGGACTTCGGATGTAAGACGCAATACGTTGGCGCCCTGCTCTTTTCTTATACCAATAACAATAACCGGAACGCCGTTTTGCATAACCGCTACCGACTCGGTTTCATACCCGAACCGTGTAGTAGCCAGATCTTTAACAAACACACGCCGCGCCCCGTCATCGCGGATTACCACTTCAAGCGGATCGTTTACATTAGAAAACTGGCTGACTGTGCGTATTCGGTAATCTTTCTGATCCACTCCGAGCACGCCTGCGGAAATGTTCTTATTTGCGCTCACAAGACGGGACATCAACTCGCCTATTGTGACATCGTATCTGCCAAGCTTCACAGGGTCCATCACCACTTCAAGCTGTTTTTCTCGACCTCCGAACACAAATAAAGATCCCACTCCCGGTACACGCTCCAAATATTGACGCACTTCATCTTCAAAAAAGGTCTTGTATGTGCGTATATCATTGCTGTTATCCGGCAATGTTTTGAGCATGAGCCATATTACCGGCGACGACCGTCCTCCGGAATCAAGCGTAGGACGTTCCGCGTTCTGTGGATAACCGGTTACTTCCTCAAGTTTATTGGAAACTCGGAGCAGTGCGTCGTCAAGATTGGTTCCCACGCCGAAGGTAAGCAGAATCTCGCCGAAGCTGTTGTAGCTGGAACTTTCCATCTCTATCAATCCGCGCACGCTTTTGAGTTTATCTTCCTGTCTCTCTATGATATCTTTCTCTATCTCATAGGGAGTCGCTCCGAGCCAGATTGTCTGCACGGAAATTTCCGGCTGATCCACATCAGGCGTCAACTGTACCGGCAACTTGCTCATACCGATAAACCCGAAAAGCAGTATCAGAATAACCGCTACCGCTATAGAAACCGGTTTATTTATGGAATAGCAGATAATATCCACTACTGTTTCTCCTCTATCACTTCTACTAACTGACCCGGCTGAAGTCGGTTGTTGCCGTCGATAACTACAGGCACACCAACCGCTATAAGCGGACTTTCTACTCCGACATACAATCCGTCATACACAACAATGTTTACAGGTATAATAACAGCGGCATTTTCGTTGACAGAATATATAAAGTTCTGACCGTTAAAAGCTACAAGCGCATCTCGCCTTATCATAGTTATTTTCATTTTAGCCGACGACGGGATCAGGGCGGTAATCGACATATTCTGAATAGCTTTTTCAAAATACGGTATACGTATCTTCAACCAGAATGTTTTGCTTTTCAAGTCGGCAACCGGTACAAAACTGTCTATTGACCCTTGAAACTCTTTTCCGAGCGGATTGACCGACACCATTATCATGTCGCCGATGTCAATATATTTAATAAGATCTTCCGACACGCCCACCCGCGCGATAACATCATCCTTAGACGCAATTTCACAGACAGGAGAAACGTTTGACACCCATTCGCCCAGTTCTTTATATTTGGCAAGAATAATACCGCTGAACGGAGCTCTTACCGTACTTTTTTCCAACTTCAGATTCAGGCGTTCGAGCTCTTTTCCGAGCTGTTCTTTCCTTTTAAGGAGTTTTTTATGAGCGAAATATTCTTCATCAAACGATTTCTCGCTGGTTGCAGAACTTTTGAATAACTGCTCAAGGCGAGACACGTTTTTCTCCGCTTCTTCAATCTGTATCTCTATTTGATCTATCTCTTTACGGGTGATCTCAATATCTTTTCTTATAAAATCAGTATCGAATT
The DNA here is from genome assembly GCA_018435605.1 of bacterium. Lineage (GTDB taxonomy): Bacteria > Auribacterota > Auribacteria > Auribacterales > Auribacteraceae > R3-B46. The sequence goes on along the minus strand of JAHDNF010000003.1, from coordinate 129,972 downwards.
CTACCAGCGGTTCCCCTTTTTCCACTGAATCCCCTTCTTCAAAATAATGTTTTATAATCAAACCCGATTCTTCCGATGATACAGCGGAAATCCGGTTGAAATCCAAGATACCGACAATAGGCGTGGTTTTGGCTATTTCCTTTTCAAATACATTCTGCGTAACTACCCTTGCCGGATGCGGAGACTGGGCGTATACACATGACAAGTTCGTTATTGTAAATCCAACCGCTAAAATATGCGCTATACGTTTCATAATTACCTCAATTTTATTTGCATGAAATTTGATAAACAGACATTTATAAAGACGGTATACATCTCCCGCAGGAAAGATACTTGCGTATTATCTCAACCAATAATAACCGCTTATACAATAAGGCAGGAACTCCTAAAAAGCAATGAAAGTTTTTTTACGCTGAATGTTTGTTCAATTCTGCGGATAATTTTTCCGCAAGATCGCTTTGCTTTGATTGCAACAGTTCAAACTGAATCGCCGCGGACTTCCGGTCACCGGTATGCAGGTAAGATATCCCGAGCGAATAATACAATTCAGGATCGCGGTACTGCCGGTCTATAACCAGCGCACGCCGGCAGGCTTTTATCGCCATGTCGTAACAACCAAGATCGGCGTAACATATACCAAGATTTGCGTAAGCTTCGCTGTATCGATTATCGAGGGCTATGGCTTTTTTGTACGATAAGATAGCTTCTTTGGACTGTCCTGATTTGCTGTAAGCTATGCCCAATTCGTTGTATGTTTCCGGATCATCTGGGTCTATATCAAGAGCTGATTGAAGTGCGTCGAGAGCTTCCTCGTACATTCCAAGCTGACTGAACAGCATACCCATATTATAATATGCGTCGGAATCGTCCGGATCAATATCGATAGCTTCTTGATATGCACAACGGGCTTCTTTGTATTTACGCATCTGCGTATACGCAAACCCCATGTCGTTGTAAGCTCCGGTAGACTCAGGATCTATACGTATAACTTCTTGAAGAGCTTTAATTTCATCCTCATGACGCCCGCATCGGCCATAAACGGAAGCCAACTCGTAGTAAGCGTCCGGATTATCCGGGTCGCCAGATATTATAAGGCAATATTCCTCTATCGCCTGTTCAAAACGACCGCTTCGGGTATATACGCGGGCAATTTCGATCTGCGCGTCTTTCGCGTCAGGGTCGAGTTCGATCACTTTTCGCAACGCATTTTCCGCCTGATCATATTGCTTTTTTTGAACATACAGCATGGCAAGATTGAAATACGCCGCCGTATAATCTGGCTTCAATTCGACCGCCCTGCGGTACGAATCGATTGCCTCATCCGTTTTGCCTTGATTATCATAAGCGTAACCTAGATTATAATGCGCTACGGCATAATCGGGTCGCAATTTAAGAGCCTGTGTGTACGTTTCGACCTCCTTTTTATACCTCCCCATTTCACCGTAAATCACGCCGAGATTGGTCAATGTTTTGACCGGATCGTCACTTCGTTCTATGGCTTTTTTAAACAATGCCACCGACTTATCGTACATGCCTAGTTTGCTGAAAATGATGCCCAGCCGGTCGTACCATTGAGGAGATGCAGGATCAAGTTTTATGATACGTTTATAAGTGTCTATTTCGTCCTGAGTTTTACCGAGTTTCTCATATGCCTGCGCCAAACCCTTGAGGGAATCTATGTCGTCAGGATTATTTTTTAGCGCACTGCTAAATGTTTTCAACGCCTTGTTCCATTCGCAGTCAGAGAGGTAAAGGTTACCCTTTTGTATAAGGTTATACGCATCGGCCATACGGTTCAGCTCCTGTCAGATGTTAAAATATTTTTCAATAGGGCGGAATTTCTAAAAACGAGTCTCTTATTACTATTATCGAATAATTCAATATAAAATTGAGCATGAAAACGACATTATCGGAGGTTATTTCTCAGCAGACAAAGCAACATGATGAACATCAACCGGATGCATTCTGAAAAAATTTTTCGCGAGAATTTTAAGGCTGAACTATCTATTATCGATGAATTTTTTTATCAGCGGTTACCCGCCTCACCGTGTTTCTTTGACGCACAGGCAGTACTGGTACACCCTGCGCAAGGGCTGTCTTTTCCTGTACTTGATCGATAAAACGACCGTGCCACCAAATAAATGGCTGTCAACACAATAGCTATTGTTATTATCCATTCTATTATTATCATAATGCACCTCTGAAAAAAGACATTAGAAAACTGCCTGCCTGATAAAAAATCAATGTCACTATATACGCCAATCCGGTAAGGCCGAAAAACTGAAAAAACGCCCAGCGCCATGAATTGCTTTCTTTCCTTGTTGCGGCAAATGTCGCTATACAAGGCGCGCTTATAAGCGTGAATATCATAATGCAAAACGCGCTGAGAGAAGAAAAACTTTTCCGCAACTTAGACCGAAGCGTCTCCGAGTCGTCCTCTTCTTCACTGACTGCAAAGATTATTCCCAGTTGAGCTACAAATACCTCTTTAGCCGCCAGAGCTCCGATCAGTGCAGTTCCTATACGCCAGTCAAAACCCAACGGACGCAAAAGCGGTTCGACTATTTTACCGAATCTGCCTGCAACGGAATAACTCATTTCCAACTGATGAATCTCATGTTTAGAAAGTCCTTCCTTCATATCGTCCGGCGGATGAGGAAAAGTGGAAAATGCCCATAGAATGATCGACATAGCGAGAATAAGCGTTCCCGCTTTCTTAATGTACAAATACCCCTTTTCCCACATGTGGATCAGTACGCCTTTGACCGTAGGAACCCTATAAGGCGGTAGTTCGAGGACAAACGGAGCCTGCTCCCCTTTGAATAAAGTGGCTCTTAACAACTTGGCGCATATTACCGCAAGAAGTATCCCGATCAGATAAATTATCCACAAAACAGGCGCCTGCCATTGAAGTGGAAAAAACGCGGGGATGATAAGGGCGTAAATCGGAAGACGAGCCCCGCAACTGATAAGCGGCAATACAAGCATGGTTGTCAACCGGTCGTGTTCGTGCTCAAGCGTCCGTGTGGCTAAAATACCGGGTACAGAACACCCGAACCCTGTAAGAAGCGGTATAAAACTTTTGCCATGCAGGCCAATTTTGTTCATTATGCGATCCATTATAAATGCCGCGCGAGCCATATAGCCGGTATCCTCCAAAATGGATATCGCCATGAACAACAACAATATGGTCGGCAGAAACGTGATAACTCCGCCCACTCCGCCTATAATACCATCAGCCAGCAGGGACTTCAATATACTGTCCGAACCCTCAGGCCAACAACTTGATACGGTATATGCCAGCCAGTTGAAAAATGTATCCAGCCAATGTATAAACGGCGCGCCAGCTTTGAACGTAAGGAAAAACACGGTATACATCATGACAAGAAACAGCGGCAGGCCGAAGACTTTGCTTATAACTACATGATCTATTTTATCCGACACGTTATGCCGTTGTTCCGGCGAATAGCGTATACATTTCTGACACGCACCCGATATAAACCCATACCGCCGTTCGGCAATAATTACTTCTGGATCGGAACCATATATATTTTTAATTTTTATTCTTGCGCAAGCAACTGTCTTGAGTATCTCTCCTGATGAGTTACGGTCGACCTGTATAAGTTTTACAGCTTCTTCGTCGTCCTCGATCAATTTGATTGCAAACCATTTCGATTTGTTCCTGACGAATTCCAAACTGCATCGCGATTCCAAAATCGATTGCACTGCGGCAATCTCGGAATCGATGTCTTTACCATAGCTAATATTAAACCGCTCTCTAGCGTAGGAAGTGCGGTTTAAAATGGTGTCGACCAAATCATCCGTACCTATATTTTTGTTCCCGACAGACAACACTATGGGCGTATTGAGCAATGCGGACAATTTTTGTATATCAAAGGTTATACCTCGTTTCTGAGCGATATCGCTCTGGTTGAAAACCAGTATCAAAGGTACGGCTAGTTCCATAAACTGAACAGCCAAATATAAATTGCGCTCAAGGTTAGACGCATCGAGAATATCGACGATCACATCGGGCTGATTTTCAATTATATAATTTCTGGCAACAAGTTCTTCTCTGCTATACGCAGTCAAACTGTAAGTACCCGGCAAATCGACGATTTGCAGTCTGACCCCGTCGACTTTCCGTTCACCGCTTTTAACTTCTACAGTTACCCCGGGATAATTCGCCACATGCTGGCGCGCTCCGGTAAGGTTGTTGAAGATGGTCGTTTTACCTGAATTCGGATTACCCGCAAGGGCAACATGAATTATATTGGGTTGTTTGGTTGCCGGCTGTTCGTTTGATGGAATATCTGGCGTTTGCTCATTCATCTAGTAGTCATATCCTGATAAAATTTTTTTAGGTTCGACATATCATACCAACAAATAAACCGGTCTGGCAAGCCGGAATAAAAAATCCATGATTCATTGCGCTGAATCACATAAATTTGATCAGGTTGCATATCCTGAAGTTTACCTAACAAGACCGTTTTTCGATAGAATAACCGCTATCGGGCGCGTTTTCGGAAACTGGGCGAGAATGATTGTGATTATAACCATAATCGGTACGCATAAAAACATTCCTATAACTCCCCATATAGTACCCCATAACGCAAGCGACAATATAATACCCAGAGGGCTTAAATTGAGAGTGTTACCCATAATCTTAGGTTCAAGAACATTACCTATGGCAAACTGCAAAGCGGTGATACCGAATAAAATCACAAAAAATGGGTAAAGGGTGTCGAATTGCAAAAGCGCCAATAGCGAAGGAAACGCAGTCGCCAGAATCGATCCTATCGTTGGTATATAATTGAAAATAAAAATGAGAACCGCCCAGAAAACAGCGAAATCCACGCCGACGTATCTCATTACAAGGTAGCTCAAAAAAGCGGTAATCAAACTCATTAGGCTCTTTATGCCTATATATCGCCTGATATCGGTGTCTATGCGGCCGATTATTTTACGGATGGTGTCTTCTCTGTACTCATTCTTTGCGAGAGCAGATAATTTTCCGTCAAAACTTTTTTGCTCCATCAGTAAAAAAAATACGTACAACAAGATGATACCGGCGTTACCGGCTATGCCTGTAATTACCGACGCAAACTGGGGTATTATTTTCCCAAGATTCACACTATTTATCAGTTGCGATACTGTCGGCGTTTTATCGATATGCAGTAACTCAATAACGCGGGCTATCAGCCTGACAAGTTTTTCCTGATACACAGGCGCGGCATTTACCACGTCAGTAATATTTGAGGTTATCAACGTAAACACAGCCCACAATAAAATCAATATCGTCAAAAGCGCCATACCGAACAAAAACCAATGCGGCATACGGATTCCCAGAAAAGGTATATTCTTATATGCGACTGTCAAGCTGTTTATCAGATACCATATAATGACCGCAATTACCAGCGGAATGAGCAGTGTGCTACCTATGACCAATATGTATACCGTAGCAATAACTGCACCGAACAAAAGACAGGCGCTAATGATTTTCAATTTGTCCGAGTCCATACAATCCCTTTCAATGGATGTTAATCCGGTTTCCGACCAGTATACGTAATCGGCACATATTATTTCAACAAACAAATTCAATGGATAAAAAAATTAATAACGTCTCGCATAAAAGGATATCCGGCTGTAAATTAAAGATATTCTTAAAGTTACCGATATATTTAAAAACAATATCTGATGGGGGTGTATATGGCAGATATAATGAGAATAGACATATCTGATAACAAGGCTTCCGTATCATTTTTACAAAATGAAGTCAAATTTGATCTTGATCTGGCCGACGAGTTGGATTCCGTAATCCGGAAACTTTACAATGACAATGTGTTTCGTATAGAGCTGGACTTTCAAAATATTGCTTTCGTAACCAGCTTAGTGCTGGGTAAACTAGTTTCGTATCATCGCGATTTGTCCGCGAAAAACGGCGAGCTTAGAATTATAAACGCGCAACAATCAATTATCGATGTGTTCAGCGTTACAAAAATAGATCGACTTATACCTGTATCCGCAAGCCGGTAATCAAACCGTACAGTGCAAAGACATTTTACTATTTAACGGGTTATTTAATCTACTGTAAAACACCGGGGTTTTTATATATTTTGACCTCATAATCCCCGTCATTGAAGGTTATTACATGATCGAATACATCAAAAAACAGGTTGTATCTTTTTATATTTAAATGATATTGATCCGGTTCTTTAAAATATCTGCCGTACATACCTTCGCTGAAAACCAGATAATCGAATTTCTTATTCATATAATAAGCCGGCGGATGATCTATTATCCTATCCAATCCTTTGAGAATATATTTATTCTTGTCGATATAAGGAGAATATCCCTCCAAAGCAATTTTTGATTTCAGCGGAATGTTTTCCTCTATCCATACTCGCGCGGTTTCGCGGCTGTCGATAATACCTAGACGATGCACGAAACGAAATGATGTCATGGCTGGCAAATATATCGAACCCGCCGACAAAACAAGACATAAACATATCAACAGCCGATTTTTACGTTTCCTGAAATAATTATATATAACTGTAACACACCATGCGCCGGTCAATATTAACATCGGGATTACCGGAAGGATAGTCCGCGCATTTCGCACGGTAAACATGCTTACAAACACAAGATACACCAAGGTAAAACCGTATATTATCAATACCTGTTTGTTGCGTTTTATAAACGCAAGCAGGAGCCCAAAAAAAGAAAATATAATTATAATACCTTCGTTCACAATTAGATGCGTCGCGTACCACCTCAGTACATTTTTTTCCATTCCCTCGTGTCCTGAGGCGTAATGTGTCACGTCGTAACGTAGCCCTTCATAGAATTTGTCGAAAGTCAACAGCGCATACGGGGTGGTAACTAAAAATGCGGCTACGGATACGATCACAGCCGCATAAATTTTCAAGTCTTTCCATCCTGCAAACCCGGTACGAAAACAATGAGCGGCTAATATGCCGCATACCACAACAGCACCGTTGTATTTGCTTGACGCCGCCAAACCCGCGAATAATCCTGACAATATATAATACCGCGTATGCCCGTACTTAAGTATTTTTTGAGAATAATACACCGACAGAACAATGAAAAAAACAAGTATCGTATCGGTAGTCATATAGTGACAGTATTCAATATTGGTAGGCGACAGCGCAACCACAGCCGCGGCGATCAATCCGGCTGAAACGCTTCCGGTTAGCATCCGCCCGATTTTATATATAAAAAATATAACTGCTGTTCCCAGTAAGATTGAAAACCATTTACCTAAAAGCATAACAGACGGGGTGTCGGTCTTACCACTTCCCATAATCAGCATGAACGGAGGATATATATCATTGAGCGACTCGAAATAACCAAGCAGTTTGCCGACATACATCATAGGAAAATACGCAAACATATTTATGTAAAAGAATAATGACGGGTAATGAAAAAAATGGGGGTTCAAAGATACGTTTTTGTACATTCGTACCGCCACAATGGCTACCATCGGTTCGTCAGGATGGTATAAATAAGGCAATCCGAATGAAATATTCCATATTCGCAGTAAAAATCCTGTAAATAAAATCGTACCTAGGGTTACTGCTACAGTTATGGACCTATTTCTGTCGAGATATTTTTCTAGAGGCCGATAAAGATGCATATAAAACCGTCCGTGAGTTTTTCGTAACATACTAAGCCGGACATGTCGGTTTGTCAAACGCAAATTCGGCATATTATTTAAACGACCGATAAGTCCGATTTTTTTTGCGGTGAGACCAATTGCTGTGCTATAATGTTGCTCATGTATAGTACAGACAGCGGAGACGCGGTTATGAAAAGATTGTTTTTCAATGTTGTTTTTTTATTCGTCATTTTGATGTCGCCTGCAACTGCTACCGATGACACCGAGTGCGCCATATTATCGCTAACCCAGGACGCCGGAGAGCCTGACTGGCATACCGTTACCTTTACCGGTAATTCGCATACCAACTATACCGTTCATTGGAAAGACACCATCGACAAAGATTCTCCATGGAATGATTTGCATTATTTCGCAATTCAAGAAGACCTCTTCTTCAACGCTAACGGCACTGTAAAATGGATAGATAGAGGAATTGATCCACGGATGAACGGCAAAACGCCGGGGGACGTACCGCAACGGTTTTATAAAGTATCCGCTAAATTACCGTCAGCCAAATATATCATTCTGGTAATCGGAGACGGAATGCACCTGCAACATGAAATAGCCGCAAGCAGATACCGTTACGGTACAGATTACGGTATGATATGGCATTCATTTCCACATTCTGCGTATGTCACAACATGGGATGTCGACACCTATAACAGGTACGCTATGCGAGCGGAAGTTGCAGAATATGACGAGCAAACTTTCATCAGTTCCATAGGCTATGATGTTACATCGGGCGGAATCGCGCCGTATCCGGTTGACCGGTCGGGTTCGGAATCTTATTTTTTAACAAAGATTAAAGGTTACGGCACCAACACTTATTATCCCGCTACCGACTCGGCATCGTCAGCAACTGCAATGTCGACCGGACGAAAAACCAACGAAGGCAATATCAGCTGGATTTATAACGATCCGGATAACGGCGCTATAGAAACTATTGCCGTACAGATGAGATCCCGAAAAGGCGCGTCAATAGGCATAGTCAGCACTATGCCTTTCAGCCACGCGACGCCTGCGGCGTTTGTCAGTAACAACAAATCAAGAGAAAATTATTATACCGGCTATAAAGACTATGAGGGCTTGGGTATTGCCGATCAAATCATAACAGAAGTTAAACCGGATATAGTCATTTCAGGAGGACATCCTATCCTCAACAACCCCACATGGGATACGACAAAAGGGTTTTTATCGCAATCTCTGTATACCACATTATCCGCCTCCGAGGAATATATCTTTGCCGAGCGCCAGTCAGGGGTTGACGGCGCAACGACTATTCAGGTTGCGGCACAAAATGCGGTTGCGCAGAATAAAAAACTTTTCGGATTGTTCGGCGGGGTAAAAGGATACTTTGAACCTCAACTCGCACGGGATATTCCCGGCGCCCCGTCGGTAGTTCGATCCACAATAGAAAACCCTACTCTTGCCGATAGCGCTCTTGCGGCATTGACAGTCGCCGCAACAGACAATGACGGCTTTTTTCTGATGATAGAACAGGGCGACATTGACACCGCAAACCATTACAACAATTTTCAATGGATGATTGCCTCCATGTGGGATTTGGAAGAAGCTGTAAAAACGATTGTCGCCTTTGTCGACCGTCCGGACGACGATATTGACTGGTCTAATACCCTTCTTATAGTCACATCCGATCATGCTAACAGTTACATGCGCTTGAGCGAAAATCCGCTTCTTCAAAAAGGTGATCTTCCTCTCCAACAGGGTAGCTCTGATTCATACGTCTACCCTGACGGCGAGGTATCGTACCGGATTGGCGATCACACTAACGAACTGGTATGTTTATATGCTATGGGCGACGCTGGCAAATTGCTCAATGAGTATAAAGGTACATTATATCCGGACACTCAAATCATCGATAACACTCATATATACCGAATATTGCGTAAAGCCGCACGTATTGATGACTAAATCTTTTAAACAGGAGGAACCGATGGGAACACCGGTATTTATCGCAAAAATTCTTGGACCGTGTTTCGTTGTCGTATCGCTGGGCATGCTTTTAAATCGTTCATTTTTCCAAAAAGTTATGGAAGATTACTGTAAAAATTACGCTCTGATTTTTTTTACCGGCATGGCGTCACTCGCTTTCGGCCTTGTCATAGTGTGCATGCATAATGTGTGGGTTGCCGACTGGACTGTACTTATAACAATATTTGGCTGGAGCGGGCTTATCAAAGGCATTTGGATAGTTGTTTTTCCAAATACCATCTGCACCTTTATGGTCATTTATCAACAAAACAAATCGTTATTGCTGGTTCACTCGGCTCTTGCGCTCGTTTTAGGCGCTTTATTGACTGTAGGCGGATATTTCGCAGGATAGATTTTAACTTTTATGAATTAACCGTTTCGGTTATCTTTTAATTGCCAGATATATAGAAAATTATCAGGTATCCCAAAAATCGGTTTTGTTTTTTCCGGCAGATTCTCAAGAGATTTTTCCACCAAGGAAATCGGTACACTGATACGTAGCAGAGGTTCGGCTGTTATGGTTTTGAACGGAAGTTGAATTTGCCTGTAACTTAAAAAATACACCGGTTCCCCGCTGTGCACTATGGGCGCAATGATCCTTTCAAATTTTTCCGTATTATGCATGAATTCTTTCGGCTGTCCTATGGGTATAAATCGATTGTAATTGAAAAAATTCATAAAATATATTGGAGTACCATATAGACCAATTGTAGCGTCGAACAGAACTATAGTCGATTTAGGAGGGATATAACTTTCCGCTTTTTTTAAACCGGATAAAATGCCTTCGCATTCGGCGAACCTCAGCGTAGGAATGGTTATAGCCAAAAGCCACCCTATTTGAACAAGGTATAGAAAACCGCCCGCAAACCGTATAATTTTATATCTATGTGTAATAAGATACGATGCCGCATATCCAGCAAAAATCGCAAAAAAAGGTAGCGTTATAGACGTAAACCGCCGGATTGCCCAAAAATGATCTGGTCTTATCTTTGGGTCCGGAGTATAGGCAATCAAATATATTGAAAACGTCGCCAGAACTAAGGTTTGTATAATTTTTCCGTGATCGACGAATACCCGCCGATCCATAGCATACATCAACACTCCGACTGATCCGGCAATCAGTATCAGCGGGGAAAGATACCAGGCGAACCAGCCGATAGTCTTGAAACTCAAAACGGTAGCCCCTGCGAACAAAAACAACACCAGCCCCACTGCGATCGAATACCGCAGGTAATTTGATACAATCGGAATAAATTTTTTCATATACTTCAAAAAGAAAAACATAAAAATGAAGGTTATTATCGGCAGGCCGCACACTATAACCAATTTTTTCTGAAATAAAACGCCGAACCTAGACATGTAATACGGATTAGAAAAGAAATAACCGTATCCATGGGAAACAAGAAAAAGGAGCAGGGCGGTCAGTGAAAAAATAACTGCTTTTTTACCGCAATTTTCAGGATTCGCCGCCGTTATAAAAAGAACCGTAAGCAAAGCGCCGACAATCAGAAAACTGTCAATCCGCGCGAAGAACGACATCCCGAGCGTTATACCTGCCAGTAGCCATAATCCATTATGCCTTTTTTTTGCGATCGACAAAAAAAACAGCGCCCCGAAAAAACATAGCTGTACGAATATTTCCGAGTTCGGATATCTGGCATACCACACCTGATGCGCGCCTGACATCATAAGCAGTGTTGAGGCAATTGCAACAGTCGAGCCTATATGCCGGTACAAAAACAAAAACACCAACGTCAGCGCCAATAAAGCGATAAACGGAGTGCCGTATAGACAACCATGAACTCCTACAACAGGATACAATAACGCAAATATCGCGCTGTACAAATGATAAAACTGCGGGGTTATTTCGCCGGTAGAAAAATCGGTTATATAAAATCCCGGCAGAAACATCGGCGCGGTTTTGTCCGCTTCATACATATACGCCAAAAATTTTGTATATTGTTCTTTGGGTATGAATGGAATCGTCTTATTTTGAGTTATCAGCGCGCCGGTTCTGGCTATGTTGATTCCGGTATTGATGTATACCCCCGGATCACGCCCTCCTATGACCTGCGCAACCGGACGAGCGTAAAGTACTCCAGCAACCGCTAAAATGGCTATCAGCCACCACATTTTTATTTCAGGGTTATATAGATGCAATCCTACGCCCGACCGTATAATATAAACCGAGCAACTACTTAAAAAGAAATGTGTTAGCCATAAACCGAAATGAGAAAACCCGCCTGCGCAAGCAAACAGCAAAGTGACAGCACAGTTCCATAAGACGCTTAGCAGTATGGAGGCCGCGCCGAATGTCAGACAATCTACTTTTAAAACCTCTTTACGGTTGGAAAAAAGTAAAAATATGCATGCACCGGGTATAGCAAAACTGAACGCAAGCCAGCAAAATGACAGCAAAACATCCGCTATGGTATTGTCGAAATGTAGAAAACAACGGACTGCGGCAAACAAGCAAAGCAATCCGATAATAAAATACAGGTTGATACGCATTGATGTTTTCATATCATCTTTATATCAATTTCTATTGCGAAAAACACCTTTTTTCTCCGAATATAAGGATTTTGAGTCTTCAAATAAAATGTCCATGCCTATCGTATTAAAAAATAATATGCCTTCTAACAAGAAGATATTGACAGATCAAGCGGATTGAATCAAAATAAGACATTTTATATAATAAAATCATTTTTAAATCTATCCCCTGAAAAGGAGGTTTTACCATGCGCATCAAAGACATTTTCGATATCGCCATCGAATTCGGCAAACAGAAAGACCCGCGCGGCAAAGACGGTGTGGAAGACGAATTGAAACGATTGCGGGAAACCTATGATGCCATGAGTGAATCTGCAAAAGAATCGTTCGATAAAAGCCGCCTTTCCAATCCGTACGCCGATTCCGGAATTCTATACGGCGATCCGGAAAAAGAAGTAAAATCTCTTATGCTGGGAATCGATATCGAAGTCGGCGAACTGGTGCTTGCCGACCGGCTTAGAGAAAAACGCGGCGGAAACCTCGACCTTGTAATTGCGCATCATCCTGAAGGCCGTTCATTAACCGGCTTCTATAATGTCATGTATATGCAGGCGGATATTCTTTATAAATTCGGAGTGCCGATAAATATTGCCGAAGCGCTCATCGAGGAACGTGTCAAAGAAGTGGAAAAAGGTATTATGCCGTTGAACCATCACCGCGCCGTCGATTGCGCACGACTGCTGGATATACCTATGCTGAACTTACACACGCCTGCCGATAACTGCGTTGTAGATTTTCTACAGACACATCTGGAAGAAAAATCACCTCGGGTAGTCCGCGATGTAATCAAGATTCTCGAAGAAATTCCGGAATACAAAATAGCGTCGGAAAACAATACTCCCCCAAAAGTTATCTGCGGCTCGGAAAATCACAGGGTAGGTAAAATATTTGTGGACATGACCGGCGGCACTGAAGGTTCCAAGAAAAATTACGAAAAACTGGCCGTCAGCGGAGTCGGAACCATTGTTGCCATGCACATGACCAAAGATCATATCTGCGAAGCTGAAAAATACAATATCAACGCCATTATCGCAGGGCATATTTCAAGCGATAACCTTGGCTTGAACCTGCTGATTGATAAAATAACCGAAAACGAAAAACTGGAAATTATTCCCTGTTCAGGTTTTTATCGAGTAGAACGGTAGTATGAATTTTGCCAATGATCAGGATAGAGATAACATTCGATCTAAAATAGATATCGTCGAATTGATCGAATCATACATACCTCTAAAAAAAGCCGGTGTCAATTACAAAGCAAACTGCCCGTTTCATAAAGAAAAAACACCTTCTTTCGTAGTCAATCCGGCTAAACAGATTTATCATTGTTTCGGTTGCCACCGCGGCGGAGATATCTTTAGTTTTATTATGGAATGGGATCAAATTACATTTCCGGAAGCTATTCAACGTCTGGCTGACCGTTGCGGTTATACCCTTACAGGCAAAAGCAATAACGAGCCGGCAATAAAAAAATCACAAAAAGACCGTCTTTACGATTGCCTGTCAACCGCGGCTTCGTTTTTTCACGATTTTCTGCGCAACGACCAGCGCGCACAGCATGCTCGGGATTATCTGCACAAACGCGGTATCGGCACGAAAACAATCGAAACTTGGAAACTTGGATTCATACCTTCCGTTTCAGGACTTTTACGTCAATATCTCCAAAAAAAAGGCTACTCCGTACAGGAATTGCTTGCCTGCGGGCTGATAAAGAAAGATGAACGAACCGGAACGATTAAAGACAGGTTTTTCAACCGACTTATATTCCCCATACGAGACGAACAAAGTCGCATAGTTGCATTCGGAGCAAGGGTGCTAGACAACTCTGAACCGAAATATATAAACTCTCCGGAAACAAAACTTTACCAGAAAAGTAAAGTGCTCTACGGATTTTCCGACGCCAAACAGAGCATACGCGATGAAAAATCAGTACTGATTGTCGAAGGTTATTTCGACGTTATTCAATTACATCAATCAGGACTCACCAACGCAGTAGCTCCGTGCGGTACAGCGCTAACGGAAGAACAATTAGCTATACTGAAACGTTATGCCGATCAAATGTTTCTGGCATTCGACTCAGACCAAGCAGGTATCAACGCAGTAATCAGAAAACTGGATCCTATACTGGAGCAAAGTATCAACGCTAAGGTTGTTACACTTCCTGCAGGTGATGACCCTGACAGCTATATAAAAAAATACGGCGCGGAAAAATTTTCAAATATACTACAACAAGGTGAACCTTTACTCGATTTCCGTCTCAAATTATTGATAGATCAGTATGGACTTGATGACGAATTTGCCCGAACCAAAATAGCGCAGTCAATGATGAGCCTTATCTCTAAAGTCTCCAATAACTTGCTTGCGGAAAGCTGGTTAAAGAGAATTGAAGAGAAACTGGGGTTTTCTCAGGAGGTATTGAGAGACGATCTGGCAAAAAAACGAAACAAAGAAGCACGCATAACAAGAGAACGTACTAATCGTCAAGAAATTACTCAGCAGAGGGGAATTCGGGAAAAAGAAAATATACCGCCATGGGAAAAAGAACTGATGAGAGTAGTAATACTCTATGAAAGCCTAATACTTGATAAGGCAAAAAATTTGTTGCAAAAAGATTATTTTTTTAGTACAATAGTCGCCCGTCTTTGGGAAACAATAATTTCAGGCGGTCAAATGTCTTATAATACACTTGCTGACAGCTTGTTAGAACACTTTAGAGACGACGAGACAGTTAGAGCCTTGCTTACAGAAATTATGTCGCAGGATATTGAAGACCAAAACCCTGAAATAGTTTTTGAAGACGCTTTCAAACGTACTAAAAAAGAATATATAGAGAAAAAAATCAGTTCGTGTATGGAATCTTTAAAAAATGCTAAAGGTGAGGATATATCTTCACTTTTTAAAAACCTGCATGACCTGAAACAGGAAAAAATAAAACTCGGGGTGTTTTAACTTCGAGTATTTTTGCTTTTGGAAACGTTTTACCGGTTAACAGTACCGGTTTCACATTAACAAGCGGGAGTGAATATATTACTATGACCGACAAAGAAGAACGCAATCGACGGATCAAGCAATTGATTCAATTGAGCAACGAAAAAGGGTTTCTGACATACGAAGATATAAATGAAACGCTACCGGAAGACGTTGTGTCCGGCGATGAAATCGACTCGATTTTGATATTGCTTCGAAGTATGGATATAGAAATAATCGACTCCGATACTCGAGGTCGCCTGCGCATCAGCGCTGAAATCGAGGAAGAAACAACCGAAACACAGGCAAAAGCCGCACGTCTTGAAGTTCTTGACGATCCTGTCAGAATGTACCTCAAACAAATGGGGCAGGTTCCTCTTTTGACACGCGAACAAGAAGTTGAAATATCAAAACGAATCGAACAATCCGAACAGCAGATCAAAAAACATATATACAAATTCGGGTATTCATACCGTGAGGCAATTATCCTTGCAAAACGCCTATTGAGCTCTAAAGAACGTTTTGACAGAATCGTGCTCGATAAAAAAGCTAAATCGCGCGAATCGTATTTGAAAACCTTGCCGAAATATATCGCTCACCTTGACGATCAATATAAAATCGCTATCGACAAATATCAGGCTATGCATAAACCGAACACTACCGCTGAGGATAAGACCAAAATCCGAATGGACATAGCCGAAATACATGAAGAACTGCAACGCGCCATAAAAAAGTTCTATTTCAAGCAATCAGCCATAGAGTCTTTTTCTGAAAAAGTCGAAGAAGTTTATTCGAAAATTCTTGAGACTATTGAAAACATAAGGAAACTCGAAAAACGAAAAGATAACTTCACGGCAAAGAAAATCAAAAATGAAAAACGACGGCTACGCAGAATAGAAATCTGTGCACAAATGCCTTATGATGAATTCTTACGCACGGTAAAAAATCTGCGAAAATGGATTAAAAGGTCTCATGACGCTAAAAAAGAGATGGTCGAAGCAAATTTACGCCTTGTTATCAGTATCGCAAAAAAATACACCAACCGAGGGCTTTCCTTTCTTGATCTGATTCAGGAAGGCAACATGGGTTTGATGAAGGCAGTAGAAAAATTCGAGTACCGCCGCGGATACAAATTCAGCACTTACGCCACGTGGTGGATCCGGCAGGCTATTACCCGATCTATAGCCGATCAAGCGCGGACAATACGCATTCCTGTTCACATGATCGAAACTATAAACAAATTGGTTCGCACATCTAAAAAACTGGTTCAGGAAAAAGGCAAAGAACCTATTCCTGAAGAACTGGCTGAAGAAATGAACATGCCGGTTGAAAAAATTCGTGCGATTCTTAAAATCGCGCAACATCCTATATCACTTCAAACTCCGGTCGGCGACGGTGAAGACAGCCATTTCGGAGATTTCATCGAAGACAAAGGGATAGAATCGCCTGACGAAGCAACCGGATACACATTGTTGCGCGAACAGATGGAAGACGTTCTCAAAACCCTTACTCCGCGAGAACAGAAAGTGCTTACACTGCGGTTCGGCATCGGAGACGGATCACCCAGAACCCTCGAAGAAGTGGGCAGAGTGTTCAATGTAACAAGGGAACGTGTCAGGCAAATCGAAGCCAAGGCACTGCGCAAGATGCGCCATCCGATACGCAGTCGAAAACTTAAAGGCTTTCTGGACGCTCTGCATTCATAAAAATCAATCTTTGCAAAACACTGAATGCATGAATATCTGCTTGCGATAAAAGTATATCTAGGCAACAAAAATGTTTGACATTATCCTGCCTTTGCCTTATAAGCAATAATAAGTATAACTTAATTGCAATGGGCGATTAACTCAGCGGGAGAGTGCTACCTTCACACGGTAGAAGTCACTGGTTCAAGTCCAGTATCGCCCACCATTCGGTAAATCTATCAGAGAAAAGACAGGTTCATGATAAAAGACATCTTACGACTACTGGAAATACAGGACATCGACCTCAAAATTATTCAACTCAAAGAATTACAGGTATCTTTGCCACAAACACTGGAATCCCTTTTTAAAGACATAGAGGCGAAAAAGAAAGATCTAGCCGATGCACAGAAAAATTTGCAGGATACTCGGGTTCATCAAAAAAATATCGAAGTAGATGTAGACGCAAATAAGCAAACAACAATAAAGTACAAAAACCAACTTTGCCAAATAAAAAGTAATGAGCAATACAGGGCGTTGGTTAAAGAAATAGAAACTCTTGAAAAGAAAAACACCAAACTTGAAGATACCATTCTTGATTACATGATGAAAGCTGAAGAAAAACAGTCTTCTGTCAAACAGGCCGAAGAAAATCTTAAACGAAGCGAACAAACACTTAGCAACGAAGAACAAAAGATTAAAGACCGCATAGTCGCCGTCGACAACGAAATCAAAGAACTGCTAGCAAAGCGGAATATCCTGAAAGAAAATGTCTCTCCTAAGGTAATGAACGTTTACGACCGTACTATCCAGCATAAACAACCAGCAGTCGTACCTATTCACGGCAATATATGCCAAGGATGTTATATGAAGCTGACTCCCAACGATGTGAATGAAGTTCATAAAGGGCATACCCTTATTTGTTGTGATAATTGCGTGCGCATTTTGTATTATATACCTGATCACGGTTAATTGTTTCTCGAACAGACCGGCGTATTGTAGCACAAACAATTCATAAAATTTTATATATCGCTGTTATTTCATTTGTACCGGTATAGTGAGGAGGTGTATCGTGCTGAAAAAAGAGAAATTATACGGAATACTTACCGTCATCGCATGTACCATAAGTTTACTATTTATACTTGGGTTGACAATACGCCCTCTGACAGAGCACGGAGTTTGGACAGACCTTTCGATCGGCAGAGAAATCTTAGCATCAAAAACCATACAGCATGAAGACATTTTCTCGTTCGCTTCATCAGGTCAAAAATGGGTTGATGAAAACTGGCTGTATCAGGTAATACTTTACTGGCTCTATTCCATGATCGGAATCTCCGGCCTGATTATTATCAACGGGTTACTGATAACATGGGCGGCTTTTTTATTTGTCCGTTTAAGCTATACCCGAAGATGGAATCCGGCTATAACCGCTGTAATACTGGCCGCAACATTTTATCTGTTTAGAGAAAAATGGCTCCTTCGCGCCCAGACTATAGGCATAATTATTTATCTTATTGAACTTTATATTCTTCGACAATATCAGGCTACGCGCAAAAAACGTTATCTTTGGTGTATTCCGTTGCTGATACTATTATGGGTCAACATACATGTTTCATTTTTTATCGGCCTGATAACCCTGATAATTTTTTGCGCGGCAGAGATATTAAAAAAATATATGCGCCAACAATATTCACGATGGTTTGGCAGAACTTTTCGATGGAAACAAATTATTGGGTTGGTTTTCGTAACAATTCTTTCAGTTATAGCAAGCCTTTTTAATCCGTACGGAAAAGAAATATATTTTCACAGCATACAATCACCAAGCGTAACTATGCTGTATTGCATTATGGACTGGATTTCTTTTGAACGGGTATTTATGCTCAATATTCCTCTACTGGTCATACCTGCATTTGCGTTTTTAAGTATGTTTTTTGTGCCGGCACGCAAATCCGACCTCACTGACGGCATTTTACTGGTACTTTTGTTCCCCATCTGCTACTACCTCAAACGCTTCACTATTTTTCCATTTTTGCTGACTCTCGCTTTGAGTCTAAAATACATCGGCGTTATGATCAATATTATATTGTACGAATTACGTTTCAGCAAAAAGGCCATACGATTGGCAAGCACCGCCGTATACGGAACGCTTTGTATTGCCTGCGTGATTTTTTTCACCGTAAAATATATACATGCCGCAGGGTTTGAGAATTTTCTCAACTATGACGCGCGTTCCGATTTTTATCCGCGTAACGCTGTCGAATACATTAAAGCCAACGATGTTAAGCCGAATATTTATACTCCGTTTTTCTACAGCGGGTTTCTGCTGTATCAGACGTATCCGGAATATAAAAACTTTGTCGATTACAGAACAATGTATATTGCCGGCGGTATGCCTCTACTTGACGACCTTAAAATACGTCGCGCAGAAATCGGCTGGGAATGGATTATCGATAAATACAATATAAACACAATGTTGTTACGCTATACGCCAGGCAAACAATATATCATGAAAACACGCGATCAATTTCATGAGAAAGTAGCTCATTCACCGGATTGGAGGCTGGCTTATTTCGACGACAATGACATGGTATATATACGTTCGCATTATGAAATACATAACTATGATAAAGACCGTCTGTTCCTGTATTACGACCCTGAAGATATATGGAAATTAGCAACAGCAAGCAAATTGCATCTTCAAATGATGAAGGACGATTTGTTGCGTCGAATAACCATGGATCCTCCTTCGGCATGGGCATACCTTGCCCTAGGTATTATCAGTATAAAAGACGGCGATCACGATAAGGCCGGAGAATACATTGCCAAAGCTGTTTCCATACAGCCTGACAACAAAGATCTAGCTTTATACCAGTCACTATGGACTGCTCATCAAAACAAAACGCCTCTGCCGAAACGCACCGGAAATTATGAAGATAATCTACAGACAGCATTCACATTGATGGTCATGGGTTTTTTTGAAGAAGCAGAAATGTTTCTGCAGGATATCGTTACCGACCATCCTAATACATATAAAGCGTATATATACCTAGCGATATGTCGTCAGGAATTAGACATGTATGATAAAGCCCTTTACGCTTGCCAGAAAGCGCTGACGATGAAGCCTACCGACACTATGGTTGCATATTATCTTGCAAAATGCTATATGAAGTTTAAAATTTACGATCAAGCATCCAAAAAAATTCGAGAAGCGATACAGTTCGACCAAAACAACTATCTATACTGGTTCACCTTAGCCGAAGCATATTACCACCGCGGCAACTATGACGACGCCATGCGCATGTGCCGCAAAGCGGTAAAGATACGGCCGCATTTTGTCGAAGCGTGGTTTCTGGCCGGCGATCTTTACCGGCGTTTAAAAATGTATGACAATTCTATTGACGTGCTCAATAAAGCAATGATTCTCGAACCTTTGTCAGAACGAATTTATTTGTCAATGGCTATTACATATCTTGCAAAACAAGACTACGAAGAAGCTATTGACAATCTTGCCCGAGTAACCAATCCTATATTTGAGCCGGATCCGCATTACCTGTTTGCTAAAGCACAAATTGCCGCATGGCAAGGAAATAACGACACCGCGCTTGATTTTCTGGCAAGAGCAATATATACTGGCGGCGGAGAGTATAAAAAAATGGCGGCCGATACACCCGAATTTAACGCATTGTTATCTGAAAGCCGGTTTATTGAACTTATAAAATAATACCTTTCGAGTAATGCGTTAAGAATGATTGTTTTGTTATATATACAATAGTACCGTGGGAGGCTGGATGGCTACTTTACCGTATGGTAAAGAGGAAAGTCCGAACTCCATAGGGCAGAATGCTGGATAACGTCCAGGCGGAGTAATCCGACGGAAAGTGCCACAGAAAATATACCGCCGGTTACTTGTTAACCGGTAAGGGTGAAATGGCGAGGTAAGAGCTCACCGCAAACCGGGCGACCGGGTTGGCATGGTAAACCCCATTCGGAGCAAGGCC
The DNA here is from genome assembly GCA_018435605.1 of bacterium. Lineage (GTDB taxonomy): Bacteria > Auribacterota > Auribacteria > Auribacterales > Auribacteraceae > R3-B46. The sequence continues at coordinate 109,108 of JAHDNF010000003.1, read as the reverse complement.
AAATAGGAGACAATAGGGTTGCCCGTCCTGTCTCGGGTTAGGCCGCAAGAGTTGCGGAGTAATCCGCATCCCAGATGAATAGCCGTCCTCGACAGAATTCGGCTTACAGGCCTCCCACATTTATAATACACTAACTAACCTGTTTTCAGATTAATGAGTCGATGGTTTGACCGAACAAACCTGCAAATCTAACAATTCCATGTATGAAAGATTCCCATTATTGCCGTGGATAATCGGATTTTTCACTGTAGGATTGCTTTGGGGATCATTTCTGCCGAATATCGCACCTATATACTGTTTTTCTATTTCCGCGCTCGGATACCTTTTTGCGTTGCGATCTAGTAGACCAACACTCAAATTCACAGCAGTATTTTTCAGTTCTTTTATCGCAGGCATAGGCTTAATGACGGCTAACACCACACAGATTAACCAGCAGGCACGCGCGTTAGCTCCGTTTATGGAATCCGGCGAACCGGTTACATTCGAAGGCCGTGTTTTGGGGTTTCCCACTGTACAAGCTCTTACTGATCCGCTGAAAAATAAATCATACAGCCGTGTCAAATTTTACTGCAAGGCACGCCCGATTATTCCGGTTACGGGGATATATACAAAATTGCTGGTCGATATCATTTGCACAAATCAGGTTCCAAAAATAGGCGATACTATTAGATTTTCCGCGCCTGTATCATACCCGCCGGCATTCCGCCTGAACAGATGGCATACATACCGTGACTACCTGCTAACCCGCAATGTAGTAATAATTGCAAAAAACAAATCCGCATCCGATGTCTCAGTAATAAACAGACATATATTTTTTTTATTGCTAAGCGAATTAAGGGATTCCTGCCTGTCTAATTTGGAATCAGGAATACAAGAAACCGGCGAAGCCGAGTTGATCAAAGCAATGCTTTTCGGCATTTCTCCTCAAATCGAAAGATATATACTCGACAGGTTCGCGCAACTTGGAATAATACATATTATTGTGGTTTCAGGATTACACGTCGCATGTCTATCGTTTTTCTGGATGACTTTACTTCAATTATTCGGAATACGAAGATCGACAGCCTGCGCCATAATAATCCCCATACTGCTTATATATCTATTTCTGGCAGGATTCAAGGTGCCTATACTTAGAGCGGTTTTGATGATAATATTTTATTTCTCAGCCGACTTTTTCAAACGTGAACGCAACCCGTTTCATGCATGCATGTTAGCCGGCTTTTTACAACTGTTGGTTATGCCCAGGCTAATATTCGATCAAGGTTTCCACTACTCTTTCCTCGCCCTTTTCGGATTACTGTGCATATACCCCGTTCTTCGTGAACCTATAAAAAAGATATCTCTGTATAAAATAGTCTCGTATCCACTGCTCACACTAAGCGTATGGATACCTGTAGCGCCAATGATGGCATTTCGGTTAGGCATTTTTTTGCCGATCGGATTCATATTGGGAAGCATACTTATTTTTGTTGTTCAAATAATGCTCGACATAGGGATGTTTTCCGCATTACTAGGTTTTATTTCGCACGACTTGTCAACACTTCTCAACTACAGCAATTTCATACTCGCAAAGCTGATTTTCATCAGCGTTCAATCGGGCTATGAACGATTCGATATACATTTTTATATTCAGCAACTTTCCGCATTATGGCTCATATTATATTTTTCAACTCTAATTTCCATAATAGTGTATGTAAAAAATACCGAATGGAAAATAATAGGCATTCTCGCCGCTTTTTCAGGCATAATGGCGTTCGCTGTATCGCGATAGTAACTTACTGCATTTCAGTCATATATTTTCTGTATCTCAAAGGAACAAATTGACGCTGGAGTTTATCGTTTGCCCGCTCTTTAATGGCAATAGACTCGAAATACTGTTTCCACAACGACTTATAATACGCTTCGTCATTTGACTCATGTGGATTGTAATGCAACTCCATATCAGTGATAAACCACCTTCGGGTATCATATAGTAGTGCAAGGTTTCTTGATACATCGTGTATCATAAACCTTTGGTCTGGCAACCTTTCCGCAAAATGTTTACCGATTAGCGGCAATACATTGTGATCAGGACTTATCCGTGCATAATACATACCTTCTTTCAGTCTGGAAAACCGGACAAATCCATGCATGCGGTGAGCCTCGCAACCTACCTTTCGCGACAATAAATGCACCTGCCGCACCCAATCATCAGTAATATGCCTATCCAAAAATTTTCCAACCGTAAAACCGAATTGTATATACTTCCATATAACCATTTCACGTTCCGGAGCGGAGGAAAGAAAAACATAATATATATGTTTTCGGGCAGTTTTGGGCAATCGGGCGTCGATAAGACGTATGCATTCTTTGAGGACGTCCCGATCATATTCCACAAATACTTCCTCGGAGAAAAGCGAAGATTGTTCTTGAGGCTTACAGGTAATCAGCTCAATATCGCCTGCGTTTTGTAGGCACACATGTATACAACAAAGAAATCCGTCAAAAGAGCCGTCATATATATATACAGTCATTAAAGTTCCCCTGTTATAACGGAGTGTCTGTCCGAAAAAAGTGAGTCGAACAAATCCAATTGAATTAAAGACGAATTAACGTTACTGCCAAACCCGGTCGCCAGACGTTTGAAAAGGAGCTGTTCATCGCATGCCATATCTCCATGATATCTTCCATGTACCGTAATAAAATACCGGGCGCGTTTTAGAACGACACGAAGTTTATTAAGGTCTTCATAGCGCAATCGTTTCACTTTACGCGAGCGAATGATTCTTCGGGCAGATTGGACACCTATTCCCGGTACACGAAGCAGTGTATTATAATCCGCTACATTGACCTCTACTGGAAACCGGTCAAGATGCGCCAGCGCCCAAGCTGTTTTCGGATCGACCTCAGTAGCAAGATTGGGATTTGCCGGCGACAATAACTCATCAGGCTCAAAATCATAAAAACGCAATAACCAGTCTGCCTGATACAAACGATGTTCCCGCAACAACGGCGGTGTAGGTAAAGCCGGTAGATTCTTGTCGTTGTTAACCGGTATATAGGCAGAATAATAAACCCGCTTCATAGCTACCTTTTTATATAGCCAACTGCTCAAAACAAGGATTTGCATATCAGACTCCGGTGTGGCGCCGACGATAAGCTGGGTGCTCTGTCCGGCTGGCGAAAACAGCGGAGCACGCCGCAAAGTTTTCTTTTCCGCCTTATAAGTATCGATAGATTCTTTGACCTGCTTCATCGGTGTGAGAATCGCATCCAACTTCTTATCCGGAGCAAGTATAGAAAGACTTTGTTGGGACGGCAACTCGATATTAACGCTGACACGGTCGGCATATCGCCCTAATATGTCTATAAGTTCCTCTGAGGCGCCGGGGATCAGCTTTATATGCAGATACCCGCTAAAATTATGTTCTTTTCGTAATTTTCGTGCGGTTTGAATTAGCAGTTCCATAGTGTAGTCGGCATTCTTAACGATCCCTGTGCTTAAAAATAACCCTTCAATGTAATTTTTCCTATAAAACTCCACCGTCAATTCACATATCTCATCCGGCGACAACATAGCCCTGGGTATATCGTTACTGCGACGATTCAAGCAATACGCACAATCGTATATACATGCATTAGTCATCAATATTTTGAGCAACGATACGCACCTGCCGTCAGAAGACCAGCTGTGACATACTCCACCGACCGACGCCTTGCCCAGCTTGCCGCGAACGTTGCGCGATGATCCGCTTGAAGCACAACTGGCATCGTATTTTGCGCTATCGGCAAGAATATGTAGTTTATCGAGCATTAACATACGATATCTCCCCATATATTATAAATATTTTCAAGCATACCGTAAAATAATACGCCATATTTTTTTAAAAATCAAGAAATTTACCGTATAAAATTTTGGTATAGATATGCCGATCGAATGATATCAAATCCAAAGGAACTCAGCATAAGTATTGGAAAGATTTTTTAAGGGAAACTCACAAGTTTATATTTGTTATAAACCGGATAACAATAAGTTCAATATCGTCCCGATATCAAGGTCAACGAGACTTGCTTTCACCTAACCGATGTATACGCCGACGTTTTGAACCGCCTGAAGCATCCTCCTCCGGGCTAGAAGGTGTTAAAGTTTCCGGTTCCGGAGCGGACACATTCCCTCCATCTTGAAAAGGCTGAGGTTCCTGATCTTGTATACTAGGCGGTTGTGGTATATCCGATCCAAAATCCGGCGGTTGAATAGCCGCTTCACTGCCCTTTTCACGTCGTTCACGCAATTTTTGGAGCTGTTCTTTTCGTTTCTGTATTATCTCTTCACGCTTCTGTCGTATGTTATCTTTTTGTTCACCGGCAGACGCATCTTTCTGATCTATCAAGCTCTGGCGCCGTTCCTGCTGTTCATACCACTGTTCATTTTCTTGCGCTTGCTTGATGGATTCCTGACGTTTTTCTTCCAGACGAGCCTCAAGTTTTTGCAGTTCATCATCCGACGAACGCTCGATCTTATCGATTTTGGACTTATCGAAACCCACAGCCCCAAACCCGATATCTATCTTGATACTGGTTTCAGTTTCTTCGACTATTTTACCTTCCAGATGACGTCCGTTCTTCAAAATAACAGTATCGCTAAAACCTTTAGAACAAACTAATAACAACACTAAACACACACAAAAATACAGCAAATGTTTCATGGCACCTTCCTCATAATGAGTTACAGAATCATCCAACAGTATTTATTTCGGCATATCTTATCGTACACTTGACCGTCATGTCAACTTTCTACTTAAACCAAAAACTGATTCTCTAATTTAAACGCAGACAACCATATAAAAATTCATCGCTTTTTGCGTATTTTAAAAATTTCCACCCCAGGACAAAAAGTAAAATTCCAACCACTTTGTCTATGGGTACTAAGATATTTTATGGTATAATTATCAATAATCTCAATATAAGAACTCTATTACTAAAGAGAATACGACATATTATGAAAAGTATTTCACCAAGCTCACTGATTTACAGGATAATAATCAGCATTTCGATCTGTCTGTTTTCCTTCTCGCCGTTACTTTCCAAACCGGTAGATTCATCAGACTTATCTTTTCCATCAGAGCTCGGATCCATCGAATATATTTCAAGCGGAAACCAAGACCGCACAATCATACATATACAAGACGCTCACTGTTACTATCAAGTTCAACAGCAAATAATAAAAATAATCGCTTATTTCAAGGAAAAAGAAAATATCACGCATATATTTATCGAAGGTGCGGACAACAGACTAAATGCCGATTCCATAAGTTCATTTCCAGATGATAAAATAAACCTTACTGTAGCTGATTATTTTTTAAAAGAAGGCAAAATATCAGGCGTTGAATATCTATTAGCAACAGGCGACCGATCCATTAATGCCATTGGTGTTGAACAACGGGAACTATACCGTAAAAACTACGAATTATTTTCCGAAGCACAGTCGCTCGCAGACGACATAACAGCGATAACCACCCAATTACAAACAAGACTAAATGAAATCAAGCGAAATATTTTTTCTCCTGAACTTCTGGCTTTGGAACAAAATGAATCCGCTTACTTCGAAGGCGAAGACACACTGCGCCATTACCTTCAATATCTTATACAAACGGCTCAACGCCATAATCTTCCTTACCGCCATCATATACATCTGATACAACTGCTTGACCTTATCGACATGGAAAAAAAACTTAACCGTTACGATATCGAACGGCAAAAGAACGAACTTATCGCGCTATTACAAGCAAAATTGTCCGATGATCAAAAAATTAAACTGCTTGACGCGACCCTGAGCTATTCTCTGCAAAAACTTGATTCGCAAAGCATGTTTCGCCTGCTGGCACAATTCGCCAAAGAAATAGGCGAACCGCTTGATCAATTTGAATCGCTGGCTCAATATATAACATACCTTGAATCATCTTCTTTGATCGATATCTCCGCAGTTGATTCGGAAACCTATATGCTCACCGGCGAAATAAAAAATATTTTATGCGAATCCGACTTACAACGTGATACGGTTCGTTCGGATAGATTCTTGCGAAACCTGACTAAACTTATAAAACTATCTTTATCCAGCGAAGATATCGAACAATACCATTCGGATTACGGCAACTTTTTAGCCATTATCTCTGAAATCGCATACAATACTTCCGGCACGCGCAATCCTGAATTTCTAATAAACCAAGCCAAACGATTGCTCGATCTATCCCGTTGTTTTGAGTCGTTCTACGATGTCGCGCTTAAACGCGACGTGGCTCTGGTTCAAAATACCATTGACGCCATGCAAAACGACAACATATCTAAAGCCATACTTATATCCGGAGGATTCCACGCAAAAGGCATTTGCAGTTTGTTTGCCCAACACGGATTTAACGTTGTGACCATAAAGCCCCGTCTGCTTGACGTAAGCGACACACCGTCGCAATACACAAGCAATATTCTTGGCAAACGAAATGCTCTGGAACAATATTTATTGCTAAAATGGAACACTCTGGCTGTAGCGGCCAGCCTTACCGAAGGTTCGCCGTTGGTTCAGGAATGGAAAGGCGGCGTATACCGCACTGAAATGAACATCATGCAGATGGTTCTCAAACTGACAGCTATTAGAACCGGACTGCAATTAAAACTGGGTATCTCAACCGCAGAACAGATAACCGATGCCATTGCGTCAACGCTTGCATCACAACTGGCAGACGAATCGCAAAATTTCCTGTCTTTATGGAACGAACAACACAAGTCATTGACCGGAATGCCTCACCCTGTTACCGAATCTATCTCAGTTAAGGTGAATATTTTTAAAAATGATGTTTTTGCCACTATAACCCTCAACGGTGAAGATATAACATTTCCTATAAACAACCGGTTCAACATCAACCCGGGAGCTATAATCAACGCTTACCTTACGCCGGAACGATTCGCGGCTATCATTGCCGGCAAAGCCGATATACGCGAGTCTATAACAACCGTAGAACAACTTCGAGACATGCGTAAAAAGGTAAATGCATTGCTTGTTCGTTCGGAATCAATTTCAGAAAGAATGACCGATGAGGAAACATTACTGCTTTCTACCATAATAAAATCGGTGATGACGTCACAGTCTCCCCTAGCGGTCAACGCGGCTAAACAATTAACTGATGAATCGGCGTTTGCGGAACTTGCCGGTACCGTAAACAAAGCTATATTCGACCGACAACTTGAACAATTGTCGACACTGCTGAGCACCCGTTTAAGTTACGAACGGCTTACTCAGCTAACTCGATTCGGCGCCGCCGCCCCTCTGCACGTGTTTATGAAAGAACTTAAAAACGTTGACCCTGCATTGTCTGATTTTTCCGAATATTTGATAGATAATTTCAACCTTTTCGCTCCGACCGATTCTCGTGAAACAATCGTAAACACAATATTGGCATTACATGAACGATACCTCGCCGACGATATCACAGGCACTCATCAGTCTATTGACCGCCTGACAATCGACCGGCTGGCTAAAATAATCCATGCCTCACTTAAATTCGGGGATGCAATCAGGCCTCACGGCATAGCGTCAATACTTGCCTACGGACTGCACCCTTTTGACGATGCCGCGTTTAATCAGATCAATGAAATACACGATCTGCTGGAGCAGGAAAGCATCTATTCCACAAACGAAGTTATTATGATGCTCTTTTACTCCCATTGGACAAACCCTGATTCAGTTCGCGAGATTATCAAAACGCCTCTTTCCTTTCAACGAATGATTAGTCTGATGAACTCAGAGGAATGGAAAGCCATGCGTATAAATCCGACACCATATACTTTCGGCAAATTTGTACGCCGATACGCCCACATGCTTTCTCAACCTGTTATGTTACAGCTTTTTTCTTGCACACTACCCGCACATAGCCCGCTACGAGAAAGCCTCTCTGCGCTTTCCAAAGAAGGATGGAGTTCACAAAATGAAACGGTCACCCAGTTTACCTCCATCGCTACGCAACTCAAATTGTCCAACGGACTTACCGGGCAAGACAGCGCTACTTACGATATGATAATCTTCACTCTGCAAGGCCGTATATTACCTGAACTGAGCAAAGCGAAACCTACACTCGGCACTGTCGTAGCGTCTTTCGACCAGATCGACCCGATGTCCGATATATACGATGAGTCACTTTCTGACGTATTTTTTAACAGGGCAAAAATATCTAAAGGAATAAATATTTTCGCCGCAGACCTTGACTTCCCTTTTCAAACCGAATCGACCGTAACTGATTCGGATATTACTATAACACGCGACCGATATAGGCAAATAGTCGGTTCGCTGATCAAAAAAAGCGAAACGCCCACGCTACTGTTCGTAGACAAAAATTTCTTGAAAGAAACACAAAACTGGATTCTTCAACTGAATCCTGCATCAATTATTATTCTGCTTCCATACGACTTTTCGGAACGAGATTTGGCGCTCACAGGAAAAAAACGGCTGTCTTTTATAGGTTACCGCATGAATCTGATAGACCAGTTACGCCCAAACTTCAACAACCGGCTTAATCTACTCGGACTGCCAAAAGATATATTCTCTTGGTTCGACGATTATTCCCGCGATGTAATAAGTATCGACCGAGCACTCGTACTCGGCGGACAACCCACACAGGACGAATACAAACTTCTCGCTAAACAACCCGACCGAGAAATTATCAGCGCACTGCTAAATTCTGATTCAATCGATCAGGAAACGCTTGAACTGCTAATTGCAAATCCTGCTTTTAGAGATACCCATACATCACAACTTATGCAAAATACCGACATCCATTTGAACCGTAGTACAATATCCGCTATAGCAGAAAAACTTACGCGGCAGGATATCGAAAAAATATTCTCATCAGTTCAAAATATGCGTACAGCAATGATTTTATCGATGTTCGCGGAAAAACATCCCCAAAAAGCGCAATGGGTTATTAGCGATATGGAGCCGGCTCAACTTGCAACCATCATCGCACTGGCGCAAAAACTGGGGTTCAATTTTTCAGAACATATTTTGCCCAAAGATTTTACACACTCACGCTGGGTAAGTATAATCGAACGACTATCAGCTATATCGCCGCATATATCCGCCAACTTATTGTTTGTTCTGTACTCCAAAAATACCGATGCCGCCATTCAAGCATTCAATTCAATGGCAGGCAATATCGACAACAGCGACAGCGTACAGACTATCGCTAACGATCTAATTAAACTATATGCCAACGAGCATCCCGATTTCATCGAACTTATTCCATTCATTAATTCGGATATTACCCCCGCATGGCATAAAGCATTTGTTTTGTCACACGCGCTCGAATTATTATATTCAGGCAAACCGATACAGCCTTATATCTATTCTATTTTAACGGTATTCAGCGAGGACAGCAGTTTCTCTGAGTGGGTACAATCGAATATCAAGAATCATCCGGATAGAGTTAACGATTGGTTGCAGATTGTTTCTTTGTTTCCAGATAGCAACGAACTGCGCGCTACTCAACTTTTAACATCCGCTATTAAGACAGATAAACATATCCTAACCAGCTATAAGGAATTTGTAATTAAAGTAGCGTCTCAAAAAGAACCCTATAAACATTTGCGAGATGACATACAAACATTTAATCTCATATTTAGCGCTGTCAACTCAACCTTTGCTCAGCCCATAGAAAACAAGATGTTTGTTTTCCATATTGTACCTTACATCAGCGAATTTATTCCCGAAGGCATGTCAATGAAAGATATCTTTGACCGTTTCACTGAAAAAACTGATGCGCAAGGTGCATTGAGCGAACCCGGAATACCGGTTTACGCTATTTTACCAGCATTGATAATAGCGGAAAACGATTTAGGTCTGCTCGAATCCATAAAACAACTTTTTTCCGCTCCTTTTATAAGGGGCTCAAACTCAACCAAACAGCGTATAGCGTCCAATTTTCTGCACCTTTTTGCAAATATCGATCAAGCTAATATTTACGGGCTAATTCCTAGCCGGTCGTTCAATAATGATCTTTTTATCGAAACATTAAAACTGCAAACGACGACAGAACGCAGAGAAGAAATTTTTGCTTCTCTTATTGATAACCGTCAGTTATACCGAGGTATGTTAAAACGATTTGAAATCGCATCCCGAAAACAAGATATAATCCGGAAAATCACTCATTTCACTTCTACTAAATTCACCAAAAAAGATCAGAAACTATTTGCAGATATACTAGATTTCTTGCTAATACTCACCGATAACTATCATATATTGGAACAAGACGAAAACAAATCTAATCTGGCTTTAGATAACCTTATCGACTCTATTAATAGATATCCTAACGTCCGGGCATTTCATACAGAAGTAATGAAACTGTTCGCCAGATTCATACAGCTTGATTTTCCGGACGCATTCGAATCCGAAGAAGATATATTGGCAAAATTGCCTCGCATAGAACAAGTCACTAATTACTGGCTGTATCGTACAGATTTACAGGAAGAAACTCCACAAGGAATAAATCTGTTACGTAAAGCGGTCGAAGGATACTTAAAAGAAGGATTAAGCCTCAAGCATATCAAATACGGCGGCACTCCGGAAACCAAGACCCAGCTTGCCATATACGAAGCCATATTGACTCAAACTATTCAAGAAGAACTGCTTACTAAAGATCCCAGCTTGACCGACTCGCAGGCGCTGGCGAAAGCTCAGGCTGAAGCCAAAATATATTCGTCCACATGGCAACGTGATATGACTGATAGAATAGATCTTTCCGCACATCCCGAGCTCAAACACAAAGAAACAATCGTCGCATGGACTTCTGACGATGTGCCGGATTGGTTGCGATTCGGATTATCCGGCGGCGGCACTTGTCTAGCTCCCGGCAATGTAAGTTCGTATACTAAAAACCTCCCCGGTTATATCTTTTCCGCTATGGTAACCGGAGGATTGTATCTGGGAAAATATAAAGGCGATATACGCGACCGAGTCAATCAGGCTTTGGTTCCGGCAAATATAGACCGCACTATCAGAATGTATATAGTGAATCAATTTTACTATTCTTCAGGCGGGCAAATTGCACATGATATAGGTATAGCGTCAGTTATAGCGGCTATAAGAAACGCCGCACAATTTGGCGCCAGCGGGGTGATCATTCCCACAGGAAGCCCTCAGGCATCATATGTCAGCCAGATGCAAGATTTTTTAAAACATGATTTTTCTACCGTCATCGAACGACGCGATAGTTCCGGAAAACTAGTCGCCAGAGAACGTGTTACAGTTAAAGCTATGGAACACCAAACTGTTAATCTGATAGTTGCCCGCGAACCAAACCCGTTTCGATATTTCGATGCGGCAAAAGGATACACGGGAAAATATTTTGAAAAACTTGATCCGAATTTCTCTTTTGTTGATTTCAGCGAATCCGTTCCGCATGAGATTGCAGGAGTACGCTTTGATGGAATAGAAGTAGAGACACCATCTATTGTCCTTATCATCGAAAAAGAAACGTTGTCGGTTGAATCGGCAAAATATATAACAGAAACACCGGTAGAACTATCTGAAGCGCTTAAAGATATGATGGCACACGGCAGGCTGGCAGTTTTATCGGAAATCAAACCGGAACTAAGAGAACGGTTTGATACGCTTGTTGCAACTGAACGGACAACCGGAAAGTATTTAAACCAGTTATTGTTTCTCTCAGAACAGCTTTCACAGGAAGTTGAACTTCGTTATGTCGATCGAACCTCCGAACATAAACATATTGTCGTATCCATTTCACAAAGAGGTTTGCCGGTCGCACGTAAACTGACCAATATGCTGGATGATATCGATTATATTACTGTAGAAATCGATACAACAAAAAATACCGTATTGGGGGCAGACCAAATCGAGCCTACAGAAAGAGGGACAGTATTTATTGTAGACGAAGGAATTATGACCGGTTCCACCGCAGTTAAAAATATAGAAACAATTTTGCAAAACAACATCGCTTTACCTGAGGAAATAGTGTTTGTAACTCTCACCGCTGACCCTTCGGCGGTTGAACGACTGATGAGAAAATATCCGGATATCCGCGTCGTAGTGGGAACCTTTGAAACACGAGTGGAAAAAGACGGCGAAGTCATTTCTCCTTTAATGAACATGCTGACAGATAAAGCGCAACAGATCGATTTGTCTGCCCAAACCAAAGTCAAAGTAGGGGGAGTGGAATACAAACTGCTTGACCGCGTACAACGCGGCGATTCTTTTGTAGCATATCTGGCGGAATCGCCTTCGGGAGAACATGTTTTTCTAAAGACTACCGTCAGTAAAGACGAAGGCGAACGCCTATCTCATATTTGGGATTTGGTTGAACGACAAACAGTTCCTTTAGGCGTTCCTAAAGTACATCAATACGATGAAGAAACCGGCGTGCTCGTTCTTTCGCAAATATCCGGCCCGACACTTCTTGAATACATACGACAATCCGATAAAACTCCAGCCGAACTTTTGTTAGATATCATGGACGCACTCAACGATGTAATTGACGTAGCAAGATTTCTAAGCAGTCAGGGCGCTCTTTACGTCAATATAACCCGCAACAATTTACGCATCGATCCCGCTTCAGGTAAATGGTTTATTACCAATTATTCTCCATTTCCATACCGCATACAGCCATTATCGGAATCCGGAGTATTACAACAGCTAGAATGGGTTATCACTGAAATTACAGGACAATTCAGAAATAAAATCAACGAGAATGACGAAATAGAATTTTCACTGCTTAACCGGCTCTTATCTTTAGTCGATGACATGCAAAACGAACGTATTTCAACCATAGATCAATTGGAAGAAGCTCGATCTCGTATTACCCATACTTTGTTATCCGTTCCAGATTTAAACCGAGTTTTCAATTTTCAAGGGGAAGATTTGAATTCCTTCTACAATATTATTTCAGATAACCAACACGGATACGCAACCCTAGAAAAATTGCATACTATACTCCGGTCCGGCAAATATCATCCAGATATTATCAGAGGAACACTTAAATTACTGCTCCAAACGGAAAAAATAGATGTTATCTTCAAACAGCAGTATTTCACGGAACATTTCGATACCCTTTTAGACGAAATAAACACAGTTACCCATTCAAACAAAACCGCAACATTCATGTATATGCAAAACCATAAAGATTTTTTCGATAAACTCGCATCACATGAACCGCTTAACGAGCAAGACCTGTCACAGCTTGCAACCGAAACACAGGTTATAAAATCAATGTTCTCGCCATATCTATCTTTAGCAAAACAATCTATAGATGAAGGCAAGCCGATTGTCTTAGCCGGTAATTTGGAATCCATAAAATGGATACTGAATATGTTATATCAGGAACTTGGCGACCATGCCGTATCATCGGTTTTTATTTTACCCGAATTATCTACCGCGCCGGTAATGCATCCTTTACCGGGTAAACTGCTTGCTAAAACCATAATAGCCGCTGACAATCTTGTATTTCATCGAAAAGTGACCAAGGCATCTAACACACTCCTATTCAACGAAGCGTCACTGCTGGAATGGCTTGATATCACTCCATTGAAATTAACTGACAGCGATGGTATGTCCGCCGACAATCTTAATCTTGCCGACCATGTTAGACTGCGCATGGTGCACAATCCGCGCCTGAATATATATATTCAGGATACATACGGTCATAGGGTAGGACTATTATCATCTACGGCAATGAGTATTCCAGATATAAATATCGTTCGATCTTTCCCGTCAACACAGGATAACGCCAACGCTCTTTTTTATTATTCGCTGGCAGTCGGCAGATCATATCAGCAGGCTCCATGGTTTCAGGATATGCTTATGGAAATAGAATATCAGCTCGGATTAAAACTTCAATATGCCGAATCGTTCATGAACGTGTATCCGTCTTCCTTACTGTCAGACTTGATTACTAAAAAATACATACCGCAAGTTTTAAAAAACACTGAGATTGTAGCGGTCATTGAAAAAATTAATGCCGATGGCAATACATCACATCTGGAGGCATTGTTCCCAAACTCTCCGGAATCATTTAAACCATATATAAAAACCGCCATAAGCTCGTTATGGCCGGATACCGCTTCGTTTTTCTATACTCTTTCCGCAATTGGAGAACAACATTTCGCCGCTACCGCGATTGCAAACATTATCGAGAGAATCGTTGCCGACAACCCCGTCTTGTCCGTAAATACCGGTATATACTCTACTATTACGGCAATGCTTGGCGTGCGCGCTACGCCTCTTGCCTATATCTCTGCTTCAACTCGAATGTCCATGGAGCAACAAGCCGATATGGAAAAGGCTTATCACAATTATTCACATTTAATAAAAAGCAATTTGCCGTTAATCAATCCGCTTTCCTTAGAACAATTCCGGCAACTGGCCGAACTACCGGAAGGAACCGAGGCTTTTGACTTATGGCTTGACCATCATTATCCATCTTTCGTAGATACATGGAATCAAACCAAACAACAGGACGGCTTATCTTTTTCGACATCGTTTCTTGAAGAATTCGGCTCCGCACTGCTTTTATTTGTAAACGCTTCAGGAAGAAATCTGCTAGATCAGAATACCGGCCAAATGTTATATCAAACTGAAGGAATCTTATTTGAAATTTCCGAATCCGGATGGTTAGACCCTTTCAACACTTCTGATACGATTAACGGTATGGGCATTTCAATGGCTCTGCGCATACCTTATCTTATCGGATCGGAAGAAGATTACCTGTTCACTTGGTTCAACGAAACAACCGCACGCGGGCTTCGCGAACTACTGGAACTAACTCCTCAACAGCTCAAGGAACAAATTATTATCAGGCTGATCAACATGAACATGGAAACAAGATACGAAAGCTATGACGACTTTACCTCAACCATCTTTACACGATACGAAGCTATAGAACTGATGATGAACGCTATCTTGGAATCACCCGTATCAAATCAGCGAAAAATAGAGTTGCTTCTTTCCTCTGTCGACTCAACAGGCGTTAACCTTATGGCTGACTACGGTTACGAAAATAAGTTTTATATACTGGACGCAAACGAACCGTTACCAACTGAATTTATTGAACTACACTTGCACGAAAACAACGCTTTTTTCGTTTTAATTGGAGATTACAATAAGGTTACCGCATCTTATAACGAACTTAGCAGACTCGCCGGTTTATTGGATAGCTCGGATAGAATAAGACTTAACAAACGCATCATAGGCTTGCGGAACATGATATCCAATATACCCGACAATCTTTTAAAAACATCAGGACAGATTTATCAGTTCGCATTGCAAGATGATGCCATCGCAGTAGAGAAACTGGCCGGTTTACCGTTACTTGCGTTTCCAGAGACTCAAGCTGTATCTATGGCTTCATCCGAAACCATAAATCAGGATATACTTGCCATGATGGGAGCAGGCGGAGTCCTGAGCCGCATCGCACAAGCACATAATATATCGTTACAAGATATTACCAAAATTACTGTTACGCCGCTTGAATCTATCGAATCCACAATATTTTTAAAAATCAGCGTAACTACCATTAAAGACCAGTTCGATGTTTTTGCGCGCCTGACACTTCATGATCAATTAAACTGGAACGATGCAATTATGCAGATGCAACGCAGAGAAATGGACACGATTTCAGATCAGGTTATGCATCCTGTAAACCTTCTTACACGCCTTACGGTAAAACTACCGGAGCAATACACCTTTGAAGTAGCTTTCTATAGCACATTGCCAAATGAGTTCAAACCGCTGGCAAACCCACTCAACGCCATAACTGACAAAGCACAACAGATCACATCCGACGAGCGGCTGATACTGCGTCAAACAGTAGAACGCATAACCAGATTATATCTCAAGTATGGCGTTATACCCGAAACAAACGCACCGGTTTTTCTATTCGACGAAACTAGAAAACGCTCGGATATTTATTTGATAACCGACGCCATATACATGCGCCCGATTGTAAATGACGAGCACTTCATGTTTTCACTGCTCAAACAAGCGGATCCGCAGATCATTCCGGACATTTTCAAAGGGATACTGGACGCTCTTGAAGGGAATATAACGGCATTTCAAAATTTCACTGCCGTAATTACAAGAACCGATTTCGGCAAATTTGCCAGCGACAGCATTATACGATTTGCCAACAATCATCTTAATAAAAATATTGATTCATCCGATCAACGACAGGAAATATTACGACATATCTCGGCTATAGTTCTCTCAAATTTCGACAAAACTGTACCCATAGATATTACCCCTGCTTTCGCTTCACTTATACAAACCGACGACCTGAGAGAATCTATAGATGCAATCATGTTATATACAAATCAACTACATACCGCTATTCAATCTGCACAAAATACCGTTGAGCAATTCGCCGTCAGGTATAACGATATATACCTACCTGCAACCGCGGAATTTTATCTCAATCAACTGCGCGCGTTACAGATATCAGAAATAAAAGCAGACCGACTCATATCTCAGAAAGATACTCAAAACTTCATGGACAGCATAAGATCATCTAACACACTCTCACCATCGCAATTGATTCTGGCAAAAACTGCATTGTCAAGACAGCGTTTCGTGGCGCAGATACAGTTGCCTGACGGAACTTATATTCCTAATCCGGGTTATGACCAGAATATACTTGAATCACTCGATAAACTGATTTTTATGATCAGAACTGATCCGGCAGACATCCTGAATCACCTTAAATCACTTTCTCAAAATACAGGGTTGCCGGAACCGGTTTTCTTATCCCTTGTTCTGCCTCAATTTGACGTTAAAAACCGCTCAGCTACATTCGGACAGATTAAACTGCGTATTTCCCAGTTACCATTACTTTTGAGAGCCGAAAACATTTTCTTATCAAAACCGATTGCACTGGTCGGCAACAGCTCCTCACTGAATTTTCAGATGTTTGCGGCTATACAATCGCTTTTCAATTTATCCCATTTATCCGCCAATCAACTATTCGACAGAGTTTATGGAAAATATACGACTGACACCGCAAAACATTCCGAGCAGGCAAAAACCGAGCTGATAAGAACAATACTGTCAACGCAAAACCGATCGTTCACCATTGACCTTGCCCAAAAAGACAACAACCTGTTAATCAAAGAATATTCGCCGTCAATTACCTTCGATATGCGTCACATAGACGATTTCGAATCGTTTTTACAACAGTTTACGTTTATTTTTGACAGCGATGACACACAGCGTATATCCGCTCAAATGGACAATGGACTATTAACTGAATATTTCCCTGCCGCCTCAACCAAAGAACATGCAATAAACGAACTGCTTCAGAACTCTATAAAATTACGAATTCTCCTGCGACAGGCTTTATCCGGCCAAGACGCCGACCTGCAGGCGTATTTCGCATACGCAAAAACACTTGGTATCGGACATCAGGCGCAACAACTGCTGTTGCAAGAACAAATGCGAGTCCCATCTTACGCCATCTCGGCACGTATTGCAGACGCTATTGCAAAATCAGGCTCTATGCCGCAAATTGCAGATCTTATAGACTCAGTAAAACAAAACGGGATTGTCGATGAAACAAAATTTATGATTTTCATAGATGTATACAGTTCGCTGGCTATTGAGTACTTCGCAAAAAAAATTGCCGATCTGACTACCGCAAGCGATGTTCATATAGACGTAGATATGGGAATGATAAAAATTGCGTCGGATCGTTTGATCGATCTTGGAGAAGACCATTCATTCGTACTGGATATGCTGGCTGACGCAAAAATTCAATTTAAAACATTTGAAAAGGGTACCCCTGTAGAAAAAATAATCCAATTCACCAATCAGATCAAATCAACCTATCCTTTGTTTGCCTACAACGCATTTGAACAAATCGGCATTAACCCTAATCTCGGACTCGCTATCGAAGAAGATGTTATTCCCGATCCGCTCAGATATCGCCTGCCCAACCGTCAACGGGCAGTCATAGAATCTTCGTTGTAAAAAACGCTCTTCCTCTTTTGCCCGTTGCATTGTCCGGAAGGTAATGATATCATTTATTCGATTTCATAGCCGAACATGAGGTATTTTATGAGTTCTCTTTCCTTAATGACAAATTATACTCCACGAGGCGATCAGCCGCAGGCTATAGACCAGCTGGTCACAGGTATAAATAAACAACGCAAACATCAGGTACTATTGGGAGTTACCGGTTCGGGCAAGACGTTTACCATTGCAAACGTATTGAACAGAGTTGACCGCCCTGCTCTAGTTATCGCTCACAATAAAACACTTGCGGCTCAGCTTTACGAAGAATTCAGCGAATTGTTTCCGGATAATGCGGTAGAATATTTTGTTAGTTATTACGACTACTATCAACCTGAAGCATATATGCCTCAGACCGACACTTATATCGAAAAAGACGCATCCATCAACGAACATATAGACAAAATGAGGCATTCCGCTACGCGATCACTACTGACACGCCATGACGTTATTGTAGTAGCCAGCGTTTCGTGCATATATGGTATAGGATCGCCTGAATCTTATCACAAAATGATGCTTTTTATCGAAACCGGAATGAATATATCACGGCGTGACATATTACATAAACTGGTATCGATTCAATACAACCGCAACGACATTGATTTTCACCGAGGAACATTCAGAGTCCGAGGCGACGTGATCGACGTGTTTCCTGCATACGAAGAAGAAAAAGTAACTCGAATAGAACTGTTCGGCGATTGTATAGAAAATATTCTGGAAATAAATTACCTCGACGGAAAAGTTTTGCGCAGTTTGCGCCGTGCCGCAATTTATCCGGGAAGCCATTATGTCGTTCCTAAAAGCCAGCTTGAACGCGCCATAGAAAGTATTGAACAAGAGCTCGAACAGACTCTGGCGGTACTAAAATCTGAAAAGAAATATGTGGAATTCCAGCGTCTCGAACAGCGAACCCAGTTCGATCTTGAAATGCTTCGCGAAACCGGTTACTGTTCCGGTATTGAAAACTATTCACGACATCTCGACGGACGCAAACAGGGCGAACCGCCCAATACATTGCTCAACTATCTACCTAAAGACGCTATAGTTGTCATTGATGAAAGCCACGTAACCATTCCGCAAATAAAAGGGATGCAAAGGGGCGACCGATCACGTAAAGAAACACTGGTCAACTACGGATTCCGTTTACCGTCCGCTATAGACAACCGTCCGCTGTCGTTTGAGGAATACGAAAAACAATCAGGGCAGGTGATATATGTTTCCGCTACGCCAGCAGAATATGAACTAAAAAAAGCAGGCGGGATTGTCGTAGAACAGATCATACGCCCCACCGGCCTTATAGATCCGCAAATAGTTATAAAGAAAGCGTCCGATCAGGTTGATGATCTTTTTGAGGAACTTATACCGGTTACGGAACGCAACGAACGGACTCTGATAACTACTCTGACTAAAAATATGGCTGAAGAACTTACCAGATACCTCGAACAACGCCATATCAAAGTCCGATACCTGCATTCAGATATTGATACGCTTGAGCGGATAGAAATCATACGCGACCTGCGGCTTAAAAAATTCGATGTACTGGTTGGAGTCAACCTGCTCAGGGAAGGACTTGATATACCTGAAGTATCGTTGGTTGCCATTCTGGACGCTGATAAAGAAGGGTTTCTCCGTTCGGAAACATCTCTTATACAGACATGCGGACGTGCCGCACGCAACATCAACGGACGTGTGGTCATGTATGCCGATACCATTACCGCATCCATTCAACGCGCCGTAAGCGAAACCGAACGGCGCCGTAAGATTCAGATGGAATACAATGAAAAGCACGGCATCACTCCGGAAAGCATCAAAAAGACGATCAAAGATGTGCTCGCATCTATATACGAAGCCGATTATGTGACCGTCAACGTCGATCAAAAGCTAGACCGCGGGTTTAATTGCGAAAAAGATTTGTTGGCATTCATTGCCGAAATGGAGAGGCAGATGTACGAAGCGGCGAACAAGCTCGACTATGAACATGCCGCGCAGTTACGCGATCAAATTAAAGATTTGAAAAAACTCGAAATGATAAAATGACAGCACTTTTTTTATGACAATTAACGAACACCATATCTCAGACGCTTTTCTAGCTCAAATTCCCGAACAGCCCGGCGTTTATATCATGAAAAATGCCGATAATCAGGTATTGTATATCGGCAAATCAGCTAATCTAAAAGCCCGGGTTCGGTCGTATTTCCGTAAATCCTCCGACACACGTTATTCGATAAAATTCATCCAGAAACAGGTTACCGACATAGAGTTCTGTATGACCGCCACGGAAAAAGAGGCGCTTATCCTTGAAAATAATCTGATAAAAAAACACCGCCCGCGTTATAATATCCGTTTGAGGGACGATAAAAACTTTTTTCACATCAGGATAAAAAAAAACGAGCCCTTCCCCCGCCTCGAACTGGTTCGACGTCAAAAACGCGACGGCGCCCTGTATTTCGGTCCATATTCGTCAAGCAGACAGCTTAAAGAAACCATTCGATACCTGCAACTCATATATCCGTTGCGAACCTGCAAAGACGGGGTTTTTAAAAACCGGTCGCGTCCTTGCCTTCTATGCCAAATACGCAAATGTAGCGGCCCGTGCACAGGCAATATTTCTACGGACGACTACCACCATATGCTTGAAGAAATTATAATGATCTTACAGGGAAATAAATCCGAACTGGTCGATTCGCTAAAAAAGCAGATGTCCCAAGCGGCGCAAGAACAACGTTTCGAACACGCCGCGGTTCTGCGGGATAGAATTTACGCAATAGAACAATCTTTGGAACAACAAAAAATTGTCAGCCAGCACCATGTAAATAAAGATGTTTTCGGAATACTGTACGATTCGCTTCAGTTGTCCGTTCATATCCTTCAGATACGCCGCGGAAGACTTGACGACTCAAACCAATTTATACTGCCTCACAATCAGGTTCCGGAAGACGAACTTATTTCGTCATTTCTTCAACAGTTTTATCAGGATAGGCCTATTCCGGACACTTTATGGCTTCGCCATCTTCCTGAAGACTACGCCGTAATCGAAGAATGGCTGACGGAACAAGCAGGAAAAAAAATAACTATAAGTACTCCACAACGAGGCGAAACCGTGCGATTGCTGGATATGGCGGAAAAAAGCGCTCGGCAAAATCTCCTAATGAAAAAAGAACGGGGCGACGACCTTGCCTCAATAAAAACCAAACTGAACCTTACCAACAATCCGCAACGCATAGAGTGTTTTGACATATCGACATTTCATGGAGATTCGGCTGTGGGGTCTAATGTCGTATTTATCGACGGCCAGCCTAAAAAGAATCTGTACCGGCGATATAAAATCAAAACTGTTTCAGGACAAAACGATTTTGCAATGATGCACGAGGTGCTCACCCGCCGCCTTGAACGAGCCATCCGCGAACAGACGTATCCGGATTTGATAATCATCGACGGAGGCAAAGGACAACTCAACGCGGCATTGTCTACTTACGTACAGAGAGCGGATACCATTCCTCATATAGACTTTATCGCTATTGCAAAAGAAAACACATCAACAGTACCGGTTAAAAAAGAACGTATTTTTTTGCCTAACCAGAAAAACCCTGTTTTCTTACTGGAAACATCCGAAGAAAAAAAAGTTTTGGACAGAATAAGAGACGAAGCGCACCGATTCGCCGTTTCATATCATCGTAACTTGCGTAAAAAAAACAAGTTAACATCTAAAACCCTTTCTATATCAGGTATCGGCGTAAAACGGGAACAACTTTTACTGACACATTTCGGAAGTCTTAAAAATATAAAAACCGCTTCACTGGAACAATTATTGCAAGTTCAGGGAATCGGACAGGATATCGCGCAAAAAATATTCGGTTTTTTTCATCCCGATCTTATTTGACAGAGTTGTTTTTTCGCAAATTCTTCATTTTTACGATAATTGTCTTGTACGCCTAAAATATACCGTGGTATATTTAAACAAATTTGTAGACTGTTTTTTTCTTATCCCGATCTAATATGGTATAGATATAACAACAATGCAATATGACAATAGTCGAAAAAGGAGTCACGCATGAACAAAAAGATCATATCCGTGATATCGCTGGGTGTATGCTGTTTATTATTTTCCGGATGCAATGCCTTCAATAATATGTTTATAAAATCTCCAAGAGTGGAGCCTCGCGTAATCGTACCTGAAGCATATGAAAGCATAGATTACGAACGCCCGATGAAATCGGATATTCGCGGCGAATATATTATAGAACCATCCGATGCGATTCGCATTGTCGTACGAAATCACCCTAATTTATCAGGGGTACAGGTTGTCCGTCCGGATGGACGAATTACCCTCGAACTTATCGACGAACTTGTCGTAACAGGTCTGACCCCAAAGCAGGTTGACGATCTGCTGACTGAAGAACTAAAACGATATATCAAAGATGTCAACGTATCTGTTTCCGTAGTAGGGTTTAACAGCAAAAATGTATATTATATCGGACCTACCGGTAACGCAATTATGTTACCTTACACGGGAGAGATGACTGTACTCGACCTTATTTCACGTATCGGCGGAGTACCGCAAACCGCCGCGCCTGAAAACACGCTTATCGTACGCGGCGACCTGGACGAACCACAGATGATCAAGGTAAATCTTAAAGACATAATATACAGAGGCGATTACAAAGATAATATTTTACTGCGTGAAAGCGATGTCGTTATTTTACCGGCCAACTTCTTCTCTAAAGTCAGCGATGTCGTAGCCAATTTCACAAGAGGCGTAAATGCGCCTGCCAGCGCTATCAATGCAGTGAACTCCAATATGTCTGCAATTCGCACATTCGAACAGAACGCTCACAGATGGGATATCGATACCCCGTTTGATTTTCATAGAGGCGAAGCTTTCAGCATAAGGGATGATACTGACTGATCCGCAATGAATCTTTTTATGGTTACCGGAGTCTAAACTCATATATATAACAGGTGAATTGGATTGATCATAGGAGGTGGATTATGAGTTTGATGATATTTAAGATATTTTTACTATGCGGGTTACTTATTATAGAGCCTTCATTTGCGAGAGCGGAAGATTATTACACCGATTACGAGTCCGGATATGACAGCGAAACACCTGTAGAAGATTATTCATCTACTTCAGGTCAATCGTCTTATGATAACCCCTACACCGAACCTGATACCGCCGGTACAGGCGACATGCCAACATATCAGTCACCGGCAATGGAATCGCCGATTACACGCGAAATTCATAGTGGCATAGAAAAAAATCCTTACAATTATTCGACTCAGACAACTGACCATACAGGAAGATCGGGCACGATTTATCAGGGAACCGACGAATTCCAAAATGACCGACTGTTTTCCGGTCAACAATATACACCTATGAGTGGAGAGCGTATATATTACAATCAGGCTGGACAACAAATGGGCAGGTCTGAAACCGACGGAAATATCCGGCGATTTTACAACAATGCCGGCGGATATACAGGATACGCAGAAACGGATGCAACCAGAACACAATACTACGACTCACGAGGCGCAACCTCAGGTTATTCTTTTCAGGAAGGCAACATTACCCGACATTATTCGCAAAATGGCGACTATATCGGATATTCTATCGATCAAGGCAATATTATCCTCCAATTTGATAATAAAACAGGCTATAAACCACGCACCATCAATCTAGACCAATAAAAATATTCCTAAACTTGTGCCGAGGTAACACATGGACGAAATAAGCAAATACGATCCCCAACCACTTATTTCCCCTTTGCTTTCTGAAGGAAAGAATAATGATGAGTCGGGTATTGTACTGCTCCTTTCATCAAATATGCTGGGTGCGAATAAACGCAGGTTAGGCGAAAAATTGATGCATCAGTTTTTATTTTCTCTCACTGAAATGCCGCCGCGAATACGCAGTATCATTCTTATAAACGAAGCGGTCAAACTGGCGTTCAAAGGTTCTTCCGTGTTGGAACCGCTTCAACTTCTCAGCGATTCAAAAATCAATATTCTCATCTGCCAGCAAAGCGTAAAATGCCATGGAGATTTATCGGCAATCGCAGTGGGAACCACCGCAAGCATGTATATTATGGTAAATCAGTTACTTTCAGCGGAAAAAGTCATCAGCATGTAATATAATTCACTCTATAATCAGACAACTCTCACTACACCTTTACCGAAAATATCTTCTAAAGATATACATAACTTACGGATTCCAAAACGTGTCAGCGAAAAATCGTATCTAACAGGGTCTTGCGGTATGATACGCCGGAACGCTTCGGTAACTTCTAACGCGCATCTCAACGACGGTTGTTTTAAATCGGTAAGTTTTAGAGTATGACATATACGATGCATATGCACATCAAGAGGCACAATCAATTTTGATGCGGATATATCATCATGCCAGCCGCCGGGGTCTACTTCGTCACATCTAACCATCCAACGCATAAATAGATGCAGGCGTTTACAGGCGCTACCCTTTTTCAAGTCGGGCAATAGACTCGATGCTGACGGCGTATCAGTCATCTGACTACGCAACATTTCTACAAACTGCGATAGTGCCGGCAAGACGGTTTCGTGATCGGGTGAATATAGCGACAAAAAGCAGGTTTTCAGATCGCCAAAAACCTCGGCAATACGTTTTATACCGATTAATAACGCCGTTAACTCCGCATCAGTAGTAAACCGATGCTTGAATCCCTTAAATGTCTCATTAATAGAGTCTTCGGAATGGGTTTGCAGATAACCGTACGGTTTCTGTCCAAGACAACCGAGTACTATAGCCAGACTCTTGAGTATCTGTTTAACATTGCCATACGCTAGCGAGGAGGCAAGTAAAGCCACTATTTCCCTGTCACGCAGTTCGTTATAAGAATACAGCACTTCAAGGGGATCAGGATGCACAAACTCAGGAAGGTTGTATTGTTCATAAATTTTGTCGAGAGCAGTTTTCATAAACCTGATTTTTACAGATAATCCTTATCTGTTCAATTGCCTTAGCGCGTTACTGATGAAAACAATGTGAGTCATTTCTTCCCTTATGATCGAATCGACTTTATCTTTACCAAGTTCTCCCGGCACAAAGTCTTTAAGACCAAGGTAGTATATTATGGATTCCTTCTCGCGCGACAAAGCCGTTTTCAGAATATTCTCAATAGTTTCGTTTCCGGTCAACTGACTGGCAGGATCTGTACTTAAATCAAAAACGTGCCCGTCTGCCAAAGCCTGTACATATTTTACTGCTTCATCATCCGGATCGAAATTTTCAGCAAGATGCACATCGCGTTCGGACTGATTGAGTAATTCCATAAAAATATGCTCATGTTTGACTTCCATTTCCGCCAAAAGTGTCAGCAAATCTTTGACGTCGGAATCATCCAATGTTTGCGCACAACGCTGATAATAATATGCTCCGTTTTGCTCGATACGAATAGCTATTTCAAAAATTTCTTTTATGTTGAATTTTCTTGTCATAATAACCTCCCGATCACTCGACAGATAAACTCAAACCGGTACAGAAGTCCTTTCGAACAATACTCTGTACCGGTTTTATATAACATCTCAATTAACGACGTCTACTCCCGTCTGCCGAGGTGCGCATCAAACATAAACAATGCGCCGGGAGCGTCTTTTATCATCTTGAGTTTTTCTACTATTGCACTGGTCTGATCTTCCTCTTCGACTTGTTCATCAACGAACCACTGCAAAAAACTGGCGGTAGCGTGATCTTTTTCAGCTTGAGCAAGATCGACGATTTTATTGATACTATCGGTTACCATCTGCTCATGAGCATAGGCTTCTTCAAAAGCATCCAGATGAGATTTCCACGATGTCTTAGGCGCATCTATCGCTTTAAGTACTACTTTACCTCCACGCTCGATAATATGCTTGTATATACGCTGTGCGTGCTCGACCTCTTCGCCGGCCTGTTTTGCCATCCATCCTGCGGCGCCGTCGAAATTTTTGGCGGCGAAATCAGCCGACATAGACTGATAAAGATACGCAGAAAACAGCTCTTTGTTGATCTGTAGATTTAAAGCGTCTTGTATTTTTTCTTTTAACATTTTAAGCCCTCCATAATCCATGTTTGTTGCAGTATTCTCTGGCGCTGACCTGCGAAGCATCAACCTTAAATGTTGCTACGGGCTCATCTCCAGGTTTAAGATGCTGACGGTATACTTTATCGTCAGCGAGCAATTCTATCCATTCTATATAATGATCATCCTGCATCGGATGCAGTACACTGCCTACTTTAACTGTTACGCATCCGGCGGTTTTTTCTATCACAGGAACATGTTTTTCTTTAGCCGCATCGACTGTATTGGCGGCATAGTGTTTCATAGGGTTACCGTTACACTGCGGAACACAATCCCCCGCATGGACAACTTCAAGTATCAGTCCGCAGTCTTCGCATTTGAATATATCCAGTAATTTAGCCATAAATACCTCCTTAATTGTTCATCCTTATATACTTAGTGTTACAAGTTCAGTTGTGACTCCGTCTATCAGGTCTAACTTGCGCGCCATTTCATTGTGTTTTTCTTTATCTCCAACCAGCTCCAGAATGATCAAGCCAGATTCCGAGCAATTGTCAAGAACTCCATCGTGTATCCCCAGACGGGTTTTTATGAGGCATCCCCACGCAGTCAATACCTTTTGGACACTAACAGCAGTATCTTTCCTATGACTTTGCAATATCAGTAACACTGTCTTTTCCATTGGTTTCCCCCATTTTAAAAAAGTTTAAAAATATCCTCGTTATCTGTAATATTTTCAATTATGAACCAATCTCAATCCGTTTTACAAGATTTTTTTCAATCGCCGATACGAATATACCATCCATCGACGTAATGATAACGTGACCGCCGGAAGTCGCACCAACTTCTAAGATCGTCATCATCATACTCATATATATAATAACCGTCATAGGGATAATCGTATGGATATGTGTAAAAGTAGCTATAGGTATAAAAAGTCTGTTGACGCTGAGCGTCGAGCCGTTTTTGTTCAAGCGCCCATTCCCTCTTATCGGAAATCTGTTGATCTGCAGATGCGCGGATCGCTTTGCCGGCTTCCACATCAATTGCCGGAGGACCGGCAACCGACTCCCCCACAGGCGACCAACCCGGCGGAGGCGGCGGCAACGCCGTTTTCTGTTCAGTCCTGTACAACCGTGCAAGTTGCCTGCACTCTTCCGCTTTATCAGGATAATGATATTTTTCATATATCGATGCTATTGTCATACACGCTTCGGGGTCTTGATTAGATTTGGCAACGGTAAGAGCATAATACAGCGCATCAAGTGCTTTGGATTTATCTTTTAGAGCAAAATTCAGTTTTGCTACTTCAGACATAACATACCAATCCTGAGTTTGTATACCCAGAGCGTACGCCCTGTCGAGCGGAATGGCAGGGAATAATGACTCGCGGCGATCCGGAGGTAATCCGAGCATACCGTATGCAAGGGCTAGATATGCATGCGCATCAGTGCTCTTCTCAAGCATATCCGAAGCGCTATGCAGAAATTCTTTCGCTTTTGCAAACTCTTTGCAAACAATCAGTCCCTGCGCCGCTTCGAGTAATGGTTCCCAGTCGTCAGCGGATACTGCAAGACCACCGGCAACAATAAACATTTCTTTCGCTTTCTCGAAATTTTTCTCTGAAAGATACGTATAAGCCTGCCCCAGCGAATTGTCAATCTCCTTTTGCTGATCTTGAGAGAATCCAGAGACACTGCCTAAAAAAACAATCGCCAATAAACACACTATCAAATTGATCGAGTTTCTACTCATAACACGCTTCTCCTTGCTTGATGTGAAATATCTGTGCTACCGATATATTTGACTCTATCACAGTTCACATTATTTCATAGAAAATTTTTTCAATCCATATATTTTTCCTGAAACTCCAAATACTCGGCGTTATTTGCTTGCGGTCTAACCCTATCACGTATAGTATAAATATTTGCCATTTGTGGAACCTATGAACATCTGAAAAGCGTTTCGAGCCATCATAGATGCTTTACTGTAGCGACGAAACACTACTTTTTCGGATACTTTTTAGAAAAACCAAACCGGCGGAGAATATGAAACCGATTACCTTGACTACCGATTTCGGATATGACAGCTGGTTCGTCGGAGTTATGAAAGGAGTTATACATGGTATCACTCCCGATGCTACTGTTATCGATTTGATACACGGTATAAAACCGTTCGATATCCGCCAAGCCGCTTTTTCATTGATGGTCAGTTACCTATATTTTCCAGCAGGCACAATTCATGTCGCGGTCGTCGACCCGGGTGTAGGTAGTGCCCGCCGTCCCATTTTAGCGGTAAGCAAATCATACATGTTCATCGCGCCGGATAACGGATTGCTTACCCCCGTTCTTCTGGACGAAAATCCATGCACAGTATACCACGTTACCAATACAGATTTTTTTCTGAAAAATATCAGCAATACGTTTCACGGCAGAGACATTTTCGCGCCTCTGGCCGCTCATCTTTCACAAGGTGCAAATCCCGCTGAAACAGGCCGTATAATAGACGATCCTGTCATACTTGACGGTTTTCAGCCGCCTGCGATTTCTTTCAATAACAGCGGTTTAAAATCTGCGATAACAGCAACGGTTATCCATGTAGACCGATTCGGCAATCTGATTACCAATATTCCCTGTAGTTTTTTTAAAGAATCGATATCGGTTACATTCGCTAAGACATCAACTACTATCAGCGGCTTGCGTAAGTCATACGATTCAGTAGCTTGCGGCGAACCTCTGCTTATCTTAGGAAGTAGCGGATTTCTTGAAATATCCGTAAATCAAGGCAACGCATCTGAAAGATTTCAAATGCAACAGGGAGACAACATAAGTATAACCATTACAAATTAAATCGGAAGGAACAAGTTTTATGACTGCGAAAAAGAAATGTGGTATCACCTTGGATTTTACCAATGCGCTGTCAAAAGTAGTCGGTCACGAACATGGAATCACCGCTGACGATTTGCAAAAATGCAGAAAACAAATTGAAACAGCGCATGCCACTATCGAAAAAACAAAAGATGAAGGCAAACTCGGTTTCGCTAAATTGCCGTATACTCCGGAATCGGAAATAGACGAAATCATATCCATAGGATCGGAAATCGCGCAAAACTTTTCCGATTTCGTGGTGCTTGGAATAGGCGGGTCGGCGTTGGGAAATATTGCATTGCACAGCGCGCTGAACCATCCTTTCTACAATATGCTTAAAACCGAATCCCGTCCCCGCCTTTTCGTGCTGGACAACGTAGACCCAGAACTAATATCAGGAGCGCTGGACGTACTGCCTCTCGAAAAAACCTTTTTCAATGTGATTACCAAGTCGGGCACAACTGCGGAAACTATGTCGCAGTACCTAATATTCCAGCAGATGGTCAAAGAGCATCTGGGTGAAAAAGCGTTCAAACGACAATTCCTATTCACCACCGACAAAGAAAAAGGCGTGCTACGAAAAATAGCATCCAAAGAAAACGTTCGTACACTTACCATTCCGGATGATGCCGGCGGCAGGTTTACCGTGATGTCAACTGTCGGACTGCTATCCGCCGCTGTCACAGGTATAGATATAAAACAACTCATGGCCGGCGCGAGGGCAATGGACGAACAATGCAGAGAAAAAGATATATACCGCAACCCGGCAGTAATGTATACATCTCTCTTGTATATCATGGATACAATAAAAAAGAAACCTATGGCTGTCATGATGCCCTACGTACAGGCCTTACGCGACCTTGCCGACTGGTATCGCCAACTGCTGGCAGAAAGTATCGGCAAAAAACTCGACCGACAGGGCAACAATGTTTTTGTCGGACAGACACCTATAAAAGCGCTCGGCGCAACAGACCAGCATTCTCAAGTACAACTCTATAAAGAAGGCCCGTTTGATAAATTCATCACATTCATCGGCGTCAACCAGTACAGAGAATCAATTGAAATACCTTCCGCTTATACCGATATCGAGCAGTTGTCTTATCTTTGCGGGAAATCGCTCAATACACTTATACAGGCCGAACAGAAAGCGACGGAAGTCGCTCTAGCTCGCAGTAACCGTCCGAGTTGCACAATTACACTGGATCAGTTGAATCCATTTACGCTCGGCGCCCTTATGTATATGCTGGAATACCAAATCGCTATAGCAGGCGAATTGTACAATATCAACGCTTTCGACCAACCCGGCGTAGAAGAAGGCAAAGACCTGACATACGGAATGATGGGCAGAAAAGGTTACGAAGATAAAAAAGCGCTTGTCGAACAAGCAGGTTCACAAGTAAGCGAAGATTCAAAAATATCGTTTTAATCTGAAATCCGACAGTAAAAAGAAAAAACTGCCGCTGAGAATATTCTTAACGGCAGTTTTTTTATGTCTCTATTTTATATTATATTAGTTTCTTCTCTTTGCCCGATAAATTCCGGCCAGACCTAAAAGAATAAGAATAAAGGTAGCAGGTTCCGGCACAGGCGCCGTAAGCGATTGTTGCTGAAATAAAACGTCGGTAAAATAAGCTGAACTAGGCACTGACGGAGGATCGTATACAGCATTTTCGTCATGACCTATCTCAAATGCAAGCAACATATAGCGAGGATTACCGTTAATCGTGGCATCAAAAGTAAACAGATCGTATCCTTGCCAATACATGTCATAAACCAGAGGATACACATAATCAGGATCCCATTCATCAACCTCAACTAGCGGTATGATGTTATCAAAAGTGCTTTCATACTCGCCGTCATCGTCGAAATCGTTGAATGTTAAATTTATCTGATGATGCGGCGCAGGTGCGTTGCTTCCGTCTGGCAACAATATTAAGTTCTGATCAATGTAATCCCACCAGGCAATAGTAACATTCACAAAACCGTTATTATCGATATGAGCCAGAAAACTCAGGTGAATGTTCTGCTGATCTCCGTTTGGATCATACAACCCGCTGTCCATTGCATCGACAACAGTAATTAAAGTATCGGATGTTCCGGGATACTGACCGTGATCAAACGCAAATCCGGAAACACCGCTATTCATCCAAGTGAAATGATCCTCATTAAAATTAACCCCACCCCAGTAATATACCGGACCCATGCCGCCGCCTTCTTCGCCTTCGCCGCCGCCTTCTTCGCCTTCGCCGCCGCCTTCTTCGCCTTCACCGCCGCCGTATTCGCCTTCGCCGCCGCCGTATTCGCCGCTACCATATTCTTGATAAGTGTCATAGGCATTTTGAAAGACAGGATCCTTAACTTCATTTTCTGCCCCGGCGAATCCGCGTTCAGGTATCTGGGCGGTAGCTACTGTGGTCAACATCGATAAAAAGCAAAGCGCAATGGTCAGTTGTTTCATAATGAATCTCCTCAGCTATAGTTGACTATAAAATAATAAATTTAATGAGAAATTATTAAGACTATACCATATAAATAGCCTAATGTCAAATTTTTTCTACATTTTCTTATAAATAACATAGTGATGAAAGCCAAATTATCACCTGACTTTTACGCAATGACGAATTCTTATTTCTCAGAGGACTCATCTTGGATTACAATGACTGCTCCATAGCCGCAAGCCTGATGTGGGGAATAAGACGTGAACTCACGCTTACAGTATCAAGCCCTATATCAATAAATTTGCTGGTATATTTGGGGTCGCTTGCTATCTCTCCGCAGATCGACAACGGTTTGCCTGTTTTCTGCGCCGCGCTAATCAACAACCTGATAATATCCCAAAACACCGGTTTATCCGGATTGTAATCGTACGCGACAAGATCGTTGTTTCGGTCGACTGCGAACAAATATTGTATAAGATCGTTACTGCCTATACTTGCAAAATCCGACATTTCAAGAAGCTCTGTCGCCCTCAAACACGCGGATGGCACCTCGAACATCAACCCTTGATATATAGTTCCGGTACGGATACCGTCAATCGCAGAGGCAAACATACCCTTTAGGGTAACAAGTTGTTCAGCAGATACCACCATCGGATACATCACATATACCGGTCCATACGCCGAAGCACGCGCAAGAGCCCTCGCCTGTTGATTGAAAATATCCGGGCGGGCTATCAGAAACCGAGCACCCCGGCAACCGAGATAAGGATTGCTTTCCTGAGGCAGATTGAAAAACTGAGTATTTTTATCTCCACCGACATCAAGCATTCGAAAATAAACCGGTTTACCGTTCATCTTTTTGACAACGTAAGAATACCTCTCGAATTCCTCATCCTCATCCAAAAGCCGTCCTGCAGAAAACAACTCGAATTCAGTACGGTACAGTCCAATCCCCTCTGCATGTAGTTCCAACGCTTCATCAACGTCATTTGAAAGATTGATATTCGCGTAGACTTTCAAATTATCGACCGGTTCTATGATTCGTTCCTTGGACACCTCAACCGTACTTATCTGATGCGCTTGAGAAATCGTATCTGGTTCAGGACATACGACAACTTCGCCGGTTTGACCGTTTATCAATACCTGCGTACCGCATGAAATTACATCAAATAAACCGTGGATACCGCTTACCGCCGGCACACCTAAAGCTCTGGCTAGAATCGCCGCATGGGATGTTACTCCTCCGCGTTCAGTAATAAACCCTTTTACGTGCTCAAAATTAAGCTCTATAGTTATCATCGGCGTCAACTCTTCCGTAACGACAATTCTATTGCGTCCCTTCTTGCATGACCCCAACCCCTCACACTTAAAACCTGGAGCAGTGTCGCTGAGAGTATCAAGCAAACGCCGTTTTACTTCAGCTATGTCGGAAGCTCGCTGACGTATGTATTCGCTATCCACAGCAAGCAGTTTGTGCTCGTACTCGTCAAATGTCAAAGTAATAGCCAATTCTGCCGGAGCCCTTTTACTACTAATTAGATATAACAATTGTTCATTCAGGGATGAATCTTCCAGTATCATCTTTTGGGCAACAAATATTTCAGCCTCAGCAGAACCTATTTCACGCTTGACTTTGTCTCTTATTTCAGCAAGACGCTGGGAAACCAGCACAGACGCTTTTTTTAGACGCGCTATCTCTTCCTCGACACTAAGACGCGAAGTTTCTTCCAATGGCATCTTATGATGTCTATTATCATCAAAGAGGCACACCTTCGCTATCGCAACTCCGTTGCTGATAGGCAACCCCTGAAAACGGATTTCTTTACCGGACATATTTTTTATACCTTATCACTTTTATAAAACATAGAAATGCAAAAACATTTAGAAACGGTTGGATTTAGATACATATTTTATCCATAAAGCTCAAGAAATAAACATTTTTTTTGAACTTTTTCAATTTACGGCATACTAGGAATATCTATATTGGATTTTGAACACATCGAATATTTAGCGCAACACGCGGTAGCTGTAGCGTAATATCCCTCTCTAACACCGGTTGCTGTTTGTCCGCGAAACTCAATAGCGTTTATAAAGCGATCCATTTGCTGTTGCATTCCGTCGAAACTATGATATCCGTAAACCGGAGGTTCGATGATTTTATGCGTATTTTCATGGCGGAGTATAATTTGCCTCTGAAAAAAACCGGCTTCAATCATACCGTGAGTTCCTATGCATCCGATCCACCAGTCATCGCCCCGCGGAGCAAACCTGCACAACTGCAACGACCCGATTACCCCTGAATCATAGATTATGTTAGCAAACGCTACATCGGTATTTTCTGTGTCTTTCCTGACCATGTGTCCGCCTGTAGCATGGCACGACTGAGGATATCCGCGCGCCATGGCCTGCAATAAATCGAAGGCATGAACTCCCCACGAATTGAGCATATCACCCGACCGCAACGGATCGTTTGTCCATGTCCCTTCACGATACGGCCAGTCGCTTGCGAAAAAAGCGCGACTCCACACTACCTTAGGTATGCCTATTTCGCCATCGTCTATCAGAGAAAGCATCGCTGAAAACAAATTGCTGTATCGTATAACAAACCCCACGTGAAATACGGTTTTCACATGTTTAGCATAACCGGCCAACCGCCTTGCGCCGTCGAGAGTATTCGATATAGGCTTTTCGCAAAATATATGTTTGCCTGCGCCGATAGCTTTAATTGCTAAAGGAACATGCATTTCAGGCGGCAGACACAACAAGACTGCATCAACCTGCGGCGACTCGCACAAATCATCCGGCTGGACAAATACTCGAGGCGATCTGCCGTGATCGGCAAGCAGGCGTAAGGTGGCAGATCGGTTTTCTTCGCCCCGATTATATACCCCTGTAATATCTACCTGATCACCGCGATTCAGTATCGACGGGATATGAGCGGTTCGGCAAAACAACCCTGTTCCAAGTATTCCGACTCTTATCATTTTCTATCCTTTCGAAACGATCAAAGAAAATCTAAGAAATAAAAAAGTGTCATCCCGATAAAACCTAGACCAATTAAGTAATTTTATAGTGTTTTGACAAAACGTTATAAGTTTTTCCGGCTAATTCCCCAGAGTTTCCTTAGATAAAAACCATGTTACCAACAGACCTACTTACGATTATACCGCAAGCAAAAATTCGTACACCTGCAAAAGTATTTTTTTTAAAAATATCTCTTTTTCCGATATTTTTTGTTAACTATTTTAGGATATAAACCGAAATAGATCATAGCAAAGATAAGTATTTTGTAAAATCGTATTTCATTTATTTAATTTCAAAAGCAATCAACCAACTATATGGAGGATTTTTTATCATGGCCAAAGTTGATACGGAAAGAGAACTGCAACTGGTTACCTTCAGATTAGGTAAAGAAGAGTACGGCGTAAATATCGAGCAAGTAAGAGAAATAATTCGCATTGTCGAAATTATTCACGTCCCGAAAGCGCCGGCCTTTGTAGAAGGATTGATAAACCTCCGAGGCACAGTGGTTTCTGTTATCGATCTGCGCAAACGATTCGACATAATCCCAAGCGGCGAAAAAGAAGCCGAACGAATTATCGTGGTCGAAGTTCAAAATAGAACAATCGGCGTTATCGTTGATTCTGTGTTGGAAGTATTGCGTCTTTCTAGTTCAAACATAGATGACGTACCGCCTACAGTTTCCGGCGTAGATACTAAATTCCTATTTGGAGTAGGTAAGATAGGCGAACGGTTGATGATGCTACTTGATTTAGATAAAGTATTGAGTACAGAGGAACTAAAAGGCCTCGAAAATCTCAAGCAACAATCCAATAAAACAGCAAAAGTGTAATAAAATACCTTTTTCTATGCTCAAAGGGGAGAAACCGACTGATTTCTCCCCTTTTTTTATCAGTTAATATCGCTTTGACATACCGTTTTTTCCTGCTACAATCTTTAATGCCTAATAATCGAACTCTTATATAGTGAATCATGAACATAACAAAACGAATCGTTTATCTGCTTATCCCCACTATTTTGGTTTGGGGACATATCGTTGCAGTTCCATTCTTATGGGATGACGAAGGTATTATTTTGCTTAATTCGTTTACCGGATCGATAAAAAGTTTACGCTTTTTATTCAATCAAGATTATTTCGCGGTTTTTGGAGAATTATCTTACCGACCTCTTACAACCCTGTCTCATATTCTTGACTCGGTTATATGGGGTAAAAATCCTGTTGCTCACCATTTGGTAAACCTGCTTTTACATATCGCCACAGTATTCCTTGTTTACAATATGCTCGGACAGCTTCTCTGTCGTAACGCCCTTCTTGCGACAATATTGTTCGCTGTTCATCCTGTACACCTTGAGACACTCGGGGTCGTAGCGTACCGGGATGATATATTGATGACGCTGTTTTTGACAGCAAGCGTGTTGTGTTATATCCGCATGAGAAAATCCGGCGGACTATTCGCAGGCATGGGCATGTTACTCTGCTTCACAGCATCTGTCTGCGCAAAAGAGACAGGACTTATTTTTTTACCGCTGATACTTATTTACGAAACAATGTTTTGCACATATAAACACAGAAATTCTAAAACCTACTTTTTTATCGCTATGATATTTGCGGTTTGCTGTATATATATTTTATATAGATTCATATTTCTCGCGCATCCTCAGGAGTCAATGCGCGCACTTGGATTTACCGCATCCATACCCGCTTATCTTCGTCCGGTTTATGTAGTTATGCTTGCTGTCAGGTTATGCGTACTGCCCGCTCCGATAATCATTGAGTTTTCAAGTAAACCTACAATATATCCTTTGTTAATACAGGGGGCTATAATGTTCTGCATAGGATTGTATATATTCCGCGGCAAATGGCATCGAAAAGACGCCCAATACGCATGCGCGATGACATTTATACCCCTTATAGCAGTGATGCATATCTACCCTCTTGAAAACTTTTTTGCCGGTCGATTTATGTATTTACCTGCCATCGGATTTTGTTGGCTCATCACACTTACTGTCGATTTTGCAATTCCTCGAAAAAAAGCAAAAGCGTTGTTAGCGCTTATGTTGGTTGTATTTTATTCATGCATGAGCCTTGGCGGCCTTTATCATTTTTTCACACCAACAGCGTTTGCCGAAAAACTGATTTTCGATTCACCCGATTGCTATAAGGCGTATAATTATCTGGGTACAATAGGACTTAACAATGAAGACATGGAATCCGCAGAACAGTTTTTCGAACAGGCTCTCAATATCAACCCTCTATACTACGAAGCCCTATTTAATCTAGTTTCGCTGTATTTGAGAAACAATAATTTCGATAACACAGAACCGCTAATAGAACGTCTGATTGCGTTAAATCCCATTAGAAGCGAAGGATATGCACTGATGGGAGATTTGTGGTTCAATAAAGATAACCTTGAAAAGGCTGAATTTTACTACAACAAAGCCCTGACCGCTAACTCCTTCGACCTCGACGTCAGGAACAATCTCGGTATTCTTTACGAAACACAAGGTAACCTCGATCTAGCGGCGGATATGTATTTATCAATCCTAAAAATAAATTCATCGTTTGCGCTGGCATGGGCTAACCTCGGCAATATTAACATCGCGCGTAAAGAATACGACCTCGCTAGAACCAGCTATCTAAACGCATTGAATATAGAACCATATAACGCCAAAACATGGTATAACCTTGGCAACGCTTATTTTTATCAGCAAAAATGGGGTAATGCGAAATCCTGTTACATACAGTCCATCCAGTTGGATATGGCGTTTGCCGACCCGCTATACAATCTTGCTGTCATCAATGTGTATCAAAAACAATTCGACGATGCAACAGTGGTTTTGAGCAGGTATATCCAATTACGTCCCGAAGATATTGAAGCGCAAAAAATGCTGAACTTTCTTCTTAATCGTTGATAATTCAATCGCGCGTATTTGTTACCTGTCTTCTTATGCTTACGTCTTTTAAGGCTTGCCAGTCTTGCAGTTGCGCAATAACCCTCTCAGGGGTTATTAGATCCATGGAATCCTCGACAATAGTAACAACTTTATCACCACGGGCACGCCATGCGGAATACTGAGCCGGCGACTCGCGTTTGAATAATTCGAGAGTAGGAACACCGCAGACAGCCGCTATATGGGTAGGTCCGGTATCTAATCCGATATACAACCGCGCTCTGCGTATTAGTTCTATCAGAAACAACACGCTTTCTGTTTTCCCTGCCATATCCAGCGCCTTGTCGTATGAAAGAAGTTGAATAGCCTGAGCGGATGGAATATCCAAAATCGGCGACATACCGGCAAACCGCAATGACGATCCCAGTATGACCGGCTGAAAATTACGCTCATTTATCAACCAGTTGACAACCTGTCCCCAATGCAATACATTCCATAATTTTTCCAGTCCTTTTGCTCCAGGGTGGATGCAGACAACAGGCCTCCGTTCTTTTTTTAACAGTAACTCTGTAATACGGTCAACCTTAGAACCCAGTTCAGGAATCTCAACAAACCTGCCCGGTTCTATATATTGAGCGATTCCAAAAACTTCGCTCAACATTCTTCGGTAGGTTTCAAGAATGTGTTCATCCGGCATGGTGCGAATAACGACATCATAATAATCAGTCATAGATGTTTCAGGGTTGACAGCGATTCGCGTGTTCGCTTCAACAGATAGAGTTTCATTCAGATACGATTGTTTGGCCTGTAAGTCTATGTAGTAATCTACCTTGCCTATTTTATCTGCAAATATCTTTTTAGCGCGCGCAGAAGTATGAGACCATCCCTTGCCCATTACATTAACCAAATCGTTTGCGTTTATGATTTGCCTAAGAGGTAGTTGGCTTGAATACAGTTCCTGCGCAGTATTCCAACAAATAGCTGATATATCTACGGTTTTAATATATTTCAGTAATGTCTGTATAATAGAAAAGAAGTATACCGTATCGCCCAGGCCGGCGCGGGCGTTGATATGTATTTTCATAGATGCTCCTTAGTGGTATATTAGATTGATAAGTATAGTACCCCACATAAAGGCAATTTAAAAGTATAATTTTTTATTTCAAAGTACCGACAATGATGATGTATTATATTGATTATACAGGCCAATCCTGTTACTTTTGACTGTTCGCTTGATAAAACCAATATTTTATACAAGGGGATTATCTATGAAAAAAACGGTTATCCGCAATAAACGTAAAAAATTACGCCTGATCGATAAAGAACTACAACTAAAATATATTTCGCTACTTATATGTATGGTTTTATTGACATCGGTTGTTTTTTCGG
This sequence comes from bacterium, assembly GCA_018435605.1. Lineage (GTDB taxonomy): Bacteria > Auribacterota > Auribacteria > Auribacterales > Auribacteraceae > R3-B46. The sequence continues at coordinate 70,434 of JAHDNF010000003.1, read as the reverse complement.
CAATTACCCTATACACGGTTTCCATAGCGTCAAAAGTAACAGGCGAACCGCTATTCGGCCATATCATTCCACTGATTTTTATAGCTATTGTCGCTTGTATTGCAGTTACCGTTTATTCCGGATTATTGACATCGCATCGGTTTATGGGTCCGTTGTACCGCCTTAAAAAATCTATAGATGAACTGGTTAAAGGTTCTTACGGCGGAAAAATATCTTTTAGAGAAAACGATATGAAATTCCGGCTCGCTCAAGTTTATAACGAGCTCTCGTCCGCGTTACAGCAACGTGTCCATGACGACATTGCATTTATAGACAGTATCAAAGATAAAGTGCGGGCGATTGGTTCGGAGGTATCGGGTTCTGCATCAAAAAGTCTTAAAGAAATCGAACTTCAACTTGACACATTCAAGAAACAAAAATCATATTATCTAGAACAATAACAGCTTTAAATTAACATGCCAATGACTCATAAAACCAACGGATTACGAATAGCCCTTATCGGGCCTACCTACCCGTACAAAGGCGGTATAGCCCATTACACGACGCAATTATACGAACATCTTAAACAACGCCATACTGTAACCTTCATTTCATATAAAAAACAGTACCCTGCGTGGTTATATCCGGGTAAAACAGATATCGATCCCAGCAAAATACCTATTGCCGCAAGCAAGGCACAACGAATCATCGACTCCACAAATCCATTCACATGGTTTAAAGCGGCTTATGTAATCGTAAAAAGCAAACCGGATATTCTAATCATGCCGTGGTGGGTGGCTTTCTGGGCTCCTGTATATCTTATTATTATTTCACTTACAAAAATATTTACAAAAATCCGCATACTTTTTATCTGTCATAATGTGGTAGAACACGAATCCAGTTTTTGGAAAAAAATGCTAACATCCATAGTACTGCGCTGGGGCAATTTGTTCATCGTCCATTCAAAGGAAGACGAAACCAATCTACAGGCAATCATACGGTCACAACAAATCACACACACATTTTTGCCTGTCGGGACATTTGCCAATCAAATATCGAAAATATCGAAATCCGAGGCTAGACAAATCCTCGGTTTAACCGGAAAAAAAGTGATTCTGTTTTTCGGGTTTATACGCGAATACAAGGGTCTACGGTATCTTCTGGAAGCCATGCCCTCACTATTGAAAAGCGATCCCGATATTTTTTTATTTATAGCCGGCGAATTTTGGAACGATAAAAAAACATATACCGATCTTATCGAAAAACTGAAAATAGGCAATGCGGTGCGTATTGTTGATGAGTATATTCCGAACGAACAAGTAGCTGTCTATTTTAACGCAACCGATATAGTCGCTATTCCTTACACTTCGGCAACCGGTAGCGCCATAATACAAACAGCTTATGATTTCGGAAAACCGGTTGTAGCTACAAAAGTAGGGAGTATGTTAGATATAGTCCGTGACGGCGTTACGGGAATACTAGTTGAAACTAAAAACGCTACACAACTTGCCAGCGCCATAGCAAGTCTCTTCAAAAACGATACCTACAAAAAATTCGAAGAAAATGTTATTTCAATACAAAAAACATATACATGGAATGCTTTGATAGATAAAATTGAAGAAATAATAGGATATAAACGGTAAAATATTACTTCGTAACACGCTGATATTCAGGATCGGGATCTATGAACCCTTCGACTACCTTCAACGCTATATCCACCCTGCCGAACGGAGCGCTCACCTGCACACCATTTACACGATGCTTGACCTGCTGAAGCGTTTCACGGGCAATAGCCACTCCCTCCAGCTTGGCTTCTTCTTTGTCGGAAACTTTACTCATCCGCTCCATAATATTCTTAGGAATAGATACTTCCGGTATCTCAGAATTCAAAAATTCAGCATTGCGGTATGACGCCAACGGCCAGATACCTATGAGTATAGGTATTTTTATATCCTTTATATCGTCAAGGAATGAAAATAGTTTTTCGATGTCAAATACCGGTTGAGTGATAGCGAACTCCGCTCCGGCATGCACTTTCTGATGCAGTCGATCTATTTCAAGAGCATAATTAGTCGCTACAGGATTGACGCCCACGCCGACAAGAAACTTTGTCGGTGTTTCAATATCGTTACCGGCAAGGTCAAGCCCGTGGTTAAGACGATTGATGATCCGTACCAGACCTATAGCATCAACATCAAATACCGCTGTAGCGTTCGGATAATGACCGAGTTTTGGAGGGTCGCCGGTAATAGCCAAAATATTATTCAGCCCCGCAGATGCCGCACCCAGTAAATCAGACTGCATGCCGATGACATTCCTGTCCCTGCAACAATAGTGCATGATGGTTTCCATACCTACTTCACGCTCAAGTATTACTGCAAGCATCTGCGGACTCATACGCGCGCTGGCACGCGGTCCGTCGGGTATGTTTACCGCATCAACACCGCTGGCTTTGAGATATCGTGCCGCATCTATAACTTTCTGTGGATTACAACCTTTGGGCGGAGTTATTTCTACACTTGAAACAAAATAACCATCTAATATCCGTTTTGCCAAATGCGAACGTTCTTTCACCGGCACAGGCGTATGCCCAACAGGCTCTTCCACGACAACGACATGCGATTTCGGTTCCAACCGCTCTACAAATCCACGAGCAACAGACTTTATTGTGTTTTTTAATGTTTTTATATGCTCAGGATGGATACCGCAACAACCGCCCACTATACGAACATGATTAAGCATATAGCGTTTCGCGTAAGATGCAAAATATTCCGGAGTAGTCAAATACATATTCCTGTTTTCTATCATCTTAGGCATACCTGCGTTTGGTTGTACAGAGATGATAAGATCGGTATATTTCGCAAGTTTCTCAACACCGTTTAAGATAAGATGGGGGCCAACGGAACAATTGAATCCTACAGCGGCAATTTTTGTTCGGTAAGCCAGGTCGGCCAACTGGTCTGGAGTCGCGCCAAGGGCTGTAGTGCCGTCTTCATTTATACTCAAATGAGCTATAATCGGTATATCTGTAAGTCCCTGCGCACAACGTATAGCCAACTCAAGTTCTTGTATATCCGAAAACGTCTCGAAAACAATAACATCAACCTGTTCCTGCACAAACAATTCTATCTGTTCTCTAAACATCGACTCGGCATCGGCACGGCTGACTTGGCCTAGCGGTTCGATAAATTTCCCTATAGGACCGATATCGCCTGCAACGAAAACCATTGAGTCCTCAGCCGCCTGTTTTGCGATTCGTACCCCTGATACGATTATATCCCGCAACTGATTATCAATCCCTGCCTGTTGTAATTTAAAACGATTTGCCCCAAAGGTATTTGTGGTTATAACATCCGCACCAGCCTTGATGTATTCTGCGTGTATCTCCTTTACCATTTCATGGCCAGTCAAATTAAGCTGTTCATAACAGACGTTTATAAAAACACCCTTCTGATACAAATATGTACCCATCGCCCCGTCGAATACAATTATACGATCAGATTGATGAAGCATTTCATCAAAGGATGATTTCATAGATAGCCCTCGGATTAAAATCTATTGATTGACTAGGTTAATTGTCGACAGCGGATACTAAAGCGGAAATATTATTCCAAAGCGATATCATCAATATAAACATACCCTTCAGCGTTTCCTTCAGGAAAACATTCCTGTTCAAAGCAGATGGATATCGACGCCAGTTTCCTGGCATCAAGGAAAAAGTCTTTCAGCGGAACTTTCGCTTTCTGCCACTGCTTCGTGATGCGCTTCTCAGGCAGATAGTTTATCACTTCCTGCGACTTAAACGAATCACCGGATACATCCCAATGCCTATCTGATAATCCGACTACAAAATTTTCTCCACCCTCAGCTCCGCGAACCCAAAATGTAATATGCGTATATTTACCAGCATCAAAATAGCTCGTCACTGCACCCGATACTTTTTTAAGCGTTGTATAATATCCGCACCAGCCGCCTTTATCGTAAGGACCACCCTCCACAGCCCTTTTATACTTTATCCTCAATGCAATGGTTTCTTGACCGTCACGCTCGTCATTTTCAAAAGAAATCATCGCGCGGGAAGGAGGCATCATATATACATTGGTCATTAATCCCAATTTATTGAATTTTGACGGCTCATTGAAATCATCGACAATGAATATATCCGCGGTAGAATCCTCGTCCGCATCAATACGCAATGCTTCATCAAAAATCCCCTGAATACGTGGTTCCTCATTTACAGAATCGCCTTGCGCATAAACGCATAAAGCAGGCGCTCCTGCAAAAAACAACAGAAGCGCCCCTATAAAACATATATTATTTTTTTCTTTTTTAGCAAAATTATTCATCTTTGCATAAGCTCCGGTAGACATTAAAGTCAATTCAGCAAAGAACAACTATTATTCGAAATACATATCGTCTATATAGACCGTTCCTTTACCACCGCCATCAGGAAAACAATCGCCTTCGAAACAGATTGCCAGCGAAGCGAGTTTCTCCAAGTCGACAAATACTTCATCAAGAGGTATTCTGGCCTGTTGCCATTCCGTAGTAATTTTTCCGGCAGGCAAATATACTCCTATTTCCTCAGTTTTGACAGAATCTTCACGTTGTTCTTGCGCTTCATCAGCCACGCCGATCTTAAAGTTTTCGCCGCCTTCTTCTCCTCTGACCCATAATGTCAGATAAGTGTAGCCTGTTGCATCAAAATATGAACGCGGACCGCTTTTAACGATAGTATAATATCCACACCAACCGCCTTTGCCGTAAGGACCACCCTGATTTGCTTTTTTGTAGCGCAATTTTAATGACCTTCCAGCATCTCCTCGCTTTATATTAGAATCATTTCCTGCAAATATACCTGAAGGTTCTTTCACATACGTACTTGAACGTCCGCCAAAACTATTTCCCTGTTTATCGAAATTATCAATCAACAAAGGCGCTTTTCCCTCAGCCTTCAATCCGGAAACACTGATCAACGAACCGCATAATACCCCTGCCAGCAATAATTTGGTGTTCATTTTCTTCTCCTTTCTGTCTATTCAATTAAAATTGCCCTATAAAACTAAACACTGAATCTCACCAATCAGGTTCTTCTTCCTGTTCCTGTTTAATATAAAACTTCAGATCATCAATCCAAATAGTTCCTCGATGCTTGGTTATGAAATTTATAACAAAAGAACCCATCTCAGTCAAATCAAGCAATCCAAAATTCGACAGCGGAATCACAACTTCCTGCCATTCAGTAGTCACACCGCCGGGCAGGTAGTCGCCAATTGTTCCGCCTTTGAGAGAATCGCCTATTATTACCCAATTCTTATCGGCCATACCTATTTCAAAATTTTCACCGCCTTTTGCGCCTTTAACCATAAACGAAACTTTGTCGAACTCGGATAAATCGAACCACTCCCCGTCAACCTGATTCAGCATCGAATAGTAACCCGACCACCCAGTACCCTGCTTATCAAAGTCCAGACGCAAAGATTTGCCGCTGTCGCCGTAAAAAACTTTATCATCTAAACTATGCAGACAAACCGAAGGCAATTTTTTATATGTATTAGTTTTTCTTCCAAGTAAATTCAGATAGCTGAAATCAAAATTATCCAGCAATAGATATCCCTTTTCATGTACTTCTTCAATGGGATTATATAAAACATCTTTATAAAGCCTCAGATCGTCTATCCAGAAAGTACCTCGGCTTTCCTCATTTATATCAAATACAAGACTCATCACCTTTGATAAATCAGGCCCGAAAAATTCTCTCATATTGATTCTTACAATCTGCCAGTCACGGGTTACACGGCCACCCGGTACAAAACGGTTTATCGATCCGATAAAAACCGCATCTTCCCGTTTGTTCGATATTGCGTCATTCATTCCTATTTGAAACTGTTCGCCTCCATTCTCCCCCTTTATCATGAAAGTCATTGTCCCGTATTGAGAAAGATCGCCAAAAAACATCAAGTAAGCTCCGCAAAACGATCTGCCAACCGGTTTATAATCATACATGACCTTTATGGATTCATTATCATGCCAAATTTCTTTATCCTTTATTTCTATCCCGTTTTCTAAAAAATACTGTTCAGCCGATTTGCGCTTTTCCTTCGCTTCCCCTGCGATCCTGTCTTCTTCGGCTGTATAGTTTACTTCCGAATCGAAATAACAGCCCATTACAGACGGCGGTAGCCTAAAAAAACCGATACGACCACGATAAGCAAACAACTTTTCGTGATCAGCCAATTGCGTTCCTGCAGGCAATGGAGGAATCTCGTATATGCTGTGCCATTCACGCCCTTTTTTATTTGCAATCAAGGGAGTTGTAAATATCGAAAAAAACAAACCACAGCAAAAAAATAGATTTACAATCATAGCCCATTTTCGCTCGTAAAATCTCATACTCAAATACCCCATATTATTTTTTCAGCCAAATAGCATTAAATGTCGTTGGATCACCCCAAATACGATCTTTTGAGGTAGAGATAAGCAATTTTTGCGGTGCATTCGCGTCATCGCAGTCACTTCCGTCCAATGAATACCCTAACCTCGTATCGTCAGCAAAAATAAAGCGTCCACTGCCTTCAGACACAGCATCAGGCCCTTTTTCGTAAATTTCCCTGTTTGCAACCAGATTCTGTTTATCTTCGCTAGCGGTTTGACGTACTTTTTTAAAGTCGATATCCCGAAACATACGTGCATCTATTCTAACTTCTATTATATAGCCGTCATCAGTTCGTTTCGCCGCGATTTCCGTATTGTCCAGCACAAAATGTTCAGGATATTCAGGTATAAATAGAAAAACCTCGGGTTCTATGTTGTTAAAATTACCAGGCGCAAACCCGAACTGAAAATCGTCGTCGCTATTCATGGCTTCATTGTAATCGCCCAACAAATCCACATCCAACCAGAATTCAATATGGTCGCCTTCCCACATTTCCTGTTTCACTTTTTCCTGCACCAAAACATTATCTACAACCACAAACGCCAAGTACAGGTTATATAAATCCCACATACTGTATGCAGTGATACTATAATCTTCCGGTCCGTTCCAAGCGCCTGGGCCGAATACCACTTGTCGTTTCTGATTCAGCACCACAGGGTCGGTTTTAATCCAGTCCCCTAAATCGCCGTCAATTTCAACTGTTCCCTGTTGAAAACGCGAAATGAACTGATTGAGTTCTTCGGGTTTCACTCTTAGTTTGTAAGGAGTGTTGCGCCCCCGCTGTAACAATTTGTAAGAGTAATAGCAATGCATTGCAAGGCCACCGTAGGCTTTGTTGCCGCGAAATGCATCTTCAACTTCTTTAAGTTTCGCTTCCATATCCTCCCAACCTTCTTCATAGAAGGTCGTCGCTCTGGTTCCCTGATTCATAGTAACCAGATCCTGTGTCTCGACACCGATATAAATTTTTTTCCCAAGCCGTTCGGCAAGATCGATATGAAATCTGGACGAATCTATTATTTTACGCGAACTGTCATGATATGCCATCAATGCCGCGTAATCGAGATAACCTAACATCTTTTCCTCAAAATCCCCTTCATCTTTATAGAATGTCGGTATCGCCCCGCCCAACTCGAAATGCTGGTCAGGATAACTATCGATGAGTTCTCGTATACTTGCCAACAAAACCAGATATTCGGCCTTAACTTCTTCGCGTCTCGTATTCCATTCGCCTGCGAGGTAAGGCTCGACATCAAATGAGCAACCGTCTACGCGCAGTTCGGGAGGACGGCTTTTATTGTATTCAAGAAAGGCTTTCATCCAGTTATAAGCTAGATGATGGTTTTCTTTCATTGCCCATGTAGGGTTACCGGTTAGAATCTCAATTTTGATCCCCTTTTCATGGGATTCGCGCAAAAACTCTTCCAACTGTTTGGTATAATTCGGGTCATCATGTTCGTCAAAGTCGCCAAAATACACATAACATGTTCTAATAGCCGTACGAAGAGACAAATCGAACATATCCTCTCGAGCCTTTAGATTAACCACAGGGTCAATTTTCCATACCCACATGGTTCTCGGATGGTCAGGATCAAACTCAGCCCTCGGTGCGTTGTATTCTTCTATCTTACGTACATCAGGGTCATTCTCAATCATAAGATCGTCAATATAAACAACAGAACTATCTCCGGCACTGCTGTATCGACACCAAAAGACCAATGATCCAAGCGCCGATAAATCTACATCTGCCCCAAGCCGTGATAACGGAATCTTAACCTTTTGCCACTCTTTGGTTACACCGTTATCGAGAAAAAAACTTACCGCGCCTACATATTTGGCGCTGATATCCAGATTCTGCATCTGCATATCCGCCAAACCGATATCGAATCGCTCACCGCCTTCTTCGCCTTTAATCCAAAAGGTTAAGGCGTTGTAGTCAGTAACGTCAAGACCGTCAAGCAGTGTATACCATCCGCACCATCCCCCTAAATTTTTCCATTCAAGCCTAAGGCCGTAGCCGGTATCGCCCATACGATGTTCTTCAGACTTAGTTATAATACTCCATGCCGGACGTTTTGCCCAAGTTCCCTGATATGTGCCTAGAGTCGTAGTACGCTCTATAAAGATACCGTCAGTTCGCCCGACATCAAAGTTGTCTATTATAATCGGTGGAATAAAAAATTCGTCTTTCGAGCTTTTATCTGCCCCTGAAGTTTCCGACGCCTTATCTGCCGATTCTTCATTAATGGCAGTAGATAAATCCGCATCGTTATCGGCTAGAGAAAACGCTGTTTCAGACACAGAACAGATGATTAAAGCTAGGCATAAGTAAAAAAACTTAGTCATGATCTTTTCCTGTTTTTATAATATGTTTTAAGTAATTATTAGGTATCTCCGACTTTATAAGACCGTTTTTATAAAAAAATGTTTCAAATTAAATAATGATGTTTTACTATCCGAATCAAATTTCCATGTTGCATCTGCTTATCGCCCTGTAATGTCACTTAAATGTTATTTAACCACAAACTATAAGACATATTAAAGGAAAAAATTATTCGAATAAAAAAAAGATAGCGCCCATCACTATAAGTGAAGGCGCTATCAAGTAATTATTATGCTATCTAACAACTAACGGGTAATCAACCCATAACAACAGATACTTTATGGACTTTACCGTCGCCATGCGGTTTTATCAATGTGCCGTCGAGTTTGACCCCGTCAACTATAACTTCTTTGACACCTTTGTTGACACCTTTCGGGTTTTTTATGTCGATTTCGTATACAGCCCCACGGAAAGGCCGTTTGATGGAGCACTCTTTCCATGATTTAGGTATACAAGGATCTATACGCAACCCGCCAAAATCACGCCTTGCACCGAGAATCCATTCCGTTGCGGCGATAAACATCCACGGAGTAGTTCCGGTATTCCAGTTGAAAGTACCTTCACCGTAATTATGCTTATTGCTAGGACCGACCACGTATTCCGCCCAAACGTACGGCTCGCCTTTATACTTGTCATGATCCTGTTTTGCTTTTGCCATCGGGCACAACCGCATGAATGTCTCTATAGCCTCGTCAGCACGACCGATCACACAATCGGCTACTATCTTGAATGCACAGGCGTGAGAAAACACCGCGGCATTCTCTTTGGTTCCCGGCGCAAAGGCAGTTACACGACCGATAGTCTCATCGAATTCCGTATATGCCGGCGCGAACAATGCAGGTCCGTACGGCGTGTCGAGATAGTTGTCGATTTTGTCGAGTATACTTGCCAACCGGTTTTCAGTAACAACACCGCTTAATATAGCCCATGTCTGACTGTTAAGAGGCACTTTACCTTCTTTGTTCTCCTTGGAGCCCATTTTCTTGCCGAAATCATTGAAGGCCGCCAGATACCATTCGCCATCCCAGCCTACGTTGTTTATTATGTCATTCAAAACTTCATATTTATCTTTCATTTCAGCGGCTATTTCATTGTCCAGCAGAAATTCCGCAAGTTCGCGCACCTGATTACACGCTCTTGCCAAAGCAAACGCCAGCCATACGCTTTCACCTTTCAGACGAATACCCACATGATCATAAGCATCATTCCAATCCGCTTTACGCAACAACGGCAACCCATGCGACCCGCGTTCTCTAAAAAGGAACCTTACAGCCCTAAGAATATGTTCGTACACTGTAGCTTCACCGCCGTTATGAAACGGATACACTTTTCTAAGAAAATCGAAGTCTCCAGTTTCCTTTACATACGAAACCACCGTATAGACCAACCAGACAGCAACATCTGATTTCATTGTTAAACCGTCTGCATCTTTATCCCACGATCCTTCCACATCCGAAAAACCAGAAACAGCATGACCGCTGTTATACTGCCAGTAGAGGATTTTCTCTAATTTTTCCATAGCCAAATCCATCTGCACTGATAACAGCCCTTCTATGTCCTGCGCAGTATCGCGATATCCGAGCCCGCCCTCTCCGCCGTGATACTGTGACGTACCGCGCCAGCAGGTTATGGCGTATAACTGATATTTACCCCATACATTAGTCATCATATTGAAATGATCATTCGGCGTTTTTACGGTTATGCGCTCTACCGCTTCGGTAAAATATTGTTTGACTCGTTCGAGTTCTGCTTTAGCAGAAACCGTCGAGCGATATTTTCCCAGTAACGCTCCGGCTTTTTCCGTATCGACTTCATAAGCCAATGTCACGACAAATTCCATCTCTTCACCGGCGGCAAGTGTCACATTTTTCTGCAACACGGCAACCATATCTTCGCCTTCGACTTCCATACTGCTTAGAGCGCCGGCTTTAACCATGGCAGGACATTCTACGCTACCATATCTTCCGTAAAATTTTTCTTTATTGCATTCGTAACCATTTTGTCCGCCTTCTACGGCAAATACAGTTACCCCGACATCTTTTTGTCTATAATGAAACCGTTTTTTACGCAGTACCAGAGCGTCCAATTTAGAATCGAATTCCGCTTTGTTATAAAGACAGATAATGTTGCGGTACACGGTTTCGAGTTCGATATCGCCAGAAACAACTTCGATAAACGGGAACAACGATATGGAACGAGATTTTCCCGATGTATTTTTCACCTTGATGATCTGCTGTTCTACAGGGTCTTTCTCGGATACAAAATAAGTAATCTCAGTAGAAATTCCGTTCTTTGATGTTGACAATACAGTATATCCCAGCCCATGACGGCAAGTATATGAATCGAGATCTACGCGCATCGGTTGCCAGTTGGCAGACCAGCATTCGCTTGAATCATTATCCCGCACAAACAAGTAACGTCCCGGACGATCACTATGTACATGGTCATAACGTAAAATACGATTGGTCTTAGGATCCTTATAATAACTGAACCCGCCACCTGTTTGCGATACAAGCGCATGATACACTCTGTTAAACAAATAGTTAAACCACGGGCGAGGAGTATTCGGGTCTGTTATGATATACTCTCTCCCATCCTCACTGAAGTGTCCGTATTGTTTCATCTTCCTCCCTTTCCTTTTTACGGTTTTATGTCTTTTAATGCATGGTATGATTATTACATCTTCTTCAATTTTATCAGCGTTTGAGATACGATTTGCGCAACGTATCCCACACCACCTGAGGACGGTCACTGCGCAACGAAGCCATTCCTTTGGCTCCAAAATATGTCCATGCGCAGATATCTTCGATACCTTCCGATAACGCGATGTCGATAGCCTGCGTTATTATATCTTCTTCTCCCTGAGGAATGGAAAAATTTTGTATCCATATATGGCTACGTAAATTATATATATCCGCAAGACGTTTGACCTCTTTGCAAAACGGTCTCATATATTCGTCAAGATCGAATTTAACCCGCAGTTTTTTTACCGATGTCCAGTACGGATCAGTACCGAATCCGTATAGATCGGGAAGAGACGCTACTTTCTCCCATGACCCGCTGTCACGCATCAATTCGAAAGGTAGCATACATGTAGTGTTTTTCAAGCCTTTGCGGGCAGAATAAAAAAACATTTTTCGTAAAAACTCTATCAGGCTATGTAATTTGAATTTTTGTACTTCGTCGGTTTCTTTTTGCGGCATAGGTTCGTCAAACATTTTTCGGTACAAATCCTGACAGATATCGCAACGACATCCCCAGACATCCATCGGTTCCTTGACATTGAACCAGCCGGGCAGGTAAAAATGAGGTTCGTCCCAAAAAATAATATCCGCTCCGATACCGGTAGCTTCATCTATCCATCTATACATAAAATCCACAAGGTCAGGATGATTAATACATGCCAACTGCGCTTTAGAACCATCGCTTTTGACCTGCAGGCAATGATGGTTCCGTGTAACAAAGTATGAAAAAGTTTCTCCGCCGAAAATACCCGCAACACCCCACGGATCGACATGAGCCTCCATGCCTTTCTCTTTAGTGTAAGCTATTATATCGGCAACATTTTCTTTATTGAACATCATATCCTGCTCGGAAAAAGTATGCACCACATAAGTACACCCTGCTTCCTTTATGCGGTCGATATCGGCGAACGCATGATCCGCAAACCTGCTGTCATAATAACTTATTCCTCTATGCATACAAACTCCTCATTTTTCATACGCCAATAGATTTTCATAACCGCCGTATAGTAAATTAGAAACCGGTAACTAGCAAAAGAGCTTTTCATAATGAGCTAGAAACTTTCTCACAAAAACGTATAAAAGTCAACACAAAATGCATGCGTTACTTACATTTATATTTAAGCGCGATATTATTCCATGTTACAGACACACGTGTATACTCAAAACTCCGTTTTTTACTATAAACAGAAAGTACCTTTTGAAAATATGACTTGAATTCATAAAATAATTTTTATAAAGTTACCGGTAATTATAACTCGGTCTTCATCCAACTTTACCGGTGCATATGGTTAAAATATCTTCGATACTTCGAAAACAACTCGTGATGCGTAAAGTCATTCTGGCTACGACCCCGTGCATCATGGGGAGTATCTATTTTTTCGGATGGCGCTCGCTCGCTGTTATTTTGCTGTCATGTCTTACGGGATTTGTCACTGAATATCTTTTCTGCAAACAACGCAATGAACCCGCCAGTGAAGCGGTATTTGTAACAGCCATAATATTCGCTCTTATTATGCCTCCGACGGTTCCATGGCATGTGGTTGTAATAGGTATGCTCTTTGCCGTTGCTCTATCTAAAGAAGTATTCGGCGGATTCGGCAGAAACATTTTCAATCCGGCTATGGCTGGACGATGTTTTGTATATATCTGTTTTCCTATAGCCTTAACCGCTCAATGGGCGACTCCTGCGCAAGGTATCACCGGAGCTTTGACATTATGGACTACCGCCTCCACTCCGGATGCGATCACATCAGCTACGCCTATGGCGCTGATGAAAGCTCTTCAGGCAAAGCCATCCATTATATCTCTGCTGATCGGTAACATAAGCGGAACTATGGGGGTAACTAGCGCTATATTGATTCTCATAGGCGGTTTATACCTTTATTATACGAAAACCGCCAGCCGTGAAACAATTCTTTCAGTTATAATATCATATTTTATAATAAACTGTATACTCGTCCTTATCGGCATGCCTATGGTCAGCAATCCGTTTCGCCCGCTACTGGGCGGCGGTTTTTTATTCGGAGCTTTTTTTATGGCAACCGATCCGGTCAGTTCCCCAAAGACTAAAAAAGGGCGTATTGTATACGGCATTATAATAGCGTTTTTTACCGTCGTAATACGAAATTTCTCCGTTTTCAACGGCGGCCTGATGTTTTCCGTTTTACTCGGCAACATGCTGGCTCCTATCATCGACTTTTGTGTCACTGAATACGAAAAGAAACTGAAAATCACAAAAACATCCGGAGCCGCTTAGTGATACGACAAAAAAAATGGTATCCCATTTTATATATGTTCTTAGTAACAGTTTTTTTCAGCACGATTTTAATATCGTTTTCACGCTATACCCGTGATTTGGTTGAAGCGAACAGGAAACTCGCGTTTGAGAAGGCAGTCCTAAAAGCTCTTTCAATTCCTTTGCCTGTTACTGCGTCAAATATGGATTGGCATAACACTTACCTCGAAAAGATCAAAGAACCGCAAGAAGACTTGCAAGGCGTCTACATATACAAATCGGATGATATGGTAATAGGATACGCCCTGCCATTCGAGGGACAGGGATTCTGGGCGCCTATAAGGGGGGTCATCGGTATAGCTACAGACAAAAGAACTATCACCGGAATCGCCATGTACGAGCAAAACGAAACACCGGGACTTGGCGCGGAAATAACCAAACCAGAGTTTCGGGCACAATTTGAAGGAAAACAGATAGCGTTACAAGGTAATCCGCTGGAAATAAAACAAGTTACCGAAGAACTCGATCAGCATTCGGTTCACGCCATTACCGGCGCAACGCAAACCAGCATAAGATTTGAAAAAATACTCAATGACGCGCTCGAAAAATGGAAAACCGAGTTTTTACATGGAGATAACCGGCAATGAGTTCCAATAAATCTGCATCAAAAAAAATCATTCTCGACGGATTATGGGGCAACAATCCGATCTTCCGACAGGTGCTAGGTATATGCAGTACATTGGCTGTCACCAATCTGGTCATTAACACAGCGGTTATGTGCGCCGCGCTGACGCTGACAACAGCGTTGAGCTGTTTTACAGTGTCGCTACTCAGGGCATATACTCCACGCCGAATTCGAATGATGGTGCAAACATTGATTATCGCATCCTATGTCATTATGGTCGACCTGTATCTCAAGGCGTACTGGCCGGAAATGAGCGCTAACTTAGGCCCCTATGTAGGACTTATCATAACAAACTGTATCATCATGGGACGATGCGAAGCGTTTGCAGTGGCAAACCCGCCTGTACCATCGCTAGTCGACGGTCTTTTCAACGGACTTGGATATTCGCTCATCCTTCTGGCAGTTTCCATAACAAGAGAATTGCTCGGCATGGGAACCATTTTGGGTTATCCGATGCCGTATTTTTCTACTCTTTGGGATAAATGGATAATCATGGTTATGCCTCCGGGCGCATTTTTTACTTTAGCATTGATAATCTGGCTTTGCCGATCCATACAAACAACGGGCAGGGAGAAAACCTCATGACGGGACTGACAGGGGAAATGACACACGCGCTGGTTGTATGTTTTTCGGCAATATTCACAGGCAACATGGTTCTTTCTTATTTTCTGGGATTATGTCCTTTCATCGGCGTATCTCGTGAAATAAAAACAGCTTTCGGACTGGGAACAGCGGTGGTATTCGTGCTGACGTTTACATCGGGAATCAACTGGGCGGCTTATCATTATATTCTGGTTCCGCTAGAACTAGACTTTTTCCGGTTTATTTTGTTTATCATTATTATTGCGGCATTCGTACAATTTGTGGAAATGATCATAGAACGTTTTTCGCCTCTATTATATGTAAATCTGGGTATTTTTCTGCCGTTGATTACTGTCAACTGCGCAATTTTAGGCGTATCTCTTTTTATGGTTATACGTGATTATTCGTTAATCGTTACTGTGGCTTACGGATTCGGTAGCGGACTAGGATGGATGCTGGCAATCGTCTCAATGGCCGGCATTCGACAACGGCTTAACGAATCGCGAATTCCATACGGATTACAGGGACCGGGCATAACACTTATCATAGCAGGCCTGATGGCGCTTGCTTTTATAGGATTTTCAGGCGTACTGCAGGGAAGATAACATCAACAACAACAATTATAGATTATTATGATAGATATCCTGACAGCAATTTTCATCATCAGTTCCACAGCCGCAGGTCTTGCCGCAATACTTGTCGTTGCGGAACGG
This sequence comes from bacterium, assembly GCA_018435605.1. Taxonomy (GTDB): domain Bacteria; phylum Auribacterota; class Auribacteria; order Auribacterales; family Auribacteraceae; genus R3-B46. The sequence continues at coordinate 54,676 of JAHDNF010000003.1, read as the reverse complement.
TTCTTCGCCGATTACGGAGAATGCCTCATAACCATCAATAATGACGAAAAACGTACCGTAAAGGGCGGCGGATCACTTCTGGAATCTTTGACATCGGAAAAAATCTTCATACCCAGCGCATGCGGCGGAAGGGGGACTTGCGGATACTGTAAATGTAAAGTACTGAAAGGCGGCGGGATTTTACTTCCGACCGAAGAACCGTATCTGTCCGCTGAAGAAAAAAAGAACAACATGCGCTTGTCATGCCAAATAAAAATCCGAGAAGACATCGATATAGAAATCCCTGAAGAACTGCTGGCTGTCAAGGAATACAAAGTTATATGCAAAAAAATAGTCGATCTTACGTATGATATGAAACAATTTATATTCAGTTTACAGGAACCTGCGAAAATATCTTATACCCCCGGTCAATACGTGCAATTGTTTGCCCCTAAATACGACGGGAACACCGAAGAAGTCTATAGGGCATACTCAATATCGTCCGATCCCGCTGACAACACTATAGTGGAACTGATTATACGGCTTGTTCCGAACGGAATATGCACCACATACTGTTTCAAACACCTAAAAGAAGGCGACCAAGCACTTTTAAACGGCCCGTACGGTGATTTCCGTCTTACAGATACAAATGCCAAGATCATTTTTATAGCCGGAGGATCTGGAATTGCTCCGATAAAGTGTATGCTTCATCATATGCAAAACATAACCTGTTTAAGAGAAGCTGTATTCTACTTCGGAGTCAATTCCGAAAAAGACCTCTGTATGGTCGATACTATGCGTGCATTTGAGAAAACGTTACCGAAATTCAAATTCGTTCCGGTTATGTCCCGTCCAGAACATCCCGAAAAGTGGAAAGGCGAAACAGGACTGGTAACCGAGGCCGTTTTGCGAAACGAAAAAAACGCTGATCAATCTGAAGCATATTTGTGCGGCAGTCCGGGTATGATTGACGCATCGATTGTTGTTCTTAAAAAGCTCGGCATGAAAGAATCAAATATTTTCTACGACAAATTTTCGTAATCGATAGGGGGTGCTATATGAAAGAATCACCTCAACAAAAAAAACTCGAAGATATTCTCCGCTACTGCCCGCTTGTTTCCGGCGGATTCATGGGCGAAGACCTGCGTCCGGTAAAAGAGATTATAGATACCGATACACATACCGTAGAACAACTCGGATATACCAACGAACAGATAGCCGAACGCATGGAGTACATACGAAACGAAGGGTTAAAAGGACTTGGAAGCGTTGTTAAATTGAACAACGGCCTAGAAGTACGGATAGATGACAATCGAGGATTACTGCCGTCTCCATGGCCTGACGACCCGCATCGATCTTCTAAAACAATAACCTTCGTGCTAGATACCGATACAGGAAACGAACTCCGATGGTCAGACTTGAGTATTCATCTTATCAGAGCGCACGGATTTTATCAGGGACACGGATCGCCGTTTAGGCTCAACCCATCGGAATTGATATCCGTCATATTCAAATAACTGTTCGCATAACCGTTTAGATATCCGATAACACGTTGCTTTGCCACATTTCTAAACTTTCGCTTGACGTTCTATGCATGCAATACATATAATTCGCTGATAATTTACTTAGTTTGCGGTCATCATTTTGAAAATACACAAAAACCAACTTTCAATGAAAAGGAGCGACAAATGAAAAAACTGTTTTTGCTGATTTGCAATCTATTCATAATCAGCACAACCGCTTTTGCGGCCAACCCTGTAGCGGAACAAACGCCTATTCCGCTATTATGGTGGCTGGCTCCGCTGGGATCGATACTTGCCCTTGTTTTTGCGTATTTTTTCTACAAAGATATGATGTCTAAAGATGAGGGCAACGACAAAATGCGGGAAATAGCGCAACATGTGCGCGAAGGAGCCATGGCATATTTACGGCAACAATACAAAGTCGTAACCATATTTTTTATCGTTGCATTCATAATGTTTGTCCTTATGTCATTTGTCTTGGACGTCCAGTCGAAAATGGTGCCTTTCGCGTTCATTACCGGAGGTTTCTTCTCAGGCCTTGCCGGTTTTCTCGGCATGAAAACGGCAACGAATGCATCTTCCCGTACTGCACAGGGTGCTTCTCAATCTCTTAATCAAGGGCTTCAGGTCGCTTTTCGCTCAGGAGCGGTCATGGGACTTGTTGTGGTCGGGCTAGGACTGCTTGATATTTGTTTATGGTTCCTCATTTTGTATGTCGGCGCTCCATTGATGGGGCAACACCTGAACTTAACGGAAATTACGGTAACCATGCTGTGTTTTGGAATGGGTGCATCTTCACAGGCATTATTCGCAAGGGTCGGCGGAGGCATTTTTACCAAAGCGGCTGATGTCGGCGCCGATCTTGTCGGTAAAGTAGAAGCCGGTATCCCTGAAGATGATCCACGTAACCCTGCGACTATCGCGGATAACGTAGGCGATAACGTAGGCGATGTAGCCGGCATGGGCGCTGATCTTTACGAATCTTATTGCGGGTCTATTCTCGCTACCGCCGCACTCGGTACGGCGGCATTCAGCGGTAAATTACAGCTCAACGCAACTATCCTGCCAATGGTTATTGCAGGCATAGGCGTCATCTTTTCCATACTGGGCATTTATACTGTCAGAACCAAAGAAAACGCTACACAGAAAGATTTACTCAGATCACTGCTGACAGGTGTTGTCGTCAGTTCCGTACTCATTGTAATTGCATCATGGTTTTTCGTAAAAAATTTTCTACCAGGCAATATGGGCGTCTTTTTCTCTATAATTACCGGTCTATTGGCAGGTATTGTTATAGGGCAGTCAACCGAGCACTATACAACAGCTGACGCAAAACCTACAAAAGGGGTCGCAGAACAATCTAAAACAGGCCCTGCAACAGTGATTATCGCAGGCATGGCTGTAGGCATGATATCAACAGGTATTCCTGTTATTACCATCGGTATCGGAATGATTCTAAGCTACGCTTTTGCAGGCGGTTTTGCAGATCCAAGCATGGGGTTGTACGGTATCAGTATCGCCTCAGTAGGTATGCTCAGCACCTTGGGTATCACTCTTGCCACCGATGCTTACGGACCTATTGCTGATAACGCAGGCGGCAACGCCGAAATGAGCGGACTCGGCGAAAAAGTACGCCAGCGCACGGATGCGCTCGATTCTCTGGGCAACACAACTGCCGCTACGGGCAAAGGGTTTGCCATCGGATCTGCGGCATTGACAGCGCTCGCACTCCTTGCGGCATATATCGAAGAAATTCGCATAGGATTGGAAAGGATAGGTCAACAAACTATCGAAGTATCCGGCAAAGCATTCGCAGTAACACAGCACCTTGCTCAAACTACAGGCAATCAGCTTGCGAGCTTACACGATTTCATGCTGTATTACGATATTACCCTGATCAATCCGAAGGTACTGGTCGGTATTTTCTTAGGCGCAATGATGGCATTTGTTTTCTGCGCGTTCACTATTAAAGCGGTCGGTCGTGCCGCAGGAAAAATGGTCGAAGAAGTCCGCCGTCAATTCAAAGAAAAACCGGGTATTATGAAAGGTACCGATAAACCGGATTACGCAACCTGCGTGCAAATATCGACAATAGGCGCTCAACGTGAAATGCTTTTGCCGTCTATGATTGCTATCATAGTACCGGTTCTCGTGGGGCTTTTGCTAGGTGTCGCCGGTGTAATGGGATTACTGGCAGGTGGATTGACTTCAGGGTTCGTTCTCGCTGTCATGCTCAACAACTCCGGCGGTTCGTGGGATAACGCCAAAAAATATATAGAAAGCGGCGCGTTGGGAGGTAAAAAATCCGATGCGCACAAAGCGGCTGTTGTGGGCGATACAGTCGGCGACCCCTTCAAAGATACCGCAGGGCCTTCGCTGAATATTCTTATCAAACTGATGAGCATGGTAAGCGTGGTAGTCGCTGGTTTGACAGTCAAATATTCACCGATAATCATGGATTTACTTAAGATAAATTAAGCGACAATGTGATTTTATGATGAATATACGTTTTCTAGGAACCGGCACATCTTATGGTGTGCCGGTTCTTGCTTGCAGTTGCCCTGTTTGTACATCACAGTCACCCAGAAACAAACGCCTGAGATGTTCCGTTGCAGTTCGCTATGACGACCGGACCATACTGATAGATACACCGCCAGACCTGCGTACCCAACTACTAAACAACAATATTTCCCGAATAAATGCCATTTTATTTACACACTACCATGCCGACCATATTCTGGGGCTGGACGACGTCAGAATAATCAATCAGATACAAAAGGCGCCGATTCCATGCTATGCACTACCGCATACAATTGATACAATACGTAGTATATTCGGATACGCTTTCGATCCCTCTACACCGGTCGGCGGAGGGCTTCCTAAATTGACATTACATACGATTGAGGGAAGTATCGACGGAAAATTCGAGATGTTCGATAAGCAGATAACTCCGGTTCCGATCATGCATGGCACTTTGCCAATTACCGGATTCAAATGGGATTCTTTCGCATACATAACCGATTGCAGTTTTATGCCTCAAGAATCCGTAGCCGTACTAAAAAATATTCCTGTATTGGTGATAAACGGATTGCGATACCGCCCGCACAGCACCCATTATTCAATCGGTGAAGCTCTCGAAATAATCGGCCAAATCAATCCGGGACAGGCATATATTACACATATTAGCCATGACATCGACTATCACGATGTAAAAATCGACTTGCCCGATAACGTACACATAGCATACGACGGACTCGAATTGGAAATTTCCGGTTGATCTGATTAAATGGATATTTTATTCAGATGTTTTGTGTGCATGTTCAGCATCTTTACCTATGATTATAGATCTCAGATAGGACACCACTTCCTTATTACCTGAAATCTCAATTTTTTCAAGGTGTTTGGCAAGAGCCGGAGCATTTTTGAGAAAATCTTTCATTTCCTGTAGCGCATTAGCGTCCGATTTGATTCGCTTTCCGTATCCCAGTTCATCAAGATAAAATGCGTTCAGAAACTGTTCGAACTGACCTTTTACATAAAAAGCCAGAACAGGTTTGTTCAGATGGATAGCCTCGCTTACAAGGGTGTGTCCTCCATTGGTTATCACCGCTTTACATTCTATCAAATCATCAAGAAATACGGTCGGAGAAATCGGTTTATATTCGAGGTTGGCATCTTTAAGAGGTTGATCACCCAAACCATAGATTAGAAACTGCTCATTTTTTATCTGCTTGAGCAGTTCGGTAACCCATGCAAAAGTTTCACAAGAAAAATACACCAAATTTTTATCGCCTAAAACCGGTTTTGCTTGCACGACTTCTTTACGCAAAATTGGACCTAAGATATTTAATATATTCCGGTAAGACTTCTTAAGCGGCATGCTAAAGAAAGATATTCCGATCGACATAGGTGAATCCAGTATAATCATTCTGCTTACAATATACGCTTTCAAATAATCGAAGTACAACTTTAATGGTACAGGATAAGTACACGCCAGCAACACGTGCTGGTGAGTTATATTTATATGAGGAATCCGCATTTTACGGGCTACTCGAGGCAAAAAATATTCAAAATCAGTAATTATGAAATCCGGTTTGATCTCATTTACTCGTTGCTCTATCTGTGCATAGATATTTTTACGCCGTAAATAAAGCATAAGATTTTCTTTGAGAGTTTTCCATTGACTAATCGAATCGTTTTCATAAACAAAGCCTAAAAAAGGTATTTTCATAAGACTATACCCCATAGGTTTAAGCAATTCATACGCTTTGCCGCCACAAATAAAATGAAAATCGATTTCGCCTTTAAGTTGCTCTACAATTCCGATTGCCCTGCCCGCATGGCCCCGTCCTTCACCTGCAACAGCATACACTACAGTTTTCTTTTTCATTAGATTATCCTTTAAAATGTTTTAACGTGTCGGGACTATATCTAATTATATTCTCGTTAAAACCGATTGAGGATTACATGAGTTTTCGGTTAACAGACTTAAACAGTAACAACATTTCCATCTGTACATCTTATCGTTACACATTTTTTCATTTCTTTTTGATATTCGTTATTGACCTCAAGCGGCATAATGCAGTATAATTAGCAATCAAATGGGGTATTAGCTCAATTGGGAGAGCGCCACGCTGGCAGCGTGGAGGTCAGCGGTTCGAGCCCGCTATACTCCATTTTTTTATTAGTAACCCTCTGAAACCCAAAAACTTCATATTTCATCGCAATTACCGCAATCTGTTTTGCTTCACAGTTTTATAATTGTTGATTTATTAAGGCACCCTGCACATGATGTGTTTCAACAAAACTTTCGGCTCTCAAATTTTGATTAACTTTGTCGAAATTGATAAGATGTTATTTATTAAGAAGTAACAGTAGTAGTCCTGCTAACGCCCAGCAATAAATGGAGAAAACATAAAGCTTCTTTTTTCTCAAGACCAGCAGGATCAATTTTATAGCTATAACACCGGAAACAGCGGCGCTGACCAACCCCACAGACAATGGAGCCACCCATGTAACTGAAAACCCGAATGTTATGCAATATATAATTTCCAGCAAAAAAGCTCCGCAAATAACTGGAACAGCCAACAAAAAAGAATACCGAGCGGCGTCTTTCTGGATAAATCCAAGCATTATTGCGACGGAAATAGTCATTCCAGAACGGGATATGCCTGGCAGTAATGCTATGGACTGAAAAATACCCAGCAATAGCGCATCCTTTAGGCGAAAAGAATCCAGAGTCTTGGATTGTTTTGTAAACCGTTCGGCAATAATAAGCAATATACCGGTTATTATAAGGCAACCGGCAACCAGACCGGGAGAAGAAAAAAATGACTCAACCCTATCTTTGAAAGATAAACCTACCACCCCTGTGATTAGTGTGCTCACAAGAATATAAATAGAAATACGAAAATACATATCGCTTTGAAATGCTTCGGGAATGGCCGATGGATTTCGTAACTTGCTAAAAAAAGAGATAAATAACCGCTTTATGTCGTTGAAAAAAAACATAACCACTGCGAGTAGCGTGCCAAAATGTACCGTAACACCAAACAGCAACTCATAAGATGAATCGTCAAACGGAAGAATTAACTGCTGAAATATAACCAGATGTCCGGAACTGCTTACCGGAAGAAATTCCGTTAACCCCTGAACTATACCTAAAACCAGCGCTCTTAAAATATCCATGCAAATCTCTTTAATATTTCACATAACTCTGTTTACGCCAGTAGTTAAGTATGTCAGTTAAAGTTTTTTCAAGAGGAATAACCGGTTTCCAGCCGGTACGATCAAACAATTTTTTATAACTTCCCCCGAAATAATCATTATCATTTTTTCGAAACTTTTCGGTATCGACTTTAATAGAAATATCGGCATTAGCGATCGACAATAAGGTATCTAACAAAGTACGTATAGTTATCGGATTGCCTGAACATACATTGAAAAGACCGTTATCAGATATTGTTTCTCCAGCAATAATATAAGCACTAACTACATCACGGACATCTGAAAAATCGCGCATTACGTCAAGATTGCCGACAGTGATTTCCGGCGCAACATCACCACGTTCAATTCGTACAATCTGACGAGCAAAATCGGACGCGACAAACGTACAAGCCTGCCCCGCACCGATATGATTGAAAGGACGAAAAATAATGGTACGCAATCCGTATCTGTGCGCGTAACTGTTACACAACATCTCCGCAGATGCTTTTGTAACACCGTACACATTGGACGGCAATACCGGATCCGATTCCGTAAATAACCGCCGTCCGCAAGATTGCCTGCCGTATACCTCACAAGAACTGATTAATACAAACTTACTGTGCGGTATATCTTTAACAGCATCAAGAAGATTCCATGTACCCATAGTATTCACGTCAAACGCACGCGCCGGATTATGTTCGGCAAACGGAACATGAGAAACCGCGGCAAGATGATATACCACGTCTACATTAATGTTGCTAAATACACCTGCGACGGCTTGTTTGTCAGTAATGTCGCACTGATATAATGTCAGATTTTTTCTGATTTCAGGCTCTATAGCAGGCAGATCGGAATCCATACAATATATACCGGAAACAGTATGTCCGGTATCAAGAAGTAATCTGGCAAGATGCTGTCCGACAAATCCGGCTATACCTGTAATAAACGCCTTTTTCATTGTCGATACCTGTTGAGATCCTCGTCAACCATCATATCAACCAGTTCGCCGAATGTGTGTTCGGGATGCCATCCGAGTCTATTATGCGCTTTTGTAGGGTCACCGATAAGCAAATCGACCTCAGCAGGACGGACTAATCGCGGATCAAGCCCGACATAATCCTGCCACTCAAGACCGGCATGGCTGAAGGCTTTTTCACAGAATTCACGCACTGAATGCGTTTCTCCGGTAGCTATTACGTAATCTTCAGATTTTTCCTGTTGGAGCATCATCCACATCGCCTTGACGTAATCGCCGGCATAGCCCCAGTCGCGTTTTGCATCAAGGTTGCCAAGATAGAGTTTATCCTGCAAACCGCATTTTATCCGGGCTACTGCGTCGGTAATTTTCCGTGTGACAAATTCTTTACCTCGCCTTGGCGATTCATGATTAAATAAAATTCCAGAGCAGGCGAATATATCGTAACTTTCCCTATAATTTACTGTAATAAAATGACCGTACACTTTGGCTACGCCATACGGGCTTCTGGGATAAAACGGAGTTGTCTCGCGCTGAGGAACTTCCTGTACTTTACCAAACATTTCACTACTTGAAGCCTGATAAAATTTTATTTTCTTATTAACCAATCGTATAGCCTCAAGCATCTTGGTCACGCCGACAGCTGTAAATTCAGCGGTCAAAACCGGTTGAACCCATGAAGTAGGCACGAATGACATTGCCGCGAGATTATATATTTCATCCGGCTGAACTTTTTCGATCAGGTTGATCAACGAAAGCTGATCGAGCAAATCAGCCTGATGAATAGTTATCCTGTCGCGTATATGTTCGATTCTAAGAAAGGTTTCGGTACTCGACCGACGCACCATACCATGTACATCATACCCTTTATCGAGCAAAAAATCAGCAAGGTAAGAACCGTCCTGACCGGTTATTCCAGTAATTAAAACAGTAGTCACTACCTAGTCTCCTTTTATATATTTTGGGTACTTATTGCGCGCTACCTGTCATGGAAGGTTCATACATAATGAAATTTGCGCTCAACTCTCTGACTTCACTGCGTATCTCAGCCAGTGACTGATCATCATCCGCGTTATGTAACGCCGTACTGATAAACTGAGCGACCTTTTTCATTTCCGGTTCTTTCATACCACGGGTAGTCAGCGCAGGAGTTCCTATACGTATTCCGCTGGTTACAAAAGGACTCTCCTTATCAAACGGAATAAGATTTTTATTAACCGTAATCCCCGCCTTTTCAAGGACAGCTCCGGCTTGTTTACCGGTCAAGCCCTTGGAAGATACGTCGACTAACATCAGATGGTTATCTGTTCCGCCGGATACGATGCGGAACCCTTCGCGTTGCAGACTATCACTGACAATAACGGCATTTTTAACCACCTGCTCGGCATAAGTCTTGAACTGAGGCTGAAGCGCTTCTTTAAATGCTACCGCTTTGGAAGCAATAACATGCATCAACGGACCACCCTGAATGCCCGGAAAAACCATCTTATCTATTAGTTTGGCAAACTCTTCCTTACAGAGAATCATACCAGATCTCGGCCCGCGAAGCGTTTTATGGGTAGTAGTAGTGACAAAATGAGCGTGAGGAACCGGACTCGGATGAACGCCGCCGGCAACCAATCCAGCTATATGCGCCATATCTACCATAAAATATGCGCCGACAGAATCTGCAACCGCCCTAAACCGTTCGAAATCTATAAACCGAGGATACGCGCTGGCTCCTGCTATAATCAGTTTAGGTTTATGAGTTTTAGCCAGTTTTTCCAGTTCGTCGTAATTGATCCGCTCCGTATCTTTATCAACTCCATAGGATACCACATTATAAAATATACCTGAAAAATTCATCTTACTTCCGTGAGTAAGATGCCCTCCATGAGAAAGATCCATTGCGAGCATAGTGTCGCCGGGTTGCATAACGGCAAAATACACGGCCATGTTTGCCTGCGAACCGGAATGAGGCTGTACATTGACATGGTCTGCTCCGAAAAGTTTCTTCGCACGTTCTATTGCAAGGCTTTCTCCGATATCAACATATTCACAGCCATTATACCATCGTTTGGCTGGATAGCCCTCAGCGTATTTATTGGTCATCACGCAACCCATAGCTTCCAATACCGCACGACTTACAAAATTCTCAGACGCGATCATCTCCAGTGTATATGTTTCTCTATCTATTTCCTTTTCGATAGCCTGCGCTATTTCCGGATCAAACTCAGCCAGTCGCTCCATATTGTATCATCTCCTTAATCAACAATTATTATTTAAAATCTGCGATAATCTTCGTTGGTGACGGCCGCCCTCAAAATCTGTTTCCAGCCATACGGAAACAATTGACTCCGCTTCTTCGGCAGTCACATATTTCGAACCAAGAACGAGTATATTGGCGTTGTTATGCGCACGCGACATTATGGCCGCATCTTTATTGTAACAAAGCGCCGCTCGTATATTCGGGTGACGGTTTGCAACTATCGACATACCTATACCTGACGTACAGATCAAAATTCCCCTTGGACATTCGCCGTCAGACACTTTCTTTGATACATTGTTGCCGAAAACCGGGTAATCAACCGATTCTTTACTGCAACAGCCAACATCTATAACTTCATGCTTTTCTTTTTCCAATGTCCTCTTGAGGTATTCTTTAAGTTCAAATCCTCCGTGGTCTGCCCCGATAGCAATTTTCATAATTTTTCCAGCACTCCTTTAATTGCCTTCTCTATTTCACGAAAACAAATTTCATAAGCATCCTCGTCCTGTCCTATGGGATCATCCACATCCGCATTGAACGATTCATCTGCGCTTTCGGCAAACTCTTTTAATAAAAAAACCTTGTCGAAACTGCTCGGATAAGCCCTTCTAATAAAATCTACATGCTGAAAAGCCAAACCAAAAATATAATCCGATCGGTCTATGATAGTATCTGTTAAAAATTGCGACAAATGATACGATATATCTATACCATGTTTCGCGCATACCGTTATAGCATTGGCGCTAGCTGGAAAACCCGGCATAGCCGATATCCCTGCCGACTCACACGTCAATTCAGGACGGTGTTGCGTCAGATAGCGGAATATTCCTTCCGCCATAGGACTGCGGCACATATTTCCCGTACATACAAACAAAACATTTTTTCTTAACGGATCCGTTGTCAAGTTCAACCTCGCCAATATTGAGATTATGGTTAGAAGGATTTTTCAATCATAAAATTTTCGGTCAATATTGTGTGTCGATGCTCATTTATGAACAGATTACTATGCACATCACAATATCGCTGAAAAAACAACATCCTTTGATAATGCGCCTTCACGTAATATAACCGGTTTATCGCCGGTCATATCAATAACCGTGGAATCTTTTCCGTACCCAGTTTTGCCGGCATCTATGTACATATCTATCTCATTGCCAAATTGTTCATAGGCTTCGCCTGCCGTTACAGGGCTTTTACTGCCGCTCAAATTCGCACTCGGCGCAAAAACCCCGCCGCCTACAGCATCGATCAACGCCAAAGCGACAGGATGGTCCGGTAACCTGAATCCAAGTGTACCTTCTCCGGAAAGTAAAGGCAAGACCAAAGTAAGAGGCCCCGGCCAATATCGATTCATCAAAATCCGCGCATTGTCGCTTATGATACATCCGTAAGAATCTATTGACGACGACGACGATATATGCACTGTCAACGGTTTGTCGGGCTTACGCCGCTTGACCCTGTACAACCGCTCAACCGCCTTGCTATTGCCATACATTACCGCAATACCATACACTGTTTCGGTAGGAAATACTACCAAACCACCCTGACGCACAATGTCAGCGGCCTTTTCTATTACGCGCGGATCGGGATTACTCGCATCTATTTGAAGTATAAAATCCGATTTTTTATTCACAGGCTTCCACTTTACGAGAATCAGCAATTACTTTCTCAGTCATTTTCTCACGCATTTTCTTGAGATTTTCCGCCAGAGATTTATCTGACAGCGCAAGTATTTGGCCTGCCAAAATCGCCGCATTTGTCGCGCCTGCCTTACCTATGGATACCGTAGCCACAGGCACACCGCCCGGCATTTGCACAGTTGCCAAAAGCGCATCCATGCCGTTCAGCGGTGAGGAATCGACCGGTATACCTATAACCGGCAACGTCGTATGAGCCGCCACAAACCCTGCAAGATGTGCCGCAAACCCTGCCGCGGCAATAATTACCTTAATTCCACGCTGTTCGGCTGTGGAGGCGTACTCAACTGCCCTACAGGGCGTACGGTGAGCAGAAATTACCTTTTTCTCGTAAGGTATGCCAAGATCGGTCAACTTATCAAATGCAGACTGTAACAGTGTTAAATCGGATGAACTGCCCATCAATATGCCGACAAGCGGCTTAGTCGTATCGTTACCCATGAATTGCACCTTTCAGTTTAGCTAATGCTTTATCGCCTATATCTTTTCGAAAATGCATCTTATCAAAATAAATACGCCGTACCGCCGCGTATGCACGGTCCTGCGCCGTTTCTATAGTCTTACCCAGAGCGCATACATTCAAAACTCTGCCTCCGGCAGTATAAAACCGCCCGTTGTCAAGTTTAGTTCCGGCATGAAAAACATGAACTTTAGCAATACTTTCAGCATCTTCGATCCCTTGAATTTCAATACCTTTTTCATATTCCCCAGGATACCCTCCGGAAGCAATAACCACCGTTACAGCAACATTCGGACTCCACTTCAATGTGATTTCATGTAGACGTTTCTCATATATTGCCAGAAAAACCTCCATGAGATCAGTTTCCAACCGAGGTAGCAACGCCTGAGTTTCCGGATCGCCGAAACGAACGTTGAATTCAAGCACCTTCGGTTCATTTCCGTCGATCATAAGACCGGCGTATAAGATACCTGTATACGGAGTACCCGCTTTAGCCATTTCATAGACTACAGGTTCGAGGATATTTTTTAAAATACGTTGTTTGAGAGAGTCGGTTACTACCGGAGCAGGACTGTAAGCGCCCATTCCCCCGGTGTTTGGGCCTTTATCCATGTCCTTAGCCCGTTTATGGTCTTGCGACGAATCCAAAGGAATAACAGTTTTCCCATCTGTAAACGCCAGAATAGAGGCTTCTTCACCTCGCAAAAACTCTTCGATAATGATCTGATTTCCCGATTCACCGAATATCCTGTCATCCAAAATAAGGCGAACCGCTCCTTTCGCTTTATCCATAGTATCGGCAATAATAACTCCTTTGCCTGCGGCCAACCCGTCCGCCTTGATAACAACAGGCGTTTTTTTGTCATTCAGATACTCTATTGCCTCATCGCTTACCGAAAATTTTTTATAGAATCCGGTCGGCACATTGGCACGCGCCATAATTTGTTTTGCAAATATTTTACTTCCTTCAAGCTGAGCCGCGGCCTTAGTAGGCCCCAATATAGGCAATCCTTCTTCGGTAAACAAATCTACTATACCTAATGTCAACGGCACTTCAGGTCCGACAACGGTAAAATCGATTCGTTCCTTCTTGGCGAAAGCAAGCAACTCCTGTATATTGTCCGCGTCAATGGGCACACATTCGGCTGTTTTGGAAATGCCGCCGTTACCGGGCGCGCAGTATATTTTTTTTACGAGAGGACTCTGGCGCAATTTCCAAACCAGCGTATGCTCGCGGCCTCCGCCTCCTACAACTAAAACTTTCATTAACCGGCTCCTTATATATCTAATGTTTGAAATGACGCACACCAGTTACTACCATAGCTATACCATACTCGTTGCACGCATCGATCACTTCCTGATCACGTATTGAACCGCCGGGTTGTATGATAGCTTTAACACCATATTTTGCCGCCTCATCTATATTGTCTCTGAACGGAAAAAACGCATCCGATGCCATTACTATATCTTCAAGCGGTTTTTGCGATTTTTTTGCGGCAAGCATTGTAGAATCGATACGGCTCATCTGTCCTGCGCCAATGCCGACCGTTTCTGTACCCGATGCAAAAATTATTGCGTTAGATTTAACGTGTTTCACCACCTTCCAGCAGAATAACAAACTCTCCAACTGTTGAGGCGACGGTTTAGCTTTGGTTATGCACTCGACTGTATCTGCAGTTATCATACGCTCATCCATATCCTGAATAAGCAATCCTCCTTTGATCCTTTTGATATCACAAGAAAAATTAAGTGCCGGAACAAACGGTTTTTTGCCTGTTTTCAAAATACGCAGGTTCTTTTTGCGGGAAAATTCCTGTAATGCCTCATCAGTATAATCAGGAGCCAAAACCGCTTCAACAAAAGTCGAGTTTATTTCAAGAGCAAGGCCGATATCCACCGTAGTGTTAAAAGCCTGTATACTGCCGAATGCCGATACAGGGTCGGTCGCATGGGCTCGTTTATACGCTGTCAACAGATCGTCCGCCTGAGCAACACCGCATGGATTATTGTGTTTCACTATCACTGCCGCCGGTTTTTCAAATTCGCATACCAGCCTATAAGCAGAATCCAAATCAACAATGTTATTGTACGATAACTCTTTACCCTGCAACTGCCGTGCTCCGGTCAGCGCGTCGCAGGAATCGATTGCGAGTTTATAGAGCGCCGCCTTCTGATGAGGATTTTCGCCATACCGCAAATCCTGAATACGTTTCAAAGGTATACTGAATTGATCGGGAAAAGCCGGTTCGTCGCCGGGCTGTATGGTCGAAAAATAATGAGCTATTACCGAATCGTATGTCGATGTCATCAAAAAGACCTCATACGCCAAATTGAGACGGAGTTCATCGGGCACACGCCCATCATTGTTTTTCATTGCGTCTATCACCTCGCCGTAGCGCGACGGAGTACACACACAGGTAACGAACCTGAAATTTTTTGCCGCAGAACGCAACATTGTCGGTCCGCCGATATCGATATTTTCTATAATATCTTCTTTTGTGATCCCCGATTTTACAACCGTTTCATAAAATGGATACAAATTTACAACAACCATATTTATAGCGTCTATTTCGTGTTTTATCAAATCTTCCTTATGCGATGTCTTATCCCACAGGGCTAGCAGTCCGGCATGTATTTTAGGGTGCAAAGTTTTAACTCTGCCATCAAGCATTTCTGGAAAACCGGTATATTGTGAGACTCTTATGAGCGGAATACCCGCATCTTCAAGCTGTCTTGCCGTACCGCCGGTCGAAATAATCTCTACCCCCATATCGGTCAAGGCTCTAGCAAACTCCACAATTCCGGTTTTATCGGAAACACTGATAAGAGCGCGTGTAATTTTTTGCATGGCAACTCCTTTTTTATTAAAATTCATATATTGGATAAAACTGAAAAAATACCTGTAATTATAAAAAAAGCAGTGTAAATGCTGAGTTGCGTTAGAAATACTAAGCTATCACACGATTTAGCAAAACTCATATTCAAAACCGTTTATCACGACAAGATCATTTATAAGAAAATCAACTCTAATGTCTTGAGTATACCAAAACGATATGGCGCAAACCAAAAAATTATTCCAGAGAATTTAGAACAACCTTATTATTGCCTTCCGCCAACTCACCTATAATATAAGCAGGGCAATTATGCTTTTTGATAATATCCATCGCGCCGGCTACCTGAGACTTATCCACAACAACAGTCAGCCCTATTCCCATATTAAACACACGATACATTTCTTTGGCATCCACCGGCCCCATTTTACGAATCAACTTAAAAATCGGCAAGGTTTCCCATGTAGACACATCTATAACCGCATCAACATTATCAGGCAATATCCTAGGCAGATTTTCAATCAATCCCCCGCCTGTAATATGCGCCATCCCTTTTACTTCAACCGAATCGCACAGCGCCTGAATTATAGTACCGTAACAACGGTGCGGTTCAAGCAATACATCGCCGACAGGCTTTGAAAAACCTTCCGGAACCGACCCCAAAGTCAACTGCCCGTCCGAAAAGAGCACTTGACGCGCTAAAGAAAACCCGTTGGTATGCAAGCCCGACGATTCCAACCCGATAATGACGTCGCTCTTTTGTATTTTTACGCCGGTAACTATCCGCTTTTTCTCCATAATGCCTACGATACAACCTACCAAATCGAATTCGCCATATTCGTAAACGCCCGGCATTTCAGCAGTTTCTCCGCCGAGCAGTGCGCATCCCTGCTCTGTGCATTCGTCGAGAATACCCGCAATCAGCTGATCTACGATCAGCGCATCCAGTCTGGATACCCCGATGTAATCCATGAAAAAAAGCGGTTTAGCACCTTGCACAGCTATATCGTTCACGCAATGAGCCACAATATCACGCCCGACACCACGATATTGACCGTGAGCGGCGGCAACCTTGGTCTTCGTTCCCACTCCATCTATACTGGAAACAAGCACAGGTTCTTTGATACCGGTTGCAGAAATATCTATGATACCGCCGAAACCGCCTATACCCGACAAAACATTTTGGAATACAATATTTTTCATGCGCTCTTTGATGTGTCCAACGACTTTGATACCTTCATCAATATTGACACCGGCAGATTGATAGGTCACTTTTAAAGATTCGTCCATACCTGTCTCCATGGTTATAATCTAACGGTTGAATTGTTCCGTTCAAGAATTTCTTTTGTAGTACCGCACTCAGGTTTTATAGCATAATCACCATTAAAACACGCAAGACAAAACTCCTTTTCCCCTCCGACCGCTTCGATCATCCCCTCAATGCTAAGATAACCTAGGGAATCAGCCTGTATAAACCGGGCTACTTCATCAAGATTATGCTGTGCGGCTATCAATTCGGTATTGGACGGGAAATCTATCCCGTAATAACACGGAAACCTGTGCGGCGGACAACTAATCCGCATATGAATCTCTTTAGCTCCGGCGTCACGCAAACTTGCGATCCGGCTTTTACTGGTAGTTCCTCGCACAATGGAATCGTCGACAACCACAACCCTCTTGCCTTCAATGACATCTTTGAGCGGATTCAGCTTGATCTTAGTACTGAAATTACGGATCATCTGGTTCGGTTTTAAAAAAGTCCGACCAACATAATGATTGCGTATAAAACCGCGATCATACGGAATCCCCGACTCAGAAGCGAACCCTATAGCCGCAGAATTGCCTGAATCCGGCACCGATATGACAATGTCGGCAGAAACCGGATGCTCCTTCGCAAGACGCGCGCCGAGCGCTTTACGTACGGTATGCACACTTTTCCCGAAGAAAAAACTGTCGGGTCTTGCAAAATATATCAATTCGAAAATACAAAATTTATGAGGTGTATCCGGCATAGGTTTGATCGATTTTATTCCGTTTTCATTGATGATAACTACTTCGCCAGGCTCGACATCTCGGATAAAATGCGCTCCTATAAGATCAAAGGCACAAGTTTCGGAAGCAAGCACGTACGCTTCGTCCAGTTTACCCAGTACCAACGGCCTGATACCATGAGGATCGCGTATACCTATAATTTCTTCTTGGCTCATGAGTATAAGAGAATAAGCCCCTTTAATTTCGCCCAACGCATAGATCAATCTATCTATTTTATTTGGGAATGACGGCTTGGCAAGCAGATGCACCACTATCTCACTGTCGGTTGTAGTCTGAAAAATAGAACCCATGCGTTCCAATTTCTCGCGTAATTCGTTGGCGTTAGTTAAATTACCGTTATGAGCAACCGCCATGGTACCATAATAATAATTTATAACAAGAGGTTGGGCATTGACCAGCAAACTTGAACCGGTAGTTGAATATCTTACATGGCCGATAGCACAATTCCCTTTAAGCCGGGAAAGATGGTTTTCGTTAAACACTTCGCTGACCAAACCCATGTTTTTATGAAAATAAAATCTTTTTCCGTCGTTTGTAACAATACCCGCGCTTTCCTGCCCGCGATGCTGAAGGGCGTACAACCCGAGGTAGGTCATCAATGCGGCTTCATCGTGGCAATATATCCCGAATACTCCGCAATGGTCGCGTGGAGTTTCTAATGTCATATAAAAGGCTCCTTATCGGTTAGGACATACAGGATTCCAATTCAGATCTAAACACTTTGGCAATATCCGCAATTCGCTCATCAATCAGTATTTTGCCGGAACATGATATCTGCAACCGCTCGTTTTCAACAGTTCCGAGTTTATACACCGGCACATTGTTATTCTTAGCAAAATCATCTACATACATAACGTCAGACGGATCTACCGAAATCAAAATACGAGATTGCCGTTCTCCGAACAATACTCCGTCAAGGCGTTGTGACGTGGCAGGCAAATCGACAGACGCGCCTAACGCTGTGCTATCCACCCCTCCAAGAATACACGATTCGGCCAACGCTACAGCAAGGCCTCCTTCGGAAATGTCATGCGCCGACTTTATTTTGCCATCGCGAATAAGTTTCAGACAAACTGACTGAACACGCTTTTCAAGCTCAATATCAAACTCCGGCAACGCTCCTGTCTTCTTACCATGAGCTATTGCCAGATACTCGCTTCCGCCGATGCCGCTTTCAATCGGCCCCAGAAGTATGACTACATCGCCCGGCTTTTTAAATGAGGCGGTGGTAACATGATCTTGTGAATCTATCAGCCCGACAATACCGATTACCGGAGTCGGGTCGACAGCTCCGCGGGGATTTTCGTTATAAAAACTTACGTTGCCTCCGGTTACCGGTGTTTCAAATTGACGGCAAGCCTCGGCAATCCCCTCTACACAATTCTTAAACTGCCAGAATATCTCTTCTTTCATCGGATTGCCGAAATTCAGGCAATCGGTTATTGCAAGAGGTTTAGCGCCGCAACAAACCACATTGCGAGCCGCTTCCGCAACAGCTATCATACCACCTATATATGGATCAAGATAGCAGTACCGCCCGTTACAGTCGGTCTTCATGGCAAGCAATTTTTCGCACTCCTTAAGCCGCAAAACAGCCGCGTCAGAAACGCCCGGAGCTACTACTGTATTTGTTATAACCATATGATCATATTGCTCGTAAACCCATCGTTTATCCGCTATTGTCGGATCACCGAGCAATTTTTTCAAAATATCGCCGTAAGACGACGGTTGCGCAATTGCGGATAAATCTTCCGACTTGCATTTTTTATAGTAGGCAGGTTCTTTAAATTCGCGTTGATAAATCGGAGCATCTTCTGCAAGCTGTTTGGCTGGTATCTCGACAACTTTTTGTCCATTAAACAATACACGCATCATTCCGTCATCTGTAACATGCCCTATGTTAGCGGCATGTAAATCCCACTTATTAAAAATAGCCTCTACTTCCTCTTCTCTGCCTTTTTTGACTATCACCAGCATACGTTCCTGCGATTCAGACAACAAAATCTCGTAAGGAATCATACCCTTTTCACGCTGAGGAACTTTGGCTAACTCAATCTCTATGCCCGCACCGCCGCGCGAAGCTGTTTCACAGGTGGAGCAGGTCAATCCGGCGGCGCCCATATCCTGAATACCTACTACAGCATCTGTCTGAAGCAGTTCCAGACACGCTTCCAGCAGAAGTTTTTCCATAAACGGGTCGCCTACTTGAACCGACGGCCTGCGTTCTTCGGATTTCTCGTTTAATTCTTCGGAAGCGAACGTCGCTCCGTGAATACCGTCTCTACCTGTAGCGGCGCCGACATAATAAACACTGTTTCCAACACCAGACGCCCGTCCGAGCGCCATGTCTTCATGTCTCATTATGCCTAAACAAAATACATTTACCAGCGGATTGCCTTCGTATGTCGGATCGAAATATATCTCACCGCCAACCGTGGGGATACCTATACAGTTGCCGTAATGGCTTATCCCTCTCACCACACCGTCGAGTAGCCGCCGCACATTGGGAGTCGACAATTTACCGAACCGCAACGAGTCCATAAGCGCTATCGGACGCGCGCCCATGGTGAAAATATCACGAATAATACCGCCTATCCCCGTAGCGGCGCCCTGAAACGGTTCCACAGCTGACGGATGGTTGTGAGATTCTATTTTAAACGAAATCGCCAGTCCAGAACCGATATCTATTATACCCGCGTTTTCGTCGCCGGCTTTTACCATAATTCGCGGGCCGGTAGTAGGAAACTTTTTCAACCAGAACCGTGAATTTTTATAACTGCAATGCTCAGACCACATAACCGAAAACACACCCAGTTCTGTAAAATTCGGCTGTCTGCCAAGAATAGAACAAATCAGCTTGTACTCTTCTTCAGTCAGGCCGTGTTCCAGCACTAAATCTAACGTGACTTCTTGTTCTTTCATACTCAACCTTATTGTGAAACAGTTAGCGATTTAAGTATCGATTGAAAAACGGCCAGCCCGTCGGACGAACCCAGCCGCGGGTCACAGCACCGCTCAGGATGCGGCATCATACCCAGCACATTTCCGGCTTTGTTGCATATTCCAGCTATATTCTCAACAGAACCGTTAGGATTGGTGTTATCACTGATATTTCCGTTGGCATCGCAATACTGGAATACGATCTGATTGTTGCGTTTCAATTCTGCCAATCCGTCGGGATCGATATAATAGTTGCCTTCACCGTGCGCAATGGGAATACGAATAACCCTGCCTTGCTCCATAGACGAGGTAAACGGAGTATCGGAATTTACCGTTTTGAGATAGATATACTTGCATATAAACCGCAAACTGGTATTGCGGAGCATAGCTCCAGGCAATAACCCGCATTCGAGCAAAATCTGAAAACCGTTACAAATACCTATTACCAGCTTACCGGACTCGGCAAACTCCCGTATCTGGCCAATAACCGGAGAAAACCGGGCTATAGCTCCGGTACGCAGATAATCACCATACGAAAACCCACCCGGAATGACAATACAGTCGAATTCATGGATTTCACGGGATTTATGCCAAATAAATTCCACATCTTTCGACACAAACTGCTTTATCGCATAAAAACAATCGTGATCACAATTTGAACCGGGAAAAACAACAACTCCAAACCGCAACATTACACCGCCCCCCCAGTTTGAGCCTTTAGACTCAATGTATATGTCTCGATAACAGGATTGACTAATAGGCGGTTGCATACATCATGCGCCAAATCGAGCGCCTTTTGCTCCGAATCTGCCGAGATGGTCAATTCCATGAATTTACCCATCCTCACATCCTCAACAGAATTGTAACCCATGGAATGGAGAGCTTCCTTGACGGTGTTACCCTGCGGATCAAGCACGCTCGGTTTCAAGGTTACAACAATATTTGCAACGAATTCCATACCAAACTCCTTCTGCGGTTATCCTTATTCCATACCAAGTTTTTTAAATGTATCGTCAACGTGCTTGAAATGATATTCAAGATCAAAACACTGTTTTATATCCTCAGGCGACAAAATTTTGAGTAGTTCTTTATCTTCGAGCAGATAATCCATAAACTCCCCGCCTTCCATCCATACACGCATAGCGTTTCGCTGTACAAACTTGTAACCGTCTTCCCTGCTGACATCTCTCTTGACGAGTTCAAGTAAAATACGCTGGGAATATATGAGACCACGAGTAATATTGAGGTTCTTTTCCATGGCGTCAGGATATACAAGCAGGCCGTCTATAACGTAAATAAACTTCTGGAGCATATAATATAACGCATGACAGCTGTCAGGGATAATGACACGCTCGACCGAGGAGTGACTTATATCGCGTTCATGCCATAGAGCAACATTTTCCATAGCGGCCATGGCATTCGCCCGCAATAAACGAGACAACCCGCAAATCCGTTCACAAATAACCGGATTGCGCTTGTGAGGCATCGCAGACGAACCCTTTTGCCCTTTGGCGAACGGCTCTTCAACTTCGCGTATTTCCGTATGCTGGAGATTGCGAATCTCTTCGGCGTATTTCTCAAGTGTCGAACCAAGACAGGCAAACGCGCTCAACAAAAAGGCATGACGGTCGCGCTGGACGATTTGAGTTGAAAGAACAGCCGGTTTTAACCCCAATTTGCTACACACGTATTCCTCTACTCTAGGATCAAGATGCGCATGAGTGCCTACCGCACCGGACAATTTACCGACTGCAATATGCTTTCTGGCAAATTCTACACGCTCCAAACCGCGTTCAAGTTCGTCTTTCATCAACGCCAATTTCAAACCAAAGGTGATCGGCTCAGCATGAATACCATGGGACCGGCCAACCATAGGCGTCATTTTATGTTCGACAGCTCTTTTAGCGGTTACTCTTATCAGGTCTTTGCATTTTTTTGTAATCAGGTCGGTTGCCTCAACAAGATTAAAAGCAAGCTGGGTATCAAGAACATCAGACGAAGTTAAGCCCATGTGAATATAACGCGCTGAATGTCCGACAAATTCGGATACAGAGGTCAAAAACGCTATTACATCATGATGGGTTTCCCGCTCGATTTCATCAATGCGCGCGATATCGAACCGAGCTTTTTGGCGAATATTGTTCAAATCCTCAACCGGAATTTCACCCAGTTCACATAAGGCCTCGCATGCTAGGACTTCGATTTTCAACCATGTTTCGAACTTATTGGTATCCGACCAGATACGCTCCATATCCGGCAGGCTGTAGCGCGGAATCATACAAGCTCTCCCCTTTTTTTCAGATTATCCTCATCCGTATAACAGAAGGTACGAATACTATCATATCGTTGATGATCGGTCAACATATTCCCTGTTTTTTCGGACACACTTTTATATTTTTAGGGACCATATAGGGGACATATAAATAATCAGTCTGTATATTCATCCGGAAAATAGGATATTGTATCTAAAAAGTTTGCTGACAATCAAAACTCAATATACAATTATTTTGGTATGATTTTTTAAAGCATTCTAGCTACGTATGAAAGAATTTATATCGGAGGCATGGTGAAATATCGCTGTAACTCGTGGATAAGACTCGAAATCCGTTCGTTGCCAGCACGTTTAGCCTCTACAGCATGTTTCCATGCATTATCGTAATTTCTGCGGTTGTAATAGATTGACGCTATATAATAATGAGCTTCTCCAAACCTAGGATACAACTTGATCGCATCGCGAAACGCAGACATGGCGGATTCATCCTGATCGATAAACCAATACAGCATACCCGTTGAAAAATGGATCACAGCTTCTTTGTTTATAATGTATGTGTTGATAATAGCTTTATACAAATCTTCCGCGGCGGCAAGACCGGGAGCGAGTTTAAGAGCTATTTTGACTTCGTTTAGAGCTTTTTGATGATCGTCGTTGCTCATATATGCGTATGCCAGCTTCATTCGGCCTTCAGCGTCATGGGGATACCGTTCTGCGTATGCTTCAAACTCATCCAGTTTGAAATAAAACCTTTTCTCAAAATTCAAATCGTTTTGTTTGAACATAAAAAACAATATGACTCCACCCATTACAATAACGCATGCATAAGTAATGGACAGGATATAAGTCAAACCCATAACACGTTCGTATGACCATAATAATTCTTTCGGTTCCAAATCCAGATAAATAAAAAACGCTATCGACAAAGCGAACAGCCCTATCAAAGGGGTCAGCCACATGGTATCGAACGGGAGGGAAACGGAAAAATATTTCAATAATCCGAGAATTCCATAATAAATTATTAAACTGAAAGGAAGACCTATTAGAAAAGCAACTTTAAAAAGATTTCTATTGCGTTTTGCGTCGTATTCGTCTTCGCCCATTATCAGGTAATCGCGCGCCTCATGGCGCTTTGCCCGTGAAAAAAAACCTTCGTAGACAACATCGTCATCAAAGAAAAAATCTTCGTCGCCTTTTCCGGTTTCTTCGTGAGATTCATAGTCAATAACATCGTTTTTTTTGTCTTCATGAAATTCTTTTTCAAAATCCGATTTAACCGGAAGTTCATGTTCGATATCCTCAGATGCATCGACGGTTTGTTCATCTCGAAATGTAATTTCTTTAGACTCCGCCGGTTCGGAAAAAACCTGATTGCCAAAAAAATATTTTTCCAATTTTGCGGATTTATCGTATTCGCGCATGTCATCCCAGTAATCAACCGCTTTGTGAACGCTTTCGATAATATCCTTCTTTTTCAGGCGGTTCAAACGTATTATTCTGCGCATCTCCATCTTGACAGTAGGATTCAACTCCTCTGCTTTCAAGAGGTCAAACAGTTTTTTTCTTCCGATAAGACGAATCATTCAATGCCTCTAAGTATATAAAATAAAAATTCGGTATACGTAATATCTAATTTCGGCAAAAAACGAAAAAATTTCATATATAACTCACATTAACATTCGAGCATATCTAAATCAATCTTGAGCCTTATATTGCACTACCGCTCCGCAAACACGGCAAAACTCTAAAAACCTCATTAGCGGAGATTTATTATCTTTTATATCATTCATATAACAACCTACAACTATCAACTTGGACTTAGCCCGCGTAAGCGCCACGTTAAGCCGTTTGTCATCATTCAATAACGGCGGTATTTGGTTGTTTGATACAGGACACGATAAAACTATAACTTCCCTGTCCGAACCCTGAAAACGATCTATGGTATCTATTGCAACTCCGGAGCCTGTCAATTCTTTCCTCAATGCGGCAACCTGACGGCGGTACGGCGACATAATACCTATCTGATCGACAGGATAACCTACCTTTAAAAAACCTTGCCTCATAATGTCGGCAATAACTTTTGTAGTTACGTAAAGCATATTTTCATCCTGACTGCCTGTATCGAGATAAACAAGCGGACTCGATGGATCAAGAACAGCCGCTATCCATCGGCTACATCTCGACAATAACAGGGACGGCAATTCAATCTGTCTTCGGGCTACATCTACGGTTCCGGCATGTATGCCCCCATTATAAAACTCTTTTGAAGAAAACTCCATTAGAAGTTCGTTCATTCTATACTGATTCTTGAGCATTATAATAGACTTCGATGAAATTCGATCCATATATTGTTTCATTCGTTCAAACAAGCTGACACCCAACCCCTCTTGCTGTGAGTACGGATCGGATACAATTGGCGGTAACTGTTTGTCGTCTCCGACCATAATCAATCTTTCGGCGTAATTTGCCACGCCGATGGCAAACGGTTCGGGCATCTGGCTTGCCTCATCTATAATCGCCACATCGAATTTTCCGGTATAAGAGAACAAATCGGAACGAATACCAGCTGAAGTAACAGCAACCAGTTGTGCATCTCTTACGGTAAAAGCGATCCTGTCTGTTGACAAATGCTCGTCAACCAATAATGGCAGTACCTGACTATCAACCAGCACAGAATTACCGATCCGGTATATGCCCCGCACTGCCGACCCAGCGTTTTTTGTAAATATATCCAGCAATTTACATAAAATGGCGTCAACCGCCCGATTAGTATATGCAGAAATCAAAACTCTGGAGCCTCGGTTTATAAGCTCATGCGCCATTGTAGCTATAGTAACCGTTTTCCCTGTTCCCGGAGGTCCTTGTACAATCAAAAAATCCCTGCTCGCAAGAGCCATACGTACCGCCATTTGCTGATAATTATCAAGCCCATCAGCGGGCAGTATCAGTTTTTCGGTAGAAATATCTATAAGAGACGGACTCGCTTGCTCAAGAATGATATTTTTCAAAAGGGATTGCGATAGTAAAAAATCAAACAAATTATTTTTCATCCGTTCAAAACCCAGACTATCCTGCCAGTCTGTATAACTAACAAAATCATCCCAATTTTTCAGTTCATCCACAAACACAACTATCGACGATTCGGTAATGTCGATTATCTTTGCGCAAACAGAACCGTTATTTCGGTCATACAGTTTGACCATATCGCCTTTACGAAGGTGTGTGTCATCGGTATGTGTATCGAATTCAACTAGAGAAGAATCTTCCGGCTGAGATGCGGACTGTGGTAATATCCGCCTGAATCGGACAGATATTTTATCGGTTTCACGGTCTTTTGCACAACATGCCCGCTCTTCACGGTCTACCAGATCGTAAAAGTGCATGTAATAATCCGTATCACTCCCGCAAACAGACCGCAGTTTTTTTACGGATTCACCGCAGTCGATGACAGAGCAGTATTTGCACCCATCTCCTTGAAGCGGAGCAAAATCATTATTTAAAATGCCGCCCGCGATCTTTGTCAATCGCCGTAAACACGTTTCAAAATCCTGTTCGGCAATAACGTATTTTTTTACTTCTTTTCTCGATAGGTACAGCAGTTCCGCCTCCACCGTTTCCACGCCGAACAACATCTTACACGCAAGGGCATACAACTCCATTTGAAACCGATACTGCTCCTCATGAGACTGCATGCCTGTTTTGAAATCTACGATCCGGCAATGGCGCGTATAACGATACAACCGGTCTATCTGCCCTTTAAGTTCTATCTGTCCTTCAGGCAGGTCTAAAGATATGGCAAACGGATACTCGGTATGAAACTGATGAGCCGATTCTGTCGCGTACGGTGTTGACATATAATAATTGAGCGCGTCTTCGATAAACTTCAAGTCTATTTCCTCAACACGGTACTGCCCGGCTATATCATGGGCAATTTTCAGCGGATCGACTTTTTTATCCTTAATATGATACGATTCTATTGCCTGATGTATTACAGTACCCATCCTGTCCCATCTAAGCGCAGACGGCTTTTCCGCATCAATCTGTCTAGGTTCAGGAATACCCAAAACATAACGGATATGGTAATAGTATGGACATTGTTCGTAATAATGCAATAATGAACATGATAACGAAATTTTGCGCGGTAATTTTTCGTATTCCGCAGGCACAGATGAAATAACGGATTCGATATATGACGCGCCATCTTTAAGTTCTTTTATATCGGTGGTTATGGACTTATTTAAATCGGACGGCAAAGGTACAGAATTCAGCATACACCAGCTTTGCGGATTGCATGTACCCAGAATATCGGTAAATGTCCCGAGATCAGCGCCAGTCAGGTACAAGCGTTTCTGAGCACGGGTAATCCCCACATAATACAAACGCCACCATTCGTTCCTCTGATTGGCCTTAGCGGTATTTTTCAGAGGTTCGTAGCCGGGCGAATCTTTATAGATAATGTTACAGCGTCTATCCATAAAAAATTGATTCATGCGCCCTGTCTTATTTCCTTCTTTTTCCAACGACTTCAAATCGGATAAAAACACCACAGGAAACTCAAGCCCTTTTGCCTTGTGCAGTGTCATGATGCGCACACAACCCTGAGACTGAACCTGTTCTAGCAGTTCGTCATCTTCAGTCGCCATAGTACCTTGTTGGCAAAGATGTATGAACTGCGTCAGCGCGTTTTGAGGATGGCGGTTCTGAAACATTTTTATAAGTTTAATGAATTTTCCAAGCCTTTCCCTGCGGTTTATATAAGAGGAGGAATCCGTATACAATATATTTTTAAGATCGAACAGATCAACCAGCCTGTAAAAAATTTCAAGTATAGAATAAGTATTTTTTAGAGGCGAAAGCAAATTTACTTTTTCGTAAATAAACGCAAGATCATCCTCGCATTTAAGATGTTCGAGCATGCTGACACCATTATTCTTCGCAGTGACATAGAGCTTGTACACTCGCCCGTCCGATAGAGAATATGGCGGCCTCTGCAATACACGCACTATAGCGGCACGGTCTAGCGGGTTATCTACAATCCGCAGATAAGAAATATAATCCTGAACATCAGTCTGTTCAAAAAATGACCCGCTTCCGCTGGTATAATACGGTATTCCCTTAGATTCTAGGGCACGTTCATACAGAGCCACTCGGTTTTTTATTTGCCTAAGCAAAATAGCTATATCGCCGGGAGAAAAACCGTCAGCATCGATCAGTTGCCGTATCTGAGCGGCAATGAATGCCGGTTCGTCATGGGCGTTTTCAAAACAAAAAACCGCGGGATTAGCGCAATTCGACACATCGCAAGGCAACAATGGCGGTAATTCTTTATAAACAGTATTATGTAACAGAGTGTTGGCGAAATCCAGTATGTCAGCATAAGACCGGTAATTTACCTGAAGATTGTAAACGCGCAGATTATCTATACGTGTTTTAACCCACTCCAAGTTAGCAGGGTCGGCATCGCGCCACTGATAAATAGATTGACGCGGATCGCCGACAACGGTCAAGTTGCTCAACCGTTCGTTACATACGAGCCGAAGCAATTCGAATTGTGCGTACGAGGTATCCTGAAACTCATCCACCATGACAAAAGAAAATTGGCGCCGGTATTTTTTTCTAACCTCAGTATTTTCACGCAGTAACACTATGACATCCATGATCATCTTGGAAAAATCTTTAACCCCCAACTCATCAAGTCGTTCATTAAAACGGAAGTAAAGCAGATATACCATCCGGGCAAATGTGTAGTCTCGGTCATTATCAGCATCCATGTCTTTGAAATTTATATCCACATACTTTCCAAATTCATGAGGCTGAACTATTTTTTCACGAAGTTTTTCTATTATAGAATAACTTTCCTTTACAAAACGTTTATAGAGCGATATATCAAATAAACGCAACCGGTCGGTCAACTGCTGAAACTCACCGGACAAAGAATGTAGCTCTGTCAAAACCTGCTCATATAACAAACTTTGTTCGCTCTGATCAATAGGTTCGAAATCCGCAGGAAGATTTAGTTCAGTTGCTTCTTCACGAATCAGGCGTGCGCAAAAAGCGTGAAACGTATGAATCCATAACCGACTGCGATCTGCAGAAGGCAAACCGGTCGCTTTGATTACCCGTTCTTTCATCTCGAAAGCCGCTTTTTTTGTAAATGTCAGCAACAAAATTTTATCCGGATGGATTTTCTTATCTTTTACAAGATAGGCAAAACGCTCGGTCAACGTGCGTGTCTTTCCAGTGCCGGCGGCGGCAATTATGAGTAGCGGCAAATCCATGGGAGCTTCGACTATGGCTTTTTGCTGGTCATTGAGATTACTCATCGTCGTTTTCCCTATCTGCAATACACAAATACTTGCACGGACAATTAAAACAATTTCCCTTTTTCGCTGGATACCATCCTCGCATTATTTCGGAAACACAATCCAAAATAGCTTGTTTTACTTCTTCGAGTTCGTCAACCGAAACCGAACACGACGGTTTGCCGTACTCCACGGCAAGCGTCACCAGTTTACAATACGAAATATCTTCGTTTTTATCTTTTGCCTGCAGGAAAAAAATACTCAGTTCCGAAGGTTGTATTCCAAGCATTTGCTTGGCGGCGAAATAATAGATCGGCAACTGAAAATTTGACGGCCCGTTTTTTCTCCCATCCGGTAAAAAATCGTTTTTTAAAGATCTGCCTCCCCTGATTTTGCTAGTAGTAGTTTTATAATCGACGATTCGATACCCGTTGTTCAAAGGCCCTGTATCAACCCTGTCTATTTTTATGGAAAATGTTGTCGATTCCAAATAAAACCGCAGTTTTTTCTCCACGTGGATTATTCTGGTTCGTTCATGGCGTAACTCATTGATATAATTTGTCAAACAGGTGTGAGCCTGAAAATATATTATTTTTCGCATCAATGGCGATATGCCTTTTATCTTATCGAGCTGACGGAGCAGAATATTATTCAACGATTCACCGGCGCGCTCAAACTGTTGAAGTGTGGCTTGAGTCCAATCGGGATACATACTGTGGTACAATTCCAAAACCGAGTGTATAAGATTCCCGAACAACATGTTTTCTATGTTTTCGAAAGACTGAATATTCAATAATCTTTCGATGAAAAATTTACGCGGACAATTCAGATACGACTCAAGTAACGAGGGAGAAAAAGAAAAATCGGGAGACAACTCTACCCTCTGCGCTCCACTGTCTGTGTAACACGCGGTGGCGATTGACGAAGACGGAAACAGTCCCGATATATCATCTAAAAATAAATCACGTTCAGATTGAGCGAGTTTTCCCGCAGTTAACCGCGCCCATATTCGCGCATCGGCCGGGGTGTATATCTGCGCAGGGTTATCATACACCTCGAATACTCTTCCAGCCGAGACATAATCGACACCTTCAACTTCTTTTATCCGATTAAACCAAACCGACGGCTCGCCCGCTTCCTGCGGATATATCAACACAACTTCTTTACTCGCCCGGGTCATAGCGTTTACCAACAAATCCCTGTCATATTGACGAATCATATACAATTTTGCGAATTGACGCTCATACTGCTTTAAAAAAACAGGAATCGGTGTTTCCGCCAGATCGGGAAACCGCGTAGCATCCACTCCGGGTATAAATACCGAATCAAATTTATACGAATCGCAGTTGTAGAGCGATACGATTTTAACACAACCTGCACAGGTTGTTTCCGAAGGAGGAATATATTTTGGAAACATCATGTCTTGATCGTTGCGTCCAAGCGCCAAAGTATACTTTTCACCTTTATATAAAGTTTCATACATTTCAGAGAAATATTGTGCCGCTTCAAATATCTTTCGAAGAGCATCTTTTTGCACGTCCTCTTTATCCTTTATAAACGAATAAAAACCTGATCTCACCGATATCAATCTTAAAAAATCGACAATCAAGGTGGACTCGCTGACAGCGGAACGTATAACAAACAGAGTTTCGAGCAGTAAAGATCGCCTTTTGCTGTCGGAAATAGTATCTGCATGCCGTATTGCTCCGGGAAATAACGGTAATCCTGAGTTCTGTGAATACTCTGCGATTTTATTTACTTCCAGTGCAGATAATCCGAATACCGGCGATTGGATAAACTGCCTCGCCAACAGATCGTCGGCGGTATTGTCAACCAAAGCCATAGCAGTGCAAAACAGGTTTCCGGCAAAGGTGTTTTCTAATCTGATTCCCTTTTCTATACGAGACGGTATGTTCATCGAATTCAGGACAGACCCGATAAAATTCCCGTCATCATCTATACCGGCAAGTAAAATACCGATATCGGACGGAGCTGTTCCTTCTTTCAACTTAAGTTTTATGGCATGAGCAATATAATACGCCTCGTCAAGCGCTGTATTGACCTGTACACAACGCACACGACCGCAATCATCGTCAAATAAATCTCCCCCATTCCCGTGCGCGGAACACGATTTATATGCCGACCCGTCCAACTCCGCGACAGCCCGCAAAATACGAGGCGCGATATTTTGCGAACACTTCATCTCAACATGATAATAATAAGGTATATTAAAATCATACTTGGCTTTTTCTAAAAAACAGGTGGAACAACCCCCAAAGGCATTCAAGGCAAACAGCGGGTTTCCTGAGAATATTATCTTCGGCGTATAATGGCGAGACGTCAGCAAGTTATACAAAGACACCAACAATTCATACTGGGCGAAATTCAAATTTTGGCAGTCATCAATCAACATCAGGGAAACTGAAGGGACAGACAACTTGTCAGGAACGATATCACGTAACAAACCGGCCGCAACAGTAAGCATATTTTCTCGGAAATATATACCTTTTTTAACACATATCTTAGTATATGCAGAAAACAATATATACAGCCATCTCAATTCCTTCAAAGAAGCGAGCATTTCATGGGGAAAAGACACGTTATCAATCCATGCTACAGTCTCTGATACGTTTTCTATAAATCTGGCGTTGTCTTTACACTGCTCATACTTATCCGGTAGCGTCATTTTTTTCAGCAAATTGCGGATTATGATATTCCGAGAATATCTGTAACGATGCGACGGCAGGCACGGAGGCGATACTTTTGCTTGCACAGAATTTTTTACTATAATTTCAAGCGCAATATCCCAGAATGTTTTTATCTGTAAGCGGGCAAGGCTGTTTGAGACTTGCTCAGTTTTCCCGATCGCATCCTTTAGCCATGACAACTGAGCCGGCTTGCACGATATAAACCAGACTTCATCCGGCGCATAGCTGTTTGCGGTGATCTGTTGAATATATATATCCAACAATAAACGGGTTTTTCCACTACCCGGAGGTCCGGTAACGAGGCAGGATTTACTGCTTTGCTCAATAAGGTTTTGAAGAGATATCGCCATTCGACCGCATTCTTGCCTGAAACATCATAAACACTTTTATACACAAAGATTTTAAAGCAATCTAAGCTCGGATTGATACGCCGCTACGCAAATATATCATGACGGCTGAAGTTTAGAGATTTATTCTAAAAACCTAACTCAAACAGATTCTTGCCTAAAAAATTTTCATAAGCTGAAGTATATGACGCATAAAAAATTTTTTCAATAGTATTTGAAAAGAATATCTGTAAATTCCTGAAAAACTAACGCACATTAATACATTAAATATTTTGCACCTCATTTCCTTCCTACAATTTTTACACGATACCCTTGTAAGACAAGAGGTTATGTGTTATATTTATTTTAACATAAAAATATATAATATATTTGGAGGATGTATATGAAGTTACAAACTTACTTTTTGGCCGTTTCGATGTGTATTATAGCAATTCAAGCACAATGCGCTCCGATACTTTTTAATAACGCAATGAGTTTCGATAACAACGAGTTCGGCTTGATCGACTTTGACTCTACCTATCAAGATACAATTGGCGAGATAAACACTTATCTGCAAACATATAACGCAAGCGCAGTAATTTATTCAGGAGCAATTTTATCAGGGCAATCACTACACGCACTACCGATATCCGGCGATAGGCTATTGTACAGCTCAGAAGGTAAATTCAAATTAACCTTCAATACTCCTGTAAGCGCAGTCGGCGCTTTTCTACTTGGAATAGGAGGAACTGATAATCCTTATTCAGGCGGCATAGGCTGTTATATCACTGTTTGGCTGGCGAATAGCGGCGGTACTTATCAATATAATTATACATCTTTATTGCAACCTGCTAACGACCGTGTAACAGGTTTTTTCGGTGTTTTCGAGAACGGTTACGGTATAAGCGCGATAGAAATTCACTGGAATCGTGATCTCGCAGGTATAGATAATATATATTTCAGTAATACCGTTACAGCCGGAGAGCTATTATATAACGGCCCTGTAAACCTACCTTTTAGCCATATACCTAGTATTCCCCTACCAACCGAAGGAATACCTAACCCGCCGGATCCGCTTGTACCTGAACCGGCAACTATGCTCCTGTTTTGCATAGGTAGTATTGTATGGTTACGAAAATATTTGTTTTAATGTTGGTATAGGTTGATATAGAATTCATATAAAAAAAAACGAAGCGTTTCCTACACTCCGACTGCTAATTTTATCTTGAATAGATGTTTCCAGCACTATCTCTTGGTTTGCAAGTACTTACTGCGCATACTATAACGCTGTATTAAAAATAGAAAATTTTTGAGCGGATTTGCTTTTTTTGAAGAGTTGTGCTATATTGTAGGTAGTGTATAAAAATCGTATAAGTTATTATGTAATTAATTTTTTCAACCGGTGTTATAATACTGTAAATTAAGCTTAAAATAAATATCATAATAATATGGAGGATCATGCATCATGAAGGGAAAATATACCGTTCTTCTCGCCGCTTCGATAATCACGCTTTGCACATGGGCTGTTCCGGTATTTGCGGTGTCCGATTCGCTTGTTATAAACAAACTTTTTTATCGTCCCGCTGATTTCGGTTTTATGGGTCAATGGGTAGAACTTTATAATACGTCGGATAACGATATAGATTTAAGTTCAGTGACAGTTGTATTGCAGGCGACATCCGTAGCTGGTGGTTGGACTGGCGGCACGATCAACATAAATATAAGCGCACTGGTTGATTCGGCAAACAGCGTGATAAAAGCGAATAGCAGTTTTTTGATAAGTAATACGGTAACGGTCGACATAGGCACAGAGCCGATAACCCCCAATCTCTATTATGAAGACGGTGTTATTACTACGTTTCCTACAACGAGCCATCCTGCGCGCGGCATCCGTATTTTGATGGATGGCACCGTGGTAGATACCCTTATTTACGGAATACAAAGAGCGGAAACCAATCCCGATCTCATTGATCCTGAAGGATTCTACGCTGGGTCGGAACCGGATAACGAAATACCCACTGTTCCCAATACCGCATTGGGCTGGGGGCTGGTTAGAGTTACCAATATTCAGGGTGAGCCTGTGGATACCGATGAGAATAATCCGAACACTGCTACCGGAAGTGACTGGTATGCCGTCGAACAAGCGAACATGAACCCGACACCGGGCCCGCAAGTTACCAGCACCCCCCCTGTAGGCGCTTTGTATAGTTGCGAGGTTGACACCACATCATTCGTTGTCTCATGGGAATGTTCGAACTATACTTCATATAAGATTTACTGGAAAAATATCGGCACCGCTCAATGGAATGAAATAGACGGCGACGCTTTGGACGATATTACTGAATCTGAAGGACTGATCGTATTCGAGGATTTGAATAAGGATCCGGATATGCCTGCCGGCAACTTTAATACTGTAAACGGCCGTTTGTATAAACTAACTCTGGCTAATTGAGTTATATAATACAATAAAATTTACTGTGCGGTATTTTCTTTATACAGAGGATACCGCACAGTTATTTTTCGGGAAAATATTTTTCCATCATTTGTCTGAACAACTGCCTGTTTTCTTTTTTATGAAAATGCAGTATACGGCGCTGTATCATACGTTCCCTTTCGGATTTGGCTACGTACAGTTTTTCGCCTGTGCGCGGGTCGCGTTCGGTATAATACATACATGTTGATGTGGTCATTGGAGTAGGCAGAAAATCCTGAATCTGATCGGGGATAAAACCCTGTTGTTTAAGGAATAAAGCCAGTTCCAGCATATCTTTCTCCGTACAGCCCGGATGTGAAGCGATGAAATAGGGTATGACAAACTGTTTTACTCCCAACCGGCTAATTGCCTGCCTGAAGTGTGTTAAGAAATCCGTATACCGCTTTAACGGCGGTTTGTTTATGTAACGCAGTACCGATTCGCTCACGTGTTCCGGAGCTACTTTCATCTGTCCGCTGATATGGTTTTTACATACTGTTTGAAGAATAGATTGAGCTTGGTTATCGGGAAACAAATCAAACCTGATGCCTGTAGAAATAAAAACCTTTTTGATGCCCGATATCCTGCTCGCTTCCTTTAGTACATCAAGATAAATACTGTGATCGACATTCAGGTTAGGACAGTGATTATATGAATTGCCAAGGCATTCCCGTTTGCCGCAATGCGTGCCTTTTTCATGAAAATTACATCCCAGCCCGTACATATTGGCAGTCGGGCCTCCGATATCGGAAATATACCCTTTAAATGACGGATCTTTTGCAAGTATCCGCACTTCTTTCAAAATGGATTCTTTGCTTCTGCGCTGTATAATATGACCCTGATGAAAAAAAAGAGCGCAAAACGAACATCCTCCAAAACATCCTCTGTGTGAGGTAATAGACCATTTGACCGATTCGAACGCGGGCACTCCCCCTTTTGCGTCATACATAGGATGACAGGCTCGTTCGAAATGCGTGTCGTAAATGTCGTCCATTTCTGTTACAGACAAAGGATCGCCCGGAGGGTTATGCACCAGCCATCTGTTTTGATGCTGTTGCGCCATGGGATAAGACGGGCGTTCCAAAAAATATTTCACCGCCATAATATGCGCAGATGCAAAAGCGGATTTATCGGTAGCGGATTCTTCGTAAGATGGGATAACGTACGCATCAACAGGGCATTCCGGAGCAATATACGCAGTGCCGGGTATACTATAAATATCTGCCGACCCGTTTTTCAGTCGCCGCGCTATTTCCAGCATAGGCTTCTCTCCCATGCCGTATACCAACAGATCCGCTCTGGAATCGAATATTATTGAACGGCGTACCGAATCGCTCCAGTAATCGTAGTGAGCAATTCGGCGCAGGCTGGCTTCAATACCTCCAATGATAATCGGAGTGTCTTTGGCGATTCGACGTAATATATTGCAATAAACTATTATAGATCGGTCAGGGCGTAATCCTGCTTTACCGCCGGGCGAGTATGAATCATGTGATCGGCGTTTTTTAGAGCTACTACGGTTGGCAACCATGGAATCCATATTGCCGGAAGATACGGCAAAACACAATTCCGGTTTGCCGAGCTGTAAAAAATCGTCCGGTTTGTTCCAATCCGGCTGGGCGATGATGCCCACCCGAAACCCGTGTTTTTCCAGATACCTTCCGATCAACGTAGCCCCAAACGAGGGATGATCAACATAAGCGTCGCCGCTGATGATAATGATATCGCATGCATCCCAGCCCCGCTGTTTCATTTGTGCGCGGTTTACGGGCATGAATTTTTCATTCATAGCAATTACTGACTCTGTTGCGCCTGATCTTTAGGCAAAACTACGGTGCGCTGAAAAACGCCGGTGATGTAATCGAATAGCTGAATATAATCGTTAATCCAGTCTACCCCGACGGAAACAGGCAATTTAATAAGTGTTGCGCCTGTAGCATCTATGATCGGCTGATAATTCTGAGCGCTGACGTTAGTGGATACGATGAGGTATTGAATGGAATCATTTTTCATTTTTTCGACGATCTGCTCTATACGCTGTTTTGTTGGCGGTATACCCGCGGCAGGCTGTACATAATCCACAATATTCAGGTTAAAACGTTTGGCGAAATAATCGAACTTATGCGAATAGGAAACCATCTTTATATCTTTCCATGGATCCATTTTTTGCCGCCATGCACCCATTTTGTCATCCACGTTTTTATTGAATTTTTTAAGATTGGCGGTGTAATCTTCCTTCCATTCGGGAAACATTGTATACAGATATTCACACATATAAGCGGCCATCCGCGTGCCGTTTGCCGGATCAAGCCAAATGTAAGGGTTGCCTTTTTTATGGATGATCGGTTCTGTAACGCCATCGGCAGACGACACCGGCATAAGGTTAACTTGATTAGATAAAGTTATGTTGGCTAACGCTCCCAATTTGATATTTTGATTTTCGGTTTTAGTATAAAACGATTGAATCCACCGGTCTTCGAGTTCTGCGCCTATCCTAAACAAACAATCCGCTTTAGCGGAACGAAATACCGTAACCGGATCGGAAATGACAAAATCTGGGTCGCCATCTTTTTTCATAAGCGACAAAACTTCAGCACCATTACCGGTAACGGCGGCGGCTATAGCGGCTATATCGGTCGTAGTGGTGATTATAATGGGTTTGCGTCTGGCTGTCTGCGATTGCGATACGGATGAATAGAGAGCTAATACAGCCATTAAAAAAATAAGAAAAAAACGTTTCATGGTTCTGCCCCCGTAAATGTTTTGATAACCTAACAATTTTCTGCACAGTATAGAACTGTTTTGCGGAAAATACAAGTATATAAATGACTCCACAAATTATATAGTCGATCTAAAGAGCTTTAATATTCATATTTAAAATCGTTAAAACTCCGCGTTTTGCGGTGTACGCGGAAACGGAATTACATCGCGTATATTTTTCATGCCGGTAACAAACTGTACCAGCCGGTCAAATCCTAGCCCGAACCCGGCATGAGGAGCGGAACCATATTTACGCAGTTCCATATACCACCAGTAGTCATCGCGGTTTAGGCGGCATTCGTCCATTCTCTCAAGGAGTACATCGTATCTTTCTTCGCGCTGACTGCCTCCGATAATTTCTCCTATTTCCGGAAATAGAATATCCATGGCGGTTACGGTTTTCCCATCGTCGTTACATCTCATATAAAACGGTTTGATAGACCTCGGGAAATCTATCAATATTACCGGCGCCTTGAAATAGTCTTCAGCGAGATACCGTTCATGTTCGGCCTGCAGGTTAAGCCCCCACTCTACAGGATAATCAAACGGCCTGCCCGACTTAATAAGCAGATCGACCGCGTCGGTATACGGCAACATTTTGAATTTAGATGATACTATATGATTGAGCGTAGCGAGCAGATTTTTCTCAATAAATTCATTAAAAAACAACAAGTCGTCATGGCATTTCTCCAGTATTTCGCTAATAAGATACTTGAGAAACTCTTCCGCTACAGAGGCATCCTGTTGCAAATCACAAAAAGCCATCTCCGGTTCGACCATCCAGAATTCCGCAAGATGTCGGGATGTATTGGAATTTTCCGCGCGGAATGTCGGACCGAAAGTATACACATCGCCGAAAGCCATGGCGTATATCTCTGCTTCAAGCTGTCCGCTGACAGTAAGATTTGTCGGTTTGCCGAAAAAATCACCGGAAAAATCAACCTTTCCATCCAGCCGAGGAATATTTTCCAGAGGTAATGTGGTAACTCGGAACATTTCTCCGGCGCCTTCACAGTCGCTGGCGGTGATAATTGGCGTATGGATATACTGAAAACCTCGGTCGTGAAAAAAT
The DNA here is from genome assembly GCA_018435605.1 of bacterium. Lineage (GTDB taxonomy): Bacteria > Auribacterota > Auribacteria > Auribacterales > Auribacteraceae > R3-B46. The sequence goes on along the minus strand of JAHDNF010000003.1, from coordinate 16,351 downwards.
GTATGGATCGCATAACTGAGCGTATTGCGTACTCTGGTTACAGCCCCGAAAGTGTTGGTGCGAGGTCGAAGATGGGCAATGGTTCGTAGGAATTCGAGCGAATGCCGTTTTTTCTGTAAAAGATATGATTCGGGATCAGCCCATCCAAGAACCTCAACCGCCTCCGCCCGCAATTCAACCCTCTGTCCAGATGCCGGCGATTCGACAACTTCACCATACGCGCAAACACTGGCGCCGGTGGTTAATTTCAATATTTCAGCGGTATAATTGGACAACTGCTGGTCGGCGATTACCTGTAAATTCTTCAAACATGAACCGTCATTAAGTTCGATAAATGAAAACCCGCCTTTGGAATCCCGGCGTGTCCGCACCCATCCGCACACTTTTACTTTAGCGCCCGGCTGTGAATTTATCAAAATGTCATGAATACGTGTTCGATTCATTGTCAGCCTCCTCATTTATAGTATAAACAAACGCCGGTTTTAAACAGACGGAAGGAACTCGCGTCATCATCTTGTAAAGATACTATAACGATATTGAGATAAGCAATCGCTTTGTTTATGTCCGAGCAGAAAAGAAAAGTTTTATGAAATCGAATTTATAGAGTCGCGCGAAAAAACATACAAGCTGTCCGCGCCGATCGAACGGGCATGGTCTAACGCTTCTTCAACTGACTTTAAAAATTCGTCGGGATCCAACGCGCTGTTGTCAGGAAAAGACGATATGCCGTATCTAATATCGACATGCACTTGTTTTCCCAATATGTTTACACCGTCATTTTGAAGCTGTTTTCGTATGCGTTTTATAAGCGTTACCGCGCCGTCGGATTTTGTATGCGGCAATAACATTATAAATTCCGATCCTTTGTTTCGCCCGATCAAATCTATCGAGCGAATAGTCTCTTTAAAAATATCCGCTATATGGGTAAGCAACAAGTCGCCGCATTGATGCCCGTGGTTTTCGTTGATATCTTTAAGATTTTGAATCTCCGCTAATATCATTGTAAGCGGTGTGTAAAACCGTTTCGCTCTGGAAAATTCTTTTCTAAACCGTTCGATAAAATATTTACGGTTAAATGTATCGGTAAGGTTATCATTGACGGATACTTCTTTTAAGCCGTGCGATAACAGCCGATTTTCAAAATTGATCAAAAATTGCTTTGCGAAAAAATCAACAACACATTTTTCGTTTTTCTCAAGAGTCCTATTACCGGTATCAATCAATATCAGCGCACCTATGACAGAATTTTGCAGTGTCAAAGGCACGGAATACACAATGTTGTTGTCATCCTGATTTTGAGAAACAGCTTTATTCTTGCCCAAATTTACTACATCAACGCTTACATCGAGAAAATCTTTGATTACGTCTTCCTCTGTTACGGAAAATTCTGCCAGAGACTGTGTGATACCGCTTTGGATAATTTTCCATATTGTATTATGAAAAACTGTATTATGTCCTATAATAATATGGTTCCTGTCTATCGCTTTACGCAAGACATGCCCGTCTTTGCGTATCAGTAACGCGAAATAATTTATATCCAAGAATATGTTTAATGCGCGTATAAGTTCTTGAGCTAGCGGTAAAAAAGTGGTCTGATCGGCTAAATCGTTGCACTGCTTGCACAACTGTTCCAGAAAATCGCAGTCATTTTTTTTCACGGGCACACCAGATTAGTCTGTAAGTTATAAATAATTTTCATCATAATTTGGTATAAATTTTATCGGCAAAAAAATTTTCAACATTAGTAAATATAATGAAAATTATCTATTATTCCTTAACTTGACGCAAGTTAAAACAGGTTCCCCTTAATGGGAGTAATTACTTGAATTAACACGCTTGTTTGATATACCATGTAACCAATCGGAATATGTTTTAAAAATGGATGATATATGGATAAACTGCCCGTAAAACAAAAAAAAATATCTTTCAAAGGTGGATACCGATTTAATAAGTTTCCTATCATTGACACTAACTTACCGTGCAAAACATTTGAACCGGAATATGTCTCCATACCTTTATGCACATCTGACGGACAACAACTCAAACCACAGGTGCGGCAAGGGCATTTTGTGCGTAAAGGCGACATCATAGCTAAACCTTCCACGCCTGACATCAATTTGACGCCTGTTTTCGCAAGTATTACCGGAAGAATCGATAATACGGTTGGCGCACCTGCCGGCAGTAAAGCTACCGATACGATTCTCATCAAAAAAGATGCTTCAACTGTCGTTCCGTCCGCACAGAATACGCTCTCTCCTATCCGTCAGGAATGCAAAATAAAACAATATTTAAAATATTTACCGCTTTTATGCGGACTGCCGCGTATTCCATCACCTGCCGAAGTATCGCATATTTTTATATCCGCCGTGAATATCCAACCGATTGTAGTTGGTATAAACGCATGGTTACATGGCAATGATCAAGCCGCTCGCACTGCTCTGGATTTTTTGCGCGAATGTTGCGCTCAGTCTCATATTACGATCAGTTGTCATTCCAAAGAAATCCGATCTATAGAAAAATTTTTATCGTTAAACAATTGCAAAGACCGCTGTACGCTTGCTGTATTTCCTGAAAAATACCCGTCGGACAACAGGTATTTTCAAATCGGAATCCTCACCGGCAAGCCGGTCTCGTCTATACGCGAACCCATTGACCCGGGATATCTATTTTTAGACATGCGGTCTTTAATCTTATTGGGATACGCCTTGCAAAACAGCGCTCCCCCCACAGACATACTCGTACCGGTATATTGCGAAGACCCGGATATGCGAACTATAGTAAAGATTCCAGTTGGAACATCGCTTGAACAGTTATTTTCTTTTTTGCACATAGACGTGCGCGGCAACCGTGTAATCGAAGGAGGCTTGTTGACCGGAAAAGAAATAATCGATCCGACATATATATTGACCCGCTCAACCGAATCTTTAACCGTCCTGCCTGAAAAAATCACTCGTTCTTTTCTGTGGTTTTTAAGACCGGGACGCAATCTCGATTCATATACACGTTGTTTTGCTTCAACATTAATACCTTCCGAAAAAAAACCTACGACCGGCAGTCAGGGTTCTCTAAGGGCTTGCATAAATTGCGGTTACTGCGCCGACGTATGCCCTGTCGGACTGTATCCGAATGTATTGTATAACTATGCCACTCATGATTTACTTGAAGAAGCGATCGAAAAAAATATAGACCGGTGTGTAGATTGCGGGTTATGCACTTATGTTTGTCCTTCCAAAATACCGGTCGCGTCAGCTTTATATAACGCCAAACAAACCATATATACCGACTGTTCACATCTGATACATAACAGGAGTCATTGCTTATGACCTCTGTCGAAAAGATTAGGAAAAATAGATTTATTGCTCCTATTTTCAACTCGCTCGAATCATTCTTTTTTGGATCGGACGAATCAGTCCGGCGAGCGCCTTTTATACGCGATGCCATAGACCTTAAACGATATATGTTTTTTGTAATAATCGCTACTTTGCCATGCACGTTGGCAGGTATTTATCTTTATGGACTGCGTGTATTAGCGGTTATCGGCGTATCGTATATTTTCGGTGTGGGAGCTGAAGCCGTTTTTGCGGCTGTTCGCAGGCAGGATGAAATCCATGAAGGTGCTTTTGTAACGTGTATGCTATACGCTTTGATCATGCCTCCGAATGTACCTTTATGGGTTGTAGCTGTAGGTATTCTATTCGGAACCATATTCGGAAAAGAGGTGTTCGGCGGCACGGGAAAAAATATTTTCAATCCGGCTATGACAGGACGATTGTTTGCATCTCTTGCGTTCCCCGATCTGATGACAAAAACATGGCTTCTTCCGGTAGACGGTAATCTTGCCGGCGGTTTCGCATCATGGGTGTCTGACGCGATAACTACAGCGACACCTATGACATTGTTTCAAAGATCGGGCGATATTATATCCAATTTACAGCTTTTTATGGGATACTTTGGCGGATGTATTGGAGAAACTGTCAAACCGCTTATAATCGCCGGAGGACTTTTTTTAATGATTACACGTGTTGCAAACTGGCGTATACCGCTTGCAACCATAATCAGTTTATTATTTACCGCCACAATATTGCACGCTATTGACCAGCAGGCATTCGCTCCGCCCCTATTCCATTTGCTCGGCGGAGGGTTTCTTTTTGCAGTGATGTTTATGGTTTCCGACCCTGTAACAACACCTGCCTCGCGAACAGGTAAATGGTTGTGCGGAATATTAATAGGTACGCTGACGGTATTAATTCGGACATTTACCGGTTACGTTGAAGGTATTATGTTTGCCGTTACGATAGCCAACATGTTTACGCCGCTGATCGATTACATTGTGCTAGGCATCAAGTATCGCGTTACGCCAAAAGGTGTTATATGAAGTATAAACAATCAATAGGACTAACGCTGACACTGACCGCCTTAATATCCAGCGTAATGATTATTGCCACAGTAGCATTGACCGAACCGTATATAAAGCGCAATAAACAGATAAAAGAATATGAAGCACTTCTTGCTTTGTTTTCCGTACCTTATACAAAAGATACTGTAATAGAACAATTCAATAAATATTGCCGCATCAGCCCCGACAGGCAATGGATTGCTTGCGTGGATCAATCCGAATCACTTATAGGCAGGGCGTATAATATCGAAGGCATGGGGTTCTGGGGAAAAATCAGGGCGGTAGTAGCCATGAGTCCGGACGGAGAACGAATTATCGGCATATCTATTCTCGAACACAATGAAACCCCCGGTTTAGGAGGCCGGATAACCGAACCCGAATTTCTCGCTCAATTTCAAGGGAAAAAAATCTTGCCGCGAATCATAATAACACAACAATCAAACCCGAATTCTGACAATGAAGTAGACGCCATTACCGGTGCTACGGAAACCGGCAAAGCGCTTGAACGTATAATCAATTCATATCAAAGAATGTTGACATCCGCTGGAGATACTTATGACTGATTCCCCTGCTAAGCCTATATCGAAACGGCTATCGGTGATATCCATCATAACAAACGGCTTTCTACGGCAGAATCCCATTTTCGTACTGGGGCTTGGGTTATGTTCTGCTCTGGCGGTGACATCAAGGGTCAACAGCGCGTTTGCTATGGGTATAGGCGTGATGTGCGTCAGCGTGTTTAGCTCTCTATCGGCATCATCCATAAGCTCCGTAACTCACGGGCGAGTACGGCTACCGGTTTATATGTTGATTATATCCTCGCTGGTAATATGTTTCGACCGCATTTTGCAGGCATGGTATCCTGAAGTATCCGATCAAATGGGTCCGTATGTAGGTTTGATTATTACCAACTGTATAATATTGAGCAGATTAGAAACATTTGCGGCGCACAGCAGTCTGTATAAGGCGGTATGCGATGCATTTGCCGTATCGACAGGTTACGCGGTATCGCTTATAGCAATTGCCATTGTGCGTGAAATGCTCGCTTTCGGTTCCGTTGCCGGTTACAATATTCTCGGCACAGAGTGGAAGCCGTGGGCTGTAATGGCTATGAGTCCCGGCGCATTCATTGTACTGGCTGTATATATATGGATATCCCGCGCGATTGTGTCTGTAAAGGAGGAAAAATGAGCCTAGCAGTCATTTTTTTCGCCGCTATTGTAACAAACAATATTGTACTGATTTATTTTCTGGGTATATGTCCTTTCATATCGGTTTCAAAAGATATGGAAACAGCTCTAGGAATGGGAATCGCCGTTACAAGCGTTATGGTTGCTACGGTTGCTCTCAACTGGCCGGTAAATTATTTTCTACTTGAACCTTTTTCTGCACAGTACCTTCAATACGCAGTATTTATTATGATTATAGCTGTATTGGTGCAAATAGTAGAGGTTGTTGTGGATAGGTATTTTCCGGTATTGTATGCCATGGTAGGCGTATTCCTGCCGTTGATAACGGTAAATTGTTCGATCCTTGGTGTAATACTTTTTTCCATGATCCGAGGTTACTCGTACGTACAAAGTTTGGTATTTGCAGGCGGGTGCGGTATCGGCTGGACTTTGGCTATACTGGCAATGTCCGCTATTCGTATGAAATTGCGTTTCTCAAGCGTACCTTTACCACTGCAAGGCATTGGTATTACCATGATTATAGCGGCATTGATGGCTATGGGTTTTCTGGGTTTTTCAGGCTGGATTTCATTGTAACTTCTAGGGTGATTGATGATCGCACACTATCTTCCCGCATTTATGATTTTAATATCCCTGAGCAGTGTTGCCGGGTTGATTTTATATCTGGTAGACAAATATCTTGCGCATTACGGCCGTTGCAGAATGGAAATACGCAATGCTCCCGACCGCTCATGCATAGTTGACGGCGGAGTTTCTTTGCTATCTTGTTTGAATGATATGGAACTGTACCTGCCGTCATCGTGCGGCGGAAAAGGAACATGCGGTTTTTGCAAACTTACCGTTCATAAAGGCGGCGGAGCTATTCTTCCTTTGGAAAAAATATATTTGAGCCGCCGTGAAATACATGCGAATGTACGGCTGGCGTGTCAGGTTAAAATACGAGGCGACATATCTGTCACAATACCGGACGAATTGTTATCGGTCAAAAAATATGAAACACGGGTTATAGATATAAAAGATATTGCACGGGATTTAAAACAGGTTACCTTGGATTTGCAGAACTCTCAGACAATCTCGTTTAAAGCTGGGCAGTATATCCAGTTACTTGTACCCGGAACCGACCAGTTAAGATCGTATTCTATTACATCCAATCCAAAGTATTCACGGCGTATTGAGCTTCTTATAAAACATCTGCCAGGCGGTTTGTGTTCCGGGTTTGTGCATAACGAACTTCAAAAAGGCGATTTATTGACAATTCTCGGACCTTATGGCGATTTTTGCGCCGACCGGTATCTTAATCGACAACATATTACGGATATGGTATTTATCGCCGGAGGTTGCGGCATTGCGCCTGTCAGATCGATTCTAAACGATCTATGGGACAAACGCGCACAAAACACTATATACTTTTTCTTCGGCGCCCACCGTGTAGACGAATTGTATTTTGCCGACGAATATATCCGGCGCGATAACACTGATGAGCAATTTCATTTCGTGCCCGCGGTATCGGAAAAGCATCAACACGACAATTGGACAGGAAGAACAGGCCTTATACATGAAACCATAGCTTCGTATCCGTTTGTGCCCGGAAAAACCGTTTTTTTTATCTGCGGTCCTGACGCTATGATTCAAGCCGTATCCGAACTATTGCTATCCAAAGGGCATTCTCAACATCAAATACATTTCGATTCGTTTTACTCCGGCATATAAATCTTTTTATTTTGTGTGTTAACTTTTCATGATAAAATCAAGCTCAAATTAAAAAAATAATATAAATAAACAAATTTTTTTTGACTTTTTTGATTTGGTATGTTATATTATTAATATAGTTCTGTGTTTTAATTTCAGAAAACAAATGAACTTTTAACAGAAACTAGAAACAAAATTTTTATTCGAAAATAATAAATAAATTATTGACTTCATTAATATGTTTGTAGTATCATGAAGTCTAGTGTGTCATAGGATTACATAAAGACAATCTTACATAGAAGAGGGTTATTTACAATGAAAAGGCTGATAGGAATTTGTATCGTCGGTGTTTTGATGGCATCAAGTATGGCATACAGCGTGGAATATTTAGGGGAAAGCCTATTGAATGGCTCGGGTAAAATATCTTACGTTGACTGGATCATATCCGACGCACCGCTTACCAGCGGTATAACGAGCGGTTTTAACTTTGCCTATCATCTTGGCACCAACGAGTTTTACGAGCAAGCTGACTATGACGATAGTCAATGGTATTACTACTTTCAGGTTGAGAATATTTCAGGGGCAATTTGTATTTCGTTTAAAATAAATATCGATCCTGAAGCTATTCAGTCCGCCGGATATATTCTTGATGTAGACCTTGATACTGATCTGGATGTAGACCATGTCGTTAGCGGTGAATATGAACCTGCGACATCTTCAAGTCCGGTTAATTTTACTAATGCAACTTTAGATCCGTATGGAGATGGTTTTACTGTAGAACCTAACGTAACTATATCTTTTCAAACACAATTTTTTACCGGTAAAGAAACTACAGTGTTTTTCATTACCGCCGGACGAAATACAATACCCGCTATTTTCTTGTCGGAGATAACGCTGATTGGTATACATTCACCTATACTTAGAGGTGAACTACCCGGCCCTATCGCTATACCTGAACCGGCCACTATAATATTGCTGGGCGGAACTTCTTTGATAGCATTGCGTTTGAGAAAAAACAGGAAATAATCCGGTTAAAAGTATTAAGATAATAAAAAAACCGCACAACAAAATGTGCGGTTTTTTTTATTACAAAATTTACGCCTATCTGCTACCGCAAGACTACGATAACATTTTCAGATATTTCTAAAGCAATTGAGCGGCCAGCGATGCCAACGGGCTTCGTTCACTACGCTGAAGCATTATGTGTCCGAATAGATTCTGCTCTTTCATTCGATCTACACAATAAGTCAACCCATTCGATCCAGAATCAAGATACGGGTTGTCTATCTGGTACGGATCGCCGGTAAGCACCATTTTGGCATGCATACCGCAACGTGATACAACAGTTTTTATTTCGTGCGGGGTAAGGTTCTGGGCTTCATCTATAATAATATACTGACGCGGTATACTGCGCCCGCGCATATAGGTTAACGCTTCAAGTTGAATAAGCTGATTGTCTATAAGGTCTTTCATTGTAATAAACCCGCTGGGTGAATTCTTACGCATAACCGACAACACATATTCGAGGTTATCGAAAATCGGCTCCATCCAGTTTTCCAATTTTTCCGACTTGGATCCGGGAAGATATCCGATATCCCTGCCTAACGGCATGATCGGTCTGGATATTAAAAGCCTATCGTACACCTTTTTTTCAACCACCATATACAGCCCCGCGGCCAACGCCAAGAGTGTTTTGCCAGTACCAGCCTGTCCGACCAGCGAGATGAGCTGTATTCTTGTATCAAGCAGAAGCTCTTGCGCCATAACCTGTTGTGGATTACGCGGACTCACGCCCCACATTGACGAAACATGGTTACGCAACGGATAAAGTTTATTCGTAGCAGGATCATGCTTGGTAATTTCATATTTACCCGGCGAATTTTTTTCCTCTATCATCACAAATTCATGCGGCATAAGCGGGGTATCGCCACTCCATTGTATTCCATTGTCGAGATGTTCGGGATAAGTGTCTAAAGTTAAGGTGCGCCATCCGGTATAAAGCTCGTTGATATCCACCTTTTCGCTTTCAAAATCTTCAGATTTTATACCCAGCGCATCCGCTTTCAGCCTTGCATTGATATCTTTGGATACAAATACAACAGGCATTTTATTGTGAATTTTCAACATATAAGCTGTCATGATTAGGCGGTTGTCCGTCTCGTCGAGCGGAAGTCCTGCAAGAGAATTACCATTGTAACTTTTACTGGTGACTATCTGCAAAATGCCGCCGTTTTCCAATTCGATACCATTTTGCAGACTGCCTTTTTCCCTTAGCTTGTCTACACTTCTTATGGATATACGGGCATTGCGCCCTTTCTCGTCATGATCTTTTTTGAATCTATCGAGTTCCTCCAATACTTCTATGGGCAATACTACTATGTTATCTTCAAATGCCATTAATGATCTGGGGTTATGCAGTAAGACATTGGTATCGAGCACAAAAATTTTTTTCATTGAGTACCTCTATTGTCTGTATTACCGGTTTCAAACAGATCGATTCTCATTCCTATAAACAGTTATCGGCACTAATCAGTTTTTGTGTACTTTTGGACTGATGCAGAGTAAATTTTCGGTTCTATAGAGTATTTTTGTATTTTATAGCCCATCATCCGCTCGGTAATGCCTATATAGCTAGCCGCATTCCCCTGATGTCCTTTATGAAGTTTGAGAGCTTCAATGATTATTTCCCGTTCAAGATTTTCCACAGCTACAGGCAAAAAAGTATGTTCAGAACTTATGGATGATTCTGATCCCCCGTGTGCCATCTGCAACGAAGGCGGCAGATGATTTACACGTATGGTCGATTCGTTGCACATCACTACAGCACGTTCAATACAATTCTCTAGCTCGCGCACATTACCCGGCCAATGATAACTCATAAGAAGGTCGATCGCTGGGGTTGATATGCGGTTGATGGATTTAGCGTTATCTTTGGAATATTTGAGCAAAAAATAATCGGCTAATTGTATGATATCGCTTTTCCGCTCCCGCAAAGGAGGAACAAAAATGGATATAACATTAATCCGGTAATAAAAATCTTCCCGTATTGATCCGTTGCGCAATCCTTCTTCCAGGTCCTTGTTTGTAGCGGCTACTATGCGTACATCAACTTTAATCGTATCTTTACCGCCGAGCCGTTCAAATTCTTTGAACTGCAACGCTCGCAGTAGTTTTATCTGGATCGACTGCGGCAATTCTCCGATTTCATCCAGAAACAGGGTTCCGTTATGAGCCCACTCAAATCTGCCTGTTTTGCGGGTGAGAGCTCCGGTAAACGCGCCTTTTTCATGACCGAACAGTTCGCTTTCAAGCAATGATTCCGGAAAAGCCGCGCAGTTCACTTTTATAAACGGCCTGTTCGCCCGGTTACTATTGTAGTGTATCGCATGTGCAATAAGATCTTTGCCGGTACCTGTTTCGCCTCTGATCAGCACAGTGGTGTTTGTTGGAGCTACTTGAGTTATCATTTCGAATATGTCATTCATCTTTTTACCGCTTCCTATAAGCGAATCCAACTGGTAACGATGATGAAGTTCACTGCGTAACTGTTTGTTTTCGACGACCAGTCGTTCTTTAGATTTTTCTATTAGATTATGCAGGTGAACTATCTGACCGATCTGAGAAGCGATAATGTTAAGCAGTCGTACTTCCTCTTTAAAAAATACTTCCGTACGGTATTTTATATCCACACTGAGCGCGCCTATAGTTCGATTGGATATTTTTATCGGAACACAGATAAACGACACGTCTTCATTGCTACGAATGCCCATCCGGTTAAGAAACCGCGGGTCTTTATTTATCGCTGGAACTATTTCCGCTTCACCGGTTTGTACCACTTGTCCGGTAATTCCTTCGCCGATCCGGTAAGTTCCTTTGCGTTGATCTTCAGGCGATATTCCGTGAGCGACCTCGATGGAAAGCAGGTCTTTTTCGACATCGTACAGCACGATGGTTCCGCGTTTCATATCCATATATTTCTCAATGAGGTCAAGTATAGACTGCATGGACTTTTTAAGATCAAGGCCCTGCGTCATGGCTTTGGATATTTCGTGGAGCAATTCTATTTGTGTTTCATGATGAGGATATATCTTTTTTATTTCCATTTACCGATCCCGATGCAATATTAAAAATGCAGAGTGTTAATGCCCATTTCTTTATTCTCTTTACGATGAATACTCACATCTGTATATTCCATAACGAGGCATTCTATCGTAAGGTATGTCTCGGATATTTTTCTAATACAGCTGATACGCGCTTTGTCCGCCCGTCCCAAACCCGCGTGCAGATGTATAGCCGGTTCGTCGTCAAGTCGCGTTATGTTGCCGATCGCTATAATCTCATGACCTTCGATAATTTGATGCCACAGCGGAAGCGGCGGGACAGTGGTTTCCTTGGGGCCGCAGACTATATCTGCCCGTTTGATAGCGCCCAGACAAAAAAGCCATGCGTAAACGATTCTTTCTTTGACGGCAAATTTTTGCAGTTCCTCAATAATATTTTCGTTATGATCGAATCGTATAAGAAACGTACGCCCCTGTTTTCCTTCGCAATAATCCATAGAATCCTCTCAGTGGGAACTATATCGTGTTTTTATTAACGGTTTCTCACGTTTTATAAGGTATCCGCCAATAGCAAGCAGTACAAAATTTTTAATAAAACTAACTATCGGTTGATTCAAAAATGTTTTCTCTGTGGAATTAGAAAAACATCCGCATGTAAAATCCAACCCGCGTAAAATATTTATACCTATTAAGATTGTGAAAAATACCAGCAATGCCTCAAGAGTAACCAGAGCGCTTATGCGAAACACACCGAAAATAAGCATTAAACCGCATAATAATTCCACAAAAGGCATCACTACAGCGGCAAAATTGATAAGTATATGGGGGGTCAACTGATAATTGAAAATAATTTTAGCGAACCCAAGCGGATCGAATAATTTATGCATACCGGAAAAAATAAACAACCCGCCCAAAAAAACACGCATTATCCAGTATAAAAATGTCGGTAAATCAGGTTTTCTTGTCATAGTTTATTTCTCCAGCGGATATCCTTGGATATCCCATGCTATTATCCCTTCTTCATATAAATACAAGTTAGAGTACCCGTTTTCCTTTAGGAATCTAGCTATTACAGAACTGTCTTCACAATCTTTGCTACTGCAATAGACAACAATAGGTGTATCAAGGTTTAGCCTGTTCTTTAACGCCTCAAAATATCCAACCGGATTCCCTCTAGGGACATTGATCGCCCCGGGAATACGATCGAAAGCAAACTCGGACGGAGTGCGAGCGTCAATGAACAAAGCCTCTTCCGATTGCCACATTGTATAGGCCGTGTCCAGACCGATGACTGTGATGCCATCCGATCCTTCTTCAAGCGGTTTGACAGACCAGTCCCCTATCAAAGGTATACCGCTTGGATTAAGCATATTTACGAGTATCCCGACTACCATAGCCAACATAAGGATACCCACGCATTCGATCAATAACCGTTTCATAGAAAAACTCTCTTTTTTCTGTTATATTTATATTCTTCTTATTTAACGGAAAAATCTACAAAAATGTCAAAGTAATTTTGTGCGGCAGAATAGACATACAAAAAACCATTTACAATATACATCAAAATGTCATACTAAGCATTCATAGATGAATTTACAACAGCGGCGAATTAGATTACTCTACGCATTAGTATTAGTTTATAAAAGTAGTTATAGGCTAGAAAATTATACAAAATTTATCGCCGATTTCTTATAGATGCGTTTTAGCGCCTTCCGGTAATTCTCAGATACGGAACCATCAATATCGCTTTAAAAATTTCATTTTTATTTATCTTAGATTTTCCCATTTCCCGATCTTTAAAGATAATCGGAACCTCACCGAAAGAAGCATTTAAAAGTTTGCAACAATAAAGTATTTCCTCAAGAAAAGAATAACCGTTGGATTTGATTTTACTGAAATCTATCCGCTCTACAATTTCACGCCGGTAACACCTGAATCCGCTGGTACAATCATTTACAGGAATATTCAGAACCATTTTAGAATATATGTTTGCGCTTCTGCTTAAAACTTTACGGTGAAGCCCCCAGTTTACAGTATCGCCGCCACGAATATAACGCGAGCCGATGACAACATCGCAAGTCTTTATTTTATGGAGCATATCTTCAATGTAACTAGGATGATGCGAATAATCCGAATCCATAGAAATAATATATTCATAGTTTTTTCTTTTCAGCGCCCACAAAAAACCTTCTATATAAGCCGTACCGTACCCCATTTTACCCGGACGTTCAATTATGTGCAGTCGCGAATCCGACTCCATCATTTTATTCACAATTGAGCCTGTTCCGTCAGGGGAATTGTCATCGACAACAAGAATATGGCAATCTTTACGCAGACTGAAAATATCTTTTATGAGAGATCCGATATTTTCGGCTTCGTTATACGTCGCGGTCATTATCAACGTGTTCGGTATATTCACAGCAGAATAATCCTATAATCTGTAAGAATCTTGTCTCAGTATAATCAATTATAATATAAGCTTTATTAGACAAAGTAAAGAACTACCTGCTCACTAAACATTTTTTGAGAATCATTGCACGATTTTGGATAGATGATTGTTTGCGTAATATATTTCGCTGTGTGGTATACGAATTGCTTTCCTCAATCTGTTTTATAATGTGACCAGCTAGAATCAGAGGTTTTTATGGAAAACTATCTTTCTGTAGGGGCGATTTTCAAAAATGAGTCTCTATACCTTGAAGAATGGTTGATTTTTCATCAGCTACAAGGCGTAGAGAAATTTTATCTCTATAACAACGGCAGTGATGACAGATACATGGACATTCTCGAGAAATATATCGGCAACGCGACGGTCGAGTTGTTCGACTGGCCGCAACAACCCGGCCAGTTGAGCGCATACAAAGATTGCCTACAGCGCACACGGCATAGATCGAGATGGGTAGCGTTTATAGATCTAGACGAGTTTCTTTTTTCGACTGAATGTTTGCTGAGCGAATTCCTACCAAGATTCGAAACGTATCCGGCTCTGGCAGTTAACTGGCTGATTTACGGTTCTAACGGTCACAAAAATGAACCTAACGGTAATGTCGTCGACGCATACCTGCGCCGTGCCGAATACGATTTTGTGGTAAACAGACACGTAAAATGCGTTGTAGACCCGCTTCGTACTGTGGATGTGCTGAACCCTCATTGTTTCACGTATGCCCAATCCAATGCTGTAAACGAACTCTTAAAAACGGTGTCAGGTCCCCTAAACGACTATTGCGGAACTCAAGTGCGGATTAATCATTATTTTTGTAAATCACAGGAATATTTTGAGGGCAAGATCGCCCGCGGACGCGCAACTACAAACAGCAAAAGAAACTGGCGCAACTTTAACGGACACGACCGCAACGAAGTATTTGACGATACCGCCAGCCGTGTATTCCATAGTTTTCGCCAACATTCCGGCTTAATAACAAAATTGCCGGCACAATGACATTGCCGGCAATTTTATCATTATAGTAAGAAAGAAAATTTACTTTTTTATTTTACGCCTGACCAAACCGAACAATCCGGCTATAAGCAATACACAACTTGCCGGCTCGGGAATAGGAACTGTCTGATAATCATCATTGAGGATTATACTGGCAATTGAAGCATCTACGCTTGCCAAATTAGCTAAATCACCTATCGCGATGTAGTTTAGATCACCAAATAGAATACCAGTACGCAAAGCGCCGGTTAATATAGACGCACCATTGGCATGAATATCATAACTATCATCGTTTATAAAAATGTCGTAATCTACAAACCCTGTAGTTGTATTAAATTCAAAGCTATTTCCTTTAGTGAAATTGTTTCCACTAACTCCATCAATAACCCATATCTCATTGTTCCAAAAAGCAACCCATACCCCATACGAGTCGCCGGATGATAAAGCAATGCTAAACCCCGCTTGGTTGTAAGGCTCATAATGAGTTTCCGAATTAATTTTCATATTGATACTCAATGAGTATCCCTTGTTTCTATCCAAAGATAATGTATTCCAAGACCACGTATCATAAGCAAAACCAAATAAAGTATTTGAATGAGTGCTAAAAGTTGTCACACCGCCGGTTTCTCCATGATAATCGGGTGAACCCTGCGGATAAGCTAATAGATCGAGATATCCTTGCTGGTCAGGAGTGCCGCCTAACGAACCATCGTATAAAGTATATGATGTAGCATATAGTGATGTCGTACAAAACAAAACACCCAATACAGCACAAATTTTCCCGAATTTCATGTTCCGCTCCTTTTCTAAAGAGTTATTCCTCAGGATATATTTATTGTGATTCTTCCTAAAATCTAAATAACACAAAAATTGTCCACAATATGCCAAAAGTTATTCACACATAAATTATTATAACACTGATCCCTAATAATGACAAATTTTTTTCTATTAAATGTGCAGAATTTTTTTGTCCAAAATTAATTCTGCGATTATCCTACTGTGCGTTGTCTGAGCGAACCACTTTTTGCATTGAATCAGGACTGAAAATATCTCGAAATTATCACAACTAAATCGATATAACCAATTATATTTTAGATAATTCCACAAATAAGAAATACTACAGCACCATCTTTTCCGCGTAACAATAAATCATCCGAAAATCACCAAAAAACACCGATTTTTTTGCGATCAAAAATATTTACTACCGGACCGTCACTACTAGAAGCATTTTGTGTACTGGATCATCGATACGAATTTTTTCGTGTTATTTTATGCAAATTCTTTGTCGGATTTTCGACCGTTTGTTAAGCCGGGTTTCGTGTAGATTGTTGTCGACGGGTTGTCTGTCCACGATCAGCAATATTTTGATCTGTTTTCAGAGGGGTGCGCTAATTTTGCGACCTGATTTTTGATCTCGAATTGTAGATAACTCTCGACATTAAATCTCAAAAATATTAGGAATAAAATCAATGCAGTTCGATACTCTTATTTATATGCCGCAAAACAGAACATTTCAATATCTTTATAGAAAATTTTCCTGATTCTTTTTTTGACAGGGACTACCAAAATCGGCATATTT
>JAHDNF010000044.1 GCA_018435605.1 bacterium | reverse complement strand
AGATCATTACTGGTGGGAAGGGCAAGTCCGGGAAACATCGAAGAACGGTTCTTTGACGGCTGTATTTAGTTATGAAGTCAATTCAGTAGCTGAAGTTGAGCGCAGTTTCGAAACGTCGCGAGGTGATCCATCCAGAGTATCAACCCGTGCGTTTAATATGGATACCGGTAACATAGCTACGTCAACCGACCGTTTCGGGCAGGTAATGTCGTTTAATTACGATACAATAGATAGGTTAGTGAGCGTATGGGATACGAAGAATAATGTAACAAAGTTCTATGTAGACCATTACTGGTGGGAAGGGCAGGTAAGCGAAACTTCAAAGAACGGTACACGTACGGCCATTTTCTCTTATGAAGTCAATTCAATAGCGGAAGTCCAACGCAGTTTTGAGACTGCACGGGATGATATACGCCGAATATCTACCCGCGCGTTTAATATGGATACCGGTAACATAGCAACGTCGACCGACCGTTTCGGGCAGGTAACGTCGTTTAATTACGATACGATAGACAGGCTGGTTAGCGTATGGGATACGAAGAACGCGGTTACAAAATTCTACGTAGACCATTATTGGTGGGAAGGACAGGTAAGCGAAACCTCGAAGAACGGCGGACTGACCGCTGTATTCAGTTACGAAGTCAATTCAATAGCGGAAGTTCAACGTAGTTTTGAGACGTCGAGAGGCGATACAGCACGAGTATCTACCCGTGCGTTTAATATGGAGACCGGTAATATAGCGACGTCGACCGACCGGTTCGGGCAGGTGATGTCGTTTAATTACGATACGATAGACAGGCTGGTTAGCGTATGGGATACGAAGAATTCCGTAACAAAGTTCTATGTAGATCATTTTTGGTGGGAAGGGCAGGTAAGCGAAACCTCGAAGAACGGTATACGTACGGCCATTTTTTCTTATGAAGTCAATTCAATAGCGGAAGTCCAACGCAGTTTTGAGACCGCACGGGATGATATACGCCGAATATCTACCCGAGCGTTTAATATGACTACCGGCAACATAGCCACCTCAACCGACCGGTTCGGGCAGGTAATGTCGTTTAATTACGATAGTATAGACCGGTTAGTGAGCGTATGGGATACGAAAAACGCGGTTACAAAATTCTACGTAGACCATTACTGGTGGGAAGGGCAGGTAAGCGAGACTTCGAAGAACGGCGGACTGACCGCTGTATTCAGTTATGAAGTGACATCCACAGCGGAAGTCAAACGCAGTTTCGAGACGTCGAGAGGCGATACAGCACGAGTATCGACCCGTGCGTTTAATCTGGAAACGGGCAACATAGCAACGTCTACCGACCGGTTCGGGCAGGTCACGTCGTTTAATTATGATAGTATAGACCGGCTGGTCAGCGTATGGGATACGAAGAACGCGGTAACAAAATTCTATATAGACCATTACTGGTGGGAAGGTCAAGTAATGGAGACGTCTAAGAACGGCGCTCGTACGGCTATGTTCTCTTATGAAGTGACATCCACAGCGGAAGTCAAACGCAGTTTTGAAACAGCGAGGGATGATATACGCAGAATATCTACCCGTGCGTTTAATCTGGAAACCGGCAACATAGCAACGTCGACCGACCGTTTCGGACAGGTATCTTCGTTCGATTACGATACTATCGACCGTTTGGTCAGCGTATGGGATACGAAGAATAATGTTACCAAGTTCTATGTCGACCATTTCTGGTGGGAAGGACAGGTCAGAGAAACATCCAAGAACGGCGCGCGTACGGCTATGTTCTCTTATGAAGTAACATCTACAGCAGAAGTGTTGAGAAGTTTTGAAACAGCGAGGGACGATATACGCAGAATATCTACCCGCGCATATAATTTGGAAACGGGTAACATAGCAACGTCGACCGACCGGTTTAGTCAAGTATCTTCGTTTGATTACGATACTATAGACCGTTTGGTTAGTATATGGGATACGAAAAACGCAGTTACCAAGTTCTATGTTGATCATTATTGGTGGGAAGGACAGATAAAAGAGGTATCCAAAAATAATTCACTTGTTGCAATGTATTCTTACGAAACAAATTCTTTGGCGGATGTATTGCGTAGTTTTGAGACGGAACGTGGCATAAGCGGACGGTATAGTACACGCGCATATGATCTTGCTACCGGCAATGTTGTAACATCCACCAATAGATTTGGCAGTGTGTCGTCGTATGATTATGATTCCATTGATCGTTTGGTTAGTGTTTGGGATGATATAACGAATGTAACAAAATTCTATGTAGATCATTTCTGGTGGGAAGGACAGGTAAGGGAAACGTCTCGAAATGGACTTCTTGAAGCTATGTTCTCATACGAGGTCGATTCTTTTGCTCAGATAGAGCGTTCATTTCAGACACAGTATGGAGATACTGACCGCATAACAACCCGTAAGTATGACATGTTAAGCGGTAATATAGAAACATCGACCGACCGGTTTGGTGTTGTATCATCTTATTCCTATGACAGCATAGATCGTCTGATTAGTATATGGGATCAAAGACTAAATGTAACAAAATTCTATGTGGATCATTTCTGGTGGGAAGGACAGGTAAGAGAAACATCAAAGGCTGGAATCATCTTAGGAACTTATTCGTACGAAATGGATACAAAGGGCAATGTCGAGCGTAGTTTTGAAACAGAATCCGGTATTATACCACGGTTTACAACCAGACAAATGGATACTTTGTCCGGTAATGTTATTACTTCTACGGATAAAAACGGTACTGTAAGTACATATTATTATGTGCCGGATAAAAATTCATTGTTGGAAAGTATAGCTGATGAACGCTCAAATATTACCAGATTTTATACATCCGGTCCTGCTGAAGGCCAAATAAAATCTAATTCTGACGCCGATGGTCCGGTATCGTATTTTTCTTATGAGATGGATTCCGGATTAATTGAAAATAGTTATCAGACTGATGCGCAATTCCCGCTGAGGATAACAACCAGAGCGTTTAATGAAAACGAACAGATAGTTTCATCGACCGATATGCTGGGTAATGTTACAAGTTATACGTATTATCCGAATACGGCTTTGAATATGACATGGGATGATTTGGGAAACAGAACTTATTTCTATACTGATGTTAATTTCAAAGGGTTAGTAAAGAAAACAGAAGATTTAAGCGGTAATATAGTAGAGTATAGTTATGAAGTCGACTCGTTAGGTAATATCGTTAAAAGTATCGCTGTAACCGATCCTTCATTGACGCCCGGTAATATAACAACAAGGCAGATGGAAGCTGTTTCCGGAAGGGTGATATCATCGACTGACCGTACGGGGGATATATCGTATTTCCATTATCTCGGTTCTCTCAGTAATAAGCTGGAAAGTATTACTACTAAAAGAGGTTCGAATATAATATCTACTACGTGGTTCTATACCAGCGGATTGGCGATTGGTCAGGCAAAGAGTTCTTACGATATACAAGGATTAGCATATACATTTGAATATGAGGTAGATACAGGCACAGGAGTTGTTAAGAAACGTTTTGATTATTCTGGCCGTCCATCTTCCGTAGGCAGGTTGGAATCTGAATTCCATTATCACGATCAAAATCCTGAATTGATTACAAAGTCATACGACAGAAACGGTTTTGAATCTCTATATTACTATCAGGGAGTCAACCTACAGAAAATTGTAACCAGTGACGGCAGAATAATGACCTTTAACACCAGTAACAGTTCGGGCGCTAAAGGAAATGTGAACTCCATAACCGATCAGAATGGAAACGTAAGTACTTTCTCTTACAATATTGATAGCCGTGGCATGATATCTTCAGCAACAGAAACACGAAATCATAATGCCAGCGGGTCATCAAAAACCGTCAGGAGAGAATACGATTCTTATGGTAATGTGATTTACACATCCGAGTCTGGTACAAATATTACTGTCAGCTATACATATGATTCTACCGACACTTATCTAGTAAGTTCCTTTGAAGCTGAACCGGATGTGAGGTTCGATGACGAAACTACAGCTACGATATATAAACATACCACCTATCACAATCTTGCCAGCAGTCCGACCAATTCCGACCAATGGGGTCTGCCTAACGAGCATCGTCAGTATGCTAATGGCGTACCGGGGTATGACTTTACTGATTATTATACATACTCTTTTGATTCAAATGGAAATCTAGCATCAAGAACCGAAACTAGAGAAGAGCTACTAGGAGAAACAATAACCGAGTTCATTACAGATACTTCAAATTCGAAGTTACTCGGTCAGGTAAAAAAGATAACTTATCCTCTTAGGAGGGTTAATGTTAGCGGAGTTACCGACACTACTCGTACTTACAGTTATATGGATTACACTCCCACAATAGAATATGAGTATGATCCTCTAACAGGTTATCTGATAAAATCATACGAAACGTCATATACCGCTAATCCTCTTAGCAATCCGATCAATCCGTATGGAGATGGAACTGCCGCGCGTGTTGATACGATGACCTCAGGAGCGTTTAAAGAGAGGGTGGTTACAAAAGAGTACAGTTCAAATTTGACTTGGAGTCCGTTGCCGGTAGAAGAATACTGGGTAGATTCTTATTATAAAGATTATGCCGATTATCAATCCGGCGTACAGACTGTTACCGACCATGTGCCTGGACCGGATATTCTATATTCTTACGATATAGACGATTCAGGTAAAATATTGCAAACCCATGTAACAAGTCTGGTTACGGATGAAAGCAGGCTTGACCGTTACAATGAATTCAACCGTGTTTGGATGACGACTAATTTTATACCGGAAAAAATAAAAGAAACATACTGGTATGAACCGGATAGGGAACTTGGTCCGTATAGGTATACAGACAGGGAATATGACGGACGGTTGTTGGTCTATGAATTTAGAGATGATCAGGGTGAGGCTTATAACGGTCAGGAACCGGCAGATTATCATTTCAGCTATTATTATGATTCTTACGGCAATTTAACATGGACAGATACAAGGGAAGACGGGACTGCTCCGGTTAGACGTGACGATCAAGGTAACGCTTTGGACATAGGGAATTTCGAGCTGGTTGTCGACGGTAGCGGCAAACTTGTCGGTATTATCTATGCCGGTCAAAATGTTCCGTTGAAGATTCCTACCGTATACTACAGCGCTGATACTCCGGCAGGAAACTGGCAGGAAACCTATAGCGGCACTACGGAAATTAAAATTGACGAATATTCAGTGTACGATATAGCTCAGCACCCAGATTTGTTCAAAGAACCTATGCAATACATTACAGTGCAGGGTATCAATGGTTGGCGTTGGAGTTATATTTTTGATGAAATGCCCGATTTGTCGGCTGGAACGTTTGAAGAGTTGACTATCGGATTGCGTGGATGGGGGCTTACCGAATCCAGCACAAATCTTTTTGGGCCGGTTAATGAGTCATTGCCTTACGCAGATCAAGTCCGAAGAGATGTGATGCCTTATGTATCTTTGATATATACTAATGACGGTGATAAAATATTCATATCGCCAGAATTCGACATGGCTCCCATTAGAGTATATGACGGCACCAAGTGGGTAGATATGGTGCGGTATACTATCGTCGGTCCTGATAAATGGATTGTTGTGCATCCAAGAGATGGTAATAATACAACTGTACGACAAGGTTATACGTTACCCAATATCAGTTATACAAATGACGGATGGATATCATACCTTGCGAATATATATAACCAGCAGGCCGCTATGACCACATATTCGACTGGTAATGGCGGGTATAATTGGGCGCAATATGACCCAGGTACCGGAGGCGACGGTGTTGGATTGACTGTATGGAGAGGTTGGTTTGATGACCCGAATAAACTGGATTATGATTTGATGAACTCACCATTCAGTCCGGTAGGCCAGGGTACAGCGTATAGTGCGGAGGTGGATGATTTGCAGGATTCCGCTTTGCGTACGTATCTGTATTATTTCAATTCAAAAATAATGAATGACCTTGCCACAATTTATGGCAAAATAGGTCCGAATGGCGAGTTGAGCGATGTCGACCGGCGAATGTCCGCTCTGTACAACTATTATTATGAAAATCCGGGTAGTACCCGTTTGCAAACTAGAGTGAGCTATTTCTACACCATGGCTACCCCATGGACAGAAACAGCTACGGGCTGGGAACCGGCTGGCGGCTGGTTCGGTGGCTATCAATCTGTTGTGACGACCGTGACCCGAGCCACAAGGAATTTCCGCGATTATACGGTATCCTTCACTGAAAACCAATTTTTCCAAGGTACCGCTACAGTAATAGGCGAAAATAGCCCTGAACTCGCCCGAGTTGCAGGAAGCGGTGCCCCGCTAGATAGACAGCCAGGTCCTTCTATAGATCCCGGTGCAAGTCTCGGCGCCAGCGGTTTGGATCGTTTTGCGAAACTGATATCGTTTTTATATGACGGCGAATACAAAACAGTCGAGCTGGAAGATGATTATCATTTTTACGATTTTAGCTGGACTCCGAAAATAGATCCGGCAACAGGATCAATCAAAAGAGTAAATAACCAAAATATTTACTATGCCAACCAGATTGTCGCTATGTTTGATCCTGATACACCAAGTGAACCGGGTTTTCTCGGCGGTTCATCTATATTGGCAAAAATGGGGGAACATCAACAGGCAGTTCTTGACGCTTTTGCCAATGAAGAATGGTTAAGCGTTCAGGAATGGATAGCAACTTCTCCTGTTAATGTCACTATTTCTTTTACTCAGGATTCTACTACAGGTGAAGTAGACATCTCTTTCTCAAACCAAATGTTCAGTGTCGGAGCTATAATACAGAATCAGATAGCACAGAGCATTGGCAGAAATGGAACCAGTTTAATCGATCCTTCGGCAGTTATGGATCCATTGTATAACAAAGGCCTTGGCGACCCGAGCGCATTTTATTCGTATCTTAATTACTATCTTGATGAAAGCGATAGTATTGTTCAGCATTATAACGATCTTGCAGGAAAAATACCCAATGTCGTTATTAATAACGTACTTATTGATTACAATGGTATCGACTTGCAGATTTCCCATACAAGTGAAATTCAGCGTATCTTCGACGGTACTTCTCAGTTCCTCGATTTGAAGGGGTACGACGTAGAATCAGGGTTTGGTGTTATCGCATTGTTTAACTGGAACGATAACGGCGATAGAGTCGCTACTGATGACGAAATAGAACTACTTAACGAGTTCTGGGTTCAGGCCGGTCCAAATGGTCCAACCATAATAAAACGAGATTTTGTTAATGGGTTACCGGTATCGACTTCAAGCGCAGTTTATAGAATTGATGCTTCAGGACAATTTGTTTCTACCGGTCAGTTTTTAAGCGGAGAAGATTTTACTAATTTTATGGCTATTGCCAGTATGCAAGCACAAAATGCCATTAATGAACGTAACCTTCAATTTTATTCTGGGTTATACGGCGATGATGCAGTATCGGCGATAAAGGCAATGGCTCAAACGGGCGTGCTTGATTATTATAAAGGTTCAAGCAGAGACATCGCTCTTAGCGTTGCTGAAGCTACTTTAGGCGGTTCTAATGACGCACTCCTCAAACTATTGCAGTCACAGCAGGAAACAGGCACTCAGAGGAAAGAAACACCAAGCACAGTTGATCCGTTATCTTATGAAGGTATGGTCGCGGCTATACAGGCGGTTTCAGGTATAACCTTAATAGCTCATGAAGCGGCTATAGAAGGAACAATAACTCGAGATTCATTCACCGCTGATATGCAAAAGGCTTTAACTTATCAGCAGGAAGCTGTTAGCAAAGGCGGGCCGGTTTATTACAGGCAATTCGGTTATGACAATGCAATTAAAATTATATATGACCAAGTTCAATATCAGGATGGAAAGGCTGGTCATTCAACCCAAGCTTTCTTATTGATATACGACCAGAATTCTAATGTTGTCAATAAGATAGAACTTTCTTCACGTCAATATGACGCTACTGGAAAAAGTGCTGATGCGGTGTCATATAAACATGCTTTTGAATTGATTGAGGATTTGCGGCAAGTATATAGGACAGATTCATATAAATATCAGTTCTTAATGGAGCTTATAGCCGCTGAAAATAATTTGAGCTTTGATAGGCTTATGAGCGATGATGCAATGAATTACGCTTATAGTTTGATAGGCCTTACCAATACAGACGGGGTCTTTCATTTGAATGTTGATGTATATAAAGAGAGCCAGAAAAATGCTAAACCGATACTCGGATTCGATATGGGAAGCGGTAATGTATACCGGGATTTTGTGATAGCTTATTCCGATGGAAATACAACTATATATCGTCCGACTAAAGGTTTCAATATGGCCGATATTCAGGCTGTGAGTGTAACAAGCGCTTCTGGCAGTGAATTGTCTATTAAAAACCGTTTGGGCGCTTCCGGACAAGTGGAAACTGTTATGAGGCTTACAAAAGCGGACGGTACTGTGTTTGAATATAGTAGGCCGCTGGAGGTAAACTTAACAGGAGAGTTGCAGTATGATCAAAAGGGCAACCCTGTCGGGTGGAAAGTCGATACGCTTCAATTTTATGCTGACTATTATACGAATTTAGAGAGTTCATCTGTTTATAAAAATGATTGGATGGCAGATTTGGGCGATGCTTTGAAGGAATTTCAAACCAATCAATATATAAATGTTTCCGAAACCGGACAGGTTCAAACAGGAAGCAAGATGATTGATAAGTTATTTGCAACTGCTAACATATATTCTGAGCGCAGAGCGATTGCCACTAATGCAATTCTTGAGGGTTTTTCTAAAGGGATGACAGAAAGCGCTGAGATCGCAGAAAAACTCGGTCTAAAAATGCCAACGATTTCTTTCACTGGCGATGAATGGAAATACGACATTGGTGAAACTTCTAGTTATAGTACTGTATATCGGAAAAATGAAGCAGGTACTGGGCTAGATTTGGTTAGTTCAGTATATCACTTCTCAGGAGAACTCGGTACAATTAGTACTATGGTATTTGATAGCTCTGTTAGGTCTGGCGCTATTGCCGCTACATTTAAATTGTTGGGAGAATATGCGGTTAGGGCGGCATTGGTTCAAGAATATATCACGTCTGCTCATGCGGATCTTACCAGTATTGCAACTCAAAATGTGGACATACTTGCAACAGAAGTTGCTGATCTGAAGAGCCGGCTTGCACAAGGTGATTATACCAAGTGGACAGGCGGTTGGAGTGTATTCGGTCTGGTTGATACTAAGGGGGGGTTGGAAGAACAACTTGCTATAAAAGAAGCTCAGCTTTTGGTAAACGAGACTAGGTTACGCAATCTTGAAAGTATAACCGGCTCTGTAGATAAGCAGTTTACTGATGTATACGGTCAAATATTTAAAATTAACGAAGCTGGTAAAGTTGAATTTACAAAAACCGGTATTACTATGGCATCCGCGCTAGCTTTTAGTATGGTGCGCAATGAAATAGCTAAAATGGAGGTTACCGATGCTAACAGGGCATTAATATTTGAGGCTATGTCAACTACAGGGTACGGCGAAGCCGATTATGTTTCTTTGTTCTCAGATTTTATCGTGTCTACTCAAGTAAACTTGGCGTATTCACAAATGTTGGCATTAGAAAATATATCGTCTTTGAGGGACACTGACGGCAGTCCTACGGAAGCTTCTAGGACACTTATAAGTGATGCTGTTGCAAAACAGGACGGTTCATTAGGGTTATGGGATCGACTTGGTCTGGCTGAAGGTATTACATCTACTTCTTATAAAGTTGATTTTGATAGCGGTTCAATTATAAAGGGAGCCGGCGGAGTTCAAATATGGGAGTTTATAAAGGATGATACAGGCGCGGTTAAATTGAATAGGGATATGCTTGCCGCCGCATATAAAGGTATGGAGTTTGCCAACGACAATATGAAAGATTATTTCGCGTTGGCTTTAGGTTATAACGACCATAATATGGATTCCGTTCGAAATATTCTCAATAAATATCAGCAGAGCGATGGGACATTTAATGTCGACGGCTATAAATTCCAATCGGCATCCGATATGTATATGACTATGCTATCCATTCGTTTGGGTGGATATGAAGGTATGTCTGAGGATCTTCGCAATACACTTGCTCCTACAGCATTTGCCATTGAGGGTTTTATCCAGACAGTTAATCAATTTAATAACAAAGGCTTCTGGGGTACAATCGGAACCGCTCTTGCAATAGGATTGGATTATGTTGTTAGCGCAATACTTTTAGTTGGCGAGTTGATTGTTTTTGGCATAGCATCGCTTGTAACATGGGATTCTTCATATATAAGCCATGTTGTCGACTCACGACAGTTTTATGATTTTGGAACCAATATGCTTTTAACACACGGACGTGCCAAAGATTTACGTCAAGCGTTCCTTGAAGTGGGTAAAGCTTCCGGTAATCAGTATTCTTTGGCATACGGCCAGCAAGAAGCTATGCTTAGTTACAATAAAGTAATGAATTACGTTACAATAGCGTTGGATATAATTATCACTATCGCATTGACTATTGTTAGCTTCGGAGGATGGGCGGCTTTTAAAGCGTCAGTGTGGGCTGGAGTCAAAGGAATGGGGTTAGCGCTTTCGCGGGTACTCTCCGGCACTCTTTCTGTAGGCAAGGCTATTTGGGGAGGTGTTAAACTGATTGGCCGTTTTGCTCTTGCCTTTGGTGATGATGCTTTTAATATCGGAAGAGTAGCTTTTAGCACTATGAGCGTTGCATCCAAGATATCTACTATAAAAACCATATTTACGGCTGGTAGAACGGCAACACTTTTACATTCTCTTATAAGGCCTATAGCCGCTAAATTAGGTGCGCAATATGCCGCCAGTAGCACTCGTTATGTACGGCATGTAGGAATGGCGCTTAACGCATATTCCAGGGGGCAGAAAACATTATTATCCACACTGAGTTTCATTACCAGAACTTTGACACGGGCGCTATCTGCCTCCCTCAAGTTACAAGTCGAGGCGTTAAAGCTTTCTATTTCCGCATTTAAAACTACCATATCTACTGCGTTACGTTCAGCGTGGACTACTATGACAAGCACTCAGGGGTTAAAGTCCGCTTTCAGTTCGGTATGGAAATTCTTGACAAAACCGATAACATCGCAGGGTATAAAGTCGGTATTTAGTTCTATAGGCAGTGCGATCGGAAAAGTATTCAAACCTATCGGTGAATCTATCAGCCATTCATTCCTTGGTCAATTCGGTCGGGAAATAAGGACGATATTCAAACAATTCCTTAGAGAATATGGGACAATCGGATTACGTCAATCCGGACTCAATTTGTTGTCCGGAATGCGCAGGCCGCTGGCAAATTTTGCGTACAGATATGCTTCAGAGGCTTTCAGGGTAGGTGTATTCGGTTTGTTCCGTCCGTTGGCTGAATTTACAGGACATATGATGCTTGATGTGTTTGAGGCATTCGGTATTACTACATATTCTCAAGTTCGGGAACGAGGAGGCTTAATAGGGTTGTTCCAAAGCCTGATGATGATAATGGCTACCAATGCCGCGGCTTTAGGAAAGGGTAAAACCTTTGATGATGCGGCACAAGGTGTTGATAGCTGGATAAAGGACAAGGATACAGGCGAAAGATGGAATTCGACTGCGCTGTATGATCTTTATAAAGGCAAAATAGGTTTAGGCCAAGCTCTTATAGGCGTTTTCAATCTATCACTAGAAGGTTTCCTGCAAGGGTTGCAGTTGGGCGCTGTGTTCCCATTGCTAAACCCGATTTTCAGACCTATATTCGGAATGATTCCCGGTTTTGCTCAAATGTCGGCCTTAGGCCAGAGAGCCGCTGGCGGTATTGGCGGTATCTCCGGTATCGCCGCCCGTATTTTCGGCGCGCAAGTCAGCGCGTTTGTATCACAGGCTATGAGATGGTTTGCTAACTATATGATAGATGAATACCTGATTGAGTCCATCGGCGGAAAGGTCATCGACTGGTTCATAGATAAAGCATTACCGGCACAGTTTGCTAAATACCTCCATGATAAAGGATGGGATGGAGAATTCTTCGCTGAATTTATTGATCCTGCCGGTGAAGTGGGACATACTAAACAACAAGCGACTACCGACGTAATGGCTCATTTTTCCGGCAAGCAGTCTTTTGCTAAGGGATTGATAAGTCTGACCACAGAATTAGTCAAGAATTCTTTTGATCTTGGAATCAATATATCCAGAGATGTTATCCAAGCTGACGGCACAAAAACAAGGGAGTTTAATTCCGCGTTTGAGATGTTCAAAACAGAATTTCTCGGTATACAAGGAAGCATTACTATTAGCAGTATACTAAGTAGCGCGTTTGACTTTGCGTTGAGCTTGGCCGGTGCATCTACTATGTTCATTGGCGGTGTCGTGCCTGCTATCTTTTCGGGTGGAGAAGCTTTAAGTATGCTTAACTTCAGTTCCGGTTTTGCTAATGCCGCTGTCGGCGCAGTGACTCAAGGTGTACTCAGCGGTATTGCAGGAATCGCCGGAGCCACATATTTTAACAAACAGGGGTTGGATTCCGATTTGGCCAATCCTGTAGGAAGAATTTCAAGCGCATTTATAGGCGGTATGACTACGGGTATAATAAGCGGCTTTACCGGCGGTGCGTTTATGGGTAACCAATTAGGGTTATTCGGCGCCGCTCTCAACGCTACGCTGGCTCAAATAAACACCACTGTCTTGAGTATACGCCAATATACGGATGATGATTTCATAAAGATCATGAAACAGGCTCAAGAGTATAAAAATGTTTTGGATGGTCTAAGTAAAGATTATACATCTCCTTCAGGAGTAAAGGGTATCTCTTTAAGCGAGCTTGCCAATAGAATAGATGCGCATAATATAAACATGATCAATCAGTTGCGCAACCTCGCCAAGCTGGGCACCATTTCCAATACAGAAGCCGCTAAAGTGGCAAAGATGGAATTTGCCAAAATTGAGCAAAGTTTCAAACAGGCTGGGATTGTCAATACCGCCATGCTTACCAAACTCTCACAGGCTACCGCAGTAAACGCTATCAGAATAGCTGATACATTAAATAATATTGATGTTGTCAAAGGTTTGAAAGTCGATTTCAACAACCTTCAGAAAGTACAACAAATTTTTGACGTAAGTTCATTGGCTCAAAGTTATAATAGAGTATCTTACGGACAAATACTGGGCAATTCTCATATAAATTATATGCAACAAATGGTACAGAGGGTGAAACACGCTAATTTCGGTACTTCGGTACAGTCTGTATTTGTCGGCCCGATGAATGATTTCGCGTTGAAGTTTGTGCAACAGGGTACGCCTCCTATGACTATTCAAGCGAACCTCGCGGCTAATATACAAAACTTGATGCGCGATAAAGGCGCGAGTTTGCCTCCAGGATTGGATTTCGGAACAGGCGGTGTAGCAGGCACACAGATATTGCCTCCTAGCGTGGCAACTAAAACTTTCTCATTCGATCAGTTTATGAAAGATCTAAACTCTGCGGCTCAGACTCAGGGTATAAAGATGGATGATCTAATGAGCGGTAATTTCAGTCAGGTAAACACGAATTTATTGAATCAAGCTAAATTCGCCGCTGAAGTGCTTCAGGATATTGATGTTGTAAGTAAAATGAACGCCACGCAGGTGAAAAATCTTACTAATATTGTCCTTAATGTTGCTAACACTACTTTTGCCAACATGGGATCGTCTCTTGCCAGTCAGACGGCCGCGGCGGATATGATTGCCCGTCTTTCTACAATACCATCGGTTTCCAAAAGTGATGCTTCATATATCAAGGCAGTCGATGGCGCCGCCAACTTTGTAAATAAACAACTTTCCGGCTCGAGTATGCAGAGTATTTCTAATATCGGTCAAATCAGTCAATTGGCCGCCTTGATTGAAATTACCCGCGGTTTGAATATGAACAATTCGACTAGTGTTATCAATACTCTCAATGCCAGCATGAGTTCTTTTATTCAAACGAATTCTTTAAATATTCAGAATACTGTTTTGGCAGGTATAAACAGTAGTAATTCAGATATCAGTCAAAGCGCTTTCTCGTCCGGAGCAAGTTTGGTTGCCAATTTAAGTTCTTTTGCTCAGAATAATCAGATAAGTACCGTTGTTGCGGCTGATATCGCTAAATCCTATGCTTTAGCCGGAGCTCAATTCAGCCAGAGTTTCAATGTCAATAATTTGACTGATACTACACGTACTAACTATATAAGTTTTATGACATCGATATCTTCTGCGGCTAATGCGGGTATTGTTAATTTTGCCGATCAATCGGTATTTGACACAGCCAGTATTACTGCTATTAAAAATGTTGGACAGGGACTTGTAGATCATATGGCGTCAGATCGATTTAGTTTACCTACCAACGTAACAGCCAGCGTAGATGTTATGATGCAGGCTAATACCAACCTTGGTCAGATGAACAGTTTACTTAATGCTGTACATTCTATCAATTCAATCGGGCGCAGTGATTTCAACGTCAATATGTCTAATGTTGTCGCTTTGGTCAGTAAGGGGGCAACTGCTCTGGCAAGCAATCAGGGGTTGTCGCCTCAGTCAAATATGGCAAATCTTACGGCTGGAGTCAATTTTACTTCTGTTGTCTCCAAATTGGCCGCAAGTAACATGTTGTCTAATTCCGCGATAAGCAGTATAAGCAACCAAATGACGAGTATAGCCAAAATTCAAACGGATTATCTTGGAACTATGACTGTTACATCGGATCATTCATCCTCAGTTGCTATTTCTTCGATTTCAAATCTGATGAATATGGCTAACCTTGGGCTGGTTAATAAGGCGCAATTAGATGTTTCCAAATTGGTATCTACTCAGAATAATGTGTTGAATCATCTGACTAAAGCGACTACTCCTATCGGTATTCATAATATCGACTTGTACGTTTCTGCTTTGGGTACGGCTTCAAATCTCAATAACTACAATGGCGTAGCATTTCAGGCAGGCGTAAATGTCGGATTCATCAACACAACGTCATTCAACAATATCCTGACTAAAGTATTTCAAGCTCAGGACAGCGGTAATTTATTCAACTTCTCCGGAATGACGCAAGCAAATCAGACCGCTCAAATTACTCAGTTTGCAAAGTTAGCTCAAATAACAGGCAATATGTCCAATATCGGATTATTTAATCCAAATGCTCAGCTACAAACTCAGATAACCAATGGTTTAAATTCAGCTCTGCAGGCGGCACGCACCAGTTTTGCCGCAAGCAATACCCAATCGGTAAGTGATTTGCAGAAAATTCAAAACTTGCAGTCTCTGAATTCGATCCTTCAGGCTACATCGTCATGGGCAAGTAACAATATTGCTCTGAGTACCTCCTTCAAGAATGATTTGAAAGGTGTTGTAAATGACGGTTTGAGTTTTCTGCAGACTCAGTCCGCTAATATGAGTTCGATGAATTTGCAAACATATCAGGCTTTTAATCAGAATGCCGGAGCGTTTATGTCGACATTGGCTGATATTACGGCAGTTCAAGGACTTAATCAGGCAGATATAAATGTTTCGGCGATATCGGATATAGTAGCGCTTTCTTCATTGCAACAGACTAATTTCTTCAATGCCTCAAATATGGCTAATGACGTGAACAATACTTTAATGAATAATATGTCGCAATGGTTGAACGGTGTTTCACGATTAAGCCAGCAGGTTAATCTATCTTCGGCGGCAAACCAGAATGTTCATTCCGCTATGATCAATATTACTACTCAGCTTGCAGGATACAATGCTTCGACCAGTGATATATCCAAGCTGAGTTCAATTGCAAATCTTATGAACGGGATAACTTCTGTAGCCAAATCATTTTCTGCTTTGGCTTCCAACAATGACTTTAAAGCCAATATGGGCACGATCATTACTAATTATAATCAGCAATTTTTTAATCAGCAGATAAACAGCTTCCATGACGCAAGCACAATTACTACCGCTAATTTGACATCGTTTGACCAGTTGTTAAGTGCGATCAGCACTTTAAACTCTATCGATCCATCGATAGTTTCACAGGCGACCACCGCCAATATACAGACTTCTTTGAATAATATAGTTACAGCGATGAATAATAATCCGTCCAATATTACCGCAGACAAAATAAGCGTATTGACAAATGTTTTGTCCAACTTGGCAACCAGCGGATTGCATAATGCAGTCGCCAATAATGCCGTGCAGTCATTCGCAACTAATCTGGCTACTAGTATGCAATCAAACTTTGCCAATGATGTAGCGGCGTTGCAGAATATCAGCAATATTCGCGCTCTTACTCAGATGCTCGACTCAATACGGCAATTACAACAACTGAAAAATCTGAATGTAGCGTCGATGAACACTCAGATTTCGAGTATTATGAATGGTATTACTGCGAATAACGGCAACATGTTTGCCAATAAGAGCATTCAAGGTATGACTGCCCAATTGGCGGCAATGACTCAGTTGAATACCGCCTTCAATTCATTTGCAGATATAAGCGGGCTTAGCGTTGATTCAGATGTTTATAAGAATATGCTTACACAACAAACCGGCTCTATTAAAGTGAAACTTGAATCGATGCAAACAAGCGGTGAACTCCAAAAGTTGAGCTCACAAGAGGTGCAGTTATTAGGTGCGTTGCTTGGCAGTATTCAATTGGCATCGGCAAAACTAAATGCGGTGGATGCCAACATAAACAGCGTTTTTGATATTCTTAGCGATGTGGCTACTACGCTCGGTATAGATATTTCCAATTATTCACCGGAAAATTTTGATCAGGTAGCTGTTGCCGACGCCATACAATCTTTCATGCTGTCGAATATAAATATATTCAGCGCTTACGATACCGGTAGCTATCAATTGAATGACATGCTTCTGTCACCGATCTCGGCTACGGTACAGCAGATAAGCACTCAGATGGCAAAATGCGGTATTGAAATACCCGTAAGTATCAATGACAGCTTCAGAATAGCGTCTGCTCGCGATCAAGCTGTTTCTGCCGCGGTTGCCAAAACAGGTACACAGAATATATCTGCATTGACAATGAGCGAACTTGCAGGAATAGCAAATCAAAATAGCGTTTCACTGCAACACCTAGTTGCAGCGCTGGCCAGCACGGATACGTCCGGTATAAATCTGAACGATTACTCTCGTACCGATATACAACAAATAGTAACCGAAGCGAGCAGAGTTCTTGACGTTGTAAATATACTTAAAATCAACGAACTGTCTTCAATGACTCTTGCGCAAGTATTCGACATGTCCCGTATGGTTAAAGATATATCGGTTCCAGATTCATTTACCGCTACAAACGGTCAAACGGTCAGCGGAATAACAGTTATCAGCGCAGATACTATAGGGGTTCAAATAGACGGTCAATCATACAACGTCAGGGTTACTCAAAACAATACTGTTATTGTGAGAAATGCCGCCGGGGCAGTTGTCGCAAGCGGGTTAAACGGTGTCACTTTAAATGGGGTAAATATTACAGCTAACGGTACCAGTAAGGCAATACAGATTGACGGGACTACTATAGGAACCGGCCCGTTGAGTTCGGCACAGATAATAAAAACTCAAGTTGAGCAGAATATGAGTCAATACGGTAATCTGCTTGACGGTTTTGTTGACGGATCCATAAACTCTTCAACTTCGCTCAATCAACTTCAAGAGAAAGCATTGCAACTAAGGGCGTTTGATTTGATGATAGATCATGTAGAGCGTACTTCCGGTTGGCAAATAACCCGACAGGAAGCTATTGATATCTATAATAATCCGGCTCACGCACGTTACGCTGACCTTATGGCTGTATTTAATAACAAACTTACAGGGCAGGCTGTGGTAGAGCAA
Organism: bacterium; assembly: GCA_018435605.1. GTDB lineage: Bacteria > Auribacterota > Auribacteria > Auribacterales > Auribacteraceae > R3-B46. Next base: position 5,240 of record JAHDNF010000044.1, on the reverse strand, counting down.
CAATCCAACCACGCTAAATATACAGAAGCTATGCAACAGGCATTGCAGTATGCCCAAGTGTTTGCATTTAACAGTACGGCAAGTAGCGGACAGAACATACTTAATATGGTCGAACAACTCCGTGTGGAACAGGGTATCACCGATTTGACAATCAGTAATTTGTTCCAAGATGTGATGTATACAGGCACAAATCAGGTCGGATCGTATCAGATTAGCGGTTCAGTAGGTATAGAACAATTTATTGTCGAATATTCTCAAGATCAATATGACAGTAATTTGCATGTGTTGACCGTAAATGGACAGCAATTCAACGTTCAGGTTATAAATGATCAGGTTCGTCTGACCCATATAAGTAGTGGTAATGTAACAACTTTATCTCTTGGAGAAGCCCGTGCTTTAAATATATCGCCTAATTTCTCATTGCAAATATCGTTGAACTCGAACGGGCAGTTGCAACTGCACAATAATTCCACGGTCAATGGAGTACAAGAGACCGCAAGTATAACCCTTGGTCATGTCATAGCTTTCGACTATACACGCGCTATCGCCGAGCAAGGTACCGGTGTGTCTAAGCAGATAGCTGAAGAAATTCTTGCGATTCGTGAAGTTTTCGGTTTTGTTTCAATAGAAGCGTTACAGGAAATCGGTTCAAATCTTATTTCTTCAGAGGTGGGATTACGGGATGTAGTATTGAAAAGAGTATTGCTTATTGCCGATGGCCGAGTAAACAATCAGAATGTGGAAAAAGTGCTCGACCTGATTAAGTATACCCGTAACCTGTTTGATTCTATGATCATGCACGGACATACCACGGCAGTAGATATGTCTCAGATGGATATTGTCGATTTCATGGATCTGATGTCCAGTTCGCAAATGATTATTGATGAATGGTTTAGTGACAATCAACGGAATCGGCAGATTTACAGCGCGAAAATGTATCAGGCTTTATACGGTCAGAATCGCGCCGCCATGAAATTCTTCTTCTATAGTATGTTCCTTGATATGATGAGCAAAGCAGATATGCGCGCCGAGTTCGGTGATCTGTTCGGTATTCCACAGGCGGAAACCGGAAATCAGGTAGGCGATTTTATTGTTTCCGAAATGCAAATAATGGGTCCTCAGCAAAACACTATTCCTATTCAACGTATTACTACTGTGGATGGAACTATTTCTATATTCCAGCAACACATTAGTGGTGATATTTATCAGTTGCGTATCGTTGATACTGCCACCGGTCAGACAATTCATCAATTCGAAGGCGGTCAGATTGATCCTAGCATGATGACATACCAGAATGGTGTTCTGACATTTCAACATGCTGTTCCTGTTCAGTTGGGTACGGAACAGGTAACAAGGACAAACATTGTTGAAATAAACAAAACCGGCGTCGATCAGTGGCAGGTTCAGGTTTCATCCGAGAACGGACTGGTTGTATCCAAAATCGTTTTCGAAAAATTGGATGGCGGTTTCCAACGTCAGATTTTCGATGGTACAAGCAATGTGCCATCCAGTGTTGAGTTGTTTACCAATACCGGTACAAAGATTGACTTGCTGGTAAACGCTAATGGCCACTTGGTAGGCCCGCAAGGCATGCTTATTGCCGCTGATATCAATTTGAGCGACTTGGAAATAAACGGCGACGTTATATCTATCAAGGGTACACAGACAAAAATCAAGATAGATCAAACAACCGGCAACGTGTTTGCTCATCAATATTTCGATCAAAATCTGAATCAGGTTGTTGTCGATATCCTGACTCCCAACAATTTCTATCAACTTCAGAACGTGGATATTGCCAATCTTGATATAGTACTCAACCTAGATGCACTTGAAGTTGTCGTTTTCGACGTTGCCACAAATACCTTATACAATATTGTGGAAGATATCTTTTCTCATGATGTTGTGGTTCAAACTTCGATATATGATATTCACCAAATCGGAAATGATATAGGCCTCAATCTCGCAGGACAAACTCATCAAATTAAAGTAGCCTTTGAATCTACACCAGGAAACTGGCAGATAGCTACAGTTACTGTTAAAAACGGTATTGTTATAGCTTCCGATGTCGCGGGTATTGCGCCAGGATCAATAGTTAATACGTTTACATCAGGTCAGGATGTGTATTTTGCCGGTATTGATCTTGGTAACTTCACACAGGCACGTTTTATTGAAAACCACGCGGTCATAAACGCGGAAGGCGCTGTACAAATAGTACCTTTAGTTCGTGAGTATACCATTGATGGATCTATATTGCGCGGATTAGACGGTTCGTCAAATATTACGGTTGTCAACCAGATAGAAGTAACCAGCCTTAAAGAAGGTATTCGTGGCCTTGTGGATGTTGAAGTTGTCAACGGTCAACTTGTAATAGCTCAGGATTACAATAATCTCGGTCTTAAACAAGGTATGATCATAGACCAAAACGGAATCATTACGCTTAATGGTAGTATCATGGCACGTATGACTACCTTAAAGACAGTCGAGTACAATGGGGTAATCGGTAATGTCGAAGTCGATCATAATGGGATTATCGTTAATTCAACCATTATAGGTCTGACAGTCGGACAGAATTATTCCTCAATTACCGGTATATCTGAATTGATATATATCACTCCTGTTCCGGTATCTGTGGTTTATAATGGCGTAGTATATTCAAATGTCCCGGGACAAACAACAGTTCACCTGATCAGTGGAACACAAGTAGAAATTAACGGTACTATTGTTCCTTATGGTATTGGTACGCAAGAAGGACAGGCAGAGATAGTACGTACTGTCGGCTTGAACAACGGTGTTAACTATTACGTCGATTCTAACGGAAATATGTATACCATTGACGGTACGCTAACAAATATGCGTATCGATCAGTTTGGAAATATCCGCAACGTCAATGGTTCCATCAACACTAACTTATCTGTTCTTACCGGCGGTGTCCTAACAGGAAATGGAATGATAGGTTTGAATCATTACATTGATGATCAGCTTGCAGTAATAGAAATTAATTCCAACTGGAACCTGATTAGTACCAATATCTCCGAAGCTCTCCTAAAACAGGCTTTTGGAGTTGCTGAATCGCAGAATTTCTGGAGTCAGTTTGATGAAGTTAACGCACGTCCGATTAACGCCAATCAGGTTATCATTCAGACAAAAGCGTTAGACGGTTCATATCAAAATGTTATTTTCGATATTCGCGACGGACAAATGCAGGTGATTGCTACTGTGCCGGGCAACATCAATATCCATACTATCAAAACAACTGTAGATACTCAGAATCCGAATGGAGTCGTAACCAATATATCAGGCAAAGATGTTGATATCCAATATCATGAGTTGAACAACGGGCTTCGTTTGGTAAATGTTACTGTAGGCACAACCACCCAGTCGAGGATTCTTGATCAGCTAGGCAACCAGATCGGAACTACTATCAATGGTAAATTGCTCGACTTACAACAAACCGGTACTCAGACCGTTATTTTGACATCGGAAACTATTACTGTTTTAGGGTACGTCAACGGCGTTCTTAATATCGAGCAAATAGCCACGCCTGTTTCCCTCAGTACTCTCGATACGCAAATATCAAATGCATTGAATGGTGTTCGCGGATTGAATTATACAGGAGCTACCGATGCTTACAATGCCGCTCAAGCCGCAATAACGGCTTTGGAAGCAGTTATTACTACGGGTAATTATTCAGCTACTGTACTACAAAGCCTCCAGAACGCTTTAACGGCATACAAAGCGGATCAGGAAGTCTTATTGCGAGCAAAGGAAATGGTAAATCTAATCAATGATAACGTCGTTCCTGCAGAACTCAGGAATCAGCTACTGAATATACTTAATACACCTGCGACCAGCAGTCTGTTGCATGGCGATGTAGTTTTTGCGGCGTTGGAACTTATCGGTAAAGTATATCAAATGGAACTAGCTTCTGTGCTCGCTACTAACGATGCAACTCAAATAAACAATTTTAAAGCGGATCTGAATAATTTGATTAATACGATATCTACGAATTATACATCACTGACTCCGCAACAGCTGTCGCTATTACAAGGTCAACTGCAGAGCCAGATTACGCAAATCCTTCTAACCCAAATGAAGGAAATCCTTAATAAACAGAATATTGAAAATTCTGATCTAGTTCTATTCAGTGATTTATTAAGTGAGACGATCGCTTTGTATAATCGTGCATCTTTAATTTCTGTTCAAAACTTTGCAGATCAGTTAGGCAATTCGGAACTCGGTCTGAATTTTGATAATCAGATCGATTTGGGTGGTGTATCAAATGTTATTGTGAATTTGCAGAATATCTTGACTGAAATTGATAAGCAACAATCTGACTTAGCGATTATTAGTACAAACATACAAGGGCTTATAGTGAATTACGATGTTGGCGGAAGCGCTATTAGACAACTCATTAATAATGTACTCGGCGTGCATAGCGTAGACGGTCTCATAACGATGAATAATGCCTTAAACGAAGTATCGAATTTACAAAACGTGAGTCATCTGCAAGGTATGATTGATGTTCTTAATGCGGTAAATGTTGGCGAGTTAAGTCCTATAGCTCTAGAATTAATAAACAGCCAGTTGGGTATAGTACCTCAACTCGGCCAGACCTCATTGGAAGCATTTAACGTTTATGTTGTAACTTTGAATACGGTTAACGCGCAGGTTGGTGCATTGACAGGTACGCATACTAGTCTGCAGGGCTTGGTAGACGCCTTGAGCGCGTTGAATACCGGCTCATTGAGTACGTTAAGCCCGGCTGTGCAGGATATAGTGTTCGGTCAGATCGGTGTAACCGATATAGCGGGTTACATAAACACGTTGAATACTGTAAATGCGCAGGTTGGCGCAGTGACGGGTACTCATACTACGTTACAGGGCTTGGTCGACGCCTTGAGCGCGTTGAATACCGGTTCGTTGAGCACGTTAAGTCCGTCGGTGCAGGATATAGTGTTCGGCCAGATCGGCGTAACCGATATAGCCGGTTACATAAACACGTTGAATACGGTTAATGCGCAGGTCGGCGCGGTAACAGGTACGCATACTACGTTACAGGGGTTGGTAGACGCCTTGAGCGCGTTGAATACCGGATCTTTGAGCACGTTAAGTCCGGCTGTACAGGATATAGTGTTCGGTCAGATCGGCGTAACCGATATAGCTGGTTACATAAACACGTTGAATACTGTAAACACGCAGGTCGGCGCCGTGACTGGTACGCATACTACGTTACAGGGGTT
>JAHDNF010000017.1 GCA_018435605.1 bacterium | reverse complement strand
TGTATCAAAAAGGCGATGCAGAAGAACAACCTGTTTGGCAGGTACACGCTTCAAGGCTTGCTGGATCAACTCGATGTGATTGAATGCTTCGGCAGGCCCGGAAAGGTCTTGCGTGTCGGCGAAATCACCAAGAAACAACAGCAACTCTACACCACCCTCGGTGTCGATCCACCCTCATCGTTATGAGGTGGCGGGAATCCAGGTTGTTAGTTTAATCCCATCTCTCAGTTTTGTCGGTTTAGTACTTGGCTGGATACTTTCCCTCTATCTTGCCTTCAGTGTACTTGTCGATCTTTTTCACAATATTCCAGGTTTTCTTCTCAGGGCTCATGGAACGGAATCTGTGATCAACGAACATATCCAGAACATGAAGTTGCGGTATGTGTTCTTCATGGGTGTTTCGATATTTGTCCGAATTCTAACGGTGCTGTTACTCATACAATGGTTTCTGTTTCCAACAGTTCGCATATTGGGTAGTTGATGAATATACAGCCTAACTAAGGCATCCACGCAGACGCGGGCTATCGCCCGCGCTGGTGATGCCACGTGTTATGCTCACTGAAGGAGTTAACCTTATGTTTAAAAGTGGATGGATACGACTATGGCTGGTTCTAACCGGTATATTATTGATAGGAGTTATAATCTTTTCTTCATATTATATCTGGGGTAGAGATTATTGCTATAATTTTGTTAGTGTTTCAGTCGCCGATAAAATCACTCCTCAAGATCGTGAACTTGTTGATCGTGTGATTCAAGAGGCTACTACATCAATGTTTTGCGGCAAATATCTCAATTCCACAATTCTCACTCTTGAAAATCTTGCTCAACGTGGTGTTGTAACACAAGTTGCATTCCAATGGCTTGAGCCGAGTGGATGGTCATATAGCGAACATGCTGTAGCGGGAATTTCAGACAATATCGAGATAAAAGCTCCAGAAATACTTAGCCGAGTTTCTACCAGCGTTTACCATACACGATTCTTTTACGTCATCAGGTATATTATCGCAGTGCTTTCAATATCTCCTTTCGCACTTGCTCTTGGTTTTGGGATATCCTGGGTTCGCAAGGGTTTTGCAAGTTAACATCGTTATTATTGATGCTGTATCAAGATCATAGAATTGCATAACAAGCGCATGCAGGCCGACGCGCTACGCGCGCGGCTGATGCGCACCGTTGTGCGTCATAGATTGTCATGATTGGAGGATGATCAATGGAGATCAGAGTTGTTAATCTTCAAGAGAAAGCCCAGTTAATCAAGGATCTACACCAGTATAGATTAATAGCTGAACTCAATAACTACCAACTGAAGTT
>JAHDNF010000001.1 GCA_018435605.1 bacterium | reverse complement strand
TTCGTATCCCATACGCTCACTAACCGGTCTATAGTATCGTAATCAAAGGACATTACCTGCCCGAACCGGTCGGTCGACGTTGCTATGTTACCCGTTTCCAAATTAAACGCGCGGGTAGATATCCTGTCCGTATCGCCTCTTGAAGTCTCAAAACTGCGCGATACGTCGCCCGTACTCGTCATCTCGTAACTGAACACCGCGGTCAAAGACCCGTTCTTCGACGTATGGCTTACCTGCCCTTCGTAATCACCGTCCGTATAGAATTTCGTAACATTGTTTTTGGTATCCCATACGCTGACCAATCTATCGACACTCTCGAAATGTACATAATAAACTGCATAATCAAATGACATTATTACCCCGAATCGGTCGGTCGACGTGTCTATGTTGCCCGTATCCAGATTAAACGCGCGGGTAGATATCCTCGATAAATCGCCTCTCGAAGTCTCAAAACTGCGCGATACGTCGCCGGTTGTCGTCATCTCGTAGCTGAATACAGCTGTCAAATACCCGTTCTTCGACGTCTGGCTTACCTGCCCTTCATAATCTTCATCAGTATAGAATTTTGTAACCTCGTTCTTCGCATCCCATACGCTCACTAACCTGTCTATAGTATCGTAATCAAAAGACATTACCTGCCCGAACCGGTCGGTCGATGTAGCTATGTTACCGGTTTCCAAATTAAACGCGCGGGTAGATATCCTCGATAAATCGCCCCTTAAAGTCTCAAAACTGCGCGATACATCGCCGGTTGTCGTCATCTCGTAACTGAACATTGCAGTCAAAGACCCGTTCTTCGACGTCTCGCTTACCTGCCCTTCGTAATCACCGTCCGTATAGAATTTCGTAACCGCGTTTTTCGTATCCCATACGCTAACTAACCTATCTATATTATCGTAATTAAACGACATTACCTGTCCCAACCGGTCGGTCGACGTGAGAACATTTCCATTAACAGTATTGAATAACCGCGTTGTAAACCTTCCGTCAATACCACGTTCAGTTTCATAACTGCGTAGCACGTTTCCGTTTTGCATATCGTAAGTATAAGAAGCCATAAGCGTTTCATTCTTGGAAGATTGATATAATTGTCCTTCTGCATCACCGGCTGTATAAAACCAGTTTACATAATCTTTTGAATCACTGATGCTAATAAGCAGACCGTTATCATAATCGAACGACGATATAACGTCTTTCCAATCTGTGACTGTTGAAAGAGTACCTGAAGATAAATCGAACCTCCGGGTTGTCAATCGATCGGCTGTTCCTTTTGCAGTTTCATAACTTACAGCGACCCTACCTGTGTCGATATCGTATGTGAACTGTGAAATAAACTCATTGTCACGTTTAATAGATTCGACCTGACCTTTAGCATCGCCGGTAGTATAGAAACTGGTAACATAATTTTTCGAATCAAAGATGCTGGCCAAACGGCTAAGCGAATCATAATGGAACGAAGATACCAAACCTGAGGAATCGGTAGTTGTTTCGATTGTTCCGCCAGCCAGATTGAACTGCCGTGTTGTTATCTGTCCGTCAAGACCGCGACTGGTTTCGAAACTGCGAGATACCGCGCCTGAAGTCATTTCGTATGAATAAACAGCGGAAAGACGTCCGTAGTTAGACTGCTGTGCTACTTGCCCCTTAGCAACGCCGGAAGTATAGAACAGGGTAACCTGCTGGTTATCATCGTATATACTAACGAGAACATTGTTGGAATCGTATGCGAATGAAGATACAGAACCGAAATGATCGGTAGAGGTAACCACTGTGCCTTGCTGTGTATCGTATCGGCGGGTAGTATACATACCACCGAATTCGTTTGCCGTTTCGTATCCCGTGGAAATGTTACCTAGTGTATCGAATTCATAAGCAAACGTGCTTTGAAGTTCGCCTGCGCTACTTGACTGATAAAGCTGGCCTTCGGCATCACCGGAAGTATAATAGACCACTACAGAACCTTGATCATCAGTCATGCTTACCAGTTTATCTCCGAGAGAGTCGTAATGGAACGACGATACTCTGCCGAAAGCGCCTGTTACTGTCTGCAAAGAACCGCTAACAGTATCGAACTGACGTGTTGTTAAAGCGTTACCAGAAACAACATCGGTTTGAAAACTTCTTACAAGATTTCCAATAGTATCGAACTCATAAGAGAATATAGCAGTCAGACCGTTAAGATCGCTCGTCGCGGCGGCTTGTCCTTTTGCATCGGCCGATGTATAGAAATCCGTTATGTTACCTGAACCATCGATAATGCTTACCATATTAAGTGAAGAATCATAGTAATAGGATACAATATTGTTGTTTCTATCTGTGAACGTTTGAAGCGTGCCGTTTGAGGGATCGAACCGGCGTGTCGAAATATCCGATGCAAATTTGCCGTTGGTTTCATAGCTGGTTATTAAATCACCGATAGAACTAATTTCATAAGAATAAGTTGCTGTTTTGACACCTTGAGAGGAAGTTTCGTATAACTGACCTTTCCAATCACCGTCAGTATAATAGTAGGATACGTTGCCCTTCTCGTCGATTATGCTAACCAGAGTGTTATCGGAATATAAGAAACTTGTAACCGATCCGTTCTTATCCGTAACTGTACTGATAGCCCCGGTCTGAATATTAAACGAGCGGGTAGTTACCGCACCTGTAAAGACCGCATCGGTTTCGAAACTGCGCATAACGTTGCCCAAGGTATCCATTTCATAAGAAAATATCGAAATGAGTCCGGAATTATCGGATGTTCGATGTACTTGCCCCTGCGCATTGCCGCTTGTATAGAACTCTACTATACCGCCGTTGGCGCTCAGTACACTGGTAATAATTGTACCATCATAATAATAAGATGAGACTGAGCCGGTTTTATCGGTGATTGTATCTATAGTACCGTTTAGTACATCGAACCGGCGGGTAGTTATCGCCGCAGGATATGTAGCGTCCGTTTCGAAACTGCGTGTTATGTTGCCAAAAGTGTCCATTTCATAAGAAAATATCGAAACGAGTCCGCCGGAATCGGATACGCTTTGAACCTGCCCTTCTTCTCCGCCGGACGTAAAAAATGACGTAACATTACCGTCGGATCCGGAAATACTCAACAATACTTTGTCATCATAATGATATGAAGATACGTTGCCATTGGCATCGGTGGCGGTGAAAATATTTCCATTGGTTGTATTGAAATGACGGGTGGTGACTGCCGAAGGAAATTTGGCGTTGGTTTGATATGAGCGTTCTACGTTGCCAAGCGTATCGATATCGTATGAAAAATACGCCTGAGGCCCGGAACTATCCGATGATGATTTGACATTTGATTTCGCTTCGCCAGATGTATAAAACTCAGTAACAGAACCAGCGGAATCAACAATACTTACCAACGTAGAGCCGTCATAATCAAAAGTAGTGACCCTGCCATTGGGATCGGTAACGGTTGATATGTTGCCTGTTGCGACGTCAAACATACGGGTTGTTACAGCCGACGGGAAATCGGCGTTGGTTTCAAAACTTCTAATAGTATTTCCAAGAGTATCAAGCTCATAAGAGAAAATTGACGACAGACCGTTTTTATCGGATTGCAAGCGTACCTGTCCTTTTACAGCTCCATCAGTATAAAAATCAGTCACATTTCCTAGATCATCGAATATACTGACGAGGTTATTGACGGAATCATAGGCAAATGAAGATACCGACCCGTTTTTATCAGTCATAGCTACCACGTTGCCTGAAGCAACGTCGAAATGGCGGGTACTGACGGCCGCGGGCAACTGACCGTCAGTAGCATAGCTATCGACCACATTACCAAGTGAATCCATCTGGTATGTATATTGTGCAATCAGCCCTGCATTATCAAGAATCTGATATAACTGACCTTTTTCCTGACCGGTTGTATAAAACGATGTAACATTGCCTTCATCATCTACCACGCTGGCAAGAATACCATCGTCGTAATAATAAGAACTGATCAACCCGTTCTTATCTGTTGATGTAACTATATTACCGCTTGAGACATTAAAAGTGCGTGTGGTAATGGCGGCCGGTATTGCTCCATTGGTTTCGAAACTTGCGGTCATATTGCCAAGCGAATCGATATCATAAGAATAGGTTGCCTGAATTTGACCGTTTTCAATACGCCGGTAAACCTGTCCTTTGGCATCGGTGGACGTGTAAAGTTCGGTAACTCCGCCTTTATCATCAATAATACTGGTCATTACAGTACCGTCATACATAAATGAAGAAATAGATCCGTTGCGGTCTGTCTGTGTAGTCATGTTGCCTGTTTGAGTATCGAAAGCCCGTGTAGTTACGGCCGATGTGAATGTGCCGTCGGTTTCAAAACTTTTAGTCATATTGCCGATGGTATCGAATTCGTAGGTATACATTGCAATAATACCGTTTTCATCGTAAATCTGTTCGACCTGACCTTTAAAAACGCCGGAGGTATACATCGCTGTAACTTTTTGAGAATCGTCAACAATGCTAGTCATAACTGAAGCATCATAATAAAATGACGATACCGTACCGTTTTTATCGGTAGATGTTGATATGTTGCCCGTATCGGTATCGAATCGACGGGTAGTGATAGCCTGATGTATATTGCCGTCGGTTATGAAACTCGCCAGCATATTGCCCAGCGTATCGATTTCATAATCGTAAACGGCAGTCAAACCGCCGGCATCGGAAATTTTAGATATCTGGCCTTTAACAGTACCGTCAGTGTAAAATTCTGTTATATTGGACTTATCGTCTGCAATACTGACTAAAGTATCGCCGTCATAGTAGAAGGTACTGACAACACCATTCTTATCGGTAACTGTGGAGATAGTGCCGCTAGCTACGTCGAATTGACGTGTCGATACAGCTCCGGCAAAAGTGCCGTCGGTTTCGAAAGCGCGTGACATGTTGCCTATAGAATCCATTTCATAAGTATACGATTGTAATAATCCATAATTATCCGACTGCGCAAGTACCTGACCTTTAAAATCGCCTGTCGTATAAAAAAACGTTATATTGCCTTTTGTATCGTAAACACTTACAAGATCATCGTTGATGTAATCGTAACTTGAAACAACACCGTTTCGGTCGGTGCTGGCGTATATGTTGCCGCTAGACGGTTGAAAACTGCGGGTTGTGATTACTGCAGGAAGCACTCCGTCGGTTTCATAGCTATTGAGCACATTTCCAAGCTCGTCGATATCATAGGTAAAGGAGGAAACGAGTCCCTGTGTGCCTGAACGCTCCAGCACCTGTCCTTTAGCTGTTGTGGTTGTGTAAAACGTGGTGATATTTCCCCGGTCATCCACAACACTTACAAATGTTTGTCCGTCATAGTAAAAACTACTTATCGAACCGTTTTTATCGGTTACGGTATCAAGATTGCCCGAACCAGCGTCAAACCGACGGGTGGTTATTGCTGAAGAAAACTTGCCGTCGGTTTCAAAACTAGCCAACAGGGTGCCATTGAGGGTATCGAATTCATAAGAATATTGGGATATCAGACCATCGTTATCGAATTGCGCCAAGACCTGTCCTTCGGATACTCCGGAAGTGTAAAAAGCTGTTATATTGCTTCGGGTATCGACAACGCTGACAAGAATACGTCCATCATTGTCGTAAATAAACGATGAGACTACTCCGTTTTTGTCGGTTACGGTTTGGATATTTCCGTTGTAAACGTCAAACTGACGAGTAGTTACAGCAGATGGGAAAGTACCGTCAGTAACAAAATTTCTGCTGATAGTGCCCAACGAATCGAACTCATAACTGAATTCAGACAGCAAACCGGTAGCATCCGACTGGCGGTACGCTTGCCCTTTTTCGTTGCCGTCGGTATACATTTCCGTTATTACGCCTTTAGTGTCGACAATACTTAAAAGCGTTTTGCCGTCGGCATAGTAAAAAGACGATACAGTACCTGCTTTATCGGTAGATGTTTCTATATTTCCTGTAGTTACGTTGAACTCGCGTGTGGTTATAGCCTGCGGGAAATCGGCGTTGGTTTCATAGCTTGCCGTGAGATTACCTTGAGAATCAAACTCATAGGTATATGTTGAAACAAGCCCGTTAGTATCGGATGTAGCGGCTACATTACCGCTCAAAATACCCGCTGTATAGTAATCTACTACGTTTCCGAGCTGATCGTAGGTACTGGTCAGGATAGAGTTTGTGTAAGAGAAACTTGTTACAATACCTTGAGGCGCGGTCATTGTTGCAATGTTTCCGGTGGTATCAAAAGCTCGTGTGGTTATGGCGGCAGGAAAATCGGCGTTGGTTTCATAGCTCGCCGTAAGATTGCCGAAAGTATCGAATTCATACTGATAGTGAACAAGGTCTTCGCCGTCAGTTACGATTTTAAACGGTTTGCCGTCGCTTTCCGTGCCGATAAAGAAATATGTTTCGTTACCTTTATTATCCTTGGTGCTTTCAAGTTTTCCTTGCTGGTCGTAGTAAAAACTGGAGATACTGCCGTTGCGGGATACAATGGATGTCAGCCTGCCGAGTGAATCGAACGAACGAGTAGTTACCGCATCTGTGAAACCGGCCGCCGATTCATAAGATTTTGTTATACCGCCTTTATTGTCAAACTCATAAGAATAAGTCGCCTGAAGTCCTGTCGTATTGCTGGTAGAGGCCACCTGTCCAATACTTAGACCTGAAGTATAAAATACCGTTATGTTACCGGAGGAATCGGTGATACTTGATAGTCTGTTTGCGTCATCATAATTATAGCTAAATACCGAACCATTATGATCTGAACTCGTGAGTACGTTACCTAAATCAGGATTGAAAGTGCGTTTCACCTCGTATCCGGGATAGTAACCCTGATGCGGGCCGTCTTTTTCTATCGATGACAACAAATTGCCTAGCGAGTCGAACTGATAAGTATATGAATTTATAATATTACCGAATTCATTCTCAACCTGTTTAACCTGACCTTTTTCTGCCCCGCTGGTATAATAGACGCTTACAGAAGAAGGATGTTCAAGATCAAAATATTTATATAATTCCGTTTTAACGAGATCATTTTTATCGTTGTAGACATATTTTGTAATATTACCGTATTGATCGGTATACGAACCCATGTTGCCATTTTCAACATCAAACTGGCGAGTTGATATTTCCTCAGGAAAATCACCGTTGGTTTCAAAACTTCTGACCACATTTCCGAGAGAATCAAATTCATAACTATAGTCGATAATTTTTCCGTTGCTATTGATTGAAGCCAGCCGTCCGTCGTGATCAAAAGTCCTTTCGAGACTGTAATCGGGCAAAAGCGGCGATGTTTCTTCGATGGTTTGCAATCGTCCTTCGTTATCGTATATATTATTATATGTGTAAACAAACCCGCTACGCGATGTCTGTGAAACAAGCATGGAATTGGAATCAAAACCTTTTTCCAAAACCGTATTCGGATATAAAGAAGATGTTTCCATTGATCTGACGATATTGCCGATAGCATCTCTTTCGTATTCATAAGATGTAACTACACCGTCTTCATCGGTTTGAACAACGAGGTCGTTGTGAATGTCGAAACGCTGAACGGTTTCCAGTGCCTGCGCAACCCCGTCAATAAAAGCGGTGTATTTGGAAAACTGCATAGCGGCGGTAAACGGTACACCGGCAACATTACCGCTCGGATGCGAAACAGAACGAGTCCGGTTTTCAGATGCATACCCTGAGTCATTATATTCGGTGATGGAGTCAATCACTGTATACGCGCCTGCTAAATCATCTTCGCCGAATTTATCTACGGATCTATAAGAATACTCAAGCCATCGTTCCGCAATTTCAAGATCGTTATAGATATCGACTCGATATACATTTCCATTCTGGAATGTGACTTCACGAAGGAGCTTACCGGTATCGCTCTGATAACGTACCTGCGCTGATGCTAATTCTCCGGCAGTATAACTGAAAGTTATATATTCGTCGCCGGCAACCATGTGGTCGATCTCACCGCCGGCAGTATAAGATATAGTACGCAGTAAATCGCCTGCAGTGCCGTCGCTCTTGAGATTATAAACTGTCACCTGTTGAAGAACTGTACCGTCGTATGTATATGTCCAAACTTCTGAGTTTAGGTAATCTATAACCTGCAGAGGCTGATTGGTAGTCATATCGGCATAATGAATTTTTTTCAGCAAAACCGATCCCGCAGTATTGGCGGCATTTAGATTATAGATACGGTTAGTTAATGTTACTCCGTCATCGTTTGATATTATAAATCCGTAATCAGGGTTTTCAAAAGCAAATGCCGGAATGGATGTAAAGAAATCGCTTTCCTTGTAAGGATGAGAAATAACAGTACCGATTACGTTTTCCTTGGTATCTTTAAGATAGCTGTAATGTGTAACCATACCGTTCCAGTCAACCATCGACTCCAGTTCGCCATGATAATTATATCGACGTGTGGACACCCGAGTATATTGCGCATGAATTTCGCGTTGGATTAAAGCACGCATTTCTCCGGCAGGATCGATTTCATATTCGAACTCAAGATATTTTCGCACAACGCCGCCGGTGCCGATTGTCTGTTCGGTAAGTATACGTCCATCGTTATCCACTGTACGCACAATAGATAGATCAGGATAACGGGAATCCGTTTCTTCGTAGGATACTTTATTGCCCTTTTCGTCAAAAAGAAGATTGAGAGAACGAACCACCCCGTTTCGGTCTGTAATTGCAACAACATTGACGGCAACATCAAATTGCCTTGTAGTTATACCCATAGGCTGGCCATCGAACGTAACGGCTGTTTCATAGCTTTGATAAAGGTTACCGAGCGAATCATAACTATAGCTGTAATTATAAATATTTCCGTTGCGGTCGGTTTGCGAGATAAGATTGCTTTTATCGTCATAAACCCATGTCACCGCTCCGTCTATCTGAGCGCCGGAAGCATATGAAGCGGTTTCTATGGTGACGTTTCCCTGAATAGCATAGCGTGTTATAAGGTCGCCTTCTTTTTTATATATTACTCTGTTACTATCATTATATGCCTTGACAAGTTCAAAATTAGGATACTGGGGAAGGGTTTCGATGGAAACCGATCGTTCTACCCCGTCTATCTGACGTTTTTCATATTTAAAATTCCGTACATTCCCATTCCAGTCAATACTTTTCAACAATCCCATTGCTATCAGTTGATCATCGCTCAATTCAGGGTCTATAGAGCGGATATCGCCTTCGATTACACGAATAATCTGCATATCTTCAAAAACCAGATTCATATCAGGGTCGCCACTGACATGACTGCGGGTCTCTATATAATAATGTATCGTATACGTCAAATAATCTTTGACCATACGTTCAGGAGCGGATATTAGACCGACATTGAGAATACCGTCGTTGTTCCTATCCTCAATCACATTTGTATCCAAGATACCGTTTTGTATGATATCCTCATCGTCGTCAAGGTATCCGTTACCGTTGAGATCTTCAGAATACGGAGGATCAATAATTCCGTTGCCATTCAGATCCTCGGTATAATTATAATTGTAATACTCGAACTTACGTATATAACCGTTTCTATCTGTTACGGATGTCAATAATCCTTTTTGGTAGTCAAACACCCTGATAATATCCGCATCCGGATATTCCGGGTCATGCTCGACTTCTGTCTTTTTGATATATGTATTGACATTAGCGTCTTCAGGTTCATATATGTATTCTTTTGTAATCCCAGATGCTATATAAGTAATTCTATGTTCGAGACCGTCAAGGCGGTATTCGATAAGTACTCCGTCGCTCAAAACGGATACAAGGTTATCCACGTCATCGTATGTGCGCAAGACCCCGTTAGATTCCACCATAGTCTTTTGAATGGTTCCATCGAGCTTCAATATATATTTATATGTAGTAACTGTGGGAGGAACATTGGAATAATCTATTTCTTCCATGATATTGCCGTTTTCATCCTGACGTATAACTCTTCCGCCATAGTATGTTACGCCAAGAGAGGCTTCCCCTGAAAGTGTGTGACCGATACATAACTTATGCGAGTTGAGTATGCTGATTTCAACTCTGCCTGTATCGCTGACACTGATAGTCAAGCCTCCGTCTATAGCATCGCTATACCCATAATCAGCTCCACCGGTAATATATCCGAAAGCCGCAAGATTGAGTTTTTCACCCAAAGCTATGATCTGTGTACCTACCCGCAACGAGCCGTCCGGCAATATTTCCAGATCGACCTGATCGGCATTCATTTTTAACGAATAGATATTACCATTTCGTGTAACCCGCACATCCTCCTGTAAAAGGCGATACAGCATGATAGGGTTATCATCTGATTCAACAAACAAACCTGTTTTCGTGGCGGCAATTTCAACCGGAGCCGCATCCGGCATAGCCAGAAGCAGTTGGCCGTGTGCATTCAAACGGAAAGTTACAGTAGTACCTGACAATAGTTCGATATCAAGATCAACAAACGACTCTCCAACCGGTAGCTCCAGTAAGTAACCATCGACAAGTACCTGTGTAGCAGATTGAATTTCCACGGACACGTCTTCATCTTCGATTTTGACGTTAATCAGACTGCCGTCTCTTTCGATTTCGATGGAATTGATACGCTCTTCAAGCGCAAGCACTACAGCAACACCGTCGCTATTATATTCGTACTCAAACCACCATACCTTACCATCAGGCATAACTTTATGAGATATCAATCCATTTTCATAATAGGTGATTGTTACATCGGTTCCAGACACTTCTTTTATCCATTGAATTACCCACGGATCAAGCAGTCCATCCGCGTCAAGATCTTCGCCGTCATCAAGCAATTCATTGAAATTCTGATCTTCGCCGTTTATATAGTGACGGGTTACTCCCATGCTATAGGTTTCATACCAATCTATGAAACCGTACGCATCACGGTTATAGGTATACCATGTTTCAACTCCGTTCGAAGCTTTTTTATAGATTACCGTATCATATGCAGGATCCAACCTAAGTATGCTTCCGTCACTGCGCTGAACTTCATCGTAGATTGTATACTGGCGCGTACCTGTAGAATAATCAAAAAGCGCATATATGCCTTTGTCAGTCTCGTGCATAAGACGAATACCCACAACCATTGCGGACCCTTCGTTATCAGAGGCTACCTCAACAAATTGCCCTTCGCCGTCAACTATAAAATTGCCGTTCACATCAACCTGAAAATACTTAACGTTGCCGCTAGTGTCGCGCGCGTATTCATATTCAACGTACGTTACTTTTCCGTCATTGCCGTAATCCGGCGATGCGGCGGAGTTATCGGCTTCCCATGCGGTTATGTCGTCAGGTTTGTTTTCAAAACTGATAACGACTTGCGTGAGGAGTCCTTCATTTTCAGGATCGCTTTCATCAGTGTATGAGAAGAGGATTAGGGTAGGATTGTTGATGAGTCCTGGAATGTCGAGCACATCGATATAATCGGTGATATCGGTGCTCGGTTGCGGAGGCGTGTCTGCGGAAAGAATCTCATCTCTAATGAGTTGCGCGTCCTGTTCAACTTCAGCATCGGTAGATTGGAACATAGGCGTTTCCCAGCCTAGACCGGGCAATATACCTTGCCCCTGAGGCTGGAACGGTTGTTCCGTTTGATCAGGCTGTGTTTCACCGTCAGGCAAGGTCTGCTCCTGCTGGTAAGTATAATCCGGCGGCGACAGGCTGTTTTCCTGCGCTATCGCAATCATTGCCCTGTCAAATAAAAAACACTCGATCATTATCAGGGCAACAACTTTAAACCAGAAGTACTTTTTCCTGAACGCATACCAACCCAGCACGCTGGCCGGGGACTGCGATTGATTAGATGAGTTCATAATCTCACTCCTTTAGTATGTATTGTTAATATAAAATTAAATATTATTTCTAACTTTCGTGACATCATCAGAATAAAAAAAATCCACTGATTTTCTGTCTGTGGACAGAGAACCATTGTGTATTTTTGCTCATAGTCAAAAATATTCATTTTATCGCCTCACACTATTTTTTATTGCAAGGCTCCTCTTTGCGACGATATATGGTTTATACCGATCACAATATATGAAAAGCACATATTTATAATTACTATATAATCACTTAAAAAAACATCGTTATAAACTATTATAGTATCAAAATCGTATTTTTACAAACTGCGCCGTAAAATTTATCTATATTTCTTTTAGCCTTCATACCGATTAAAGCATGAATGATTTATAAAAAACTATTAATTTCCACACATTTATAAACACATCCAAGAATCTTTTATTACAAATTTCTTATATTTTTTTTGATCATTTACGGTAAAAAACATTATTAACGCAAATCATCGTTATTCTCTTCATATCAGTAGAAATAATGTACACATTTCTTATCGTCAATTTCGGCAAGTTATTTGACTCTATTTTTCACGTATCCATGAAATAAAAAAAATGCCGTACATTTTAGCAAGCAGACAATTACACACCAAAGGCGACAGACGGTAGGCATTGACATTTTAGCCGAATTTTTTACAATTAGCTGAAAGTTTGATTTTTAGCATAATAAATACACTTAAGTAAAGTGATAAATACAAGTCATTATCTAACCGGTCTCTGACATACAAACTAACGGTTAATTAGCTAACTGCCAAGAACAACTATTTCTCCTGATCAAAACACCGGAAGCCAAGATAGGTTAAATTATATTTTTATAGGATTTAAATGATTTTTTGGCAAAATATTTTTTCACTAAGGCAGTTAAAGAAGATTAGATTAGAGGATTGAGTACAGCCTAAAAAGAAATCTCCTTGTAATCCGCATGTCTTACATATATAATCTGAAATCCGTTTAGAATGAATTTATTTATTACTATAAGATTACGACGATTTTCATGTAAAAACAAACATTAGTTACTTTTTTGAAAATAATTATATAAATATCTTAATTTTTTACTTAAATATTTTTATTTAAAAATACAAACATATCAGACTGAAACGCGGATAACTGTAGTTGATCTTTAAAGTCTTTTTAATAATCAAATTATAACACATTAATTATATATAGATATATTGAGACTCAAAAAGGAGAATCAAAATGGATATACGAGACAAAATAGGCGTACACCCCAGTTTGTACGATCCTGCTTTCGAACATGATAGTTGCGGTGTCGGCTTTGTTGCGAATATAGAGGGAAAAGCAAGTCACGACATCGTCAAAAAAGGACTCCAAATACTACTTAACCTTGTCCATAGGGGTGCAATAGGCGGTGATGACATTACGGGTGACGGCGCTGGTATTCTTCTTCAAATACCCCACGATTTTTTTTGTAAAGAATTTTCGTCACGTATGTTTTCTCTTCCTGAAAAAGACGCATACGGTGTAGGAATGATTTTCCTTCCTCAAGACAAACAAAAACGGCGTGAAATGGAAGGTGTGATTGCTAAAAGCTGTGAAGAAAACGGAATTCAGGTATTATGCTGGAGAGACGTACCGTTCTGTTCGAATTGCCTTGGAGATCAGGCCTTAAGAGCGATGCCGGTTATCCGTCAGATATTTGTGAACTCGCCGCAACTACGAGGTGACGATCTTGAGAGAAAGTTATATGTCATTCGTAAAGTTATAGAACGTTACGCTATTAAAAATAACTTTGGCTCCAATTATTTTTATATATGCAGTTTTTCTTGCCGTACAATAGTGTACAAAGGAATGTTCACAGCCAATCAGCTTGTAGAATTCTACGACGACTTGAAAGACGAATCTCTAACCAGTGCATTGGCATTGGTACATCAACGCTTTAGTACCAATACGTTTCCATCATGGCCGTTGGCTCAGCCGTTTCGGTTTCTTGCGCATAATGGAGAAATCAATACACTGAGAGGCAACATTAATCGCATGAAAGCCAGAGAATTGCAGATGCATTCGCCACTGTTTGGAAACGATATCAATAAATTATTCCCCATTATCGACGAGACCGGCAGTGATTCTGCTTGTATAGACAATGCTTTGGAACTACTGGTAAATGGCGGCAGGTCATTGGAGCATTCCATGATGATGCTGGTTCCGGAGGCATTCGGTACACAGTATCATATGAGTCAGGACAAACGAGCATTTTATGAATATCATACTACCATTATGGAACCATGGGACGGTCCTGCGGCGCTTGTTTTCAGCGACGGCAGAAAGATAGGCGGTGTTCTTGACCGCAACGGACTACGGCCTGCTCGTTATGTTGTAACAAAGTCAGGTTTGGTAGTACTGGCATCCGAAGTCGGTGTAATAGAGTTTCCAGCAGAGGAAATCATGGCAAAAGGCAGGCTGACTCCGGGTCGCATATTTCTTGTGGATATGGAGCAGAAACGAATTATCAGCGATCAGGAAGTGAAATCACGAATTTCTAGAAACAAGCCTTACCGAAAATGGCTCAACGACAATCGTATTGAATTGCGCGGTTTGTTCAATCCTCCAAAAGTAGCGAAACCGGATCAACAAAGCATTATTATACGTCAAACATTATTCGGTTATACTCAGGAAGAATTGGATATGATTCTCATCCCCATGGCGCTCAACGGACAGGAACCGGTCGGGTCCATGGGTAACGATGCGCCTCTGGCTGTATTATCCGACAAACCACAACTTTTGTTTTCATATTTCAAACAATTGTTCGCTCAGGTTACCAATCCGGCAATCGATCCGTACCGTGAATGGCTGGTGATGTCGTTGATGAGTTATGTCGGTAGCGAAGGCAATCTACTGGAAGAATCCCCTCAACACTGCCGTCAGCTAAAACTATCACACCCTATTCTTTCAAATGACGATATGCAACGAATCATCAGCGCTTCCGGAAAAAAAGGATTGAAAACAGCTATCATTCCTATGATTTTCGATCCGGAAGGCGGAGTCTGCGCCCTTGAAAAAGCTATTGAAAGCATATCTTCCATGGCTGAAGAAAAACTTGACGAAGGATGTTCTTTGCTGATTTTATCAGACAAGGGAGCGGACGCAAACTACGCGCCCATTCCAAGTTTGCTCGCTACATCGGCACTGCATCATCATTTGATTGACGTGGGAAAACGAACCAGAACAGGGCTGATCATAGAAACAGGTGAAGCACGCGAAGTGATGCATTTTGCATTACTTGTCGGATATGGAGCTTGCGCTATAAATCCTTATCTCGCTTTCGAGTCATTGGCGAATATTTCACAGGATAAAGGACTTACAAAACAAATCGATGAAGAAAGCGCAATAGATAACTATATCCAGTCACTAAAAAAAGGGTTGCTTAAGATTTTCTCCAAAATGGGTATATCCACACTGCGCAGTTACCGAGGAGCATTGATATTTGAAGCTATAGGCCTGAATAAAGACCTTATAGATAGATATTTCGGCAAAACTCCGTCCCGTATTTCCGGTATCGGGCTTGATGTCATTGTGCAGGAAATAAAAATGCGTCATCGTAAAGCGTTTCCTTTATCCGGCAGACAACCGAAATTACTCGATATTGGCGGAGAGTATCACTATCGGCACAACCAGCAAAAGCACCTGTGGACACCGCTGACCATTTCGAAGTTACAGCTAGCTTCAAGAACAAACAATTATTCCGTATATAAAGAATACGCCAAGCTGATAAACGACCAAAGCAAAAACCTGTATACGCTTCGCGGTTTGTTCCGCTTCAAAAAAACTAAACCGGTTCCGATAGAAGAAGTAGAACCGGTGGACAGTATCGTAAAGCGATTTGTAACAGGAGCTATGTCTTTCGGTTCCATCAGCAAAGAAGCGCATGAAAGCCTTGCTATCGCCATGAACCGTCTTGGCGGAAAAAGCAACAGCGGCGAGGGGGGTGAAGATGAGGTTCGTTTTGTGTCTTTGCCAAACGGCGATTCACTGCGCAGTGCCATAAAACAGGTCGCATCAGGGCGATTCGGAGTGACTACTAATTATCTGGTCAATTCATCGGAAATGCAAATCAAGATCGCTCAGGGCGCAAAACCTGGTGAAGGCGGACAGCTACCGGGTCATAAAGTTGATAAAACTATAGGCAGGGTACGCCATTCCACACCCGGCGTAACACTGATTTCACCGCCGCCTCATCACGATATTTATTCTATAGAAGATCTGGCTCAGCTTATATTCGATCTTAAAAATGTACAGCCGGAATCAAGAGTATCTGTAAAACTGGTAGCCGAAGTCGGTGTAGGAACTATTGCCGCTGGTGTTGCCAAAGCAAAAGCGGATATGATTCTTATTAGCGGATATGACGGCGGAACTGGCGCATCTCCGTTATCGTCTATAAAGCATGCCGGCATCCCATGGGAGCTTGGTCTTGCCGAAACACAGCAGACACTGGTGCTCAATGAACTTCGAGATCGTGTACGGTTACAGGTTGACGGTCAGCTTAAAACAGGACGCGATGTCGCAATCGGCGCGCTTCTCGGCGCCGAGGAATTCGGCTTCTCGACCGCTCCTCTAGTATGTTTGGGATGTATAATGATGCGAAAATGCCATCTTAACACCTGTCCTGTTGGTGTAGCTACGCAAGACCCAGACCTGCGCAAGAAATTTTCGGGCAGTCCCGATTATGTGGTCAATTTCATGCGTTTTATTGCTCAGGAACTGCGCGAAATAATGGCCGAACTCGGATTTAGAACAATCGAAGAAATGGTAGGCCGTGTCGATATGCTCGAAATTACCCCAGCGATAGAACACTGGAAAGCAAGAGGACTCGATTTTAGCAAAATTCTTTCGCCGGTAACACTCCCTGAAGGAGGTAGCCTGCGATGTACCCGCAAGCAAGATCACAAACTTGAAGAATGTATTGATAACGAATTGATAAAACGGGTTAAACCGGCTTTGGACAATAAAGCGCCTGTAAAATTTTCCATCCCCATAAAAAATTGCAATCGTACCTGCGGGGCTATGCTCGGCGGAGAAATAGCAAAACTATATGGATCAACAGGATTGCCGGACGATACGATTCACATCCATTTTACCGGTTCTGCCGGACAGAGCTTCGGCGCGTTCGCAGTTAACGGTATGACTTTTGAATTGGAAGGAGATTCAAACGATTACCTCGGTAAAGGATTATCCGGCGGACGGATTATAGTATATCCTCCAAAAGGATCTACATTCCCGTCGGAAAAAAATATCATTATCGGCAATACAGTGCTGTATGGCGCAACAAGCGGTGAAGTTTATATCGCGGGTATGGCAGGCGAACGATTTGCCGTGCGAAACAGCGGCGCCGTTGCAGTAGTAGAAGGTCTTGGCGACCATGGATGCGAATATATGACAGGAGGCAGGGTAATAGTGCTAGGCGAAACCGGCCGCAATTTTGCCGCCGGTATGAGCGGCGGTATCGCATACGTTTACGATTACAATCAGTTGTTGGACACGTTATGCAATCTTGACATGGTCGATATCGAAACAGTAACTGAAAAAGAAGATATCGATTTTTTAAGATCGTATATAGAAAAACATATAAAATACACAGCCAGTAGATATGCCGCGAATCTGATTGAAAACTGGGAACAGATACTTCCCTATTTTGTGAAAATCATGCCTATCGATTATCGCAAAGCCCTTGAAAAATTGAAATTTGAGACAATGAAAAAAGATGATACATTAACAATAACTGAAGAAGTTTTTAACTAGGAGTTGTCATGGGCGATCCTATAGGATTTAAAACGTACAAAAGAAAAATGCCTGGCAAAAAATCTATTCAGGAACGACTTAAAGATTTTAAAGAGTTTACACTGCCACTGCCTGAAGACGAACAAAAAATACAGGCCGCACGGTGCATGGATTGTGGTATACCGTATTGCCATGGCATAGGCTGTCCACTAGCCAATTTGATTCCGACATTTAATGATCTGGTATTCCGCGGACGCTGGAAAGAAGCTCTTGACATTTTACATTCCACCAACAATTTTCCGGAATTCACAGGAAGGATTTGTCCTGCTCCTTGTGAAGCGGCATGTACATTGTCGATCAACGATGACCCTATTACCATAGAGTTGATAGAATGTCTTATCATAGAACACGGATGGAAAGAAGGATGGGTGCTACCCGAACCGCCCGAATTTGAGAGCGGCAAGAGAATAGCAATAGTTGGCTCAGGTCCTACGGGTCTGGCGGCGGCTCAACAGTTACGCCGTGCAGGCCATGATGTTACGCTCTTTGAAAAGGCCGACCGAATAGGCGGATTATTACGCTATGGCATACCTGATTTCAAACTGGAAAAACGAGTGATAGACCGCAGGCTCGAACAGATGAGAGCCGAGGGTGTTAAATTTGAAACCGGAGTAAATGTCGGTGAAGACCTGTCCGCGCGCTACTTGTTAAAATCATTTGATGTGGTTTGTCTGACTGCCGGATCACGCACACCCCGCGATCTAAAAGTGGAAGGAAGAAACCTTGACGGAATCCATTTTGCCATGGATTTTCTGACACAGCAAAATAGACACAACGCAGGCGACCGCATTGATCCTACACAGGAAATAACTGCGAAAGATAAGATTGTTGTGGTTATCGGCGGCGGCGATACCGGATCTGACTGTATCGGCACATCCAACCGTCAGGGCGCGAAAAAAGTATATCAGTTTGAAATTTTGCCAAGACCACAAGAACAGCCGAATATGACAAACCCTAACTGGCCTAACTGGCCTGTGATCATGCGCACATCAACATCGCAAGAAGAAGGATGTGAGCGGCGGTGGTGTATCAGCACAAAAAAACTCACCGGCTCAGGAAAAATCGAAAAATTACACGGCATAGAAGTAGAATGGTCGCAACAACCCGGTTCACGTCCTGTTATGAAAGAGATTGCCGGCAGTGAGTTTGAGATAAATGTCAATCTAGTGCTTCTAGCAATGGGATTTGAGCATGTTGAGCATGACCGCCTGATAACCGACCTAGGCGTAGCTATTGACCACCGCGGCAATGTAGTGATCAACGAAAAATACATGACATCTATACAAAATGTATTTGCCGCAGGCGATACGGCTATGGGCGCATCGCTGGTTGTCAAAGCGATTGCTCAGGGCAGACAGATGGCTCACTATGTTGACTCATATTTGATGGGCAGTTCCGAGTTACCGCTCAGTAGTAATATCTGATTACATTTTTAATGCAGGCAAGCAAAAGGTTACCATAGTTCCTATACCGGGTTGACTTTCAACCTCAATAGATCCATTATGAAGATCAATGATTTTCTTAACGATAGCAAGCCCAAGCCCTGTACTTTTTTCTCCTCCGGTCGGACGAACCCCAATCCTGCTGAAAGGCTGAAATAATTTCGGGAGATCGGATTGAGGTATTCCCTGTCCCTGATCCGAGACGCTCACGCAAACGCTTTTATCTTTGAGATATACCTTTATAGTAATTACAGTACCGGATTCAGAAAATTTTACGGCATTACTGATAAGATTATCCATCACTTGGTAAATACGTGCTTTATCAATGTAAACATCTGGCAAATCAAGGGGCAAATCAACCTGAATTTCGATATTTTTTCCCATAGAGATAAGCCGATTGGTTTTAACCGAATCGTTAACTACGTCAATAATATTTTCCTGTTTTTTCTGTATATTGATTTTCCCTGCTTCTATGGCAGTAATATCAAGCAAGTCTCCAATCAGGCTGAGCATTTTATCTGCTTGCCCGCGAATATGATCAAATACTTTAGTATAATAATCGCTGTTATCTTGAAGTAGCAACAGGTCAAGAAAACCCTTAATAATAGCGATCGGATTGCGCAAATCATGGACAGTCATGCCGAGGAATTTGTTTTTAAGTTCGTTCAATTCCATGAGGCGTTCGTATAAAATCGCTTTTTCAATAGTTACGGAAATGATACCTGCCAGTTGCATGAAAAGCTCTGTGTGCGTATTTGCGTATGTTAACGGCTTACA
Organism: bacterium; assembly: GCA_018435605.1. Taxonomy (GTDB): domain Bacteria; phylum Auribacterota; class Auribacteria; order Auribacterales; family Auribacteraceae; genus R3-B46. The sequence continues at coordinate 243,159 of JAHDNF010000001.1, read as the reverse complement.
ACTTGAGAAAAACAAAAAACCGATAGGTTTTTTTTCGACAATAAGAGGACAGGTAAGGCTTGAACGCATACCTTCCTCTATGATCAATCTGGTGGATTTGGAAGATGGATTTTTTGCCAGATACTCTTCGAGATCATTGAGAATACGAGGTTGCCCAGTTGTGATAATATCCTGTAACGTACTGTTGGCAAGGCGCGCTTCATATCCGACATCCAGCTTGACGTTGTCTGAATACGACCGACACCACAACGCTGTAACAGTTTGATTTTCTTCGTTAATACGCGAAAACCCTATCCGGTCATACGGAATATATGGACGGAACGATTCAAAGATATGGTTAAGTATATCTGAGGTAGTAAACCCTGCATTGATTTTTTCTACTAATTGAGTGATTGTTTCAATATACTGCGACTGAGTTTTCAGTTTTCTGCCTAGTTCTATTAGAGAGTTGCCAAGTTTGCCTACCGGATCATCCGTATCGGGATTCAAAAGAAGGTCGAAATTACCTTTAATCATATCATCAACTGCAATTCTGTATTGCAAAAGACGGTCATACTGCTTAGGCGTCAGCTTCATAATTAAATCTCCGGTATTGTTATTCATTGAAAACGAATAATTTCATAATATCGCTTTACTCGCAAGTTTTTTATTTATTTTATTTCGGCTCATAAACAACCTCAATAAAAAAAAATCTTATAGAGATTGAGCCATTGCGAGCAAACAAAGTTTACACGGCAATCTGATCTCTAGTGACTTTGAGTTTGCTACACCGCTATTTCAATCCATATGTTACACTACCCGTTTTTTATGGATTACTAACTTTTTTGTGTAACATTTTTTACAATCCGCTGTCTTTTAAGATATCAATATTACATCATAGAAAAATAACAGGATGAAAAAATAAATAATTTGTCAAAAAAACACTTGATTCAGTTAAAACGATCTGTTAAATTTTTTCCTGATTGGATGAAAATCCTTTGTTATTAAAGAACATAAGATACAGGCTTTTTTCTAAATTCCCGATGTCCTATACACACTGTCAACTTTTATAACATACTTTATAACTCATACTATATTAATCTTTTTAATAAGATTTTATGCTTATCATTTCGTAAAAATAATGCAAAATAATGATATGGAGATTCACCATGAAACACACAGTAAAACTTCTCACTGGAATCGCAATAATATTTGCTTTTTGTCAGCCTCTTTGGGCTAGCACAACCAGCGAGGTATATATTTCATGTACCGTAGCATCTTTTGGCGGATATACTTTCAAAGGATACATCACCGCTCCAGCCAATAAACCGGGTTCTAACAAAATCGGATATATCAACGTAGAAGGAGCATCCAACGAGCCTTACCCGTGGATAATGCGAGTTTATACCGACAACAAAAATTATCAGGGGCTTGCAGGGGCCTTTCATCGTGAAAAAAACAATATCGGGCTCATCCGTGAAGGCGGTGGATATTTACCGCTTCAATTTCGAACTCCGAATACCGGTGACGAATGGGTATACGTGCCTGATATCAACTATCCAAAGCATATTTCTTATTTCGCACTACGAGATATGGGACCAGGAGCTATAGCTCCCAGCGACTCAATTCGGGATGTTGTCGTAATGGGGATAGACCCTCGTAATGCGGATTGGGTCGCGGGTAGGGATCGTATTTTGTTTACGGATGACGACAATTTTTATGGCGACATAACTATCGGCGCACCATTCAAGATAGAACTTGCTGTAATGATGCCTCCGATAGGAGAAACAACTACTACTCCCTCAGGCAAATACAGTACTAAATTAATATTTGAAATTATATCCGAACCGTAATGAAAGGCTCTATGAAAACACATCGTAATTCCTTCATCAAATATATAAGTTTAACTATTATTCTTCTGGCTAATACGGCATCAATACATGGTGTGATAGTTGAACCTTCACGGCATGAAATCACAGCCTCTGCCGGAACTACAACGCAGGTTACTTTTTCATTAAGCAATTCCACTCTGGAAATAATGACTGTATCGACTTCGGTTCGTCCTTATTTTCCTTTGGCAACAGAAACTGCCATACCGCCTGAAAGTAATTATCCATACACTATAAAATCATGTGAATCATGGATTACTCCGGATATCGAATCAATACAGATAAATCCAGGTGAAATCAAAGATTTTATGATCTCCATAAATGTACCTGCAAATGCCGCTGGCGAATATGCCGCTTATATTTCATTTGATCAATCTGCCGATGTTGACAACAGCGAACTAAAAAAAATGTTGGACAACGATGCAAAGGATGCCATAACCGATATGGAGCTTGATTTGGTCTTAAGGCGGTCGGTTCCTGTATATATTTTTATAGAAAATACTACCAATATTCAAGGCGAACTTACAGATGTTACGGTAAACGAAATGTTTACACCTAAAATGGCAGATGATATCTTATCATTTGAGAATAATTACATTAAAATTGCTTCGGTTTTAAAAAATACGGGATCGCGTCATATCCGCGCAAAAGGGTCGGTCGTGATTCTCGACAAGCAGGGCAATCTGATAACTACGATTCCTACAGGTATAACATGGCCGATATTACCCGGATACACCGAAACCATTCCTGTACACTGGGAGTGTCCGAAAAAAGAGGCTGATTATATAGGAATAATCAACATCGAATTGGGTAATGACATCATATTGCAACGGGAAATAGAGTTTTCCGTAGACAGAAAAGGATTTCTACTACGATGAAATCAATGCGTAAACTTTTATATTTAACAATATTTTCTCTTCTATATTGCATACCTTCTTATGGTGAATTGATACCTAAGTCACATTTTTACCCAAAAACCGCATTGCCGGGTCAAACCGTTAGGTTTACCGCTCGGATCTTTAACAACGGTATAAATAATGCACAATTTTATGCGTCTGTAGTGTTAACAGCACAAGCAACACGCAGTTTTGAATTATATGAACCCGGATTCCCTGCTCCAACATACGAATTGCTTCCCGGAGCAAACGGATCATTTACATTTACTGTTCGTGTTCCAGATGAAGAAGGTGTTTACTCTGTTTCAATAATACTTTATAATTTTGCCGATGTTCGCATTCTGACTATTTACGGATCATTTCCGTTGACTATCGGCAACCCGACGCAGGGGATCAGCGCGCATCCATCCAACATTAATTTCGGTAAACTACATGAAGGGCGCTTCATGTATCCCATACCGATAAAAGTTAGATACAAAATATTTATACCAAACAAGTTAGGCGATATACAACCTTGGGCTTTACGTCTATACACCGATAACGCTAATAAATTTAAAGGAATCAAAGGTGCTGTAAGACAACTTCCTCCTGGTGGTCTACTGCATTCCAGCGGCAAATATACCATTCCTTTAAAATTCTGGAACCTTAACTGGGGGCCTGAAGTACACAGTTCTGGTTGGGATGGAGCTATACAAGGACCTCCTCCTGTTGAGAAAGATATTTTCTGGAAAGGTGTGTTGCTTGATGAGAGTACACCCGATAACCCTGTGCATGATCACGACAGAAAACCATGGCTTCGTATCCCCGACTACGCAGAAATGAGTGTCGACCCGCATTCATGGAGACGAGCAGTGGGGCAATATCCCTATGACGGCCAATTTGTCAATCCGACAAACCCTGGCGGAGATTATACTTTATCTCTTCAGCCTGAACCGTTTGAGTTATATTTCGCTATTGAAATAAATTCCACTTCGGTACGTGGAAAATACAGCGGCAGAGTAGTATTAGAATTATTTTCGCCTTAATATAATATAACCACAAACTTAAGTTAGTGTACTATTATGAAAAATGTATCTTTTAAAAAAGTCATTTCTATTACTCTATGCTATTCAATGCTAATCGGTTATAATTTATCGACAGTTGACGGTGCATTGGCTGTAAGCGAAGATTCATCGCTAACAATGTTGACTGCTCGTGCGATTTATTATTTCAACCAGGACCGCCTTGATCATTCGCTTCAAACATGGCTTCAAATTTTAGAACAAGACCCGAATCACAAACTCGCTAATGAATATATTGATAAAATAAAAAATCACAAAGAACGTAAGTTAACTATCTCCGATGAAAATATAGATGCCATTGAAAAACGTCCTCTAATCATATACAGCGCTGATGATACTATACAGACAGATAATATTGAATCCATTATTTACCATACCGAGATAAAGGCATACAAAGAATATTCGAATAAAAATTATCGCGGCGCCGCTGATTTATATCGGAAAATTTTAGATTTAGACTTTGAAAACATACGTATCCGCATATTGCTGGCGACCTTATTGATGAAAGCAGGCATGTATGAAAAGGCCTATAAAGAGTGGGAAAATGTTTTAGAATTTGACGAGCACAATCCACAAGCAAAATCATATATAAAACTCATTAACGAATCAACCTTCGATGAACTTGATAGAATTAGCGACTCTATTACGGTTGCGAAACCTAAAACTTCAACACTTCTCGATAAACCTATATTCACTTTTGAGGGATTTGAAACCAGTTTGCTTTTCGACGGATATTTTACCAACCGAACCAATATCGACGAGCATACCTTGCATCTTGCTACAACATCGACATTTAGATCAACTTTTTATGACAATCCTTTGAATCTAGTAGTAGCGGCTGACGGCTGGCGGACTCGAGGAGATTATTTGCAAGGTGTAGGCCAATGGGATAACGGTGATTACGAGCTAAATCATCGATTCCGCCAAACTACATTGCAATTCTACGGAAAAGAAATACAAATTCTTGCAGGTGATATATCCACACATTATTTATTCAGCAAAAACCCAAGTCATTTTTTTGTATATCCTGGTATCGATTATCGTGGCATAAACGTCATTTTCAAGGCCGGCAAATTCCGTTCAAAAGTAATGTGGGGGTTCATGCCGTTTTATGAACTTAGAAAAGCTACGACCGGCGCGCCACGAATCGCTCCTTACGAACGTATTATTTATAACGGCGAAAGTATGCGTTTTAGAAGAGATTACTTTTACCCTCGTGAAATAACGTCTGTCGATTTTCAATATGAACTTAACCCGCAATACACCTTTGGCGCTATTTTTGCGCATACCGATGATCACAGCGCAATTAAAAAAATATCCGACCGTTTTCCTATTCAGGACAATTACATAGTATCTTTCAACCAATCATTCAATATAATACCTGGCAAACACGTACAAGTGCAGACCCCTGCTCCGCATTACAAAGATGGCAAACACGTTGAAAATTTCAAAGAACTATGCAAATATCTGAGTGAAGAACTTAAATGGTATGTTTTTCATGAATTTGCATATTCATGGAATACAGCTAAAATAGACAATAGCAGAGAAATATATACACGCAACGATGCCCTTAACCGTAACGAGAACCTCAACGACTGGGCAACTTATGTACGCAGTGAAATGTCGATACCTAAAGTTCATTCCGAAATTATGTACCAGCGAATCGAACCTAATTTCCGCAATACTACCGGATTCACTTATGCCAACAGCATTACTTACGACCGTGAACTGATAGAGGCTAAAACTTATTTTTATCCTCTTAGAAACTTAAACTTCTCGTTAAATTCGTCTGCGTTACGTTCCGACTTGGATAATAATCGGGATTATGCAAAACAAAACTGGCAATCGAATAAATTGAATATGAGGTGGTTACCTGAAAACGAGCCGTTGCCGGACGTATCTATGGATCTAGTTCTTGAAAATTATCGATCATCCGATTCAAGCGAGTTTGTACCTAACGACTGGAATTTAGGATCCTACTGTATAGGTCTTTCTAAAAATATTTTGGAATGGGATGTACACGGAACTTACAAATTCACATGGAGCGAGGACGACCAGCATGTCTATAATCAGACATATTACAATTTCTGGTCATTCGAAGCTTTCAAGACACTGCACCCTGGGGTAGACTTTTCCTTCGGACATTTTTATAAACACGAAGATGCCAACCGGCCGACTTCAGCTTGGGATTTCGACCGTGATTACACCCATACTGACGTTACGTTTAATTTTGATCTGTGGGATACATCAAGCCTATCTTTATTTTACAGTTACCTGATCGACAAGGATAACGTATTTCATAATCCGGATAATGCTCGTGTTCACGCATTCTCGGCGACATTCGGCTGGCCGATATATTTCCGCAATCGATTTGATCATCAAATCGATATAAACCCATACATTACATGCCTGGTTCATGAAAGCGGCAGGACGCACTTCGATAATATTATTGTCGAGCCCACTTTACAGTTCAAATATAAACTGGATTCCCTCAATTACTTCAGTCTTACATCCTCATACCGTCACGATACCGGTTACGAAGATGAATTTAGGTTTTATATGTATCTTAATTTCGGACTAGATATACGCCGTATTGCGGTACCCGACGTCAAGCAGAATCCACGTCTTAAAAGTTACGTAAGCCGTCAGCATATTGTTAACGCCAACGATGCACTTATTGTTGAACTTATTCGCATACCGGAATACTCGACAGTACTTGAAAGTATAGTTACTGTTAATCAGGATGGTTATATAGAAGCGCCATTTTTTACACCTGTTTCTGTAACTGGCAAAACTCTTGAAGAAGCCGAACGCCTAATAAGCCAAAATTTATCTGCAGAGCATAAAAAATATGAAGTACAAATTTCTCCGTCTGCAAAACACAATAATTCTTTACTGATTATAGGTGAAGTAAGGAAACAGGGGGTTTATTCATTTACAAACAACATCACGGTTATTGAAGCATTATCTCTCGCTGGAGGAACAAATACCTATCGTGCCGATCATTCGCGTATTAAGATAACCCGTCCATCGACTCAAGAGAAATTCACCGTTGATTTGACCGATTATGTTCTCAACAGCAAGACTTCACAAAATATAGTGCTTCAATCCGGCGACATTATTTCTGTACCAAAGACAATTGACGCAAGCGCCGGCGATATCATAAACGGCTTGTTCGGCAAACCTAAGAAAAGTTTTTCTAAAGAGGATATAGCCAAAGTCGATTTATCGGATCAATCACCAACAGAATAATAAGTGACTGTCCCATTTTCCTTTTTTTCAAAATACGCAATTATTCCTTTAAAAATACCTGTGGCTATTTGTTGTTTTCTTTGATCATTAAGAAGTAGTGATTGTTCTTGCGGACATGAAATAAATATCGGCTCGACAAGTACGGAAGGTATCTGCGGCATTTCACGCACCAAATGCAAGTCAGCGCCTTCTACGCCTGGAAATGACTGTATATCCAATTTGTATGAGCTACTTATATCTATATTTTCACGCAAAATATCTTCAGGAATAATATCTTCGTACAATTCTCTGGGATAAGTCGGTGTTTTTATAGCAACCAACTGTTCTGATAGTTGTTTGCGCAGTTCCTTTATTTGGGCAAGTTTAACCTGTAAATCTGGGGGCAATGTAAAATCTAGTTGTAGTTCGGTTCTCAATTCGTTCGCTATACTATCGGCAAGGGTTAATGACTGCTGACGAGTGTTGCTTTCGAGTATTCTTTTATGCATCTCTTTATAAAAAGGATACAAAAGATCTTCGGGAGCAGGTGCCCATACATACACGCGCGTATAATTAAGTTCCGGCAAGGCAGTGTCAGCGCGATCGAAAACCGGATATGCATATTGTGAAGAATTCAGATGCACTGAAACCGCGATATCCGGACGTATTGCACGACATAGAACTGATCGTACAAATAGCGAGTATCCTTCCGAAATATGTTCACGAGATAATATTACAAGATACCCATTTTTAACAAGTTGGTCTTTAAGTATACCTGAAATCTCGAATGTTATATCGCTTTCTGCAAGAAGCATTTCAGGTCTATCCGCCATAAAAGGCGGTACTGTTGCTCCAGGGTCGGTGCCGCCATGACCTGCGTCAAGAAATACGACTCCTCTATATTGATCGGATTGAGTATCGTCTGAATTGATAAGCCTATGTCCAAGTATAGCCTCTACTTCATCCATAGCAGAGTACAGCAACCGCAAATACCTGCTGTAAGTCTTTCCTCTATAAGCTTTTTCATCCAGTTTTAAAAGTATTTCTTCAGTATAATTCAATTTATAGAATGAACGTTCCTCCCTGAGGTTTTGAAGAGCATTTTTGTATACTGAATATTCGGATGCATAGATAGAAAAAGAAGAAAAGGCTAAAAAAGAAACAATAATAATTTCGATCAAATGTTTTATATGACTACACTGACATCTCAGCATTCAATCGCCATCCCATTCAAATAATGTTGCAGGGAAATTGTAATTTAGCTAACGCCAACATAAAATAAATCGGTTAGCTACAAAAAAATATGACTTAATAATTTTAAGCGAGAAAATAAAGATATCCTTAGAACCTGTCATAAGGTTAAGAAAGTAATTTTTTACCATCAACAACGCCGGTACGGATTCCGGTTTTATATGTCACTCATCATGATATGAACGGTCGTAATCGGAATACTGATCAGAGGATTCAGCAACCTTATGGTACTCATCGATAATCATACGATGCAAATATTGACGTGTTTCCTTATTTATCGGATGAGCGATATCACGATGTTCTTCTTCGTCTGATTGAACATGCTGTTCATGCAACGCTTGAAGGCTTACGCCGCAGTTACTGCAAAAATTATCTCTAACGGCATTTTTCTTGCCACATTCAGGGCAAGAAGAAGTAATTTTTGCGCTGGGCATAGCGACAAAAAGTCCGGTTTTTCCTTCGATAACCTTTATGTCTCTGATAACAAAAGCGTCATCGATAGTGATAGTTACAAAGGCCTTGAGTTTCTTATCGCTTCCGAGTCTTTTCGGGTAAATTTTGATTTCTGTTATTTCCATCATATGCTCTCCATTTTTTGCCTAATCTCATTGGAAGTCGTAATCCTGCATGACGCTGTTTTTTAGAATCCATGGCAACCTCCTTACACTGATGATTTTAGTTCATCACTGCGCGGCATCGTTTTTGCAAGAGAGCAAAACCATTGCGGATGCTTATCGCGTATATGATGTACAATAATGTCAGCTTTCTCATTATTGTCTACGAGTGCGAACACAGATGATCCCGAGCCGCTCATGAGCACCCCTTGAGCGCCCAAGAGAAGCAATTCATCTTTAATATATCGAATATCTTTATATTCATCGACAACCGCTTCCTCTAACCTATTGAACAAGTATTTTCCTATAGCCTTGGAATCTGCATTTATACAGGCATTTATCAAATCATCAGGGTTCTTCGGTAGTTGAGGAACCTTTATTTTCCCGTAAACTTTACCTGTATTTATTGAAATTCCGGGGTTTACAACGACGAAGCATTGATTAAAGAGTACTTTCAATGGTTCTACTACGTCGCCTATTCCCCTACACCTTGCTATTTGTCCTCCAAATAAAAAAAACGGTATATCCGCACCCAAAGAAGCGGCAGTTTTTTTTATTTTCTCGCTTGCAACATCTATATTAAAAATTGAACATAACTCCTTTATAACTGATGCGGCATTACTGCTTCCGCCACCCAACCCGCCTCCAGCCGGTATTTTTTTACGAATATATACCTGAATTCCCTGTTGTATTCCGGCCAAAGTTTTTATTTCTTTTACGGCTTTATATACCAGATTATCTTTACCATCAGGCACATACTCGGAATCAGTTTCTACAATAATTCGATCATCATCTCTTAAAAAGAGTTCAATAGTATCGCATAAATCAATAGAAACAAATACAGAGTCTATATTGTGATAGCCGTCATTTCTTTTATTGACAACTTCGAGAAAAATATTTAACTTTGCGGGTGATTCCAGCACAACCATAGTTTTACCTGATTTTATAGAATAGCTTTTATATACAGTTTACCAGCATATACTCTATAATAATAAATTTTATTTAAAAAAGTAATACAAATTTTAAGGACGGCAGATGAAAAAATTTTCTTTCAACGACAAATCGTTTCTTTTCGATATGGACGGAGTCCTGATCAATTCTATGGAAGGTCATTACCTCGCATGGCAAAAAGCGGCAACGGCCTACGGTTTTTCTATCGACCGCGAAGAAGTTTACCTTCGAGAAGGTGAAAAAGGAACCGTTTCCGGACGCGATTTTTTAATTATGAACAACCGTGATTCATCGCCTGATGCAGTCGCCGGACTCCTTGCTCATAAAGAGCTGGTGTACTCTGCTATGCCGCCCGGCAAAATATACCCACATGTTGAAGACATCCTCAAATTACTAAAGGCAAATGGCATATCTATGGCTTTGGTAACTGGAACATCGCGCGCAGAGCTGGATAAAACCTTACCGGCGTATATATCTACATATTTTCCTGTAAAAATTACCGGTGATATGGTCAAACACGGCAAACCGCATCCAGAACCATATCTTATGGCGTTGGAACAACTTGGCATATCGCCTGAGGAAGCTGTAGTTGTAGAAAATGCGCCGTACGGCATTAAATCAGCAAAAACGGCAAACATTTTTACTGTAGCCTTGTGTACTTCATTACCTGAACAACATCTATCGCAATCGGATATGATCTTTCATACTCATCAGCAGTTATATATATTTCTGACCTCCATGCTGGTTTGAAATATCTACAAAATTAAGTTTTTATGACTATATTCCGAAAATATACCATGAGAAATACAATAGTTTTTTCGGAGGTTGACATGGACTTAAAAGGAAATGATCTGATCCACAGAGTAGGTGCGCCGCCACGTGCAAACGATCATCACGACAGGCACGAAAACCCTGATCGGGTACAGTTCAACAAAGATCGCGGACACCAGCATCACCAAGATCAGAGAAGAAAAAGAAAACAAAAGAATTTTTCTCAGGAAGACCCGCACGTCGATATACAGGCATGACGCAAATACTACAATTTACCGACTGCCGATACCTGATGTTTCGCGCTCAATTATCTCTATATTGCGCCACATAAAGTGAACTTCCTTAGAATTCCTGAACATTTCGCTCTCAATGCATTTTCTCAAATGATATTTAGCTTTTGGGTAGTCTTTGAATTTATTGAAATATATTGATGCCAGATTGAAATGCGCTTTAGGATAATCAGGATTTTTTACAAGAAGTTGCAAAAAAACACGTTCCGCTTCATCATACCACATTTTATCAACATATAAACTGCCCAGATTATTCATCGCCTGCCAGTATTCGGGGTTATATCGTATAGCAGTTAAAAATGCCGCCCGGCTTTTATCGAACAATCCCAATCGCCAATAAATATTTCCCAGATTATAGTGAGCGGTCGCGTGATGCGGTTTAACAACTAAAAGTTTAATATTTTCACTAATTGCTTTGTAGTGTTCGCCTTTTTCTTCGTACTCTGTTCCAAGATTAATATGACCTTTGTAATTGCCGGGAAAAACATCCACGCATGCTTTCCAAATAGTATAATTACTGAACCAATGACTATTTCTGTAGATAGACAGAAAAGAAAGACACAGAAAAATAAAAAGAACTGTTAAGAAACAAATCTTTCTTTGAAAAATCGTGTGATTTTCAAAACAGATTGTATATAAGACACAACCAGCAACAGCCGCTACACCGATCAGAGAAACATACAAAAAACGTTCTGCAATAATTGCAGATATTGGAAAAATATTCCAGCTCGGCAGTAAAAACAAAACAAATATGCCGGCAAATAAAATAAACGGATAATCTTTCCGCCTCAATGCGTAAAAGCACAATAAAGCTACTGCCGTATAAAAAAGTACAGGCATAATCAGCCGGATATCTGCAAATGAATAAATGATCGGATAATTACTGTAATCGATAGAAAGTTTTACAGGATAGGATATTATCTTAAAATAATAAAGCGTCGCTTCAAGCATTGTAAGAATATTAGATTTTACAGAACCGCCCCAATATGGTTTTTGACTTACACTTTCAAATAGATTGAAACGTATGATCAGATATAAAAGACTTATACCCGCTATGGATAAATATATTTTTAGACGTTTTTTGACCATATAATAAAGATTGATTTTTTTTTGGCAACACATGATCAAGATATCGTAACTGATCACAACCGGAAAAAGAGCAATGGCAGTTTCTTTGCTCAGCAGAGCGAAGATATATAATAGTAACAATCCTGAAATAGAAGTCCATTTAATTCGCTCATCATCAGTCATGCTTATATACCATTTAAAAGAGATGAGCACAAATAAAGCGAACAGAAGGTCTCCCCTGCTGGAAATCCAACTGACCGCTTCCAACTGGACAGGATGCACAGCAAACAACAAAGCTCCTAAAAAGCCCTTTTTTGTACATGCAAGCAGAACGCTAAGAATTGAAAATACCAGCAAAGTATTGATACAATGCAGTAAGACATTTTCACAATGGTAACCTACAGGATTCAAACCAAAAAGCTGATAATCAATAGCAAAAGAAAGTGTGCGAAGAGGGCGGTAAATGCCCGACCATACCGCTACTTCAGGTTTGATAAAAAAATCCCAAGGGCGACTGAACAGCCATTCTTTTACGGGACGGTTATCCACAATGAAACTTTTATCATCATAAACAAATCCGCCGTTTATTACGTTGGCATATACCAATAAAACGGCCGCTAAAAGCAAAAAACAGGCAACCCGCTGTTTTGTATGCAAAAAAGACAAAAACCTATTGTATATAGAGATAACACGGGTGGAATGCGTCATGTCATGTCCCAAACAACAGTTTCACCAACCCCAAGCTCAACCACGGACAGTAAGTAATTAGCACCAAGCCGATCAGCAGGATGCCGATGAACGGAAGCGCCGACTTGTAAAGATCCAAAATGGAGCGGTCGAAACGAGTGCTCGCAATAAACAAATTTATGCCTACCGGAGGAGTGGAATAGCCTATTTCAAGGTTGCACAAAAAAATAATTCCAAGATGGATCGGATCGACTCCAAAACTAACTGCTATAGGTTTAATCAGGGGCACAATAATAATAATCGCCGAAAAAATATCCATCAAACAGCCCACGATTAATAAAAAGATATTCAACACAATGAGGAAAACCCATTTGTTTCCGATATAATCCTGCATCCAGCCTAGCACTTTAACCGGTATTTGCGCATCAACCATATAACTGGTCAGTCCCAAAGCCACACCTAGAATTATCAAAATCGACCCGACAAGAATCATGCTTTTTTCAATGATACGAGGTACGTCTTTAAAAAAATTCAAATCTCTATGGATAAAAATTTCAACGATAACGGCGTATGCCGCACTAATCGCCGCGGCTTCGGTGGCGGTGAACAATCCGCTGTAAATACCTCCCAAAACGATAATCGGAAGCGGTATTTCAAAAACCGCCGCTTTTGCTGTCGTAATTAGCTGGCGCATTGAAAATTTGACTCTTATTCTATCGCGAGTCAAACCTTTTCTGATGCTGAAAATCGATAAAAAAGTAATCAGCATCATTTCAGGTATGATGCCGGCGGCAAACAAGCGGTCAATGGGGGTTTCAGATATAATTCCGTACAATATAAGCGGCAAACTTGGAGGGATAAGCATGCCCATGCTACCAGAACAAGTCAACAATCCGAGAGTAAATGTTTCGGAATATTTTTCAGAGCGTAGAATCGGGTACAGCAAACCGCCGAGAGCTATGATTGTTACGCCTGACACTCCGGTAAATGCCGAAAAAAACGCGCAACTTATGAAAGCCACAACCGGCACACCTCCCGGTAGCCATCCGAACAAAGCCCTGGTGAAGTTAACCATTCTGAGAGGAGCATTGCTATCCGCAAGAATGTATCCGGTAAAGGTAAATAAAGGTATAGCCAGTAACGCCGGAGCGCTGGCAAGCCTGACCATTTCGATAATAATAACCGCGCTGTCAATTTCTATACTTGCAAAAGCGTATAACGCAACGGAACCGATAACACAAAAAAGAGGCACTCCCAACAAGGCTGAAAGAACAAGAAAAACAACAGTCACGATTTATCCCCTGTAAGAATTTCTTGGATACTATGCAGAAAAAATCGGCCTGCCATAACGCATAAGCTCACCGGTATGATAACTAAAAATATCCACTGAGGAATATTTCCGGTGAGCATCGCTCCTGTTTGATATTCGTCAATGACAAACACATACCCCGCTTTAGCCAGTAAAATACATACCACAACACAGAAAAGATCGACTATAAGACGAAACCAACGTGAAATGGACTCAGGACAGAAACGGTTAACCAGATCGATCTTAATATGCCGTCGGTGATAAGTACATAAAGAAGCGCCGAGAAAACATATCCACAAAATAAGTTGTCTGGCTATGATATCGGCATAAAAAAAACCGGTATTCCAGATATTGCGCAATGCTATTTGTACCAACAATACGCTTAGTATAGACGCGAGCACCAAGGCAATTAAAACTTTTTCGGCAACGGCTATATAATCGCTAAGTTTCACCATGCACCGGTAAACAGCTATATGGATTTTAATTTTTTTTATCGTTTCTGACTTCATTGATTAATGCAAGCACCTGATCTAAAAGTTCTCTCGAATATATTTTACCGGCAAGGTTATACCACACTTTGCCGGATTCTACAGCCAGCTCTTCCACTTCTTTATCCGCGGCTTCAAGCATTACAATACCATTTTTGCGCAATGTTTCTTTTGATTTTTCATTATCATCTCGTGTACGAACGATTAAAGTTTGTAGGTATGTTGAGAAATTATCGTCGAGTATTTTTTTCAGATCATCCGGCAATTTTTCGTAATATTTTTTATTGATAAGTACTGCCCCTGTAGCATGAGTGATCGGAAACGTACACATGTATTTGACACGTGTATACCATTGCAAAGCGATAGTAGCAAGAGGTGGAGAATAAAAGGAGTCGACCATACCGACCTGTAAAGAAGTCATCACATCGGTTATAGGCAAAGGAATAGTTGAAATTCCCATTCCGTCAAAAGCCGCTTTAGCCAGCGGATCATCCTGCCATGCCCATAGTTTTACTTTTCTAAACGATTCACGGTCACAGGCGGAAGACTGCGAAAACATATAAACAAATCCTGCCTCAGCCCATCCGGCAAGAATATAACCTTCCTTATCATAAGCCCGTTTAAAATGATCCAAAAGTTTTTGATGTACATAATCAACTTCTTCGTATGAATAAAATAAGTACGGCAAATCCAAAACCCTCACGTCAGGAAGCACTTTTCCCAGTCCTACACCTGAAAAACCTGCGGCATGAACCTGATTGAACCGCATTTTTCTAATGACGTCGAGTTCATCGCCCATGACTCCGCCGGGATAAAACTGTATCCTAAGGCGTCCGTTGCTTTGTTTTTTGATCTGTTCGTTCATTTCTTCCATGGTGTTCATCCATGTCGTACCTTCCGGGGCGAGAGTAGCCAATTTTAGTACAAACTTTTCTTCGCCACAAGCATAACGTGTACAACATAAAACAAGCGCTACGGCAACCGCGTTCTTAAAAATTTTCATCATCGAAAAATAGCTCCTCAGCCTGTTGTTTCAGTTGGTCAGCTTTATATACGGCTATACTGTTAAATAGTCGTAAGTTTGGATATTGAGCCGTATCGAATTGTTCAATATATTCCAAAGACTGATAGAAGGCATCTTTTTTAAGAAACCGCACACAATATGTTTTAGCGAAATAGTAATGCGCAAGCAAAAATTTCTCGCCGTTGAGAGAAAAACCTCGGTTAAAATGATAAAGCGATTTTTCTTCACTCCCACCGAACATAACTGGTATGGAAGCATATAGCGACCCTAAAAAAAGATGTGCTCCGGCATTGTAGAAACGTTCATCAAGCGCAATTACACGTTCCATTATCCAACGAACTTTCGGTAAATCGGCCATTGCGTCAGGATTGTTCAGATTTATGGCTATATAAGCGCCCCAGCTATGTCCGAGCCAATACAGGATATCTATATCTTTTTCAGATCGTTTGGAGAGCCATTTTTCAAATTCGTTTATATCATAGATATATTCCGCTTTGAATTGTATATGCCTTACCGCGTTTTGCACCGCATACTCTTTTGCCCGCAAATACAACATCGATGCCCGTTTTTTATCATTATCCTCGACAAAACCGAATCCATATCCGCACAACGCTTCACTAACCCATACTTTGAGGTCTCTTCGCGACGGATACGACAGAACCAATCCTTCGAGCAATTTTATGTTAGCGGGCAATGCTGTTTGAGCAAGGTTAAAATCCGATTCCATATTCATTGCCAACGCTTGATCTCTGAGCATTGGTTTTAAATAATTCGTCATTGCGGCATCACGCATTAATGCGCAACCTGAAATATTTGCATTAAGGAATAGTATGAGAGATACGATTACGAGACGATGAAAATTCATGTAAAAAAATTTTTCCATTGGCAACATTTTTGATAAACTTAAAAATAATTGACTCATTGATATGTTTATCATTATAAAATAAACAGAAATTATTTCAACAACTGATTGTTTTTTTCTGAAAGGAGTTTTTTATCATGTCTGAAAACGAAATCGGTATTGGGTCACGGGTACGTCATCCACAGTTCGGTGAAGGAATCATTACAGGAGTCAAACAGTCAACATACAGCATCAATTTTAAGGAACGGGGCCGGCTTGAGATTTCCAAAGCATATGTGGATCTGGAAATTCTCGAAGCTGTGACTGTTGACCCTGACATGGTAAGTATGTCGGAAGTTGAGCACACACTTATAAAAATTCTCAGGCGATGGGCGGAAACGCATGAAATTGTACACCTTGGCAACAAATGGGTCGGCGGAAAAATAATTCTTCAGCCGGCGAACGACACGCTAAAATCCAAAGAAATACCCATAGAAACTTTTTTTCATAAGATAATCATGATACGCGACCGACTGAGAGTACTGGAACAGAATATCAATTCTCACAGCATCCTGACAGATGAGGATAAAATTCATCTACAACAATATATTACCCGAATATACGGAAGTTTGACATCATTCAACATACTGTTCGATAATCGGGAAGACCACTTTATAGGCGAATCATCAAAAAAAGACGATTTATGACGGTTGATTCTTTGAAACGCCTATTTTGTAGACAGTCATATACATCATGGCTTTCATGGATTCTTGTTGTAGGTTATGTTGCACCATGGATTGTGCTGTATTTTATGTATTCATGGGCGTTGCTGTTCTATCCGTATGAATGGGAACCGGGCGAAGGTTCGAAAATCCTGTACGCACTGCACATAGTACGCGGATTGCCGCTTTATTCATCAAACCAGACATTTCCCATGTTAGGCAACTGCTATCCTCCGCTTTATCCTCTTACACTAGCGCCGTTAGTGGCGCTTGGAGGCCCGCTACTGATATGGGGCAGACTGGTTTCACTACTAGCCATTATAGGAACCCTCATACTGTTGTTTTGTATTGCAAGGCGGAGTACCGGATCATCTTTTTTCGGACTGATATCCGCAGGTTGTTTTGTATATCCGGCGTCAATATCGTGCTGGTACTCACTGGCACGTATGGACGCATTATGCTGTTTCCTGCAAATACTTACCGCATATATAATAATGCGGTCTAAATCCATTCGGGGAGCTATCCTCGCAGGGATAACCGCTATTTTGGCTATATATACCAAACAAACTGCTGTTATTGTAATAACGCCGCTCGCCTGTTACTATATTTTTCAAAAAAACTGGAAAAATACCGCGGTATATTTCTTAACTATCGGTGTAATCGGCTCAGGTATATACATTATGATGGAACATATTACCTACGGATGGTTTCACAAAAATTTGTTTGATGAAAATGTGCACAGATTGTTTTTTTGGTTTCGCTACAAGATTTTTTTCGGATGGTTTTTCCGGCAAAATCTTCCGGTCTTGATTGCCGCCTCTATCAGCCTGATATTTTTCTTAAAAAAGCGAAAGAACATTATTTCAATATGGATTTTTTTAGGCGGGTTTGCCAACGCTATTCTTATAGCCGCAAATGGTTCCGGTATGAACTACTTTTTTGTCTTATGGGCAGGAGTTTCGCTTTTATTCGCCGAATCTTTTTCAATACTGGCAAACAGGATGGTAAACCGCTTAAAATTCTCTAGTTACACATGTAGCTGTATACTTATCGGATTGATGATCTCTTTGCAACTGATAAATTACGCTTTTTTGCCCAATGAAATTTTTTATCGGCATACCTTATACGATTTTATTCCAACGGAAAATGATCTTAGATCCTGTCAGCGCCTTGAAGCGTATATCCGAGTATCTGCCAGCCCAATTTTCGTAGATAGGTTTCCGTCTATAGCGATACGACACGGTAAAAACGATTATTACGTTGAACCGGCATTGATTCAGGAACTCTATTATGCGGGAAAATGGGATCCATTGCCGCTGGTAAAACAGGTCGAAAAGAAAAATTTCGCTACGATATTTATGTTGCATCAATCGCTTATGCCCAAACCATTCAAGGATGCAGTCGCCGAAAACTACAGATTAGTCGCTGAAATACCTGTAGGTACATTTGAAATATGGCGCAAGCGAAGTATATTTGTATTGGAACCGAAATAAAAATCTACCACTTTTTAAATACAAAAAATACCGCGCCGATCATAAATGCAAATCCGACAAGATAATTCCATTTAAAATCTTCTTTAAGGTATACTATGGAAAACACACAAAATACGACCAGTGTAATCACTTCCTGAATTGTTTTCAACTGAGCCGCGGTAAACTGGTGATGACCGATTCGATTTGCCGGTACTTGAAAACAATATTCCACAAACGCGATCAGCCAGCTTATAAGAATCACAAAAAATAAAGGTGAACTTTTGAATTTCAAATGACCGTACCATGCTATAGTCATAAAAATATTTGAAATAACCAACAACACAACTGTTACCATAGAAAAACCTTTCGTAAATTTTTTCAGCATATTGTACTAAAAAAATATACGCATAAAAACAGGAATTTTTAAAAAGGTTATGAAAAAAATATCCTTGAAAAATTTTCAGGATGGATTGCGAACTACCTAGATAAAAGAGAGATCAATAATATGCAAGATCCATAATGTTAGCCAGAATTTCCTCCGAAAGACGAGTGAAGAAAATACCTAACTGATATTCCTTGCGATTCGATACCTTACAGCATCGTACCACTACTCCTGAGCAGTGGAACATTTCTTCCTGACCGGCAAACGGTTCTTCAGGTAAAAACTGTATTTCGACCTCGGCGTAAAGGGGCAGTCTTTTATCGATAAAACATCCTGCGCCGGTCATGCTTAAATCCATCAAAACGCCTTCTAGTTCTTTGCCTTCCCATTTGACTCTTACCGGAATTTGCCGTTGATAACGCTGATATTTACGCCGATCTTTCATTATGTCTATCTCCCCATTTAACCGCTTTGTTCTTATAGACTTTATCGGCAAGAAAAATGAATTATTTATGGATTTTTTGAGATATTTTCAAAACACAGCTTTCCGGTGTGGTCACATTGATGTTCATGGCTGTAGCTATTTCAAACCCCGCCCATGTATTCATAAAAGGTACTACCTGAATATACCAATGCAGATAATCCTCATACCCGCATGGTGTAGCCACGTGATGCAAAAAAAAAGCGAAATCAGCTTTACCGGATACATCGTGGATAACCGGTATCCATTTAGCGCATAAGCGCGCCAAAGCATCGATCAGTAAAGCGGGTGTTGATATGAACGAATGGATGTGACGAATGGGAACAATATACGTTTCAAAAGGAAACCGCGCGGCGTACGGCTCGAATACAATAAAATCGTCGTTTGACTCTACAATACGCTCGGCACAAGACAATTCCTGATCAATCATTTCGCACCATAAGCATCTTTTATGTTCAGTATGGAATGAGCGTGCACGCTTAATTGAGACATCCGCAAAAATATCGTCAGCAGGAGCGACAATCATTCTGACCGGTTCATCATAAAGTATTACTCCTGCGTGCGGGTCGAGAATGCTCGGTATACATGCCTGCGGAGCTACCGAACGGACATTTTTAACCCAATCGAAATAAGCATCAAACAATTCCGCAAAGTCACTGCGGGTCATATTCTGCATAGGGGTAGAGCGCAGTTTTTTATGCAACGGTATACAAGCACCGTTCCATAAAAACGAGGTGCATAAATCACTAGCTTGAAACGGTTCTTTTAGCTGGCGCTGATGAATTATCCATTCGCCGGTAAGCGGATGTTTACGGTATTCCATAATTATTGCAACTGCTGAATTTTGGTGATCACATCTTGTGTGGGATCATGAACACACAGTTGTTTATGCGACGACGTCTCGCCTCGCACAATACTAATACTGCTTTTCGGCACGCCAAGTTTTTTTGCCAGTAACGCAACCAACGCACAATTCGCTTTGCCGCTGACAGGCGGAGCGGTAAGTTTTACCTTCAATTGACCGTTGACGCAACCGACAATCTGTTCGAACGAAGCCCGCGGCAACACTTTTACTTCAAAAAAAATACCTTTATCGTTTTGATTGATTACCAACCGGTCATCCATTATTGCTCAATTCAATCGATTTTTTTGTCGCCGCGTCAATCGCGTCAAAAAATATTTTTTTAAGATTATGTTTATCAAGTACAGCAATCCCCTGCTCGGTTGTCCCCCCTTTAGAGGTAACTTTTTGGCGCAATACCGAAGGTTTGTCCCCAGATTTCAAAATTAATTCCACCGCGCCTTTGAAAGTCTGAACTACAAGCAACTCAGCCTGAGATTCCGACATGCCAAGCGTTACAGCCGCATCACACATTGCCTCTATACAATAAAACACATAAGCCGGACCGCTTCCCGAAACACCGGTCAACAGGTCAAGCATACGTTCTTCGACAACAACAGATTTACCCAGCTGATCAAAAATATACTTAGTAATAATAATATCGTCTTGTGTGGCAGACGTGCCGGCGCTTATACCTGCCATCCCCTCGCCTACCAACGCAGGAGTATTGGGCATTACACGCACGACACGAATAGAAGTGCCGACAGCCTGCTCGATTTTAGCAATACGAACTCCTGCAAGAATAGAAATAAAAAGAGTACCCGGCTGTAAATCTGTCAGGGTTTTAGCCGCGTCGTCAAAATTCTGCGGTTTGACCGCAAGTATAACTATATCCGCATCTTTGAGAAAACCGAAGCAATCATCTGATTCACAGTAAATGCCGAATTTTTGAAGATACTCGCATCGTTCAAGCCGTTTTTCAGACACAAAAATTCTACATGGATCAACAACCTTTTTTTCAATCAATCCTGATATTATGGCTTCAGCCATATTTCCGCCGCCGATAAATGCGATTTTTTTGTTCAAAAGCATGTTTAGCCTCCCTATTACCGGCGTTGGCCGAAAAATGCGGTTCCGATACGTACCATAGTCGCACCTTCTTCTATGGCAATTTTATAATCATGGCTCATTCCCATAGACAAAACTTTAAAATGATTTAGGAAAGGTTCTCTGTCTCCCAGCATCTCAAATAAAGACCGCATAGCCGCAAAATAAGGACGAACTTCGTTGACATTTTCGATATACGGCGGTATACACATCATTCCTTGTACATCCAGATTATGCAAACTGGAAAAGGCTTGCGGCAAAAAAACCGTTTCACGAGGCAAAAAACCGGTTTTAGTCCGTTCTTCACCGATATTGAATTCCAACAATACAGGAACAACGATTCCAAGAATTGCGGCGCGTTTATTAACTTCTTCCGCAAGGCTAATGGAGTCAACCGATTGAATCATAGAAAAAAAAGTCAGTGACTTATTTATTTTGTTTTTTTGTAGTGCCCCGATCATATGCAGTTCGTATGAACGTTGATCAGGTATCGGAAATTTATCGATCGCTTCCTGAACTTTATTTTCACCAAACAATGTTATTCCGGCATCAATCGCTAACCGGACAACATCGCAGGGTTGAGCCTTGGTAACAGCCATAATTCGTATGTCGTCAGCTTGACGTCTGGATACACGCGCGGCATCGGCTACTGCTGATTTGACCGTCTGAATGTTTTCCTTGATTATTTCCGCTGAAAGAGTCATAGCAAAATTCCCGTGTCAATTTTTTATTTTCAATTTCAAAAATGCGTACCAGCACATTTTAAACAACAATAATCCGTGTCTAAACCGGCTTATATTTGTCGAGCCGTATGTACGTTCTTTGTAAGAAATCGGAATCTCGACGATTTTCAGATTCAATTTTGCCGCTCCGAAGATAAGATCGAAATCTCCAAACGGGTCAAAATCGCCGAAATATGACCGTCCTGATTCCAGACGTTTATAATCTTTCTTGAATAACACTTTAGTACCACACAGCGTATCACGAAACCTTTGCTCCAGCAACCATGTAAATATACGGCTGAATAAATGATTGGCTATAAGATTAAGGGTGCGCATAGCCCCTTTTTCCAAAGGGTACACCAGTCGCGTGCCGTTGATGAATTCGCCTTTGCCGGATACTATAGCGTCCATGAATTTAGTCAAATCTTCCGGAGGAACAGTGAGATCGGCATCAAGAATCATTAGCACATCACCTTTTGCTACGGCAAACCCTTTGCGTACCGCGTCGCCTTTTCCTATACCGTCGCCTTGATGTATAAGAGATATTTTTTTATCTTTATATTTTTTGATCATGCGTTCGATTTCGCCGGCAGTGCCATCGGTCGAATTACCGTCAACGAAAATAAGCTCGGTATCTATGCCTAGTTTTGGTGTGCGGGTTACTGCTCCTTCGATATTCCCACGTTCGTTGCGGCATGGAATAACTACCGAACATGTGTACCCCTCCTCTTGCTCCGGTCGATACGCCGGAACACCTGCCGATCGAGCAACAATTGTTTTAACAAGACATAGATATCGCAAAAGCGGTAACTTGGCTAAAAACCGGTTGCAAATAGTAGAAACAATCGGAATATATTTTGGCAGTAACATGCGGTAACCGGATTTTATAACCTCAAAATCGCTTAAATAAAGAAAATTTTTGATATCTTCTAGGGGTAGCCAGTTATGATATTCTTCAGGCATTTTAAAAGAAATTTTTTCACCTGTTTTCAACAACGGTTCCCACAGAAAATTATAATAATTTATGATCACACGTGTATCCGGACGGCATAGACTCCGTATGTTGGAAAATGTTTGCTGAATATCGGTAAGGTTTCCTATAAGGTCTGATAGTATTATATAATCGAATTTTTCTTTTGATTGAAAATATTGCGCGTCACCTACATGAAAGGTATATTGAGGATACAGTTTACGGGCTTTGCAGATCATCTTTTCACTGATATCAATGCCAACACCGTAAGAAGGCTCCACAGCGTGAAGCAACTGGCCGATACCGCATCCTATTTCCAGCACCGATGATCCCTTAGCAATTGCAAACCGATAAAACCGTTCCAGTTCGGCATGATAATACCTATTACGGGCAAGCCATTTTTCGCGGTTTCCGGCGTTTTTATCATAAACATCTTTCAAACGCTGTTTCTTATAATCTTCATTTATTATCTGCATATAACTGTTCTCTAAAAGTTAGATTTTCAATCGACGCATAGTAACATGAATCAATCAATAATTTAAGTTTTTTTTAACGTCATAACAAAACATTTATGCGCTTTTAGAATTCATCATTCGATATAAAATTATTTCACAATTAAGGTAATATGGGATTAGACGATGTACAAGGAAATTCTACAAAAAAGAAGTACGATTCTCGTCATTTCCATCGGTTAGTCAAAAAACTACATTCAAACATTATCTCGACAAAACCTGACAAAATATGGTTATTGTTCTGCTATATACTGGGTCTTAATAATATTCAGCGCTGTGGCAATGGAATCGCTGAAGAATTTTTCTTTGGAACTCCCGTGTATAGCGGTCTCACCTTTTTGCACCGCTTGCAGATAATTTAGCTGTTTGCGTTTCGCATTTTTGTATCGCTGTAACATGTATATTGATTCAGGTATGCCATTAACATCTTCATCAAGATAAACATAAGTTCCGCGTACAACAAGCAGTCCTTTGCGACGGGCAAGCCTGTATATGAAGATTTCCGAGGTTTTATCGAAAAAACGTATTCCTTCCTCTATCTCATAAACATTTTCGACAAGCGAACCGTTTGCCCGCATGTCAAAATTCGCATCTACAGAAGGCTTTTTTGACATTACATAATATAAAAGCGGATCATGATATTTGATATGGCGAATCAATGGTTCGCCGAAATCGCCTCTTTTATCTGCTTTCAGGAAAAAAGACTCCATTTCGGGGTA
This sequence comes from bacterium, assembly GCA_018435605.1. Taxonomy (GTDB): domain Bacteria; phylum Auribacterota; class Auribacteria; order Auribacterales; family Auribacteraceae; genus R3-B46. The sequence goes on along the minus strand of JAHDNF010000001.1, from coordinate 218,881 downwards.
AGATTCCAATGCAAAAAAATTACTTATCAAACCTACTCGTACAGCGTATTCCGGCTGTTGCGAACCGGCGTCTGAATCTCCGAGATATAAAACCGAAATCCGTTGCCGTTGATCTGGTGTAAGCAGTTCGATATGTTTCTGTTGATAAGAAATTATTTCAGGGAAACTTTGTTGTTCATTCTGACGTGAAGGCTGTCTAACCGACGCGCGCGGTTCCGCAGGTACAACATACATATCTTCCCTGCTGATTGGAGGATACCCCGGACGTCCTCCATATCCGGTTTTTTCCATTTTCTCGATCAGATTATTTCCTTGATCGCCCTCGACATGGCTGACGGCAGTAAACAATAAAACAACAATCATAAAAAAGATTGGCTTTATCATATAACACCTCCAGTTATGATAGAATATTTTGATTATAAATATCATAGCATATTTTAAATTTTATGTCATTCATAATTATTTTGCAACACTTTTATGAGTTGCGATAGAAATAGTTATACAGGATTATCACTACTATTTGCAGATTTTAAGGCGTATTTTATAAATATCTTCTAAAAAACAATTTTTTTAATAAAAAACCACTTTCATTCGTTACAGGTATAGGGAAATAAAAACTTGACTGAGATTGAAGGCAGAATCATAATACAGTAAGCCTGTATCAGATATCGACATATTGAATACAGTCTGCTAGTTGTTGATCTCAACCGGATGAAAGTTGACATACCATGTGGCGTGAAATAATTAACTATTTTGCAACTCGTCATTTCCTGACAAATTTTCTAGTGATTATGGTGTTTGTAGGAGGTATTTTCGCATGGAACAACACCAGTAAAGAGGAAATGCCCGACATTACCTTCAATACGGTCAGAATAAATGTTCGATATCCCGGCGCGCCGGCCGAAGACGTAGAATATTTTGTAACAAAACCCCTTGAAGAAAAACTTCGCGGTCTAGACGGCATTTATCGAATTACAAGCACATCCTCCGTTTCGTCATGCTCGATTGCAGTCGAAATACAACCCAATTACTCGGATATAGACGAACTGCTGACGGAAATCCGCAACGAAGTGCTCAGTGTCGACCTTCCTGATGATATACTTGACCCTCCCACAATCCGCGTATTCAAAACATCACGGAAAGCAATATTAGATGTCGGACTAGTTCACAACCAAACTCATTTGCTTGATGTTCCCACTCGTCAGGAACTGCAAAAATACGCCAAAGCGCTTGAAGATCAATTGCTGAATTTACCGGAGGTCAACAGTATCAACAAAAGCGGATACCTTCAGGAAGAAATACAGATAAAACTCGATCCGGTAAAACTCGTTTCCTTCAAAATTCCATTCAACACAGTTAAAAAGACAATACAAAGCAACCATATCCGTCAACCTGCAGGAAGTGTGGAAACGACTCTGGAACCGAAAGTCACCCTGCTATCCGAACTTGACACCATCGGCAAGCTGAACCGAATTATTGTTCAGGGTGGATTCGAAGGCGGTGTAGTTCGCCTTGACGAGGTAGGAGATGTGGTCGAAGGGTTTGAGAAGAAAGAGACGATTATAAAAATAAATGGCCGAGAAGGTATTATGTTGAACGTTGTAAAAAACAGTACCTATGGGATCATAGACGCCATAGACGCGGTAATCAAGGTCACCGAAAAATTCAACCGTACTGTACTAAAAGATACCCCTATCGAGATGATACTGCTTGACGATGAATCTCTTGATATACGCAACCGCCTTAATCTCATAGCCATGAACGGTATGATGGGGTTCGGCCTAATACTTGTTGCGCTATTTATATTTTTGAATGTTAGATCTGCGATATGGGTGGCTATGGGTATCCCGTTCACTTTTTGTTTCACAATGATATGCATGTATTATTTCGGATACACCATCAACGGAACCACTCTTGCGGCTGTGATAATAGTAATGGGTATTATCGTCGACGACGCTATAGTTGTGGCGGAAAACATATCACGCATGTGGCAAACCGGAATAGACCGCACCAAAGCCGCAATCGACGGCACACTATACGTTCTGTTACCCATAGTCGCCAGTATCGTTACCACCTGTATAGCTTTCGTACCGTTATATTATTTCAGAGGACGGTTCGGCGAAGAAATAAAATTCATTCCGCCAATTATCTTTATGATGCTAGGCGCCAGCCTATTTGAATCTATCTTGATACTACCGGCTCACATGAATTTGCATATCCCGTTTATCACAAGAAAAGTCATTCGTAAATCGGATAAAAAAATACGGCGTCACTGGTTTGAAACCATTGAGGATTTATACGGTTTTTTCCTGAGATATCTTATATGGATAAAACCGGTAGTATTCGCAGGATTTGTAGTATTGCTGATATGGTCGCTCGATATAGCCGTAAAAAACTTTAAATTTGTTATGTTTCCTCATGAGGAAACCCGTGAAATAGTCATTTCCGGACAAACACCGCCTGGCAGTGACCGTACCCGAACGGCAATACTGACAAAACAACTGGAAGATATCATACAACCGTATATAGGCAAAGAGGTAATAGGTTTACGCAATATAATTGCAAGGGGCAGGGGCGGCAGTTCTTCGGAAGATAATAAATTCCGAATTGTCGTTGAAATTTTGCCGAAAGAAAAACGAGATAAATCCGCAGATCAGCTAATCCGTGAATTTCAGGCACAACTTGGAGAATCGCATCAGTTTCAGAAACTTAGATTCGCAAAAAGCCGATGGGGACAGTCATCTGGAAGCCCAATCGAGTTAAACATACAGCAGAACGACGACCATAGACGAATCGAGATTGTTAACGAATTGAGAAATAGATTGGAAGCCTATCCTCCACTGTATAATGTTGAAATAGACGAAGGCCTACAAATTACAGAATATCAAATTCACATAGATCAGGAAAAAATTAAGCGGTTATCTATTGAACCATTGGATATTTCGGAAACTCTGCGCGGAGCTCTGGAAGGCAGTATATTATACACATTTCAAAAAGACGATCAGGATATCAATGTACGTATCACCAGCCTCGAAGAAGCGAAAAGCGATATAGAAAACATTCTTGACCTGCCCATAGAAAACAAGGGCGACTATCTTGTTCCCTTGCGTGATATTGTAATGGTCAATACCATAGAAGTACCGAGCTCCATCTACCGGCGCGATCTCAAAAGAACAACCCTTATGTATGCAGATATCAAACCGAATTCCGGCGTAACCCCTATTGAAGCCGCGCAGTACATAGAAGACAATATTTTACCCGAATTCTTGTCAAAATATCCAACTACGACTTTTTCCTTTACCGGAGAGGTTCAGGACACGCGGGAATCGGAAGCCGATTTTATAAGAGCAATAATACTTACTTTGTTTCTGATATACAGCGTGCTGGCTATATTATTTTCATCAATGTTCAAACCGGTGATTATCATGCTTGCAATTCCGTTCGGTGTGGTTGGAATCATTCTTGCCTTTTGGCTTCACAACAGGTTATTGTTCGGTTTTTACGCATCTGTTGGAGCTCTTGGGTTGGCCGGTGTGGTTATAAATGATTCGATCATCATGCTGGTTAAACTAGATAACGAATTCGACCATGAACGCAATTGGAAAGAATCGTTCCGGCAAATAGCGGACATCGCAAAAACCCGCCTCAGAGCGGTTATTCTGACAACGCTCACAACCGTAGCAGGCGTGTTGCCCACTGCATACGGTTTCGCTGGGTATGACCCGACGCTTGCGGAGATGATGTTGGCGTTATCTTGGGGACTTGCATTCGGTACTATTATAACTTTGCTGTTAATTCCATGTATTTATAGTGTGGAAAAAGATTTATATTATTTTTTCAAAATGATAAGAAGGAAACTATGCAAGCAAAACGTATAATCTACACTGCTATTTTTTTTATCCTGTGTCTTTTTTCATCAACCGGCGAAACCGCAGATAAAACACGCGAAATTTCGTTGGATGATTTTATCCTTATCGCCGCGCAAAATGATGTTTTTTTTGAAAAAATACTTATCGATGAGTTGGCATTGCGTTATCGAAAAGACCTTTTAATGCCCGCACGCGATATTGTTCTTTCAGTAAAAAATCAATACGATTTTTTTATGAATCAGGACAGAACCCAACCCGAAAACACGATCGGATTGAGCAAGCTGTTTCCATATACAGGCACCAGCGTATCTGCAGTGTATTCGTCAGCGCCGAGTTTTACTAATGAAACTAACAGTTCTCGTATGGAATTTACACTTTCGCAGTCTATTGCCCGTAATGCATTTGGCAAGGGAACACGTTTGTTGGATAAAATAGTAGGTTTGGAAATAGATGTTGCGCGTCATCAGATTGTCGAGGCTTACGAAGATTATCTGGCAAGTATCATTAAAGCGTATATCGACTGGTATGAAGCGTACCAGAAAGTAGATATCGCCCGATCATCTTATAACGAAAATATGAAGTTGCTTGATAATATCATGGAGCGTGAAAAGAATAAAATAGCGTTAGCGGTGGATGTCAACAAAATCAAGATTCAGGTATATGACAAAGAAGAAAACCTAGTGGATTTCACAGAGGAATATCAGCGCCGGTTGACAATCATAAAAACCATAATGCGTTACGAAGGTAACGAGACGTTGATTCCGAACAATCCCGATTCCTTTTTCTCGCCGGAAGTTTCATTCGAATACGATTTTAAGGACTTCAGGGAAAATAGCAGAACTTATGCGATACTAGATTTGCTTGCAGAGAAAAGTTCTTTTGAAGTCGATAAAAACGCGGATGACCTGCTACCTTCCATCAATCTGCTCACAGGATTTGACATAGCAGGCAAACGGGAATCACTGTATGAATCGGACAATATGTTTTATATGGGCGTATCCATGGAATGGCCTTTTCCGAATCAGGTTCAGAGAGCTGAATTAAACACTGCAAAAGTATCGCTTGAAAAAACCCTGTTATCCAATACCGACACCCATTTCAGACTCTACAGGGATATTAAAAATTTGTATCTGAACTTGAATCAAGAAAAACTGCTGTTCGAAATCGCGCATAAAAAAGACGGGCTGGCCGGTGAGGTTCTGAAAGATGAAACCGAAAATTATATGTACGGAAAAATTACGCTTAACGATTTTATCAGGGCAGTCAATACTTATGACACGAACAGACTCAACATTGCAACTCGACACGCGCAGATCAAACGTCTTTTGCTCGAACGCCTGCGTATCCTCGACCTTTTGATCACCCGAAAACAGATCAACGACCGTCATGACATAAGTATCGAAGAAGCAAAAAAATAATCTCGCCACCATGAAGAATCAACTTTAAATGAACAAAATATCGATTTGCATAACTATCTTGCAACTTTTCTAAATAATTCCCAAAAAATTCCGAAAATAATCCAATAGCATGCAACTTAGCACAAGGGAGAATATCCGATATGTCGATACGCCTGAAAATTATTTTTGCGTTTTTAATGTTTACCGCAACATTTTCGACTGCAGTCCACATGATTCATCAATCATACGTAATTCCCCAATTCAATAAATTGCATATGTATGAGGCAAAACGCAATATGAATAATTTTCGCGATATCCTGTTTCGTGAGATGATGCATCTGGATTTGATATGCCATGACTGGGCCGCTTGGGACGACACCTATGATTTCATAATTGACAGAAATCAGGACTATCTTGATTCCGTTCTTCTGGATACCGCTTTCGATACGACCAACATCGACATGATTTATTTTTTCAATACAGCCGGAGATGTGGTTTGGGGGAAAAATTTAGATTTTGATAAATCCTCAGATATTGATTTTGGTATTGATTTTTCTAAATATGGAAAACTTCTTATTCACGACAAATCAGATAGCAAAATAAGCGGCATTGCCGTCATTGACGGAAATATTTTATTCATCAGTTCGCGTCCGATTGTTAAATCCGATTATACGGGTGAAATTCGGGGCACGCTTGTAATGGGACGCATTCTTGACGATAAATATATCGCTGATTTGCGCAAAATTATCGGAGTGCCATTTAAAGCGTGGGTATATTCCGACATATCTGCGACTGAAGAACTCTTTTGTGTACGTGATAAGTATGAAGACAATTTATATGTGGATGACAGCGATCCGGGCTTCATGCGCGTATATACACTGATGAAAGATATTAATGCTAATGAATCCATTATAATTTCCGCCGATTTTCCGAAAGAGATCGTTTATATGGCTGTGTCTATTGTGAAAACATTGATAGCTATTCTGCTGGTAATTTCCGCAATACTATTTTTAATGTTGTATTTTCTAATACGCGGCATGGTTGTTCAGCCGGTTATGTCAATAATAAATCATGTCCGCAAAGTCAAACAAAAAAACGATACTTCTCTGATGATGGAATGGAATAAAAAAGACGAAATCGGCGAACTGTCAAACGAACTCGATCAACTTTTCAATCAGCTTGATATAGCCAATCTGGTTAACAAGGAAATCACTACTCAAATCAATGAAAAAAACGAATTGTTGCATAAGCTGAACGTAACCGATGTAATGACTAACCTGTTCAATAAACGTCATTTATCGGAAATAGCCAAAATAGAATTCATGCGTGCCAGACGTCATAATCATCCGCTGTCAATTGCTATCATCGATTTGGATAACTTCAAAAAAATAAACGATTATTTCGGGCATCCGATTGGAGATAAAGTATTGAAACGTGTTGCCCAGCTTATGCAAAAAGCCACACGTGAGTCCGATATCGTGGCGCGTTTCGGCGGAGAAGAATTTGTGGTGCTTGCACCGGTAACCGACAGCAATGGAATCCGCGATTTGGCAGAACGACTGCGTTGCATAATAGAAAATAACAGCAACATAGAAATAGAAAAAGACGTTTTCGTAAGCGCCACAGCTAGTTTTGGTGTAGCTACGTATTTCGGTAATAACTATCAAAATATCGACCATTTATTTAGAGATGCCGACGATGCTTTGCTTAAAGCAAAACGTGAAGGGCGTAATCGTGTGTGCGTCTCGACTAATTCTGCAGTGATCTTAGATTTAAATTAACAACGCTTTGAATATTCTACCTGCTGTTTAGCTTAGTTTTTTAAATAAATTTGTACATTCATAAGATTTCTCTACAAAAAATTGCATTTATTATAATTTCATCCTTTTCAAAAACGAATAATTATTGTAAAACATGGATGCTTGCAAAATTCTTCAATACAAAACAAAGCATACAAAACAAAGCATACAAAACAAAGCATACAAAACAAAGCATACAAAACAAAGGCGGGTGTCATGCAGGAAGCTAAAATTGTAGAAAAAAAAGTGATTATACGTATAAAAGATAAAATATGCGAAACCGCGGACGATCTCTTTGAAAGTTCTCTGTTCAATAGAATCATAAAAAAATGTGTCGGAAATTTACAGCAAAGCAAATCAGCGTTGTTGAATATTTTCGGCGAGCAGGATATCAATGACGAACAAATCGCGGCTCTGACCAAAACCCTTCAGTTTTTGAGTAAAATGGATTCATCGTACGTCATGCGTGCGGTAAAAGATTCCAAGGTTTTTTTCCAAGATACGCATTTGTTCTATGATTTTGTCGAATACCTTTATAACTATTGGCGCAGTTATGATCGTTTTATCATTTGCAATTCCGAAGGCGATATACTGGACAAACGCCCCTACCGCACTTTTAACGATACTGTAGAACGGCTTACGCATCTTATACGCAAAGTTTATCGCGACATAGAAGAAAATCTTACGGGCAACCATCCACGCATATACCGCCAGCTACGGGCAGGCGCGGAAATAGCGACCATCGCGCTACCAAAGGATATCGCTTTTCCCGAAATATATCAAAAAAAGTTACAACGGATACCTATTATACGGCAGGTACTGCTCAATCCTCCGCTTGTCTTAGATCCGCCTATGAATAAACGAACCGGCAGATTTGAAAAAACCGATAAAAACCCGCTTGAAGTGTTTGATATAGCTGAAGACGAATACCTCTGCTATCCGGCAAAAGTGGGTCCTCTGCTTATTTTGATCTACTTCCATGAAAGAATTTTCGGGCTGGGTTTTTCGCTCAGCAACCTTTTTGAGTTGGCTGAAGACAATGATCTCACTAAAAAACCGGACGCTGTTTATATTTATGGTGCGCCGGAAGGATCGCTTGATTCGCTAGCATCTTTCCCTACAGTATTTTATGACGACGAGAAAAATGATATGATTGTAGCGGCTGTGCCAAGAGACAATCACTTCGGTTACTTCGGTTATCTTAAAAAAATGGTCTTGACTCTGCATAATATAAAAATGATGAAATTGAATAAAATGCCGTTTCACGGCGCGTTGATTAAATTTAATCTTGGTAAAAACAAAGAACGTGTTGTGCTGATAATCGGAGATACCGGCGCCGGTAAATCGGAAACTCTTGAAGCGTTCAGAACATTGGACGACAGCAATATTCGCGATATGATAGTCATCGCGGACGACATGGGATCGCTAGACATTGACGATAACGGTAACGTCATAGGATATGGCACTGAAATAGGTGCTTTTCTCAGGCTGGACGATCTTCAACCGGGATACGCTTTCGGTCAAATAGACCGTGCTATTTTTATGAGTCCCAGTAAAACAAATGCCCGGCTGGTCATTCCAATAACGACTTTTGATAATGTAATTAAAGGCCATAAAATAGACTGTGTGCTTTACGCTAACAACTACGAAGAAATCGACGACGATCATCCGATACTGGAACAATTTTCCAATGCAACAGACGCGATAAAGGTTTTTAAAGACGGAGCAGTTATGAGTAAAGGCACAACCACGTCTACCGGTCTTGTACATTCTTATTTCGCAAACATATTCGGGCCGCCACAGTACAGAGAAATACATAGCGCCATAGCGCAAAGGTTTTTTGATGCGTTTTTCAAAAACAATATGTTTATCGGGCAAATGCGCACAAGACTAGGTATTGCCGGATTTGAGTATAAAGGGCCTAGCGAAGCGGCAAAGGAACTGCTTAACTTACTTCTATCTATCTAGTAACAGACTTCGCTTAATTACAAAGAGTCGGCGGCTACGATATATTACGTAATATGGGCTTAGATTGCTTTATAATCTTTGCCTGACCAATAGCAGTGTAATAATAGAAATTTTTCCGGATAGTTTTTATGAGCTTCCTGAAGAACTCTCGATTATTTATTCTTCATACTAATCTTACTGCAACGACGTATAAGTTTTTTCAATTATCCCCATTTCTTTTCTTGAACCCCCTTTTGCCGGATCGAATCTATTTTGTAATGCCATCTCGAACAACCATGCAAAAGGAGTTGCGGTTATGATAAAAAAAATGATTATTTTGACGGGATTACTGTTGGCATTGTTATTCGTTCAGCTTTTTCAAACTGATATTCGTTTATCATTCGGTCAGACAATGACATATCCGGCAATTCAACTGGAACCGGATATTATGCAAAGTAAAGATATTAACATAGATATTAAATATCCTATGACCTATACCGCGCCTGATATAGTCCCTATGGATTATCAACAGGATATTGAAATACAGTTACTAAAAGAACAAATAAATAAAGTGGACGATCCTTGCCCGCTTATTAATGTAGAAAAATATTTATATCAGTACTACTTCGATTGGTCGGCATAAAGTCGATAAATAAAGGATTCAGGCGTAATGTCCGGTAATGAGACCTTTTTTAAGGTGACCGATTACCGGACATTTTAAGGTGACCGATTACCGGACACTCTCAAAAAACCATCCTATAATTTTTATTTTTCGAGTTCAAAATTCATTTCTCCAATCGGCATCAAATATGCTTATATCTTATGACTGAATACAATACACCGAATCGGAGGGCTGGATTATGAAGAAATTATCTCACAACAAAAAACAAAAAGGCTTTAGTTTCCTTGAACTGCTGATGGTATTCAGTGTCATTTCAATATTGTCATTGTTACTGTTGCCTTCAGTGCATGACATGAAAGAGAAAGGGCGCCAGGCAACATGTATCGGCAATCAGCGCCAACTTGCGATTGCCGCAATATTATATGCCAATGAATCCGGCGCTATGTTGCCGATATCTATAGCCGGTATATCCGGTTACCTTCCGGCAGATGAATACAACGCATCAAATCCTTTTGAAAGCACGGTTTTCGCACAAAACGTCATGTCCGATTTTTACAACCGCGATTTCAAATTAACCCATTGTCCTGAGGTACAAGGAACCATACTGGACGATACTCCAGTACATTCGTATGCATTTAACGTATACATTACTGGGGTCAAGCTGGATATGATAGAAAGCGGAGCCACTACTGTTATGACTACCGACAGCCATTTTGAAGGTGTTTCAAGCTCCGATGAAGTAGCATTCAGGCACGGCGACAGAGTGGCCATAGCGGCTTATGTAGATGGCCACATTGAATTATTCAAAGGCATTATCCCGCCGTCAAGGTTCACCCCGCAAAATGACAAGGATGAAGACTTTGAAGTGCCTATTAGTGATACTCCGACTGATAATCCGGTAGCAGATGATCCTCCTCCGGCTGATAATCCGCCTTCGCCTACATATTATCCAACTGTTCGCGACGAAAACGGGTTCGATATAGATGTCGGCACAATACCGGGTGATGGTGTAGTGTCCATTACTATCGATTTATCAAGTACGGAAGATACAAATAAAGCCTTGAGCCATGTATCGTATACATTCGGATTGAATTTACCGCTCAATGTACTGCAGGCAATCGCCGATTCCGCTCAATCGACATACGGTTATCCGGTTGAAGTGGTTAATCCTGATCCTCAAACAGGATTGATCGGCATAAAATTCGACGAAACCGCACTCGGCGAAGACGGCGCAATCGAACTATGCACATTCAGATTCGATCTGCCTAACGATGTTTTCGGTAACATGGAAAATATTTCTGTAACTACAAAAGCAGGAACAAGTGTTCGCACAACAGTTGTTTCTCTTGTGCAATAAGTTACATCATAAGCTACAGTATTAACGCAACGGATGCTCCTCATACGAGGAGCATCCGTTTTAGCACTTTCAAACGACTCTTTCCTAGGTTCCTTAAGTTATAAAGTTTTTCTGGCGGATAATTTCATTGAGTTGTATTATTTAAACGGTGATAAATACTCTGATTTTTTATATATGCGTATATATGTCTATCGTTTCAATTATAATTCCCATAACTGAGGAGTTAACAGTGAGAAAATCGGAAAATTTTAAAATAAAGCTAATACTTATAATCAGCTTTGTTGCTATAACGGTTACAATCAGCGGTATGATGTCATGGTACAAATCATTGCCGCGGTTTCACGATTTGCTCGGCAATTTGGATAAAATCGAGCAACCGCTTTTTTTTGAGTCAGTTTTTCAATTCGTGGACTATTCCGAACTTATAGATAAGATTCAGAAAAACGAACCTGAACGACAGATTAAACCTGAATTCGCCATACGTGAATTCAAAGGCACATATTGGATTTGTGACCCCCATACGGAGAAAGCATATACTCCGGTGCCGGGATACAATTTACTGGATCATCCGTCAATACTTCGCGTATTGCCATCCACATCTGTCGGAGCAATGACATTTTCTTCATTGCGCGGGTTATATCGTTGTAAATTTTTCATAAGAGAAGATCCTCAATCTAGCGGTCTTACCAAAATAGTTACATTATATATAAAATCATTCGAGAAAATCGGATGGCAAAGTATTTTCGACCCTGCGAAGAAAATTGATTACAAAAAACCACAACCAAATATCGAAGAAATCCGTCTATGGCGAAGTTTGATCAATGAAAGATACCCGCCCATTACTGCGCCTGTCATTCCGCACGATGCGACACGAGTTATTTTGTTTCATTCTGTGCCTCAAGGGATACCTGTATACGCAGTTAAACCTGAAAAGATAGACGAATGCACAATTGACGGAAGAATCGATATGTATTTACTTCGCCAAAAAGCTCTAACAGCAGAATATTCTTTAGATAAGACTCCTTTCGTATTACAATACGATTCGTTTTTCGACATGATCGTGCTTTACGAATTTATAACTACATCCAAGAATATTCTCGATGACGGACAGATTCTGGAAATAGTTGAGCGCATGCAGGATAATCCGCATTTTTACCGCATAGTGCGCGGATATCCGTTAACAGTTGGCAAAAAAGACCGTAAACCTGCGATGCATACAGCATTGTTTCAGTTAAAAGACTTGACGCCTGATGAGATTTTTTATTTTATCGGCCAAAGCAATACGTTTCCCATAGATGAAGAGTTGCTTGAAGTATACATTGAACCTATCCTCCGGCAGGCACGCAAAGAAATTACCCATCCCGATATAGATTTTAATTTTTGCAGTACCGTACTTGCACATGCCGGCAAATTGAATATAGAAACATCGGTCGGTAACTATGTTATGGAATTACGGGAACTTACTTCTTTCGGGTATTCCGTAACGCCTGTGGGAAGAAGCGCAAAAATAGTCAGGCAAGATAACCATACATTATACCGTTTAAGAGACTTTATTTACAGAAAATAAGATTATGGCACAAATTCATTCATTATAAAGATGATTTTTGCAACCACCTCTGAGAAATTAAAATCAGTCATTTCAATACACAACTAAATTTTAACCGACATCATCCTCAAGAGGTGAAAAAGGACACTAGAATAATTTCTCTGCGATTCCTTAAAAAAAATATGGTAATTATCGGTTGTACTATCCTATAATGAAACATAATAATGAGCCTGACGTGTACAATGTGTATCAAATAATGTCGTATATCAAAAGGGGGTACCTAAATTCAACCGACAAAGGTGGTTGATAGGCAAAATTTGGAAAATTACATTGTTTGATTCGTCGCTAAGCTCCGAAAAATGACATTTTTTGAGAGTTCCCCTATTTATATTTTCTCGACATTTAAGGCAAAAGGTATAAATTATGAGTGATCAGAAATTTAGGATTTCCCTTATTGAGGATGACGAAAATCATACTTTTTTAATCAAAAAAGCCCTTTTAGAGTTCAAATCCGTATTTGAAGTGGATTCCTTTTTTTCCGGTCAGGAACTGTTCGACCAGCTTACCTGCAAAGACGCAAAGAACTATGACGCATACATAATAGATTATTCCTTACCTAAAATGAACGGCTTAGAGGTTTTGAAAAAACTGAATTCCGGAGGCGACGAGCATCCGTCCATTTTCGTTACCAACAGGGAAGACGAAAGAGTGATACACGAAGCTCTCGAATCGGGCGCTTATGATTATGTGCTGAAAAAGGAAGGTTTTCTTTCCGTACTGCCGCTTGTCCTGCTCAAAGCAATCGACCAGTATCGCCTAAACAAACATCGGGCGGAATATGTAAAAAATATAAAAAACCTGAAAGAATATTTTGAAAGCGTAATCAACACTATTCCGTCGGCAATCATCGGCTTGAATACCAGAAAAGAGGTTTCTTATGCTAACCTTGAATGCCAGCACCTGTTTTTTGTCGAGCCCTCAAATTTGATCGGTAAGCAGTTGAGCGATATTTTTCCACCTGACTTCATACATGAAAACAATCTTGATGAACTGATCGATTCGCTGTTTTATCAGCACAAACCTACAATACTCCAGCAGGTACGATTTACCAACAATAGAAATGAGAAAAAGATCCTAGATATACAGATATATCAGATATCAACAGAACTGAAGGTTGACATACTGATTATTATTCGCGATATAACCCGCAATATAGAACTTGAACAGAAACTGTTTCAAACTGAAAAACTTGCGGCATTCGGTAAATTGCTTACCGGAATCACGCACGAACTGAATAACCGAATTAGTCCGGTTCTGGCATATGCCCAATTATTGATAGCGCAGGAAAAAAATCCAAGAAACCAAAAATGGCTCAAGAGTATTGAAGATTCAGCGCGAGGGGTCAAAAGCATAGTCGAGTCGCTCCTATATTTTTCAGGTTCTTCCACTCAGCATTTTGAACAGGTAGATATCATAGCGTTGCTAGAAAATACGTTGTCTTTGTTTTTATACAAATTTAAAAGCAAAAATATTGAAATTATCCGTGATTACAAAGAAAATATCCCGTCGCTTATGCTCGATAAAAAACAAATAAGCAAGGTATTCCTGAATATCATCACAAATAGCTATGAGGCTATGGAAGAACGTGGCGGGACACTATCGTTTATAGTTGATTACTCAAATTCTGCTTGCGAAGTAATTATTAAAGATTCAGGATGCGGCATACCGGAGCAATACCTTAACGAAATATTCGATCCGTTTTTCACGACAAAAACCGAAAAAAACAACGTAGGACTCGGCTTAAGCACCTCGTACAATATTTTGCAGAAACATAACGGATCAATTCATATTTCATCGGAACCCGGCAACGGTACGGTTGTCATACTTACATTTCCGCTAAAAGAACCGGTTTTTTTCGATACCGGCTTTGAAGATATTTCTCAGAAAAAACAATCACGGGTATTAATCATCGACGATGATCCGGTTCTGCGCGATGTGATGAATGATATTTTGTCGGATATGTGCGAAATAGATATTGCCTCAGACGGAAGTGAGGCCATGACTAAAATATCCAGCAACGAATACAACGCTATCCTAACCGACATACGTATGCCCGGGATCGACGGTCCTACGTTATACCGCTGGATACGCGATAATTATCCCGGATTGGAAAACAGAGTCGTATTCACTACCGGCGATACGTATGATCCTGATACCACAAAGTTTTTAGATTCAGTAAAGAATCCGTATGTGTCAAAACCTTTTTATATTGATGATTTGAAAAAGATTATACAGAGCGTATTAGTATAATATGATTCCACTTCTGACAGCCGCTTCATTGCGGCCTTTTGAATATAACCTTTTAATATGGCTGAGTGAACACCGGACGCCGTTGTTAGACTTTTTTTTTCTTATAGGAACTCTGCTGGGAACTTCTTATGCCTATATGGCGCTGATTCCACTCTTATTCGGAATATTCGACCGTCGGAAAGCCTGTGTGTATACTTCGGTAATTTTACTATCCATTTTAATAACATGTTTACTTAAAATACTCTTCAAAGTCGATCGCCCGGACCACTCGCTGGTAATGCCGTTATATACCCGGTTTGCCGACGGATTTTCGTTTCCAAGCGGTCATGCGCAAGGTTCTATGACAGTATTCGGATTGCTGGCATTGCATCAAAAAAAACCGTGGACAGTTGCGCTATGCGCTACGGCAATACTATGGATTTCGTTTTCAAGGTTATATTTCGGTGTGCATTATCCTGTAGACATTATCGGCGGATGGTTAATAGGCGGCGTTGTACTTCTTATATACTACTCCGTACGGCGCTTCGGAATACGTATCCCTTATATAATTGCTTTTGCAAGCATGATTATTACGGCTTTTATGGTGCCGAATCACCGTATACAGATTCTCGCCGCGACTCTGGCAGGCATTTATTGCGGTATGTCGGCAGTAATGTTAACCGGAAAGATAGATATCAAAGCTGATCATCCGGCGATAAAGACATTCTGTCTTTTTATTGGATGCGGCCTATTGCTCGTAGCTGGCAAACCGTTTTTGCTACCTTCCGCGGTTTATTTTCTAATAGGTGTTTGGCTTAGTTTTGCATCGATATACATTGAACGAATTATTTATAGGGGTTTATACCCTGATCAGACAGAAATTTTCTTAGACTAATCATGCTTGAAATATGCCACCAGCCGGGTTGACTGCGCATTATTTGCATATATACATCCTTGCTTTCCTGAAGCTCACAACCGGTTTGAGTCAAATACAAACCATATTCTAACAACAATATATTCTTGTCAGGAAACTTCGACATACCTCCCCTGAGACGCTGTAAAAACTCGGATGAGTCAAGCTGATTTCTTTCAACCATGAATTGAGCAAAGAAATTCATAAACGGCTCTTCAATGCTTGTTATACGGTTAAAATATTCTGCGGCTTCACTCCGGTTGTTTTGCATAAGACTGTTCATACCGGCTAAAAACAATATATATTCATTATCAGAATATTTTTTCAGAGCCGCATCGATCAGACGTTGTGCAGTGACAATATGGCCTGACGCATGTAACTGCTCTATAGTATGAACGATAAATTCTATATCCCTCGACTTTATATCTATCATGGTTCGGGCTGTCATAACAGCCTGCATTCGTTCACGGGCTTCAATAAGACGTTTCTCGAATTGAGTGCGTAAATCGGTAACCAAACCTTCTTGAAGTACGGCAATCTCTCTTAAAAAATTATCCTGAAGAGATTCAATGTGTGCCAGTTTCAATAATGCCTCAGGATACTTCAACCGGGCATTCGGTATTGAAGCAACTTTTTGTAAAAAAACTCCGGCGTTATCAAACAAGCCTTCGTTGTAATATAACGAACCTATTTGAGCATTGATCTGCGGAGAATCAGGCTCGATGGATAGGGCTTTGTTAAACCACAATAACGCGCGTTCGGCATCGCCTGTTTCGTCGTATGCAATCAACCCCTGATTAATCAACGGAAAAGTATCGTACGGATTGGTAACCATAACTTTACGCCATAAAGCATAGCTACTGCTCCATGTGGTAGTTTGTTTTAAACTAAGCGCCATACAGCAGGTTATTGCAACGGCAATAGAAACGAGAAGCGATTTTGCTGAAAAATATCTCAGCCGTGTTATCGCTCCAACTCCGGCAATGTAATACATCCCAAGCGCCGGAAGATATAAATACCGGTCGGTCATGATTATCTGTATGGGGATTATATTGAGTACCGGAAGCAATCCTATCAACATCCACAATAGCGCCCATCTAATATGTTTGGATCGTATTATACCGTAAACCAGACACGCTAAGCCGGCAAAAATGAAAATCAGGGGTATATCCGGCAATCTATCGTAACGCGGAGACAACCTTATGGGGTACAGCAGGTGAACAATATAGCGCAAAAAGACTTCTGTCATTTTCAGAAAAGTCTTTTTTTCGCCCATAATCTCTGTCAGATCTTTGCTAAAAATCTGCAATGCAATGCCAATGCCTGCCATAATAAAATACGGCCATATCTTTCTGAAAAATTTTTTTGTGCTACATAATGGCGATAAATATAAATGTGTAACCATCGCGATAAGCGGAAAAACAATCGCGGCTGATTTGCTCAGCAAACTACAGCCATACAATATCAAAGATACAAGCAGATACCCGGTTTTTCCGTGTTTCAGATGCAGTCGCAGTAAAATAAACGAAAACAGAAAGAAGAAAAGATATAAAACGTCTTTGCGCTCGGATACCCATACTACCGATTCCACATGTACCGGATGTACTGCAAAAAGAAGCGCACCTATAAACGCCGGTAGCCATCCTGCGGCGAAACCGGTAAAAAGTTTGTATGCCAGACAAACGTTAGCCATGTGTAAAAGAACATTGTTGAGATGAAAAAACATTGGGTTAACGCCGAAAATTTTGAGTTCTATAAGATAGGAAAGAAGATGCAAGGGAAAATAGTTTCCGTGCATACGCGATGTAAATATATTCCTTATCGTTTCAAAAAACGAACCGTACATATCCGGATTATCTACAATATAAGCGTAATCATCCCATTTAACAAAAGGATATGTAACGGTATGAATATACGTAATAAAAACGGCTGTACATAGGAGAAAATACGGCAACCTGCCGACATATAGAAAAAAGGAATACCGTTCGCAGTTATTCATAGTTAGCCTTTTATATATAAAACAACAGGCTTCATTTGCGCTACCGGCGCTGAGTGTTATGCCGCGTATTGAATCTTAAAAAAGTCATCACAAGTAGTACTTTCGATATTGCAATCTAATGAGATTGCTTCGCAAAATTTGTTTGCTGGCAATGAGAATATAACAGACAGTCGATTGTTTATTCACTACCTTCCGCTTTTTCTATGTTTTTCCCATGTATATATGCTCCTGCGGCGGCGCCTGCTACAAGGAACGCACATCCTGAAGATACCACCATATAGGCCAGCGCGAAAACGATGAGCAAACATTTTTTCAAAACATTTTTTGCCTGCATGTAATGAAATCCTCCTATAATGCAACTTATTGTATCTGAAACATGAGTTGACTTTATCCAAAATTTTTCTTAGTATACACAACACGAGTTCGAATAAAAAGAAAGTTTTTAAACTTAGCCACCAAAAAAAACACTAATTTATTGGAAACTAAATCCGCTGTAAAGGAGATAATCCATGCGCGACGAGATTAAAAAGATTCTAGGGCAAATACGTCCGTCATTACAGGCAGACGGTGGAGATGTGGAATTTGTCGACGTTACGGACGACGGAGTGGTAATGGTTAAATTAACCGGAGCCTGCGCAGGATGTCCTATGTCACAGATGACATTGAAGATGGGTATAGAAAGAGCGTTAAAGGAAGCTGTACCGCAGGTAAAAGAAGTTAGGTCGGTATAGATATTATCTCTTTTATACCTCAAGAAGGATAAATATTTATAAAATATCTGTTGACGAAAAATTAGAAATATCGTTTAATAGATGAACAATTGACGCGGGGTGGAGCAGCTTGGTAGCTCGTCGGGCTCATAACCCGGAGGTCGTTGGTTCAAATCCAACCCCCGCTACCAATTTTACTATTACAGGTTTTTGCCCTGTTTTTTCCTTATATACTTATCTAACAATTTTTTCTGTTAATATTATGGCGGCGTAGCTCAGTTGGTTAGAGCAGCGGAATCATAATCCGCGTGTCTGGGGTTCAAGTCCCTGCGCCGCTATTTTTTATTTAATTACGCTTGCCGGTTTTATACGTTGGAATCCAAAATAGCAGACCGAAACGCCCCTACAACGATTTCCTGAACTTCTTCCCAGCGCGATTTATCTTTAAGTGCGAACACCTGGTTAACTTCAAGTTCAACGCCCGTGTAATCCGATTGACTGAACTGCTTGCGAAGATACGGTACAAATCCGTCGCTAGTGCCTAGATACGGGTAATTGAACCGGACACGCAACGAAGGGTCATTGTGGGTGATATGATGTTTGATCAATTTACAAAGATTTTTTTCAGCGTTTCGAGCAGGGTCATAAAGTAGCCCTACATCAGCAGTACGTTCTTTGTCGTTCAATACAGGTGTAAAAGTGTGAACTGCAATGTGGATGACGTGTTTTCCGTTTTTATTGCTCATCTCGATAAGAGCCTGCACTCCGTCGCGATAAGTATTGTAAAAAGTATCTGTAATATATTGTTTATTGTTTTTATCGAGTGATCCGGTAATTTCCGAAAACAACGATTTATTATGCAGTGATCTATTCGGATCGATAAGCAATCTGGTAATTCCGTAGCAG
Organism: bacterium; assembly: GCA_018435605.1. GTDB lineage: Bacteria > Auribacterota > Auribacteria > Auribacterales > Auribacteraceae > R3-B46. Next base: position 199,527 of record JAHDNF010000001.1, on the reverse strand, counting down.
ATGTGTATATCCGAAATCTCGTTTACCATACTTTCATACAGATCTATAGCGCCTATGTCGTATCCACGATGAGAATTGAGCAGAGATTTGGAATCCTTGAACAAATTTTTGTATGAATTTGGAACTATGTTGCCGCCGTGTTCACAGGTAGTCAGTATTGTTTTCATAAAACAAACATTTCGTTATGTGTTAAACATTCGGCAAGTTGCCCGTATACTCTCATAATAGCAGACCTCGATATATTATTGTCAAGACTATTAAGCAACCTGCGCGCAAGCGTGCCTTGATTCAGGATAATTTCAACAGAAGACGCAAACTGCTCCGATATGGTTTCATGACGAATATTTTCGATAATATGACGCCATAACTCACCTGCCGTACATGTTTGTCTATGAGAAAATCCGAACGCCGATAGAAAACGACTGTCTTCTATAACAGCCTGCTCGGCGTGAATGATAGTCGATTGAAGTATATCGGCTAGCGGTCTTTCATCAAACAAACACTGCGCTTCGAAATCTAACCATGTTTCGTTTATCAACGCTTTGAGCGTATCTATGATAACCGCAGAAACCGCCATATCCGCAAGCGGGCATTCCTGAATATCTATTGTCTTTATTTCCAGCGTATTTCGATGAAACCGTGCGATGCACCCGCGTGAATTGAGCCAATCGTCGCACATGATATTTTTTTTATCGTATGGAGCGATGTCGTCATAGATAGTTTTCAATATTTTGGTATGGTAGTCATTGACAGTAAAAACACGCTCCGGGATAACCATGCCGGATATAGATGGAATTTTTCTTTGGTTGGTGCGATAATACTCCAACCGCGTATCAAGCATACCTGTAGGTTTTCCGTCGATGATGGGAGAACTGGCGCTCAGCGCCGGAATAATCGGCAGAATAAGCCGTATAGCGGCATGCAGTTTGCCGAACTCCTCATCGTTGGCAAAAGGTAAATTTATATGAGTGCTCTGCAAGTTCGACCATCCATGTCCCCTGCAATCGAAAATGGCGTTATAGGTTTCGTATACTTCGTTATAGTCATGGGGCCATAGTTTGGATTCGGTAAACGGACACATAAACGGATGAGCGGCACTCGGAAGTAGCATTGCGTCAAACGGTTCCAGTATAGCGTTAATTTTTAAAATATCCCTGTGAAACGACCTGTCAAGCGTATCGATCTTTTTTGCAGGCCCGTTGGTTTTCAGTTCTATCACATGCAGAACCAGCTCGTTAGACCAGTTGAGATCATCCGAATCGAAGTCGGATACATACTCGCCTGCCACACTGCGCAATATTTCATCGGCAATAGGTGTAACAGCAATGGTATTTTTGTTTACAATCATATACTCGAGTTCGATGCCGAACCCTTCAAACAAATGAAGCGTATTTTTTGCTGTCATGGTAATCTCTTTTGCAAACGATTTGAAAATGACTGCATAACAGTAGTGTAAAGTTTGTCCTGAAGCACAGCGTCTTCAATACCGTAGGTAATACTTGGATTGTCGTTTACCTCTATAATAACCGGTCGTGAATCGATTTCTTTCACATCTACCCCGTAAAATCCGTCGCCAATAAGATTTGCCGCTTTAAGAGCCGTTTCCACGATAGTATCCGGAACCTGATAAATCGGAAGTGTTTGCGCCCTGCCATACAAATCGTCAGTCTGCTTTTTTTGCCAGTTATAAATCTGCCAGTGACCTTCAGCCATATAATATTTGCAGACAAATAAAGGTGTACGGTCTAGAATCCCCACCCGCCAATCGAATTCAGTCGGAGTAAACTCCTGAGCAATAATTAAATCGGAACTTCGAAGGAGTTTTTCAAGCGCCTGCTCAAGGCTCAGCCGGTCGTCGACCTTGATCACTCCTTGAGAGAATGAACTGTCCGGCTGTTTCAGCACACACGGATAATTGAGTTCAGACTCTATCTTAGCAATATTATCTTTATGAACGATAAGTGTTTTTGGAATAGCTATTTTAGAACGTGTCAACAATTCCGCAAGGTAGACTTTATTGGTACATTTCAATATAGAAAAAGGATCGTCTATAACCACAAGGTCTTCCTGATGCGCCCTGCGTGAAAATCTATAAGTATGATGGTTTACCGCAGTAGTTTCCCGTATAAACAGCGCGTCGAACTCGGGTATTCTGCTGAAGTCGTCTCTAGTTATTAATTCTGTGCATATATCGAAAGACTTGGCGGCGTCGATGAATTTCTGGATGGCTTTTTTATCGGATGGGGGTTCTTCTTCTTCAGGATTAACCAATATGGCCATATCATACCGGTATTTTACATTCTTCTTTATCGAGAAATTTTTTCGTGAAAAATATTCTTTAGCAAACTCTACAAGATAAGGTTTATGATGATCCGGTATTTCTTTGAGGGGTATGGGAGCTATATACTGCAAAATCCATTTTTTATTAAATATGAACCGTGCACGCAACAAAGGCGACTGAAACAAATTGTAAAGATGTTTACTGAGTTTTTCATATTGTTTGGCCATATTTTTGCCAAAATAAATACTGAGTATGAAATCTTTTGATTTAAGTTTTTTAAAATTTTGTTGGATCAGCTCGTCAATATCGCTTGAAATTATTCGAATGATGGTTTGCGAGCCGAAATCCTGCATAGTAGCCACACTTGGAAAGACCTTGTGCCCCCGGGCTTCGGCAAGTAAAGACACGTAATAACCGGTAGACTGGTATTTATACGACCGGCACAAATTGAATATACGTGCATTGCGCATATCCGCATATTTGGTATCGTACAAATACGCTTTGGCGGCCACTACAGATACCCCTTCGATATGGAAGTCAAGTTCTGCGGGATTGTTGACAATAAGGATATTATTCATTTTTTTTCTGTTGTCCTTTTTTTGGTTCGATAATCAAGACATTTGCATCATATGTCATAATGCCGAGTAAAATAGCATTTATAAGCCGCGCTACCTCCACAGAATAATAATTGTTGCCGGATAAAGGATTTTTTGTGTACGGGTCGGCGACTATAATATGATGCTTATCGTCATCATAACCACACAACACGACAAAGTGACCTGCGGCAAACCCCTTAACATCATCGTATTTCGTACGTTTCTTAGATGTTGCGTACTCACGCTGGCACTGGTACAGATACGTAGAACTTAGCCCCGCAAGAATAGGTACGTTTCTTTGAAAATATTTTCTCAGGATACTCGAAACGAGGTTTTCAAAAGCCAGTTTTCCGCCGGACGACAAAAAATCTATATAAGCGTCTGCTGAATGAAGTAATTTTTTGTTATCCTTATATTTTTTCTGGACGGTCAGTTTTTCGATCAACGCGGAATTTTCGAACGAATACCATGTCGGATCGAATAGATCCATGTCGTATGTATAAATCTTGGCGTTGTAACCTCGTTGCAAAGCATGAGTACCCAGATGCACTGCCAGCGTACCGCCGTCTTCAAGATAAGATATTCCTCTGATTACGTCATAGAGATCAATTATGTCTCCATAGTAACTGTATACAGCATGCAAGCTGGTTGGACCGCAGGTAAAGTCATCGGGTTGTGACATTATTTTTACAGGTATCACTTCTTCTAGTCCCATTGGGAAAATACATTGTTAAATACCCATCGAATTATAAAAATCCTATATCCTTTCATTTGAAAAAGCAACAGAAATTCATATCCGTTTAACGATCCTAACGATCGAAATGCAACCCTGTAAAAAATTTACTTCTCAACCGATGATTGCCTGCCTGTTAGGTTTTACACATGAACAATTTTAAATAGATGAGCAATACTAGAGTTATAGGAATTGATTTCATGGAGATTTTTTCACTTCGTGGAAAAAATGAAATTAATGCGCTTAAAAAATCCGTCATCAGCTTACCAGCCCGTATAAAACTTCACTTATCTCTTTTATATCAAAAGGTTTTCGCGCTATACCCGAAAATCCGTAATCTTTATAACGGGACATAACAGGGTCATTCGAGTAGCCGCTTGAAACAATAGCTTTTATATCAGGGTCGATTACAAGAAGTTTTTCCATAGTTTCTTTGCCTCCCATACCGCCGGGGATAGTCAAATCCATGATAACTGCGTCAAACTTCCTGCCTTCTTCTAATGCACTACGATAAATATCGATAGCTTCGGTTCCATCTGCGGCAAACTCTACCTGATAGCCCAAATGCACAAGTAGCTGACCGACGATATTGCGGATCAGTTCTTCATCATCCATAACAAGTACTGTCCCTTTACCTGTAAAAACACGATTTTCGTCTTTGTCTACGGAAACATATTTCTGGTTTGGTTCGGATGTTTTTTTCGATGCAGGCAGATATATATGAAATGTCGTGCCAATATTCTCCGTAGAATCAACCTCAATAATTCCTTCATGTTTTTTGATAATCGAGTAACTGGTGGCCAACCCTAAACCGCTTCCTTTCGGTTTTGTGGTAAAGTATGGATCATATATTTTAGCCAGATTTTCCCGGCTGATCCCTACCCCCTGATCGGCTATGGAAATATGTATATATTTACCTGCTTTTAAGTCAATAGAACAATCACGTTTTACGATCATGTTTTCGCATGATATAGTGATCGTACCGCCTGTTTTCATAGCCTGTTTGGCGTTGATAACCATATTATTTACCACCTGACTGATCTGACCTTTGTCAATATCGACGGCGAAGAGTTTTTTATCGAACTTAAATTCGCATTTTACATTAGAACCCTTTAGGGAAAAATTTGCGGAATCTCGTATCAATCCTTCGATAGATGTGGTTTTTCTAATAGGAGCTCCGCCGCGCGAAAAAGTTAACAACTGCTGACTGAGTTCACGAGCTTGCAGAGACGCTTTTTCCGCGTTTTTTAAAACGGACATAAGAGAATCATGTTCCGGTCTAAGGTCAAGCATAGCAAGGGAAATATTACCTAGAATAGCAGTCAGCATATTATTGAAATCATGGGCAATACCGCCTGCCAGTATACCTATAGACTCCAGCTTACGAGTTTTCATCAATTCTTCTTCAAGCCGTTTATGTTCAGTAATATCTATACAGGTTATTTCAATAAATTTAGGGTTGTCTTGTTCGTCCCGTATCAGCACGGCATTAGTGAGCATGGGAAAAACGGAGCCATCTTTCCGGATATGCAATATTTCCATAGATTGAAAACTTCCTTGTTCCAGCAAAAGATTTTTAACTTCGTCAACTTGATTTAACTGTTCTTTGGAATGAAAAATATTCACATGTTTCCCTTTCACCTCCTCAACCGTATAACCGTGTATCTCTGCAAAATATTTATTGATATATTCGATGGTTCCGTCAATGTTAAGTATACCCAAACCATAGGCCGCATGATCTGAAACGGATATAAATTTTTTCATTTCCTCTTCAGCTTTTTTGGTTTCGGTTATATCTTCAATGACTTCTATAAATCCTGATATCTTGTGTTCGTCATTGAATACGGGATACATTTTGATTCGTACATCATAGCGGTCGCCGGTATCATTGATAAGTTGCGATTCAAGAATCTTGTGAGTTCCATTATTAACAATCTGCATACAAGGACAATTAGAACACACATAATCGATATTGGCAAACCGGGTAAAACATTTTTTCCCAATGAATTCATCGGCTGTTTTTTTATAAAGACTGCAAATCATATCATTAACCATAAGTATGGTGTAGTTGACATCCAAAAGAACAATACCTAGATTTATATTATTGACAAGAAACCGATACCGCTCTTCACTCTTCTTAAAGGCAAGAGCGCTTTCTTTTCGGGCTATAGCGTTTGATATTATCTCAGCGACGATAGAAAACAACGAAATAATATCGTCATCCCAATTTTTTTCTTCCATAAACGACTCAAATCCAAGATAGCCGAAAACCCGGCTCGTTGAGGATAAAGGTATATATATAAAAGATTTCACGCCTTCACGTATGCACATTTCTTTCAGGTCAAACGCTGATGTGGGCAAATTTTTAATTTGAGGAAAATAAACTACTGACTCCTGCATTATCTGTCTATAAAACCAAGAAAAGTGTATTGACGCATCTAAATTTGACATAGCGCGCACTCGCGACGGCAGTCCATTGGCACACCATTCATGAGCGACATCAAAAATATTGGTTAACGGACGAAGTATGCAAACAAAAGCTCGTTCGACAGACAAAAAACCGCCTATCGCCTTCAAGGCATTATCGATTTCGCTATCAATAAGTTCGGATGGAGCATCCATAAGGATTGTAGACATCGTGCATACGAGTTTGTCAAATTCAATTCGGTACCGGAATTTGTCTTCTCGCATTCGACGGTATGTTATATCTCTAAAAATTCCCATCAAATAACCCTGCTTATTCAAAAGAATAGGCACTATCGTAATATCGACATACAATATTTTCCCGTTCTTGCATTTTAACGGTACATTTTGAGAAATAGCGCTCTCACCTTTATATATCTTGTCAATATCGTCCATAACCATGTCAACGGCGTATTCCGGATAAAGATCCGTAAGCTTCATAGCGATCAATTCATCCCTACTATATCCGAGCATACCGAGCAATGTTTTATTGAACATAGCAAATTGTCGAGAGCCATGATTAATTAACAAAATACCGTCCGCGATATTGTCGAAAATAACTTCGAATCGCCGCTCTGACTCATATAAGAACTTTTCAGCATCAAACCTGATACGATCTATTTTATATGTATGGTATATATTCAAAAGTAAAAGTACGATAATCACTAAAATTACAATCGAGGTAAAAAGTAAAACTTCTTGTTTCGTTTTTAAGATATTTGCGTCATAGCCGTTATTAGCCAATGCGGTTATAACTTTCCATCTCCACGGCTCAAAAAAAGAAGCTCGCACATTACCTGAATTAGACACTTGGCATTCATTTTCGTTAATACTGTTATTTATGAAAAGAACCGATTCGCCTTCACGCAGTACCCATAGAAAATATTCCTGAGAATCTCCGTACAAAGACTTCAGTTTATCAATGGCGTTTTGTTGAGCCTCGTTGCGCGTGAGCAATCCGTTGGATTCCATCTGATGATATGCATTTATAGTTTCATATACAGCATTGGAAACGCCTGTAAAAAATTCGCAATCAGGTCTATTAAAATTCTTTTCAACCGCCGGTATCAAAAGAAAAACAGCCGAAACTATCATACACATCGATAGATATCGAATAAATTTAATGAACCGCATAGGCAAGACGATCTTATAAAATTTCATGTATATTTCGGATCCTAGTCGAATTATTATTTTACCGCGGTGTTAAGCCACTTTTAAAATTTATAAACATTAAAAATAGTCGTACATTAAAGAGTGTAACCCTTTGTAAAAAATACACCTGCCGATCCCCTGTTAAATTTCAACAACAAAAGCCATATTATGTTGTCGGCAAAACAGTGTAAAATTTTAGCGGATAGACACATGCAATTAACTTGACAGATAAACACTTAAAATGTCTAAAGACCGGTAGGCACGGAAAGGATACATCGTGATAACATTGTTTCAGATATTTTATCAGGAACCGTATTTTTCGATAAATGCACAGGCTTTTTCTTCATCAGGAAAAATATTCAGATACGTGTCGAGACGTGTCAATTCGAATATTTTCAGGATAACAGGATTGATATTACACAAACACATAGTGCCATCCTGTGCCTTAACTTTTTTGTGGATGGATATCAATTTGCTCAACACGCTACTGGACAAATAGTTTACCTGACTGAAATTTACAATGAGGTTGACTCCTTTGGTTTCCTCAACAACTGAGAGTATTTTTGCGTATATTTGCGAAATGATATCATCAGTAAGAATTTTACTGTTGCTGATAGAAACAGTTATTATATTTTGAACAGTATGCATCTCATAGTTCTGCTGACCTGTTGCTTGAGATACTTGGTTGATTTCATTATTACTCATGATACTCTCCTTCCTACTTATTTCCGCGGCAACAGTTTTTTCATTAACAGACTTGTCCCTGAATCGAAATAAATAACTTCATCCATGAGCTTGGAAATGAGATACACCCCACGCCCGTTTTCTTCAAACCATTGATTGGGTTTAAGTAAATATCTAAATTTCTCCTCACTAAACCCGGCCCCTTCATCTTTTATAAGAAATGAGACATACTTATCATCATTATACATCGCAACAAACAGTTTCTTCGACATATCATTTTTATTCCCGTGCTTTATGCCATTGGTAATAGCTTCATCGAGAGATAACCGCAAGTTAAACTCATTTTCAATATCAAAAAGTTCCATTTTCTCGACAGCTACCATAATTTCTTCAAGAAGGAGGTCTTTTTGATTCATATTGCTCTGTATGATACTTTCGAGCATCTTATTGCCTGTAATTTCTACCGGAGAACTGAGAAAACTAACATGGGACGGCAATTCAGGCGCTACATCGACAGATGGCAATACTTCAGATGTTTGATCGCCCGAATTTGTTTCTTTTTTCGTCGGATCTTTAACTTTAATCACAACTACCGTCCAGTCGTCCTGTTGTTGACACCCCGAGCTAAATTCCATGACCGTATCAAGAATATTTTTACGTATATCTATTACCGGTAAATCCGCATGCTTACGCACCAATTCTTTTATTCGTTCATATCCGAACAACTCATCTTTTTTGTCCATTGCTTCTTTTATGCCATCGGTATACAACAAAATAACATCACCGGCTTTAAGCTGTGCTTTTTGCTCTTCAAACGTCGAATCCTCAATCAATCCCAAAGGCAATCCGGTTGAGCGCAGTTCTATGAACCTGTCTTCTTTCTTACGATAAATAATAGCCGTTTCGTGACCGGCGCTTGTGTAGTAAAGTTCTTTTTTACGTATATCAAGCCGCATGACAAACAGAGTCATAAACTGATCGTTTTTCTCCATATCAACGACCAAGAGGTTGTTGACAGCTTCTATCGACTTGGATATTGATGTATTATTATTGACAGATGCACGTATATGCGCACGAGCTGTCGCCATAAATAATGCGGCTCCAATACCATGACCGGATACATCACCGACTACGATGTTTAAAAACGAATCCGGCTGTATGGAAAAATAATCATAGTAATCGCCCCCTGTTTCATCGCAGGTTATATTTATACCTGTTATATCGTAATGTTTTAATTGCGGCGGTTCTGCCGGCATCAAGTCCTGCTGGATTTTGCGGGCAATATTCAATTGTTCGCGAATACGTTCTTTTTCCAATGCCTCTTTATATAAAATTGCGTTTTCAACGCTGATAGACACCAGATTGGTAATAGTTACCAACAACTCCGTATCGCGCGCATAAGACTTCTCGCTTCCTGAAGGATTGACAATATTTACCAAACCGAGAAATCTGTCGTTGGTATACAGCGGAATAATGATAAGCGAATCCATTGCCACGTCAAGAGCGGATATGTCTATACGCGGGTCATCTTTAGCGTTCATAACCAAAAACGGCTCCTGATTTTCTCTGACAAAATCTATAAGTAGCCTACCATCGACATGTTTTATATTGTTTAGTATCTCGTCGCTGAGTCCCCATTCTACTTTGGTTACAAATTTGCCTTCTTCCTCCAGTATGATTGATCCCACCTGCGCGGATATGATACCCAAAGTCAATTCCATAACCTTTACCAGCAGAATATCAAGATTCATATGGCTCAACAATTCGCCGGCGCTGTTTATTGCCCATAGTTTTGCGGAATTTTCGGTCGCCTCTTGATTTGTTTCCTGATACAATTGTAAGTTGATAATAGCGGTTGCGGCAAAATTGGTTATCAATTCCAACCAATTCCTGTCTAAGACAGTTTCTTCCGCACACTCATGAAACACAATCAAGCCGTAAATTTGACTTTTATAAAGCAATGGCTCAAAGCCGAGTATATCAGCACTCTCATCAATAAAAATCAGACTGCGTTTTTCATCACCGGACTGATAATAATATGATTCTTTATTGGAGAAACATTTATATAATCCCGTGTTTTCAAGATTGACAGGGATTTTGCTAAAGGAATCGCTGGAAAAAAAGTTTGAATGATCGATGTAAAATTCTTTAAGCTGATCGTAATAGATAATTATAGTGTATTTACTGCACCCTCCGTATCGAAACAACATCCTTTCAAGTTCAGAATAAAAAGATATGAAATCCACACAAGAAGATAACTCCTGGGATACATTAATGATATCCAAGTACTTACTATCCGATGTTTCGCGGTTGTGTATATCCATATTAAACTTCTTCCCAGCGTTCGGCGCTTCGGTTGACATGCTCTTGTATTTGCCGGACTTTATCCATATCCAATTCCAATAACTGCAAACAAGCATCGGTCATACTGCAATTAGTAGGAAAATGTTCATACATGCCAAACCGTCCCTGCACAAGACAATAGTTAACCGTATTAACCATAGCGACTTCTTTTTGATAATCACAGGCGGCTTCGACATTATGATGGTATTTGATTATATGCGACAATTTACTGGAAAAATTCCATTTCTGAGCGATTCGGCTACCTATTTCCGAATGATCTATCCCCACAAGATTTTTTTCAGCTTCCTCGATATTGCCGTTGCTCTTTATAAGATGTGTAATCATATCTTTGCAATTTAGGGATATGTAACTTGACAAAACCAACTTGCCCACATCATGCATCAGACCCGCGACAAACAATTCTTCGCTGTCCTGCGCGGTAAATCCAACCTGTTTTGCCAAAGTCTGCGCCCATGTGGCCGCCATAAACGAATGTTGCCATAACCCACGCTCTTTAAAACCATAACCGGGAAAACATCCTTCAAGTATCTTACTTGTCGATGCGGCAAGCACCAAATTTTTCAATGAATTATAGCCTATCATTACAATAGCTTGAGGAATCGATGTTATTTTATTACGCACACCAAAAAAAGAGGAATTGACAATACGCAGTAAACGAGCGGTCAAAGCCTGATCCTGTCGTAAATAACGCTCAAGATTACTGGCGTTGGTGGTGTCATCTTCTATCAGGGTAAGAATCTGATTTACTACCGACGGTAATGCCGGCAAATCGTCCACACGGGCGATCATTTCTTCGCCAAGACGTTTCTTTGCCACAACATCCGCGACAGAAGGAGTAGTCTTGACAGATCCGTCAACCCGCAAATTCGCTCCCGTACGAGTAAAAGTCAAACCTTTCTTCATGCAGATAACTCATTTCATTTTGTGTGTTGCCCTGTATAGACCAGCCTTTGCTTCTTCTATATTTTTCGGTATGAAGTAAGGGTTGCTTGATGATTTTTTTTAAAAACATCACTCTGAAGATTTTTTTGAATGCTGTATAACTACTTGGGGATTATGATATATATATACGTTGCGCACGATGACCGGCATTGCAGGTAATCTCGTATGGAATAGTGCCCGCCAGTTCGCCCAATTCTTCACAGGATATGATTTCTCCCTGCTGTTTGCCGATTAAAGTAACCTCAGCGCCGACTTCGACAGGAGCTTGCGACCCTACGTCAACCATGATATGATCCATGGCTACTCGTCCGACAACATTGCATCGTTTGCCATTGATAAGCACTACACCTTTGTTGGATAAACTGCGTAAATACCCGTCGGCATAACCTATGGGAACAGTTGCAATATATGTTCTGTGAGGGGCAATATATGTACAGCCGTATCCGATTGATCTTCCCTTGGGTACATCTTTGCAATAAATAACTCTTGTCCGCCACGATAAAATCGGCTCAAGTCCCAATTCATTTACATTGTGCCTGCGCGGCATAATGCCGTATGTGATAATTCCAAGCCTAACTAGATTGTATACCGGCAATCCGGAAACAAAGGTTCCCGCCGAATTGGCCAGATGATAATAAGGAAACACAATACCTTTATTTTTAAAATAATCGACAATAAACGCAAATGCTTCCCATTGAGCGAGAGAATAGGAAAAATCGCTCTCCGCTACGGCAAAGTGCGAGCAAATACCGACAATAGATATATACTCATAAGAAAATGCCTGAGATATAAACTGTATCGCGTCTTCATGCCACACGCCGACACGCCCCATGCCGGTATCGATCTTCAAGTGGACAGGTACCTTACGCCCCCATTGCTTTCCAGCTTCGTTTAGTGCGGCAAGCATTTCATGAGTATAGACAATCGGTTGAAGGTTATATTCAAGGATGCAAGACGCATCCTGAGTAAAATTCACGTCTAATACTATAATAGTGATATCGGCGAACGCCTCGCGCAGTTCAATAGCTTCCTGAAGGGTCGCTACCCCGAACATAGAAACTCCTTCTTCAAGGGCAACAGAGACAACATTTTTCACACCATGTCCATAAGCGTTAGCTTTTACTATAGATACAATAGAAACAGACTGCCCCAATCTGGCCTTCAGAATACGATAATTCCGTGCCAGAGTATGTAAATCGATTTCAAGCCAGCTTGTATATCGTGTATCACGCGAAGTTAAAATGCTCATCGTTTCCTACCTTTGACTAAAATTTGTACACCTTAGCGCCTTTTTTCTCGGCTTCACTGCGACGCACATATAACGGAACAATATCATCGTCAGATAATGCATAATTCTCTTGGTAAGCGAGTATAGCGGCATATTGCCCTCTCGGATAAACCGGATGGTCATATAACCTGCATAACAGTTTATCACTATACGGCTTAATGGAAGCATAATCCGGACCAACCAATATGGTAGATTCGGATAATATCGTATTCATCATATCGATTGTCAGTATCATACAATCGCCGTCAGGAACTAGCCCTGTATCCGGACAAACTAAAAACTTCTGCACGAAAAATTCATCACGCTGTGCAGAAATATAGGCGGATATGTTTGTTTCACCGGATAGTTGGACAGCGATATTTTTCAACGAAGGTATGCCGACAACCTTCATCGCAAAATCGCAATTAAGCCCTTTTGCAATGGCAATTCCAACCCGAATACCTGTAAACGATCCGGGGCCAATACCTACGGCAATACGACTTATATCTGTTATATCCATACACGCATCGACAAGAAGACGGTCTACCGCCGCGATAACGTATCGTGAATGCCGCAATGGATGCTCCAGCTCCAGTTCCGCAACGAATTTGTCGCCTGAATATAACGCGACCGTACCTTTAGATGAAGTCGTTTCGATACCAAGAATATTCATAACGTCTCAGCATTAGTTTACAATGATTTTGTGTGGTGAGATATTACCATAAAAAGACAGGGTTAACAATAAAATTCATTGCCGATTTTTTTTATTCAGCAACCCTGTTTCATCTTTGTCAATGGTTTCGTTACGGTACTTAAGATATAATGAGGCTGGAAAAATCGCTGTGATAAGAATCAACTTGAGGGATCTAAAATAGAATATGTTTTCTTTGAGGGATTTTCCGAAGTAATCGCGCGCTTTATCGAATTCATTATTGCGATAACATATAAAACCTATCTCAAAATTTAATCTCGATTTTGCATCTCGGAAATGCTTTAGACCGGTAGCATACATATCGGGAAATTCCTGAGCAATTTTATCTATTACCAGCAATTCCCGCTTTCTTTGGCATATACACTGACTGCTCAAACTTCCACTGTGTATACGGTATTTCGCCAACGGTTTATCAATGTAACCGCCTTTGTAATAGCGAGCCAGTTTCAGCCATAAATGATGATCCTCGGTACTGATTATCTGCGGATCAGCAGAAAAACCGCCGACCTTATCAAAACATTTTCTTCTTATCATGGACGTCGGTAGGGATATGAAATTCTCTTTCAATAAATTATAAAAAAACTCGCCCGACACGGGATGTTTCAGACGCATCATGGTTTTTCCTATATTTCCATCCTCATCCATAGCATAGACATCGGAATAACTGAAAGAGTACTCGGGGTATTTTTCAAAAAAAGCCAGTTGTGTCTCAAGTTTTTCTTTTAACCACAAATCGTCGGAATCAAGAAACGCGATGTATTCGGCATTTCCATAGCTTGCACCGGTATTGCGTGCTATTGCCGGTCCTTGATTTCTCTGCTTAATATATTTTATTTTATCTGGAAACCGCGATACATACCGCGCCATAAGTTCACTTGTGTTATCGGTAGATCCATCGTCAACGACTATGATCTCGATATCATCAAACGTCTGGTTTAGTACGCTATCGATCGTATCAGACAAAAAGCGTACGCTGTTATATGTTGGAATGATTACAGAAACCTTAGGCATAATTGTACAATTCGTCCTTTTGTGAGAATCATGCGTAAATATTAACTATATTACTCTTTTTAGGATACAATTTCATCATTTTTTATCAAATATTTTATATAGTGATAAGTCCTTGCGTGCGCCAAGACAGAATTTGTTGTGAACATTCTTCCTGCCTCCATATATCACCGAATGCCCTGCCGTGGCGTAAAAGATGGTCTATGTAATTGCGAGTTCCGACATCTATAGCAGAAGGTTCGCATCCCCACAGCTCAGTGCCCGGTAATGGTAAAAAATGATGCAGATGTATACGTGAGCCTGTATATCTTAGTAGCCACTGAATAAAATCGACTGTTTCTTTTCTATCGGCTAACGTTTCGCCCGGCAATCCAAAAATTATATCTACAAACGGCTTGAATCCACAAGACCGCGCAAGCTGAGCGGCATACTTGACATCATACACCGTATGGCCTCTTTGGATAGATTCAAGCAGACGGTCACTGCCGGTTTGAGCGCCGATAACAATATTCCTGTTACGGCAATAAGTTTTAAAAACCGATAGATACTCTTCTTTCAAATATTCAGGACGAACCTCGCTTGGAAACGATCCCAAATGCAGATCGGTCAATCCATAACTCAATGCCATTTGCCCTAACTTATGTAATGCCTCCAAGCGTGAGCCGACACCTTCCGGCGAGTACGACAATACATTCGAAGTTATGAAAAAAACTTTTCTGCGATTCTTTTTTTGAAGCTCGGCAAACGGCTGGCGCAACCCTTCGAGCGACCGAAAGCGCAAGATACCGCAATGCACACTGTGCGCCTGACAAAAGGTACATTTATTGGTACATCCTCTTGTCAATTCAATAGGAACGAAGAACCCTCGTTTATAATCAAACGGCGTATAGTCATCAAGGTTGATAGGTTTTCCCTCAGTATCATATATGACATCTTGTCCATCCGGCAAGTAGCCATCAATAACATCTCTGAAAAATCGAACAATAGTCCTCTCAGATTCACCTGAAAACACCCTGTGAAACCCGATTTTCAGACAACCTTGCGGGTCGGCTGTAGGATGCGGTCCGCCTGCTATAATCCAATCGCCGCGCGTAATTTTTTTACTAAGAATTTCAAGCTCGTTCTTAACCGTTTCAAGGGCATTGGTCATGAAAGAATAAGCAAAAACCCTGCGTTCGTTTTTACTGTGGGCTATGATATCTTTTAAATCCGAAAAAGACCGCCATTGATGAATGTCCACATATCCTGCAGGTAGATATTCATCCAGTAGCCCCATCAACTTTGAAATGGAATAATGATTGTTCTGTAATTTTCTGAAATAAACTGCTACAGATTTCATTTTTGGAAAAGTAGGCTTTAAATTAATGTAAATTTATTAGTCATCAAACCTTTGTATTTGCCATTCGCCGGTTGTTTTGATTTTGATATCATCTATAACCGTAATGAGTGTCGGTATAAGTAGTAATGTCAGAACCGTTCCGAATGCAAGTCCCCATGAAATGGCAAGAGCCATAGGTGCCAGCATTTGAGTTTGACCTCCGCTGAATATTAGAGGGAGTAATCCGACTATAGTTGTAACCGACGTAAGCATGATTGGACGAAAACGCAATCGTCCTGCCCGTATAATGGACTCCCAACGATTTTTTCCTTCCCGACGCCTCTGATTGATAAAATCGACCATAACAATACTGTCATTCACAACAATACCGGTTAACGCCACTAATCCCAATAATGCCATAAGCCCCATGGGTTGGTTGGAGATAATCAGCCCTATAATTACCCCGACAAAAGCAAATGGTATAATAAGAACAACTACAAAGGGTTGTACGAAAGAATGAAAAATAGCGCCTATAATCATGTATATCACCAGAAACGCAATGGCAAACGCCATAGCAAGGCTTCGCAGAGATTCACGAGTATCCTCGGCCTGTCCAGCCCAATAAAGCGTCAATCCCGGATATCGGTAAGAAAAATCAGCGAGTTTTTCGGACAGAGCTTTATTAGCTATGGCGGAAGTAGTGATATCCTCATCCACATCAGCAGTTACGCTGACTATGCGTTTACCGTTTTTACGAGATATAGTGTTATAGCCGGGTACTCTTTGAATATCCGCTATAGTTTTAAGACGTACAAAATAGCCGCGGCCGGTTTTAAGTTCGAGATCCTCAATATCTTCCCGCAATTTTCGATTTTTGCCCATCGCTTTGACTACAATGTCGATATCATCGTTTCCGATACGTATATTCGACGATTTAAGGCCGGCAAAAGTATTTCTAATGGCTTTATTGATATCGGTATTGTCAAGCCCGAACATATTGGCTTTTTCCTCATCGATGACAATTCGGTACTCATCTTTTCCGGCCTCAAAATTGTCGGCAATGTTCTGGACTCCGGTAATAGTACTCATCTGTTTTTTTATTTCCTCGACTCCCGCTTTGAGCTGTTCGAAAGTAACCCCGGACACCTCAACTTCGACAGCCTGACCTTGCGGGGGACCACCGCCTTGCGACGCCACTTCAATACTGGTAGCTCCCGGAATATCCTGAACTACGGAAATTAGGTGTTGAATAATATCCTGCGCCCGACGTGTAGACTTATTCTCTTCAGCAATATCTATTCGAATCCATGCAAGGTTGGTTCCTATCTTGAATCCCCTGCGGTCTTTTGTTATATAACGCCCTATAGTGGTATCGACAGTATGATATTCATGAGGTGGCAGATTGGCAAAAATACGTTCTTCGATGCGTTTTACCACTTCTTCGGTATCTTCCAGTTTGTTTCGCTCCGGACAAGTTACCCGTATATACACTTCATCGACAAACGCAGTGGAAAAAAGAACGAACCTCATATTTTTTTTGGCCATAAACGCGGTGAAAAAGATCATCAGGATACACAACAATAGAAACCAGTATCGGTTGCGCAAACATTTTTTTAGAGCATAGGTATAAACGGAGACTATAGGTTTTAGCAATCTGTTCTTTCGCAATTTTTTTGGTTTAACTACAAAATCCGCAAGATGCGAAGGCAGAACAAAAAACGCTTCAAAAAGTGATGCCAGCAGAGCAAAAATAACGGTAAGCGGTATAAAAGCCATAAATTTACCCAGATCTCCGGTCATAAAGACCAACGGAGAAAAAGCCGCTATTGTTGTGGTAACCGACCCAAGTACAGGCCAGAAAACCTCATCAGCCCCTCTGATAGCCGCTTTGACAGGGTCCATCCCTTTTTCTATATACCTAAACACATTTTCCACAACAACGACGGAATCATCAACAATCATACCCAACGCCATAATCATTCCGAACATAGTAAGAAGGTTAATTGTGTTGCCGGTAGCCCACAATAAAACCATTGCTCCACACATGGCAACCGGTATGCTAAGCGCGGTCATTATGGATATTCGCCAATTCAAAAACATTATAAGTAAGACGGAAACAAGCAAAAGACCCAAAACGGCGCTGTTTTCCATGGTTTTGATACGATTAAAAATGTATTTCGAAGTATCGCTGAAAACCGATACCGCCAACCCTTCCGGCAATATTTTTTTGTATTCCTTCACTTCATCTCGAATTTTCTGTGACAGATTGATAGCATCGGCTTCTTCGGTTTTTATAATTGTCAGACTTATAGCTCTGTCGCCGTCAACCCTGCTGAGTGTTTTGCTTTCTGCAAACCTGTCGGCAACTACAGCAAAATCGCTGATCTTGACCGCCCTGCCGTATACGTCTTTTTTAACGATAATATCCATTATTTCAACTGGACTGATAAGTTCGCCCAGCGCCCTGATCTGAAATTCTCCACGCGATGTTTTTAGCATACCTCCGGAAAGGTTTATGTTTTTTCTGATTATTGCCCTTGAAACATCGTCAATAGTCAGGTTGTATGATGCCATGCGAAGAGGGTCAATCTCCACCCACACCTCACGATCCTCTACTCCGGAAATAAGAACATCCCTGACGCCTTTTATAAGTTTGAGATTATCCTCCAATATATCCACGTATTTTTTGAATGCAAGCATATCAAGGTTACCGGATATAGCAACGGTAATAACCGGAATACTGAATTTAACTTCCTGAATAATAGGGTCTTCAGCCGTATCCGGAAGTTTGGATTTGGCAATATCTACCTGTTGGCGCAAATCGTTGATAAACGAATATATATTGTCAACTGAATCATCCGCTTTGACAGTAATGGTCGATACACCTTCAATTGATGTTGACAGAATTTCATCTATACCATCCACATCGTCTATTTCTTCTTCTATAGGGATAGTGATCAATTTCTCTATATCGAGCGGGGAACTTATATCTGGGGCAAGGGTAGTAATAGTGACCACTTTGGTAGAAATAAGTGGGAAGGTTTCGCGCGGGAGTGTGTTGTACATGTATATGCCGGCAATTACTACAATTATAACAGCAAAGTTAACCGGAACACGTTGTCGAACGGAAAATCTACCGATACTCATACCTGCGTCTCCATCATACTATCTACCGTTTCTGGAATCGTTATCGGAGATATTCACTACCAATACTGAAGAACCGTTCTGTAATGTAGTGTAGCCGGTTACAATCACCGCGTCGCCTTCCTGCAGACCGGAAGTTACCACTAGCTCATCTTCAATTTGACGATCGAGAGCTATGTATCTTTGCCGTGCGATATTATCTTCTACGACAAAAAGAAATGCGCCTTCCACGGATTGAAAAACCACATCGGCAGGCACAAAAAAAGCATCTTCTATACGCCCCAAACGCGCTTGAATTCTAATCACCATTCCCGGTAACAGCATGGCATTGTCGTTGACGTATATAGATGTAATTCGAAAGTTGAGATAATCTTCGTCTGATCCAGGGTCTATCGAACCGACTTTACTGACAAACTGTTTGTCAGGATATGCATCCACAGTAAATGTGAGAGGTAATCCGATGTGAAACGCCGGAATCTCTATATCCGTGACATAAAAATGTATTTTTAGACGTGAAATATCCATTATCGAAAACAGTTTCGTCGCCTGAAATACAGTTTCTCCCTCATCTATATCAATCCGCGAAATTATTCCATCGAAGGGAGCCTTGACGACAGCGTATTCGAGATCTTTTATTTTGCGTTCTTTATCGGCTTCGAGAGTTTTCATTTCGTTAAATGCTATCTGAGCATTGAGTTCAGCCTTGAGAAAATCTTCTTCGGAAATAATTTTATCTTTTGATAATTCTTCTTTGCGCTTAAGGTCGCGTTTTGCGTCTTCGTAAAACAACACCGATTTATTATATCTTGCGTTAGCCTCATCGAGAGCTATTTTCAATATTTCATCTTCGATTACCGCAACAATTTCATCTTTTTTTACACGATCACCTTCAAAAAAATAAACTTTCCCGATCGTACCTCCGACTTTTGCCGATACAGTAGTTTCCCGAACCGGTTTTATCACCCCTCTAAACGACCCGACGATATATCTTGATTCCCGCCTCACTGCGGCAGTTTCCACAGGAACCGGAGGAATGATTTGAACATCAACCATATTTTTCCTGCGCTCCGCCGTCTGGTAATAACGATAACCAAGGGCACCGCCAAGAGTAGCTATAACCATAACTATCAAAAACCTGAACCAAAATATACGATGGTGTCTCTTCATATACTAATAATATCCATTGTTATAATTTTAGAGTCTTTAAAAAGAATACTTATTCATAACTCACTGTTTTTTTCTTATTATTATCGTTTCGGATACAAACCCATCTCTATTTCCATGAATTGCAGTTTCCAATTCAAATTGTTCACCGTTAACTATACCGGCGGAAGACAATTCACCTATCACCTGATTGCGCGTAAAAAATTGTTTTTTTTGTTCTCCACAAAAAGGTGTTTTGGAAATAACAACATGATTATCCGTTACAGTAAACGAATCGGCAACCTTCAACGACTCATATTTTTCACCTTCGGCAAGATGATATTCAATAAACATAAAACCGCCTTCCCGCATCGCGCCCTTGAGATTCGAAAATAGAGATGCGCGTTCATTCGATGTCAGATACCCTATCACATCAGAGATAAGTATAAAACTGGCGCGTTGTAATACGGGTGTACGCTCGCTGGGATATGGATACTCTAAGATATTTT
Source organism: bacterium (assembly GCA_018435605.1). Classification (GTDB taxonomy): domain Bacteria; phylum Auribacterota; class Auribacteria; order Auribacterales; family Auribacteraceae; genus R3-B46. Next base: position 179,211 of record JAHDNF010000001.1, on the reverse strand, counting down.
GGCGTACCGGCTGAATTTTTTCTGCGGATTTTTCGAGGGCATTCAACTGTTTTATTCTATTGACGGCAGTCTGCGAATGATCAATGGCGATCACTCTCGAGAATTTATCATTGCCTGCCAGATAAAGGCTATTTCTTCCGTCGCCGGAACCCAAGTCGAATGCATAACCGGGTACTATGTCGTCTTTGTGTGCTTCTAAAAACACAACAAGTCTTTCATCAGGAGTCATTTGCGAACCGTTTCCGATCATATGAAAAATATAATCGTCGGCAGAAGGAGCGTTCACCGAATCCTTATTTGTTGCGGAAACATTCCAGTCATACTCAACACGTTTACGCGACGGCGATGCTTTAATAGAAAACAACTGCTCATAATACCCCGGAGCGAATGTTTCCTGAACCAGACGTTCGTATGCTGATTGATACCATGTTCTCCATTCCCTCAAGTGTTCTACGTCGGTTAGTTTAAGTTGCATATATTTTTGAACCAGCCAGTCGCACATACGCATTTGCAGAAGAACATAGTGGATTTGAGATTCAAGAGTATCGTTATTATTGACTCCAAAACCTTCCTGAAACGCTAGGAGGTTAAAAATAGCCAACATTACTATCTCTTTAGATAATTCAGGACTTTTAAAATACAACTGCGGCAACATTGCGCCGCCAGTATCAAGTTTGACTCCAAATACAAATCCGGTTACAGGCACTTCAAGCGAAGCAGGAAAGGCAAACCGGACATGCTTTTTATCTATAAGACCGTACTTCTCAAAAAATGGCAAAAGGTTATTCGGTTTCGATACAGCAGGTATTTCCCTGCTTAATGCGTATAGACGATGTGTCAACGCAGAGAAATACAGCTCTTCCGTTTCGTTAAAACGAACCGATTCCAATAATCCGCGGCGAGATATAATCCCTAGCCGGTCAGAAACAATTTTCTGGAATTGCGTCAAACTACCCGCCTGCGCACTTTTCTGTAAGGCGCGGACAGCTTGATTCAAATCTACCGCAGTACTGACACCGGAACAGATAAGATCATACGTTATCATATCCAGCAAAAAAATTTTAGTGCCGGCGCTTTTGGAATCACCAAGAGCGTATAATCCATAAGAATCATAAAGCGAGTTTATTATAAAATAATACAAATCAGGCGATTTCGTACTCGGATCATCATAAATAGATTCGACTCGTTCCCTGATTATTTCCGCACGACCGGCAATCCGATACGCTATGTATTTAAAATATTCGTTATCAGCGGCTTTAAGTAAATGCGGAGCGGAAGTAAGAAGAAATGCGAAAAGTAGAAAAGTTTTTCGTTTCAAGAGCCTGTCCTCCGGAAAACTGTTAGTAAAATATGGTATAAAGTTTATATCACATCAAATCGGCAATATACAGGAAAATAATATGTTATTGGAAGAGAGGCTCACATGCCGCCTTTGGCCTCAAGAATTGTAGAAACAGTTTTTAAAACGATTTTCATGTCCATGAAAATTGACATATTGCGTATGTAGAACAGGTCATAGTGCAATTTATGCGCCGAATCCTCGACGCTGTTACCGTATGGGAACAAAACCTGAGCCCATCCGGTAAGACCCGGTTTGACAAGATGCCTCTCATCATAAAAAGGAATTCGTTTTTTTAGCATTTCAACAAATTCCGGCCGTTCGGGACGGGGGCCTATTAGGCTCATATCGCCTTTTAGAATATTCCAGAATTGTGGTAGCTCATCAATACGCACTTTACGCATGAAACGGCCTAAAGGAGTGATTCTCTTATCTTGTTCCGTGCACCATACAGCTCCGGTATTATTTTCTGCGTTGACGATCATTGTGCGGAATTTGTAAATTTTAAACTCTTTTCCTAATAGACCCACACGCTTCTGACTGAAAAAAACAGGGCCTGGAGACGTTATTTTCATTATAATAAACAAAAACGGAAACAACACGGCCATAATCAGTAACCCTGTAACAGCAAAAAAAATGTCCAAAACCCGCTTAAAAATCAAATATGGTTTCCGTATATTGTTCATACCGCTTAGCAACCATATCGCATCTATGTGGTCGCTCGGAACTTTACCAAAAATTTTGCCGTAAACATCCGCGGCAGAATAAACATTGATATTCATTCTGCCGCATTTTAACAATGCGTCTGTCCATTCCGGCGTTAATTCGTGTTCAAAAGAAACCACTACCAATTGAGGCGGATTATCTTTGATATCGTTCAGAAAATTTTTCACAGTGCCTCGCACTTCAATCTCGCAAACTTTTTTGCCTTTATAATGTTCACTTCCGTTGTAAACACCGACAATCTGAAAAAAATCGCTTCCTGTCTGCTGTAAATCTTCAATGATCTTCAGGGAAGTGACACCTGAGCCTATAATCATAACCTTCAAAGGATACCTATGTATGACCATCAGATAATAGCGGATTAACGAAAGACCGACAACCAATACGAACGTAAGCAATATGATCGATTTGCGAGGCAACGCTATAGGTTCGTGATAAAACGAGTTCACTATGATAAACAGTACGGTCAAACTAACCCCGACGTAGATTCTAGGCAACAAACCCGACCAAAAATCGATGACAAAAATGTTATAAAGGTCAAGGATATAAAATAAAATAAGCGCAAATATTGTGTAGATAAGAATGATGGTAAAATATTCACGGTGAAGAAATATGTCATACGAGATAGTTGACCGCAAAATCACCGTTAAAAATATGGAAAGATAAATAAAAACAAAATCACACCAGAAAATGACTATTTTCTTTTCAAGAATGTCTAAACGCCATGATAATTTATTAAATATTGATAACACTAACTAAAACCCAATTTTGATGTTTATATTTATTACTCTTACAATATCGAATTTTTTCATAGAATTATTTAGAAATAACGACTCAATCATCTTGCGTTATTGTGGTGAACACTATATAGTAAGTTTTCAATCCGCCGGTTGTTTTACGTGCGTCGAAAATTTCAGTAGAATTAAAAATGTACATCATTTACAAATATGATGTCAAGCAGTAATCTTCCTGCGAATATCTATTGTTTGCTTTATATAACAGTATGACATAGAACAAGGTGAAATATGATAGCACGCGGTATCAGATACATAGCGCCGGCATGCATTCTTTTTTTAATATATATATTTACCCCTATGGAGTGGATAGCCAACCTCGTTGCCAATGTAAGTTTTGATAAAAAAATCGATCCTGAATCTATGCCGTATCTGCGTATTTTGTATAATAGTATTATGATCATCGCGATTTCAATGATACTTACCGTACCGCTTTGTGCAAATATTTTTCCCAAAACCTTAAAAATTGTTTATCGTTTTATGGATAAAATAAGCTCGCGCAGATTGCTGGTCATAGTTTGTCTGATTGCAGTCGGTATACGGGTCACAATGTTTATTGCGGTCAAGAATGAACAAGTTAGCGATTTTCAGGAATACCACGAATTCGCCCAAAATCTTGCCTCCGGAAACGGATATATACGAAATGGACAGCCAACCGCATGGTTTCCTGTGGGATACCCGTTTTTCTTGTCATTACTTTATCGCATATTCCGGCCAAATCCGCAAGTCGGCCAGATAGCGAACATTTTTCTGACTTTGGTGATTATCATCTGTACATATATAACGGCAAAAAAGCTCTTTTCAAAGAATACAGCCATGCTGTCGGCGCTTTTTGTAGCATTATGGCCTAATTTCATTGCTTACACCGGATTGCTATGTTCCGATCTACTTTTTACAGCCTTATTGATAGCGCTACTGACAGTAATGATAAGCAATTTCCGCCATGATTTACTGCGATATTCGCTTACAGGACTGATATTTTCAATGGCAACATTAACCCGCACAGGAATATCGTTATTCATTGCGGTTATCATCTGGTATTTTTTTATAACGCGGCAAGCATCTTTTAGAATATTTTCAATAAGATTATTCATATTCGCCGCCATAACGTTAATCGTATTGATTCCGTGGTGGATACGCAACTATCAGGTTTTCGAGAGGTTTATACCGTTGTCTACCAATGGAGGATTCAATTTCTGGCTCGGAAATGTACAACTTGCCGTATCAAACGACCCGAGCGCAATGGATGCCGTATGGCCTGATACTGAATACGGTATCAGTTCTTATGGCTACAAAATAGGATACGACTATATAAAAAATAATCCGGTGGCGTTTTTGAAGCAAATTCCGTTAAAAATCATCAACCTATTCATTTTAGATATATCCGGCTTGAGATGGCTGGGAAAAGGTCTTTGTTCAACAGGTTTAATTTTTGTAATTCTCATTGCGTTATCACAAATTTATTATATGATTATGCTCGGTTTAGCGGGAATAGGCGTTTTTTTTACAGGCAAACATTTTCATAAACATTACGCGCATTATCTGATGACGGCAACCTTCTGCTACTGGATCGCTATACACTGCGTATTCTTCGGTAAAGACAGGTATCATCTGCCTTTACTTCCTATTATAGCCGTATATTCCGCATACGGTATATCCGTTATTTTAAAAAAAACTATCTGTGATACTTATAATAACTGAAAAGGAGTATAGTTCTATGGAAAACGTACTTATTATCGGATCCGGCCCGGCGGCGCTTACAGCGGCATTGTATACTGCACGCGCAAACTTAGAACCGCTGGTTATAGAAGGTATTGACGCAGGCGGTCAGCTTATGACTACCACTGAAGTCGAAAATTATCCGGGGTTTCACGATGGAGTCATGGGGCCTGACTTAATAGAGAATATGCGCAAACAGGCAGAAAAATTTGGAGCACGATTTGTATCGGGTAATGTTTCTAAAGTACAGTTTAAAGAACTTCCTTTGACTGCGCATACAGACGATAATGCCTATACAGCGAAAACAGTGATTATCTCGACCGGAGCACGACCGAAAAAACTCGATATCGAATCGGAAAAACGGTTGTGGGGTTACGGTATATCTTCATGCGCAACCTGTGACGGCGCATTTTTTAGAGGCAAAGAAGTCTGTGTTATCGGCGGCGGCGACTCGGCACTGGAAGAAGCATTGTTTCTTACACGATTCGCATCAAAGGTAACAATAATACACCGCAGAGATGAGTTACGCGCGTCTAAGATCATGCAAGACAGGGCGTTTGCCAACAAAAAAATAGCTTTTCTATGGGATTCTTTAGTTGACGAATACCTGGCATCAGATAAAAATCTGCTTCGAGGCGTAAATGTTCGCAACGTCAAAACAAACGTTATCACAGAGTACCCATGCGACGGAGTATTTCTCGGTATAGGCCATATTCCCAATACAGACATTTTTAAAGGACAAATAGATTTGGACGAAAACGGATATATAATTACTCGGGAACCACGAACCCATACCAATATAGAAGGGGTATTTGCGGCTGGCGATGCAGTGGATCATATATACCGGCAAGCCATCACAGCGGCCGCTATGGGATGCAAATCCGCCATAGACGCGGAACGTTACCTAGGTGAAATGAATTTGTAAATAAACAATAGAAAACTACTCTATCATGAGTCTTTGAAATACCGGATTACGATCACGTCCGCAGTAAAGCGCAAACCGTTTTGTAATCAGGTCTTCGATATCGATTCGCATTTCAGGGTTGATATCGCCCAAATATTCCAGTTTGCCTCCGGCCATCATGTCGTGTCCGCCGGCTTTGCCCATTGAGCCGATGAGTTTGCGCACAAGAATACCCGCTTTTGCCCTCGGGTTACTTGCTCGAAGAGACATATAGAGCACATTTCTATACCAACCGCTACAAAGCGACCATCTCACGTTTTCGCAAGTCAGCAATATATCGGCTATCTGATGAATGTAGTCTGGAAACGGCACGTCTCCCAGATGCGCGACGGAAATATGTTTGCTTATCAATGCTTTTTTAAGTCCGCGCACTAAAATGGTGTAATACTCGCGGTTGTAACGGGGATGCGAAATATTGGAAAGAATTTTTTTATTAGCTACCTTAAACAACTCCATATAAGCCTTTTGATCAGAGTCACTCGCCTCCCGTCCGAGATCCTGAGTTTCGGCGCTGAGCGCATAAAAAATCGCTGTCGCCAGCAAATGGGGGATTTCTATTTTAGTATGCATGAAATATTCATACAAAATGGTTACTGAAGCGCCGTACTCGGTTTTTATATCTTCAAATGCAACACGCATTTTCATTCGTCTGGGATGATGATCGACAACAACATGAGGAACCACTTTGCGCGGTAGCGAATTATTGCCGATACGCGGCTGAGTATCGACCAAAGCAATCAGATCTGAAGAATTGATGTTCACCTCTGAGAAAGGTGTCAGAGGAATCTTGAGAAACTTAACCATAGACGCATTTTCAGCGCGGGCGATAAGCCCTCCATAGGTAATTATACTGTGCAAATTGTATCGTTTCTTAAAAAAATGATGAAGTGCCCATCCACTGGCTATGGCATCGGGGTCAGGATTATCATGTAAAAAAATGACGGCATTCCGTTTTTTAGAAGCTAAATCATCAAGAGCGGCTATTTTTTTATCAAGATCCTCGCGCAATAGATTATTTCCTCATCATAGAGGGAACATATAAAAATTCATCCGCCTGTGGAGTTGAACGCATAGGCATTATCGCCGAAGCTATATTCCTGTTAGACAGTACCCATTCAAGCGCTCCGCGCAATGTACCCTTTCCTGCACCGGGAATACTTTCCATACCGCCTTCAATGAACTGAGCAATCATACCGATATTTTTAGCTGAGGCCTCCTCAATAAGCGAAGCCATTTTTTCATGATTTTTATAATTATACAATATAGTCATCATATCAAACCGTTCGCAATCTATAACCGCCCGCATAACATCTTCGGTGTTGATATGGCTGGAAACCCCCAGAAAACGGACTTTACCGTCCTTTTTCAATTTATCGAATACTTCAAACATAGGTTCGAACAGAACCTGAGTTTTCCGCCGAGCCGCCCAGATCTGAATAATGTCGATAGTATCGATATTAAGGCGTTTCAGGCTCAACATAACCGATTCTTCCAGCTTTTTCGGATCCATATTTTCCTGAACATCCCACTTTGTGCTGACGTACAGGTCATTGCGGCGATATTTTAGCACTTGCCCTATAATTTCTTCCGTATTACCGTAAGAGGGAGCGGTATCAACATAATTTAGTCCATGATCTATTGCATAACTGAGAACGGAGGTGTCTTCGGCTAAAGCTCCGTTGAAAGCGACCTCTGAAATAGTCAAACCGGTCTTGCCCAGTTTGCGGTAATACATCCTGCCTTTTTGTATGGCAGGATCATTTTCCAAAGCCGCAAAGAGCATTTGCGGGTTACTCATCGACGACAAACCAGCCCACGCCAACCCCAATCCTGCAATTCCCAGTGTACTTCGTTTCAAAAAATCACGCCTAGTTATTCGCTCCTCGGATGGATCATACATTTTACTCATGTTGCCTCCTTCATATTTCAAGAAATAAATTTTTTATTTATTTTTTTATCATGGTGAAGAAACCTTGTTTTGTCAATCAAAAATGCACGCAACAAATGTCCGCCTATTTGTTTGACGAAAAACAAACATTTTTCTTCATTGTCACATATATTATTTGAGCCCCTCAAAAAATTATCCTTAAGAGGAGACATTGTATTATGCAAACCTGCAATTTATTAATTGAAGTTCGTTTCCAATGAAAAATTTTCGTCTTCAAACGCATCAAAGTGCTGTGGTGCGACATGCCAATCCGCGAACAAGCAATTAGACCCGCCAAGATGTGGAGTGCCTACGGTTCCTGAACTCTTACTGCCCCCGTTTTTCCAGTTATTATTATTTGAGCCGGCGCTTACACGTTGGTTAGAGTTATTGAGCATTCCCTGTTGATTGTAATCACAGAGTAATACTTTATTATGAGCGTTTTTTATATGAGTCCATTTACGTTCAACAGTAGGCGACGAAGTGATATCTCTGTTGATAGCGTAACTGCCGCCAGCCGCGTATTTATCCTGAAAAAAAACATCCATATCGCTCATATCGCTTGGACAATGAAGCGGTTCGAGTCCGACGTCACGTGCGTTGCCCGATGTTACTCCTATAGGTTCGAAATAGTTCCCTTCATGAAGATACTCATTTGAAACCAAAATAGTTGTCCATTTATCTCCGGCAGGATTTTCATACTGAATCATCGCGCTGTCATGATCTGAAAGATACATGCACATGCTATAAGAGATACTTTTCAGATTCGACATACAGCTTGCCCGCAAAGAAGATTGACGTATCTTTTGATATGACCCTACCGATAACCCGGCCAATATGAAAATAATAGCCATGACAACAAGCAGTTCCAACATACTGAACGCTCTACTTAAGAGTCGATTACGGTTTGTCATAATACATAAGATCTTTAGGGTCATTCAGTATCTCCTTGCGCTCGATCCATTCCACATGAAAATCCACAAATAAATAGTTACTGCCTCCGTTGTGCACAGACAGCAATGAGTCAGTCGCTGTCGAAGGGTAATTGCCGCCCCACATTGTCGTATCGCTATACGCATCGGTATTATTGGTATCGATGTCAGTAGTCATGCTTGCGTTCATGTATTCTGAAATCAATATGGTTGAGCCGGGTTGCTGTATAGTAGACACATCACGCGCCCCGCCGTCGCCGGTATCCGCGTGTTCCCACACCGACCCATTATAGTAGCCGGAGTTTATACGGTAAGTTCTCTTTGCCGGTAACGCCGGACATGAAAACATCTTTGTTTCTTTTAAATACTCCTGATCGATAAGTTTACGCGCCCAAGTCTTGCCGCCCATACGCCCCGGAGTCGGCAAAAAATAATCATGGTCTGCGATATAAAGTTGTATAGCCATGCCGATCTGACGCAAATTATTTGTACATTGCACAGCTTCAACTTTCTGATACATAGATTTCAAACCGCTGGTCAAAATGCCTATAAGCACAATAAGCACGCATACAGCGGCCAATAATTCCGGTAAAGTCATACCGGAACAAAACGCTCTTTTATGACCGATCATAACACGTCACCTCACTATTATTGCCTTCAATATATATCGTAATTATATAGAAAATATTGAGCCAGATTCGGATAATAAATTTTAATCACGATTTTAACCCATATACCGATACTATGTATGATATTCGGTCATCTAAAATGTCCGTATTTCGGTCACTAGGAAAATTCTTGAAGCAAAATAAGCTGGAACACTCCATGCTTATTAACTTATGCTGAAACAGTATATAAAGGAGTAATCTCCATGCGATGCAAAGTAAACGGATTTACCCTGATAGAACTGCTTATGGTAATGGCTACTATGGCTGTACTGTTTGGTATGATTACACCTATGTTCAGGAATATCCGTGACAAAGGCAAAATTCTTGTCTGTTTGAATAATGTTAGAAATATTACCGAAGGGTTTATGGTTTACGCATCTGAACACCCCAAAGGGCAGTTGCCTTTGTGCGGTTGGTACGCCGAAGATGGTTTTCACGGCAAACGAAGAGGCAACCATGGTGTCGGGCGTCCGTGGATGGATGTGATTCTTCCTTATCTCAACAACGATAAAAATATGTTCATATGCCCTGCCGATAAGAATCCAGACAATTACAATTTTCACTGTCATGGGAAAAATAGTGGCTACAACAACGACGGATGGTATGTATACAGCTTGGCAGATCGCACTAAATTCACTGAATGTTCGTATTCAGCCAACGAAGATGTTATCGGTATTGACAACCGGTATAACACTTACAGCGCAAGCGGACCAGGTACAGCTACTTACGGCGGACGGATAGGCGGCGACCTGACAAAAATGGGACGATCGCCCTCTTGTACGGTACTTATATGCGACGGTCACCATATTTTCATCAATTCACAAAAAATTCGAGATATGCAAAATGCCGAACAAGTCGACGCAGACTACACCATGGACAGAGCAGTATTTAATCACATCGACGGTATTTCAGTAGGATTCTGCGATGGTCACGCGGAATGGGTTAAAAAAGGCCGTTTTTCCTCATTGAATATAGATCCGAACTACTATGGGCAATAATCAGTTCGCAGGTTCTTCCTGTTTCTGCTTAAGCAAATCAAGAAACTCAGGATCTATTCTTTTACCCTGCTGTCGTATTTTTTTAACCTGCATCCACGCGGTGCTATATTCGCCCATGAAATAATATGATTTAGCAAGCTCGAAAAGTATTTCCACCGAGTCAGGATAATATGCCAGCGCCCGTTTAAGTTCGTAGACAGCTTCCTGATGCATTCCTTTTTGATTATAAGCCAGCCCTAAAAAGTGACGCGCCTGCGGATCGTCGGGATTAATAGCAAGCGATAATTTCAGCTCTTCTAATGCATTATCGGTTTGAGAAGTATAAAGATACGCAAGACCTAGGTTTCTCAGCAAAGCACTGCTCCGCTCATTGTAATTAAGGCCTTCTTTATATGCGTCGATTGCAAGATCAAATTGTCCGCATAAACTGAATGTATTTCCGAGATTCACATACGGTTCGGTAAACCGCGGATTCATACGTATAGACAACTTCAGCATATCTATCGCGTCATTATAAAGTTTTTCCTGTTGATAGACAGTAGCTATATTATTAAGAAAACACGCCATGGTTTCCCGTTTGGTAAGGTTTTTGTAATACAGCGTTTCAGATGTATCCAGATTCGGATACTCCGACCGGTAATGCTCATTACTGTACTGACGACCAAAAGCAGTGGTCTCTATGTTTATCGAGTTGACAAGATCATCGTAACGCACAAAAAAATGACCCGGCGCTATCACTCCGTAAAAAGGCAGTTTCAAGCGTTCGGCAATGGAAAGATACAACAGCGAAAGACTCATACAGACACCTTTTTTGTTATCAATCACAAAATTTAGCAGATGGTAACTAGGTCGCATTACATCAGCTGTATCCGCAATAGGAGCAGAATAATTCTGACGCCTAAAGATATAATTATTTATAACATTGCTAACCCATGCAGGCCGTGTTTCTGCGCCGATCATCTGCAATATATCCACAACCATGCGGTCTATTTTTGAACGGTAAAACTCGATATCGAATGACTTGTCGAACAATTTTTCCGAAGCCTGTTTGGAAATAAGCAGAGCAAATGTAGCAATATCGATCTCGCTTTCCGGCAATGCCATTATTTCATCAATGCTGGTTACGTACAACCCCTGCTTATTGTAAGGTTTTTCAAGATCAAGCCTGATAGCCGCTCTATAATAATCAACTATTGCGGGGCTGGTGGTGCGAAACATTTTGTCGGTATCAGGATCAACTCTGAATCCCAACTGTTTGGAGCGGGTAAGATGTTTTCTGGCCAAATCATAACGTTTGGAAAAAAAATTCACACATGCATTCAGATAATAGAGTTCCGGATTATAAGGATCAAGTTCGATAGCCTTATCAAAAGCCGACGATGCTTCTTCCAGCCGGCAACGCTGATACAACAAAATAGCAAGATCGAAATAAAGTTCGGATGTAGGAACGACCCTGTCTATAGAATCATAGTGTTCCCGAATTCTCGTATCCAACAAATATTTTTCTTCAATGCTATGTTTACCCCAAGTATCCGGCATATCCGATGGTTTCCAGAAACCTTTCTCTGTATCGTATTGAACAACCTTTGCCTGATGCCCAGCCATAGGAGCGCACGAAACAAGCGACATCGCAAGCCCAATTATATAAATAAGTAACAAACTTTTTTTAACCAAACACATAAATTATCTCCCATATCTAAAGCCTAATTTAGATAAGAATGGCATATACATACATGCTTGTCCAGAAAATATATCTGCGAAAGGAACAGGAAAAAACAAAGCCGGATGCGTTTCTGATGAAGTTATAACACATCCGGCCTTCATAGATATTCGATTATGCCGCGCTATCGATAAAATGTTGATTGCCGATTGTACGCATTTTCTGCGGAACAGGTTTCTTCAGAGACAATTCGACACCGCCAAGCATTTGGAACTTCAACCCGCCGCCATTCATGATATCTCTTACATTCATAGACGAATTGCGAATACCGATATTAGCTACTTTTCTAGGATGAACATTCGCAAAAATTTTCACAGCATCCAACGCAGTTCCGTCACGGTCGGCAAGTATAGCACCGCGTTCGATGGCGCTGTCCATTAACTGTGCTCGATGTGAAAATACCTTCATATTAACAGTGTTGACATCGAATTCCGTAGCCAGAGATATCAGCATCTCTGAATAGCGGATGGAAGGATCATCAGAAAACAACATAGACATCATCTGTTGCGGATAAACTACTTGGAACTGAGTCCATAAAGCATTTCCGATAATATCTCTAATTTTACGCTGATCCAATCTTGAATTTTCAGATATCAATACCAACTGGACATTACGGCCGTTGGCCTGATATCTATTGCGCAACTCATTGATATACTGAATTAGCACCTTTCGCAACTCTTCGTTGACAACCATAGAGGCCGTACTGGGCACAGTCGAAAAACCCAGACTGTCGAAATCTAAAACGATTACATCCCGATCTTCGCTAAAAGGTTTGACATATTCAGTCTTCTCAAATATGGATTGCAATTGGGCAACCTGAAAACGAGAAAATCCTACCTTTTCCGCGATCTGCATCAATGCAGAATGTACTGCCTTAGGTGAGCGACCCACATTAAGAATCGGTCTGAACTGTTCGTTGCTATATATGGAAATCAAGGTCGGCAATAACTGAGAAGTCGTGCTATATGACTCCAAGAAATCACGCATAGGCTTCGGATTTAACGGATTGAATTCCCTGAATATCCTGTTTACTTCATCCTGAGTATAGACAACAGGCTGTGTGTGCACAACTGCCGGCGGTATAGGTTGTTGTTCTACCGGCTGTGTTTGTTCGACAACAGGCGCCACAACAACGGGAGCCTGAGGCGTTTGCGTATCTGCTTTATCGGGTACAGCAGGCGTTGCTTTTTCAATCTTTCGAAAATACATCGAAATTTCACTGCGCAGGTTCTGCAAGTCGTCCGCAGTAACAGCCGAAGTATCGAATTGACCTGTTCTGGCCGCAATAATCAGCTTCAAAAATTCTTCGTTTTCCTGTACGAACAATAGATTGTTCAACGCGGAATAAATATTTTTATCCAGTCTACCTGATTCTATAGACCTCTCAATGTTGGGCAATAACCCATATTTTGTATCATCAAGAGAATGGAATAGTCGTTCGTAGTAATCATCTTTCTCCTGAGACTGAGTAGCGTCAATAATGTTAGCCGCAATAAGCACAGACGCCAGATATTTAGTCCGTTCGTCAGTGAAATTCGGTTCAGGCAGATTGTGCTGTACAAGAATTTGATACAACGGCGAATCTTCCGGCAGATCTACTCCCAATCGTTTTTTAAGTATCATAGCGGCTACTTTCCCATGACTGAACAAAGTAAGATACGCCCGTATGTAAGAATCGTATTTATCCTGAATTTCTTTGATACGAACTTCTTTCTCGGGACCAATAATGGTACGGCTTGTCGCGATTGCCGAAGACTCCGACAGGCGTGCCGATGTAAGTACCCTGATTATCTCATCTTTAGATGCAAAAGGATTTTTTATTCTCTCCATAACAAACTCGCGCGCTTGCGTAAAAACATCTTTATTTATAAGAACTTTACCTAGAGAATGTACAAGAGCCAACTGTAACAAAATTTTCATTTCCTGCTGGTTAACATTAAGTTCGTTTCCGAGAATCTCAACCAGTCTTATAACCCGATGCACATGGTTGAATTCATCAAAATAACCGTTTTCATTGCTACGATATAACGGCAAAAGGCGAGACGGCGCAAGAGGATCTTGTTTTACTTCGGTAACAGGTTCATTCTCGAATGCAAAGAATGATTGCAATACTGCACCAGCCTTTGCAACAGTGACTCCATCGCGCAATAACGCAAGACCTGTATTGTCTATCATCTGGAATATCGAACCGAATACAGGATGGTCTTTCCAGTTGCCTTGCAAGTCGTTTTCAATAAAACTCAATTCTTCATTAGACAGAACACGCATCACAAAACGATAGGCATCGCCATTTTCCACCATATAATGGTTATCATCGAGTTTTTCGAGTACACGAATAGAATGGAATTGCTTACCGAACTGTTCCTGTAAAACATCAAAAGGCACATCGTCAGGCGTTTTCACAAGTTGAGCATTTTTAAGTTTCTCGAACAATTCGGTAAATTTATTGCCGTATTGGTAGATATAATCGCCCATCATAAACGGCCGGTCAGTATTCATTGCGTAATCGATAAAATATCTGCGCATATCACCCAAATCCTGCCGTGCTTTTTGAGCTTTATCAGGCTGTGACGTATCTTCAGATATATCTCTGAGGTCTCCAATCAGTTCATGAGTATTCCAATAAGTCGGCAAAAGCAGATGCGGCAAATTGGTTTCTCGAATTGTATCGAATGCAAGGTCTACAGTACATGTAAATTGTCGACTAAAAACATCCGCATAAGGAAGAACGCCCATATATCTGTTGGTTGCCGGATCAAATATAAAAGCCGACAACGGCACTCTTATACCATCGTTATTCAAATGAATTACAATCATCTTCTGTGTTTGTGTATACTCGAAAGCAACGCCGACAGGCCCTACAAACCCGACAAACTGGCCTTGATCATTGCGCTTCGCGGTAACCAATCCGATAGCTTCAAGATGATCTACAATGCTATCTGTCCCCACTTCAGTATCGATATCCTTTGTAAACGGAATAAATGCCCGCGTCTCAAGATATTGAGATACCTGATCCTCAACTGTTTGAGCATATTTTTCAAGATACAGACTCATTGCCGTTTTAGGGCTTTGCTGAAGCGCTGAAGCTATACCAACAGGCACGTATCCCAAAGTAAGTTGCTGTTGCCCCGACTGCACAGGCTGAGTTTGCGTTTGAGACCCAGTAGTATCAGGAGGCGCAACAGTACCAGAAGAAGGGATGCCCCCTGCCGGAGTTGCAGGAGGAGGTGTAGTAAATGGCGGAGTCGTTCCACCCGGTGTAGAACCATCAGGTCCTTTAGGACTGAACGGCGTAGTGCCCCCTATGCCCTGATCAAAGTCATCATCTCGATCGATAATATCAAAAGGATCGGTTTGGTCAACAGTTTCGATAAACAATGTTTCGAACTTCCGTATAAATTCTTGAGAAGTATTTGATTCCTGCAAAAGTTGCGGCAGTGAGGTAAATAACAGCTGACGCCTATGTTCATAGGAATGTTTTGTATTCATTTGAAGTAACTTGAAGGGAGCACGCAATAACCTAAATACTACGCTTGAAAAATTTGCTATCAATTCCGGCAAATTGGATATTACAATACCCAGAGTAGCACCCGTTACATATCCTAACATAGCCAGCAAAGCAAGTACGACTACCGGAAAGAATGAAGAAGATATACCGAACAATCCCACATATACTACCGGCATTAAGACACCCATTAAAGATGCCATAGCATGCCTGAAATCCTGCGTACCGAAATTGATAGCGGCACCTGCTTCAAGGAATAACGCCAATCCTCCGAGAACTGTTGCAGGCAATCCAATAAGAGACAGGTGAGTTGCGATAATAGTAATCAATACTGCGCCCGTCATGATACTTTTGTACGACTTCTTTGACATATTATTTTTAAACACAGAAATCAGGCTATCCATATAAGGAATCTTTTCGCCCGGCTTAGCCCTAAATGCATATAACAATCCCTGTAAGGCAGATACACGGGGCAATCTGGCATTAGACATAACGCTGTTTAGGATCTGAAACTGCTGAACCATGTCGAATTTATCGATATTGTCCTTTATAGTCTCAATTTGATCTTCAGAATAATATTTACTTAGATTTTTAAGGAATATTTCACGTAAATTCATCATCACCAGCCGTTTATTGAACAGCCTATCAAAATCGTCAACGTTCGCGACCCTTGAACCGATGATCGGCATCATATCCACAATAAGTTTTTTCTTGAATTGACCTGAGTTATCAACACTGTTGCGCAAAAATATGGCATGATTTACCGTACTGACCATGGCGTAGGCGCGTGAGATAGCTTTAGTCAGCACAACTGGTAAAATATCCGCAAGAAACAAAACCGTAGTAGCCAGCCTGTCTCCGCCAACAAGCATACCGGCAAGGACAAACAACGATGGCAATCCTAGCGTCAAGCCATTGAGTGCGATATATAAATAAACCGCCGCGCCGCCCGCAATATATCGCAATGCTTTGGTCATAATATTTCGCTTGAGCCAGCCGGAAGCCTCTGTAATAAGGAGGATTATGGGTATCAGACCTGCCCACCAACCCCATGTTATTACAGCCACTACAGGGATAGATATTTTAAATACTTTGCCAAGAAACGTATTGAGTCCGCGTCCGCGTATTATCTTGTTTGGCATACTGCGTGTAAACCGGTTATTCCATAATTCTTTGACCGTATCTGCGAAACCGATTTCAGGCAACGGCTTTTCCGTAGCCGCAAGAATACGGCGCAACACTTCAACCGTATCATTATATGAAAGATGCTCGAATGATTCTTTCAAACGGTCAATTTCTTCGTCGGTATAAATTTCTTTAAGCCGCTGTTCTATTTCAAGCATTTCCGGTGTCGGTACATAACTGTCAACCGACGGACGCGAATAGGAATACGGACTCTTTTTAGCCATATCCGGAATATCCAAATCCGCAGGAATCGTATTATGGGCAAACAACTGGTCGCCTGCACGCAAAGACTGAATCGCTATAAGACGATCGCTTTCATCATAACTGGCTATATAATCTCTAACCGCGCTTTCGAGCAAATCGTCCACAATCTTATTACCGTTAGGCACTTCTGAAAATGCTTTTGCTATCGATGCCGCGATACGGTAATCCACCATTACCAAGCCGTTGGCAACAGGTGTTTCGCGTGTCAACTGCATCCATCTTATTATTTTGAATAGCCTTCCGTCTAGTTTACTGTCGAGTTCCTGAAGTGTTTTTATAGTCTGATACGAATTCGCCAGCCCCGGCGGGAACGGTCCGACCCGTCTGCCAAGATGGCCGTATAACGTATACCCGAAAAGAATATAGTTAATCCAGCCTGTTCCACGCCCGACACCTTCATAACTGATCTCGTCCCTGCGATACGCCTTGGCATTGAATAAATTTTGCACCATAGACGACCATGAAACTTTCCTATCTTCTGTGATTCCATATCTGAAGAATGGATGTTCAAACATTACATTCATGCCGTACATCATGCTTATGCCCTTACCAAAAGCGGCGGCTCTTTGCAGACTTTCCTCGGCGGAAATACGCCGTTCGTTTTGTTTTTCAATATAATCTTTCAGGTGTAATGATATCGCCGGCGTATCAGGTTGATTTTCAGGATTGTAAATACCGCGGATACCAAACAATGTATCTTCCGCAAGCGCTTCAGCAGGTTCATTTGCGTTTGTAGTGAGCACATTAAACCCAGACATCGCGGCCAGCCATGGCGGTTCTGCGAGAGTCATCAAAGCGGAAATAAGCGGTATATCACGCGCATCGCCTAATGTAGCGCCGCGCTCACCTATTCTCACACGACCTTTTGTAGTACCCGGAAACATAGGAATACCAAGAGTTACCGGCCAGCGGGCTTCACTCCAGAAACCGCTCAATGTATTCATAGTATCTTTTGCAGACAAACCGAACAGCCGGCCTATGATGGCTACATCGTTGCTTGTAACACGCAGGAATCCTCGTTCGCGCAAGTCAGAGCTTATATGCGTCAGATCCTTTATATCTTTCAAAGTAACATAATGAAAATTATCCGATGTTCCTTTAGGAGCTTCGATCATTTTACGATGTTCAATATAGCGGTTTACAGCTGACATCAAGGCTTCCGGATTTTCTTCCGCCATTCTGATCAGGTTATTTAAGATTAAAGTTCCCTGCTTGGCAAACTCGACATTTATTGTCTCAATAGACGGTTCAAGGTCGGTATGATCAAAATTGAACGCCTGAAATCCGCGGTCGACATCTTCGTCTGCACGAGGTTGTCCTTGAGTAACATAGATTTCTTCAACTGTTGTAGGTTCGATTGTAATTCCTTGCGACTGCGCATTACGAATGAGGTCGGAAGTTTCGAGCATACGTGTTTGCGAATCGGAAAACATACTATTACCAGCCTTGATATTGGTAATCACTGACTTCATGGGTATCATATCGCCTTCTTCACCTCGATCAAACCCGAGAGAGCGTGTTAGTTCTGAGTAATCTTTCCCATCCAATATTGCCAGTTTATCTATAAGGGGTAATTCACGTAAATTCATTGAGGATAAGCGTATGCCGTGATAAAGGAGCTTACTCCAATGACCGATATTAAAAACTAACATCGGAGAAGCCATCAGGGCTATAAGCAATCCTGCTGTAAAAGGCAATGTTGCGCCGGTCAACATCAGCCCTACCCCGCCGAGAAATCCAAGCAATCCGTTACGTAATAGAAATCTGAACGGTACAGAGGTGATATAATACAATCCTTCTGTTTTATCCTCAAAAAACAGTTTATTGATCATTGAATCACGTCCCGACCTAACCTGCATCAACGCTTTAATCCCGGCTATTTGCCTATTGTAAAGTTCTTTAGCTTCTATGATTTCGCTACTGTCGCGCTCTTGGTCTACGGTAAGCGGCGTATGTTTCTGTAATCGCGTAATAATTCCTTCGAGTTTAGCCGGCCATGAAAGCGGATTAGTGAAAAGCAATGAAACTGGCCGCAAAGCTGATCGTATCATATTATTTACTTTATTATGAATCGCTTTCATCCGGTCATCGAATCGATCAAGGTCGTTACCTTCTATATTGAGTACTCTAAACTGTTCAAGTACCTTGTAATCATTCTGAGATATGACGGTTATTTGATTTGCCGCAACCTGAATGCCGTCGTCTTTAAAATGCGAATTGACAGCTTTGATCAGGTTATTTATTGAACCGGCGACCTTAGTGGATTCGGCTACAACTATAACTTTCCACGTAGCAGGATCTCCTTCGGGACGTTTTCCGTGCCCATCATGAACAATGACGCGGTCGATAGGAGTACCGTTTTTATTTGCCTGATCGACCATATAAACCATAGCTTCGGCAAAATTCGGATTTACTTCCCATCCTCTTGCCGCTTTAGCGCTGGACTGCAGATGATAAATCCGTTCCGGCCCTTTTTCCGAAATCAAACACCATGAACGGGAGCCGGATAATCCGCCTTTTTCGGTTGCCAATGCGATATATCCTTCCTGTCCTTTTCTGCCGCCAAGCGGAGCGCCTATATCGCCGGATCGCTGTACATCGTCCTCATGCGAACCATGATAGGTCAGACCTGCGATTCTGTTATATGCGGCCGAATACTCCCCTGATGTACGGTTGTACACGCCTATCTTGTAGACAGTATTTTCGTCAAACGCTTTTGTTACGCTGACACCATTATTCACAATTGTTATATTAGCCAATCGAGAAGACGTATTGCCGATACTTGCCGCCAGATATAATATAGCCCGTTGCTGTTGCGAATCTTTAGGGAAAACAGCACTCAAACGGCGTAGTCGTTCCTGCGCATTTAGCAAAGCGGCGGCGTGTTCGGCGAATCCTTTATCCCATGAAGTAATTTCACCGCCTGCGGCTTCTCTTTTAGCGCGCAACTGATCTTTTTCCAATGCAATAAAGAAATCACGCAATGACAGGAACGAGTCATTCAACAATCCGGCATTGTTCCTGAAATAATTAAGCGGTATGGTCAACCCCACTATTCCTGACAACAAATACAGGTTATCCGCATATCCGAGTTTGTCAGCCTGCCGGCTCAATTCCGCCTGATTCGGAAACGTAAACTCATGTTCCTGAATCCTAACGTTTTCTCCTGCCAATAAATCGATATCATGGTTAGCGAACAAATAATCGATTATTTTTGATGTATCCATGTCTTTTATAGCGTCTTTGCTCAGCTTTGAATCAAGGAAAAGTTCCATATGTCGTTGTTGACGATGGAATTCTCTTTGATTTTGCCACATTCTATGCTGAGCCTGTTTTTCTACCAGAATCGGATCATAATACCCTTGAAGAGCGGCATTTATCGGATCCTGAATCAATCCGAACAAAGAAACCGGAGCTATACTGATCAGCATACCCAGAGTCATAGCCTTCCATCGGGCAAAGGATCCTTTTAATCCTTCAAAAGGTTGGAACCCGAGTTTAGTGCCCAGATTGACCGGTATAAATGAACCGGTTGTTCTATCGAAAATACGGGCGAAATGTTTGTTAACCAAATCATAATACGCCCGTTTGAAGATTTTTCCTCTATCCGCAACTCTTTCTTTATTAAGTTCACGGGCTTCTTCGACTTCAGGAAAATATTCTTTTGATACATCCTGAAAATGGACCTTGACTTCGGGCTTTCCGTTGGGATTTCGTACAACTTCGCGTTTCATATAGGTCGTACCCTGAAGCACCTGCAATAAAGAATTCAGGTTACGCGCTTTGGTTCCGGAATCATGGTGTTTGAAATCATATTTGGCAACCCGTCCGGTAGGCTCCATAACCATTTTGCCATCCACCACCTGAACTTTTACTCCACCGGGGACATAACTCAAAGTACCGAAATAATAAGCACGCGCATAGAATACCCCCTGAGTCGGCTTATAATTGCCAAGTCCTGCCAAATCTTTATCGTCAATTTCTTTTCCTTGGGGCATTATGCCGTGTAAACTTTCATTTTCGCCGGGACCGTAATATGGATTAGTTTCGGCAGGATATGCGCGATAATAGCCGGAAGTAATCGGAAATACTTTTTTCAAGGTATCTTTTACTTGATCTGCAATTTGATCGTCCACACCGGATACGCGCACATCTATGGAATCAGCGTCAACACCATCAAGAAAAGCTTCTTTGTCGACTTCGGATACTTCTTCAGCGCGCTTGATAAGATCATCAACGTATTCCTGTACCGTGGTATATTGTCTTCCATCGGGACGCGCCTTCTTATCTATTTCAAGCGGTTCAAATGTTACATCAAGGGCGATACGCCCGCCTTGCAGTTCCGGACGAATAACGTGGATATGACCTGTTAACCATCTGCCTTGAACATGCACAACAAAACTGGCCATATTCTTTTCCGATTTTGAAATTACATGTTGGAATACGGGATGCGATACATTGGCTCCTTTTTCCAATCCGCGCAGAGAACGCATTGCCATAGAAGCGCTGTACTGTATCGACTGGGTGATATTCTGAATGATAATACCCCAGAAAAACTTATCGAAATCTTTCTTTTCAGGGACATAGAACGGAACATATATAGCCGGTAGCATACCATACACACCGGGAGAAGTTTCGATATCTTCTATACCTTTTTGCACATTGACAACCAGTTCATTGCCTTCGTCCTGCAATAAGACGTACTTAGATTCCTTTACGCCCTGTTCAATAACGAAACTATCTATTATCTTTTGTACTTCTTCAACAGACATGGAATCGAAATCAATGCCGTTTTCCTCAGCCCAAGCACGGGCACTGGCAATAGCTCTATTACCGAATTCTGTTGATACATCGTAGGTAGTCTGCCGATGTTGTTCGACAATCTGATCGCTTTTGCTCTCGAACAATTTAAATACCGGTTCCCCTGTTTTGTCTTTAGATCGCAAAGTCAGTTTGCCGTCTTGATTGCGCATCATAAATCGGTTTACTATTCCTTTGCCGGCAAGACTAAACGGATAATTAACGAATTTCAGGAGAAAAGTCACTTTACCTAGCAAATATCGACCAAGCCCCCATACTCCGTTAAACACCAGAAGTTTGGCTATAGTCCACGTAGCCATGACAAGCAGAGGTGTCCAATAAACCAATCCTGGCAATACTGCTAAAAACGGCACCCAGAATAAAGCGGGAAATGTAACAGACGGATCTGCCAACAACAACGGATTTATCAACAACGGCGTCCCACCCCAAAGAGTAGGCAACAGCAGTAATCCTCGTATGATAGCATTTGGAAATCCCCAGTAAGGGAACACATAAATGCCAAGCAGAGTTGTAGTTACCAACACAGCAAGACGCAATGGCCGGTTAGTAAGGAAGTTGTAATATTTTTCACGGAATATCCGCGTATAGAGCTTACCGAAATAGGATAATTTTTTACCGAAGGAGAAATTGTCAATCATCTCTTTATTTACTGTTTGAGGTCCTTTTAAGGTAAGCGCTTCTTCTTCAAGTATGCTGGCTTTGTCTTTTAAATCACGGGCCGCAACAGGAAATCGGTCGAGGCCGGCTTCCTCATATTGTTTCATGATAGCGCGTAGTCTCTTAAACTGATGCTTACGATGAGCAAGATCAATTTTACGTTTACCGCTGAACGGTTGCATTTGCAGAACGGTAACTTCGTCTATATCCAGTTCTTCGACAAGCCTCATAAGGAACCCTGCCTTCGGTTTTTCTTTGCGTTGCTCGGCTCGTTTTTTCACTTGACCGAGAAGAACCTGTCGAATACTATCGCGTATTTTGTCAGCTCCAAGACCGATAGTCAACAATCCCAGCAGGCCGTATATAAGACGTGCTAGAATAGTGTTTGCGGTTTTAGCGCGATGATACTCATCGCCCATGTCCGGAAAAGATGCATCAATGGTAGTATCGCCTGTAGGTTCAGTAATAACCGGAGCGTCTTGAGGCTCCATAGCGCCGCGCGCTTCTTCAGGTGTAATAATATCTGCCGCCCCTTCCTGAATTTCTTTTACAGACTGGTTGGCCGCGTTCAAATTACCCTTTTTCTCATGCAAGTTACGATTGGCTAAATCCATGTGTCGTTCGCTAGCCTGCACAAACTGTTTTGCCGCTTCAAGGCTATTATTTGCCCTTTTTAGATTTTCATTTGCGGTTTCAACATTCTTTTCCTGCCACTTTAACATAACTAGATGCTCATTATATTGCTCGACAAGCACTCCGAATCGTTCGGTTGCGGCTTTTAACTCGTCATGCCGGTCTGCAGAAACCATTTGTGTGAGTATGTATTGTGATTGCCGAACCAGATTATTGAACTGGGCATTGCCGACCACGCTGTCATTAGCTCCGCGTAAATTTAATGACAACGTAACCATAGTCGGATTTGCATAAGTCCATGACATATTAATAAATCCGCCGTATAACGAAAGACTGACAGGCGCTTTCTGGAACGCAGACAATACTTCTGCGCCACGCGAAGCCGCTTCGCTCTCATCTAATCCAATGTATGGCGTTCCTGCGCCGAGTACAGCATCCATACCCCATCCCGGATATATTGCACTCGGATCATATAACGAAAAACTTTTCTTGAACAATTCCTCGTTGGTTTCATGACTGAAAGCACGAATCAAACGATGAAAAATAGTGTCGAAATTGAAATATGCCTTGCGCAAATCTTCTTCAGAGCGGACAAGTTTGATAGTGGTACTCAATTCACCAAGGTTGGTAGCGTAAAGCGAAGCCTCGATATTAGTTTTGCCGGTTAACGACTTAACCACATCTCTGAAGGCCTCTTCAGTCTGACGTTGCCATCTTTCATAGTTATTTTGAGCTTCTTGAAGACCTGAAACGGCTTCCTGCAATCCTGTCTTAGCGGTATTTGCACCTATGATAGCGCTTTCCAACTGGTCTTGAGCCGCCTGAGTTCCCCGTATTGCCCTGTTATACTGCGCTTCCGCAACACTCCTATTTTGCATAGCAAGTTCTAAAGACGTTGAGGAAATTTCCATATCAACAGGTTTGGTTATGAAGTTATTTTTGGCATCAGGTTTTCCGGTACGGCGCATGTGGTCGTTTAAAGTATTTACGGTTGATTCCAATGCAATACGATCACGTTCAGCCTGATCGGCGCGAACCTTCAGTTTAGGTAAAAGGTCGCGTATCTGCTGTAAGGCGGAAAGCACATTACCCTGTATAGTAATTTTCTGTCCGTCAATAACAACGGTAAAAGGTTTTACTTGCGCATCAGTTTTACTGGCTATATCCACACCGCGGCGAAGTGTATCAACCATATTCATATTTTCCAGCAGTTGGTATTCCATTGTCCCTAACTGAGACGAATATTGAGCAAATTCTTCTGCGCGTGCTTTCATGCGAAGCAATCTATCGCGCAGAGATGGAAATTCCCGCAAGAGATCGCGTTGTTCTTGTTTACCATCAGCAGTTTTATATGAAATCATGAATCCGACAGGGCTATTTTGGGATAAAAACTGTCCGAAATCAAAAACAAGCGCGCTGGAACCGGAAAGCATATCTGTACCCGGCAAAATTTGATTGGTAAGGTTAAGGCCGCTGAGCTGGAATCCGGAGGGATTCAGGATACCGCCCATGGAAACGCGCAACCGACGGATATTTTTACTGAGCGATATATACAGTTCATCAATTTCAGCCGAAAGTTTGTCTGCATCTTCTTTATAGATACCAAGGTTGATTCGTTTTTGGAGTCCTTCAAGACGTTCTTTTATTTGCGCCAGTTGGTTTTCTTCCGCAAGAAAACCTTCCGGCATTTCAAGCACTATTCCGTGAGATACGGCCGCTTTTATAAAATTTCTGCTTTCCTGACGAAACTGTTCTTCAGCAGTGATAATTTTATTTAAATGATCTACCTGACGCATCATACTGACAACATAACCGCTTACTTGTTCATTATAAGCAGACATTATATCCTGTTGCGTCTGCAACAAATTGAGCGCTGACAAAGGAACTGCGCCAAGTTTGTTAAGGCTTTGTTGCAACCCGACCACCGAATCGGATTCTAAGAAAATCGAATTCAAACCTCGATTTTGTGTCTGTTGATATCGTAACAATTCTTCCAGTGTAGGTGGCAAACCCGTTTCATTTCCTTTTGCGACTTTACCTGTCCAATTAATGCTGATACCGTGATTTACACCGGAAAGATTGCCGACATTGGAATGCACAGTACCGACATCAGCGCCTGAACGAACAATTGATCTTCCGGAAAACATCTCCGCACGTTTTGTAGAAATCTGTTCGGTTCCATACTCTTGTGCCAAATAAGAGTTGATAGCCAAAGCGACGTCGGCATCTTCGAACACATCAAACGTATAGACAATAGCAACATCTTTTAGGAACCCGTCCAGTTGTGTCCCCAATTGATTTGCCTGTTGAAGTTTGCTTGCCTTATGGGCATCATATATCTGCTGAAGCAAGTCTTGCATTTGTTTTTCGATACGGGTAGCGGTAGCGCTATCAGTCTGATTAGCAACTAATTGCTTGATTTTCATAGCCCGTAGAGACTGAGTCATATTGAACGCTCTGAGGGTATGCCCCATATCCATTTCTTCTTTGATTCGCTTTTCGAATTCTCGTTGCAGATCTTGCGATGCGCCTTTAAATTCTTGAGCTATTGAATTGCGTTCCCCTCTGTAATTACTCATATCGAAAACATTGTTTCTTGTAACCGGACGCATATCAAGAGCAAAACCGTCAATATATACTCCGTGGTCAAAGAGCATGCTTTGAAATAGTCTGAGTTTATCCGCGGTATCAGAAGCAAACTTAGCCCCAGGGCGTTTGGCTAGACCAAACCATCGGAACCCGCCTTCAGCCCATTTATCTCCAGCGCGTAACAAAAGTTTAACAGACATGCCGTTTTGTTGTGCGGATTGAATTACCCTGCCCAGATACTGTAACTTATCAAAATCAAGTGTTCCCTGATCATTCATAACTTCCTGTAAATCAACATACACTTCGGAAATACCGTTTTTATGAAGAAACTCAAAATAACCTGCAGGATTATTTATATAAACATAATCTTTCAATATAGTGCTGATAGTTATTTTTTCGCCAACAGCCTGCAATCTTCCCTGATAATCATACTGTTTCTGTAATTCAGCCAAACGTTTTTCAAGTGCTGTCTGTTGTTCGGACAATCTAGCAACCGTAGAATCCAGAACGGATTCTACTTCACGCGCAGTCTTTAATTTATTTGAAACCTGAGCGATTTGACGCTGTAAAATATTCAAATCCGGTTTGCCGCCAAGTGCCATAACAGCACCTTGTAATTCGACAACGTGAGAATAAGTACGGTCAATTTGTTTTTCCAGATAGGGAATAAGCCAATCTGAATAATTCAAATCGGCTGAGAGGCGGTATATTTCGGACTGATAGCTTTGAATCTGGTCGCGCAACATGGCTTTGCGCACATCGGAATCGGTTTTATTGTATTCAATACGCAATCTTTCAACTTCAGCGGTATAATATGCATGCTGTGCCCGTACATGTGAATGATCGACTTTAGCTTGCTGAAACTTCTCTATATATTCGCTGAAATTACCTATCTCAAGCGATATAACCTGGTCAATACTTTTGATAGCTTCCGCTGTAGGCGTGTTCTTTATAGTACGTTGCCACATAGTAAAAGTATTGTCCGCTTCCGCTTGAAGCTGTTCGACAAAAAGTCTATGCGTGCTTTGTATTGTCTGTAGATGTTCAAATAGATCTTCGGCTCGTTTGACATCATTCCTGCGTAATCGCAACGATTCCTGAGCGCCTGTGATCGCTTTATCACGTTCCTGCATGAAAGAATCGAATTTTTTAAGCCGTTCTATTACCTGTTGAATCGTTTCTTTGAGATTATCTTTCTGCAATTGAGGAATACCGGATTGATCTATTCTTTGCATCAATGCGTTCAAATCGGTTACAGGCTTAAATTCTGTTTCTATTCCGGCGATGATTTGAAAATATCCTAAGGCATTTTGAAAATGTCCGCGGGCTTGTGTAACCTGCATTATCGGGTCGCCGCCCTGTTTATATTCTTTTTTCGCTTCATCAACCAACACCTTGGCTTTATCATGCTCAATAACGAGTTTAATATACGCTCTTAATGAACGGATACGAGATAGTTCTTCATTCAATTTTGCAGGCTGTCCGGCAAATTTTACTCGAGCATCGCTTTCATCTTTTTCAAGTTGACGCCACATCCTATCAAAAGCGACATGTTTTATATATGTGCGCATTTCTTTGGCTGTTGCAATCTCCATGACAATCATTGCCGCTTTTACACGATTAGTCTTGGATCCGTCTTTCATTATTTCCTTAACAATGTCGACAGCCCTGTCGATTTCCGCCTGATCCGCACCCCGCAAAAATCCTTTAACAATGATTATCGCCTGATCAGCGGTAACGCCGTCACGTTCTATCAAACCGAACAACTGCGCAAGGTCTTTAAAGAACCGCGCCGCATCCGTTTTAACAGCCAGCGAATCGTCATTTTGTAATTCACCGAGTAACAATGCCACAGCTTCGGTAGACATATCGTAAATCAGTTTTTCACCTTTAACCACTGTTTCAGCGTAATCCAACACATATCCTCTGCCGTGGCGCATATCGGCTACTTTCACCAGATTAAGGGCTTCATAATATACGGTGGTAAGATCTACAGTAAGGGCGCGCTGTTTATCGGAGGTTGCTAACTGTATACTCTCCTGGGCACTACCGGCCGCCATCTTAGAAGAAGGAATATTATATTCCTGAGCACGGAATATATCGCGCATCAAATCCTCATACTGAATTTGAGAAATGTGCAAATCACGCAATTGATTAATATAGGAATTATGCGTTTCCTGTATGACTGCCGGCGTAACAACGCCTGTTACAACTTCCGCATATTGGGCTTTACCGATGCGGCGGACTACCTGTAATTCCCGCTTATCATTTACACGATCTATGAGAACTTCCCTGACAACCGGCACATTTCCTGTAGCTGTGATCCCCGGTATCTCAGAAGCATCCACAACCACTTGTTCACCAAGCAAATTAGATACATCGTGTATCGATACTTTGTACGCTATTTTCTGACTGGAGAACGAAGCAAGATCGATCTTAAGCAGAGCCAGTTCATGGCTTAGATCGGTCATTACATAAGGCAGTTCGGAGATGCTGGCTTTATCTATACGATGTCGTAATTTTGTCAAATTGGCAGACCGCTCGTTAAGATCCACAACTCCTTTTAGACGCAATTCCACATTCATATTTAAAGCCTGCACCTGAGAAATAAGTCGTTGAGCGTCAGTTATAAACTGCGGAACCTGTTGTTTGATCTGGCGGTATCTAGTCTGTAAATCTTGATTAATAGCTGTAGAAGAACGCAATCCCTTAGCTTCTTCGAGCTGTCTATCCCGTGTAAACATCCGGTATGATGTATCGATAGAATTGACTTCATTGAGGACTTTCATCAACTGCAGTTTTTGCTGGGCAAGAAAATCTGTGGGAATAGGTATATCCATGGTTATTACCCGTGTTTCACCCACGCCAATGATATACTCCTCGCCGGATGTAATAGATATTTCTCCGACCATAGGATGATAGAAAGCAACTTCCGGCAAATAATTCAGCGGACTTGTAGCGGTCGGTTTATTTTCAACGGTGAATGTAATTTTTCCTGTGGCAAACTGCGACTTGACTACAATCGGTCTACCTTGCGAATCGGCGCCGATCATCAGTATAAAATCACCTACCTGCAGTGTACGTTGTGAAGATAACGCGGGAAACGCTTTTCTTAAAATTTTACCGTCAGGCATTTCTACGGTTGCCTGAATCATTCCAGCCGCCGGATAGTTGAAGGTAACTTTAGCGCCATCAACTGCAAACGGTTTACTATATTCAAAATAAATAATTTCAGACTGCTGATCCGGTATAAACGCATCGGTTACATTTATATCGACATCTTTGACAGCAATATCCGGCAATCCGTGTTGAATATAACCGAACACTTTAGAACGGTGTGCCACACCGACACTAAGCACTTCTTCCAAATTTTTATAGCGGGTGATGGTAACTTCCTCCCCGCCTGTCCCTACTGCCCACTCACCGAACCGGCTTTTGCTGACATTAATCAAAATTTTAGTCATACCCAGTTCAAGATTAATGCCTTCTACTTCATTGACTAGGACGTAAGATTTACCATCATATTCTACCTTCGACTGCGCCCCTTCCTGATCAATAAGAGTCAATTGATGACCTGCAAAAGTAAGAATCCGTTGTGTTGTAGTTACGCCATTTACAACTATCTGTTTTGACGGAAAAACTGTAACTTCCCTAGAACCGACCAAAACAGTTGAACCGAGTTGAGTTAACGGCATGGCCGGCACAAAAGCCCTATCACGCTCATATGATTCGGATACAACGCTTACATCATAACGCCATTGTCCGTTTCGCAATTTTTCAATAGGTATTATAACTTGTTCATTAAACCCTTTTCTATAAACCAGAGGCAATGCCTGTGTTATATGTTCGCCTGTTTCCACATTAGTCAATTCGACAATGGCTGTAAGGGTAGACAAGTCCCTGTCGCCGATATCAGTG
The DNA here is from genome assembly GCA_018435605.1 of bacterium. Classification (GTDB taxonomy): domain Bacteria; phylum Auribacterota; class Auribacteria; order Auribacterales; family Auribacteraceae; genus R3-B46. Next base: position 149,855 of record JAHDNF010000001.1, on the reverse strand, counting down.
AGCCGTAAAGCGATGTACGGTGTTTCTCCCTGTTCTACGAAAATATGTCTGGGCGACAACAAATCGACCTGTGCCGCCGCTTGACCGACCTGAACTGCCGGCATCCTTTTTATTTTTGAAAACTGCATCAGAGCTTTTTCTATGTTTGACAAACTGTAATAACCACGCGACACAAAATTTTCCAGATCTTCTTCCGTAATACTTTTTGCACGGGCTACCAACTCATTGGAACTAGGCATGGCCAATCCGTCCAATATAGCGGTCAAGGCAGATATATCAGAAACCGGTATTTGTAGTATATTACCCTTTGTCTTATCTACTCGTAATATTCGAGTATTGAGCTGATTGGTGCTGGTTATTTTTGTAAGTTGAGACATATCGACTGCTCTGGCAATGCCGTACCCTGAATCTCTGGTGAAGCTCGACAAAGCATTCAGATCAATTTGCGAGGTTTTATCGCCTAAATTTACGACAAATCCATTGACAGGTAATTTCATTCTAAGTAATACAAAGATATCGTTTTCCATGGCGGTTTTATCAGTCAGCCATTGTTCGTCTCCGACCATGATTGTTACATCTACATTACGCTTATGAAGTTCGCTTATAAAATCGATTAAAATCTTTTTGGCAACTTCAAGATCTTTTGCGGAGTTGTAAATTCGAAGCAATTGTTTGCCGTCAAGCGCCAGTTCATTGACGCCAGACTGGATCAAAGATTTAAGCAGTTGCTGTGTAGACGTTTTGGATACGTCAAGCTGATCGAGAGTAAAGGTATCCACCATAATCTGATTTTGAATTTGACCTGACCACATCCCGAGTGAATTGTTGCGCAGTTCAGGATTTCCTTTTACAAAATCAAAATAAAAATCGTCAAATTCACCGGCATGCCTGTTAATCCAATCGGATACTAAACCATACCTATGCCCGAACCCGATACGGTCGGTTACCGCCTCCTGCTTACTAAGTTTACGGCCATGCATCAACATAAAACCGTAATCTCTCATACCTTCTCCGCTTACAGGCACCTTAAAAGATACAACTGTAGATTCGCCTGAATGCAACTCTATCTCATCGGAAGCCTGTTCGGTGACATAGCCGCCATTTTCCGGATGATGAGTGAGAAAGACGACATAGCCGGGAAACGAAGTAGCTTTGAACTCACCAGCCTGTACCTGACACATAATACGTAATTCTTTAATTATACTCTCTTTACCTACCTGAATCGGAGCGGTAGTATTGACGATATCATCCCAAGTAGCGACAACATTGCCGCTTTCATCAAGCCCCTCTATTGTAACTTTTCCAAGATGTGCAAGACTAGCATATTGCTGTCCCCACATCATATTACCGCCTGCAATAGCAAGGCCGAATTCAGCGCCCAACGGCAATGTTTCAGGCAACACCGTAAATTTATCTCGCTTGATAGTTTCAATCACACTACGCACCATATTGTCCACATTAGCGGCTCCAGTGATACCGCGAGCCAAGGCTTCAAGGCGCGAACTGATGGTGTTAAAAGCAACTTTAGATGAGGAAGGTTGTTCCTCGCCAATGTGCACAACAGAAACTTCACCGCCTGAAATAATCATTTCATATGCACCGCTGGTGTACTGCATCAGGTCGTCACCCATACTGTAGACATAGTCACGCAAGCGGTCGGATAAATTGCGTCCTGTTCCGAATCGCATTATGTTATAAATATCTTCACCCTGATCATGATTGATGACAAAACCTTGAAAATAGCGACCGATAGAAGGATCTTTACGAATCTGTTCTGTTACAGCCTTGATCACAGCCGGTATCTGTCCTTCTTTGGTGGCAAAAGTACGAGATCCATCTGTATCAAGAGCGGTCTGTAATTGAATACTAAACGGACGGTTAGGATTCATATCCCGAACCATTTTGACAATCTGATTTGCGTCGGTATGATTTATAACCAACACATCATCCGTACGGTCAATCGGTGTGTAATCCGGCGATGACTGTACGTCTTTTCTGAGGTTGACCATAATCTGTCTATCTCCCCCAGCGTAATAATCCAGATTGGTTTCCAGAATACGAATCGTATCCATATATCGTTTCATCATAATGCGTTTTTGTTCAGGGGAAGCCGCTTTGTATTCCGGCAACTGACCGATATCAATATCTATAACAAACCCGTCAAAATCCACACCTGCACGACCGAGCGTAGCCAAATACATCATTCCTTCCGATGGCCCACCGGGCATAACCCAACGGGGAGTACCGATAGAAGCATGCACCTCAATACCGTACTGACGCGCATAATTCACTAAAGCCGTATAATATGCCCGAGGTTCCATATCGTGAATTGTCCGGCCTAAAACCATAGGATTCGGGTTTACGATTATGCTGGTATGCCCTGATGCCTTGAGTCCCGCGAAAAACTGCGGCAACATTTGCGGAGGCAAATGCGGCGTCCATGGATTATTGAATGTTGAAGCTACCTCAACACGCTCACTTACAACCAGCCTGCCAGCGTCGTTAACCGTAACATTAAACTTTGTACCGTTTGGAGCATTAATACCCCCTGCAACCAAATTATCCGACGACATACGCAGTTCTTTTGCAGGATCAAATATTTGCAACGATTTAAGTTGATTGTCAACCTGTGCTCGCAGGACTGTACCTGTCCGAACATTGCGCAACTCTGGGAAATTACTCAACGGTACCGTAACAACTTGCGCTTTTGTATCATAAAAGATTCTTTGCGTGGCATACGAATAACCGCCGTATCGCTCGACTTCCTGCCGCGAAAGAGTATGCATAATACGTACATCATTTTCCCTCACCTCAACAAGATATTCCGCGCCAGCCTGATCGGGTTTAACGCCCAATCTCTGTAAAGGAATTTGAGTATCAACCCCAATTACAAGCACTCCGTTTTGTATTGTTGCGCTGTATTCTTTATTTTTCTGTAATACTTGGATATTAGGTATTTTAGTTGCGTCAGCTGTCCATGAAGGAGAATCGCTTATTTTTCCGGGCCAGCTTTCTACTGCTTCAGGAGAAAAGGCCTTGCCTTTCATCATTTCTTTTTCTATATAAGTAAGCAGTTTCTTGATGTCTTTTTGTATCTGGAGCGTCAATGTGGGTTCGTCTGGGTAATCCTGCGGTTGCGCGCCATACCGCTCTTCAGGGCGGATTATATGTCCTGTACTTGCGTCAAAAGTATACACCTGACGAGGATTAACCGTAAGAGTGCCCGGAGATGGAGTAGCCGAAAGCGGCATTTGAGGTTTAAACGTCTGACTGTGATCGGCAACCAATGTATTCACGGCGGTTGGTTTTTCAGTTTTTTCAAGAACGCCTATAAATGACCATAAATGTTGAGGATTTTTCATTATTCCGTAAATCGCGCGGAATGTTTCGGTTGAAACAGTTGACTCTAAAGTGGTCTGGATTCCGTCTATGCGACGGGTAGAGTACGGAATACCGCCAAGCTGTGACTGTTGTTTATGGATTTTCTCTATATTTTCAAGCAGGAAACGGGCTTTATTTAAGACATGGCTACGTTCAGCGTCAGAGGGAGTTAACGCGGCAACCTGATACAATAGATGAATGTATCCTAGCTGTGCTTCCGTTTGTATTGACATCACCTTTGTATCACGCCAGTTAAGGCGCTCAATAAATTCATCGCCGAATTCCAGATCGAAAAATTTCACTCCGATTATGGTATTATTTGGGATAGATTGCTTCATTAATTGGTCGGTCAATCGAACCGCTCTGGCATCTCTTGCTCCCAGTTGATGAGAAACTATAAAATTGTTATCCAGATATGTCATTAATTTTCCGACTATTTCCAGTCGTTTCTCAATAGGCAGTTGGTCCATGGTAAGAACCATGCTTCCCGCCCATGTTAAATCGTCTATAGCGATACCTTCACCGGGTTTTCCGGTTGCGTCTATGTTAGGCAAAAAGTACGCGCCTTGATCGCCGAGATCTTTATACATGCGGTCCATAACCGCTTTATTTAACAATTCTCTGCTGGCCTTGTATTCCTTCTTGGCGGTAACGCGGTAAGCAAAATTAAGCAGGTCGTGAACATCAGCCTGATGTTCAAAAACAACATGTTCGTACTGAATATGATGCGATCCCGGCACACCGTATCCGTCTTTGCTGACACTGTGCAACCCTGCTCTAAAAAGGCCGTAACGCGGATCGGATTGGTCTTGTACCTGCTGATTGATAACAAACCGCATCGCATCATCAAGGAGAGCGGCATTAGCGCCCTGTATGACAGTCATATCGCCTGTCGCATCGACATACCCGTAAATAGCTTTCAGCGCCCAAGCGGTGTTGCCAAGAGGCGCTAGCGGCGAAATATATGAATCTGTCTTTGTGTTATACCCGAAATGCAATACTCCCTGAAAATTTGGAGCGCGTTCTTTGTGCATCAATTGAAGCAGGGCTGTAACTTTATTTTTTGCCTGAAGATTGTTGTTATTTGCCAAATCCGCGAATACACTGACCGCCACATCATAGGGCATCATACGGTCATATTTGACCAACCGCCCATGATCAGGGTTGTCGGGCTGTCCCGCATAACTCTTTACCATACCCTGATAATTACCTTCATTTATATTCAAAGACCTGCTGAATTGTGTCGATCTCTGATACATATCTGTAAATGCTCTATCACTGACGATATCCTGAAAATGTTTTTGGACATCTTCAGGCACGAAGCGGATTTGATTTTCGCTAACAGTATCGGGTGTAGCAATTATATCAACCCCCGCATCAGGCACCGGTGAAGGCAAAATTTGTTTATTGAGTTTCGGAGCGCCCAAATATGTACTGGCAAAATTATCTAACGTATTTTCGATAGACTGAATACGCGCTTTCAGACGTTGTACTCTGCTTTGATCGAGGGTACCTTTATCAAGCAACTCCTGCAACTCGGTTTTCGCTACTTCTATACTGCGTTGCAAGATCCCTGTAGTATCAGTCTGAACTTTTTCAATTGCGCCCTGATCGACATCAAGACTGCCTGATGTGCCGATAAAAGGTTTCAAGTCATGCGGCACAATAAGATTAGGTTGCAAACTCTGACCGGATTCACTAGTAAACAACTGAGTATTATCATAGGGATTTAACAACTGCGGTTGATCGATACGTGTCTGATGAGTCGCGCATCCTGCGAGTAGCAACATAGCTACCGGAACCATAAGCACGGCTGATTTAGCAAGTGAGCGAGTCCATTGATATTGCCTCGGATTCTGGATATCGATTTCAGGCATATCGCCTTCAGGGAACAATCTGTCATGGAGTGTCTCGCGGTTTATTTGAGTTCGGCGAAAATCGACCACCGATTTCAGCTGTTCCATAACGGCATCCATATCTGACACTCCCATAACGGAAAGCATCTGATCAGTAGTGCGAAGCGGTACTATAGTTTCGGTTTTCGAGCCTGCTTTTACCAACGCTAAAACTTGATTGTTTTTAGAAAGAAAATATACTTCCTGATCATACTCCAGTAACCCAAGCCACTGCTCTAATGGAGAAAGCGTTTCTATGACTGCCGGTTCCCTTGATTCATTAACTGAAATACGATATCCGTCAAGCTGTGTGTTTTCCATAACTACAGGTATGGAATACTCTTTACCTGTAATGGAATCCCACACACTGGTCGGACGTCCGTTCTTGAATTTTGTAACTGTACGCGGACCGTTAGGATCGACGTAGAACTGACCTTTTTTATCGAATTTCTTATCGAGCGGAGTTATAACTTCACCGGTAAAATCAGCGGACACATCTCCGACAGGCAGTTGTCTGTGATCGACGTATCGTTCCATCAAATCTTTGTTTGCTGATAGATAATCGGACAGTATTTTTGATGAGAACTGATGAACTGAACCTTGAGCACCTGTAGCCGCCAACTCTTTGGCAAGCATTATCCCTGCGATAGGAAGCGTGTTGGAATTTGTTGCAAGTTGTTTAAGAATAGCTATTTTTGTAGGGCTAATATAAATGGTATCCAACGGTATCTGTTCGCGGGGACGTGTGCCTAGCACAACGGACATATTTGCGTTAAGCTCTCGTTTTAATTCCGGATTAATTCTATCGAGCTCTTCAAAAGCAAGTTTGAACAGTTGCGTGATAGTTGCGTCATTGGTTACATCATTGCGCTCGATAAACTGAGGCCTTTTTTGTCCATATAAAAACACGGACGGTTGAACGGACGGGTCGCTTTCTGATGCGATCAGGTTATCTACCTCTTCAATATCTTTGACCAGCGACTGCAAAATAATATTACGGAATTGTTGTGTAAAATGTTCCATGTTTACAACGATAAACTGCGACTGCACCAGCAATACCTTTGCGCCTTCGTAATCGGCGTTTTCACGAATCAAACGCGAAGCCTCGTCAACCATTCCGCGCATAGCTTCAAAAGCACGAATTTCTCTATCCAGTAACTCTTGGTATTTTAACGGATGCATGGCAACCGGCAATTCTTTTCCGAAATCCGAGCTGGAAAACTCAACGGTATTTATCATATACCCGTCACTGACAGGCGTACCATCGGACATAGTCCGTAACGTTCTCGAAGCGAATAATCCAAGACGAAGATCAGCAGGCAGGTTCATTTCATTCAGTTGTTTAATTGTCGCTTCAACAAACCGGAACCTATTGCTGACTGTGTTTTTCAATTCGTCGACCAACTGTTGCGAATTATCAGCCGGAGCAAATCTCTCAATATCTATAAAAATATTTAGATTCTGCGATGCAATTCCCAATTCGCGGAATTGACGCAGATTCATTTCCTCCGAAACCTCCGCCTGAGTAACAACATCTTTGAGATGAATAACCACATCTGTAACGCCTTCAAGCGGACGGACATTTTGACCGACATAATCGGGAACGCTCATCAAAAGAGGTAGATACAATTCTTCGGCAGACCGGTTTAATGTTTCGCGGAACAGCATTTCGAATCCGTTAAAAAAACTTTCTGCAGGATAGTTTTGCGCTTTTGCGGGATCGGAAAAAACCTCTTCAAGTAAGGCTATATCATAATCAATATCGTATTGGGCTTCACGTGTACCAAACAACATTGAGCTCTGAACCCGATCTTTGAGTTGTTTCATCAAATCGATAGATTCTTTTTGTTTGCCGTCAAACCACAGCGATTTAGCCTGCCGGTAATCAGAAACAAAGCCGATTCGCATACGGTCAGACTCGTTAACCGATTCATCAAGCGTAAGCTCAGCAGTCAGTTTTCCTACAAGAGCAAGCACCTGTTCTAAATGTTCGCCTATATACTCACGATCAGCCTGAATTTTCATCATTCCAGCATACTTTGCGTTAAAATCCTCTACTACCTGATAGGCATTGACCATTTGCCCCATCTTAAGACTGCCTTCGAGAAACGACATTTGACGCAATTCCATTCTTGCGGATTCCTGCCATGCCTCGGCACCTTTCGCCTCATCTATCAATTGCTTGCGAGCTTGTTCGATTATATTCAGATATTTTGAAAAAACTGAATTGATGTATATCGCATCATTTGTTTTATTTAGCGCCTGTTTTTCGTTCTCCCACATAAGCGATATAGCCGAAGCGGTCAAACGGCCTGGGTTGACAGCGCTTGCCTCGGTGTCAATCCGCTTAAAAATTCTAAGCAGAGCGGATACCTCATCCAGAGTTACATTGCCGTGAAGGCGAACAACCGATTGTACAGAAAGGTTGTTTTTGGCTATAATACTGTCTACCACGGCACGCCTTACCGACGGATCAAGTGACTTCCATTCTTCATGAGCAACCAAATCCGCAAGTTCATGTTTTGCGGTAATAAAATTAGACTTCCGCGCCTCTAAAAACATATCCTTATATATAGAACGCACCCTGTCCGATACAACAACGGATATATTTTCGCTATAAATTCCGGATACATAATTTACCCAATCAAGGCTTAACTGGTTATGGGTTAACAGTAACCCCGCAAGTCCTTTCTTTTCAGAATGAGTCAACCTATCCCAGTCATCCGGTATCCGTTCCGCAATAAGTCCGAATGTTTCGCGGACTTGCATAGCGTCCTCGCGTTGCTGTAATACCGTAGCTGTTGCGCTCACGGATTTGCCATCGGACGGATTTACCGAATAAATACCGTCCACCACTGATATAAGCGTATTCTGCATAGGATGGATAATATTCAATTGTCCTTGACGCTGTCTTGCCTGATCTAATAAATCATTGGTCAACTTGGAAGGACTTTCTATGGTGATAAATACCGGTAATTTACGTGCCGCCTTACCCGGAAACCTCAATTCAAACCCTATACCCTCATCCGGACTGTAATATGCTCGTAAAGAACCTTTTAGTTCTTTAAGCCCGTTTTGAAAATCAGCAAACTCGTCCTGAGTAAGAGTAGCTTTGTAACCGTTTGGAAATGTAACGGCGATATGGCGTACTTTATCAATCATCAGCGATTCGGATTTATAATTTTTAGCATCGGTCAAATAACCGATCAGTTCATTTAAACGGCTTGCGTTCACAAAAAATACTTCGGGAGTTGAAGAAATATTAAATTCGCTAACCGTAGCTGTAATCTGATCAAAAATAGCATCCGTGCCTAAAATACGGCTGAAGAAAATCCTGTATTGATCTGCAACGGAAAGGGTTGTGTTTCGGAACGGGGATACCCATGTTTCCACATCATTTATAACAAGATGTGCCGGCGCAGAGTCTTCGACCAAACCTAAAAGATGTACACTGCGCTCAATAGCCAGCATACGGCGTAAATCCTGAAAGCTACTGCCTAATAAAGCATTGGCTTTTTCAAGCCCCTGTTCATAAGCGTCAGATACGGCTAATTGCTCGAATCTCACATACGGCTGAATAAGATTGAGAATGGGTTTACTGACAATACCATCTAGTTGCTCCATCGATGTAATTGATTCCTTAGCGCGATATTCGACTATAGCTGTAGTTGCACGGTTGATCAGTTCCTGTGCTCTCAAACGCGCTTCTTCTATTTTAATCAAATCGGGGTTAGCCTGTGCCAAACGATCCATCATCAGCTGTGCGATTTCATCGGTAGCGGCGGTATTAATATTAACTATGGAGTCATGATGCACAACAGCAAGCTGAGCGGATGACGTCAATGCCGCGGCCATAAGTTTAACAGCAAGACGATGATTGGTTTGCATCAAATCAACGATTTTGCCGAATACAGCTTTTTCGATAAACACCGTATTTGTAGACGATGAAAGACGGGCGAGATTTTCAAGCCCTTTTCCCTTTTCCGGCAACAACGGTTTTTTTGAAACAACAACCCGTGCATCGGACTGTATCCAAGCCCCAGTTGCCGGATCTACCAGCGATAAAAGTTCGAATGCCTGCTGTAACAGGGTTTGCAGAGCAAAATTATCGGTTTTATTTTTAAATGCGACAAAATCACCTTTGGTGTCAGTTCCATAAAGGAGATAATCTGCGGCGTCTCCTGTCTGAAATTCCGCAAAAGGAGTTCGAGTCATATCAACAGCAATGGGATGATTCTTGAAAAAATTATCGTATGCCATGTCTGACACAGCTTTAGCGATTTCAAACTCTTTTTTAGCCTGGTCAGTATTTTTCGGTTTGTAATCCAGTTCGATATATCTAATACCGGCTTCAGCCGAAGCCAAGCCGTAGACTATCGGCAACAGGTTTTCACGAACAATGGGCACCTCGCGCCGATTGACGCTTATAGTTGTTTCGCCGGCTTCCAGCTTACTTATGACCGCATCGATTCCATTGAGTAAAATTTTTCCGTATTCGACTGATTTCAATAAAGTATCGAGCTGTGCTATTACTTTCGGTTTGTTGACATCATCCTGCTGAAGCTGTTTTCTAAGCGTTTCCATTTCGTCAAGCAAACGTTTTGATTCCGCAAAATAACCGGTAGTAACCATTTCGCGCAGATTTTGCTGTTTATTTTTAAGATCTTCTATTTGCAGGGCAACTGCGTCCACACGGCTGTTTAAATCGGTCAACGCCGATCGGTTCTTTGTCAAATCAGTAATCTGGTTTATATTTGCGTTCAAATTATTTATGCGCTCATCGCGCTCATTTTTTCCGGCAATACCAGTAATATTTTGCAGTTGAAATATATTTCGTGACATAGTGAAAACAACGGGTAAATGATCGGCAAGCAAATTGATGAATGAAGTATGCATTTGACTTTTTCTGTCACGCAAAGCGGCTTGAAAAACCGTATCTACGTCTTTTGGTGAAGCAAATTTTTCAGCTATTGCCCTTATCTCATCAAGGTCTTTGCTAGTAAGAATTCGCAAAGGATCAATTCTATCTTTTATCAAACCTTTATTAGCCAATAGGTTCGATAATGACTCACCCTGTCTCAGTCCAAACCATGCCGATCCTTCCTTGTTAACTGCTTCGATAGGATCGTGAAAAGTTTCAAGCGCGCTCCTGTTAGTCTGCGCTAAGCGCCTGAGCAGTTGAGCCATAACCAGTTTGCCGACCATGGTGCTTAAAAGATTGAGTTGAGAATTTTTCTCCCACTGAAGGCGGCTTTCAAGTTTCTTCATCTCCAGAGCGATTGTATCGAGTTCACGCGACAACTGAGGACGCTGTTCGTCCAGATTGGTATAGTTGATATACAACTGCTGAAACCGACGCGACCGTGTTTCTATTTCCTGTAAAATATTATTTAGATTGTCGATACGGGTATTATTTTTACCTGTTTGTTCTGTGATCTGATCTTTACCTTTATGAAGAATTTCGATCATAGATAATTTACTGTGCTCGGCAATATCTGCAAAACTATCGAGGCGTTCTTCAACAGACTCGACTCCCCTGCCATCGGCAAGTTGTTGCCACTGAGTTTGCAGTCCGGCGTACGCCTTCAGTTGAGCCGCGGAAGAATCCATCGGAATTTCATTAATATCCAGTTTGCTGACAAAATAACCTGCGGCATCGTTAAAGGCGCCTTGAGTTTCCATATCACGATAATTGAATTCTGCGTTATTCCTGCTGTATGACAACAGATCAATTTGATAAACTTCACCGGTTTTTTCGATAATCCCGAGATACGTTCCGTCAGCATTTTTCTGCATCATTTTAAGTTCAACCGTCCGGATTGCGTCCCGTGATTTGAAAGTCAGAGTCTGATTTTCAGCAACCGCTTTATCCAGAATATTTTTACGTCGTGTCGCATTTGCAAGCACGGGTTGTTGTCCGGCTGAATCAGGAGCTTCCATAGAAATAATCTGTGCATTTATCATCTGCTGGATAACATTAATCTCGGGATAAGAACCGGTTAGGGACTGAGCGGCAGACTGGTCTTTAGGCGACATTTTTGAATCTTCAAAGAGCTTTATCATCTGATCAATAAGATTAACTGAAGCAGTGTAAAGCACTGTTTTAGTATGCGCTTCCGGTGCTTTATCCATAACCTGCCGTACTAAATCGAACCATACAGTGTCCCCTATAACGCCTTTCTGATGAGCCAGATTAAGCGCAACAACAGCACGCGATAAACTTGCTTGCAAATCAGGAGTAACATTCAATTCAGGATTCAGATGGGTCAGAAGCAGTAAAGCGTTATTGAATTGCGCATCAAACGATGTTCCCACTAATTTTTCGGAAACCCGTTTTGAATAGTAAGCCGGAGCATTCTCTTTCAAGCCTATATACAGGTTCATTGCCAACTCAAGATTAGATCCCTGTTCCGGTGTAACCCCCATAAACCGATAGAGGTAGTCGAGCACAGCGGCTTTTTCGCCCTGAGAGTAGGCATTTGTTGTAAAATCCGCGTTCATTTGCCTGCTGAGTTTTTCAAGCATATCAATAAAACGTTTTTCTACACTATTTTCGCCGATATACTCGCTGGGCGTAGCTATAGACGGTAGTTCGAATTGTTGCCTGACCGACTCGTCGACACGATCGCGTAAAGAGGTAACTTCAACCGGTTTATCCATTTTAGTGCGGACATAAACTATAAGTTTATCTTTCCCGAGTTTATCGGCGCGCGCCGGTTGAATAACATAAATCTGACTTGTATCGGATATATCGAGCGTAGCGCCGGACTGAAGTTTTGCTTCGGCTTCAAAAGCTATCAAGTTATCAACCAGTTTGTTGAGAACATCCATAGGCAACATCGGCTCTACCATGAGTGTCCCTATATTCAGTCGGTTAAATATTTCTTTATACTTTTCGGGGACATCTTCCAATTTCAATATACCCAATCCAGAACCGGCGAGTTCGCCGACAGCATCGGGCTTTTGAAAAAGAGCCATGGTTAAATATGCGTTGAAGCGCATGGGTTCGGTTCTACTGACAAAATAATTATCCTGTTTTTGCTCCACCAACCCCATGTTTATAAACGAATCGAGTAAAATAGCCACTTCCGTTTCGGAAACAGCAAGACCACGGTTTTCTTCCTTCAATTTAGCGATGATATCCTGAAGCGGCATGGCGTTATCAAAGATCAACTCCAGCAGTTTTGTTCGCAATGTCCTGTATGATCCGGTAACCTGCAGATAACCAAGCGAACTCATGAACTCTGTGGTAACTCCGTCGTCGAGACTGACCATTTCCAGCATAGCCTGTTCTATTTCAGGGTTAAGAGGCTGAGTATCGACCCTGTCAGTATAATGGACATAAATGGGTGTTCCGCTTCCCTTGAACTGTATTTGAGCTATGATATCGTCAACACTGATCTCCACTTCGGCAACTTCCAACACATTGTCATAACCGGTTTTTCTGATAATTTCGTTTATCTGATCGCGCAACTGCTGTTGAAGACGATTTTGTATAAGCATCCTTTCTTCAGGTGAATACTGTACCAATACGTTCATATACAGATCGTACAGTTTAGTTGTGGTAAGCAACGTTTTCATTTTGGTAGTCAGCATCTCTTTTTTGCCTTCGAATGCAGAAGGCAAACTTTGCGACAACCACGATGCCACTTTCAATGTACTGGAATGAGTCGCCAGCATTTGTTCGAGAGGAGTACGCAGATTTTGAAGCAGTGAAATATAGGGAATCGGTTTTTTATCGATTTCCATATTCGGCGTAACCACAACATAAGATATCCCCGCATCCTTCAACTGCTCGGTGATTCCTTTTGTATGAAACCCGCCTGCTATGAGTACGACAACCTTGCGTTCCTTTTCCTGCATAAGGTCGAGGGTATTTCGAACAAGGCTTTGCTCGCGCATATGTGCCAATCGATAAAAATCCTCGAAATTTAAAAGATTGGTTTCTACCGCAGACAAATTCACATCGAGAGATACGTTCACACCGTTTGTACGAGCTATTGAATCGATAAAAGAAAATATCGTTTTAAAATCCATTTTTTCACGGTATTCGTGATACTCGTTAACGTAATTGCGGGTCATTTGCAAATTGCTGAATTTGCCGATCAAATGCAGATAATGTGAAATCTCGTATAAAGTACGCTGGTTTTCGTCGCGAATAAGCGAACTGTATACCGCCTTTTCCAGAATAGAGCTCTGTTCAAGAGCGCGTGTCTGATTGATTTGCGCGAACGATGCAAGGTATTCGATATAATTTTTTAAATGAGGGAATTCGTCAATTGGAAAAGACTGTTCCTCAAACAAATTTTTGAGATAAAAATGGTAGTCTTCCGAAGAAATTTTTTTAGTGCGAAAACTAAACTCTTTAGCAAGTAATTCCGTAGAAATATTTTCCGGAAGCTGTGAGCTTATTCGTCTCACAGCAACGTATCGTTCGACATCGACTCTCGGAAAATTTATTTTAGCCTCAAGATCGATAACCTTAAACAATTTTTCAAGATCATCCATCGAGTCGAAATCAACAAGATTAGCATCGGCAAATTGTTTGAGGTTTTGGCAGTACATGATAAAATTAACCTGATTATTCTTGAACTCCCGCACCATATCGTCGAACTTTGCCAACTCGTCTCCGTATATAAGTGGTCTTATTTTATCGATGTTATCGTTCATGATATCGCAAAAATACAACAACTCCTGCTGATACGGCAATGAACGCAAGAACGCGCTGAGATTGCTCTGATATAGTTGTTCCACTTCCACGCCGTATAAAGAATAAATATTTGCGCCTTGCCCGTTATTCTCCACAATACATAAATACTCTGCTCCGTCAATTTTACCTTCGCTAAGAAAATAATTAGCTACCTTTTCTTTAATTGCCTTGTCTGGGAATATGGAAAATTCCGAAGCGTCTAGTTTACCTACCGACCCTTCAAGCGCGACGGTATCTGTACCATAAGCGTTATGGAAATACTCAAGAATCTTTGCCAGATATTTTTGAGCGGAAAAACTGGTATGGGTATCTTGAATATGAATAACCAGAGTATCTCCATTATCACCTTGATAACGATCGTTGATTGAACCGTAAGTACGCGGTAAATCGACAGACTCGGAGGTAAGACTAGCTCCGTTATCCGCCTGTACGACTGTTGCAAACAGCATCGACTCGATCACAATTACACTGATCAGCCTACACAGTCGTTTCCGTCTAAACCGACCCATCAGAAATTCGTAAATAGTGTGTCCGCTCATGATAGATACCCCTTTGTTATTTGTATGATAAATTTTTTGATTTTTTTTCGAAGCGATTTCATATTCTATTCTTCCGTATGGAAAAGTTTTTTATTTACCCACTATGATTATACCATATAATATACAAAATAAAAAATCTTTTTATCTCTATAACTACTTTACAAATGCGCGTATTACAAATTTTAGATTAATATTGATTTTTGCTAAAAATCTTTTACTGATTGTCAGCGATTTATATATTTTTTGCAGAGTATCGGACACAATATAATATCGTCATTTTGAAAGATATTATATAGCAGGCGTATAAAATAAAATCTCTTGCCAAAATGAATACTAATATAACGCCCAGCATAGGTCTGATTTGCCTGCCGGCAAGATAAAACTTAATAACTTTAGAGAAAATTTTTATGAACCGTGTTAAGACAAATATTTTTTCCCGAATCAATCTTTGGAATCATGCCATGAGAACCCCTTTTCTTGTGGCCTCATGGATACCTGTGGGGATCGGCATAGGCCTAGTACACCATCAAAACAAACATGTAAATTTGTTTTATGCTGTTCTCACATTTATAAGTGTTACACTTTTACATCTAGGATCAAATCTTGCCAATGACTATTTCGATCATATTACCGGAAACGACGAAGCAAATACAAGTGTAACTCCATTCAGCGGAGGAAGCAGGGTTATTCAAGATGGATTGATAAATTCCAAAACAATCTACACAGCGGCATTGTATTTATTGTCGGCAGGTACTATTACAGGCATTTACCTTGCGATTAGAACCCAAACCATTCCGGTTTTTGTTTGTGGATTGACCGGTCTTATCATCGCTTACTTTTACACAGCTAAGCCATTACAATTTGGATACCATGGTGTAGGAGAATTGTTAGCCGGAATAGCATTCGGGCCGCTTGTAGTAATTGCAACATACTGCATTCAGACAAAATATTTTCACAGTTGCGCTGTCTTTTATTCGATCCCCACAGGATTGATGGTATCTATGATACTTTTAATAAATGAATTTCCGGATTATCAAGCCGACAAAACAGCCGCCAAAAACACACTTGTCGTATTGCTAGGTAAAAAAAGGAGTCTGTTTCTTTTATGTTTTTTATTGACTTTACCGTATATCTATTTATACACGGCGTATTTATTCAAAATCATAAGTCATGGAAGCCTGCTTGCCTACATACCGATACCGGTTGCCTCATACATTTTTTATAAATCAATCAGGACATACGACGATCCGATTGCCATAATTCCGGCTTGTGGCGCAATGATAGTCATGTACACGCTTACAGGGCTTCTGTTGATATCCGGCCTGATTTTTTTTAAATGAAAATTGCGAAAATAATTGCTTTTGCACACGGCTGTAAGTATAGTATAAGAATAATCTTTAGGTTGTTTCGTAGCGGCATGCCGCTTCCCGAAGTTCGGTTTTATCATCGAATGGACTGAAACACCTATATCAGTATTACCATTATTATGGTATGAGTTGGCTTCCGTTCACTGAGCGGAAGCCATCTTTTTTTATAGATATTTTTGGAGATTAGCTTATCTGCGGGAAGAAGCGTATTTAAACTCGTCAATCTCGATATCTAATTCCTCAAGCACTGTACCTTCTACACGGTATAATTCGAAATAAGACTTTCGCAGATCAATGATAGCTTGAATTTCCTTAACTCTGGCTCTTGACAACTCTTCCTGAAACTGTAATACATCATGACTTGTGGAAGTACCTGTTTCAAGACGACGGGTTTCGGCTTTTAGCGCTTCTTCGGCAAGTATGCGCGCCGCTACGGTTGCTTTCACCCGTTTATGGTCGGTACGAATATTGGCCACGGCATTATCTACCTCCCGAACCAGATCGAGTTCAATTTTTCGCAATTCAAGCTCCCGTTTTTTCATCTCCAGCTTGGATATCTGATAGTTACTGCGCCGCAGTCGGTTGCCTAGAGGTATAGTCACCTCTACGCCAAGAAGCCATTCGCGGGTATCGTCAGCGGCCATACTATCCAAAGCATTGGAAAAATTGTTTTCTACTCCCTCAAGTTTATACTCACCGACAAAATTGACTTCAGGGAACCTCTGATTGAACTGATACTTCATATTTATTTTTTCAGAATCAACCGCCATTTTCGCTTTCCGGTACTTAGGGCGGTACTGTCTTGCCTTTTCAAGACTTTTATCAACAGACAATTCAATTTCTTTAAGTTCCGGTATATCTGTAGGTTTTACCACTATTCGCATGACATCCGACGGTTCCATGTACAAAAGTACCTTTAAATCGTTTTGCCTGTCAGAAACTGCCTGCTGTGCAAGTATAACGGCTTCTTCACGCGATGCCACCCCCGCTTCGGATTGTGTGATTTCAATAGGAGGAAGGATACCCACCTCAACTCGCTTTTTATTATCCCGCAGTAAGGTCTTGGCAAGTTCGAGGGATTCTTTCTTTACTTCCAAATCCCTGATAGCAAACACCAAATCCCAGTAGCTCGACTGGACTTGATCAAGTATCTCGATAACGGTCTGACGTAGATTCTCGCATGAAATTTTTTTATTAATAATAGCAATGTTTATCTGTGCAATATTGGCGTCAAAACCAAAATTTCGAAGTAGCGGCTGTTCAAGGCGAATACCGAATCTGGAATCGTATTCCGGCGCAAAAAAAGTAGTGGTTCCTTCCGATTTGTTATCCGAATAAGAGAGTGAATATAATGTACCGGTCGGCAACAAGCCTGATACCGACGAACCTACAGACAACGACTCATTTTGAATCGAAGTCAACCCTGTAGACAAACGAGTTATGGATGGAGCCGGCGTTTTAGCGTCGGCATACATAAGATTGAACCCGAAGGAAGGGTCAAAAATAGCCTTTTGAGCGAATATTTGCCAGTCGCTTATTACAGGGTCGTGACGAATCACAGATATATCTATATTATTATCGAGAGCCAGCGCAAAGCAATCAAATAGGCCAAGACTTACTTCATCCCTGAGTCTGTTGTTATCTGCATCCGATGCGAAACCATATTGAACCGACAACAATATTAGAAACAATATAATTTGGATTTTTTTATTCATAACCGCCCGCCTTAAAAATCAAAATGCCCTTGATATATCCGATTGAGAAAACAGGATATAACAAAGGCATTTTTTTGTAAATAATCTTCTCTAAAAAGTTGAGGCATAAACCACAACTTTATTTTATCGGTAAATTACTTCTGAGACCCCCTTTTTGAATTCAATACAGGCCGTCCTTTTTTCTTGTCAAGCAACCCTAGCACTCCGTATTTTTGAAACCGGCGGTAGTTTTGATAAAAAACTTCGCGCGTCAGATTGTATTTCTTGCAGATTAAACTGACATTCGGGTTTTCAGAAGTCGCCGACTCGCGGATAATCTCTAAACGAACCTGTACAGGATCTTTACGGTTGATAAAGGTTTCAATAGAGCAATTGTGTTTACGGTTAAACTCGACCTCTTCTTCTTCCTTATACGTTGACAAGCGTTTTTTTGGACTCAATTCGCCTTCCTCAGCAAGCTCGGCTTCAAGTTCGGAAAGGCTACGGTCGAATAAACCGAGTACACCGAATTCACGGCGTTTTTTATCGAGAATGTAAAAATCTTGTCTGCTGAAGTTGAAGTATCTGCGCAATTTATTGATACTTAAAGACGGCTCCGCATATCCGGCCCGCAGGAATTCATACCTGCTGATTACTTCATCGTCCAATGGATAAGAATACTTATCGTTTAACCATATGAATTGTTCGTAAAATTTATCGAGGTATGATTTGCATATTTTGACAATATTCTGCGGGGAAAACGGTTTGGTAATATAATCATCCGCACCGCTTTTCATTGCTTTAACAGCTATCTCTTCAGAACCAGCGCCGGTAACCATAACAATTTTTACTTCAGGCATATTTTCGCGAATTTCTTTAAGAACCTTGATTCCGTCAATACCCGGCATAGAATAATCAAGTAAAACGATACACGGTTCTTCTTCTATAGCTATCTGAACCGCTTTTTTAGGTTCGTTAGTCGTAACTACTTCATAGCCTTCAGGAAGAAGACAATCGGTAATCATCATTGTTATTTCTTTTTCATCATCCACAACCAATACTTTTTTTCTAAACATTAGTCAAACTCCTTACTTTTGGGTGATTTTAAAATTCAAGTCAAAACGCTACATGACAATATCGAATGTTTATTTCCGTATTCTTAGATAACACTATCGATAAAAGGTTGTTATTTTTTTATTACAATTATGTCATGCATAGTGTTTTCGCTAAAATTACTTTACATAATTTTACAACAATTTAACTACACCTATGTTACAATAAAAAACAGTGGTTCATTGTTAAAAGTATACAATAGCATTGACTTGACATTAATGCAAGAAAAATCAACTTATAATTTTTGATATTGTTTTATATTTTTCATTATTTTATGTTTATTTTTGAAGAAATATGTTCTTGATAGGGATATTGCAAAGCAAAAACTACATGAGAATTTTTTTTAGAAGATTGATAGAGAATTTTTTGTACATCCATCATATTATAGCAATGATACAGTTTGTGGAGTTTGTCTGTCCGACTCAATTTTCTTCTTTCAAGCCGACTTCCAGCCAGAAGGAACCGATATTGGTTTTAAATCCGACCAATATGGACTGAATACCTACGGGTGTACTGATCTGATGCTGTTCGCCGACGATTACTGACGGTAAAGTCATTGCCAGGTCAAGCCCTCGTGTTTTAAAGGTGCTTTTTGCGTTACCGGCAATGATATTGGTTATTTCGCGGATACCGTCTTTGACATCCTCATCTATTTCGATGATGTCATCATTAATCATATTGGATACACATGCGCAGGCAAGGTGTTTTGGGAAAGTAACTGCTATAAGTCCGTTGAGGTCTCCGACAAAACCGATTATACCTGATATATCACCGGGAATAATTTGTTTCCGGTCTTTAATGCCCAGACAAAACGTTTCAGCTACAATATTGCACATCACGCTCATTGAGCTTATAACCGATTCAACAAAAGGATTTATAGTTGTAGCCTGCACATGCTTACTCTGTGTTAGTTGTTTATAAGAGCTTTTAAGGATAAAATCGGCAAAAAAACGGTTTTACTTTATGGTTATACAGGGAATTAGTTTTGTTCGTCGTGTTTTCTTAAGGCGACTTCCAACCAGAATGGAGCGATCGGTGTTTGAAACCCCACCAAAACGGAATTTATACCTATGGGAGTACTTATACAATGGCCTGTGCCGATAATAATTGAAGGCAACGACATAGATATATTAAATCCGTTACCTTTCAGTTTGCCTTTGGCATGGCCTGATGTGATATTGGTTATTTCCGCAATCCCGTCATGGGTGATAAGATTCATATCACTTATTTGTTCGCCGATCATATTGCTGACAGCCTGAACGGCAAGCCCCGTTGGAAATGTAAGAGCTATAAGCCCTTTTAAATCGCCGGTGAAACCTATCATTCCGGATATATCCCCGGGAACCACTTGTCCTTTATCCTTCACGCCAATACAAAACCGGCTGGCCTTGATCTTACACATAATATCGATAGTCAGAATAACAGCCTCTACAAAAGGATTAAGTATGGAAGTTTCAATCTTTTCTTGTAGCATGGGAATCTTTCTTTTTTTTCGATTCACAATTCTCAAGATGATATCGCGATGCGATTTGTAAATCAAATAAAAATTTCACGATTCTATCTTGTATTCCAGGTAATATATCGACAAACTGTACACCATAGGTTGAGTATTTTTTTTGATTTTTTTTATGTAACCTCACAACCTGCGCCTTAATAGAAAAATCTTGTTCAGACATGCCGGTTTCATTTACAGGAAGAGTGAATTGAAGTTGAAGCGGTTTTTGCTGAGATATAGACACGTCGGTATCGATAAGCATACCTCCTCCGCTCAAATTACGTATGACTCCCGATACAAACATTTGCTCATAAAATTTTGATTGATTTTGCATCATAATACCAACAGGAATTTCAACAGCCAATCTGAAAAAATTTCTACGCTCATCCGTTACTTTCATAGCCGACCTCACACAGATACAAGTTAACTTATCTCTATAAATTCTTTCATCCTTTGATTGAGTTTGCCTTTCAAACGTAGCATTGATTTAGTATGCACCTGAGATACTCTCGACTCGGACACACCGAGGATCTGCCCGATTTCTTTGAGCATCAGTCCTTCATAATAGTACAGAATAACAACCATTTTTTCTTGCGGGTTCAAATCGTTGATACATTCCGCTAAAAACCCCTGCAACTCTTTTTGCTCTGTAGCGGAAAGAGGCGATTTATATTTTGAGTCTTCAATGGTATCTATGATCTGCAAAGGTTTGTCATCGTCGCCTGAATTCAAAACAGTGTTTAACGAGACCAGAGTTGTGGGGGTGGCATATGAAATCCACTCATGAAGATCATCTTCAGATATTTCAAGATGTTTTGCGACTTCCTCATCGGTAGGAGCCCTGCCGAGTTTTTCTTCCAAAAGCACATATACTTTTTGAAGCAATTTAGCCCGTCCCCTTACAGACCGTGGCACCCAATCCAACGAACGGAGTTCATCTAGGATAGAGCCTTTTATGCGTGTTGTGGCATAAGTTTCGAACTGGGTTCCGCAGTCGACATCATAGCGTTCAATCGCTTTGATAAGCCCGATCACTCCGGAACTGATAAGATCATCTCCGTCAATATGAGACGGCATGCTTATCGCCATTCTGCCGGCTATATATTTAACAAGCGGCAGATATGTAATGATAAGCTTATCTTTCGCGCTTTTATCATTGGTTTCCTTGAAACTTTTCCACCACATCTCAAGATTCTGTTCGGTTTCCGGCGATTTTCTTCTAGTGTACCGTTTGACCTTCATATTCTATCTCCTCCAGTAGTATACAACCCTTGTGTATTTATATAAACATATAGTGATTAAGCATTTATTTTTCATCCGGCTCATTATCGGCAAACGGATTATCAATTATTGATCCGCTACGGACATTTTGTTCTTCATACGTATCGTCGTCCGCGTCATAGTCTTCTTCAGAACCGTCTTCAGCCTGATTATCATTATTTTTTTTCTGCTCTTTTTGGCGTTCGTGCTTGGCAATTTCAAGCGCCACATCCTTAAAAAAGCTGGTCAGAACGAATCGGCCTAATAGCGCCACTACCAGCAAAGCAAGACTAGCACGCAAAAAACACTCAAGAATAGGTGTTCCAACATTCATTGAAATAAAAAATGTAGCTATAAAAACAACTATTGAGAAATTGATCAGAATTTTTTTCAAAAGAATATTCATTTTATTGACTCGGTAATTTTTTCAGCAAATTTTACCAGTGTTTTGCTGTTATCATGTGAACAGAAATTCGACAATCGCGATGCCAGCGCCTTGATACAAGAACTGGCAGGACACGAGGGGTTATGTAGCACAAATGATACCTGTTTTTTGACTGCATCGGACACCTGCCTGTCTCGCAACATATATCCCATCCCCTCTATACGTGTATGAAGAAACCGTTCGGTTACCAGTTTAAGATTATTTTCCACTTCCTGAGCTTCAGCCGCATCGGATGCCATATTGACAAACAGCCCTATTTTCATGTTGTCGCTATAGCGGGTGATAATTTTGATCAGCGCGTATGCATCGGTTATGGCAGTCGGATCGGGCGTGGTTACTACAAGCACCTCACCTGCGGCAAGGATGAATTCAGTTACATTTGGTGAAATTCCCGCGGCAGTGTCTATTAAAAGATAATCCACGTTTCCTTCGAAGATACTGAATTCACTGATAAAACGTTCCCGCTGTTCGGAAGTAAGCTGTGTGAGCAATTGCGCTCCAGATGCCGACGGTATTATTTTTATGCCTCCGGGTCCGTCGATCACGACTTCATCTATACGTTTTTCGCCGTCGATTATATGCTGTAGGTTATATTTTGTCTGTAAGCGCAATAAAACATCTATGTTGGCCAGCCCCATATCGGCATCGACGATGACAACCTTTTTACGCATCTGAGCAAGCATGATCCCCAGATTTGTGGTTATACTGGTTTTGCCGACACCGCCTTTACCGCTACTGATAGCGATGGTTCTGAGTATACGTCTTTTCCCTTGAGAAACGAGATTTCTCAAATGATCTGCTTGATCGGTCATAACGGAATATCCTTATCGGTTAAACAGTTAACATAGCTTCGGAATCAGCTTTAAGACTAGGATCGATTCGTTTGAGCAACAGCTTAGTCATAAGTTCGGAGTTCATGATTGCTATATCTTCAGGAACATTCTGCCCGTCGGTAATATACGATACAGGGATCTGTGTACGGACAGCCAAGTTAAAGATAGAGCCGAAGCGTCTGGTTTCGTCCAGTTTAGTAAACAGCAAACAGGAGATATCGCAGATACCGAAAGTATTGACAATATCACGCAAATCGCTCCATCTTGTAACGGCGTTGACGGCAAGATGTTTTTCTATAGGCTGGCTACACGCGCTGAACAAATCGCGCATTGCCTCTATTTGTTTGAAATTGTAACTTCCCCTTCCGACAGTATCGATTAAGATAAAATCTTTATCTGCGTGAAGCGCCAGTTTTTCGTTCAGTTCCTGCGCGTCATGTATTAATTCGAAAGGTACTTGTATGATATCGGTATAAGCGGCAAGCTGTTCCTGCGCCCCTATTCTGAATGTATCTATTGAAAAAACGGCGAGTTTTTTTTGTGCGATCAACGCTATATCCGCCGCCAGTTTTGCGATAGTGGTAGTTTTGCCGACACCTGTCGGGCCGATAATAGCCAGACGTTTTTGTACCCCTTCTTCAACTTCCAAACCATCGGAATACCGGGTAATCCGCCCGATCAAACCTTGCATGTAACTGAGCAGACGATCCGAGGTAACCGGATTTTCCGTCACCATGGAAGAATCCATATTACGGCAAATGGATATAACAATTTCTTTTTCCACCTCCTGTTCCAGCAGTAGTGTTCCTATTTGCGGCAATATAGGTTCGGAAACGGATTTTTTCGAATCGTATAATTCCTTTTTAATTTGCTTAAGTTCTTCCTGAAGGTCTTCTATATGCGGTAGCAATTCCTCTATGGAGGAACGACCCGATAGCAATAATTTATTTTCTATACTTTTGAAAAACGCCTCCATCTGTTCATTCAGTTGGGAAAAATCGTTATTTGCCTGTCCGATTCTGGCGGACAACCCTCTTTTCTCAAGCCGTGTATCAGGTTTAAACTCGAGCATATCGGCTTCTTTTTCCGGTTTGGAATAGAATGCTTTTCCGCGGCTGGTATATCCGAGCATTTTTTTATCCTGATTGGCAACTTGCAAAGGCGTGTCGAGGATACGATCGTCTTCGACTGCAACGGTAACTTCAATTCCCGACCTGTTGCCCAGCAGAAGATTCATATGGTCGGTATTTGTAATTTGACGTGTACTTACAATAATGGTATCGGAACCGAGTTCTTTTTTAATCTGCGCCATGGCATCTTTTACTGTAGCCGCTGTGTATGTTTTATACTGCATCGTTCCAATCTCCTGCCTGAAGCGTTACCTGTTCAACGGGCAATTGCCTTTTTTTCCGCAGACTCCTGCATTAGCGAAACCACACCGAGAGGTTTGATGCTGATTCGCGGGTCTACCTCTGCATAAGAAACAACTGGGACATGTGATAATTTAGCTTCCAAGATGCGTCGTATAGGAAGGCGGATAGCCGGAGAGCAAATAATTACCGGTTGTTCGCCGCGCATCTGAAGTTTTTCTATCTGATTCACAGTATTTTGCACTATAACCTGCATTAACGCCGGGTCCATAGCGGCATTGATACCGCCGTTACCCATGCTGTCCATAATCATTTTCTCCAGTTCCGGATCAAACGACAGCACTTTGAGCGCTCTATTCTGATCAAGGTACGGGGCCATAATCACCCGTCCCAGTTCTTGACGTACGAATTCGGCCAGCATATCAGGGTCTTTAGTTTTCTGGCCGTATTCAGAGAGAACTTCAAGAATCCGGTTGAAATTTTTGACCGGCACAAGTTCACGCAGAAGATTTTGCAATACACGGTGTACTGTGCTCAACGGAAGTAATCCGGGTACGACTTCCTCAACCACCGCCTTATTATGCTCCTTGAGGGTATCCACAAGATTGGACACATCCTGTCTCGATAGCAACTCGTGAATGTGAGTGCGAATTACTTCGGTAAGATGGGTAGCCATAACCGACGCCGAATCGACCACGGTATATCCGATAGATTCGGCATATTCTTTGCGGTCTTCCTCAATCCACACAGCCGGCAATCCGAAAGCCGGTTCTTTTGTCTTGTTGCCTTCCAGTTCGCCGGTAGCGGTTCCGGGGTTCATAGCAAGACAGAGATCGGATTCAATATCGCCGCGCGCAATGGTAACACCCCCGATTTTAATAATGTATTCATTGGGCTGAATTTGTATATTGTCTCTGATTCGTATAGCTGGAATAATCATACCGTAATCATTAGCGAATTGTTTTCGTATTAAGGTTATCCTGTCAAGCAAGTTACCGCCTTGATTCACATCGACAAGCGGTATCAGCGAATAACCGATTTCTATTTCCATAGGGTCAACCTGCAAAAGCTGTGCCAAATTTTCTCTATTTTGTTCTTCATGATCGATTTCTTCTACTATATCCTCCGGAGTTTCTTTCGGCGCGTTTTTCATCATATAGCCTACTAACGCCAACGCAGTACCTATTAAAAAGAACGGTATTTTAGGAAAACCTGGGATCAATCCGAAAAAGAAAAGCACCATACCCGCAAGCAGTGCGGCGCGCGGCTGATTGAAAATCTGCCTGCCTATATTCGAGCCGAGACTTTCGGAATCATCGCCTGCACGTGTAACAATGATACCGGCGGCAGTGGCTATGATAAGTGATGGAATTTGCGCGACAAGACCGTCGCCAATGGTCAAGAGTGTATATTTTTGCAATGCATCTACCAAAGGTATGCCCATTTGAAACATACCTATGCCTAAACCGCCCAAGACGTTGATAAATGTAATAATGATACCGGCGGACGCATCGCCGCGTACAAATTTACTTGCTCCGTCCATAGCTCCGTAAAAATCTGCTTCACGGGAAATATCTTTGCGTTTTTGTTTAGCTTCTTCTTCTGTTATCAATCCTGAATTTAGGTCGGCGTCGATGCTCAACTGTTTGCCCGGCATGGCATCCAACGTAAATCGTGCGGCTACTTCGGCTATACGGGTTGATCCTTTTGTAATTACCATAAACTGTATAACCACCAAAATTAAAAATATAACGCATCCTACAATATAATTACCGCCGACCACAAAGTTACCGAACACTTCAATAAGATTACCCGCAAACCCTTTGAGAAGAATTTGACGGGTTGTCGCCACATTAAGTGACAGGCGCAACAGCGTGGTAAACAACAACAGTGATGGAAAAACCGAAAACTCCAGAGGACGAGGAATATAAGTTGCAGTCAATAGAATCATGATGGCAAGAGCGATATTGATAGTCAACATAACGTCGAGAATAAATGTCGGCAAAGGAATAATGAGAGCTATAAGAATGCCGACAACACCGATTGCCAAACCTACATCAGCATGCTGTAGAATACTTTCCAGCGAAAAACCTTTTTTCTCATCACTCATACTTTATTCCTCAAATTAACGTCCGGTCAGGTTCGGCATTCGTTTTTTGTTCATCTTATAGACATAGGCCAGTATTTCCGCAACAGCCCTGTACAGGTCGGGAGGCACATACCCGCCTATATTGACTGTCTTATACAAGATTCTTGCCAACGGTTTATTTTCTACGATAGGAATATTATTTTCGCGCGCAATATCTTTAATTCTTTCAGCTATCAGACGCATACCTTTCGCTACAACTTTAGGCGCATCCATATTCAAAGGATCATATTTGATGGCAACGGCTATATGAGTAGGGTTAGTGATAACAACATCGGCTTTAGGTATTTCAGCATACATCAATTTGCGCATGATGTCGCGCCCAAACGATCTTATTCTGCCTTTAATCATAGGGTCCTGATCGGCATTTTTCCGTTCATCTTTGACTTCCTGCTTGGTCATTTTCAGGTCTTCTTCATATTTCCATTTGCGATACACAAAATCTATAGCGCTCAGAAAAATTAGCATAAGCGTAATTCGTAAAACTACCTTAAATATCATATAGGCAATATAGTTGAATAATTCGGCAACTGTTCTGTGCATCAGTGTTATAATGTTGTCAAGTTCACCGATTATTGTGAAATACACCACAGGAAATATGATAATTAATTTACCCAGACTGCTACCTAAATCGACCAGCTTATCTTTTTTGAAAAACTTCAGTTCCCCGAATTTCGGTTTGAGTTTGCTTAACTTAGGCTTTAACGCTTCAGTGGTAAACAGATGTCCAAATTGCACCACATTACTGAAGTACGATAAAAAAAGTATGATTGCCAGCATAGGCGCGATAATTTTGAGCAAATCGCCTACAACAGATATTATAAACCCCTGTATATTATTGACATTAAAGGGATAATTCATGTGTCCTATCAAATTCCGAACCTCGAAAAGTAACCGGTCGCGCATATACGGGCCGAGAAAATAAAGTCCCCAGATAGAGCCGAACAACATGATAACCAGCGCTACGTCTTTGCTGTAGGCGACGTTGCCCTGTTCGCGCGCTTTGTTGCGCCGTTTCGGGGTCGCCTTCTCTGTCTTATCTTCTTTATATTGATCAGCCATGGCAATCCTTATACAAGATGTAAAATAGCTTCAAGGTCTCGGTAAAAATTCTGAATCAACATATAAATAAAATTGATCATGTATGGAGAAATGACGATAAGCCCTAAAAGGCCTATCGATATTTTTAAGGGTAGCATAAGGATAAGCAAATTCATTTCAGGTATCGCCTTGCCGAGAATGCCAAACGCAACTGTCGCTATAAGCAGTAACGCCATTATGGGAGCGGTAAACTTGATCCCTAGCGCAAACAATTCATCCATCATCATAATCAGCTTTTCGATCAGCGCGCCGCTAACGGTAAAACCTCCTATGGGCACAATATCAAAACTTTTAGCGATAAGAGATATTATGAAATGATGTCCGTTAAGGAGTAAAAAAATCAACATGAATAAAATGAATTGCAACTGAGCTACGGCGTCGATACTTTCGTTGAAAAGCGGGTCGATAATTCCGCCTTCTTGCAGAGCCATAAGCCGGCCTACTTGGTAACCGGCGAATTGAATGACAGTAAGTGAAATATTACCCGCCATACCTATCGCAACGCCAATCCCTATTTCTTTAAGAATAAGAAATAACAGCGGTACCAGATCAACTGGAACAGCCAGCGATTCAGGACGTGCTAATACCGGATACAAAAGTACAGTTATAACAATGCTTGCCGCCCCTTTAACAGAAGGAGGAATACTGTCGTTTCCGAAAACAGGAGCAAGAAAAAACATTGTTACTATTCTGGTAAAAACTAGGACCGCTATGACAACCTGATCATACATTCCGGTTAGCTCATTGAACTGTTGCATGAAAACCTCACTTACCCACGAGCATCGGCAATGCCATAAACAGATTGGTTGTAAATGCCACCAGCGTATTGACAATAAAAGGCAAACTTACCAGCATAGCAACAATGACACTGACTATTTTTATCACTGTCGTCAAAGACTGATCTTTAATGGCGGTAACCGTCTGAACTATGCTCATCAAAACACCGACGACCATACCGACCCCCAACATCGGCATAGCCAAAGATAGTATTACAATCAAGCATTGCCTTCCCATTCCCATAACCCATTCAGTAGTCATAGCGCACCTTTCCAGACAAGCGGTTATTATTGAAATCCCATTGTTATAGAGCGAATCACCAGATACCAGCCGTCAACCATGACAAACATAAGTATTTTAAACGGCATGGAAATGGTCATAGGCGGCAAAACGATCATACCCATTGCAAGTAGTACACTTGCCGTCACCATATCGATAATCAAAAACGGTATAAACAGCACAAAACCCATTTGAAAGGCTGTTTTAAGTTCGCTGATGATAAACGCAGGGATCAAGGTCGTAGTAGGCACATCATCCATATTTTTTGGGCGCGGCGACTTACTCAAATGGATAAACAAACCCAGGTCTTTAGTGCGGGTGTACTTGAACATAAAAGTGCGAATCGGTTTTATTCCGCGCTCAAACGCTTCCATTTCGGTAATTTCTTTATTGAATAAAGGCTGGAGCGCATCGTTATTGATTTCATTCCAAACCGGTGTCATAACATACATGGTAAGGAACAAAGCCATCCCAACCATAATCTGCGCCGACGGTTGCGATCCTGTTCCGATCGCACGCTTCATAAACGATAAAATGATGACAATCCGAGTAAATGAAGTAACCATTGTTAAAATTGTCGGGGCGAGGCTCAAAATCGTAATCAGTAAAACAATTTTCAATGTAGTTGTCAATGGCATAGAACCATTTTCATCACCTGCTGTTACAGATATATTTACAGGAAACGGTTGCATAGGCGTCTGAGATTGCTGAGCATGAAGGGTATCGCCAAACACCGCACCCATAACAAATAAAACGACCGCAATAAAAATAATACGATACCACTTCAAATTCATAACGCCTGATCCTTATCGCCAGTTGTTTTTTTGTGAAACAAACTCATCAGCGGAGCAAATTCTCTACTGGCCAAAAGTTCCACTTTTTGCGAATCGGTAATCTTATCCAGAAGGTTAAGATGATCGCTTGTCCCGCCGACTATAAGAATCTCATCGAGAATTTTTATAAGGTATACCACCTTTTTATTGTCGAGGAACAGGCGGTCTACTACTTGTAAATATCGTTCCTGTTTGGAAAACATAGCGTCTTTGCCGCCTAAAAACATCTTAAGAACCCAGACCACAACGATAATTCCTACGATCATAAGTGTGAGCATGAAAAAAACATTGAAAACAAGTTTCTTCATATTTACTTCAGGTACAGGATTCTCCTGCTGTATTGAAAAACTCGGTTCGTCGAATAAGTCCGACTGAAAAGTAGATGTTTCTTCCTGAACAGCAATTTGCGAATAAGCACAATCCAGAGTCAATTCATTCGCCATTAAAAGAAATGCAATCGCAAAACATACAGCCTTAGCCATCTTACCTCCGCCAGATTGAAAATTGTTATCATCAATACGACTTGTAAGGTAAAAGCAACTAACATGCCATCTTCTGAAGATCACATGAAATAAGAAAGTTATATATTAATGAGGTTCCGGCAAATTTTACTATAGCCCTTTTGTCCCTGCGGCTATGATTGAAAGTGAATGATGAAAAGGAATCTCTCTAAAAAAACTGTGAGGAACTTCAAAGAAAATGCTATATATTTCTTATGTTTTTGATGATAAAGATATAATAGCGATTTTAGATGGAATATTTCTAAACAATGTGCAAAAAAACGACACAGTATTAGCGTAAATTTTTGATACGCTGAGCCGGTCCGACTATATCTATAATCCTGATGCCGAAATTTTCATTGATAACCACAACTTCGCCGCGAGCAAGAAGTTTACTATTGACCAGCAAGTCAACCGGTTCACCCGCAAGTTTGTTCAACTCAATAACCGAACCTGGGCCTATTTCAAGAATATCTTTGATATACATGGTTTTACGACCCAGTTCAGCGGTAACTTCGACATTCACATCCAGAATAAGGTCGATATTGGACGGAGTTTTCTCATGTGCTACAGTAGGAAGCTGAGAAAATTCGACTTTCTGCGCCATAGTCATATCATTTGTAGAGGAATGCAGATGGGAAATCTTGCCTTCGTTTCGCGACGCGCTTGATTTAGACGGATTACTATCAGCCGGAATACCGCCCGCTAACAACGCATCAATATCTTCCTGACTCAAGTTTTCATTGCTCATTTCAGACCTCCATTATAAAAATTTGCTTTTAACCATAAACCCTTTTTTGGTTCCCAGCAACCCGGGAACGCCGAGAAATTTCGGAACTCCTTCAACGCACAAGGTATTATCGGAATTGATAGATTTATCGAGAACAACAACATCTCCGACCTGCAATTCCATTATTTCGTTTATTGACAATGATGTTTTCCCTATTTCGAACGAAACAGTTACTGCGGCGTTTTTGATATTCCGCTCAAGATTATTTTTTTGTTCTTCAGTTATTTTTTTAGGCGCAACACCTACAAGATGCTGTGCACTAAGGTTATCGATAAGCGGCTCAAGAGAAATATATGGTATGCAAATACTGCATATCCCTGAAGTATCATCGCCGATTTTGACTTCGAGAGTCATCGCGGCAACTGTCTCGCCTGATGCAAGAATCTGACAAAACTGTGGGTTCATTTCGCGGTCCACCGCCTGAAAATTTATTTCAGCGACATGTTCCCATGTTTCGTTCAGCCCTTTTAGAGCCTTCTCCACTACAGTTCCTATGACCCTTTGTTCAATATCTGTAAACAACCGCACCTCCTCCGGAGGTACGCCTGATCCGCCCATCATTCGATCTACAATTGAAAATACCAGTACCGGATTAATTTCAAAAATGCCTCGTCCCTCAAGCGGTTCCATGCTCATAAGAGTCATATTGGTCGGATTGGGCAAAGACATAATAAATTCACCGTATGTCAGCTGATCGACGGCAATCAGATTTATCTCGACAACCGTTCGCAAAAATGCGGACATCAAGTTGCTGAGATATCTGGCAAAATTTTCATGCACCATTTGCAACGTCCGCATCTGATCTTTTGAGATCATCTCCGGTCGTTTGAAATCATACAAGGAAACCTGCTTATGACGCTGGTTTTCCTGTACATTCTGCGCTTCCGGAATTTCTCCGGACGATACCGCCGATAATAGCGCATCTACCTCGTCTTGTGATAATATATCAGCCATGGATCATTGTTTCCCAAAATTTATTGTATGACAAATTCAGTAAAATATGCATTTTTTATTTTTCCGGTAACCATAATTGTATTTACTTTTTCGATTATCTCTTTGCGTATCTGGTTTTTGCCGGAAAAATCGACAAGGTCTTCCAGTTCTTTAACACTCAAAACCATAATAACCAGATCAGTTATCTGCGGTTCGCGTTCGG
The DNA here is from genome assembly GCA_018435605.1 of bacterium. Lineage (GTDB taxonomy): Bacteria > Auribacterota > Auribacteria > Auribacterales > Auribacteraceae > R3-B46. Next base: position 118,171 of record JAHDNF010000001.1, on the reverse strand, counting down.
TGAGCTCTTTTATCGCCAGTTTATCCTGTAATTCAAAAGAGATGCCAGCCCTCAGGTATCGGGTAGCTCCTGTATTAGCTATATTCACAACAACTACTTTCAGCGGATATATTATGCCGACCTGCTGTTTAGAATTTGCGTCGGTATCTTCTTCATCCTGAGTAAAAATATACTTTGAAGCCACAAAAAAACCTATTACCGGAATAAGAATCATGACTATCATACCTACGATAACATATTTTACAGCCGATGATTTTTTAGGCTGTTTTTCTTGTACCTCGACTTGTTCTTCCGCCATAATATATCCCCTTCTTTATCCTGTAGAATTACTGATATTGTTCATCAACCCATAAGAATCGATAATCGGTAAAATATATATTCGTTATCTTTCCGGATACTAAAATCTTATTTATCGATTCAAGCATTAAACGCCTTGCATGTTGCATACCAGTTTTAGAGTTAAAATCGCTTATTCTTTTATTTGTAAAAATTTCTCTGACAATACTCTTTAATCTGGCGTCTTTTTCTCTTACTTCATCAATGACATTCCGGCTATCCAGTTCAAAAGTTGCATCCAGACGCAGGTAGACTGGAACGCCTGAGTCGCTTTTCATGGAATAATCACCTTTGCCAAGGTAATACAATGGATTGGTATATCGATTAGTAGGGCTGAATCCTTCCACTTTTTGATATTTTGCCTCAAGAATTTTTTTTGTAATAACAATACAAATTGTTCCTGTAACCGTGTTGCTGACGACAAAAAGAACAAACAGAAGACCGATAACAACTGTAGATAAAATTGCGCGGATATGCTTCAAGATGAAGTCTACAGACCACTTTGTGATACCTCCGCTATCTTCAGAATCTTGAGATTCGTCGATTTCATCATTCATCTTGTCAATCTGATTTTTATTTACTTCTTGTAGTTCCTGAGGCATCCGATCCAACTTTCGTTAACGGTTACTTCAATGCTTTTAACTGTTCCGGGTCGTATGCGGTAATGATCAGCTCCACGCGCCGGTTTTTTTCTTTTCCTTCTTCGGTATCGTTACCAGCGATTGGCTTATACTCACTGCATCCCACAGCGCGTAATTTATCGCGCGACACACCCAAATCAACCAAATACTCAACTACCTGAATCGCCCGCGCACTTGACAAATCCCAATTGGAATTATATTTTTCCGAATATATGGGAACATTATCGGTATGACCTTCTACATCGATTGAGTAAGGAAGATTTTTAGTCAGTCGGGCAATTTTTTTAAGAACCTCTTTCGATTCTTCGCTGAGAGTCATTTTGCCCTGTTTGAAGGCAATGGATACCGGTATCCGTACTCGTATCGAGTTGAGAAATTGTATTACTTCAACCGACCCGCCTATACCTTTTTTCTGTGCTGTTTTCTCGACCTCTTCAGCAAGGGAAATAATGTAGCTTTCCGGTTTTTCTTTATCCTGTTCGGCTTCTTTCTTCATATTGCTAGGATTATTGTTGCGCACCATTTCGGTATTGATAAATTTTTTGTCTACAACCGCCACATTGTGACTTACCAATATGCCCAGATATCCTTGTAGCGACCCTATAGCTTTGTTGAATTCTTCTTGAGCAATAGATGAAAACGATAATAACAAAACAAAGAAGCACAAAAGGAGAGTCATCATATCTCCATAAGTAGTCATCCAAAGCGGAGCGCCCTTAGGGGGTTCTGGTATTTTCTGCTTTTTGGCCATGATAGCTATATACGACCTTTTTTACTGATTGCTGTTTTCATTTCTATGTTTAGGAGATAAAAACGCATTAAGTTTCTGTTCGACAAGCCGGGGATTATCGCCGGACTGAATACTCAAAATCCCTTCTATCATGAGTTCCTTTACCATGAGTTCGTCTTTCGAGCGCGTTTTCAGTTTATCCGCCATTGGCAGGCACAGCAGGTTGGCGATCAAGGCGCCGTAGAGTGTAGTGATAAGAGCCACAGCCATTTTTGGGCCTATGCTATCGGGGTTATCCAGTGAAGCGAGCATCAAAATCAAACCGATGAGTGTTCCTATCATACCGAACGCCGGAGCGTACATACCGCCTGCCATAAGAATATTCTGGCCGTCTTTATGACGCTCTTCAATTGCTGATATCTCATTTTCAAGAATTTCTCTGATAGCTTCCGGAGCAGTACCGTCAACTGCAAGCTGTATTCCTTGGCGCAAAAAAGTATCTTTAACATTTTCCGCTTCTTCTTCCAGGGCTAAAATACCCTCACGCCGCGCACGAGTGGCAAAGTGAATCATCTGGGTAATAATCTCTACCGGTATAACTTTCTTATTAAGAAAAACTTTGGTTATAACTTTAATAGAAGTCAAAAATTGTTCAAGAGGGCATACGATCAAAACCGCCGCAAGCGTGCCTCCGAAAACAATAAATGCCGAAGGGATATCTATAAACATAATAAAACCCTTTAATCCGGCGCCTGATATAACACCGAATACAAGAGCTATAATACCGATTATAATGCCGACTAGTGATGCAATATCCATACATTAACCTCCATCGTATAATATCGGCATAGCATATTTTTAATTTATAAATAAAATCTTTACAAATGAGTCATACAAACACGAATAATACTGCACAGCTAACAACCTGTATACAGCGCGTAAAAACATATTTTATTCAGCACGGACAAAACTAAGAACATAGTGCATAAAAAACGGCGTCGGATATGATTACAAACATCCGACGCCGCAGATCAATTGCATTCAGGTTATTTTACTATACAAGATTAACCAATTCCCGTAAGACTTCATCTGCTGTTTTTATAACTCTGGAATTTGTCTGAAACCCTCTTTGAGCGGTTATAAGTGAGACAAATTCTGTAGCGAGGTCGACGTTAGAAGATTCAAGTGTCCTGATGACCAATATTCCGCGTTGCCCCACACCAGCGCTGTCAAAGTTTGCTGTTCCGGAATTGTCCGTTTGCCGGAACATGCTGTTTTGCACGCTTTCAAGTCCTTCTGGATTATCAAACGAAGCGAGTTGCAGTCGCGCAAGTATCTGAACTTGCCCGTTGGTAAAATTACCGTAAAGAGATCCATCGGAAGCAATGGTAACATCCTGAAGATCACCGCTTGCGTATCCGTTGGAATCCCTGAATCCTGCAGTGGAATCACCTTCAAACATAACCAACCCCAAGTGAGTACCAAAAGTGCCCGGGTTTAGTGCAATAACCATAGGATTGCCGACTCCGGACGGTTGAATGGTAATACTCGGCGGATCAAAAGAGGCCAACGAACCGTCAGGATTGCATACTATGCTACCACTCGAAGGTGTAACCATAACATCCGGCTGTCCGGTTGCGGTGATCAAACTCGATATATCCATAACGTACCTGCTCTGGTTGCCCGTTGCTTCACGGACATTAAATTTGATTGTTACCGTATGAGCAGTACCGTCGGAATCATACGCGGTAAACGATCTGGAATGGTTATCGGAAGCATTCTGCAATGTGGCGTAATTTCCGGCAGAATTACCGAATATGGAATCAAACTGCGGCCTTGTCCCGGCTGTGGTGATATCGATATTGCTAAGAGCATAATTGGTACCGCCGTCAGCGTTGATCTGTAATCGACCATCATTAAGCGCGACACTGCCGGCAGTGGTGATACCGTAAGCCAACTGTATAGCTGTAGTGAAGTCATTCAATGTCGTAGTGCCGTCTACAGCAAGGGTATTTGGGGTTATCGCCGTCCCGCCGACACTGCCTCCAATAGAAATCGAGTCTCCATTAAGAATACCAAGATCAACACCGCTTGAATTGCGCAAGTTCACCAGAGCATCTGATGCAGTAGCCCTATGAGAAAATTCATCGGTTATTGCTGTCGCGCCTGCATCGAAAGTACCGGCGGTTTTATTAGCCGAAGCGAGAGCCGCTTGAAGTGATGACACACTGCTTGTGATAGTCAAAGTATTTCCTGCCGTGGCGCTTGTAAATCGTAATGCTCCGTCCGAATTAATTGTAGCGGCAGAAATATCGGAGTTATTAGCCACTATTGCCGCGGCAAGGTCATCAAGCGAATTGAAAGTCAACGACGCCGCAGGATTGGTTACCGCAGTAGAACTGTAAGTATATGTATTGGTGTCATTCAGTGTACTTACTATAACCGTACTTGAACCGTTGACCAACCCTGAAATAATCGAATTTGCCGATCCTGTTGCAAGCATTCCTTCCACGGCAGTATCGTTACCGGCCTGCTCAGCGGAATAAAATGTTTCGCTCTGCAACTGTGTACCCACCTGTTGAGAGCTGGAATTTAGGTTACCGACAAGGCTGACGCTGGTAGTTGCCGCCGCCGGTAGAGAAATGCCAAGCGGTACCTGTATATCTTCCACAACAGAACCGAGCACCCCATCGGTAGCATTGAGACCTTGGACTTTATAGCCGCCATCGTAAACCATATTGCCATTGCTGTCAAAATTGAAAGCGCCGCAACGGGTATAGAAATTCTGCGATCCGCTACTGACAACAAAAAATCCGCCACCCTGTATGGCCACGTCGTATTTACGCCCGGTAGACAGCAGGTTACCGGTTTCAAAATTCTGATCGATAGATCCTATCATCGAACCGAGGCCGATTTGTTTCGGATTTGTCCCGCCGTATTCGGCCGTAGGAGCCGATGCCGCGCTCATTGTTTGATACAGCATGCTCATAAACGTAACACGCGAGGATTTGAATCCGGGTGTTTGTGAATTTGCGATGTTATTACCTATAACATCAATTTGTGTTTGAAAATTTCTGAGTCCGGATACGCCTGAATAAAGTGCCCGTACAGCCATCTGTCCAATCCTCCTTATTCTTTTAGTTGGTAGCCTTAATTTCTTTTATATTGTCTATATCTACTTTTTTACCATTGATAGTTAATGACGGCGTACTGCCATCAAAACTGACAGATTCCGCAATACCGCTAATATCGGACTCACTGTCAGGATCATACGCCACAACCTCTTTACCTATAATGGGAGCATACTGGGCAAGCGCCTGTCCCTGCAGGAATTTATCGAAACTGCTGTTTAGATTGGTCATTTGTTCCAGCTGAGAAAATGTGGCCATTTGTGCTATAAAATCTTGATTATCCATTGGATCCAACGGGTCCTGGTTGCCTAGCTGAGCAACAAGCAACATCAGAAAATCCTCTTTGCCAAGATTGGAATTTGCATCGCTATATAAAGTAGATTTATCGCTAGCGGATGTCCCTTGTGCCCCAAAAATTTCTTCAACGCTCATAATAATCTCCTTTTTTACGCTAGATAATTCAACCGGCCATCAGTTTTAATGGTCTGTTGACCGGTAAATGACATGTTTTTGACAGGTTGTTCGATTGTATCCTCACCATCTCCTTTTTTAAAACGATGCGAACCGCCTGTTATATATTCATAATTACCTTTATGTTCCGCATGGGTGCTTGCACGGCGGTCATCGAACGACCCCATATTCTGCGTATCGCTTTTTACGGTTACCTCAATTTTTTCTACTTTGACGCCTTGATTCATCAGATTTCGGCGTAAATCCGCTATATTTGATTCAAGCGTCTGTTTTACAGACTCATTGTCAACACGCATACGAGCCACCAGCGTGTTGTCTTGCATAACGAGCTTCATTGCCACTTCGCCTAAATGCTTAGGATATAAATTGAATTTAATTTCCGACCGAGTAACGTCGCCCATGGTTCTAAGGCTTAGCTTGGCTTGTACTTGACGCATAATTTCCTGTTCTTCGGCTTTATAATCCTGAGAACGAGTTGCGGATGTATCCTGTTTAGACTGAGTCGATTCTACTGAATCTTTTTTTGTCTGATCCATTCCAGCCAAGATATCCACACTTTTTTTAACTTCGGAGTCGTTAAGAGCCGGAGTTTCAGTGGATGTAGCAGACTTTTCCTGTATTGTTTGTTGCAGACTCACATCTTTAATCTGCTCATGATTATCCAGTTTAAATTGCGTCTGCTTGCCTGCCGTATCATCGGTATTTGTCGGTTGGGAATCTAGTTGCGCTTTCTCCTGACGAGCTTGATTATTGTCATAAGGCTGTTTATTTTGCTGAGTCTTTTTATCATCGGAAAACTGACTTAAAAAATCATCGCCCATATCCTCGTCAATATCTTCATTCATCAGCTCATCCGTTTGCTTTTTCTGGTTCGGATCGATTTTTTCTGTTTCGTCTGTTTGTGCAACGGGTTTATTCTGAATAGCGTCATTCTTGAACACCTGCTCGCCTTGTGATTCTCCTTCCAAAGTAGCTACAATCGGTTTTTCCTGAGTTTTCTGATCCTGAACGGTTGACTCTATTGTTGAATTTATCATTGAATCGTCTAAAACAACTTTGTCGCTAGCAAGTCCATTCTCTACTACTTGCGCCACAACAGCATTACCGTCTGATACCGCATGGATGTTTGGCGACTGCTGTTCAGCAGTAAAAGAATCTCCTGCTTCTGATATTTTTTCTGAGCATGCCGAATTTGAGAATGTAACCAATTCTTCAGACTCCGGCATAATTTGTTGCATATTCTGACCGGATATATCTTCCGTGTTTTGATCTTCCATAACCATTAAAGGGATAATTGCATCTGAAGCAACTTGTTCGCAATTTTCGTCTTTTTTGGGTTCCGACTCGGACTGTGGGGATTCGACGATCTTGTTTTCGCTACAGTCTGTTCCCTTATTATCTTCCTTTTCATAATTTTTCTCCGACTCTTGAGTGGTTGCGTTTTTGGGCGCAATGTCATTTTTTTCATTGCTCTGCTCATTGTGTCCGCATCTAGAAGAGCTACGTTCATCGGATCTACCAATATTTTCCCGCCGGCTTTCATTTCGGATATCACGCCTGTAATCGGATTCCCGTAATGTCGTTTGTCTTTCACGACCGGCTTGATAATCCGAGCGGCGGTCCATAATGGAATTTGAATTACGATTGCGCTGGAAATCTTGTTCGACAGTTTCACGTAAAATCGAATCAAAGCTCTGTTTAGAAATATCAGAATCATTAAACCCCGTTTCTCTGCCTGCCGGCATAAACAATGAAACTTCGAGTTTCTTGGCGATCATGGATGAATCAATGACTGAACCCATATAAAAAATTTCCTCCTTTTTCCATTTTTATAGCCGGTCGAAAATTAAATGCAACCGGCATACCACATCGATTTTGAGTTCAAAATACCATGCGTAAACAATAAAGGCCGCGAAAAAATTACCCTTACCGAGCATTTTTTTCCGAACGGTAGTTATTATCGATTGTATTGCAAATTGTTACAAAAAGAGGTTTACCGGAATGAACCCTGCTAAATATGTTTGAGTAGTGAAGATTAGCAATTATTGAACGGAAGTGCTGAGCGTCATGGTGCGAATCTTTTTACTGATAAGAGCCGCACGTTGTTTGGACTCAGCGTTCTGATCCCCAAAACTGCCCAGAAGCTTGGCCGCCTGACGTTCTTTCATAAGAATCAGTATATTGGCAATAGTATCATCATCAAGCCGCGCAATAATCGTCGCGGCCTGTTCGGGATCCATAGAGCTGTAGACTTTTGCGAGCTTACGCAGATTACGTTTTTCGTTTTCTTCCATTTGTGTTATATTAACAGCCGTTTCGTCTTGCAACTTCTCCAATTGTTTGCGAGCTACCTGCAATTCCAGTTCCAGTTTATTTATTCTGTCAGACTGCCTGTCTAGCAATAGTTCTTTCTGATTGAGTATTTCTTTCTGTTTTTTAAGTTCGTCAAGCATGGAGCTGTACTCCAGATACATACTGTTTCCTTCGATCTGTACAGTCGGTTTCTTTTTTTCGTCCTGAATTTTTTTATACAGCATCATGCCCAATACAGTAACCGCTGTAAGCGAAATTACGCTCAGCCCCATAAGCAAGACTACAATAGCGCTTCCACGAACATGGTGTGAGGATCGTTTCATTATATACCCCCGAAATCAGGTTGATTGTTGAAAGAAAAACGTGTTATAGCAATCTCATCAAGGAATTTTTTATCCTGTTCTTCCAGTTCATGGTAATAATTTTCTTTGCGGACATTATCAAGATGTTCGAGCACTTTTTTCTCTTTGCTGGCTTCGATCAACTCAGCTCGTTTCTGATTAACCTTTAGTTTTGCTTTTTCAATTTGTTTCATCTGATTATGTTGTTTGGATTGTAATGCGCGTATATATTTTTGATACGCCATGAACTGCGCTGAAGTGTAAACGTTTTGCCCGCATTTACGCAATGTACTGAATGCGTTAGATATATCCGATTTGATCTTTTCTAGTTTTTTGTTTTCCACTTGCAATTCCCGAAGCGCTTCGGAAAACTCTTTTTCTTTTTTGTCTTCCAATATTTGGCGGTAGCTCAACACGCTTTCTAGAGAAAACTTATATTTTTTAGGCATATTTCACATCACTTTTTATTAAACATAGCTATAAGTTGTTCCTGATTATCAGAGAACTTGGTATATGTCGAATAGCTCTGTTTCAGGTAGTCGTTTACTTTGCCGATCATGGAAATCGAATAGTCAATAGCTGGATTGCTTCCTTTAACGTATGCTCCGATGTTAATAAGGTCTTCCGCTTTTCTGTACGTCGCTATTACTTCGCGCAAATTTATCGCCGCCGCAATTTGTTCTTTAGGTACAATATCGGTAAACAAACGGCTGAGGCTCTGCAAAACGTCTATCGCAGGATAATGGCCTGATGACGCAATATCACGTGACAGAATAATATGACCGTCCAGAATAGCGCGAACCGCATCGGAAATCGGTTCGTTGAAATCATCGGATTCGACAAGCACAGTGTATAATCCTGTGATACTGCCCGACCCATTGACTCCTTGCCCGCTACGTTCAAGTAAAGCCGGTAGCATGGAAAATACCGAAGGAGTGTATCCTTTAGATGCCGGAGGTTCACCAACTGACAACCCTATTTCGCGTTGAGCCATGGCAAACCGAGTTATCGAATCAAGCATGAGCATAACATTACATCCTTGATCGCGAAAGAATTCTGCTACTGCATGTGCAAGAAAAGCGCCTTTTAGTCTTATCAAGGCAGGTTGATCTGACGTGGCAACAATCACAACCGAGCGCTTTAATCCTTCTGCTCCAAGACTATTTTCGATAAAATCCCGCAATTCCCTCCCGCGTTCGCCGATTAGAGCAATAACATTGACATCGGCTTCAGAATATTTAGCTATCATGCCAAGTAACATACTCTTACCGACACCAGACCCTGCAAAAATCCCCATTCTCTGCCCTTTACCGAACGTCAACAGTCCGTCTATTGCTCTAATACCTGATCCTATCGGTTTACAAATACGTTGACGCGACATCGGACACGGGGGCTGGCTCATTACAGGATATCGGTCGCTGAACCTCAATTCTCCCTTATTGTCAATAGGATTGCCTAGTCCGTCTATAACCCTGCCGAGTAATCCAATCCCTACAGGCACGCTTAGCGGTTCGCCGAATGGATTGACCAGATCACCGGCCGCTATTCCGGTGAGAATGCCAAGAGGCATAATCTGAACCCGTTTATCCTTGATACCCACAACCTCAGCTTTTATACTGCGTGAACCGTCTTTTGATTGTATACTGCAAAGATCGCCATGATTCATAGCAGGGCAAGTAGCTTCAATCATCAAACCGGTCAACTTAGCGATTCGTCCTTTTACTTTCACCGGTTCCACCTTTGACAAAGCACTGTGATATTTAACGAATTTACTCTTTAACTGGGTTATTGAGCGACCTGATCCGGCGATTCCCATGTGACTAACTCCTCGATTTTTTGACGAACTTCCGCAAGAATCTGGTCGATTCTAGCGTCAACAACTTCGCTGTCGGATTCAATGTAACAACCGCCTTGACCGACTGAAGGATTGACCTCAATACGAATTTGGGATAAATCGAAATTCCGCTGTTGCATCCGAGCTACTATCTGCTCAAAGTTATGTCCGCTTTCCGGATGAACATGCAAAACAATATTGTGTTTCTGATTGCATTTTTCGAGCGCGTCAACGATTATCTGCGATACCACATCGGTACGAGACAATTCTTTTTTTATAACTGCCTGCGCCATTTCGATCACAAGCCATATCATATCTTGCTCAAGTTCCCTGTGAACGGCATCGATATAGGTGTTGAATTCATTGACAACGTTATCAATCATTTGAGTCGCAGAGGCAAATTTTTTTTCCTGTTGGGCTGTGGCGTCTTTAGTTCCTTTTTGATATCCTTCCTGATACGCTTGTTTTTTAGCACGCTCGATTCTGTCGCTGACGATTTTATTCAGTTCTTCATCCTGCAAATAAGTAAGCAGTTTATCGGTAACGGGCTGAACCTGTGTTACCGGCTTTTTGATTTTAATAACTTTAGACGATGAGTTCGTCATCAGTGCCACCTCTGCCGGATATAACGATTTCACCTTCTTCTTCCAATCTGCAAACGACATTTACTATCTTCTGCTGAGCTTCTTCGACAACCTTAAGTTTTATAGGCCCCATATAATCGAGTTCTTCCTGAATCATCTGGGCGGCGCGTGAAGAAATATTTTTGAATATTTTACTTTTAACTTCTTCACTGGCGGCTTTAAGCGCAACACTGATTTCATTGGTATCGATTTCTTTAAGAACTTTTTGCATAGATCTGTCTTCGACATGTACGATATCTTCAAAAACAAACATGAGTTTTTTGATTTCCTCGGCAAGCGCGTTTTCGCGTTCTTCAAGTGTTTCGAGAATATTTTTTTCTGTACTTCGGTCAACGTAATTGAGAACCTCCGCAACAGATTTAGCCCCGCCGATAGAACTCAAGTTTGTATTGAAAGTACCTGCAAGTTTATCTTTTATTACTCTTTCTATCTGGTCAATCACTTCAGGAGTGGTACGCGACATTGTAGCGATTCGAATACTTACCTCGGTCTGCATATCTTCCGGTAGCATGGACAAAATTTCAGCGGATTTTTTCGGTTCCAGATGCGCTAAGATCAATGCTATAGTCTGGGGCTGTTCCTGCTGTAAAAAACTGCATATCTGGTTGGTGTCAATCTTATCTAGAATCTCAAACGGACCGCCTTTACCTATTGCATACCGGACTTTTTCTATTACTTCGCTGGCTTTTTCAGGGCCGAGAGCTTGTTCAAGCACAAGTCTGGCGTATCCTTCGCCGCCTTTAGCAAGACAATCGTTTGCCAAGGACATCTGATATGCTTCCTCAAACACACTCACCCTTGCTTCACGCGATATATGTTTCAAACGGGATATTTCGACAGATACTTTCTCGATTTCTTCGTCATTGAGTTCTTTAAAAATTTTTGCGGCGCCTTGAGGACCAAGTGAAATAATAAGAACAGCCGCCTTCTGAATATTGTTCAGTTTTGATGGAATAGCGTTTTTTTTCATCATTTTTCCGACAACCACCCTTTCAGAATTGACACAATATTATCCGGATTTTCATTGGCAACTTTAGAAATAGCCTTTTGATAAAGGTTTGCTTTTTGCCGTAACTCCACATCTACACCGGGAAGGTGCATTTCCTGTAAATCCTCTATTTCCAGTTCTTTTTTCTCCGGTCTTCCGGAAATCTGCATTGCGGTAGAACCTTCATCGATTCGCGCTTTTTTGATAAGGTTGGAAAAAATGATCAGCACAACTACTATCAATATAACTACCGATGTGTTTTTTATTACCGAAACGATAAACTCCCAACGCTGAGCTTCCTGCATACGTTTTTCACCTGATGACATAGCTTCTTCGTTAAAAACGATTTCCGTCACTACCACTTGATCGCCGCGCTTTTCATTATAGCCGAGAGCGCTTTGGATAATTTGCTCAAGCTGTTTCATTTCGTTTGCATCGCGTACGACATAATTTCCGTTCGAGTCTTTTAGCTTACGAATAAACACCGCGGCGGAAAGTTTTTTGATATCTCCGACAGACTGAATTATTTTCTGTACTTTTCTATCTATCTCATAGGTGCTTTTTATTATTTCTTTCTGACTTTGCGAGGAAGAGCCGCCTACAGGATCATATTTCCCCTGTTCAAGGTTCGAAGCCGTACCGCTTGGAGCACCGCCAGAAATGCCTCCGCTACTTTTTTCCGAAGTGATTTGTTCGGAACGGACTACCGCGCTTTCCGGGTCAAATTTTTCTTCAGTGACTTCTATCTGCTCAAAATTGAGATCCGCATTGACCCTTACAATAGCTCCGTTGATACCTAGAACAGCTTCAAGCATGGACTGCGCTTTGGTGGCAAGATGTCGTTCCACATTTTTCTGCAAGTCAAGCTGGTTTGCACTCAAGTTCAACTCATCAGCCGCGCCTGAGTTTTTCGACAGAATATTGCCGTACTGGTCTATGATGGTTATATTTTGAGGATCAAGACCTTCAACCGCGCTGGCGGTCAAATAACGAATACCGTTTATCTGTTCTCTTGACAAAACAGCGCCCGGTTTTACGCTCAATGCTATAGACGCGGTCGTTTCTTTCTGATTATCCGAAAACAACTCTGTTTCAGGAATTACTATATGAACTCTTGTAGATACTACCTCTTCAAGCTGGCTGATAGTTCGTGATATTTCCCCCTGAATTGCTCGAATATAGTTCATACGCTGAACAAAGTCGGTAATACCAAAACTGGTCTTATCGAAAATCTCAAAACCGACTCCTTTGCCTTTTGGAATACCTTCGCTGGCAAAATCAAGGCGTAAATCGTATACTTTATTGGTGGGAACATAAATCGAACGCCCGCCGTCGCGAAGCATATATTTGATATTCATATCACGTAACTGTTCAATTATTAAGCCTGCGTCTGCCTGATCCAACCGAGAATACAACAAATCGTAGCTAGGCCGATACGCCCAAGCCAACAACCCCGCGCTCGCCCCTAAAATGAGCAATACAATAAATACCAGCGAAATACGTTGATTAATCCCAAGTTTGCTCCATATACCTCTGAAATAGCCTATGTATTCGGATACATTCAGTTTCAAGCATGCCTCCTGATGGTATAAACCATCTGTTTTCCTGATATAACAACAGTATTACGCATGAAAGCATTTTCTATACCAAACTACATACTTGAAAAAACATTATCCGGTAGAGAAAGTCATAGTTTTTATTCGCACGATCACAAGCCGCGAACACGTATAGAGCGGTTTGCGTAACGTATTGTTTGCGATTATGAAAAAACAAAACGTCTGTTTGTTTTTCATACAATTGACAATGTAAAAACAAACAGATGCAAAGAAATGTAATTAAAAAACGGATATCTTTATGACTGTGAAATTTGTTTGATAGACTTTCGAATTTTTGGAAGGGTAAAAACGCAACTGTGATTACAACGGTGTTTTGATGATCTCTTTATACGCGGCAAACAACTTGTTTCTTATTTCCATCATAAGTTTAAAAGCAACGTCCGCTTCATTCATAGCCATCATTACTTGATGTATATCTGTAATTTCTCCGGTAGCAAGTTTTCGCACCGATTGAGCGGCATTATTCTGCATTGAGTTGACATCGTTAAAATATTCGCCGAGTACTTTACTGAACGAAGGCGAACCCTGTTGTTTATTCAACCGAGTTTGAATATCGCTCAATCCGGGTACTTCGGGTATTTTCAATCCATCTATAGGACGAATTGGGTTCATTTCAGTCATTATGTTTCCTCCAAATCACTACTTCTGTCCGAGTTCAAGCGCTTTGTTTGCCATGAGTTTAGCGGCATTAAAAGCGGCTATATTCGCTTCATACGATCTCGTGGCAGTAATCATATCGACCATTTCTTCAATCGGATTAACATTAGGGTACGACACAATACCTTTCTCATCCGCATCCGGATGCGTCGGGTCGAATACTCTGCGAAATGGATTCTTGCTGTTTACTATATCTGCAACCTCCACTCCTTGACTGCGCAACTCATTTTCATTTATGGTATCCGATAGTAACTCTCGAAATATAACAAGTTTTCTGGTGTACGGTTTGCCGTCCGGCCCTTGGGTCGTGTTGGCGTTAGCCAGATTATTCGATATAATATTCATTCTTACCCGTTCGGCTGAAAGGCCGGACGCGCTGATATCCATTCCAGCAAACATATCGCTCATAGCTTACTCCTAATCATTTATACAGCAGGTCCTTGCATTGCATCACGCAACTTATTATAGTGCCCTTTAAGCATTTGTGTATACATATTAAACAAAATAGCGTTTTTTGACAGTTCGCTAAGTTCTTTATTCAAATCCACGTTATTCCCGTCACGGCGAATGGGGGTTTCATTGGGTTTGACCATTTTGCCCTCAAGCATTTTGAGTGCCTCGGTATTTCCGGATTCGCTTAGCGCATCTTTCAATTGAGCCATAAAATCTATATCATCACGTTTGAACCCCGGTGTATTGACATTCGCTATATTATTGGCAATAGCCCGCTGGCGTTGCGCGCCGATATCGAGCATCTTAGATAAAAAAGCGTACTGTTTATTGTCAAATATGGACAACATCTCGAATCCTCCTGTAATATCAGAGATAAATTTAAGCAATTTTTATGCCTTTTCTCTAACCAAAACATACCTCATACATTTGCCCACCTCAAAGCATTTGGTGTTCCAATGTGATTCAATATTTTATCGAGTTCAATGACTATTGTCAGAGGCAAAAAATACCACATTTTTAGGAAATTTATTCACAAGAAGGGATTTTTTTACCGGCGTGAAACATTTTTGCGTTCGTAGTTCTCAAACCCGGACGATTTTCGTATGTCCAGTTTTCCCCGCAAAGTAGAGAGGATAAGCGCTTCCAGATTATCGTTTTTTTCTACAACCCGCACTCCTTCTTCCGGATCTAGCGCCATAAGGGCTGTAGCCCACGCATCGGCTCTTGTAGCGGAATCAGATATGACGGTTACACTTGTATTTACTTTAACAGGCTCGCCTGTTTTAGGTGAAAAAATCTGCGAAAACTCTTTATCCTTAATCTTGTAATAGCGTGCGTAATTGCCCGATGTTACAACAGAAACATCTTTAAGGTTCAACACTTTTATAATCCTTGTATTTTTGATAGGATCGCGAACGCCGATGTTCCAAAAATCCCGTTTATCCGGTTTACCGTAACAATACACGTCTCCGCCAGCATCGACGAGGCAATTAGATACGCCTGCCTTACGGAAAACAGCCACTGCCCTGTCTATAGCATAACCCTTCGCTATTCCGGACAATGTAAGTTCCATCCCTTCCACGGTGAACTCTATCTCTTTAGTGGCGGGATGAAGTACGATCTTGTCCCAGCCGACTTTCGCCATAGTATCACGTATTTGAGTATCGGTCGGTAGTGTATCTTCTTTTACCGCTTGAGTCCACATGTCCATAAGAGGTTTGACGGTAATGTCGAAAGCCCCTTCCGACAGCTTATGTATTTCATCCGATACCGTCAGCAGGTACCACATCTCGTCAGAAACCGGATACCTGCCGGGCTTTTGTGCAGTGTTGAGCTTAGAAACTTCGCTGTCTTCTTTATATATTGACATGATATTTTCAACGTTACCAATGGCGTCGAATGCTTTTTCAATATTTTTCTTTATAAAGTCGTCATGACGGTGAAACGTGGAAATATGCACATACGTTCCCATCATGGTTCTGACTTCTCTGTTAAGTTTGGCACCGGTTTCCGTAAAGTACCCGGTTCTATAGAGAACTACCAGACTGACCAGCACAAGAACAAAAAAAGCTACAAGTACTACTTCAAGTATATTTCGTCGTGCCAAGAGATCATCCTCCCTGCTTGTGTATACTAAAAACGAAAAACTGTTCTATTTGGTCAATATTATATATCCACGGCACGCCTATGACGGCCAGATATTCGCGCATTATCGACGAGTTACTCGAGTCGGTAACAATAAAGACTGTATCGGAAACATCTAAAACCTGTTTCAAATCGTCCTGATTATGTAGCAGTGTCACCGGTTTACCGGTATAAAACAGTAATGACGGAGTACATGTTATGCGAAAAACATACAGACGGTCATATTTTACCAGATCGGCTTTTATGGACTCGACCAAAGTTTTCATCTCAGGATTTAGGTCAAGTTTTATATAATTTCTCGTAAAGACCGTATGAGCTGGTATAATGATCAGCGCCAGTGCAAAAACGGCAATCTGCAATTTTTTATATTTTTTTACAAAATGCATAATACCCATGGCGGTCAACAATGCCAGAGGCGGGTAGACTGGCTGGATATACCAGTGCAATTTTGTCTTTGCAAGACTGAATACAATAAAAACCACGAAAAACCAAACCAGCAAAAAATCGGCCATCCGGTTGTTTTTCAACGATTGAACTATACCGAAAGCAATAGATATTGGAAAGATGAAACACCAAGGACGCGACTCACGCAAAATTTTCGTAACATAATAAAAGACACTGCCGCCATGCCCTGCGATTTCCGAATTTACCGACTCAAGGATTTTCGACCCGAGAAAATGAGCGGCAAATATATCTCCATATTGAAGATATTGCTGAATAATCCATGGAGCGCACACAAGCAAAGTAACCAAAAAACTCAGCCACCACAATTTATTCTTAATAATCAGACGGTACCCCGGTAACAGCACTAACATAACCTGAGCGATAGGCGATAAAAAACCCACCGACCATTTGGTTAATATAGCTAGCCCTGTAAAAAAACCTGACAACAAAAAACATAGCGGATTTTTTTTGCCGATATAAAACGACACAAGCGAAACCGCTATAAAAAAACCCACAGGCACGTCCAGTTGTCCCATTTTCGAAATCTTTACGAAATGCGGAGTACCTAGCATAATCAAAGCGGCCAAAACACCTGTACCCATAGATATAAAATGCCAGCCGAACAGCATGACCAAAGCTACAGACATAAGCCCTAACACAGCCGAAGCTATTCGCGCCTGCCACTCGCCTACGCCGGACATCTTATACACTTGTCGAGTTAACCAGAATATAAGCGGAGGTTTGTCAATAAACGGCTTTTCATTCCAATACAGGTTATACCAATCCGAATGATCGAGACTCTCTTTTGCCACCTGCGCATAAACCGACTCATCCCAATCGCGCAAACTTGCGTTTAGACCGGTAAATAAGACTATAGCGCTCAAAATAATAACTAAAAAGAATATTATATATTTTTGAGTGGAAGTAAAGGCGATTCGCATACGTTTTTCCTTGAATTTTCAGGCATTATAAATGATGTCCAAACCGATGTCCAACCATTTATGGATTCGTCATAATTGTTTTTAATTTATTTGAAGCCTGCGATGTGATAATATCTTAAAAAATCATTCTTTAAGGAAAGGATACTATGATTCAACCATCCGGCAATTTTTTTCAAAACTCACATGAGGTTAATCCCATTTCAGCCAGACTCACAATGTTGTATCCTGAAGAATTGTCAAAAGTCTGCGAAAACTGCGACAATATTCTCTCAACACATAACGAATCACTAACGCCATACTATGAATATCTTAGGCAAACAAAGGGCAAAATGATCCGTTCTATCGCGCTATTCGAAAGCGCGCGAGCAACCGGCGGTATATCCGACCGGCATATTACCGCGGCATGCGCCCTTGAACTCATGCATTATGCGAGCCTTGTCCACGATGACATAATCGATGATGCCCCCACAAGAAGAGGCAATCCGGCAACCCATATCCATTTTGACACCCATACAGCGGTCATTCTCGGCGATTTATTGCTTAGCAAGGGACTATATTTATTCGCGTCGCTTGGCGATGCCGATATTTGCGCACTTGTTGCCGAAACGATGAATAAAATAGTGGAAGGAGAATTGTATCAGTGTTCACGTGTACCCGTAGATTCCGGATCGTACTTGTCGATCATAGAAAGTAAAACAGCTTCTCTATTTGGAACTGCAATGTATCTTGGAGCATACCTTAACGCAAGTGAATCCGCAATAAGTTGGAAAACCGCCGGAACTGCTTTGGGTATGGCATTCCAGATCATGGACGATATTGCCGACAGTAGAAAAATCCTTAAAAAAGAGAATATTTCCAGTACCGAACAACGGGAATTGTTTACTCTGCCGATTATATTATATCTCGAATCACTGACTGAAGACGATAAAAAACTTTTGCTAGACCAACTGGATAACCCAACCAAACAAACCCGTGAGATGTTGCATATAAATTTACAGAAAAGTAAGTGTATGGATCAGGTAGTATCATACGCAAAAACATATCTCGATACAGCTTCTCAGGCAACACATGATTTTGCCGGATGCAGTGAAAACTTTTTCACGTTTTTTTCTCTATTGATAGACAGTGAACTGCATTTGTAAAGATTGGTGAACTGGCGGATATCAACAGACAGCCGCCAGCGTATATGAATATTCTTCAGGTATCTCGTTGTTTTCGCGGTACTCGTTGAGCTTATTGCGCAGAGTCCGTATGCTGATATCAAGCATTTGGGCGGTCTTGGTTTTATTCCAACAATTCGCTTTTAAGGTTTCAAATATAAGCATTTTTTCCATTTCGCGAATAGTCATGCCAGCTTTTAAAGCCTGTTCAGATAAATCCATATTTTCTTCATAATCCGCATCATCGGAATACGGGCGGTTGAGACTCATCTGGTCTGACGGCACCTCAATCTCTTTATAACCGAGAACAACCGATCTTTCCACTACATTTTCAAGTTCACGGATGTTACCCGGCCATGTGTATTCTTTCAATGCTTCCATATTTTCGTTAGAAATGGCAAACGGTTCTATACCATTTTCTTTACAGTATTTCTGAACAAAATAAACTGCCAACTCTTCGATATCGTCAGGACGATGATGCAGAGGCGTAAGAATCAGCGGAACAACATTCAAACGGTAATACAAATCCTCTCTGAATTCACCTTTTTTGACCGCGTCAATCATATCGCGGTTTGTAGTGGCGATAATACGCACGTCCACACTGATGGATTTTTCTCCGCCGACACGTTCGAATTCCCGTTCCTGTATTACACGAAGCAATTTAGCTTGTAAATGCAGTGGTATTTCCGATATTTCGTCAAGCAATAACGTACCGCCGTTAGCCAGTTCGAATCGCCCCAGCCGGCGTGATACAGCATTGGTAAACGCGCCTTTTTCATGACCGAACAATTCGCTTTCGATCAGGGTTTCAGGGATAGCGGCGCAATTCAGCTTTATAAAGGGCTGTTCCCTGCGCTCGCTACTGTAATGTATTGTACGCGCCACTAATTCTTTACCAGTGCCGCTAGGTCCTTGTATTAAAACAGTAGCTTTTGTGGCGGCAATTTTTTTTACGGTTTTTAAAATAGACTGCATAGGCCTGCTTTTAGCGATCAGATCGTCAAAATTGTATTTCTCGTTTATTTCCTGTTTCAAATAACGATTTTCGTTGACCAAAGCCTGCCGTTCCATAATTTTTTTCAGAACGATTTCTATTTGGTCTACTGAAAAAGGTTTCAAAATATAATCGAAGGCGCCGTATTTCATCGCTTCGATAGCTGTCTCGATAGTGCCGTATGCGGTCATGACTACAACTTCAGTTTGAGGGAATTGACCTTTAATTCGTTTGAGAAGTTCTATGCCGCTCATGTTGGGCATTTTGATATCTGTAAATACAACATCAAACTGTTCATCATTTAGCATATACAACGCTCTGGTTGCGTCTTGCACCGTTTGAACGGCAATTTCGAACCGTTCGAATGATTCCTGCAAAAATCGCCTCATTAGAATCTCGTCATCAACTACCAAAACTTTTTCCACACTCATCGCGACACTTCCTCCTGCACAGGCACCTCGCCTGGAAAATATAAAGTTATACAGGCGCCCCTGCCTGCCTGAGATTTCACGCTTATTTTTCCGCCGTGTTCTTCGATAATTTTGTATACCGTAGACAATCCCAACCCCGTTCCGTTTTCTCTGGTAGTATAGAACGGGTAGAAAATTTTATCTTTTATTTGAGGATCAATGCCAGTACCCTGATCGGTAACGGACAACACGTTCCAGAAATGTATTTCACCGGTATTCCATGTTGCTTCTCCAAAACCGTAAAAATACATGCTGTCGTCATGGACAAAGGAATTTTCATGATACAACAGCGTCGAATCTTCAACGGCATGTTTAAGAGGTCCGCGCTTTCCACAGCTTATGACAACATCTCCCGGATGATCCATTGCCTGAATACTGTTGACAAGCAAATTCCATATAATCTGCTGAGTGAGAACCCGATCCGCATACATAACCGGATCATTGTCGCCGTTGAACTCAGCTATAATCTTGATATTTTTCTTATCTATATTTGGAGATGTTTCGATCATTCGCGCTACATCGTAGATAATTTCACGAATAGGAAAAAACGATTTTTTTATATGTACAGGTCGTGCATAGTCAAGCAGGCTGGATACTATATGATTTACACTTTTCACACCTTCCATTATATATGCCGCCATCCGCTGGTTTTCTTTATCCGACTCAAGTATGCGAACCAGCAAAGAAGCAAAGCCTTCTATCCCGCCGAGCGGGTTGCGTATTTCATGGGCAACCCGTGCCGCCATTTCACCTAACGCAACGAGTCGGTCGGCACGACGAGCTTTGGCCTGCAATTTCTTTATTTCACGTAAATCACGCAGTAACAGCAAATATCCTATAGTATCATCTTTACTGTTGCGAATAAGAGACATAGAAACACCGACAGCAATGCTGTCGCCATTTTTGCACAGAAGCGCCGCTTCACGTTCGAAAAGCGGCTGATCGCTTTTGAGTAATGCTGACAATCCGGTGGATGTAATTTTGTCAAGAGTAACAAGCTGGCCGAACGGCCTGCCGGCACATGCAGAAGAATCTATGCCTAGCAATTCCTCGGCACAACGGTTTATGACTGTGATTTTTTCATTTAAGTCGATAGCAATTACCGCCGTGCCCATGCTATGTAAAATATTTTCAAAATGGCTCCGAACATGGTCTATTTCAGTTATTTTTTGCTGTAGCTGATTATTCTTCTTTTCCAGCTCCGCGTTGATACGCGCGACTTCCTGTTCCAGTTTATTGTAAGCATTGGTCAACTTTTCCGTATTTGCGTTAAAATAAGAAAACGCGGCGGCAAGCTGATCTACAAATTCTTCTTTTGTCGGTATACCATTATCCATATTCATTATCGGGAGCATGTTTTGTATGCGTTCACGGCATACGTTGTATTTATCGGTTTCGGTGTTTCGTAGTTCATAGTATCCTGCAACAACTGTTCGTTGCCGGCGTCAGTATTTATCAACTGCTCAAGCAGTCTGCCGATTTGCTGTATCAATACGGTTATAGAATCTTTCCACGTATCCGCCAAAGGCAAATCGTTCAATTTTTCGCGTATGGGTATAATTTCCGATTCGATTTGATGAATTGAATTAAGCAATTCATTTTTTTGATGAAGCAGTTCGATTACCTTGTTAAGGCGTAACGGTTTAGTTTTAAGAAGAAGTTCTTCCTCATGAGAAATAAACAATATATTCTCATACAGATTTTTCTGAGCCAGTAATTTTTCGTGATAAATAGAGACGTATTTTTCGATATCGGCAATCATCCTATGACCTCCTGCCTTATTATGCTGAGAATACCCGTTCATTTTTTTCTGCATCTTTTTGCAGTGCGACAGGTTCTTCCATGGGCGACTCGGCATGCGACCATCCACATCTTATTACGAAAGACTGATCGGCAATAGCGCATCCGCAAAAGAATTTACATTCGTCGTTGCATTCCATATGATGAATACGGGAGTTGATGTCAGGGCAATACAGTGAATTGTTTTCTACTGCAATCTTCATAACCATTCTCCTGTGTAAGGACATTACATGTTTTTGATCTTAGAATACCGGTTGTTCCATTCAATATTCTTTAAATCCCATGCCGCTTGTTCGGCGACATTGTATTCAGGATATTTTTCACGCAATTCGGTATACATCAGTTTTGCCTTCTCGTAATCCTGAGAATTTTCGTAACATTTACCTATCTGATACAAAACCCATGCCCGGTCGGCAGGCAAAATATCCAGAGGCATCAATATCTGATAAATTTGAGCGGCTTTATCGAATTGTTTTACTTTAAAATAACCTCTTCCCAGTGCAAAAAGGGCCTCTATTTTTAATTTATTGAGCTGTTCGACCTGATCATTGCTAAGTACCGAACTTTTATTGTTATCGGATGACTCTTTTTTGTCTACCCGTGTCAGATTGTCTATAATTTCAATACTGTTATCAAAGTAATGTGTTGCAGAATCAAACTTATCCAATGCCAACAGGATGCTTCCCAGCATAACGATACCATTGACTTTCATTACCGGATCGGCTTCCTGATGTTCCAGATACAAAAACTGTTCGAAAGATTTGCGATACTCTTCAAGTTTATAATAACTCATTGCCATGTAATAGCGAATGAGCAGATCATGTTCTTTATCCCCGGTGATTTTCTTAAGCGATTCAATAGACTTTTCAAAGCTATTGTTGATGTAATAAATTTTACCCAGAGAAAAAAGTACTTCCCTCTTACGTTGCGGCGGAAGTTTTTCACCTGCCAATTGTTCAAAAGTCGCTTCAGCCATATCTATTACATCGAGATTAAGATACGATTTAGCCAGCTTAAAACGGGCTTCCAGAGCATCCTTGTATCTTGGTTCGCTTTTTAACGCGGTGAAATATGCTATTGAAGCCTCCTTATATTCCTCAGTGGAATAATATGAATCGGCCAACGCATATAACGCTCTGTAGACAAATCGGTTATCAAGAGAGTGATCGCTAGCTAGTTCTTTGAGAATGTCACGTTGCAAAACGATTTCACCTGTTTTTGCATAACAACCAGCAAGAATATAGAGCGCTTCGTAATAATGTTCGCTATGATTATACCGTTCTGTAATTCGTTTTAAATTCCATATAGCAGAGAAATAGTTATTCTGCTCGATAAATATCTTGGATACTTTCAACAAACTGCCGGCAATGATGCGCGTGTCATTAAAATAGCCTGCAACGTTTTCATAAGTCATAATCAACTTTTTTATATTATCCTGTCGTTGATAGCAATCGGCGATATTCAAATACGCCTCATAACTCAAGTCATGTTCACCTAAGGTATCTATCACCTGAAAAAACGATTTTATAGCCCTTTTATACATTTCCAATTCTTTATAGACCACTCCCAGATTAAACCGCATCTGAATTGTTTTCCTGCTGTCGCCTTGCAATGACAGATATTTTTCCAGATATTGTTTTGCTTTCGGATAATCCTTATTTTCAAAATGATACATAGCCAAGTGGCGAATTGATTGTTCATAATATTCCGACTCCGGGAAAAATTCGATAAGCGCCGAATACAGATCGGCGCTTATCTTTCTGATATGTTCTTCTTTAAACTGTGAAGTAATGTGGTCGGGAATACCGCTGAATTCAAACGGACGGTTTATTATTTCGCGTACAATATCTTTTTTTTGTTCCAAAGTAATTATATGGCGAGGTTGGTCTTCATTTTCTATCGCCTCATAAACAACATTCTCCACAACAGTAACTTCCTGAGCGGATACAGCCGGCATAACCAATAAAATACATATTAACAAAGTTAGCAACATAGTCATTCCGGATTTTCAAATTTAGGTTTCGGTAACAATTGTGCTTCCTTAGCGTAAAGTTGTGCCATATTGTAGATTGTCTTTGACAACATATCATCATCCTCGGTTGTTTCAAAAAGAGACAACAATGCTTCGCGGGCTCTTTCAATCTGTTCACGATCTATAAAAAGTTCAGCCATGGAAAGTTGAATATTTTCGACATAAGGATTGTCAGGGTATCTGACCAAAAAATCTTCGTATGCGGTGATAGCGCTTATAGAGTAACCGAGGTTTTTCTGACAATTGGACATTTGATAATAACGCCACATCTGATTTTCATCAGGGTTTTCTCGCGTACCAGCAAGTAAATAGAAAAATAACGCATCTTTATATTTGCGGTTATCCGGGCAAAAAGACGTATTGTAAAGTAAATCTCCAACCATAGTGAGCGCTTCACAGGCAAACTCACGGGTCATAACTTGTGCGGCAGACTCACGCAACATATCGTATGCGTCGTCATACAGTCCGCGCTCAAGGCGCTCTGACGCTCGATCGTATATGGACTGGAAATCGCGCAGAGTGAAAAGTTTTTTCGTTTTGACCGAAAAAAACTTTTCTTTGTTTTCATAGCAATAGTAAGCAAGCGGAACAAATACTGCCGCCAGCATAAAAATTACCATTAACAATCCGATAAAATGCGACTTTATAGATTTCACCTGAGAATTACTCTTTCGGTTTGATGCTCCACAACAGCCGTTTTTCCACATTGCTCACAGCATTACCGCAACTTAGTACAGCATCGTCTTGAGAATCATACATTTCGATAATTTGCGATAACCCGCAAATATCGAAAATGGCTTTCACTTCCGGTTTCATGCCAAGTATCTTCAGATCGCCGCCATGTTTTCGCATGGCGTCCATGGCATAGCCGATAACGCCCAGCCCACGGCTGGATATAAACTCCACTGAAGAAACATCAAGAACCACATAAACCACATTTTCCTCGATCAAAGAATGTATGACATTGCGAAATTCTTCTATCGTATCCAATATGACGTCATCCAATACTGTCAAAACCACAATGTTATCGTTCCTGTTGATTTTAAAACCCATGGCCGTATCCTGTGTGTTAGCAAGTTTTCAGCGCTGTATTTTGTTCTATTGTTTTTTCAAGAACTACTTTGAATCCTTTTCCCGGAGCGGTATCTATAATTACATTGTCAACAAGGCGTTTCATAAGAAAAATGCCTCTGCCACTCTCTTTAATTAGCCCTTCATAGGAAATGTTATCCGGCTGTTCGTATGAAGCGAGGTCGAAACCGCGTCCGAAATCCTGAACTTCAATAATCAACCGATCATTATCGATCTTGAATTTCACTACCATTTCACCAGGGTCGCCGTCTGCATAAGCAAAAGAAATAACGTTGATGAGTGCTTCTATCAGAGCGGTCATGATAGCATGGCGCTGACTGTACGAAAGGTTTTGAGCACGTAAAAAGTCATCGGCCGCCAATCTGATCATCACAATGGAATCACCTGTACTGGAACATCTTATTTCTTTTTCCTGTGCCAGAACAGGGCCATAACACAGCGACATTACCGTCACATCATCCTTTTGGGAACAGGTATCGTCTTTAAAATGCCTGTAGAGATTCTCGGCAAGAAAATAGCGTTTTTCCGGTAGCGAATTTTGTGCACGCTGTTTAAGAATTTCATAGGGATTTTGTTTCGGATGTTTTTCTTCAATTATCCTGATAAACCCGTCGGTAAACATCAAGAAAACATCGCCCTGACTTATAGCCACTGTGGATAAACGCAGGTTCAGGTCTTTGAACAATCCAATGAACGCCCCGTTTTCGCCGAGCATATTCGGATTAAATACGTCGCCATGATGAAAAAACAGCGGTTTTTCATGACCTGCGTTAACATACCTGAACAAACCCTGCCTTATGTCAAGAATACCTAGAAACAAGCTGACGGGTATACCCTGAATTCCCTGATTCCGTATATGTGTATTGACACGGTTTACAATTTCCACAGGATCGCCACAATGACCTGCCTCAGAGCGAATTAGACTTTTCACCATAATCATCACCATTGAGCCGTCCACTCCTTTTTCGCCTACATCGCCAATCGCCACTAGTATGGAATCATCGTTAACATAGAAATAATCATAAAAATCAGCGCCTAAACCTGTCATTGGCACTGTTTTGACATCGACCGATAAACTTCCCAGAACCGACTCACCGCTAGGCAATATTTTTTCCCTAATATCAAGAGGTTTGCCTAAAAGGTTTTGTTCAGGTTTAGGTGAATCCTGTTTTTCGCAAAGGACTTTCTCAGGTAACGCTTTGCGCTCATTTAGCGCTTTAGCTACTACCTGTTTTACATTATTTATCTGAAACGGTTTTTGAATATAATCGAACGCTCCCAAGCGTACCGCTTCGACTGCCGAATCAAAGTTTCCGTAAGCAGTTATTATAACCACATGGGTAGACGGCGATATTTCTTTGACCTTGCTAAGCAATTCCATACCGGTCATACCCGGCATTTTCAAATCGGTAAGCACAACATCCGCGACTTCTTTTTTAAAGAGTTCGAGTCCCTGTTCACCGCTGTGAGCAGTCCGGACGTCGTATCCTTCGTCAAGCAAAGATTCCTCAAGGGCAAAAACAATTGTCTTTTCGTCGTCAACTATAAGTATTTTAGCGTTCATGATACACTACCTTTTATTTAATACACACACATCGCACCGCAGACATTTCATTCACTTTCATCGGGCGAATCGCTGTCTTTAGACAAATCGTCCGACTCGATAATCACTTCTTCCGCAGGATAAAAATCTTTATCTAAGTCTATCGGGTCATCAAGATTGACAGGAAATACGCTTGGATCTTCCTGGCTAATCTTTTCAGCATCTGAAAAAGAAATTTTGTCTTTTAAAGAGTCCAGTTCAAGTCCTTCAACAGTCCAGTCTTCGTATTGCATTTCAGGACGGTCTATGGTCAATATCATACCCGGATAAATATAATCCGGATCGGCTATTTTATCTTTATTGGCATGGTATATATTTATCCACTTGTAAGGATCATCATAAATATTACGCATAGCGGCAATTCGCCACAAAGAATCATTTTTCTTAACTTCATAATATGGCGGATATTTGGACTCACGGATCAATTTTTTGCGCAAAATCGCCATACGAAGATTCGTCAGTTTATTTTCTATAGACACACATTTAAACCGAAGCGACAGGGTATTTTCCTGCATCGCTTCCAGTTCATGATTTTTCTTTTCCAGCAAAATGGTTAAGTGTTCCAGGCGCTCCTGAAGCATTCTGTTTTCGCTTTCCATTTTTTCCGTACGCTTGATTTCGGTAAGAAATTTCTTGCGCAATAATTTGAGTTCTGTCATAGGAGAATCATCTTCCAAGACAACGCCCTTGATACCGTAAGTCGTCGAACCTTCCGTCATATATCCTCCGGAAGATTTGGTCGAGGACGGAATCACTTGTTGTCTTTGCGTAATAATTTCTTCTTCTATAACCTGTTGCGCAAAACAAACACCTGTTATCGCCAAAAGAAATGTACCGATCAGATAGTTTCGAAACATCTTAAACTCCATCTTTTCTTGTTAAGTTACGCAAGATAGAGTGAAGCAACATCTGTGCCATGCCGGATTAAATTATTATTTGGATTGCAAGTTGAGGATATGCGCCACCGGACAATGTATCCGCAAACGCATCTGTAGAATTTTCGGACAAAAAAAATACTTTCGCGGTTAATATAAAACATCCCCGTAAAAACCGCCATAGCAGGCTGTCAAGATCGTGCGATAACTACTATTTAATGTCAATCACGTTCAAGATTGTATTTTTTTATTTTAGTGTATAAAGTGGTTCGGTTGATCCCGAGCTTCTTTGCAACAAGGTTTTTATTCCATGCACAATTTGCCAAAGTGCGTTCGATAAGCCATTTTTCCATATCATCCAGAGTCAGTTCGTCACCAGCGGGAATAACATCCTCTACTTGTTCCGTTTGCTGAGGAAGTTGCGTGACTTGATGAGACGGCGAAATACTTAAATCCTGAGGCAAAAGCACATCTTCGCTTTCCAGCAATATAGCGCGCTCCAGAACGTTACGCAGTTCTCGGACATTACCCGGCCAAGAATATGATAGGAGTAACTTTTCTGCATCCGGATGAATTTTTGTAACCGACTTTTTGAAATCACGGTTAAACTCATCGATAAAGTGTCGTGTCAAAAGCAATACGTCGTCATGGCGTTCTCGAAGAGGCGGACAGGTTACCTGCACCACGTTCAACCGGTAATAGAGGTCTTCTCTGAACAATCCTTCGCCAATAGCCTGTTCAAGATCTTTATTGGTTGCCGCGACAATGCGTACATCCACATTGATCTGTTTAGTGCCGCCGACCCGCTTAAAATTTTTTTCCTGAAGAACACGAAGTAATTTAGCTTGCATAGCCATTTTCATATCGCCTATTTCGTCAAGAAACATGGTACCGCCGTTGGAAAGTTCGAACAGCCCCTTTTTTTCTTTTTTTGCATCTGTAAACGCGCCGCGCTCGTGACCGAACAGTTCGCTTTCCAGCAACTCATCAGGAATTGAAGTGCAATTGACGTCTATAAAAGGTTTTTCTTTTCTAACGCCGGCATAATGTATAGCGCGCGCAACCAGTTCTTTGCCGGTTCCGCTTTCACCGCGAATCAGCACAGTTGTAGCACGGCTTTCGACAATTTTATTGATAGTTTTTTTCATCTTTTTTATGGCAGGCGAGTTGCCGAGTATCTGTTCAAGAGGATTATTGATTTTCTGACGGAACCGCTCTATTTCTTTGAGTTGTTCTAGTTCTTTGCGGACATCGTAATTTTCAATCGTATTTTGTACATCCATTTTTATTTTTTCGACATTTAGGGGTTTTTCTACAAAGCTGTGCGCCCCCATTTTCGTGGCATTGACTGCTGTAGGTATATCCACATACGCACTCATCATAATAACCGGTGTATTATGATCCCAATCTTTTATTTGTTTGAGTACTTTCAATCCGTCTATATCCGGCAGTTTCAGATCGAGCAAGACAATATCCGGTGACGATTCTTTAACTTCGCGAATAGCTTCCTCACCGTTAGTAGCAGTAATCACTTTATAACCCACATCACGCATAGCTTCACTCAGTGAAAACACGATTGACGATTCGTCATCCACAATAAGAACTGTTTGCGGCATAAAAAAACCTCCCGTTATCTTTATAATCAATATTCATTAAAAGCGAAATACATCTGTTTTTCGTCATCCTGGTCAAGCCGTGCGGGAAGCAAAATGGTTACTTCGGCGCCTTGATCGGACAAATTGCGGGCTTCTATTTTGCCTCCATGAGTTTTGACGATACTTTTAGTAATAGTCAATCCAAGCCCAAGCCCATTTGTTTTAGTGGAATTAAACGGTTCGAACAAATCCTTGAGAACATCTTCGGGAATACCGGCGCCGGTATCACGTATAGTTATCGATATATACTCGATATTGCGCAGTTCGATTTGTTCGGTTGTTACGGTCAATACACCGCCCTGAGGCATAGCGCTTATAGCGTTTAGCATGATATTGATAATCGCCTGCTGAATTTGTTTTTCATCGCATAACATATCTGGTAAATCACGGTCGTAGTCTTTGACCACATCTATACTTTGCTTTTGGAATTTCTTATGCACCAGATCAAGGGCGCTTTCAATAATTTTATTAATGTTGGAATAAAAAAAACTGCTTTTGGACGGACTGGCAAAATTCAACAATTCTTTGATAATACGGTTTATTCGTTCTATTTCGTCAAGGATTACCATCACAAATTTTTTTTTGCGGTCGCCTTCCTCTAGTTTTCCGGCAAGCACCTGAGCAGTGGCGCTGATACCGGCAAGCGGATTTCTGATTTCATGAGCGATACTTGCCGAAAGTTTGGCGAGTGTAGACATTTTATTGAGATCCTTTTTTTTATCTTCACCCTTACGGAACTGCTCATATTCGCTGAACAGTCCTATCACACCGATTATATCGCCCTTATCATTGCGCAACAACGATGTAGTTCCTCCGACCGCTATCTCCAGTTCATCTTTACGCACCATATAAATCTTTTTCCTCGACGACATACAACCTGTTGTCAATGTAAAAGTCAGCCAGTTTTTATCTCCGTCGATCTTTCGAAAAACTATATCACATGGTTTATTTTTCAGTTCATCGAGCGTATATCCCGTGATCATCTCGGCAGAACGGTTGATGTAAACTATGTTTTCCTGCTGATCGATAACTATAATTCCGCTAGCCATATTCTTCAAGACAAGATCGCTAAACTGTCCTGCAAGATCATGTGCGTTTACATCGTATTCATGGAGTACCAAATGCAACGACTCTACAATAGTTTTAGCCAGTTGCTCCTTCGCAGATGATACTGGAGCCGAAACAGTTGCCACAATAATGTATACCGATGTATCAACATGAGTATATAACAGATAAGTATTTTTTAAACCGCCTGAATCGAATGATATAATTCCATCTTGACCGCTATCGAGCTGTTCATTTAGAAGCAAATTTTGCAACAGATCTATTTCCGAAGGCTCATATCCTGTTTGAAAACCTATATCTATACTCGTATCGCCTGTCTTCTTGAAATAAGCTATTTTTCGCGCGGGTAGAGCCTGCCGCAAAATATCGATCAAATTACGTTCAAGGATAGATACCTGATCAGACACAGTCTGTACATTTTTTATGTGGGATAGAAAATCAAAAATTACGTTTTCGTATTGTTTATGCATAATACTATGGTTCCGATTATGTCACACATAAGTGAATATGAAGTAAATAATGAACAGTGAGTTTATCTAATGAAAAACGGATTATCTCACAGGGATATAGGCTTGTAAATAAAAATGTATTATTTTGCAACATTTCAGCCTTGCTGGGCAGGTTCCTCAACGGGTGTGTCATTCTGTTCGGCAGACGCCATCATATCTTGGTTCACAGTTTCATCAGGATTGTCGGATGTTTCCTCTTCATGGTTAATCGAGCTATACACACGTTCCAGCTCCGTATTGGCGATTTCCAGTTCCTGATTTAACATCTGCACGCGGCTTTCCAGAGATTTATTAAGCTCCATTAGTTTTTTATTATTCTCTTTCAGAGAAAGATTTTCGAGTTCAAGCATGGAGTTGATTTCATTGACGGCATATTCTTCGCCGCCACCTCCATTTTGCAGATTTTCTTTCAAAAACGCTATTTCTTTATCTTTTTTAGCTATATTTTCATCCAATTCTTCTATTTTCAGCTGGTAATTATGTTCTATCCCTTTGAGCTTTTCCATATTGAATAACAAAGCTAGTTTTTCCATGATCGGTTTTGGCAACTTATCAATTATGTTTTCTATAGATTTAAGCAATTCATAGCGTAACCCTTGGTTTCCTCTGAACCATTCCAGAACAAAATTCCATGATATAAGCCAAACTATGACGCCGATCTGTATAACAAAACCGTTACGATAGTCAAAAGAATCTATACCGGAATCACCTATGGCGATATCCGCGCTGTAATACAACATAGTACTTAGCATTGCTATGAACGCAAGTTTAAAGTTGATTCCTGAAAACCCGTTGGTCAAAGTAATCAGCGGAAACGCCAGCATAAGCATATTTCCTGAGGAACCGCTCATATATATCAAAATCAATGCAATACCCATATCGGCAATGGCAAGAGCTACTCCTAGATACTGTTTGAACACGTGATCCATTTTCTCAAGAGGACGAATTGCTATTGCAGATATCAACGCGGCCACAACCACTAGAATACTTGCGGTGTACGTCGTATTATCGATATAGGTAATCTTCGGCAAAATATACAAAAGCACCATATACAAAACCATACGCGACATGATAATGACGGTTGTATCTTTGATGCGGAAAGGCTCATCTTCAACTTGTTGCTTCTTTTCGTCTTTCTGATCGTCGAAAAGTTTAAAATCTTTCGAAAACGGGTCTAACTCGTCATTGCCTGTTCCTGCCTGACCACTTAAAATGCCCGATCCCAAATCGGCAACAGAGTCGTCGCTACCGGTTGATTTTTTTTTACCCGAGCTTTTTTTGTCTTCAGCGTTCATCATAGCCATAATTTTTTCGGCTTGAAATTCTGAATATATATCCTCATCAGATACATTTTCAGATAAACCGGCATCCGGTTCTTGCGGAACTATCTGTTCGGATTCTACAGGTTGTTGTTGGGAATCTTGAAGTGAATCGGCTAAATCTTCAATATCAACCTGAAACGAAGACTCTTCAGTTTGCTCCATCATAGGGGAATCTTCAGTGGAATAAGGCACATCATTTTCATCAGCCTGAATTCCATTCTGAGGTACTGAATCTAATACATCCGATTCATCCGGCAGGATGCTTTTTCTCGATTGCGGATTTTCCACATCAAATTCATGAAGTAATTCGGATTTGACAGTGTGTGATTCAACCTCCTGTTGTACACTGTCCTCTATAGGCGGATTTATATCTGACTTACTTTGAGCATCTTGAGATACCCCACCGTCAAACATTTGCGGCTGGGCTGTGTCTTTCTGGGGATTCGCTACTGGAGACATTTCGTCAATACCGGATCGTTCAGGCGACTCTGTGGTGTGCATAGTCGAATCCACATCGGACGCCTCTACCTCCGAAAAGACCGGTTTTTCTTCCTGTAGGTTTACACGCACCTCCTGTGCATTTCCGATCATTTCCTCATTAGTATTATAATCAGGATGAGTATTATCGGACATACCACTCTTTCAAGCATAACTTATATGTGTTATGCAAATGTTACGACAGAAAACCTTATTCCGCGGTTTTCAATGCATCTTCGATGCTGTCGTAGGTTTCAAATATTTCATCAAGATGTGTCAATGTGAACAAACTTCTGATAAAATTCGAAGGATTGATTATTACCATCGCCACATCTTTTTTACGTAATTCTTTAAGCAGATTGATCAGCGACCCCAATCCGGAACTGTTGACGAAATCGACATTTGAAAAATCGAGATATATTTTCTGTACGCCCGTATCCGCAATTCGCAGTACTTCTCGTTTTAGGTCGGGCGAAGTTTCAATATTGATTTTTCCTTTGATAGACAATACGGTTACGCTACCTGTTTTTCTCTGTGTCAATTCCATGTTACTACCTCCCTTTTGAAAAATGTGAAAAAACTCACCTCGATTTTTTAAATAAAAACAACGCCTTATCATCGTGATGTTCGGATATACCCATGAAGTCGTCCAGTTCCCTACATATAACATCTCTAATATACTTTACGGAATGTCGGGAATTTTTCTTGATAATTTCATATAACTTTTCTTTACCGAAAAACTCCGAATTTCCTGTGTGTGATTCCGTAATACCGTCCGTATAAGCGACAACTACATCCCTTGCATTTAATTGAATTGTTGCTTCTTCGTATTTTGTATCTATGTGGATACCGATAACATTGCCGCCTTCTTTCAATTCTTCCATGCAGTTGCTCTTAGCGCGGTAAACTACGGGATAACAATGCCCGGCATTTGTATACATAAGAGTACCTGCGTCACTGTCTATAATCCCGCAAAACAATGTAATATACATCCCCCACATATTCTGTAAATCATTGCAAATCAGGGAATTGATTTGAGATACAATATCTC
The DNA here is from genome assembly GCA_018435605.1 of bacterium. Classification (GTDB taxonomy): domain Bacteria; phylum Auribacterota; class Auribacteria; order Auribacterales; family Auribacteraceae; genus R3-B46. The sequence goes on along the minus strand of JAHDNF010000001.1, from coordinate 84,882 downwards.
CGGTATTTCCGGCGTTTATCATTAGAGACCGCCACATTCCGCGCACGCCAGCCATCAGTAATGCCGCAGGAATACCCCTTGTGGCAACATCACCTATGACAAATCCCAACCGCTTGTCGTCTATACAATAGCAATCGTAAAAATCGCCGCCTACCTCACGTGCAGGCAGGCATACCGCATCAAAATCAAACCCTGCAAACGCGGGCAATTTCGAAGGCAGTAAAATGGATTGAATGCTGTGAGCTATCTTCAACTCACGATCCAGCCTTCTGCCTCTCTGCCACATCTCCATGGAATCTATAGCATGCTGTATGCGAAACATTTGCGCCTGCATATTAAACATTTCTTTTTTCAACCACGAATCCCTTACGGTGCGTTTGTGATTCCAACGCCTCAACTGACGGTGTTTGAGTTTATTGAGCATATTTCTGTTAACATAATTGAGCCACAGCGCAATATACCTTGCCATTTTATCAGCCGTGCGAGGCATCCTTCTGACATCACAAAAAACATCTTTCAATAGTGTTATTGCTTTAGAGGATTCAATTTTTTTAAATATACCTACCACCGGCATTATGTCGCCGCGCAAAGATTTGACTCCGGTCAAGGCTTTTTTCAAATGAGATAAATCCACTGCATCGGCGTTGTCGGCGGTCACAAAAATCAAGTCGAACCGCCTAGAGGGGCATGACGATTGACGTATATCCCATCGATACAAATCAATTCCCAACTGGTCGTTTTTGCTGTACGCAAATCCTCGCGGATCAGACTCATCCGCTGATATAGGAATCTGAAGCACATTGATTTTTGATTTCTGTTCGTAAAAATTACCGTCAATCATACTGGCATAATATCTCTATTTTATTTCCGCACGGGCAAATAACCTCTATGGCTTCTACTTTATCGCCATTGCCAATGAGGCGCACCTGAGCATCATGTGAATGTTGATCCATAACTTTACGACCGAATTTCATTGTCTCAGTCGATATATGAAGTGCGTTCTTTTTTACCACTTTCGACATTACCAGCTTACTTGAGACAACCTCATCGGAACTTTCGATATTATTTTTTTTAACAACCTTATCCATCTGTCTGCTCCTATACCCATAACTTATATAAATGAATCAAGAAAAGTAATTGCCGTATAAATTTCGTAAAATAATTGCCGATATATTTCCGATCTAGATTTTCCTCCATCATCCGACAGTTAGAATATGCCTTAGCCTAATAAGATTCGCACCGAATTCGTCATCCGTTCCGTAACAATACAAACGCGCCAGAACATATATAATGCCTAATTATAAGTAGGGAACATACCGGACCGGACAGTACCGATTTTCACCTAACCCTCCCACTGTTTTTCCGGGTTTACTGAAACGAAATTCTGTTGATAAGTATGCAATACCCGTTTTCCAGCGGGAAGGTCTTTAAGAGATTGTTCGACCGATTCTTTTTGATCGATTACGCTATGCAAATCACGATGTTCATAACGTATGATATCCTGTATTTTTTTCTGTATTTTGTCGAACATAACGTCGCACAAATGTTTTTCGTTTATATCGACAACAGAATTTTTCTTCAAAACAGACATTTTTTGTCCAAGATAGTTTTTTAACTCCTCGATTCTGACAATATATTCCTGTTTGCGTTCCAAAAGTTCTTCTATTTTTTCAGTTTGATCTGTTTTAATAGCCATAAATTGTTCTTTGCCCGTAGCGGCGATCATATCAAGAAAAGATGATATTTCGTTTTGTATAATTCGTATTTGAGAAACCGTCTCGTTCATCAAATCACCTCGATTTAATCCATGTATGGTCAGGATCGTCATACGGTTGCATTTGGCGTGCCTCGCCTGCAAGTATCCATAAATAATACAGAGTATATCCCGGTGATGCCGAAACCGGATGGTATCCGCACGGGATAAGCGTAACACAATGGTTCTTAACAACTATCGCCTCATCAATAGAATATTTCGGACTGTATATTCTCTGAAAACCAAACCCGTGCGCGGGTTTGACCCTGAAATAATAAGCCTCTTCCAGTTTGACTTCTTCATCTCCGCGCGCCTCATCATGCTTATGAGGAGGAAAACTCGACCAGTTTCCCTCGGGATTTACAGTTTCTCCTATAAGAATTCTATGCGCAGGAAAATCCGATCCGGCGATATCATATACCATCCTTTGATAGACGCCTTTCCCTACCGAACGCCCATGCACCATATCAGGTGTTATCACAACCCTTGAATAAACTCTATCGGCTTTGACAGAGCTCAGCACAGCTTCAAATCCTTCAGATGCAATTAATGTCGCGCTATCTCCTACAGGTAGATAAACAGCCCATGCCTTTTGCGTAAACAAATCATCTCTAGGCCCGAGTTTATGACGTACCCCGTCTGCGAACACAATTTCACATGACCCACTCAACAGCACCAATACCTGCTCAAATCCATTCATGGCACAAATCTTACGCGACGAACCGGCTGGTTCTCTGATATATCCGAGACAAATTTTTTCAAGCACGGATTGCCGCGAATCGACAAAGCCGGTATACCCATCCTTCATAGTTTTATAGACGCTCAACTGCATACTGACAACCTTCTTAAAATTTCAAACATTGACATTGACACGATCAAAACGCGGTTTTGTTTTTTTCGCTACTCTACTGATTTTTGGCACAACATCTATGGACTGCAAAAGTCTTTTGATTTCATGTTTATCAAGCAAAGGCACGTTATTCGACGTATACGGAGCTACGGTTTTATTTGAATCTAACTCGGCTGGTTCGTTATCGTAAATTCGCGACGACAGGATAAACATATCGTCCAGTTCCACAGCGAGCTTTGCCTCGCCGGATGTAAGCAAGCCTTCATAGAGTTTCTCTCCGGGACGCGAGCCGATATATTTCATTTCGATATCACACGGCAAAAAACCTGCCAACGGCGCTATTTCCTCAATCATAACCTCTGCGAGGTCTAAGAGGCGTAGCGCAGGCATTTTCAATATAAAAATTTCACCGCCCTGAGCAATCCGCAGTGCTTCGAAAACCAGTTTGATAGCCTGAGGAATAGTCATCATAAAACGGGTCATCGAAGGATCGGTAATGGTAACCGGCCCTCCCTGAGTAATCTGACGGTAAAACAACGGTATTACCGACCCACGGGACCCCATTACATTCCCAAATCTTACCGAGGCAAAAATTGTGTCATTGGTTCCCTGAGAATAATTAGCCGCCGCGATAAGACGCTCTGCCAACAGTTTGGTTGCGCCCATGACATTAGTAGGACTGCACGCCTTATCGGTACTGATGGAAATCACCTTTGAAACGCCTTCTTCACTGGCAACTTCAATTACGTTTTCCGTACCGATCACATTGGTTTTTACCGCTTCGAAAGGATTGTATTCACATGCAGGCACATGTTTTAGCGCCGCGGCGTGAAATACATAATCAATTCCTTTAAATGATTTGGCAAGACGCGCTTTGTCGCGGACATCGCCGACCAGATACCGGATATTGTTATGCCGCTTGAGTTCATGTTGCAGGTCGAACTGTTCGGATTCTCCTCGCGAATACACACGTATTACCGCGGGATTGTACTGGAGCAAAGACCTGACAATCTCACTGCCTATTGAGCCGGCACCGCCTGTAACCAGTATTTTTTTACCTTCAAACAATTCGTGCATGATTTTATCCGCCTTTTAAAATACCTGTTATTCGATTACACCCCATGTTACCGGAGCATGATTCCCTAAATTTTTTTTTGCCTTACGCCCCAATATTCTATTAATATCTTCAGGAGGTAAGCCTATTTCCGGCTTGAGCATAATTATTTTATCGGGCGTTATAATCTCGCCCTCTGTAACCGCCCCCCGTATCCTGATACTTCGTCTGCTCGATGTTACGGCATCACGTTCCGATTTAGCAGGAACTTTTATTCCGTTGCCCTTCATCGCTTCGATATCTCTTATCATTCGCACACAATCGGCAAACATCTCGGCAGTAAGGGAAATGCGATGGTCAGGCCCCTGCCATGCGTTATCTAGCGTAAAATGTTTTTCGATAACCGTAGCTCCCATGGAAACAGCCGCTATACACGCAAGCGAACCTTCGCAGTGGTCGGAATATCCTACCGGATGAGAAAAGGTACGCGCCATTGTCAGCATAGCGTTCAGATTGACATCTTCCGCAGGCGGCGGATAACTGCTCACACAATGTAACAGTACAAGCTGATCGTTGCCGACCCTATGACACACATTGACCGCTTTTACCACATCATCCATTGTAGCCAATCCGGTAGAAATTAAAATCGGTTTACCTTTCTTTGCCACATGCTCGATAAGAGGCAGATGAGTCAAGTCTCCGGATGCTATTTTGTATGCCGGCACGTCAAGCGCATCTAAAAAATCTGCGGTTTGTTCGTCAAATACTGAAGAGAAAAATATTATTCCTTCGTTATGGGCGTGTTTTAGCAGTTCGTAATGCATTTCGTCGGTAACTTCCAGCGCCTTGTACATATCGTATGATGATTTTGTACCGCCTGTTATTCCTTCAACGTCTTTAGTTTCGTTCAGGTGCATATCACACATTTTTTCGGCCTTGAATGACTGAAATTTCACAGCGTTTGCGCCTGCCTTTTTCGCGGCAGTTATCAATTCTCTAGCTCTATCGATATTTCCATTATGATTGATACCGATTTCGGCAATAATGAATGCCGGCAAGCCGTTCCCGATACTGAAATTCACTATACGAACCGCTGTACTCATAATATCTCTCCTCTAAAATGAAACCGCCGAACGTTGTTTGACATGCCGGTTAACGGCGAGCAATTCGGGATCGGATAAAAGCATTTTCAAGACATCTTCCAGCCTGAGTATCGATCCCTGTTTGTATAAAACCCCGTAAATATGATCAAGAAGCATAAAGTCTTCCGGTGTATCGACAGTCAAACGTATATCCGGATGATAGAACTGAAGAGGAACTCTCACCGAACCGGATAAAAACAAATGCCCATTTTCCCTTATATATGGTGTTACATGTTCACGTTGATAATGCTCAACCGCCTGTTTAGCCGCTTTCCATAGAGCTTTTTTAGTGAATAATTCTATGCCTGTGCCAAGCGGGCATCCGTCAATAGACAAATACTCTTCATCGGAAAATTCCATACGCGCTTTTGCCATATCTATGAAACGCGGTTCGATCATCGGGTTATCCGCGGTTACCCTGCATATATGATCTGATTTTACCAGTTGGGAAGCCATATAGTAACGATCAAGCACGTCATATTCGTCGCCTCGAAACACAGGTATATCGATTTTTTTGCATTCGCTGACAACAGCCTCATCTGCCGGCTGATCTGTTGTCGCCACAATTATCTCGTCAACAGTCATGGCGTGTTTTACACGCTCAATGATATGCCATAAAATAGTTTCTCCACATAAAGGTTTTACAACCTTACCCGGAAAACGCTGTGAGCCCATACGCGCTTGGATGATTACCGCGACTTTCATGAGAAAATACCTCTTGCGTTCCAGTTTCTTGTTTGTTTTCCATGTTATGGTCAACACTTGTTGCAGTATAATACTCATTGGATGCAACCAGTTCGAAGACCGATTCGTCATCCACGACGACATGTTGTTTTTCAACCGAACGCCGACGCAATACCGCCGGCAGACGAAGCAACGCCATCAGCACACACAGCGGAAACCGCCATTGATTGTGCAGTACATCGGCAATAAGAGAAGGCAATAGAATACTTAGATGCCTGCGCATATACTTTGCCGAATTAATGTTTTTCCATAGAAATAAATAGCTGTTTCTGCCCGAAATCAGCTTGATATACCAGCGCTTAAAATTTGTCTTAATCACACCTCTGTCTGTGTTATATACAGTTGACCTTGGTTCGTGAATTACGGTATATCCGCGTTTCCACGCTCTGTAACTCAAATCTATTTCTTCCCAGTAAAAAGGTTTGTAAAGATCGTCAAATCCACCAAGCTCCATAAACAATGATTTTCGAAATATCGCCGACCCTCCGCAAGCAAACAACGTGTATACCGGCGTTGCGATAAAAGGATGCTCCTTGACTTTGAAATAGCCGTTATCCCACTGCACCGTTCGTTTACCATAGGCAAAAACGCCGTTATTACGCCATCGCACCTGAGGACTAACTGCAAAAACCTTCGGGTCATCGAAATGCTCTATCATTGGGTTTATTGATCCTGTCAGCAGAATATCATTGCTGATCAAAAACACTAGTTCATATCGAGCAGACGCGACACATCTGTTTGCAGTTTTAGAAAACCCTTGGTTTCTCTGTGAAATACCTAAACGAACCTGAGGAAAATCCTTGAGCGTCTCAAGGCTTTCATCAGTGCTGGCATCGTCTATTACAATAACTTCAAAAGGACACTGCTGTGCGTTCATCACCTCGTAAACTCTTTTCAAAACAAACGGCAATGTACGCGCGCCATTCCAGTTAGGTATTACAATAGAAATTCCGTTCATGATACCCTCATTAAATTAAAAATATCTTTATCCGAGCGTTTATTGAACTTATGTTCGCGCCAACGCACAAGAAATAACTGCGGCAACCGATTAAGCGCCCAGAAGAAACCAAGTACATAAGCCCCTCGTCCGGTAAAAAGAAACTTGATCAACTTTATTGGTAAAAACACTATGTGTTCCGCTATCCACGGGTAAAACGACAAATTTTTCCACATGAAAAGAAATCTGTTGCGCCATACAATCATTTTTCTATAAGTCGGCGAATATACCTTCCTAGCTGTTCCCTCGCGATGATGGTATACCACGCTACGCGGTTCATAGATCACCTCATATCCCCGTTTCCACGCCCTATAGGCAAGGTCAAGGTCTTCCCATGAATATGGATTAAACAAAACGTCGAATCCGCCAAGCTCATTGAAAATATCTTTTTTGAGCAGTACCGCTCCACCGCAGAAAAATGTCGTAAAATCCGACTTATCCTCAAGCGATTTAGACACATGCAAAACCGGAGTCAACAACCCTGTACGAAACTCGGCATGACGTATACCGTCATCCAACTGTTGATCGAATCGGTACATACGGGGCGCGACAGCAAAGACTTTTTTATCCTCAATACGTTCAATAAGCGGATTGAGAAAATCAGGATTCGGCTCGATGTCATTGTTTAAAAAAAGCAGATATTCGTAACGGGCAAACCTGCTGGTTATGTTATTGGATATGGAAAAACCCAAATTGCTGGGCGAATCGAGGACACGGGCTTCATGGCATATATCGTGAACTATACGGATACTATTATCAGTACTCCCATTATCAAAAAACAACAGTTCCCATTTGTACTTCTTAACAGCCTTGAGGCTTTTTACAACTTTTGGGAGATATTTCTTTATAAGCTCCTCACCGTTGTGATTGACCATGATAACTGAGATGCCTTTTTCCATGCTTTCAGCTCCGTTTTTTACAAGATAGTATATTCAGTACATATCCGGTAAGAAGCAATAAGCATGCCGCACCGTAAACAAAAAAGCCTTTTAATTTTTTAAATCCTTTTGGGTTAAATAGATGCCACACACCGTCAATGCCGAAAGCTCCGGCTATACCGGCATTAAGCGCACAGGCAAAAAATACTATATTCCAGTATCCAGCGCCGTCAACTGTGGCGTGCGGGAAAAATACTCCTTTATATGCCGATTTACGAAGACTTCCGAGCAAATCCATATCGATCTGCCGTATGGATATCCAGTTTGAGGAACCGACATAAATAAAGCAATGCCTGCACAGATTTCCATAGCGAGTGCGGTCTTCAGCCTTTACGGTCAAAATATCGAAACAAGCGGACGGAAATTTTTCACGCAGTATTTTAATAAACAGATCGAAATGAGCATCATAAGAAGATTTTATCAATAGAAACGGTCCTTTAGGATCAACCTCATCGAATTTTTTCATAATTGGTCCCGATGTTTTTCCTAAAGGAGCGAACTGCGACAACAAATAAGCGAAAATCGCTCCAAAATGTTTGCGGTAATATTTTTTGCGCATATAAAAAGCATCTGTCAGGCTTTTATCCAGCTGTTTTTTGACACTCGCGCTTTTATGATGAAAAATATATGTATCAGGAGTAAAAACAATACGCCATCCCGCATCAAGAATACGTTTGCACCAGTCGACATCATTGAAAAAAATAGGAAATTGTTCGTCAAACCCGCCGACATCTTCAATTACCGATTTGCGCACAAATAAAAATGTCCCCGGAGGTTGCTCGACATCCTGCTGTAAAGTATAATCAAAATAGCCAAGCATTCTATGTCCTGCCCAGCAGTGCTCAGGATACCGGCGGTCAAGGCCTGATTGCAAAAACAATTCGTCTTTTATATTTGGCAATCCTGAGCAAAACCGCTGAATAGAACCGTCAGGATTGCGTAGCTGACAGCTGATGACTCCGATAGACGGGTCGGCATCCATTTTTTCTATTAAAACGTCAAAAACACGATCCGGTATGACTGTATCAGGGTTCAGCAGAAGGATATATTCTCCTTGAGCAAGCCCCATCGCCTGATTGTTAGCCGCGGCATAACCTATATTATCATTGTTGATAATTTTTTTTACTTTCGGAAACATAAGCTGAAGCATTGTAGCTGAACCGTCTTGCGAGGCATTATCGATCACGATAACTTCGAAAGAAACATTGTTTTGTGATTTCTGAATCGACCGCAAGCACGCATACAAAAAATCACATGTATTCCAGTTAACTATACATATCGACAATCGTACCTCGCAAGCGCTTGACTGCAAAGTAGGATCAATTTGCGTTTGAAGCATCATATGCCCGCCTCAGTAATTTCTCAGGGATTAATACTGCCGGATGTCTGTGTGATTGTATCGAGAACTTCAGCGATACATTTTTCTATGCTGTCTTCAAGAAGAACAAAATTCTGATCGCAGGTAAAACCGACTTTATATTTAGCGCCGGAGGCGAGAAGCGCATTTTTTAACCCCGTATTATCTTCGGTGAATTGATTGTCGAATAGCGCTATACCCAAATCGAACCTTTCAGTATCGTTTTGCAAAAGTGCGCCGGTTACATCTTCAGGAGAGAAAACATCGTTTTCATAGATGATTAGCTCACAATCCGCAGTAATTTCCATATCTTCAATCAACTTAGAGTCAGGACATAACAATGTTATATTCGACAGAGGAAACATTATGTCGATCATATCGAGACAATCGGCCAGTTGCGACCACGATCCTGACACCATAACAAGGATATTTTCTATATACATATCGTTCAAAAGAGGATTTTGAATATTGACTACATTATGGGAAAAGTCAAGTAAATGCCCGATAATACCTGCATCCTTGCGCGTAGCTTTTTTGATATTCCTGCAATAATCGGACACAGGCTGAATATTTGCGATAGAAAATACTTTATCCGCAAGCAAATCGGAAACGCCCGAGCGGGCTTTTTGTATGCTTTCAGGATAATTGATCAATGAATTGATACAGGAGAAAATTTCATCGGCATCGGACACATCGACAACCCAGCCTGCGCCATACTGCTCTATTAACTGCGCCAACAGCGTTCCTTTTGAGCAAACTATAGGCAATCCTGCGCACATATACTGAATAGCCCTGTCAGGGATACCCATCTGGCTTGTCATATTGCTTTGTTCGAGGAAAATCGCTACATCCGCGTTATAAAATGACTCGCGCAACTCTTTCCATGTAATAATTTCATTTACAGAAAAACAATCCTGATCTGAGGAAAGGCTGTTATACAAGTTAAGAAAATTTTCTATGTCGTTTTCATACGTAGCAACGCCTGATAAAATGTTGTAGTATCCGCGTTCCCTTACGGACAACATATTGATTATTCTGGAAACCACACTAAAATTTTTAGAGACATAGTTATCCCAATAAGTAAGAAACACAGGATTTCGTGATACGCATTTAGTCTTGCGTACTTTCTTTACAAACGATTCCTGATAATAATTAGGGACAACCTTTACGATATCTTGAGCCATATCAAACCCGCTTTGCATAAGCCAGTTAATATAAAACCATTTCTGTTGTTCGGACGCGCACAAAAACAAGTCGCCTTTTTGAAGTGCGCGGATTTTCTTGATCTGATCGCTGATATTGCATGTAACATGGTCGTCAATGCCTGCCAGATCGATTGCCATGGGTATGCGTTTGCAATTTATCATTTCGGATGTTTTCCAGTCCTGAGCAATAAGCATATCCGGTTTGAGCGAATCTATAATAGAATTAATTGTGTTGTTACGGTAATAATATGTCCTGCCTGTACATTTACGTTTGCCCTGCACACCGTAGTTGGTTTCCGGCATAAGGTAGGTTATGTCATATCCATTTTTTTTTAGTCCTTCACCGATCCCCCACAACCGCATAGAATCCGGTAAACAAAACTGGCTGACTGCCGGAAGAGTATCTTTTGTAACTATTAAAATGTGCATGGTTCCTCCAGAATGTAGTGTAAAAACATCTTTCAGTTTCTGAACGAACATAATGCATTTAGCATGCCATCATAATAAAATATATCTCGCTTACAACAGAGCATAGAGAAGGCTTAAGGCTAAAAGCAGAACAAATAGGATGGATTACGAACAGCGATAACACCTACAAATAAACAATACGATTGAAAAAATGTACAGTCGAATGCAAAAAATCAACGCCTAGATTCCAAGGTCTTCGCGAACTTTATCAGCGATTTGCCGATTTATTTGTTCGATAATCTGAAGTATTTCCTCGGTTTTTTCAGGATTACCGGAGGCAAAATGAGTTCTGGCTATCTGTGAAAGGATATCAGGGTCGTCGGGAAAGAAAGTCAACATCTGTTGAAACTGCTCGATAGATTTATCCCATTGCTTTAAATTGCGATATGCAATTCCAAGATTATAATATGCAGGAGCGTAATTAGGATTGAGTGATATGGCCTTGAGGTAATTATCACATTCTCTGTCATACATTTCCTGCATACCATAAGCCACACCCAAATTCAAATATATATCCGCATCAGGTTCAAACCGGTTCATGGCGGTTGTAAGTATCAAAACAGCCTGACTCGGGCGTTCCGTTGCAAAGTATGTTTGCGCAAGATTCAAATATATCTCGAGATTATTGGGATTTATATCTATTATAGCGTAGAAAGCGTTACGAGCCTGTTGCCATTTTTCCTGCATGGAATATATATTTCCCAGATGAAACAATGCCTCCACGTTACGCGGATCATGTTTTATCGTCTGTTCAAAGTAATATATGGCGTTATCGAACTTTTTCTGTTCCATATATATTGTTGCCATCTCAAAATATGCCTGATAATAAGCCGGACGGAGCGCTATTACATGAAGCAATGTTTCTTTTGCTTTTTCTATTTCCCCCATCGCCTTATGGCACAAACCTATCATAAACATACCGTCAGCCTGACTGTACGGAGCTAAATCGCTGAACAATTCGAAATAGTGTACGGCCTCTTTACACCTATTCAATTTTAGCAATACTGTGCCAAGCTGATAAATCATAATATGGTTGCTGGGAAAAATATTCAAACCATGTTCGAGAATCTGCAAGGCTTTCTCGTCTTCGTTAAGATTCCTATAAGCAACTGCAAGCTGGTTATAACCGTCCGGAAAATTAGGCTCTTGGCGAACGACCTGTAATAGCGGCTGTACAGCTTCGCCGTAATTCATAGTTTTATTACAAGCCAATCCGAACTGGTACAAATACTGTACGTTGGCAGGTTCTTTTTTAATTAGTTCTTTAGCCATTCTGTATGCACGTTCCCACTGTTCATTATCGATTAACTGAGTCAAAGGGTCGCCTGATTGCGCAAAAGTAGTTGAAGCAGTTATAGCCAAAGCTACAAGAAGAAAAACAAGCGGTATAATTCGCTTAAAAAACGATTTTCTGTTTATCATGATATCCCTCATCACATGATATTCGGATATTACGGCGCAGGCGCCCGCCGAAGGTAATGGTTATAAACAAAGTTCTATCAGGTAATACATCGGCATGTTTGTTAGCCCACTCAATTATGGTTACCGCATCATCTTTTAAAAACTCATCCAGCCCGCTGAAATAAAATTCTTCATCCGAGGCTATTCTGTATAAATCAATATGATAGACGGGCATTGCCGCCCGATATTCATTTACAAGAGTGAACGTCGGGCTGGTAACCGGTGTGGCTTTATCGAGGCCGAGTCCTCTGCAAATACCCTGAGTCAAGCACGTTTTTCCAGCTCCAAGTTCACCGCAAAGAGCAATCACATCGCCTTTTTGTAAACGCTCGGCCAGTTTTATACCGAGTTTTTTAGTTTGTAACGCTGAATTTGTAGTATATTCCCGTGTTATCATCTTTATACAAAATGCTCAAAACCGCCGGGTTCGATATTTTTATCTCTCCGGCCGTTTTTCCATAGTTCCATAGTTTCAATACCAGAATCACATCTTCCGATAACCGTGCACGGAATTCCGAATCTAACCGAAAACGACTCGCACAACGCCCTGACATTTGCTTCGGTATCGCTGACTGTAAAAAGAAGCTCATAATCCTCGCCATCATATAATGCGTGATATACAGCGGTATCCGTATCGTAGCCAAACTGCGATTTCAATATTTGCGATAAAGGGACAGATTCATAATCTATCCTGAATCCAATATTACCCGCCTCGGCAATGTGAGATAAATCTTTGGCGATTCCATCGCTCAAATCTATCATCGAGCTTACATGAGAATTGGCAATCAGCCATTTCGCTTCATCAATACGAGGCTCGAAACGCAGGTGTTTTCCAGCAATACTTCCACCCAGCGTACCTGTTACACAAAGCATATCTCCATTGCTGGTGCCGGTGCGAAATGCAATTGCCTGTTTGGTTACCGTACCCATGCAAGTTGTCGAGAAAAACATCTCACCGGCTGTTGACGCCATATCGCCGCCTATTATAGGGCATGAGTATTTTTTTCCGCAATCATATAATCCTTCAAAAACACGTTTGAGCCACGCTACCGGAGTATCCGGCGGTATGCCATACGCTACCAGAGCGCTTTGGGGATCGCCGCCCATAGCGGCAATATCGCTCAACGAGCGTGCCAATGCTTTCCAACCTACAAAATACGGATCATCACTATGATATACAAAATGTCGTCCACTGATTATAGAATCCTGTGTAAGTAAAATATATGTATCATTTTTCAGATTGAAACCGACTACCGCGCAATCATCGCCGATACCCCGTATAACGTGAGCATATTTATCATTCCTGCCAGGAATAAGTCCAAGCAGTTCCCGTTCAGTCAAACCTTTCAGGGATCCGTTATTGTTCATACGCGCTCGCGGGTTGAAGCAAAGTTTCGGTGATAGACTTATCGTAAGGCGGGCGAATAATGCCTTTTTCCGTTATAAAACCGCTTATCAATCGTGCCGGAGTTACGTCAAACGCAGGAGAATACACCTTCACTCCGTCCGGTGCGGTTTGGGTAGCAAAACCGTGTGTCACTTCCTTAGCTTCCCGCTCCTCAATTGGAATATCCGCGCCTGACTCAATAGACAAGTCGAAAGTTGAAGCCGGAGCGGCAACATACATCGGGATATTATGAGCATTCGCGGCAATCGCTACCATGTAAGTACCTATTTTATTGGCCGTATCTCCGTTTTTAGCAATCCTGTCGGCTCCAACGATCACCATATCTATTTTATGTTCCATCATAACTTTGGCGGCGGTATTATCGCAAATAAGAGTAACGTCGACCCCAGACTGCATCAGTTCCCATGTTGTCAGCCGCGCCCCCTGAAGTAACGGGCGTGTTTCATCGGAGTACACCGATACTTTTTTACCTGCTTCGTGAGCCGCATATATGACACCCAACGCTGTTCCGTAATCGGCTGTAGCCAGCCCGCCGGCATTACAATGCGTCAAAATAGTACATTGATCGGGTATCAAGGTATTGCCATGCAAACCGATCTGACGGCAAATGGCTTTGTCTTCGTTAAAAATATTTTCCGCCTCTTTAGTGAGTGCAGTTCTTATTTGATCAACCGATAGACCGGAATTATTTTCAAGAGTCTTTTTCATTCGGTCAAGCGCCCAGAACAGGTTAACCGCCGTAGGACGCGAAGTTGCCAGATATTCAATGATTTTTATGCAGTTACGATCGAACTCACCCCGATCCGCCGCGGCAATATTTTTTATACCTACCGCTACACCCAAAGCGGCGGCTACGCCTATAGCCGGAGCGCCGCGCACCTGCAATTCTTTAATTGCCACCCATACATCCTGCACAGTTTCCAGTTTTTTGGTAACGAATCGTACAGGCAACTGTGTCTGGTCGATAATGATTAACGTATCATTTTTCCATGTTATGGTAGGAACAGGCATACAAACACTCCAGTATTGTCATTGATTTTCACTGTAAATTTTTTCTATCTCGTCGCAGATTATATCAGGCGTTTTATTGTCGGTAACCACCTGAAAAGGAACCGCATCATAAAAAATTTTCCGATTCGCCAGCATTTCGCGGATTGTAGTCATTGGATCGCCGTTTTGAAGCAACGGCCTATGGGTTTCATGTTTCACTCTATTATAAACTGTTTCAGGGGTTGCGTTAAGACATACACACACACCGTTTTTTGACAAATTGATTATATTGCTTTTATTTAGCACTACCCCGCCTCCGGTAGAAATTATAAGGTCGCTTTTTTTTCCAAGTTCGACGGCAATTTTCTGTTCACAGTTTCTGAAATAAGACTCGCCATCTTCAGAGAATATACGTGAAATGGTTTTACCTTCGCGCTGTTCAATGATATCATCCATATCAACTCTCCGAAGACCTTTACGTTCTTCCATTATTTTAGCGATCAAGGTTTTACCGGTTCCCATAAAACCAAACAGCACTATATTTTTCATATAAACTCCATAAGAGGATATTACTATTTTACCAGAGAAAACACAATAAACATACTAACAGAGTTGACCATGATATGCATCACTATGGACGGTATTAAAGACGAAGTTTTATCAAGTAAAACCCCGAGCATAATCCCCAATCCAAAAATAGGAAAGAATGCCATCAAATTATTATGAATCAACGCAAACAACGCCGAGCTGACAATCAATCCGCAAACGCTCCCGACAGATTTTTTAAGCGCGCGATACAAAAAACCCCTAAAAAAAATCTCTTCAAAAACAGGGCCGATCACGCCTACAAACAATATCATTACACTAAACTGAAACGAGGTGAACTTAGCTCTGTCAGCAAGCATGGTAAGCACTTCCTGTGCCTTTACCTCAATACCTAATTCCCTACTTATATTACTTACCAGCAGAACAATAACGATATATATAGGCAAAAACATGAAATAGCCTTTTATGCCGGTTGCAATGTGATGCGGCAAGCGAGACAGCTTCAAACCGAATGCCTTTACTGAAACACCGTAGTCGTATTTGATAATACGGAACATAAAAAACACCGCCACAATTTCGGCAAACAGCATGTCGATAACCATCAGAAAATGAAACGGCACCTGATCTTTCGGTACGCCTTTATATAAAATAAGTTGTTCCTGTATCAGTATAAAAATCAAATAGGCTGTAAAAAAGACTATTAGAATTTTCGTAACATCCCATAATGACCACGGTGAAAATACAGTCTTTATTTTTTCCTCATCCTGTTGCAAATAAACGGCAAACATGGAACTACGCGATTTTCGCCGAAGGATCCGATAGCCAGACATGAAAATCATCCACATACCCCAAATCGTCCCTGAAATTATAAAAAACATCATCGCATTGAAGGCAAAACCAATCTCGCCCTGCTGTATCTTACCTTCCAAACTATCTTCCGGTATACTTCTGCTCACCGAGGATATCTCGGTATCAGTTGTCGTATGTGGCTTGTCGTTAGCAATCCACGCAAAAGTAAAAACACTTATCAGAAGAATCAAAAGCGCAACATATCCTTTGTCGCGTCTGATCACCGCTATGATATCAACCCTGTTTTTCGATAATAACCTTTGCAATCCGTTCAAAATGTTTCTCCAACTGTTGCATTATATCGCCATCCGATTTTGCATGCGGAACCCGCCCAAGGCAAGGCACACCTGACAATTCGGCGATTATGTCGGGGTTTGTATTCTCAGAAATATCTCCGTCCGCCATAACCCGGTTAGCCACAAAACCATAAACAGGTATACACCTGAGTTTAAGCATCTGTAAAGTCATCAAAGAATGATTAATGGTTCCAAGACCGGTTGACGCTACCACGAGGACAGGATACTGCAATTCAGTAATTAAATCAATAACTGAATAGTGTCTAAGCAAAGGCACCATCACACCGCCAATTCCTTCCACAATAAGAATATCCGTTTTAAGTTCCAGACTTTTTATTGAATCGATAACATCAGCCATCGGTATTGACCCGCCGTAATCACGAACAATTGTATACGGGGCCAATGGTTG
Organism: bacterium; assembly: GCA_018435605.1. GTDB lineage: Bacteria > Auribacterota > Auribacteria > Auribacterales > Auribacteraceae > R3-B46. The sequence goes on along the minus strand of JAHDNF010000001.1, from coordinate 68,415 downwards.
AAGGAAATTTACCGGAGTTATTTCCTCAAGGGATTGATCTGTGGCAATCATTTGTTTGAGCGTTACCGCATCCGGAGACGGAATACCGCCAGATGCGATCGGTTTACACACTCCGGTTCTGTACCCCATTTTAAGGAACGAACGTGCCAATCCAGCGGTTACAACCGTCTTGCCGACTTCTGTACCCGTACCTGTGATAAATAATCTGAGTGACGATTTGCTCATGCCCGCTCCGTCACAGTTTTGACGGCTTTGTATGTTCCGTCTACAAGAAACGCCAGTTCATCCGCGCTTATGCACAAAGGCGGCATCAGCACAATGACGTTACCCAAAGGCCGAATGATGAGGTTATGATTTCGCGCTTCTTCAATCACCCTTATGCCTATTTTGTCCTGCCAACTATACGGTTTAGCAGTAGATTTATCTTCAACAAGTTCGATTCCTATCATAAGCCCTTTTTTTCTAATATCGCCCACATGATCAAGCTTTTGCATCGGCTTCAGTAGCTCATCCAATTGTTTGGCGCGGTCGATTATATTATGCAACAAATTATTGTGCTCAAACAATTCCAGATTGGCTATAGCCGCCGCGCAAGCCAATGGATTGGCGGTATAGGTATGCCCGTGAAAAAATGTTTTCTGTTCATCATAGCTACCGAGAAACGCCTCAAATACCGCTTCGCTGGTAATTGTGGCCGCCAAAGGCAAATAACCGCCTGTAATGCTTTTGGCAACCGCCATGATGTCCGGTTTAATCTGCTCCGCATTAGATGCGAACATATAGCCGGTTCGCCCAAATCCTGTAGCCACTTCATCGACAACCAGCAAAGCGCCGTATTTGCGTGTTATCCGTTCGACCCCTTTCATATATCCGGGCGGGGTCATGATCATACCCGATGCGCCCTGCACTTCCGGTTCTATAACAACAGCGGCAATCTCGTCGCCGTGATTTTTAAACAATTGTTCCAACGCCTGCAAACAATGATCTTTACATGCTTCGGCATCACCATTAAAACGGTATGGATACGGATACGGCGCATTAAATGTATCGAACAAAAGCGGTTTGTATATTTTGTGAAATAAATCTATCGCGCCCAGACTGACAGATCCGATTGTATCTCCATGATAAGCATTGGTGAATGTAACGAATTTAGTACGTTTTTGTTGTTTACCGCCATCTTTTTGTTGCCAATACTGATAAGCGATTTTCAGAGCGATTTCCATGGAGGTAGAACCGTTATCCGAATAAAAAACCCTGTTCAGAGACGAAGGAGTAAGTTCGATCAGCATAGCCGCGAGTTGCACCGCCAGCGGATGGCTTAATCCAAGAAACGTCGTGTGAGCTATTTTGTCGAGCTGTATTTTTATTGCGTCATTGAGCGCCTGATTCGCATGTCCGTGTACCGTTACCCACAGCGAAGATACGCCGTCGATATATTTTTTCCCTGCCATATCATACAACCATACCCCTTTCCCTCTTTCAATGACCACAATATCGTCCTTAATCCAATCCTGCATCTGGGTAAACGGATGCCAGACATATTTTTTGTCAAGCAGAGCATAATCCATATAACATCCTTTATTTTAGAGTGTTTCGAATATTTTCTTCATACATGAGAGCAACTTATCTATATGCGCATCGGTATGACCAGATTGAATGCTGATACGAAGGCGTTCTTTGCCTTCTGGCACTGTAGGATACCGTATGCCGGGCGCTATCATTCCGTATTCCGAAAGAGCATGAGAAACCTGCATAACTTTTGTAGCATCGCCAATAATTACAGGTATTATGGGCGTTATTCCGTCCGGCACCGTAAACCCGATACGCTGTAATTCATTACGAACTAAACCGCTCGTTGCGCGTAACCTGTTTCTGCGTTCCGGTTCTGATTGTATGATAGACAATGATTCCATAGAAGCCGCGCACAAAGCCGGCGGCAATCCGGTAGTATATATAAAACTTCTTGCTTTATTTACAAGATACTCCCGCAGTAAATAACTTCCCGCTACAAAACCGCCCATTACGCCGATAGCTTTACTTAAAGTACCCATGTGAATATCGACCATATTTTCTACAGAAAACATCTCCGCGGCGCCCCTGCCGTTGTCGCCGAGCACTCCGGTACCGTGGGCGTCATCGAGCATTAACAACGCATCATACGACCTAGCAAGCAATGCAATACGGTCAAGAGGAGCGCAATCGCCGTCCATACTGAATACACCTTCGGTAACAATAAGAATTCTTCGTTTTTTATCATGATATCTTGCAAGCAAATGTTCCAATGCATCAGTATCGTTATGAGGGAAAACCCGCAATTTTCCGTAAGAATTGCGGCATGCATCCAACAAACTGGCGTGAACCAACCTGTCAGCTAAAATCAAGTCGTTGTCGCCGGACGCTACAGCAGGTATACAACCTGCGTTAGCCATGTAACCGGTAGGAAAAACAAGAGCGGCCGGCTTGTTTTTGAATGAGGCAAGTCTCTGTTCCAGTTCCTCGTGAATGTCAGTGTTGCCGACTACCAGACGCGAGGCAGACGCTCCGATACCATGGGTATCCATCACCCTATGTGCGGCGACGACAAGCCGTTGATCGTCGGCAATACTCAGATAGTTGTTCGACGCGAAGTTTAGCATCTGTTTGCCGTCACAAAAAACAACAGGTCCGGCGGATGATACAACTTTTCGCATTTGCCGGTATAATCCTTTTGCGCGTATAGCTTGCAGTTCGGATTCGAGTATTTTATCTAACATACCTGTTCCTTCACTCATATTTTTTTAAAAGAATCCCGGCCATTACTCCTCCGAATCCGTAGGAAAGGCTGACTGCGCGTTTCACACAAACCGACCTCGCCTGATTAGGAATATAATCAAGTCCATAACCGATATCGGTATCGTCAATCCGAATGGTAGGAGGAACAATATCTTGATTCACAGCCAGTGCGGTTGCTATCACTTCCATAACACTTGACGCTCCTAGCATATGCCCTGTTTGAGGTTTGATCGAGCTACAAGGAACTTTCGTACCCAGTACATCATAAATCGCTTTACTTTCAATCTGATCATTCATTCGTGTAGCTGTGCCATGAGTATTAATGTAATCCAAGGAAATCCCGCCATTTTTTGTAAGTCTTTTTATGATTTCTTTTATAGTAATGCCTTTCGGGTCCATAGACGTCATTCCATGGGCATCCGCAAGAGAACACCAATCCTCGATAACCGCATACGGTTTTTTACCGCGTTTTTTTGCCGATTCAGCGGACTCAAGCATAACAACTCCAGCCCCCTCAGATATAAAAAATCCGTTTCTCAAGCGATGATATGGACGAAATTCCTCAAAAGACTCAGTAAGAACTTTCATCGAATGGTATCCTGCAAGAAACAGCTTTTCAGGCACAACTTCAACCGCGCCGGCAAGTACTCGTTCGGCCTGCCCTTGCACAATCATCCTGCAGGCAGTCAAAATAGACAGCAATCCGGTAACGCATCCGCCCTGTGTGCTTAAAGCGATTCCTTCGAGCGCCAGTCTTCCAAAAACATACTCTCCGGGAACTTCTACACTACCGGCAATAGGCACATTGAAATCGGACGTATCTTCGCCGCGCCGCAAGCATTCAAGAGCATTAAACCACTGCTGATCCCTTCCCAATGTGGGACGAGCACATGAAATGGTACATCCAATGCTGTTTTCGTCATCCAATCCCGCATCATGTCGCGCACGATAAGCCGCCTCCAAAGCATACGCCCGCCGGTAATCTTTGCCTATTCTACTACGCTTATCGGATATACGCCGGGTCAAAAAATTTTCCTCGTCTATATATACAACCGGAAACTTACGTTGGGCAAATCCCCCTTGCTCGCAAGGCACACCTGCCGCAACAGCCCTGAAGAATGATTTAGCATCAAGGCCGTGTGGTGTGACGCATCCCAATCCGGTTATCCATATTTCTCTATTAAAATCAATCATATCCAGCCTGTTATTCGGCTATCAAGGTTAAACAGTTGTCCGGATACGTTTCGCATATCCGCAAGATACACTATAAAACCTGCAGATTCATCCGGATCAGCTAACCGAAGCAACACCTGATCGCGTTTTATCATTTCCTTTATTTGAGGAGTTACTCGTTCTCCCATACCGCAATCCATGAAACCCGGCATTACCGCGTTAACCTGTACTCCATGGGGACCCAGCTCTTTCGCAAAAGATCGCACAAGGCCTGTCAACGCCGATTTTGTCGCCCCGTACAAACTCAATCCGAAATTGCCTCTTGTGGCCACATACGACGATATAGCTATCATATGGCCGCCGCCTTGCGTAACAAGATATTGTCCTGCATGTTTCATTATATTCATAACACCGCCGATATTTGTGGCTATAGTGTCGTCAATTTGATCGGAGCTACAATTGCTGAGCATACCCTCATGGTTTACACCGGCGTTGGCGACAACAACGTCAATTCCTCCCCAACGGCCTACCACAGTTTCACAAAATTTGCGCATCTGTAGCGAAGATCGCACATCGGCTGTAACAGCAAGGGTATTTTTGTTTTCAATCGGTTGTATATTACGCCCGCAACAGGCAACCCTGTATCCGGTATCTTGAAACGATCTGACAAGAACAGCGCCAAAGCCCGATGAAGCGCCTGTAACTATCACAGTTTTTTCGTTAACCTTTTTTTTACAAGGGTTAACAATCATATAAAAAATCTCCTCTGAAAAAAGCACGCAATATACTGTTAAAAATGGTAACTGTATCCGGAAAGGAAATTTCAGCAGTCAATAATTCGGTAACAGTTTCGTCCCTCATTTTTTGCCTGATACAACGCTTTGTCAACGATATCGATCATATCGTCGACCGTCGGTAAAGAATCGGCATGAAAAATCGCCGCGCCGATACTGGCAGTCATGAAAACATCAGTATTATCCACTTTAAATGGAGTAGTTTCTACCACCGAGCGCAACCTTTCGCAAATATATTGCAACTGTTCTTTTTGAGTAATTTGAGGTAAAAGAAAAATAAACTCTTCCCCGCCGTAACGCCCGATAATATCGCTGTCACGGAGGTTGGATTTCATGAGTTCCGCTAGGGCGCACAGGATTTTATCTCCTGCCGGATGTCCGTAGGTGTCGTTTATATGTTTGAAGCGGTCAAGGTCAAGCATAATGCATACAATATCACGTTTATAACGAGCCGCTTTTTTAAGTTCAAGCTGAAAAATCTCCATAAAATAACGCCGGTTATAGCAATTTGTAAGATAGTCGCGAACCGCCAGTTCCTGAAGTTCATCCTTAGCAGAACGCAACTCATCCTGCAGGTTTTTAATACGAAGCATAGATTTCACACGAGCCATCAGTTCTTTGATATCAACCGGCTTGGTGATATAATCGTCCGCGCCGGTATCCAGCCCCTCGACTTTACTTGACAGGTCGTCGCGGGCGGTAATCATAATAATCGGAATATAGTTGTTTTCGACCTCTTCCCTGATCTGGCGGCATACCTGAAATCCGTCTTTTTTGGGTAGATTAATATCCAGCAGGATAATATCCGGCACTTCGCTATGTACCAAAGCAACAGCCGACTCGCCGTCATAGGCAGGTATGATTTCGTAACCGATGGAGCTCAAACCTATTTCGAGCATTTCCACGATTCGTTTGTCGTCATCAACGATAAGAATTTTTGCCATAATCGTTACACCCTTTGCATTGGCAAGGATTATAAGAAAAAAACTTTTTCATAACAATAATTTTGTGGTAGTTCATCTAAAAATTTTTCGGTTTACATTGCAGTTTGTTTATTTTAGAATTTTAAAGCATTGCAACTCACTGTCATTCAAAAGACATGGAAAAAGATGGAGTGTTATGGCCATAAAAAAATATCTACAAGTCATTTTTTTCATATCAACGGCATTAATAGCACTGATACCCTGCACATTGTACGCAGGAAATTATATTGTCGATAAACGGATTATATGTCTAGCGCCGAATCTGACGGAAATTTGCTATGCTCTCGGTCTGGAAAAAAATATTGTCGCTGTAACAGACAACTGTAAGTATCCAAAGCAGGTAAAGGAAAAACCATCAATCGGTACGGAAAAAAATCTCACCATAGAAAAAATAATTCAATATCATCCTAACCTGATTATATCGTCAGCCCGTGTAAACGACCCACAGCAGATACATCAGCTGATAATGCATGGATTTTCTGTGATAATAACATCTAACGATACCATAGATGAAATATTCAGGACTATAAAACTTATCGGACACGAAACGGATGCAGAAAGCAAGGCACAGCAATTACTGGACTTCATGAAAAACCGTATGGCACAAATAAAATCTATCTCCGAAAATTATCCGAAACAACGTGTTTTAGTGGTGCTTAATACCGATCCTGTAATTACATCACAGCGCGGTTCAATAATCGACCAGTTGATCAGGGTAGCCGGAGGCGACAATATAGGAGCTTCACCAGATATAGCCACACCGTTTCCAGACTTAGCTCAACTTATTGCTTATAACCCTGAGGTAATCCTTGAACTTAGTATGGACGATTCGTCAGACACCTCGGCAATCGACTCGGTTTATCAGAGATGGGCACGCTGGAAAAACACGCCGGCAGTAAAGCTAGGCCGTATTTATGTTATTCCCGCAAGTCCGCTTTTCAGCGGCAGTCCACGACTGATTGAAGGACTTGAAATGATAGCCGCGGCGCTGTATCCTGAAAAAAGTAAAGAATTACTCAGAAGTGAAGTTAAACAGTTTTTCGAGTAAAAATTTTACCCGAATTGTCTATTGAACAGCGAAAACACCAGAAGAATATCGTAAATAGCGTGGGCATAAACTGCCACGGCAAACCCTCTAAAATAATATATCAGACAAAAATACAATCCTCCGATCAACCTGAAGAAAAACGGATACCATCCGAACATATCGCCAACCATGCCGATAAAATGTGCCAATGAAAAAATTACCGATGAAACGACCGCCGCAATAACCCATGAAATAGTGGTCTCTATGCCGATAACTCTTTTTGCCAGATAGTATAACCCGCCGAAACAACAAACACGAAAGAATAATTCTTCGTAAAAGCCCGCACCGCATGACAAAATAACACCGCTAATATAATTTTTCAAATCAGCAGATACAGCCATGACAAGTTGCTCTCCGTAATACATCCCGACAGCGAACGCCAATGCAAAAAAACATGATTCTATTATAAATATCCAAATATATTTAACGCGGAAAATAATTAAATCGCGTTTCGGACGCAACAATAAAACCATCAGCATAAATATGCCTATGGTAGCGGAAAAGAAACCTGAAGCCCCAATGTGCTGAATAATATATTTGACAACCACATCAATTAAATTACGCACCCTGAAGCGCGAGTAGTTATGTAGCCACCATATTCCCGCCTCATATAAAATGAACACAGGTAGTGTCAACAGGAGTCCATAATAATAATGACGTGTGAATCGTAGATAAGCGCGTATGAAATTCATATTTTCAGATTGACATGACCGTTTTTTATATATAGTGTAGTAAAAAAATTGTAACCTCGAACCACAGGATTACAAATGAATATAGCTAACATGCTAGAAGATAATGCCAGAAGCTTTCCAAAAAGAAAAGCATTGATTTTTCTCGACAAAACCTATAGCTACGAAAAACTCAACAGCAAGGCGAATCAATATGCGAACCTTTTTAGGGAAATTTATCAAATCGATTCCGGCAATAAAATAGGGATACTGCTCAACAATTGTCCCGAATATATTTTTTCCATATTCGGCGCGTTGAAAACAGGGGCAACAATCGTACCGATAAATCGTTTTTTGACTGCAACCGAGATCGAGTACATAATCAACGATTGCGGGATTTCGCATCTTATCAGCGCGGATGATTTCACCGATTATTTTATGCATCTTTTAGATAAGTGCAAATCATTGAAAAAAATTGTCGTTGTAGAACATGAAAATCATAAACATAACAAAATAGATACCATAGAGAAATTTGTCAGCGGGTTTTCTTCGGAAAATCCGGGTTTATGTATAGATTCCGGATCTACGGCGGTTATCATTTACACTTCGGGAACTACAGGGTTTCCCAAAGGCGCGATGCTTTCGCACAAAAATATTTTGTCTAACGCGCAAAGTTGTACTCAGGTAATCAACGTAACAAAACGCGACCGGCTACTTTTGGCGCTACCGATGTTCCATTCATTCACATTCACAGTATGCATCATGATGACTCTGTATAAAGGAGCTACCATAGTCGGATTGCCGTCAATCAAACCTTTTTCAACCGTATTGAAAGCGATAATATTGCACAGAATCACATTGTTTATCGGAATACCGAAAATCTATGAAATCCTATCGGAACGAACGATACCGTTTTTTATCAGGCCTTTCATACGTATAAGAGCATGTATCTCCGGTTCCGCGCCGTTGAGTTTGACTACCCTAAAAAATTTCAACAAAAATATCCGTATTCCCCTGCTTGAAGGTTACGGTTTATCCGAATCGTCGCCTGTGGTATCGGTAAATCCCCTTTATGGAGAGCGAAAAGCAGGGTCGGTAGGTTTACCTGTACCGGGGGTAGAAGTAAGAATTGTAGACGACAATCTACAGCCCGTACCAATCGGCGAAAGCGGCGAAATATGTGTAAAAGGCGATAACGTCATGACCGGTTATTACAACCATAAAGAACAAACCGATGAAGTCCTTAATGACGGTTGGCTGAGGACTGGAGATATCGGCAAAATAGATGAAGACGGATATGTATATATTCTTGACCGAAAAAAAGATATGATATTAATGCAGGGTATGAACATTTATCCCCGCGAAATAGAGGAAGCCATATTGGCTCATCCTGCAGTAGAAGAAGCCGCTGTTATAGGAGTCCACGACAATAAACACGGTGAAGTACCGGTAGCATTTATAGTTAAAAAAGAGACTGCAGAGCTAGAACGCAAACATATATTACATTTTTTGCGTAACCGTATTGCGGCTTACAAATGTCCCCGTAAAATTGTTTTCATCGATAAATTACCACGGTCTGGACTGGGAAAAATACTAAAAAAAGAGTTGTTAGATATTATAAAATAACGCCGGTTCTGAAAGCACTCTGTTGAGTACCTGATTTACTTCTGAAAACTTAAAAGGTTTGGTAATACATTCGTATTTTTTTATCTGGTATTTCTTTTTGTCGTCTTCGCTGATGTTCAATCCGGTAATAAAAACCAAAACTGGGTGTCCTTTTTGTTTCTGGATGGTTTTTACAGTTTCTACGCCGCTTATTCCCGGCATCATAATATCCATAAAAACGACATCGAAACGTTCCTTTTTGCATATTTCAATAGCTTCATATCCGTTGGCAACCAGTTTCACCTTATGGCCGGATATAGTGAGCATTTCGGACAGTAATTCCCGAATAGCCTCCTCGTCGTCGGCAACCAGAATTTTTGCTCTGGAAAACGATGGTATCTCTGTTCGTTTTTCCGTTTTTTGCACTGCTTTTTGTATCTCTTTATCTGATAGAATAGGCAGTTTAATGCGAAATGTCGCGCCTTTATTCTCGACGCTGTCCACTTCGATTGTGCCGTGATGGCTTTCGATAACACCCAACGACACCGACAATCCTAATCCGGTACCTGGCACATCGTCGTTGCCCCATACGCCTTTGGTAGTGAAAAAAGGCTCAAAAATACGTTCGCGTATTTCTTTTTTAATGCCCGGCCCCGTATCTGTTATGGCAACTACTGCATACTGCTTATCGCGATATATGTGAATGGTAATAGTTCCGCCTTTTTTGGCAATAGCGTGTCGCGCGTTGATGATAATATTCAAAAACACCTGCTGTATAAGAGATACATCACATACCACATCCGGTATATCTTCATATTTGCGTACAATCTTGATGTTGTCTTTCTCTATATCCCTTTCTATAAGCACTATAGTTTGTTCCATGGCATCACGCAAATTAGCCTGTTCGATCTTAGATTCCGTGCGCTTGGAAAACGACAGCAGGTTTCGCGATATAATTTTAGCGCGTTCGGAGGCGCTCAATATAACTGATAAAGCCTTGTTGTATGTATTTTGATCGTTTTTTCGTACCGCCAATTCCGCATATCCCTGTATCATGCATAACAAATTGTTGAATTCATGTGCTACACCGCCGGCTAGTGTACCGAGAGCCGCCATTTTCTCAGAATGAACCAACTGATCACGGGTACTGATAAGTTTTTCATTTATCGACTCAAGTTTTTTGGTGCGTTTTCTAACCATTTTCTCAAGAGAGCGGTTCATTTCTTTCATCTGTTCAAACATATGGACGTTTTTGAGAGCGATGGCGATTTGATTTGTGATAAGGTCAAGCAGATGTTGCTCATCTTTGCCGAAAGCGGCTGGGTTATGATGGCTCAAATTTAGAACTCCGACAACTTCTTCTCCGGATTTAAGAGGCATACATAACAGCGATTTTATCTGATTGTTTGAGCTTTGACAACTGACAAACCGGTCGTCGCTTGTAACGTCGCTGATCAAAATCGGCAGACCGTCTTTAGCTACACGCCCCGCAACGCCTTCGTCGAGTTTGAACCGGTAATGCGGCGAATCTTTCTCATAAAAAATGGCGCGTTGTTCGTTGGGTGACCATAACGCTTTTAGTACAAGGCATTTTCGTTCGGTGTCTAGGATCATGATCGAGCAGTACCGCACATTTATTTCGTCGCGGATAGTATCGATGATGGAACAACATACATTCTTCATATTCGGAACAAAACGCAGTGAATCGTTAATACGGCGTACTATGGACAGCTCATGTATTTTCTTAATATTCTGCATATTGACATTCATTAAGGAAGAATATAAAAGATTCTGCCTCGAATCCTGATCCTGAGGTTTGTTTCCTTTTGAATGTCCCATAGAAAAATCTCGAGTGTTGTTATTGAATAAACCAATAAGAATATACTTCTATTCGCATTTATCGACAGATTACGATTTCAATTTACTATTTACTTTTGCTTGCTTCCTGCGTAAACCCGTCCTTTCCATACCATTCCCCTGCCTGACAAATAGCGCGCCGCCGAGTTAATATGCAGTAAAACGGTCATAAAACCGCCAATGGGAATGGTCAGTGTATACCATTGAGGCAGTTCAAGAAGCATATTAAGTTGTAGCCGGACGATAATAGTCAGCGCAAATGGAACTAGAGCCGGAACAACGTACTGCCAAGTCAAATTATCGGCAAATAGAAGCATCAAAGGCGCGAAGAATGGTAATATTTGATTTAAAAAAACATATGATACCGCCTTGATGGACGCTGTTAACGAAGTACCTGCGGCGAAAAATATGTTTTTAGAAAACCCTTCCCAAATCTGCTTGAAATTTCTATACATACGGGTTTTAACTATTTTTCTACCACCCGCTATTTTTATTCTGTACCCTGCATTTTTGATATATGCGGCAAATGCAAAATCCTCGACTACGTGAACCTTGACAGCTTCGTGTCCTCCGGTAGCTTCATAAACATCACGGCGGACTGCAATGAATTGCCCTGTCGCTCGCGCAACTTTTGATCGCGGGTTGTTCACTCGTCTTATCGGAAACCGCGTGCCAAACCACAGAAACACACAAGGAAGAACGACATATTCCCAGAAAGATCCCATAAGCTGTCCGGTCATCAGACTGAAAAAATCCACGTTATTGCGCTGTATAGAGTCTATAACAGAACTAATCATATAACGATCATGTACTGTATCCGCGTCTATAAAAAAGAGCCAATCTCCTGCCGAACATTTTGCTCCTTGCCGGCAAGCAAAACTTTTACCTACCCATTTTTCTGGTAAAGATTCTTCCCCGTACCAACGAAACCGCTTATTTTTTTTGGCATAACTATCAAGCAGTTGGCGGGTACCATCATCCGAATCACCGTCGATAACGATCACTTCATATTTCGGATAATCCTGACAAAGCAGTGAATCCAGACAAGTTTTGATATTTGCGATTTCGTTTCTGGTAGGTATGATCAAAGATACAAACGGGCTATCGCTACCGCATGGCGGTTTAGGTTTGACATCACTGTACCCGAGCGAATTCCACAATGCGCTGAGCATACATACTACGACAAGTCCGCAGTTTATCCAAAGAATATACAAAAGAAGCTGTTGATCCATCAGAATTTATCCTTTATCAAATCTTTTGCCTGTTTGATCACCTGATCTATATTATAGTAGCGGAAACTACCGAACCTGCCTATTATAGACAGATTTTCCAAGGTTGATAATTCATCGGTTACCGCGTCACGGTTCCGAGTCATATTGAGATCGGGAAGCACATAAGCATACTCATTGAACGACCAGTAAAAAGTATGAATATCATCTTGATTTACCAGTCCGGATCGTTCAAGATCAACTATCATACTTCGCATACGCTGTTCGGTTATATCTTGCGGTTTAGTATCGATATAGGTTGCTTCGCATAAAATGCATGCTTGGTTGTCCGGACAAAGATTGGAGCTGTAATTGCTAAAATAAGTCAGGCGGTTAGCTTCGCTCTGATGTGGTTGCGGCAGATAAATCCATGAATAATCGGGCAAAAGGTCTTTTTTCAGACACAGCAGTAACGCCACCACTGAAATATGGCGCAACTTAGAAGCCCGCTCTTTGCCTGCTTTAGACACAGCGTCACAGATATTACAGAAACGGTCTAGAGGAATACTACTTATTACATAATCGAACGGTTGTCCGTTCACCAACCAGCCGGATTTGTGTCGCTCAATCGACGCCACTTCTGAATTGAGATAAATCTTATCCATAAACGGTTGTGCGACCGCGTTGATAAATGTTTGTGCCCCTCCTTCTTTTGGGTAGTAAAAAACTGCCTGATGCTTATAGCCTTCTGTTTGAATACCAAGCGCCGCTTTTACTACGTCTTCGATAGGAGCCTGAGGCACTCTGTTTTGTATCCAATCGACGTCCATCTGGTCGGGTTCCACACACCATATTTTACGGTTATACGGATTCATAAAATGTTCGGCTATTCCATTACCGAAACGTTTGTATATGAAATCGGAAAAATTTTCATATTCCTGCGGTTTCCCGCCATATTCATGCCATGCATATATATAACCCATCAGGCATTCGTATTTAATATTGTCGGGCAGATCACTCAATCCGTTTTCAAAAGGGTATTTTATAAAAGTTCCGTGATCATAAATACGGGTTTTGCGCACAATTTTGTTGAGATTTTCGAGCCCAACGCATTCGAGCATATCGGTCAGAATATCTTTATATACCGAATGGAAAATGTGACATCCGCCCACATCAAAAACAAATCCGTTGGGCATAGTTTCAGTTCTGCATAGTCCGCCTATCTGCGGCAGTGACTCGAAAATCCTGAAATCATACCCTTTTTTATATAATTCACGGGATGCCCACAACCCTGAAATACCGGCTCCCAAGACAGCAATTTTCACTATTTTAACACTCCTTTATTAATACCTCAGAATATCCTCTAAATACTGCCTGACAACCTTATTAAACGCTTCCGGCTGTTCTATATGTGCCAGATGCCCCGCATTCTCAATAATTTCCAGCCTTGACCCTTTTATTTTTCTATGCAGATAGTGTGCATCGCACAATTTGGTTACGCTGTCATGCCTTCCCCACACTATCAGAGTTGGAACCGCAATGGCATTAACCTTATAGCGTATCGTATCATTTATGACGTGCCAAAGGCCGCGTACGAACGCCTTGTTATTGTACTCATATATGAGAGTATCGTAATATTTACGCCGAAAATGTATGCGATGATTAACCAGTTCTTCAGATGCAGGACATTGATGATACCATGACCACTCTATATGTTCACGCATTTTCTTTTCGGATATATTCTTGAACTGATTTTCGGTAATATAAGCCCGAAGTATAATGTACTCTAAAATACCCACTTGCCAACGTATACCGGTAGAACTTTCGATTACCAAAGCCTGCACCCGTTGCGGATAATTTAAGGCAAACTCAAGCGCAACATGCGAACCGAGTGAATTTCCTATCAGGACAGCTTTATCTATACCGAGCTTATCCATGAAACTTCTGGTAAACGCAACAAAGAAATCGATGGAATACGGCGCGTTAGGCATTTCGGATTTGCCGAAGCCGGGAAAATCAACTGCAACGACACGGTACTTATCGAAAAAATCCGGATAATTGTAACGAAAGTTATGGATGGACAAACTCAATCCATGCAAAAAAAGAAGCGTTGGTCTTGAAGCAATATTATTGTCGATATAGCAAACATTTATTCCGTTTACGGAAATATACTTTTCATCGCCGACATAATCTCTGTATACATATTCCGGATTTGCACCGGATTTTCGAATTTCCGTGATAACCTTTCCCGCACATGAAGAAAGAAAAATTGATGTAAAGATACACCAAACAGTCAACACATACCGAAACCTGTTTTCGGGCGTGCTTAAGTTATACGTCATAACCTCAGCCGCTCCGCTTTATACTGTTTTAGCAGTTTTTTTGAAGTTTGCAAGAGTCAGTAAGGGGAAATAATGGCGGTATAGATGATACCGTATATAAAACGCATTGGGAAAACCTGTTCCGGTAAACTCTTTTTCTTCCCACGTACCGGACGGCAATTGCCGGTCGATAAGAAAATCAATACCCTTTTGGACTCTCGCATCACCGGCAAACCCGTATGATATCAGGGAAAGCAACGCCCACGACGTCTGAGACGGAGTGCTGATTCCTCGTCCTACGTATTGAGGCGACTTGTATGAATGGCAATGTTCTCCCCAACCGCCATCTTCGTTTTGTATATCGAACAACCAGTTGATAGCGCGCGCTACATATTTTTCATTCCTGTCAACGCCAATGCCTGCCAATCCGACCAAAACTGCCCATGTACCGTACATATAGTTCACGCCCCACCGTCCAAACCACGGTCCATCGGGATGTTGTTCACGTTTTAGATAAGAAATGGCGTTACGCACCGGTTCAAAATTTTTGTCATATCCTAATTTTGCCAGCAATTCAATAACTCTGCCGGTTATGTCAGGGCAACTTGGATCAAGCATAGTCTTAAAATCGTTAAAGAGAATCTTGTTATATATAGGATTGTTGACATCTTTATCGAATGCGCCCCACCCGCCGTCCGTATTTTGCATACTGAGTAACCACTGTAGAGCTTTGCGTATCCTTTGAGATTTATCCACACCGTCAGGAGCCTGAACATCTTTGAGAGATAGTATTATTAGCCCCGTATCGTCGGTATCCGGATAAAATTTATTGAAATACTCGAATGACCATCCTCCCGGTTGAGCCTGCGGATTTTTAATTTTCCAATCACCGTCTGAAGACGCCTGTCTGTCGTATAACCAGCCTGCGGCTTTGACCAGACTAGGATGGTTGCCGGATATACCCGATTCACGTAGAGCAAGCAAGCTCCATCCTGTATCCCAAACCGGTGAAACGCATGACTGCTGATGTATGTATTCATCTGTCTCAATATGAAATCGTTCTATAGCCTCGAATCCTTTTTTTATCGCCGGAAATTCGTTGTCATATCCTAACGAACGAAGCGCCATTATGGAATAAGCCATGGCAGGGAAAATACCTCCCCAGTCCCCGCTTTCATCCTGATGGTCGAGAATCCACTTTTCGGCTTTACGCAGGGCAAGTTTCGTCGATATTTTTATAGGACTTTTTTCGAGTAGCTTCAAAATTTTATCCATGCCGATAAAAAAGTTGTGCCAGCTGATAAAGTTGTCGTCTTTCTCAAAAGAAAAATCCTGCTTTTCACGGGATGCGAGATACAATTCATCAAGGAAAGCGTTTTTAGGTATTTTTATAAGAGGTTTCAGTTCCATCAAAACAGACAGCGGAACCACGCAAACACGCGCCCACGAACTAAACTCATAAATATTGAATGACGAAAACCGTGGAATATACAGCATCTCGACAGGTAATGAAGGAGTACCCTTCCAGTCGAATTGCCCGAAAAACGCCAGTGTAATTTTGGTGATTACCCGCGACTTCATAATTCCGCCGCATGACAAAATAAATTCGCGCGCTTTGATAAGGCTAGGATGATCTTTATCGTATCCCGCAAGTTTTAAGGCAAAATAAGACTCCACGGTGGTGCTTATATCTCCCTCCCCGCCGTAGAATATAGGCCAACTTCCGTCGGCAAGCTGTTTTTTAAGTATATAGTTAGCGGCTTTTTGCAATTTTTTCTGATCGACCATATCCATAAAATACATCAGCATTATGTATTCCGCAGTAAGCGTCATATTAGCTTCAAGTTCGCCTATCCAATGACCGTCCGGCTGTTGTATTCCGAATAGGTATTCTTGAGCTTTTTTTATGGAACTCGATATTTTGCACTGCGCATCAAATATACCTTCAGGAACATCCAAATCGTTTTCCTGCAATAAAAGATGCTCAAGAGACTTTATTATATCCTCATAATCAAGTCCTTTAGATAAACCAACTTTATTCTTTATCTGGTGCAGAAAAGAAGGATTGATAAAACTTGTAAGAATGTTCAATTTATCGTTATTTGAATTCATAACACCTTAACTCCCATAGTAACCTTATAAAAAAGATGAATGTTCATTATCTATTATTTTTACCGCACGGTCAAGTCAATTTTACTTATATATAGATATCAACAATAACGATTGGAGATCTCCAAGCATCTATAATCACGACAATTTCTATATATGATCGTTTTGACACTCTGACTTAGAAACATGCCATGCGGTTTATACATGTAGATCAAAGATTCAAAAATTTATTTAACGGAATCATTTTATGCTTGCCCGTACATTATCGAATTTAGCTACACTTATGCTTGACATTATACATCATGAGAATATATAGTTTTTGCATAAAAGGGTACTGTATTTCATGACAGCAATTTTGATAAAAATTTTCCAGGAGTGTGGCCAGTTATGAAAAAAATCTTCTTTTGCTCGTTTCTTTTAATTAGTCTATATACTATTACACTGTTCCTTTCCGGTTGCGGTACAGTGGAAGGATTCGGTAAAGATATTCAAACACTTGGCAAAGGCATATCCGGCGTTGCAGATTGATGTTAAATACTCAATTACTTATGTTGCCTATACAGTATATTTTAGACATATAAGGCATGTTTGATATACAAAGGAATTTTATATTGACACAACCTTTAAATATATTTAAACTCTAATATTTAAGGGTACATTAAAAATTATAAAAAATATTTTTCAGGTATAAAACTTGTTCTTAACGAAATATTATACTTAGCCATTTCATTGCAACTTTCATTAAATATACAGGGAGACCCCTAATGAGCAACATTTTAAAACGACTGAACAATGCGGCCAACGGAAAAAAAGAACTACGTAAACCTGATGAAGATTACTACACTCCTCCACTACCGGAACATTCGCCCATGGTCAATACAATAACCGAGACGCGATTTGAACCGAAACAGCACCCACAGCCAACGAACCCCACCAAAGACAGCGTGCTGACCCCTGATGTGAAATTCGTCGGTGAAATAGAATTTTCAAAATCGCTTACAATATACGGTTATGTAAAAGGCTCTATCAAAACCGATGGTACTTTATTGCTGGAAGAAGGGTCGGATATTAATGCCAGCATCAATGCAAATACATTGACAATCCGAGGAAATTTTCAGGGAAACATAACCGCAAAGAAAAATATAAAGTTATTGTCTAATGCGGTAATCTCCGGCACAATAAAATCCCGAAGCATTCAGGTTGAAGACGGAGTTACATTTATCGGTGAAGCAGAAATTTCAACAAAGTAATTCAGTTATATCATGGGAATGAAAAGTTTTTTTTCAAAATCATTCGGTACACAGCAGGAAGAAGAAACCGCAAGAAAACATACGGTAATCGAAGTAGTCTGTCCACACTGTAAAAATGCACAGACAGTTTCTGAAGGAGCTATTTCCGCATTTTGTAAACAATGCAAGAAAATATTCGACGTACAGCAGGCACTGAAAAACCGGCAACAGCCTAAAGAAGAACCGCAGGATATCAAACAATACAGCACATCCACGAAAAATATTCGATGTTCCGCTTGCAGTACATGGCAGGACGTACCGTCAATAGCGATTTCAGCTTTCTGCAAAAAATGCGGGCAACGAATCAACCTGCAAGATTACAAAAAAAACGACCTGTTCCGTGGCGATCTTGAAACAAAAGGAACACTCTACATCACCAATTCAGGCGAGGTAGACGGTACGGTCAGTGTCGGTGAAGCTATAATAGACGGTAAGTTCAAAGGCAAATTGATTGCGGAAGGAATTGTCAGGTTACAACCAGGCTCGACCTTTTTAGGAGAATTGTACGCGCCAAAATTAGAAGTATCCGACGGGGCAACTTTTGTCGGATCTTCAAATGTACAGCCAGACTTTTATTCAGCACTTTAAAGCATAAAAACCCTTACATGAGGAGGTACGTTATGTTCGAACGAGATAGACAAGATGATTATTCAACCAACTTGAATACATCTAGCACAAGTGAAACCATTTTGAGTGAAGATACTCGTTTCAAGGGATCTCTTGAATTCAGCAACAAGCTGACAGTCAACGGCCATTTCGAAGGAAATCTAAACAGTAAAGGAACTTTGTACATCGGTTCCAACGGTGAAGTACGTGCAGAGATTAAGGTCGGAACAATCGTTATAGAAGGTAAGGTATGGGGCAATATCACTGCCGATGATAAAATCGAGATACGTTCCAGCGCCGAGCTTTACGGCGACATCAAGGCCAATCGCCTTATAATCAGCGAAGGCGCAACATTCGTTGGCAAATCCGACGTCAATCCGAATCGGAAAGAAAAAGTCGATGTAACTATGGCTAAACCGCAACAGGAAAAGCCGAGAGAAATGTCATCCGACGACAAAAAAGACAAAAAAGAATCGAAAGAAGTATTATTTGGCGGTATAAAGTAAAACATCAAGATTGATTTGTCTGCCAACTTATTTGGCATTATCGTATCGATTAAATAAAAACCCTCTTTTACACAAGTACAATGAAAAAGAGGGTTTTTATATTCTGTCAATTTGATGGAACTATCTGAATCGCCTTTTCGCATTTTTCGATAAACAGCTTTGCAGAAACATCATCAGGTTTTATACTCACAGCTTTTTGGAACTGGATTATCGCTTTTCTATAATCACCCGCGTCATAAGCTTTTTTACCGGACTCGAAAAAATTGTCAAACAACTGGTCTTCAACCGATTTTTCGATAAAAACAGGTTCTTGCTTAACATCTTCTTTAATAGGCGCAGGTTCGGGAACTATTTGCTGACGTGCTTTTTCTTCCTGTGCTTTCAGTTCCGCCTCTTTTAACTCCGCTTCTTTTTTCTGGATGGCAGTGAGTGTCTTTTTCAATAACCTTTGCGCTTCAATATTATCGGGCTGTAAAGCTAAAACACGTTCAAAACTTACGGACGCACGATCATAATCGCCCACATCAAAATATGTTTTACCTACGATCATTTCTTTTTTTACCGTTCGGTTTGTCTGTTCTTCAAGGGACTCCTGCTCTTTAATCTGCTCGCGCTCTATAGTTTGCAATACCGGAACAATCGGCGCAGGTTGCTGATACTCTTGTTTAAACATTGCAATACGTTTATCAATGTCATCATTGATAAACTGTAATTCCTTCCTATTAAGCTGTATTATATCCCCTTTACGGATAACTGGTAAAGCGGAAACAGCGGTTCCATCGTTTTGTATGTCTATTTTCCACAACCCGATTTCCTGCACAAAAAACAGCTCCGTCACCGAATAAACGCCGGCAAAATCATTCTCATAAACCATCAGGTAGTAAACAACCATCCTGTCGTTTGAGAAAATAAATAGATTTAGAGGAATAACGCTGATAAACGCATTTTTTGTATCAATTAGAGCGCTAAGTTCATCGATGCGCTGAGAAAATTCCTTAAAATCCAACAATTCTTGGGATTGCTGGCTAAAAAGCTCATATAGTTTTTCCTTTTTTTCCGGTTTGAAAATATTCTCAATATACCACCTGCCTATAGGTACCGGATTAATAACCCCTGCACGCAATATAATCTCATCCTGAGATATTTGTTTGTTGGCGCACCCTGATATAGAAAATACTGACAAAATGATTCCGATGAGAGTTATAATCGATTTATTACTGCAAAATAATTTCATAAGTCCTATCCTTATATTGCACTACGATTGACGACAATGTTATTTTCTCTATCAAAATATCGTTGAACCGATCCTGTTCCTGATAAGGAATTCCGTCAATAAATACATACCTGCCGGAAAAATCCCAAATCACCCCTGAGATTATCATTTCGGGCAACCCCACTCCTTTTTCAAGAGGCATTGCGGGTATGCCATTTTCATATCCTTTGACCGGCAATGGGTTATCTACCGCTTCAAGCTGAGCTATACGTTGCTTCATCAACGCTTCGAGTTCCAGTTCCTCCTCTATATCCGGACCCAATACGACATCGTCAAGGGAATGATCAAGGTCATCCATAACAAGGGCTTTTTCAACAGGTTCTGGCGAGACAATATTAACAGGTTTTTCAGAAACAGCCGAAGTTTTTTTTACAGGTTCGTATACAGGTTGCTGATTATACGTGATAAAAAAAAACAGCCCGCCTGCGGCAAGCATACTTATACATCCGAACGACAACCCCAGCCAGAATGCGAACCGATGCTTGTGCTTAGTATCGGGTGCTTTGAAAAAGAAATGCTTAAGGTTATGCTCTTTGTGATTTTTATTGTCTTCGTCCGATTTTGTCAAGGCATTGATTATAATACTCATCGACGTATCCCCTAGTATTATTACCTCAGCTTAGGTGAATTATCGTCATGTACTGAGCCGTATAATGCAAGAAGTGTATTTATGTCGACTATTCCATCGGGATTCAGGCCTTTATCGCTTTGAAATTTTTTCACCGCTCCAGCAAGCGATTCAGAATACTTGCCGTCTTTTTTACCGCGATAGTAAGCTAGTTTTAAAAGAATTTCCTGTATTTGTTCGACCATTACGCCTTCACTGGTGGGATAAAATATCTCGTCGGAGTTGACAACTTTATTTATATATAACACCGCGCTTCCGATAAATATCTTTTTCAGTTCGGGTAACCCGATGTTTTTTTCTCCGTCATTGTTGACAACCACAGCTTGATCGCCGTTTATCTTCTTTAGAAGAACATATTTCCGTATAAATTGCGAATCGGATACTTCAAGCAATACCGGCAAATTGAATATAAGCAAAGTATCGATATCTGCCCATGACTCAACTCGAGATAATCCTGCTGATAAGGCGATTTTCTCAAGGGGCAGTGAATCCTGAGTGCGGTATTTTGTATAAATACTTTCTTTCAACTGCGGATTTACATTCCATATATCAAGCAATTTAATGACCGGTTCAATTGATGGATTATCCGGCTTGGACGGAGTAGGAGGTTGTGGTGTAATTACTTGTACTTGTCCCAATTGCGCTTCTATAGGGCGAGATTGAAGTATGTTTACTTTTTGCTGTTCCGCATTTAGCTGTACAAGAGTGGATTCATACATACGTCGCATATTCTGTAGCGTACCTGAGTATGTGCTGATGCTATCTTTCAGATCCTTAAAATAGGCGGTGAACAGTACAATGATAAGCAATGCGGACCCGATAAATGAATACTTAAAAACCCGTTTCAAAGAAAACCGCAACGAAAAAAACCTGTTTTCCAACTGTTTTAGAGGTTTTTTCCCTTGTATTTCCTTGATAGCCTTATTAACCAACTGCAATGTAATTTTCTTTTTTTCAGATACATAAGCCGCAAGCAGGGTATTATCGCAAACCACGTTGACGATACGCGGAATCCCTCTGGAATATTTAAATATCCGTTTCAGAGCCGTAGGTGTGAATTCAATGCCTGACTCCGAACCAGCTACCTTGAGGCGATGTTCGATATATTCGGTCATCTCGTGATAATCCAACGGATATAAATGATACCTCACCGTAATACGCTGGTTAAGCTGGCGCAATTCCGGTGTATTAAGTATTTCAAGCAATTCCGGCTGACCCACCATGACAATTTGAAGGAGTTTTTCTTTTTCCGTTTCAAGATTGGACAACATGCGCAGTTGTTCCAATGTTTCGAACGGCAGGTTCTGGCATTCATCAATCAACACAACAACATTTCTACTTCGTTGTTTTTGCTCCAGAAGAAACTCGTTAAGTTCGTCAACCAGCTCTTTTTTGGATTTTGCCTTAGATTTTATTCCCAAATCTTCATTGATCGCTTGAAGTATTTCGAATGCGTTCAGATACGAATTCAGCACAAAGGCCACCTCGGTATTTGTATTCATACGGCTTAGCAACGCCCTACACAAGGTAGTTTTTCCTGCCCCCACTTCACCTGTAATTAGAATAAATCCCTTGCGCGCTTCTATACCGTAGGTCAAATGTGCAAGGGCTTCCTGATGTTTTTTACTGGGAAATAGAAAATGAGAGTCCGGAGTCAGATCGAACGGATTTTCTTTCAAACCAAAAAAATCTTTATACATTGCCTGCAGTTCTCTTTATACGGTTGATTTAGGTATAGTAAGATAACGATAAAACCCGCTTCACGGGATAAGCATTTTAAGAATCACCTTAAGACGGTTGTTTCTTTTCATCTTCCATTTTCTTCACGTCGACATAATTGAGTTGCAAGTTCGACACATAACTCGATAAAACCTGTTTTTCCTGATCGGTAAGATTACCGTTAGTTTTTTCCTGCAACATGGCAAGCCAATCAATTGTCAATTTTGCGGCTTCCAGATTTATTTCTACCTTTCCGGTAACAGGGCTGATTACTTTGCCCAACTGTTGCAGAGCCGAATTTGCCAACAACGAGATCAGTCCAAGGAATTGAGCTTCGCGCAATTTTTCTTGTTCGGTAGCCATTAATAGATATTCCCTTCGATAATAGGGTTATTGTTTGTTAGTCCGAAACGGGTTGTCAAAAGCTGAGGAGAAATCGAAAACATCTTTAAAATCGTCTATGCTATCGGTTTCGCTTTTGCCAAGCAGTCCGTTGTCTACAAGGTTAAAAACAATTTTCCCGAAATCTTCAGTAGTGTTTATACCCCAGTGTTCCAAAACAGTACGCGCCATAGGGCCATATTGATCTAGCGCATACTCTCTGATACCTTCCAGCAACTCTTTTCCGCTTATATGGCGATGTTCATCGAATTTGCTCATGGAAAAATTGAATGCCAACAATACAAAATTATATGCTTCGACTTCGTATCGTCCATCTACTTTAACAATTTCTTCAAGAATTTCAAAAAGACTCTTTTTCTGTTCCATATATCAACGCGCTTATAGGTCTTCTTCTTGGTTGAACATAAGGTTATAGCGTATGCGCTCCTCATCAGGCAAATTCTTAAAATTCCGGTTACGCAGGATTTCAAAGCGCTCCGTCACTATAGATACCAAAGATGCAGTGTTACGGATAATCCGTTTTGCTACTTCTCCGGATACTGCATTTTCCATGCAATAAGCATAAAAACTTTCATTCAAAAATTTATTGAGAAAACTTTTATCCTGTTCGACTATAATTTCATGGCGAATCATGATTTGCGCGGCTTCAAGAGCGTCTATTATCAACCCGAGGCATTTCATAAACTGAAATTCACTTTCATCATGTTTGCTTCCGCGCATTGCACAAACCGTCTGATGCCTCGTTTCTTTGAACAGCTCTATTATAACAGCAACTTTATCGAATCGGTCGTTTATCGGCCAATGGAAAAAATCTTCATAAAGATTATTCACGGCTTTAAGATAATATTTATCACGTTGAGCTAGATAAACAGGCCTGTTTATGTTTATGTCTACCATGGAACTAGATGATTCCTTATGATGTTCAGTTGTAAACAAGTCATATTTAATCTTACGGGCAACATAGTACCAAAAGCCTAGAGAACTGTCAATTTTTCTCAACTATGTTTTCACAGGCATACTTAATTGCGAAAGATTATATTACAATACCACCAAAACAGGACTACAACACTATTTCACACGCAATCTATGAACTAGCTTGCCGTAGTTTTCCTCATTTCATAGGCGGCCTGAACCATATTGCGCAATGCGGCTATTGTTTCCTCATATCCGCGTGTTTTAAGACCGCAGTCCGGATTGATCCAGAATAGCGACACATCAATAACCCTTACGGCACGCCGGACAACATCAATCATTTCATCAACCGTCGGAATTCGCGGTGAATGTATATCGTAAACACCGAGTCCGATGCCATGGTCATAATCGAAATGCTCGAATGCGCCCATAACTTCGCCTCTGCTTCGAGATGCTTCCATAGATATTACATCCGAATCCATAGCATAAATAGCCTGTATCAATTCGTTAAACTCAGAATAACACATGTGAGTATGCACCTGAGTGCTGATAGCGACATCCATATTGGTCAGTTTAAAAGAGTTTACTGCATAATTAATATACTGCTCCTGCTTTGATTTTTTAAGAGGTAATCCTTCCCTGAAAGCAGGTTCATCTATCTGTATAATCGATATACCGGCCTGTTCGAGATCGCGCACCTCATCTTTCAGCGCCATAGCAACCTGATAAACCACCTCTTTTTTGGTAATATCTCTTCGATAAAACGACCAGTTTACTATCGTAATAGGCCCTGTTAACATACCTTTCACAGGACGTCCGGTAAGAGACTGAGCGTATACTGTATAATCGACAGTCATCGGTTCAGGACGAGATACATCTCCATAGATTATCGGAGGACGCACACAACGCGACCCGTACGACTGAACCCAGCCGTTTTTCGTAAATGCAAACCCGATCATCTTTTCGCCGAAATATTCGACCATATCGGTTCGTTCGAACTCGCCGTGCACGAGCACATCTATATCAAGGTCTTCCTGTAGTTTGACAACCTCATCTATAGAATTTTTGATAAACAAGTCGTACTCGCAAAACGATATTTTTCCGGATTTATACGCGGCTCGGATTTTACGTACTTCCGCTGTCTGAGGAAAACTTCCTATTGTTGTGGTCGGAAACATCGGCAGTTTTAATAGTTCACATTGTTTTTTATAGCGTTCTGAGAACGGATGATGGCGACTGATTTTAGATTCGTCAATATCGGCAACCCGCTTTTGAACATCCTGATTGGCAAAAGATTTTCTGATATCATCAACCTGTGAATGCGGAACGGATTTATTACCGGACAACACTTCCTGAATAAGTTTGAGTTCTTCAAGACGCTCTCTTGCGAATGAAAGAAGTTCCATGACATTATCATCAAGGTGTCCGCGTTCCGCTTTTAGCGTATACGGCAAATGAAACAGAGGCCCTGCATTGGTCATGACCAGATTACTCTCACCTACACATCCAGCCAAGAATTTCGCCAAATCCACCGTTTTAGCGATATCAGTTTTCCAAGGGTCACGGCCTGAAACAACTCCTGCTATCAATTTTTTATTAGCGGGAAAACCAAATTCCTCAATGTACTTTAAATTTTCTTCATTACTTACAAAATCAAGGCCTATTGCGGCAACAGGCAGTCCAAACACAAGATCGCGATAATGAGAAATACTTTCATAACAGGTATTAACCGCAACACGCAATGTCGACAAATTAGCTGTCATTTTTTTGTATGCTTGGAGAATCACAGACACATCCGTTTCGGTCAAATCCATAACAAACGACGGTTCTTCAAATTGTACGCATTGGACTCCCTCAGCCTCAAGTTCCTTGAGCAATCTGTTGTATTCCCCGGCAAGCGAATAAACGATATCTGCGAACCGGTCGCTTTCCCAAACTTTTACCGGTTTGTTATCGCCTTGAGTGTCAATTTGCTCGAATTTTGACAACGACACAAAAGTAAAAGGTCCAACTAACACGGGACGAGTAACGATACCCAGTTGTTTTTTTGCAAATTTAAACGAGTACAGAGGCCGATTTTTGTCTAGTTTGAATGTTCCGCTCAATTCAGGTACTATATAATGATAATTCGTATCAAACCATTTTGTCATTTCACACGCTATTGCAGTATCCGACCCACGCGCCATGGCAAAATATCGGTCAAGAGTATCATCTATACCGGCAAACCGTTTAGGGATGACTCCAAACATGGTAGAGGTATCAAGCATAAAATCATAAAGTGAAAAATCATTCGACGGAATTACATCCATCCCTGCATCTAAACCTGCCTTCATCCTGTCAAAAGCCACTGTCTCCGCCTCTGTAAACAATTCTTTGCGGGTAATACTACCTTTCCAGTATGCTTCTAAAGCCCGTTTCAGTTCCCTGTTAGGCCCAATCTTTGGAAAACCGTAATAGGTTGTTTTAATATTCATTGGGAATCCTCCATAACATTTATTATAATCAAATTAAGAAGATATTTCTGCCGCTCATATTTTTGATGTTATAAAAAATACATTATTTTTTATTATCATAACTTTGTGCTTTCTCAAGAGCAAGTAAAAATAATTCATTTGCCATTTGAGCTTATTAAAGATTATAAGGGAATCCGTCTAACAAAAGCGTATTCATATATCGTTATTGAGGTGCCGATGAAAATAATTTTTATATTTTACATCTAGTACCTTGTATTTCAAAGAGTTATGATGTATACTCTAATTAAGAGATGTGAATGAAGATAGAATTAGATATTAATATAGAGACTTCCTGAACAGGATAAACATATACCTGGAGGGAAGAATGTATTGTCCGTATCTGATAAAAAAAGAATTTCTCAATTACACATGTCATTTTCGCTACAAAAAAATCAGCGCGTTTAAAGCGAATTTTTTTTGCAGTACGATGTTATGTTTGCGTAACTGCCCTGCTTCATCACTGTACAAAAAACGTCATAAGAAAACAGCATAATAATTGTCATTCATCCGCGGATTTCAATATATAGCGAAGTTTTTTGCGTTCCGTATTGGATAGCATGCGTTGGCGCACGTATCGTTTCCATTTTTTTTCGAAATCTTTCAAATCCGTATGAAAAACAGATTTCAAGATACTTTCAAACGATTCGCCTTCTTTGAATTTCTTTATCATATCCCGCACATGATTCATGCTGTACTTATATAATATAAACTCCACCAGCGTGGCAGACTGTTCGTAAGCCAGAATCACCGTATGAAAATCACCGCTTTGTATCAATGCTGAATCAAGGTTGTCAAACGATATACAAGTATTGTTCATAACATGTCCCTTGAGTACTTCGAACTTAACTGTATCCTGAGAAAATCGAACTGCAAGGCCTTCATTAAACCATCGGGGAACTTTACCGTTGCCGAGTTGTTCTATCACTACATGCACATACTCATGATAAATGATTTCTTTAAGCAATTCGCTTGTTTCGCGCCCTAAAATCGGAATACGTATTTTTCCGTCGTAAACCCCCCTGACGAAATGCGGCAGATGTGTGCTGGCCTGAAAAGTTTCATGTTCAAGAAACAACACCGTTATCTTGTTCTTCGGATAAAAGGAAAATCTGGCGCCTATATCGGAATATGCGTTTTCAAGTATGGCTTTGATATTCCTGAACAATTTATCGCTGATACTTGAGTCATAATGAATATCAAAATGCGACAGTTCCTTTGAGGAAAGCCCCTGCTCTGCTTCCAGTTCGCGAGCGAGCTTCTCGCGCAGTTGCGCCACAGCGGGATCGCTATCGAACATAGCAAGTTTATCCCAGTATTCTTTAGCTTGATCGAGCTGTTGTTGCTGATAAGCTATATGCCCCAAATAGAAAAGCGCGTCTTTGCTATACGGGTAAAAATCGAGCGCCTGAAAAAACGATTCTTTCGCATCATTTATTTTACCTCCACCAAGAAGAAAAAGTCCTTTCTCGGCAAAAATTGATGAGTACAAAATAAGTGACTCGGAAGAATCATCGGTTAATTCGCGTATATATGAAGCGACTTCAATCGCTGTCTTCCAGTTTTTTTGATCCATATTGAAATAAACGGAATTCTTAAGAATTTGGATATAATTGGCTTTTATGGCTTCGCTTTGATCTATAATATAAGCCTGTTCCATAGTATCTATAGCTTTTTCAAACTGCTTATTCTTTGCTAAATCCACAGCGTAATTATTAAGTACCCGTACAAGCAATCCGGTTATTTCGTTATTGTAGGGGTCAAGCAGTTCCGATTCTTTTATGAGAAGTATTGCCCTGCGGTAATCGTTTGCTTCAAGATACGCGGTTATCCGAGAAAAATTATCGTTCAGTTTTCTGATGGTTTCCTGGTCTGGATACAGTGCTACATCGTTATCTGTAAGATGTTTTTCGGATTTTTCTGCAGGCGTGCTGTCATTATCATACGTCATAATCGCTGAATTATCATTATCAGCATCGGTATCGTACAAAAAAGCGTTTACAACCACACCGCAATGGAGCAGAAAAAGCGTTCCTGTAAATAGTAAGGCAGGTAGTCGAGTCATTACAGCCCGTAACTTTAGGTTTAAACGTAAAACAAATACAAGTATACTCTAAGGTTACTTTTATGACAAGTTTTTACGGAAGGATATTCAAAATTTTCAGTAAGATTCCGGAATCTTTACCTATTCATCATCTATATAAACAGGGTTTCATATAAGCGGGTTACACCGCTACCGTCACCCAATATTGCATATTATACCATTCTCAACTTAGAATATAGCATTCGCCTTTTCGGTATCGTAATAAATGAATCTGCCGCAGTGTTGGCATGTTGATATATCAGAACACTTATTCATAACAGCCGCCTGACTTGAAGGCAAATTCAGAAAACAACCGTTACAAACTCCGCCATTGGCGCGCACTAAAGCATTTTCATACCGCTTAAAAAGACGATAAAAACGGGTTACAATCTCAGTAGGCAATTGAGCCTTAAGTAAAATGATTTCGCTGTTCAAATCATCAATTTTACTTTTGTTCTTCTGTGTTTTCAATTCGATTTCATGGTTTTGCAATTTCAACAACAATTCATACGCATGCATCACAGATACCCCCTTACAGATATTTACCTTTATTATCAAGAATAACAGCTGAGCAGAACAAACACAACATGAAATTTATATAATTTTAACTATTTTTTTACATATTTCGTTAAGACTATCGTGATTAAACTGTTATCGAAACAGAACTTCTCTTGCAAAAAATTACTTAATACCGATTTTAACTTATTTTACCTATTTTTTACGCTATTTTCCTTTATATTACTTTAAAATAACATTTTAGTCAATAGTTTTTTAATATTTTTTCACAAAATTTTAACAGATAATTCATAATGCAGGTCAGGTTTATATATACTCTATCATAAAGAGAGTTAGCGAAGGACATCAGGAAGATATTTGATCAAATCGGAGGCGATCATCGATCGAGCACCGATAAAATGCCCCAGCAGGTCAGCGGCCTTTCCATGTGCGTATACTGCAGTACACGCCGCATTTACAGGACTCAGCCCCTGTGCAATAAACGAACCGGTCAAACCGGCAAGCACATCCCCTGTTCCTGCAGTGGCAAGCCCATTGTTGCCTGTAGGATTGACGTACAAATTCAAATCGGTGTCACAGATGATGGTATTGTGCCCTTTGAGAATAGTTACGACATTAAATAGGCTTGAACACTGTATAGCGTATTTCGGGCGGTCATGCTGAATATCCTGCACAGACACGCCTATCAACCGTGAAAGTTCAGCAGGATGGGGGGTTATGACAACAGGTTTCTGCGCCTGAGACAAAATATCCGGCGAAGACTCTGCAAGCGCGTTGAGCGCATCGGCGTCGATAATCAATGGAACCGGTGAATGCTTGACAATATCGCCAACCAATTTTGTTGTGCGTTCATGCCTTCCCAAACCCGGTCCGACTAGCAAAGCTGAACATTTACGTTTATTTATAATAGAAAAAACCGAATCCGCAGAAGCATAATCAAGCGTTCGCGCATCCGTTTGAGGTAACGGCACGGTAACGACTTCAATCAAATTGGACTCACAAATAGTATTCAAACTTTCAGGACAGCCAAGCGTCACCATACCGCAACCTGCGCGCATAGCCGCACTGCATGCTAGTATCGCCGCTCCGGTCAATCCTACGGAACCGGCAAGAACAAAAAGATGGCCAAATGTACCTTTATGCGCATCAATAGGCCTTTCAGGCAATAAACTACGCAAATGTTTCCATTCCAGATAAGAAATATTTGACGCAACAGACTCTATAGCTTCATCGGGAAATCCAATATCCGCCACAGTAATTCTACCCGCATAGTGTGGACCGTCACGAAATAACAAACCTGTTTTAGGTAACCCGAATGTAACTGTCAAATCCGCTTTGACAGCCATTTTTTCCACTTCGCCGGTAGAACCGTTTAGTCCGGACGGTATGTCTATAGCTATCACAGGTTTACGTAAACTATTGATAAAAAAAATACTCTCCCCGATATGCCCTTGCGGCGAACCGTGAAACCCTGTGCCAAAAATTCCGTCTACCAGCAGATGTGTTTTTTGCGCCAACGGTTTCAATTCGAGTAGTTGTTCTAACGTTTCAGTGTGTATAATTGAATCAGGAGCAAGATCTGTCAATTTTCGATAATTTTCGAGTCCGTCGCCTTTCAATTCATCAGGTGACACTAAGACAACCACGCGGGTATCTATTTCAGGGTGTTTTTTTATCAGATGTCGGGCGGCGACCAACGCATCGCCTCCATTATTACCCTTCCCCACAAAAAGCATAATCCTGCGCTGTCCGTAGATTTTTCTCGTGTATCTCTCCGCGATATGGGCAACTACAGAACCGGCAGACTCCATCAACTGCAATCCGGGTATACCCATTTTTTCTATGGCGTACCTG
Source organism: bacterium (assembly GCA_018435605.1). Classification (GTDB taxonomy): domain Bacteria; phylum Auribacterota; class Auribacteria; order Auribacterales; family Auribacteraceae; genus R3-B46. Next base: position 37,540 of record JAHDNF010000001.1, on the reverse strand, counting down.
TCGATATCAGCCATCTGACTAGCGCTAACAACTTTCATCAGTACCTTTCAATAATCTGTTTCATCTCCGCCACCGCCTGTGATAAACCTACAAACAAAGCTCTGCTTATGATACTGTGCCCGATGTTAAGTTCTTCTATATAAGGAATCTCGCAAATTGCGCGCACATTTTTATAATTCAGCCCGTGTCCTGCATTCACCCGCAACCCCTGCTTATGAGCAAGCTCGCTTGCTTGAGACAATATTTCCAGTTCTCTCTTTATATCCTCTTCTGTACGGGCATTTGCGTACTTTCCGGTATGCAGTTCTATAAACTCCGCTCCTGTCCTGTAAGCGGCTTTTATCTGGTTTGGATCCGGATCGATGAACAAACTAACCCTTATTCCCATATCCTGAAAATGGCGCACAGTGTTTGTCAGAGATGATAGATTTCGAATAACTTCAAGGCCACCTTCAGTAGTCACTTCTTCCCGTTTTTCAGGCACAAGCGTTACTTGATCCGGTCCTATATCTGATGCTATTGCGATAATAGGTTCGCTGTCAGCCATTTCAAGATTAAGTTTGGTCTGTATGGTCTGGCGCAGTAATTCCACATCCCTATCCTGAATATGCCTTCGGTCTTCGCGTAGATGAACGGTTATACAATCGGCTCCGGCTAGTTCCGATAACGCCGCACCCCAAACAGGCTCCGGTTCGTATGTGCGTCTCGCCTGCCGTAAAGTGGCAATGTGGTCTATATTAACACCTAATTTGATCATCGTTTCAGCCCTCCTTGTTACAAAATACCTATTAAGTATTATTACGCAGTCATAAAATTTGCGCAAGCGGAATTTATAGATCAAGAAAATCACAGGTAGCATATAGTCTTACATATGCTACTATAACATCTTATTATAGTAGCAATAATGCTACTATTTTTTTTAAAAAGAATAGCACTATAATATATGTTTATTTATTTTAAATATTTGTTGAAAAGTTATTTATAAATACAATATACGAGATAATGCTAAAAAGGCACGGCTCTTGCCTTTTCCAAATTCAGTATAAATTAAAATCCATAAACGAAAGGAGTATTATATGCCTGGTTTTGACGGAACAGGACCAAACGGACTCGGTTTTTTCTACGGACGCGGAGCAGGTTATTGCAGAACCTCAGCAGGTTTTCGCCCTGGTGTTGGACGAGGTGCCGGACGTGGATTCAGAATGCGTTATCTGCCGGCTCTGTCCGCGGATATGATGGCGGTTCCCCAGCAACCTGATCAAGCGGATATTCTTCGCAATCGAGTTACATTACTTAAACAGGAAATAGACATACTGCAAAAACGAATTGAGGAAATTGAATCCGCAAACTAAGCATACACATCTTCCTCATTTCTTTTCTTAAAGGCGTGGGAAAATTTCCTGCGCCTTTACCATGTCTAAAGCTTTTTTTATGGCATTAAGACAGGTTTGTATATTATGATCTACAACATGATTGACACAATAGGGTGCAAGGTATTTTTATGAAAATCTCCATTACAATACTAGTCGATGATACAGTAACGCGCTCCATGTTGCTGGCTGAACATGGTTTTTCCGCATATCTCGATATAAACGGACATAAAGTCTTATTCGATGCCGGACAAGGCATGGCGTTGAAGCATAATGCCAGATTAATGGGTATTAAATTGAATAATCTCGACAGTATAATAATCAGCCACGGACACTATGACCATGCAAACGGAATAAAGAAATTGATAAACCTCCATAAAATTATGGTTTACGCGCATCCATTGACAACGTGCCCGCGGTACAAAAAAATCGGCGACAACGAATTTAAACAGATCGGAATAGACTGGATAAGTAACCGTTCTACACAAGAAATGATTGAATGGCAACTTTCATCTGATCCACAATACATAACCAACGATGTTGTCCTTAGCGGAGAAATACCGCGTACTATGAAATTTGAGGAAAGCGACGAACCGTTTTATATCAAAGACCGAGATAATATAGTAAAAGACTATCTCTTTGATGATCAAGCGCTTTTTTTGCGTACACCGGAAGGCTTAATTATCATCACCGGATGTGCTCACAGCGGATTGATCAACACCATACTTCATGCCGTCAAGCTGATGAATGACGACAGGGTACTGGCTGTAATTGGCGGCACTCATCTGATACATAGCGGTGAAGAACGCCTGCAAGTTACTGTTGAACATCTCGAATCGTTAAAGGTAAAAAAACTATATGCCGCACACTGCACAGGTTTTAATTCGTGTTGTTTCCTGAAAGAAAGACTGAAAGACCGCTTCGAGCGTCTTGAAGTGGGCAAAAGCCTCGAATGGATATATGATGAAAAATAATTTTTCCGGCAAAGCACAACGGTTAGACGCATCGACAGACATCATTCTAAATAGTATTAACGATGGTGTTTTCACAGTTGATAAAGACTGGAAAATCACCAGTTTTAACCGTGCCGCAGAACAGATAACCGGCGTACCGCGAACAGAAGCTATAGGCAAGCCATGCTGTGACGTATTCAAAGCCAGCATCTGCGAAAATGGATGCGCACTGCATCACACTATAATCACCGGCCAACCGATAAAAAATAAGCGAATATATATTATTACAGCCGACGGCACAAAAAAATGGATAGACATATCCACTGCCTTTTTGCGTGAGGCAGACGGACAGATAGTCGGAGGCGTCGAAACTTTTCGCGATATCAGTCAGGTAGAGGAACTTAAAAAAGAACTTCAAGCGAATTACACCTTTTCGGATATCATAAGTAAAAACCATAAAATGCGCCGGATTTTTGCCATAATGCCTGAAATCGCAAATAGTAGCAGTACTGTTCTAATAGAAGGAGAAAGCGGTACAGGTAAAGAACTCTTTGCGAGGGCTATTCATAACTTGAGCCCGCGAAAAAAGAAACCGTTTATAGCTATCAATTGCGCGGCATTACCGGACACTCTTTTAGAATCGGAATTGTTCGGATATAAGGCCGGCGCTTTTACCGACGCCAAAAAAGACAAACCCGGAAGGTTCGCCCAAGCAAATAGAGGCACGCTCTTTCTTGACGAAATCGGCGATATATCCCAAGCATTGCAGGTCAGGCTTTTGCGGGTTCTTCAGGAAAAAATATACGAACCGCTCGGCAGTGTCGAGTCGCAACATGCGGATGTTAGAATCATCGCCGCGACAAATAAAAATCTTCACGACCTTGTTAAAAAAAATATATTCCGAAGTGATCTGTTTTACAGAATTAACGTCATACGCCTTCAACTAATTCCACTTCGAGAACGTAAAGAAGATATACCTTTGCTTATCGATCATTTTATTCATCATTTCAATTCAATAACCGGAAAAGCTGTTACAAACGTAGCTCCGTCCGTACTGTCTACCTTGATGCACTATGATTTCCCTGGCAATGTAAGAGAACTGGAAAATATAATAGAACACGCATTTGTTTTATGTTCGTCCGATACTATACTCCTAAAACATCTGCCTGCCGAATTTGCCTTGCAAGAGAGCGATACAACCGATTATACGGCAATTTCCGATGGAAAACATACATTCAAAGCAATGGAAAAAAATATTATCATAGAAGCTCTTAAAAAAAACCACTGGAATCGTTGTACTACAGCTAAATATCTTGGAATCCACAAAAGCACTTTGTTTCGAAAAATAAAATCACTGAATATACATCTTCCATCCAATGATGGTCGCAGTAAAACGAATAATCCGTAATAAACCCTACAGTAGCGTTATTGCGACTATATAATTACACAAATATCTATATATTACCACATATCTTACTTAATCAAAGTATATTACAAATATTAACAGAGAATAATATTCTTTGTGGCATGCTATATGAGATAAGTTATTGAAAAGAGGTTTATATGATAGTAGGCATCGCTACAGCTCAAAACAGAATTTCACCGGTTTTCGATTGTGCCGGACATATTACGATATATCGCATTGAAAATGGAATACCGCAAATAAAGCAGGAATGCGATATACAAACTGCCTCATATATCGCAAAGGTTACGGCTCTAAACAAGCTGTGCGTTGACAAAATCATTTGCGGCGCCATCTCGCGGGAATTTCATAGCATGTTAATTGCCGGCGGAATCGAGGTAACGCCATGGATAAGCGGAAATGTAGAAGATATTTTGCGCGCGGTTTGCGATAACACCATTGCGGATAAAAGGTTTCTCATGCCGGGGTGTTCCAGAAATCGTTGCCGATGCCGCAGACAATCATTAAAACACAATAAAAACACAATATAAAATACGGAGGTAAAATGAAAATAGCAGTTACTGCCCAAGGACAAAATCCGGATTCACTAGTCGAACAACGCTTCGGAAGGACAAATTGGTTTGTTCTTTACGATTCCGATACAAGAACATATTCATATATTGAGAATTCCATGGTAGCCAATGCCGCTCAGGGAGCAGGCATTCAATCCGCACAAAATATTGCCAATAATAGTGTAGATATAGTAATCACAGGCAATTGCGGACCAAAAGCCTTCAGAGCGCTGGATACTGCGGGAATAAAACTGATCTTAAATGTATCCGGTACAGTGCAAGAATGTATCGATAAATGGGAAAAAGGATTTTTTTCATACGCCACTTCGCCAAATAGTACAAGCCATGGGGTTTAACACAATGAACTTAAATGATATAACCAGCGACCAGATAATTAGAAACCATACAGAATTTGAGCGGCGGCTTGCATATTATAAAGATTTAGGCCTAGATCAAATCGCATTGCGTAAAGAGTTTATAGATTTAATCCACTTTAAGCCGGCAAGAATACTTGAAGTCGGCACAGGTAAAGGGATTCTGACCATTTTTCTTACAAAGATATGCGACTCGATAATATCAGTCGACATGGATACGCAAGAACAACGAATTGCCATGCTAAACCTCATGTATCACCAGTGCGAACAAGCTGTTACATTATTATGCGCCGATGCCGGACAGCTCGGTTTTGCTGATAAATATTTTGATTTAACGGTATCAGCCATTTCATTTCATCACTTCGAGGAACCCAAAAAAGTTATAGACGAAATGGCGCGAATGACCGCCAGACAATTGATAATAAGTGATTTTAACGAAACTGGTTTTGAAATAATAGAAAAAGCTCATCGGCAAGAAAACCGGCAACATTTTAAAACCGGCCATCGTTTTTCTCAGATATCACAATGGCTTGAACAAAAAGGATTTAGCGTCACCGCATCATTTTATGAATGTCAGACGGTGTATTGCGCCAAACGAAACGGAATAGAACAATGAGAATTTGTATGGCAAGCGGTAAAGGCGGTACAGGCAAAACTACCGTCGCGGTCAATCTGGCACTGGTAGCAGGCAAAGTTCAATATGTCGATTGCGATGTAGAAGAACCGAACGGCCACTTATTTCTAAAACCTAAAATCGACAGTTCTTATGATATCGGGATAGCCGTACCGGTCTTAGACGATGAATTATGCAACAAATGCGGTATTTGCTCGAAGGTCTGCGAATTCAACGCCATAGCGGTATTTGCAAAATCAGTATTAATATATCCGGAGTTGTGCCATGGATGCGGAGCGTGTATTCACCTATGCCCACGCAGAGCTCTTCGCGAAAGCACTCGTTGTATAGGTGTAGTTGAACGAGGTCATATCGGCGATATAGCGTTTCTCCACGGCATACTTAAAATCGGAGAACCGCTTGCTCCGCCGTTAATACGAGCATTAAAAAAAGATTTTTCTGAAAAAATCCCTGTAATCATTGATGCTCCTCCGGGAACATCATGCCCAGTAGTCGCAACAATGCGCAACAGCGATTATGTTGTTCTCGTAACAGAACCGACACCATTCGGTCTTAACGACCTCAAACTGGCTGTAGCTTTGACTGAAGAATTATCGTTACCCGCCGGTGTGGTAATCAACAAAACAAGAAACGGTGATAACGATTCTATAGAACAATTTTGCGAAGAAAAGAATTTGCCTGTACTTATAAAATTGCCCTTCGACAGAGCAATTGCAACTTTGTACTCACAGGGCAAAAACTTTATTGAAAATCCAAAGTACGCTCAGTTATTTAAGGAATTGTTCAAAAAAATTCGAAAGGAATATGATGAAACAGCTTGTAATCATAAGCGGTAAAGGCGGCACGGGAAAAACAACGGTTACCGCATCTCTGGCGTCATTGGCAGGTAATGCGGTGCTTGCGGATTGCGATGTAGACGCGGCCGACTTACATATTTTGTTACAGCCATACACCATATTGGAACATCCGTTCATAAGCGGTAAAATTGTAACAAAAAATATGCCGTTATGTAGCGGATGCGGTTTATGTATTTCAGTTTGCCGCTTTGACGCTCATACACAAACCGGCATTAATCCCTATGATTGCGAAGGATGCGGTTTATGCGCGCGAATTTGTCCTGAAAATGCAATCGAAATGCGCGACAAAACATGCGGCAGTTGGTTCATATCCGATACAAAATACGGAAAGTTTATTCACGCCCGACTTCACCCGGGTGAGGAAAATTCCGGAAAATTGGTAACCTGCGTACGAAAAGCGGCTATCAATATGGCGGAAAAGGAATCTGCTGATATCATACTTATAGACGGACCACCCGGCATAGGATGCCCTCTTATCGCATCTATTTCATCCTGCACCGGCGCATTGATTGTCACAGAACCTACCGTGGCAGGCATCCACGATATGAAACGTATACTTGAAGTTACGGCTCATTTCAATGTACCCTGTAGCATCTGCATCAATAAATGGGATATCAATCCTGACAATACCGCTGATATAGAGGCTTTCGCGGCGCAAAACAACATACCTGTATCAGGAAAAATACCGTTCGACACATGTGTAATAGACTCTTTGGCGGCTAAAAAAACTGTTGTAGAATATACGGATAACCACATATCACAGCAAATACGTTTTCTTTGGCAACAGATAAAAACAATATTTTCAATAAATTAAAGGAGAAACTGTTATGACTGACAAAAATCATTTTTCCAACAGCGACATAGACCAGCGTTTACAAGCCCGGTTGAAAGGGATCAAACACATAATCGCAGTTATGAGCAACAAAGGAGGCGTAGGAAAAAGTACGGTTTCGGTAAATATCGCCATGTCTTTTGCCTGCCAGGGTTTTTCAGTTGGCTTGCTCGATGCCGACCTCCACGGCCCCAGCATATTGAAACTGCTTGGACTCGAAGGAGAAAGACTGTTTCATATAGAAGGACAGATATTTCCTCTAAACGGCGGGCATAACGTGCAGGTTGTATCTATGGCAGGTTTGATAGAGTCTCCGGATACGCCGCTTATCTGGCGTGGTCCTCTGAAAATAGGGGTTATTAAACAACTCCTTGCTGATGTCGAATGGGACAGGCTTGACTATCTTATAGTAGACCTTCCTCCCGGAACAGGCGACGAACCGCTAACAATCGCCCAACTGATCCCAGATATTGACGGAACGGTAATAGTTACTACGCCACAAGATGTTGCAATACTGGATGCACGCAAAGCGATTTCTTTTGCCCGTCAGGTCGAAATTCCCGTTATAGGTATTGTGGAAAATATGAGCGGTATGGTTTGTCCGCATTGCAAAGAAAAGATCACTCCTTTCAAACAGGGCGGCGGAAAATCTATTGCCTTAGAGATGAATGTACCGTTCCTCGGAACTATTCCATTTGATCCGGCAGTTGTCGAACTGGCTGATAACGGCAAACCGATTATCGGTTCAGATATATCGGAATTTGTTAAAAAGCAATTCGATATAATAACAGATAATATTTTATCATACTTATCCGCGCATAAAAAAAATGTAACGCAAATGAACCAATCAGCACAAGGAGACACAAACATGAAAATAGCCGTTCCTACAACCGAAGGCCGGCTCAGCATGCATTTCGGGCATTGCGAATCGTTTGTAATATACGAAATCGAAAACCAAACTATCAAAGGCACAAAAACCGTCGCACCGCCGCCGCACGAACCAGGAGTTCTTCCTCAATTTCTTGCACAACAAGGTGTTAACTGTATACTTGCAGGAGGTATGGGGCAACGCGCGCAGTCATTATTCAACGAAAAAAACATCAAGGTAATAACCGGAGTAATAGGCGACGACCCGAAAACAGCTGTACAGGAGTATCTGTCAGGATCATTGCAAACAGGGAATAACTGTTGCGACCACTAAACCGGACAGAATCATAACCATTTCTTGATTTTGAAATAAGACAGCATCAGGATACCCATGATCGCCATAATACCGAGCACTGCATAATATCCATATTTAAAATGCAGTTCCGGCATATTGTCGAAGTTCATACCGTATATGCCGGCTATGAATGTCAGAGGGATGAAAATACTTGCCATTATTGTCAGCACCTTCATCACTTCGTTCATACGGTTGTTGACCGTAGACAGATAAATATCCATCATACCGGAAACAACATCCCGAAGTGACTCGATGGTATCGATTACCTGCACAATATGATCATACACATCTTTCAGGTAAAATCGGGTTGTTTTGTCGATGATTTTAGATTCATTTTGATAAAAAGTGTTCACCAGTTGCCTCATAGGCCACAGCGAATTAAAAAGATATAAAATATCTCTTTTAATATGATGAATATCCTGCAAAGTTTTGACTGTAGGATGACTCATCAAGTCTTCCTCTATTTCCTGAATATGCCCGCCAATGTTTTCCAATATTTCAAAATAGCTATCAACAACGACATCCAGCAACGAATACGCCATATAATCCGCCCCCATCTTGCGTAACCGTCCTTTGTTTGTCTTAATCCGTTCACGAATGATGTCAAATACATCTCCTTCCCGCTCCTGAAATGAAATCACCATGGAATCGATTAAAATAATGCTGACTTGCTCCGTAAAAATCTCATGTGTCTGTCGGTTATAAGTAATCATCTTGATAACAAAATACAAATATTCTTCGTAATCGTCGAATTTCGGACGTTGACCGGTATGTGTAATATCTTCGAGTACCAGCGGGTGGATATTCAGCCTGTCGCGTATTTCCTTCATTAGTTTAATATCATGCAATCCATTTATATTCAACCATTTAACAGTCAAGTCCGATGACTTATCAAAAAATTTGTCAACAGTTGCTATATGTTCCGATGTAAACCCTTTTTCATTGTAGTTAAAAAGTTCCAGAGTAACCGGTATCGCTTTTTCAACCGGAGGTTCTCGCAACGACCCCGGCGGCAACCCTTTGGTTTTATCAACCGGACGTATGAACCGCTGTATTTTCAGAGAATTTCGTAAATTATCATTTTTCATAACTGCGCTCCAGTTTATATATGCTGTTTTCATAATATAAAAGACCTGTACGTAAATCAAGTGGTATTGTCAGGGTAGGCGGTTGATTGACATTGACTCCAAGATATATCTTTATCTATAATGATTTCCGCTTATACACAACATTCTACAAGGAAGGATTTTTTATGGATACAACTATTCCAATTACCGAATCTATTTTCTGGATCGGCGTAAATGATCGTCAAACCCATTTATTCGAATCGATATGGCCGCTACCGCGCGGTGTTTCTTACAATTCGTATCTTATCAAAGATGAAAAGACCGCCTTAATCGACACTGTAAAACATAGTTCATCCACAAACTTCATGGATAAAATAAAACTTGTACTGCCTAATGATAAACCGATAGATTATCTTATCATAAATCACATGGAGCCAGACCATTCAGGATCTATTACCCTACTGCGCAAATTGTATCCGAACATTCGTATCATCGGTAATAAAAAAACTCTGGAATATTTAAACGATTTTTACGGTATCACCGAAAATGTTCAAACCATAGACGACGGCGACACTCTATCTCTCGGCAAACACAAACTGCAATTTTTTATTACCCCTATGGTGCACTGGCCGGAAACCATGATGACTTTCGACCACACAGACAAAATTCTGTTTTCCGGCGACGCATTCGGCGGGTTCGGCACGCTCGACACCGGCATATTTGACGACGAAGTAGACGTATCCTATTTTGACGACGAGATATTGCGCTATTTTTCCAACATAGTAGGCAAATACAGCGCTATGGTACAAAAAGCTATAGCCAAACTAAAAGATTTACCCATAGGTATAATAGCGGCAACACACGGCCCTATCTGGCGTAAAGATCCCGGGCATATTATCACACTGTATGATAAATGGAGCCGCAACGAACCTGAAAAAGGCATAGTCATTGTATACGCATCAATGTATGGCAACACAGAGAAGATGATGGAAGCAATCGCGCGCGGTATCGGCACCGAATATGAAAAATGCCTGCGCATACACAACATATCTACAACGCATTTATCTTACATTATAAGAGATATATGGCGTTACAGAGGATTGATACTTGGCGCTCCTACTTATAACATGAAGCTGTTTCCACCTATGAATAGCCTGACCACTATGCTAGAAAATAAATTACTCAAAAATCGTGTTATCGGATTATTCGGCACATTCACATGGAGCGGCGGCGCGGTATCGACATTATCGGAATTTGCGCAGAAAGTAAAATGGCCTTTAGTTGAACCGGTCATTGAAGCAAAATGTTCGCCTGATGCGGAAAACATCGAGCAATGCGTACTGCTCGGTAAAAATATGGCAAGAATTATAAACGACACTGTTATAAGCTGAGCCGATAATGCTTAACTTTTTGGTTCAATGATAACCTCTATGCTCGCAGGCGATATTGAGTCTATGCGTACTCCGCGAAGCAATACTTGTTCAGGAGCCTTGCCTTCGAGGGGCAAATCGTAAACGCCGGCATCAAGATTTGTTATATCAACATATATCTTGATGTCTGCTGGGGTCAGTTTATCTAGAAATTCTTTTTTACCGCGTATGACAACATAGGCTTCGCTGGTTCCGATACTTGCTGTAAACGGAGTTTTCACTGGTTCAAGAACACGTACCGGTATACGCGAAAAAGCAATGGTTTCGGTTTCTTCCTCTATGCGTACCGTAACGTCTACAAATTTATCGCTGTTAAGAGCCATTCCCTGCACAAATTCCTGCAAAGCGACTTTGGCAAATCGCTTCGACCAGATAAGACCGCTGATATCAATCGGTTTTGTATCTACAGTATCTATATTGGCAATTACCCTTTCCGGTCCTCGTAATTTTATGGATGTCGGATTGACACGATGCTCCTTAATTTCGACATAACCTTGCGGCACCTTACCGATAGTAACAACATTGACTTTGAATTCCTTTTCGACAATGCGATCAAGATTGAGTGTTATACGCCGAGGAAATATCCGTTCGATAGTTATATTGTTTGGCAGAGACATGCTCAAATCCTCAACCGGAATTGTAATATTGCCTGAATGAGTAACATCGCTGAGGTCTTTATAAATTCTAAAATCGGAAACCAGCAATTCATCAATGATCTTCGCCGGACCTTTGACATATATATTCAACTGTTCAACCGTCTGACTAAGCGATATCATATTTTCTGCGGTTTGTATCTCTACCGGAATCGTAAAGTTTTTTTCCTTACTTACCAGATTGGTGATATACATCCACAACCCGATTGCAATAACAATAGACAGCATTTTTAAAAATATATTTTTCATAGTAGCCTGTTAAGGGTTTTTATGTGAATGACTATATATGATTCTGAGTGCATCTTTTATTTTAGCCGGCCCCACATCGCGCAATAAATTACCGTTTTCTGCGAGCGATACTGTTCCGGTTTCTTCCGATATTACCAGTACAAGTGCGTCGGTCTCCTCTGTCAACCCAACTGCGGCACGATGACGTGTTCCTAAGGATTTACTGATCTGATGGTACTGCGACAACGGCAATAAACAGGTTGAAGCGGCTATACGGTCACGTTCGATAATCACCGCCCCGTCGTGCAACGGAGTTGAGGGCATAAATATGGAACAAAGCAATTCTTTGCTGACTATACTATCTAGGATAATTCCGGTGCTTATGTAATTTTTCAAACCTATTTCCCGCTCAAAAGCAATAATCGCTCCTATTTTTCTCTGCGATAAAAACATCACTGCTTCAGTAACTATATCCGGAATCTGCTTGTCGCCTGACAGCGATAGAAAAAAAGGTGATCTTCCTAAACGAGCCAATCCGCGCCGTAATTCAGGTTGGAATATAATAATCAATGCAGTGATCGCGATTGGCGTAAACATGGTCAACAACCAGTTCAATACTACAAGCCCCATGTACTGGGACACAAAGAACAGTAACAACAATAAAAACACACCTTTGAGCACCTGAACAGCACGAGTACCTTGGATGAAGATGATAAAATAATACACGAATGACGCGAGAATCATTATTTCAATAACCGCTTTCCAGTTATCTGAAAAGAAAGTCTCGAAATATATCAATATATCCTGTAGTAATTGCATAATCACGTCCTGGTCATTGCATTTTATTTTGCAACGCTTCTATCATTCTGGTAACAATTTTAATTTCCGCCACATTATGCACTCTGATAATGTCGACCCCGCCAAGCAACTGCAAAAACGCCGCTACTGCGACAGTACCCCAAAGCCTTTCTTCAAGCGTTTCAACTCCTGTAACCGCCCCGATAAATCGCTTATTTGAATGGCCTATAAGTACAGGCAGTCGGAACCGCTTGAATTCTTTACAGTTGGCAATTATGTCAAGGTTATGATCAACTGTTTTCCCAAATCCTATACCCGGATCAATTATAATCCTATCACGCGAAATGCCGTTCGATTCGGAAAATACAATTCGTTCCTCAAAAAAAGCGCATATTTCATCCACAACCCATCCTGCATAAGACGGGTTCTTTTGCATTGTAACAGGTGTTCCCTGCATGTGCATAAGAATAACAGGCACATCATACCGACTTAGAACTTCAATCATAGCCGGATCAGCGGTAAACGCTGAAATATCATTTATAATAGCCGCACCAGAATCAAGCGATTCACGCGCAACTACCGATTTTGTCGTATCTACTGAAATAGGTATATCATATCGCAACCCTATCTCACGGACGACAGGAACCACCCTGTCAATTTCAAGTTGTACATCGACCGGCAACGAACCTGGCCTGGAAGACTCTCCGCCGATATCAATAATATCTGCCCCTGCATCAATCAAAGTCCCTGCGTGTTCAACAGCTGTATGCACATCTTTATATTTACCTCCGTCATAGAAGGAATCAGGGGTTATGTTGAGTATCCCCATTATCAACATACGCCGGCTTTTAAGTTTTCCACACAGAACTTTATTCATTGAGCGATGCCGATCCGGTTCAAGTAGCTTTATCGATTATACTATTGATCTGCTGTATATCAAGCACTTCATTTCTAAGCAATTCTTCAGCAACGGCAAAAAAAGTTTTTTTATGCTGTTCGAGCAATTGATGTGCCTTATTATAGGCTGTTTCCATTATTTTCTTTACTTCCTCGTCTATTTCTTGAGAAACAGACTCGCTGTATGCGAGTTTGACATAAGTATCGTCATTAACACATGATACTGCCTGTTCTGTATTAGCGTATCGAATCGGGCCTAATTTTTTACTCATTCCCCATTCACACACCATAAGCCGTGCAAGACGAGTGGCGAGCTGAATATCATTGCTTGCTCCGGTGGAAATATCATTAAAAACTATCTCTTCAGCGGCTATTCCGGCCATAAGCCCGGTTATCTCGCCGATCAACTGTTTTTTGCTTTTAGTGTAACGGTCAGTTTTAGGCAACTGCATGGTTATACCGAGAAAACCAACGCCGCGAGGTATTATTGTTACTTTGTGCAACGGTTCGGTATCCGGCAATAAAGAAAGAATCAACGCATGACCGGCTTCATGGTATGCGGTTATTTTGCGGTCATCGTCGGTCATCACTTTACTACGCCGTTCTTTACCCCACTTCATTTTATCGCGTGCCACTTCAAAATCATTCATTTCAACAGCATCTTTACCCAACCTCGCCGACTGCAACGCCGCTTCATTTGCCAGATTGGCAAGGTCTGCACCGGAAAAACCTGGTGTACCCTTTGCAATCTCCTTTAAATCAAGATTATCCGCTAACAATATCGAACGGGTATGCACATGCAAAATACCATTCCGTTCATTCACATCCGGCATATCTACAAAAATTTGCCTGTCAAACCTGCCGGGACGCAACAATGCTCGGTCAAGCACGTCAGGACGATTGGTTGCGGCAATAACTATAATATCTTCTTTTGTTGTAAATCCATCCATTTCAACAAGAAGAGCATTAAGCGTCTGTTCTCGCTCTTCATTGCCGGCATTGAGACGGCTACTGCGATACCTGCCGATTGCGTCGATTTCATCGAGAAAAATGATACAAGGAGCGTTTCTTTTTGCCCTTGAGAATAAATCGCGCACACGTGAAGCCCCGACGCCTACAAACAACTCAACAAAATCAGATCCGCTAATACTGTAAAAAGGCACGTTTGCCTCGCCAGCGACAGCTTTAGCCAACAAAGTCTTTCCTGTTCCGGGAGGCCCTATAAGCAACAACCCTTTGGGAATCCTGCCGCCTAGTTTTTTGAATCGATCAGGGTCTTTGAGCAATTCTATAATTTCTTGGAGTTCCTCTTTCGCCTCTTCGATTCCGGCAACATCGTCAAATGTGATTTTTATTCGATGCCTGCCCATCAATCGTGCTTTGCTTTTAGCAAACCCCAGTAGATTACGGCCTGCTCCATTCATCTGATGAAACATGAAAAAGCGTACAGCCGTTATCACTAACGTCAACATAATGGCAAACAATATTATATTTGAAAATACCAACCCTGTATACTTTACTCGGAAATCAGAAACATTGTTTCGCAATGCATCAAACAATACCCCATCGCTAACCGGTATTATTAACGAAAACTGCTTGCCATCTTTATAAGAGGGTATATACGTACCTTTGACTTTTCGTCCCATAAGAAGAACACGTTCAACTTTATTCTGCGTAACATCGCGATAAAATTCGGTATAAGAAGGCGTTTCGCTACTAGCGCTCTGACTGTGCCATAGTCGTACTAACAGTATACCAAAAACAATTATGACACCCCATGCAATCAACGTTCTTTTAAAAGAAGTGATTGACCGTGTATTACGTCGATATTTATGCTGGTTGGTTTTCATTAAACCTCAACTTGATTAAGATGCGTGTATGGCAAATATCCTTGAACGGCTCATTTTACTGAAATTAAAAATAAAATGCTACATTTTTAAAGAAATTTCAAGCATAAACAAGGATTCGTTAGTGTCAATCTTTAAACTGCTAAAACATGGAACCCAGATAACCATATTTTCAACTGCGACAACCGGCAATATGTTACGAAGCAAAGGAGGGATACCCTCGTCAATAAAATATTTCTTTAACTTCTTAGAACCTCTGCGCAAAAGAATGCGCTGTCCGGGCATACGGAAAGTAAGAAAACAATCTTTATCCAGCGTTTGTTTATCAAGCAGTGTGCGTATAGTAACTTCTTTTCCCCTAATCAAATCGTCAAACAAAAGATCATGTCCTGCTTGTTCATCTAAAAATAAAGGCTGTTGTATCTGTTTACAGGAAAACCGCAATTCAACAGGCAAACCATCGCCGGCAACAGTCGATATTGTCAGTGGAGCATGTATTTTTTCTCTTAAATTGTGAAACTCGAAAAATGGTTTCAATCTATCTTTACGAGCCATAATTATGTATGACCGGTCAACTATAGCCGCGCAACCGCATGGAAACTGGAAAGTTTTTTGTTCCGTGGAATCAAGGTTTGACAGCAGATTTTCAAATTGTGCAGACACCAGCCGGACTGAATCATCTGCAAGTGTATAGATAGACTGCATCAGCATAGCGCAAATTAGAGTCTTATTCATGTGTACACACGCTTTTTTATCGTAAACATGCAGAAAATCACATCTTATCAATGCTTTAGAGCGGCAATCGCTAACCGCATTCAAAAAAACATCGGCCTGCCCCTCCATAATATCGAGAGTTGAATTCAAGACAGTTTTGAAAGCAGAGTTATATGACTGCTCTATCATCGGTATAAGTTCATTGCGAACCCGATTGCGCATGTAAACCGGCGATTTGTTAGAAGAATCTATACAATACGACTTGTTTTCAGTATCCAACCATTCGAGAATATCTTTTTTCCAGCATCCCAGCAACGGACGTACAATTGAATATTTATCCGATAAAGAGCGTATACGGCGCAACCCTGTAATACCTAGCAATGAACTGCCGTTGATCAAGCGCATCAAGGAGGTCTCTATACGATCGTCAGCAGTATGAGCTACGCAGATTTTATCACACATATCTTTTTGCGCCTGTTGTTCGTAGCACTCGTAACGAAGTTCACGGGCGGCCATTTCTACAGATAGCTTACGTTGGCGCGCAGTAGATTTTACATCAACATGATAAACGTTTAAGGAAACATCCAGTTCACCTGTCAGGCGCTCCACAAAATTCTGATCGCTATCGGATTGACAAGCGCGCAAATGATGATTTACATGAATCGCAGAAAGATAAAAGGAAAGTTTTTCGCGTATTTTGGTCAATACATATAACAAAAAAACCGAATCAGGTCCGCCGGAAAGCGCCAGAAGCACACGGTCGTTTTCGGCGACAAATCCGGATGAAACGGTATTTTGAACAATATTATTGAAAAAGCTGTGCTCACAGTTCATAAACGTATGCTAGCCAGTAATCGAATTACACAAGCAAATGATCTTCTTCAGGCAGATGTTTGCGGTGCAATAATTCGGATTTCCACGGATAAAAGGTAAAAACAACCGATACGATCAAGACAATAATCAGCCAGTCGACTCCGAATAAAATAATCGCTTCGAGCGGGTATCCTTCGTAAGGCGTTTTAAGTTCTTGAATCAGTGATTGCAGTAAAATGATAATAAGCGCCGCCGGCGTGATGTATCGTATACATACATCCCACCAAGGTTTAACTTTTAATTTTGATGAACCCATTGCATTATTGACGTGTTTTCGCAATAACTTTGCCTTAAGTAGCCATCCGACAATATAACATTCGATGATACCGCCTAAAATCAACGCGTAATGGGTTATGAAGTGATCTACGATATCGATGATGTGCAGTCCTCCGCGAGTGGTAAAGATCAAACTGCCCAAAAATCCAAGCAGGCATATCACGGAAACTACTTTTTTGCGATCCCATCCGAATTTATCCCGTAAGGCGCATGAAAATGCTTCTATAAGAGAAATACCCGAAGATATTCCAGCCAGAAACAGCACTGAAAAAAAGCAGATACCGAAAATGCTCCGCAAAAAGGGCAGGTTGTTAATTGCTTCAGGATAAACCACAAATGCAAGTTGCGGACCGCCTTTGATCACTTCGGTTATAGGTAGCCCTTTTTCAAATGCCATAAAACCTATCACACTGAATACGGCAAAACCGGCAATAAAAGAAAACAGACAATCTATCCAGCTGGTCAATAACGCATTACTATAAATATTGGTACGGCGCGGCAAATAACTGGCGTATGTTATCATAATCCCAAAACCTAGGGACAACGTAAAAAAAATCTGCCCGAATGCCGCAGTCCAAACCTGAAAATCCCTCAATTTTCCCCAATCCGGAATCAGATAAGCCTTGATTCCATGGAACGCTCCCGGTAATGTAATCCCCCATCCTACAAGGATTAAAGTCAGAATAAACAGCAATGGAATGAATATTTTGCATGCCCGTTCAATACCGCGGTTAACCTCTTTGTAACATATTATCCAACAGATGGTCCATACAAATAAAGTAGCGCTGGCAACACTCAGTTGAATACCGCCTAAATTAAGCGGGCTGTCGGAAATATGCAGTAACGAGTCGAAAAAAAATGTTTGCGTATCCGATCCCCACGTGAGGTTGATACTCAAAAATAGATATATAAGGCAATAGCCGATTACAACCGAATAATACAGCATGATACCGAACATAGCGCTAATGGGCATCCACCATCCAGCCCATTCCCAATTAGGTCTGACTCTGGAAAAACTCAATGGGCTGGCGCCCAGTTCACGATGTCCTAATCCATATTCTAGGATTACTAACGGAATACCCGCCACAATCAATGCAACAAAATATGGAACCAGAAATGCTCCACCACCGAATTTAAAGGTCATGTAACTGAACCGCCATATATTTCCCAGTCCGACCGCTGACCCGACAGCGGCCAGTAAAAATCCGATTTGAGAATTCCATGTTATACGGTTTTGGGGTATTTTATTTGACATAAAATTAAATTCCCATCAATTTTAAATTCAGTGTAGATTGTCTTAATATAAAGAATCCGATATACCATGTCAACATTTGAAATTTTGATAAATATCCTATCGGAACGACTTAGTCATGACGATGAATGAAAAAAAAGAATCTTTCTTTTTCCTAACCGCTGAAGTAACATAGCTTCTTGTTCTGTAACTATTAATCTAAAAAGCAAGTAATCTATGAAAAAGTTTATTTTGATATCGATCATTTTACTGTCCAATATGACGTATTTCCATGGAATGAATGCTGAAGAAACCGGATTACCTATCGAAGAACTAATTTCGCACATCGGCAAAACCGACTATCAGCTCAAAAGCACAGCAATCCTCAACATGAAAAAAAATATTCGATATAATTCAATTTATATCAATAGATATACCGAAACCAACATTTACGTCCAAAAAATTTGTTTTATCCGTGTTATATCCGAACTTGCGGATGAGGTATCATACCCATATCTCCTGAAATATCTATCCGATACTGACCGGACAATTCTGATTGAAACCATAAGCGCTCTTGGCAAGACCCGTACTCATCCCTATGATCAGATACTTATAAATACCGCGAAAAAACATAAAGATGATGAGCATATAACTATTGCCGTGATTCATGCGCTCGGAGAATTTACAGATGACGACATCGCATATTTCATAGGCAAATATCTTCATGACCAACGCCTCAACATACGTATCGCCGCGATTGAAGGACTTGGCGCTATGGGTACGGATAAGGCGGCAGACCTGCTAATTGAAACATTTTATACTAATCCGAACGGTAACGAGAAAGAGATAATTCATGCGCTGGGAGAAAGCCGCAACTCCCTTAATGCGCAGGAAGTTATATGGCAGATTTTTGAGGATAGGGAATCACCGTTTTTTTTGGATGCACTTATAAGTCTGGGCGAATTGGAATCTTACAGACATACCGGTCTGCTCGTCGAACTGCTCGATCATCAGTCTCGTTCAATACGTAAAGCCGCTATATATGCGTTATCGCGAATCGGCAGTCTTTCAGCAGTCAATCCATTGATAGAATTTCTAAACAACCCCGCTTCATACGATTTGCGTAATCTCATAACCCACGCAATTGAAGAAATTTGCTCGGTCTACTCTTTCGAAGAAATTCTCGCTACTGTGAAAGAAACCGATCACCCAGCCATCGTGGCCATACAGCTTGGGAAGCTGTCCGACCCTTCATCGGTCGAGGTTTTAAAAGAACTTATGCGCAATGATGATCCTATAAACCGCATTACAGCTATCGAGGCATTATCTTACTTTGATATGCCGGAAGTAGATAATGCTATCGCAGACAGGTTGACAGAATCCAGCCCACTGGAATTTTTCTATCAAATACGGTATTTTATAAATGGACGATCGAATGCATCTCATAGCATCAAGTTAATTATGACAAAAAAGCATTACACAGATTACAAATTGGCCATTTATCTTGGATTTCTAAATCATTATGAAGCGCAAGACAATATATTCAATATCCTGCAAAACCCGACAAATCCATACCGGTGGGTAGCTGTTGCAAGCATGGAAAACTGGGGCTATAACCGACCTATAGCGCATAGATTGAAGAAAATATTACAAAAAGAATCGTTTGCGATGCGATACCACGCGGCAAAAGTACTTAAAAGATTCTCCAACGAAGAACCGTCTTTAAAACAGTTTTTACAAAAATGTTATTATCGAGAACAACAACCGCGAATCAAAGCATTGCTGAAATAAATGGAAAACTGATCAGCCGGATACGTTCAGTCCACGACGTTTAAGAAACGATTCAATACGAGTCAAAGCCGCTTTTATATTTTCCATGCTGGCGGCATAGGCGCATCTTATAAAACCTTCACCGCTTTTTCCAAACGCAGTACCCGGCACTACCGCAACATTTTCTTCCTTAAGCAACGTATGACAGAACTCCTCGGAAGTAAAAGGCAACCTTTTTATTGACGGAAATGCATAAAAAGCACCTTCCGGATGCGGACACGGAAGACCGATTTTGTTAAATCCATCCACAATAACATTTCTTCGCTTGTGATACTCTTTGCGCATCAGACGCATATCTTTTTCGCCGCGGTTCAGCGCCTCTACCGCCGCTATTTGACTGGCAATAGGAGCGCATAAAATAGAATACTGATGAATCTTCATCATTGCTTCAATTATATAATTGGGAGCGGCCGCATAACCTATCCGCCATCCTGTCATAGCGAATGCTTTGGAAAAGCCGGAAATCAAAATGGTTCTTTCCTTCATACCGGGAAGCGACGGAAACGAAACATGGTTATAGTCATATGTCAACTCGCCGTAAATTTCATCGGAAACGACAAGCAAGTCAAATTCATCGGCGACCTCAGCTATCTGTATAAGTTCATCGCGGGAAAAACTTTTGCCGGTCGGGTTGTTGGGATAATTTATAAAAATAGCTTTCGTATTATTAGTTATATTCTCACGAACCTTATTTACGTCGAATATAATATCGTCACCTTCAACCATAGATATTACTACCGGCTTGCCTCCCGCAAGTGTAACAATCGGCACATAAGCCACATAAGACGGATCAAAAATAATCACCTCATCGCCTGGATTGCAAATTGCGCGAAAAGCAAGGTCAATAGCTTCGCTTGCTCCGACCGTTATAAGTATCTCTTTTTTAGGTTCATAAGAAACATCAAATTTTCTACACAGGTAATCTGCTATCTTTTCACGTAATTCAAGCAAACCTAAGTTCGATGTATATGATGTGGCTCCCTTCTCAACCGAATAAATTGCGGCTTCGCATATATGCCACGGGGTAACGAAGTCCGGTTCGCCGACCCCTAAAGATATAACATCTTCCATCCCGATAACGAGTTCGAAAAAAGCCCTAATGCCCGAAGGCGGAATATTTTTAATAACTTCAGCGCGAAAATCTTTCATAGTAGTCATCCCTGTTACGGCGTAATTGCAAGCCGTTGTTCTTTTTCACCATCTTCCAAAATAAACCCGTCTTCTTTATATCTTTTCAAAAGGAAGTGCGTAGATGTTCCTTTTACGTGATCGAGAGTAGCCAACTTTTCCGCCACAAAAAAACAGATGTCTTTCATGGTTTCACCCTCAACTATCAAAAGTAGATCGAACCCGCCGGATATTAGAAACAAAGATCGGACTTCCGGAAATTTGTAGATCCGCTGAGCAATCGCGTCAAAACCGACACCTCGTTGCGGACTACAGGTAACTTCGATAATGCATTGAGTCTTTGTAGACTCAACTTTCTGTCTGTTAACAACAGCTCTGTACGCAAGTATTGTTTTATCTTTTTCCATTTGCCTGATAAGCAACGATACAGTTTCTTCGGATTGGTTTAGCATAACAGCTATTTCAGAAGCGGTTTTGGTACAGTCAACAGAGAGTATTTCCAGTATTTCCCGTTTAAGATGCAACTCGTCTTTCATGATACAACCCTCTTATAAATATAGTGTTCTTTGTCTTACAAAGTTCAAAAGTCATTGAATTGTTTATATACTACTTTGTCGTGTAAAATATAACAACCTTTATTATGACTCGCTGGCGATAAACACAAAAAAAGGAGAACTCAAATCGAATTCTCCTTAACGATATTATTTACTTCATATATATCTAATATAAATCATATTATTCGGAAGATTTTTCTTCCTCTTCGTCTGTAGTATCCTCAGGAGATTCGATCTCTTCATCTGAGGCGGCTTGTGCAAGGGCATCAATGTCGGATTGTTCTTCATCGATAACTACCGGTTTGGTAACAGCTGTCTGTTGTTCAACCGCAGAACTTTTAGATTCAGCTACTGTTTTCTCCGGTGTTTTTTTCTTTGCCGATTTGGTTTTCGGAGCGCGCTCTTCAGGTGACATTATTTCCTTCTCAGTCAACTCAAGAATAGCCATTTCCGTACCGTCTCCACGGCGTACTTTGTAACGCAACACTCTGGTGTACCCACCATTGCGATCGGTAAAACGCGGGCCTATTTCATGAAACAACTTATGGACAAGATTTTTATCCTGAAAAATCGCTTCAACCTGACGTATCGCCGATAAATCATTTTGTTTTGCAAGAGTGATAACTTTATCCGCATAACGCGAAGTAACTTTTGCTTTTTTGACAGTAGTAACTACTCTCTCGCTTGTAAATAATCCGCGCATAATATTACTAACAGTCGCTTTACGATGTTTGGTTGTCCTACTTAACCTTGTATTCAGCTTTCTATGCCGCATGAGCGTATATCTCCTCCTCTACTATGGCAACAAGAGTTATTCGTCAAAATCGTCGTCCATGATGATTGGTTCTCTTGGCTCTTGATTTTTTCTTTTTTCTTCAACTTTCCTTTTTATGTCTTCAGGGATACTCATACCCAGACGTAATCCCATACCGTCGAGAATAGCCTTTATTTCATTCAACGATTTTTTTCCGAAATTCCGGTACTTGAGCATCTCGCCTTCCGATTTCTGTACCAGTTCGCCGATAGTAAAAATATTTGCGTTGTGTATACAGTTAGAGGAACGAACCGATAGTTCTATCTCGTTGATATTCATAAGCATCATGCGTTCTAATTCTTCGCTTTCGCTTCTTTCTTTTTTCTCTTCTTCTTCCCGCTCGATTTCATATTCCTGATCGGTATAATCTACGAATGTTCCCAGATGTTCCGTCATGATAGCGGCGGCCTGTGACAAAGCGTCATCGGGAGTCAACCGGCCATCTGTCCATATATGCATAATCAATTTATCATAATCGGTCATCTGCCCGACGCGGGTGTTTTCCACTTCATATTTCACTTTAATAACAGGAGTGAATATCGAATCTGTAGGAAGTACGCCGATTGGATGATTGGGATCTTTATTGCGTTCCGAAGGGCAATATCCGCGACCGACTTTGACTTCGAGTTCCATATGCAATTCCCCGTCTTCGGCCAAAGTTGCTATATAATGATCTGGATTTACTATTTGCATTGTATGATCGACTGCGATATCACCGGCGGTTACTTCACGTTTACCTTTAACATCCAAGCGAATTTTTCGTGGCTCGCGAGACTGAACTTTAATCAGAACACCTTTTAGATTAAGCAATATCTCTGAAACATCCTCAACAACACCGGGCAAAGTAGCGAATTCGTGCATTACGTTATCTATCTTGACCGAAGTAATTGCGGCTCCTTCAAGGGAAGACAGCAAAACTCGTCGCATCGAATTTCCGAGAGTGTATCCGAATCCTGTCTCAAATGGTTCTGCAATAAAGACACCATAATTGCCTTTAGATAGGCTCTCCTCCTTGATAAGACGTTTCGGTAATTCAAATTTACCAATCTTAAAGGTCATAATACGTATCTCCCACAAAAATCAGCTTGATTTTATTTATACTTATTTTGAATACAATTCCACGATTAAATGTTCGTTGATTGGAACGTCCATTTGATCACGGTTAGGCATTTGCTGTATAGTTACCGTAAAATTATCCCTGTTCAATGTCAGCCATTCGGGGACGATTCTTGATTCGGTTTGTTTAAGCGTTTGCGCTCCAAGTTTACGGCTTTTCTCGTTATCCCTTAACCCTATTACATCACCGACACGCAACTGATAGGAAGGAATATTCACCTTTCTTCCATTAACCGTCACATGACCATGGGTAACAAACATACGTGATGAAGACCGAGCAGACGCAAGACCGGCACGGAAAACAACGTTATCAAGACGAAGCTCGAGCATACGAAGTAAGTTCTCACCTGTAATACCTTTTTTGCGTGAAGCCTTAGCAAACGTAATACGGAACTGTTGTTCCAGAACGCCGTACATTCTGCGCAGTTTTTGTTTTTCACGCAACTGTTCTCCGTATGGAGAAAGTTTAGTTCGACGTTTTCCATGCATACCGGGAGCAAAACTTCTTTGTTCTAAAATACATCTTGCCCCGTAACACTTATAGCCTTTGAGAAAGAGTTTTGTTCCTTCTCTTCTACATAATTTACAAACTGGCCCACGATAACGCGCCATCTTCCAAGAATCTCCTTTCTTATAAATCTTACATCCGCTCCCAGCGTGCAACCGGGGTTACATCATACTCTGCGTCGTTTAGGTGGACGACATCCGTTATGAGGTATGGGAGTGACATCACGTATAACTGTTATAGTTAACCCTGCGGCCTGTAACGATCGAATCGCGGATTCGCGTCCTGCGCCTGGTCCTTTTACGTTTACCTCTATTTCCTGCATACCATGTTCCATAGCAATTTGTGCCGCTTCATTTGCAACAACCTGTGCCGCAAAAGCGGTACTTTTACGTGCGCCAGAAAATTTCACTTTTCCAGCACTTGCCCATGATATTACATTACCATGAAAGTCAGTAATACTGACGATGGTATTGTTAAACGTGGCTTTTATATGAGCTATGCCTCTTGGTACATTTTTTAACTCTTTTTTTCGAGACCGTCTGCTATCTTTTCTCGAACCACCTTTAGCCACAGTCAAACCTCCTTATTTTTTCTTTTTACCCACTACCATCTTACGGGGACCTTTACGTGTTCGAGCATTCGTTTTGGTTCGCTGTCCACGTACCGGCAGGCTCCGTCTGTGACGCAACCCCCGATAACATCCGATACCCATTAACCTTTTTATGTTAGCGCTGACTTCGCGGCGCAAATCACCTTCAATTTTAAACTGTTGTGTTATAATTGAGTTTAAGCGACTGATTTCTTCTTCGGTCAAATCTTTAGCTCGGACATTAGGGTCGATATTTGCTATTTGCAATATTTTGCCCGAAATGTAAAATCCGACACCGTAAATATATGTTAATGCGACTTCAATTCGTTTATCTTTTGGAATATCAACACCGACAATTCTTGGCACGTCACTTATCCTCCATTACATCAAAATTATGTATTATCCCTGTCGTTGTTTGTGACGGGGATTCTCACAGATTATTCGTATGATACCTTTTCGTTTAATTACCCTGCATTTCGCACAAATGCGTTTTACCGATGCTCTTACTTTCACGATTCACCACCTCGATTTATATAGTAAAATCTTCAATTATTTTTGACGGTATACAATACGCCCTTTGGTCAAGTCATAAGGAGACATTTCTATCAAAACTTTATCACCCGGTAAAATACGAATAAAGTTCATCCTCATTTTGCCAGAGATGTGAGCAAGAATCATATGTCCGTTCTTTAACTCAACCCTAAACATTGTATTTGGAAGTAACTCCGCTACGACACCTTCCGTTTTAATCAAATCTTCTTTAGGCAAGTTATGACCTCTGGTTCATCTTTCGTTATAACTATAGTATGTTCAAAATGAGCCGACGGTTTGCCATCTTTAGTTACTACCGTCCATCCGTCGCTCAAAGTTTTAACCTGATATGACCCCATATTAACCATGGGCTCAATTGCAAACACCATTCCAGACTTCAAAAGGGGTCCCGAATTTGGAATACCGAAATTCGGTATTTGGGGATCTTCATGCATCTGTCTTCCTATTCCATGCCCTACATAGTCTCGTACAACAGAAAATCCCTCTTGCAGGACGTATTGCTCTACAGCATGCGATATATCGCCAAGCCGATTTCCGGCTACTGCTTGAGCGATCCCCACATCAAGAGCCTTTTGTGTTGCCTCCATAAGTTTCTTTTTGCTTTCCGAAACATTTCCAACGGGTACGGTAACAGCCATATCACCATAAAATCCGTCTAGCAACACACCGAAATCAAGCGAAACAATGTCGCCGTCACATAATTTTCTATTCCCGGGTATACCGTGTACGACTTCTTCATTGATCGATATACATACACTTTTAGGATACCCATGATAGCCTTTAAATGCCGGTGTTCCGCCTTTACGTCGTAACAAATCTTCAGCGAATCGATCTATATCCTCGGTTTTAACGCCCGGTTCAACCAACTTCAATACTTCATTAAGCACCTCAGAAGTCATTTGACAACTCCGACGCATCTTTTCTATTTCCTGAGGTGACTTTATTACGATCATTTGTTTATCTTAAGAAATTACGCTCAACTTCTTTATTATATCTTCAGTTATTATTTCTATTTCCCTGCCAGCATCAATAGTAAGCAATTTATTCTGTCGCTTATAATAATCAATGAGATCATGTGTTTTTTCAAGATAAACAGCCAATCTGCGCCTGACCGTTGCTTCCGAATCATCAAAACGCTGAATAAGATCTGCATTGCACTGATCGCAAACACCGTCCTTAGTAGGCTTTAAAAATGCTATATGATAACCTTTACCGCATTCAGGGCACATTCTCCGTCCAGTAAGACGTTTTACAATTTCGTCTTCCCCCGCATCCAACTGGATAACAACGGTAATAGGTTTTTCAAGTGTATCAAGCTGACAATCAAGAGCATGAGCTTGAGCAACCGTTCTTGGAAAACCGTCAAGCAAGAAACCACTCGAAGAATCAGGCTGTAATATCCTAGATTTGACAAGCTGTATTACCACAGAATCCGGCACAAGTTCGCCTCGATCCATATATACTTTAGCTTGCAAGCCTACTTCCGTCTTATTTTTAACAGCCTCTCGTAATATTTCTCCTGTAGATATATGCGGTATAGAAAATTTACTGCATATTTTCTCAGCTTGAGTGCCTTTTCCTACTCCAGGTGGCCCTAGTAAAATCAATCTCATATATAATACCCCTTAAAATCTGCCTTTAAGACGTGTCTTGCTCATAAATCCATCATAATGTCTCATTATCAAGTGTGATTCGACTTGTCGCATTGTATCAAGCATAACTCCAACCATAATCAACAATCCAGTTCCTCCGAGAAATTGTGTGACTATATACGGTATTTTTATGTAATCGCTTACCATTGATGGAAATAATGCTATAAACGCCAAGAATATCGCACCTGCAAGAGTAATACGAACCATTATTGTCTCAAGATATTCCGCCGTGTTCTTACCGGGACGTATACCCGGAACAAAAGCTCCGGTACGTTTCATATCATCGGCAATCTGAATAGGGTTAAACTGAGTAGCTGTCCAAAAATAGCAGAAAAATATTATCAGAATAACATATAAGAAATTGTGAAGAATTTCGCCTGGAGCAAGCCAATTTGTCATAACCTTTATAAAAGAAAAGAAATGATCGTCAGGGATCATTGCTCCTACTGTCGCTGGAAATAACAACAATGAAGAAGCAAAAATAACAGGAATCACACCAGCATAATTAACGCGAAGAGGTAAATATGTGTTTTGAGCTTGAAACACCTTACGTCCTCGTATCTGTTGCGCACGTTGAATCGGTATTTTTCTTTCCGCCTGAGTAACAAGTATAATACCGACAACAACCAGTACCATTAATCCAAACAACAATATAAGATAAATGGGACTTTTACCCTGAGCATTACCCGGAGCAAATAATTGCCATGCAATTTGAACTGCCGCTGGCAGGCGCGATATGATACCACCGGTTATAATCAAAGATATACCGTTTCCAATTCCTTTTTCTGTTATCTGTTCTCCAAGCCACATTAATATCAAAGTACCCGTCGTCAATGTAAGTACGGCTGTCAATGTAAATAAAAAACCGGGATGCGGTACAATAACGGTACCTTCAAAAATTCGTGCAATACGTTCAGGATGTTCAAGCGCTTTGCTGATAAAAAATGCCTGAATTACAGATAATAGAACTGTCGAATAGCGCGTGTATTGATTTATTTTTTTCCTGCCTGCGTCGCCTTCTCGAGCTATCTTCTCAAGTCTTGGAATGACAACCTGTAATAACTGTATGATAATTGATGCACTAATGTAAGGCATAATACCGAGCGCGAATATTGTGCATTGTTCAAGCGCGCCTCCTGAAAAAAGGCTGACCATCGAAAATATACTACCGCCTTGACTGGCCTCCAAACGCCGTATCAATTCAGCGAGAGCCGCACCATCTATACCGGGAGTAGGCAAATGAGCTCCCAATCGGAATACGGCAACCAAACCTAAAGTTATTAACACTTTGTTACGTAATTCAGGAATTTTGAATATATTTGCAAAGGCAGCTAACATGATCAGGTTTATCTTCCTATCTTTGTATTTCTTTCCAAGTTAGTTTCTTTTTATCCAACTGTTCAATAGCAGATTGACTGAACTTATGGGCATGTATTTCAATTTTTTTGTCAAGTTCGCCTTCACCCAGCACTTTCAACGCGCCTTCATATTGTTTAATTATATTGTTTTCAACGAGATATTGAGGTGTCACAACAGTTCCGTCTTCAAGAGAATTCAACTGACCTAAATTTATGATAGAAAAACGCTTTTTGAACTCATAATTATTAAATCCACGTTTCGGTAAACGTCTTTGCAACGGCATCTGCCCGCCTTCAAATCCTATTTTTTGGGAATAACCTGAACGCGACTTTTGCCCTTTATGACCACGACCAGATGTTTTGCCGTTACCGCTTCCGATTCCGCGGCCTACCCTATATCTAGACTTTCGTGCACCCTCATTATTTTTTAAATCACTCAGTTTCATCTGTCCACAACCCTCGCATTTTAAAGACTTCTTCTTTGCTCCGCAATCCTTTAAGACCTTCGAAGGTAGCACGAACAACATTCAACGCATTATTAGAACCGAGCGATTTACACAAAACATCATGTATACCGGCAAGTTCCATAACAGCGCGAACCGCACCACCCGCGATCACGCCCGTACCGGGTGCGGCAGGTTTTATAAGTACTTTTCCTGCCCCGTAAATACCGTTAATCGTATGCGGGACAGTAGATCCATGTAAAGGAACTGATATCATATCTTTCTTACCACGTTCCACTGCCTTTCGGATAGCTTCGGATACTTCGTTAGCTTTACCAAAACCGAATCCGACCGATCCATGCTTATCACCCACTATAATAAGTGCGCTAAAACTGAACCGACGACCGCCTTTTACCACCTTGGCACAGCGATTAACGCTTACTACAACTTCGCTGATTTCATGCGCTGTTTGTTCCAAAATCAATCCTCCGTCCTTATAACGTTATCCCGCCTTCGCGAATCGAATCGGCTAAGGCCTTTACGACACCGTGATATTTATAACCGCTTCTATCAAAACGCAATTCACTAATTTTACTTGCTTTAGCTTTCTCTGATAATAAAGCCCCAACATTTTTCGCTACAGGAATATTACATCCCGTTTCATTGTACTTACTGCTGTATTCCTTCGATAAGGTTGATACTGCCAAAAGCGTCTTGCCGTTATTGTCATCTATTAATTGAACATAAAGATGTTTAAGACTCTTAAAAACAGACAGCCTCGGACATTCCACCGTTCCTAGTAATTTCTTACGTAGCCGTACTTGTCGTTTTTTTCTTGCTTCTTTTCTTGATTTAACTTTAGCCATTTGTCTCACTACCTATATGTTATTTTTTACCTACTGTTTTACCTGCTTTACGTCTAACCTGTTCGCCGACATAACGTATACCTTTGCCTTTATACGGTTCAGGCGGATAATATCCCCTTATGTTTGCGGCTTCCTGACCGACTCGCTGTTTATCTATTCCGGTGACAGCAATGATATTTTTATCGACCGATATATTGATATCACTTGGAATCGGATGTTCCACAGGATGGGAAAAACCTAAACTCATAACCAGATTTTTACCTTCGGTCTTCGCACGGTATCCGACGCCCTGTATTTCTAACTGTTTTGCAAACCCGCTATTAACACCTGTAATCATATTATTTATCAAACTTCGCACCAAACCATGCAATGCGCATTGAAAGCGTATATTTTTGGCGCGTTTGCAAATTAGCTTATTTCCAACTTGTTCGACAGATATTTCCGCAGGCATTGTGTAAGACAAGGAGCCTTTAGGCCCTTTTACCGTCACTAATTTTCCGGATATATCTACTGTTATACCCGATGGAATTTCAATCGGTTTTCTTCCTATTCGCGACATTATTCTGATCCTCCAAAATCATACTACCAGACGTAACAGAGTACTTCACCACCGACATGTTCATAACGAGCTTGGCGGTCGGTTAATATTCCTTTTGGCGTTGACATAATTGCTATACCCAAACCACCCATAACACGGGGAATTTCTTTAATACCTGTATAATGCCGTCTACCCGGTGTACTTATACGAGACAAATCGGATATGACGGATTTATTCTTTGGCGTATACTTAAGTGATATACGCAATATATTCTGCACCTGATGTTCAATCACTTCATACGCTTCAATATAACCTTCCTCTTTAAGCACTCCCGCCATTGAAACAAGAATTCGAGAAGCTGGTATATCTACAGTTTTATGCTGAGCTCTCGTAGCATTTCTAATGCGCGTGAGAAAATCAGCTATTGGATCAGTCATTGTCATACTCTATCGTCCTCCGAAAAATCACGTTTTTAATAATCCCGTCTACCAGCTCGCTTTTATTACCCCCGGTATACGGCCTTCTCCAGCTAACTTACGCAAACAAATTCTACATAATTTAAATTTACGATAATATCCCCGTCGACGTCCACAATTGGTACATCGATAATATTTTCTAACCTGAAACTTAGGTTCTTGATTTGCCTTGACTACGAGCGCTTTTTTGGCCACGGGATTATATTCCTCCTTACAAAATTATTCACAAATTATTTTTCAAATGGAAATCCGAGTAATCGCAATACTTCAAATGCTTCTTCGTCGGTACAGGGAGTAGTTACGATAGATATGTCCATTCCCTGGGTACGCTCTACTTTATCCAAATTTACTTCAGGAAAAATCGTCTGGTCTTCCAAACCGAAGGTATAATTTCCGAAACCGTCAAAAGAATCACTTGGGATTCCTCTAAAGTCCCTGATACGTGGAATAGCCACATGGATCAAACGGTCTAAAAATTCGAACATCCTTTTACCGCGCAATGTAACCTTACATCCTACAGGCATTCCCTCTCTAATCTTAAAACCGGCTATACTATGTTTAGCTTTGGTTATAACCGGCTTCTGGCCTGAAATTAATGCTAGTTCTGCGGCGGCTACATCGATCAGCTTGGCATCACGAGAACCCTGACCGATACCCATATTAATAACCAGTTTCATTAATCGCGGAACTTGAGATACATTATCATACTCAAACCGCTTAACCATTTCAGGGATTACTTCAGTATTATACTTTTCAAATAAACGTACCATTGATCACTACCTCTATATTATATCACCACAGATTGTACATACTCTATTTTTAAGCCCTTCGGCAGTCTTCTTATTTCCTATCCTAACACCTTTATCACATTTCGGACAATATAACAGCATATTGGACACAGAAACCGATCCTTCTTTTTTGGAAATACTACCTTTAGGGTTTTGCTGGGTCGGACGTTCGCAATATGTCAGGTAATTTATACCTTCTACATATACCCGTCCTTTTTCTTTGTTTATTTCAAGAATCTTACCTAGTTTTCCTTTATCGCGGCCTGCGATAATTTGTACAGTATCGTTTTTTTTCAAACGAAATGTTTTTATAGGTGCTTTTTGTTGAGTTTTCATTAGTATAACCTTTACTTTTTATATCACTTCCGGAGCCAACGACACTATTTTCATAAAATTTTTATCTCGAAGTTCGCGAGCAATCGGTCCGAAGATACGAGTTCCACGAGGGTTATTCTGAGCATCTATTATTACAACAGCATTTTTATCAAACCGCAAAACCGACCCGTCTTTACGCTTTATATCACTCGCAGTACGCACAACCACTGCCTTATGCACATCGCCCTTTTTAACAACACCGTCCGGTATCGCTTCTTTTACAGATATAACAATTATATCGCCAACACGTGCGTAACGTTTATTACTGGTACCTAATACTTTAATGCATTGTACCTTTTTAGCTCCGGAATTGTCAGCTACTTCTAATCTAGTTTGCATCTGTATCATGGCTATGCGTTTCCTCTCTCTCTTCCTTCTCGTACTATGCCAGATAAACGCCATCTTTTGGTTTTGCTCAAAGGCCGCGTTTCCGTAATAGTGACGAAATCGCCGACTTTTGCTTCATTGTTTGGGTCATGGACAGCACACTTCATATATACTTTAACGACTTTTTTGTATACCGGATGGCTGATTTTACGTTCGATCTGTACAATGACCGTTTTATCCATTTTATCACTAACAACAACTCCACTACGTTGTTTTCTTGATCCGCGTTCAGATGTCACTGTCATAGCAATATATCTCCCAGCTCAGAATGTTACTTAGTCTCGTTCATTACTGTAAGAACCCGGGCAATCTCGCGTTTAACGACACGGATTCTTCCTACTTTTTCTATTTGTCCCGTCTTTTTCTGAATACGCAGATTAAAGAGTTCATGGCGATATTCATCCAGCAACTTTTTCATTTCTTCATTGTTTTTCTGTCTTAAGTCTTTTGCCTTCATCTTATTTAAACCTTATGTATACTTCTGACCACAAATCGGGTCTTGATTGGAAATTTTGTTGCGGCCAAACGTATAGCTGAACGAGCTAAACTTTCGGTAACTCCTTCGATTTCAAACATCATACGCCCAGGACGAATTACAGATACCCATTTATCTGGAGCGCCTTTTCCTTTACCCATTCGGGTTTCTGCAGGTTTCGAGGTAACCGATTTATCAGGGAAAATACGGATCCAAACTTTACCTTTTCTTTTAATATGTCGCGTCATTGCAATACGTGCGGCTTCTATCTGAGTATTTGTTATCCAGCCGCGATCCAAGGCCTGCAACCCGTATTCGCCGAAACTGATCTGATTTCCGCCCTTACTGATTCCACTTCGTGAACCACGATGTGATTTTCGATATTTGACTCTCTTTGGCATAAGAGGCATGTGTCTCTCGCTCCTTTATTACAACTTATTCGCTTTCTTTTTCAGTAATTTTACGTGTGGGTAATTTCTCGCCCTTGCATAACCACACCTTAACACCTATAGCGCCATATGTAGTGCGCGCCTCGGTAAAACCATAATCGATATCGGCTCTAAGAGTATGCAATGGAATTTTACCTTCTTTATAACCTTCGCTTCGCGACATTTCTGAACCGCCTAAACGTCCTGAACACAATATCTTGATCCCATCGGCGCCAAGATTCATCGCATTTGTTACAGCCCGTTTCATAGCTCTTCTATGCGAAACACGTCTCTGCAATTGTTGAGCGATATTCTCTGCCACAAGCTGAGCATCAAGATCAGGATTTTTCACTTCAGCTATATCTATAAATATTTCTTTATCCGTAAAATGCGCCAACTCTTCTTTTAACTTATCTATTTCAGCACCTTTACGTCCTATAATAATTCCGGGGCGAGCGGCGTATATAGTAATTTTTGCACGGTTGCTTGCGCGTTCAATTACTATTTTCGGTACACCGGCAAAATTTAGCCTCTCTTTAAGGAAAGCGCGAATCAGTATATCTTCTCTTAAGAGGTTTCCAAAGTCAGCTTTCGATGCATACCATTTAGATTGCCAGTCTTTAGTAACTGTAACTCTAAATCCTATAGGATTAACCTTCTGCCCCATTTACTGCTCCTTTTAATTAGCTGAATCGCTATCAGCTATAACAATCGTTATATGTGATGTTCGTTTTCTTATTCTGAAAGCACGCCCCATAGCTCTTGGGCGGAACCGCTTCAACATTGGCCCGTTATCAACTTGAATCAGTTTAACAAACAATTTATTTACATCGCACGGCTCTTCTTCTTTAGCCTCAATATTGGCCAACGCCGATTTTAAAACCATCTCAACCATCGCGGCCGCTTTTTTATTCGTAAATTTAACGATATTGAAAGCACTGTTAAAGTCTTTACCGCGTATTTCATCAGCTATCAACCGCACTTTCCGCGGCGATATTCTTGCAAATTTCCAAACAGCTCGCCCCTCCATAATACTTTCAACTCCTTATGCATCTATAGTAGCTATTGACTTTTGTTATACTATTTAGCGCCCGGATGCGATTTGAATGTTCTGGTCGGAGCGAATTCACCCAGTTTATGCCCAACCATATTTTCCGAAATAAACACCGGCACAAACTTTTTCCCATTATGAACGGCAAATGTATGACCGATAAACTCAGGGACAATCATCGATCTGCGTGACCATGTTTTAATCACTTTCCGATCATTGTTTTTATTCATTACATCTACTTTTAAAAGTAGCTTATCGTTTACATAAGGTCCTTTTTTAATGGAACGTGCCATGCTTTTTCCTCTATATTATTCTTCTGGTTACTTTCTTCGTTTAACTATATATTTATCGCTTGCTTTATGCCGATCGCGAGTCTTTTTACCTTTAGTCTTCACACCCCATGGGGTACAAGGATGGCGCCCACCTGAAGTTCGCCCTTCACCGCCACCCATAGGATGATCTACAGGATTCATCGCCACACCGCGAACTTTTGGACGTTTCCGAAGCCATCTAGACCTGCCGGCCTTGCCTAAAGATATATTCTCGTGATCAGTATTACCAACCTGACCGATCGTAGCCCTGCACTTCACCGAAGTTTTTCTGACCTCTCCGGAGGGAAACTTCATAAACGCATAATCACCCTCTTTAGCCATTAGAGTGGCAGAATTACCTGCACTTCTAGCTATTTGACCGCCTTTACCGGGCTTCAATTCAATATTATGCACTTGTAAACCAAGCGGCATTTTATCCAATTCCATACAATGCCCTAATTCGATTTCCGCATTGTCACCGGACAATAAAATCGATCCAACCTCAAGCCCATCAGGAGCAAGTATATATCGCTTCTCACCATCCGTATATTGCAACAAAGCTATTCGAGCTGACCTATTTGGGTCATATTCAATCGCAACGACTTTTGCTTCTATACCGTCCTTGTTTCTCTTAAAATCAATGATACGATAATTTCTTTTATGACCGCCGCCTCGCCTGCGGACAGTTATTCGGCCATTGTTATTACGACCGCTTTTCTTTGCAATCGCAACACATAACGATTTTTCCGGATCCGATTTTGTTATTTCATCAAACGCCGAAACCGATGTAAATCGAAGTGTTGGTGTCGTTGGTTTGTACTTTTTTATCGCCATGATTTCATCATCCCTGTGTTACGTTAATTCTATTTTTTGACCTTCTTGCAAAGTAATAATCGCCTTTTTCCAATCAGGTCGTTTGCCGATCTTAAAGCGACGTCTTTTACGTTTGCCCTGCACATTAACAATATTGACTTTGTCAACTTTAACATTAAACAATTTTTCAACAGCATGCTTAACTTCAATCTTGTTTGCGTTTTTCTGCACAACAAAAACGTATTTATTTATCTCGTTTAAATATGTCGTACGTTCGCTTATTACCGGTTCAATTAAAATTTGTGTCAACTCTTTCATAACAGCCTCTTAATAAAAATAATCGAAATTTTAGTTTCGATTATATGTGTAATTTGTTCTACACCTTATTCCGATTGGAAAGGCCACCATCTTACTCAACGAATATGATTATGTCAATAAGAAAATTTATTTATTTAATCTTTGAAGCAAAATTTCCACAGCATCTTTTTCGATGAGTATTTTTTCGCAATCAAGCATCTCATATACATTAACATCCGATGCAATTGCTACATTTACCCCTGGTATATTATCCGCTGATTTAAGAACTGCGTAATCTACAGCGGCTTTCAGTATCAATACTTTCTGATCAAGGATACCGAGTTTCTGTAACAAAGAAACAATTTGTTTAGTTTTAGGCTCTTCATACTTTATTTCATCAATTATCTGTATAGATTGCGAAGCCATTTTATCAGCGAAAACCGACGCCAAAGCGGCTTTCTTCACTTTCTTGGTGATATTTTTAGCGTAATCACGCGGAGTAGGACCAAAAACAGTACCGCCACCTTTCCATAAGGGCGATCGTATAGTTCCTGCGCGGGCACGCCCAGTACCTTTCTGTCTCCAAGGTTTTTTAGTACTTCCGCTTACTTCGTTTCTAGTCTTTGTCGACGCAGTGCCGGAACGCTGATTGGCCATATAAGCTACAATAACATCATGAACCGCTTGTGTTTTAGGTTCATATTTTATATGCGTATCGTCAATTGCAATCGAACCGACAATATCACCGTTTATGTTACAAACATCCATTTTTCCCATTATCCACTCATCCTTTCAATAAAACACCGGCTACTTTTTCTTGGCCTTGCGTATTTCGACGACTCCACCGCGCGGTCCGGGAATCCCGCCTTTAAGCAATACGATATTATCCGATTCGCGAACATCCACTATTTCGATGTTCTGGACTGTAGCCCTTTTTCCGCCCATTCGTCCGGGTAAACCTGTCCCTTTGAACACACGAGAAGGATCGGCAGACGCTCCTATCGAACCAGGAGCACGATGAAACATCGAACCATGTGAATCGCGTCCTCCACGATAGTTCCATCGCTTCATCACACCGGCAAATCCTTTACCGATCGACTTTGCGGATACATCGACAAATTCGCCTTTTTCAAATACAGTCAATCCTACGGCATCACCGGCAGAATATGAATCCAAAATTTCTTGAGAAACTCTGCTTTCGCGAATATAACGTTTTGGAGATTGATTCATTTTTGCAAAAAAAACTTTCTGAGGTTTTTTTAACAATTTTTCTTTTCTATCTTCAAAACCGACTTGCAATGCTGTATACTGATGTTTTTCCTGTGTCTTTTTATCAAGCACGGTACCCGGCTTAATTTCTACAACAGAAACAGGTATAACTTCACCTTTCGCATCGAATATACGTGTCATACCCTTTTTTCTACCTAACAGGATAATGCTCACGAGCACACCTCCTTCATCACAAAAACCCATCCATTATATTTTAATTTTAATATCAACACCAGCAGGTAGATTGAGTTTACGGAGTTCGTCAATCGTTTTAGCCGTCGGTTCTACTACATCAAGAAGGCGTTTATGAGTTCTAATTTCAAATTGCTCTCTTGATTTTTTATTCACATGGGGTGATCTGAGAACAGTATACCGCTCGATCTTTGTTGGCAACGGTATCGGGCCGAGTATTTGCGCACCTGTTCTTTTTGCAGTTTCCACGATTTCCTCGGTCGACTGATCCAACACTCGATGATCATACGCTTTAAGTTTTATACGAATACGTTGTTTATCCATTTGTTTACGTAACTCCGTCTAACTACAATGTTCTCTATATTATTCTATAATTTCGGTCACCTGACCGGCACCGACTGTTCTGCCACCTTCTCGAATTGCAAACCGCAACCCTTTTTCCATAGCTATCGGTGTGATCAAATGCACTTCTATACTAACATTATCCCCAGGCATCACCA
>JAHDNF010000037.1 GCA_018435605.1 bacterium | reverse complement strand
TGGTGATGCCTGGGGATAATGTTAGTATAGAAGTGCATTTGATCACACCGATAGCTATGGAAAAAGGGTTGCGGTTTGCAATTCGAGAAGGTGGCAGAACAGTCGGTGCCGGTCAGGTGACCGAAATTATAGAATAATATATACGGTGAATTTGGAGTATCGGAGATGAGAGAAATTATAACGTTGGCATGTACTGAATGCAAGCGGCGCAACTACACGACAAAGAAAAACAAAAAGCTTAAAAAAGAAAAATTGGAGCTTAAGAAGTACTGTCGTTTTGATCGTAAACATACGGTACACAGGGAAACAAAGTAGCTTATTAGGCCAGTAGCTCTAACGGCTAGAGCACCGGTCTCCAAAACCGGGTGTTGGGGGTTCGAATCCCTCCTGGCCTGTTTTTTAACAGGGCAAACAATAAACAGGAGAGTTGATACAGTGGCTATTCAATCCACAAAAGGTACTCTTAACGCAAATAAAAAAAATATTTATATCACCTTCATATCGATAGGTGTAGTCGCGTGGTTTCCGATCAGTTCTTTGATGTTTAACATATTTGATTTGGTATCTACATGGGTGCCGAACCCGAAATTGTTGGGAACATTCGAGTTGTCTAATTTAGTTTCTGCGGCTATTTCTGCACTGATTGTAATGGGGCTTGTGCAAAGCAAAGCTATTTATGCTTTTACTAACGATGTGTTTGTTGAACTCGGAAAAGTTTCATGGCCCATAAAAAAGGGAACCGGTATTTCGTGGTGGGAAAAATTCAGAGAAATACGCGAATCAACCATGGTGGTTATTCTGAGCATCGCGGCGCTTGGCATCATTATAGGCGCTATGGACATGATTTTCCAAGTGCTGGTGAAAATTGTATTTTAACATCTAATTAAGTGCGGGATACAGATATGGCATTTGAATGGTATGTAGTTCATACATTGTCCGGGCAGGAAAGTAAAGTTAAGGAATCGTTGGAACACAAAATTAAACTTGAAGAGCTCGGAGGAAAAATTAAACAGGTTTTAATACCTACCGAGCACGTATCGGAAGTCAAGTCAGGTAAAAAGCGAATCTCCGAGAGAAAGTTTTTTCCGGGTTATATCCTTGTCGAAATGAATATGGATGAGGATGTATGGCATTTTATCAAAAATACTAACGGTATCATAGGTTTTGTAGGCGGCGGAAAACCTGTTCCTCTTATGCCTGAAGAAGTCGACAATATAGTCAGACAAATAGAAGACCGGAAAAAATCTGTGAAACCGAAAATTACCTTTGAAAAAGGTGAAGTCGTTAAAATAAAGGAAGGACCCTTCGTTAATTTCTCCGGTGTAATTGAAGACATAGACCCTGATAGAGGGAAACTTCGGGTTATGATTACTATTTTCGGACGGGCGACTCCTTTGGAATTAGAGTATTCACAGGTAGAAAGAACATAAACTGAGTTTAGAACCGCGATTTTTGGGATTTCGTTTTAACCAAAGGCGAAAAATTTTTTTAAAAGCGGATAAATTTAGAGAAATAATATAGACATACACACGGGAGGACGGGATCGTGGCAAAGAAAGTTGTTGGATTAATCAAATTGCAGTTGCCTGCAGGACAGGCTACGCCTGCGCCGCCGGTTGGACCGGCATTAGGACAGCACGGTGTAAATATTATGGAATTTGTGAAGGCGTTCAATGCCATATCGCAGGACAAAGCAGGACTGGTGTTGCCTGTAGTTATATCAGTCTATCAAGATCGCTCATTTACATTTATAATGAAGTCGCCTCCAGCCGCTGTCTTATTAAAAAAAGCAGCCGGGATCGCTTCAGGTTCAGGGGTTCCGAATAAAGAAAAAGTCGGAAAAGTCACCAGAGATCAGGTTCTTGATATTGCGAAACAAAAAATGCAGGATCTCAACGCGAATTCGGAAGAAGCCGCGATGCGTATAGTTGAAGGAACTGCAAAAAGTATGGGAATAGAGGTGATATAGTCATGGCAACGCATAGTAAACGAATGAAATCAGCATACGAAGTGGTCGGTCAGCCAGGACCGTATACATTGCCGGATGCTCTGGCATTGTTGAAAAAATGCCCTAAAGCGAAATTTAATGAAACTGTGGAACTTGTCTTTCGACTCGGTGTCGATCCAAGGCATTCCGATCAGGTTGTTCGCAGTACTGTCGTTCTGCCTCACGGAGTTGGGAAAACGATTCGTGTATTAGTGTTTGCTCAGGGTGATTCCGCAGAGCAGGCCAAAGAAGCCGGCGCTGATTTTGTCGGCTATGACGATCTGATAGATAAAATTCAGAAAGAAGGATGGTTTGATTTTGATGCCGCTGTTGCTACACCGGAATCCATGCGCGACATAGGGCGTCTTGGCAAAGTCCTAGGTCCCCGCGGGTTGATGCCGACTCCAAAAACCGGCACTGTGACAAAGGATGTTGCGGGGGCAGTAAAGGAATTAAAAGCCGGTAAAATCGAGTTTCGTGTAGATAAAGCCGCAAATCTTCATACCATTATAGGTAAAATATCGTTTGATAATAATAAATTGTTTGACAATGCAAAAGCTGTCTACGATGCCGTCGTTAAGGCCAAACCTGCCAGCGCTAAGGGTGTCTATATGAAAACCTGTACGTTGACCAGCACTATGGGCCCCGGTATACCGGTAGATTTAAAAACGTTTGCAGAAACTGCATAACTTTATATACGGAGGAGATAGTGCTGTGAGACCGGAAAAGGCGTATCTTGTTGAAGAAGTGACCGATCAGATAAAAAACTCGGAAAGTATTTTTGTTACCAGCTATCTCGGGTTGAATGCTGAAAATCTTAATGCTCTGCGTCGCGAATGCTTTCGAACTTCAGCTCATTACTTGGTAGTAAAAAATAAAATTTTAAAAATTGCCCTCGAGAGAGCTGGCTTGTCTGTATCCGACGACGTAACATCCGCTCTCAAACAATCAACTGCTGTCGCATTTGCAAAAGAAGATGCTGTGGCTATTGCAAAACTTCTTTTGAAATTCGGTAAAGATAAAGGACTTCCACAGATAAAAGGCGGCTATATTGAAGGAAAATGGTTCGGTGAAGAACAAGTCGTCGAATTCTCTAAGTTGCCTTCCCGAGAGATTTTGCTTGCAAAGTTTATGGGAACTCTGAAAAGTCCGCTTACTGGATTTGTGTCTGTACTTAGTGCAACACAGGGAAATTTTGTACGTTGCTTAAAGGCAATTGCGGATAAAAAGTCAGAGGAATCTTGATAGAGATAACTCAAAGTAAATAACACAATTATCATAAAGGAGGAGTTAATCATGGCTGAAGTAGAAAACTTATTGAAATCGATCCAGGATCTGAAAACTGAAGAACGCGCTAAACTCGGATTGGAAATGATCAAATCATTGACGATGGTTGAAATTTCCGAATGGGTAAAAATGATGGAAAAAGAATTTGGCGTTTCCGCCGCCGCACCTGTTGCTGTAGCCGCCGCACCCGGCGCTGTAGCCGCTGAAGGCGCGGCAGTTGCCGAAGAACAAACCGAGTTTACCGTTATACTCGCAAATGCGGGCGCTAAAAAGATCCAAGTTATTAAAGAGGTACGTGCTATTACAAATCTCGGGTTAAAAGAAGCCAAAGATTTAGTTGACGGCGCACCGAAACCGGTTAAAGAAAACATTTCGAAAGAAGAAGCTCAATCAATCAAAGCGAAACTCGAAGAAGCCGGTGCTACTGTAGAAATAAAATAGTCTTGCATGATGATGCTAAGGGATATCCGTGTCATAAAGGCCTACAGTATTAACCGTGGAGAAATTTATGAGTTCAGAACATGAAGTAATTTATACGAAACGAGACGGGGTATTCGAGCGTGAAACCATTATCGATATACCGAATCTCGTTGAAGTACAGACAAAATCGTACAACGATTTTCTTCAGATTGACATGCTCCCTGAAAAGAGAACCTATCAGGGTCTGCAGGAAGTTTTCAAAGAAATCTTTCCAATAAAAAGTTATGATGAAAGTTGTACGCTTGATTTTGTCAACTACTCGTTGGGTGTGCCTAAATACGATGCCGAAGAGTCTAAGCGTCGTGGGGTTACCTTTGCGGCTCCGCTCAAAGTTCGTTTACGGTTAACCGAGCATGATAATGTTAAAGAAGAAGATGTGTATTTCGGCAATATTCCGCTGATGACACCTAAAGGAACATTTATCATCAATGGAGCTGAACGTGTTATTGTCAGCCAGTTGCATCGGTCGCCCGGAATTTGTTTTGAACAAACTGTTCATCCGCGTGGCACTGTACTGTATTCTTTCAGGATTATCCCTTATCGCGGATCATGGCTTGAAGTTCAGTTCGATATCAATCGATACATTTATATTTATATGGATCGGCGCAGAAGACGCAGGAAAATTCTGGTTACCGTTTTTCTGAGAGCTCTTGGCTATTCTGAAAACTTAGACATTCTTGAGTTGTTTCATGGGGTGGAAGAAATTGATCTGGCGAAGGCCGACCCTGCAGATGTCGTCGGTAAAATTCTTGCCGCAGATGTTAAAGATGATAAAGAAGATGTTGTCATCTTGCCGGAACTCCAGAAAATTTCTAAATCTATCCTGCAAAAAATCAAGGAACTAGGTATTCGCAAAATCAAGATCATTAAAGGCGGAGATGAAGATTCGCCTATAATAAAGATGTTGCGTAAAGATAGCACCAAGAATCAAGAAGATGCTCTCAAGGATATTTACAGAAAACTTCGTCCTGGCGATCCTGCTACTGTACCGAATGCTAAGGCTTTGCTTCATCGCTTGTTTTTCGATCCGAAACGATATGATCTAAGTCGAGTCGGGCGTTTCAAACTTAATAAAAAGTTGGGTCTTGAAATAAATGAACAAGAAATACAAAAGATTACACTTGAAGAACGTGATATCGTTTACGCTTTGCGGTATCTTATCAATCTTACAGCTGGCGAAGGATTAATAGATGACATTGATCATCTTGGAAACCGGCGTGTGCGATCGGTAGGAGAGTTGCTTCAGAATCAGTGCCGTATTGGGCTTGCCCGTATGGAACGGCTTATAAAAGAGCGGATGAATTTGTATGATATGAGCTCTGAAGTTATGACGCCGCATAAATTAGTCAATCCTAAAGGTTTGTCTAGTATAATAAAAGACTTTTTCGGACGAAGTCAATTGTCACAATTTATGGATCAAACAAATCCTCTTGCCGAGTTAACCCATAAGCGCCGATTGAGTGCTCTGGGGCCAGGCGGTTTAAGCCGTGAACGCGCTGGTTTTGAAGTCCGAGACGTCCATACAAGTCACTATGGAAGAATATGTCCGATTGAAACTCCTGAAGGTCCTAACATCGGCTTGATAGCCTCTTTAAGTACTTATGGACGTATCAATGACTACGGATTTATCGAAACCCCATATCGCGAAGTAACGGATAATATAATTACAGACAATATAAAATTTTTGTCGGCTGATGAAGAAGAAAGTTATCTTATAGGCCAGTCGGATATAGCTGTCAGTGACAACGGTTCTATTGTTGATCATGACGCTCTGGCTAGATATCGTGGTGATGTGTTGCGTGTCGATACAAGTAAACTGAATCTTGTCGACGTATCCCCAAAACAGTTAGTGAGCGTTGCCGCAGGGTTGATTCCGTTTCTTGAACATGACGATGCAAACCGAGCTTTGATGGGATCGAACATGCAGAGGCAAGCTGTACCGTTGCTGTTCACCGAAGCTCCGCTTGTCGCCACAGGGCTTGAATATCGAGCCGCTAAAGATTCCGGTATTATGATTGTTGCGGAAGACGACGGGGTAGTCGATTATGTTGACGCTACTAAAATTATCATAAACGGGAAGGTGTATCCTATAATTAAATTTCAGCGTTCTAACGCCGGTACATCTCTTAATCAACGTCCCCTTGTAAAGGCAGGTCAGCAGGTGAAAAAAGGTCAGGTAATCGCTGACGGTCCTGGTACGCGAAACGCCGAGCTTGCTCTTGGCAGAAATGTTCTCGTGGCTTTTATGCCTTGGGGCGGATATAATTTTGAGGACGCCATTTTGATAAGCGAACGGCTGGTTAAACAGGATGCTTATACTTCCGTTCATATAGAAGAATTTGAAATAGGCGCCCGCGATAC
The DNA here is from genome assembly GCA_018435605.1 of bacterium. Taxonomy (GTDB): domain Bacteria; phylum Auribacterota; class Auribacteria; order Auribacterales; family Auribacteraceae; genus R3-B46. Next base: position 6,749 of record JAHDNF010000037.1, on the reverse strand, counting down.
GAAACTGGGTAAAGAAGAAATAACACGCGATATACCAAATGTCGGCGAAGATGCTCTTAAAAACCTTGATGAAGACGGTATCATTAGAATTGGCGCTGAGGTTAAACCTGGTGATATTCTGGTCGGCAAAATTACCCCGAAAAGCGAGACGGAACTATCTCCGGAAGAAAGACTGCTTCGAGCCATATTTGGCGAAAAAGCCGCAGATGTCCGTGACGCTTCCTTGACTGTCCCTTCAGGAACAGAAGGTATTGTTATCGACGTTAAGGTGTTCGCCCGTAAAGAACGCGCTAAGACGGAGTTTGAAAAACAGGAAGAAAAACGGGTTCTTAAGGAAATCAGCGATCAGTATCGCAAAATATACGATGATTTCAATATAAAAATGCGCGATAGGATAAGACAAATTCTGGCAGGTAAGTCGCTAAAAGGCGATATCATTGATTTGCGCACCGAAGAAATTATAATTCCAAAAGGTAAAGCGGTAAACGAGGATATGCTTGACCGCTTGCATTCTACACAGTACGAGTATATCCGTATTGAAGATGAATGGGCTGATGAAGAAATTGCCAAAATTAGTTTCTGGTTCCGGAAAATGATGGAGGAAACAGAAGTCAAAGAGAATCGCGATATTGAGAATTATAAAAAAGGCGATGAATTAGACCCCGGAGTTATAAAACAAGTTAAGGTCTATATAGCGAGCAAAAGAAAATTGATGGTCGGCGATAAGATGGCAGGCCGTCACGGAAATAAAGGCGTTATAGCTAAAATACTGCCCGAGGAAGATATGCCGTTTTTGCCGGACGGTACTCCTGTTGATATGGTCCTCAATCCTTTGGGCGTACCTTCTCGTATGAATGTGGGACAGGTGCTTGAAACTCATCTCGGTTGGGCGGCAAAAATGCTGGGTTTGCATATGCAAACTCCGGTTTTCCGAGGTCTGTCCGAAGATGATATCAAAGAATATCTCAAGAAAGCCGGTTTACCCGAACATGGCAAAGTTAGACTTTTTGACGGACGAACCGGTGAACCGTTCGATCAGGAAATTGTCGTTGGGTACCTTTATATGCTTAAACTTAACCATTTGGTTTCAGATAAGATACATGCGAGAGCCATTGGACCTTATTCTCTGGTTACACAGCAACCGCTTGGCGGTAAGGCACAGTTCGGCGGTCAGCGGTTTGGAGAAATGGAAGTGTGGGCAATGGAAGCGTACGGAGCCGCTTTTGCTTTGCAGGAATTGCTAACCGTAAAAAGTGATGATGTGCAAGGCAGGACTCGCATTTACGAATCGATTGTCAAAGGGGATAATTCACTTGAAGCTGGAACACCCGAGTCTTTTAATGTTTTGATCAAAGAAATGCAGAGTTTATGTCTTGACGTTCGGGTGGAGAAAGAGGAATAAACCCTTAACATTAAATAATAAGGAGATTCTCCATTGGTTGAGAGGATTATTGATTCATATTCAGATTATAGTTTACGAGGAGTTTTTGATAACGTAAGTATTCGTATCGCTTCTCCAGAAGTTATACATTCTTGGTCGCGCGGTGAGGTTAAAAATCCGGAAACTATCAATTACCGAACATTCAAACCTGAAAAAGGCGGTTTGTTCTGTGAGCGGATTTTCGGACCTACTAAGGACTGGGAATGCAGTTGCGGTAAATATAAGCGTATTAAGCATAAAGGTGCTATATGCGATCGTTGCGGCGTTGAAGTAACTCAGTCGAAAGTACGCCGTGAACGGATGGGGCATATTGTTCTGGCTGTACCTGTCTCGCATATCTGGTTTTTCAAAACTATGCCGAGCCGAATAGGTAATATCCTCGAAATGTCTTCTCGTTCGCTTGAGCGGATTTTGTACTATGAAGATTATGTCGTGGTTGATCCGAAAGATACTCCTCTTGAGGCGAAACAATTGCTCAGCGAAATGGAATACCGCGAAGCCCGTGCAAAATATAATGATAATTTTGTCGCAATGATCGGAGCAGAAGCTGTTCGAGAATTGCTTAAAAAAGAAGATCTCGATCAGTTGTCCGTTGAATTGCGTAATAAAATGCTCAAGACAAAATCTAAACAAACTTTGAAAAAAATCAGCAAACGATTGAAAATTGTCGAGGGTTTCAGGAAATCAAAGAATAATCCCGCTTGGATGATAATGAGCGTTATTCCTGTTATACCGCCGGATTTGCGTCCGTTGGTTCCTCTTGAGGGCGGGCGTTTTGCCACATCAGACCTGAATGATTTATACAGAAGGGTTATCAATCGAAATAACCGTCTGAAAAGTATATTGGAACTTAAAACTCCTGATGTTATCATCCGTAATGAGAAACGGATGCTCCAGGAAGCAGTTGACGCTTTGTTTGATAATGGACGTCACGGACGCCCTGTTGTCGGAACTGGCAATCGTCCGCTGAAATCGCTCAGCGATATGCTTAAAGGCAAGCAGGGACGTTTTCGTCAGAATCTGCTTGGTAAACGTGTGGATTATTCAGGACGCTCAGTTATTGTCGTAGGCCCTGAGCTGAAGCTACATCAATGCGGATTACCTAAAAAAATGGCTATGGAGCTTTTTGAGCCGTTTATCATACGACGTTTGAAAGAACGGGGAAGTATTCATACTATAAGAAGCGCAAAAAAAATGATTGAACGTGGAGCTCCTGAAGTGTGGGATATCCTTGAAGAAGTAACAAAAGGGCATCCGGTACTGCTCAACCGCGCTCCCACGTTGCATCGTCTTGGCATACAGGCGTTCGAACCATTGCTTGTCGAAGGGAAGGCGTTACGTATACACCCTCTGGTTTGCGCGGCGTTTAATGCCGATTTTGACGGTGATCAGATGGCTGTCCATGTTCCGCTTTCTACCGAAGCTCAATTGGAAACAAGAATGCTCATGCTTGCCTCCAATAATATATTTTCGCCATCTAGTGGAAAACCGATAACTACTCCTTTGCAGGATATTACGCTTGGTTGTTACTATCTGACTAAAGAGGCTAAACAGGCGCCCGAAACAGTGCGTTCGTTTGCTACGCCTGATGAAGTTCTTCTCGCGTTGGATTCGCATATTATTTCTCTTCATGAGAAAGTCAAAGTCAGGCTTAAAGGCGAATCAATTATAACTACTGCCGGACGTATTATTTTTAATGAGATCATGCCGCCGGAAGTGGAATTCGTCAACTATGAATTGAATAAAAAACAGCTCGGCAAACTTATTATGAATTGCTACGAGGTTATTGGTCATAATAGAACCGTCCTATTGCTGGATAAATTGAAAAATCTGGGTTTTCAGGCCGCCACTCGTGCAGGGATATCAATCTCCATAGATGATATGATTATTCCGCCTGATAAAAAAGAATTACTTGCAAGCGCCCGCGAAGAGATCAATGAAGTGGAAAGGCAGTATCATACCGGTAGTATTACCGACGGTGAGCGATATAATAAAATAATAGATATATGGACTCATACCACCGATACCATTTCCGAAGCGATGTATCAATGTCTTCGTAAAGGAACAGATGAAAATCTCATTAATCCGGTGTTCATGATGGTTGACTCGGGTTCTCGTGGAAGCCGCCAGCAGATAAGACAGCTTGCAGGTATGCGCGGTTTGATGGCAAAACCGTCAGGCGAAATTATTGAAACTCCAATTTTGTCCAACTTTCGTGAAGGATTGACGGTTTTAGAGTATTTTACGTCAACACACGGTGCACGAAAAGGTTTGGCAGATACAGCGTTGAAAACCGCCGACTCAGGATATTTAACCCGTCGTCTGGTCGATGTATCTCAGGATGTGATAGTTACCGAGCATAATTGTCATACTCTAAACGGTATTACTGTGCAAGGTATTTATGAAGGAGAAGATGAAATAGTTTCGCTGAAAGAACGTGTTGTCGGACGTGTTGCTCTGGAAGATATTACTAATCCGGCTACAGGTAAAATAATCTGTCCTGCCGATGGAATCATTACCGGTGTGATAGCTGATGAAATTGAAAAATCCGGTATTGAACAAATAAAAATACGTTCTGTCTTGACCTGTGAAGTTGAATCCGGTGTCTGTCAATTATGTTATGGCGTTGATCTGACCAAAGGAAACATTATTGAGCTGGGTGAAGCGGTTGGCATTATCGCGGCACAGTCTATCGGCGAACCGGGTACTCAGTTGACAATGAGAACATTTCATATCGGAGGTACGGCAAGTCAGGTATTTAAACAGCCGCAGATTATTGCGAAAAACGATGCTATCGTTCAGTACCACGATCTAAAAATTGTTCAGACAAAAGAGAATACTTTTATTGCTTTAAATAAGAATGGTATGGTCAGTCTTACTACGCCTGAAGGCCGTGAACTGGAAAAGTATAGTATTATGAACGGGTCGGTTATTAGCGTAGCCGATGGCGGCACTGTGAAAAAAGGTGAAGCCTTTGTTAAATGGGATCCGTATAATATTCCGATCTTGTCCGAACGTCCTGGTATCGTTCGTTTCAGCGATATCATAGAAGGCGTTACAATGAAAAAGGAAATTGACGAATCTACAGGGTTGGTCGGAACGGTTATCATTGAGCATAAAGAAGAACTGCATCCTCAGATAGTTCTGTATGATCTGAATGACGAGGTAGTTGCGCAATACTCAATTCCTGCTAACGCTCATATTGTCGTTGAAGACGGTCAAGAAGTCGATGCAGGAAACCTATTGGCAAAAACACCTCGAAAAGTCAGTAAAACCAAAGATATTACAGGCGGTTTGCCCCGAGTGGCCGAATTGTTCGAAGCTCGAAGACCGAAAGATGCCGCAGAAATTGCAAAGATCGATGGAATCATTGAATTCGGCGGTACAGTAAAAGGAAAACGGCGTATTATCGTTCGTGATCCTGAAACCGGCGCTGAAGAAGAACATTTGACATCGCACGGCAAACACCTAACCGTTTATAAAGGCGACAGGGTCAAAAAAGGTCAGCAGTTGACCGAAGGCCCTATAGTGCCTCAGGAAATATTGCAGGTCTGCGGTCCAAAAGAATTGCAGGAATATCTGGTAAACCAGATACAAGAGGTTTATCGACTCCAGGGTGTGGAAATCAATGATAAACATATCGAATTAATTATACGCCAGATGCTCAAGAAAATAAGAATTACCGAACCAGGCGATACATCGTTTTTATATGGAGAACAGGTTGATAAAATTGTATTCAACCGCGAAAATAGGGCGGTTATCAAAAAAGGCGGTAAGCCGGCAGAAGCTACCACTATTTTACAAGGTATTACTAAAGCATCGCTAAGCACTAGTAGCTTTATATCTGCCGCATCTTTTCAGGAAACCACACGAGTGCTTACCGACGCGGCGTCGTCAGGTAGAATAGATCGTCTTCGTGGGTTTAAAGAAAATGTTATTATGGGGCATCTTATACCAGCTGGTCCCGGTTTTAGGAAATATTCTGATTTTGAAATAGCCGCCGATATGCCAGAGGTTGTTACAACTGAAAAAGAAGAAGTTTAAAAAAAGACTTGAAAAATTATTTAAAAGAGTATATAGTTTGACAACTTTGTTTGAAAATTAAAAGGAGTTGTGAATGCCAACAGTAAATCAGCTTATCAGAAAAGGTAGAAAACGAGTGCAGAAAAAGTGTAAAACACCTGCACTTAAAGCATGCCCGCAAAAAAGAGGCGTTTGCTTGCAAGTAAAAACACAGACGCCGAAAAAACCTAATTCGGCTTTGCGTAAGATTGCCAGGGTGAGGTTGTCCAACTCAATGGAAGTAACAGCTTATATTCCTGGTATGGGGCATAATTTGCAAGAGCACTCCATTGTTCTGATACGTGGCGGCAGGGTAAAGGATTTACCAGGTGTGCGTTATCATATTATTCGTGGTACTCTGGATGCAATGGGTGTTGAAAAACGAGCTCAAGGCCGCTCTAAGTACGGCTCAAAAGCTCCAAAGAAATAGTCGGTGAACGAGGAGGTTTGAAATAGAATGTCAAGACGTAGAAGAGCAGTTAAACGGTCAATTGATCCGGATTCCAAATATAATTCGCTTGAAGTAGCGAAGTTTATCAATATGCTTATGCTGAAGGGCAAAAAAAGTATCGCCGAACGGATATTCTACGGAGCTCTTGAATTAGCGGCTCAGAGGGTTGGCGAGACGGATGCGGTAAAAGTGTTCAATCAGTGCTTAAATAATGTAAAACCTGTCCTTGAAGTTAAATCAAGACGTGTCGGAGGCGCAACGTATCAAGTGCCTGTAGAGGTTTCGTCCGCTAGACAGTTCGCTCTGGCGTCCCGATGGCTTATAAATTATTCTCGTCAGCGTAAAGGACAGGCTATGATAGAGTGTCTAGCCGCTGAAATTGCTGATGGATTTAAAAATCAGGGTTCGGCTATTAAAAAGCGTGAGGATACTCATAAAATGGCAGAAGCTAATAAAGCGTTTGCTCATTATAAATGGTAAAATTTCAGTTAATAAAAAATAACTCTTTATAGAAATTATAAACAAATACGAATTATACAAAGGAGGCATTGTATGGCCAAGGAAAAGTTCGAGAGGACAAAACCGCATGTGAATATCGGAACGATAGGGCACGTGGACCACGGTAAGACGACGTTGACAGCGGCGATAACACTAACGCTGGCGAAAGAAGGGAAAGCGACAGCGCGTACGTTTGATTCGATAGATAATGCTCCTGAAGAGAAGGAGAGAGGGATAACGATAGCGACCGCGCATGTTGAGTATGAGACAGATAAGCGACATTATGCGCATGTGGAT
>JAHDNF010000031.1 GCA_018435605.1 bacterium | reverse complement strand
GGAATCCGAGGCAATTTGTTCCCATTTTTATGGATTGAATGGTTTAACTATTGATAAACACGCGATAAAATGATTCTTGGATAGCGCGTCTGTTTCCCCTTTATCTCTTACGAGATAAAAATCTAAACAGACGCGCTTATTTGAATTTGAATTGGATTGATCCTGGAATGATGATTTTCATCGTGCGCAACAAAAGATGTGTGCCAAGATAGAAATCTATTCCGGATACACTGATATCCTTTAGAACACTGAATGGCGTTTTCCTTAGCGGAAAACTTTTTGATTTTCTCGCATGTGCAGAAAGCCCATGCATGTTCTCTTGTCATCAGCCGATGGCAACAATAGTGCTCATCTCGACGATTGTCGATATACTTAAATGTTTGTAGATGTTACCTGAAAACTTCTTTATCAGGTAACTACTTTGACCGCTCGGGGCGGCTCAATGACTGATTATATCAGTCAAGGATATGTTATGATCTGTATATAAGCATATTTTCACTATAATGTCAAGGGATTTTTGACATACCTAAACATTCTTGCGGTCAACGGCCAGATGGGTGAGGAACGATTCGATCTCGTGTTTGCCCATGCCCCTTGGATGGCGCATGTTGTGAAAACCCACATAATTCCTTATCCAGAAAAGGTAAGACCGCTCGGTACGCAGGGAATAGTGCTTTCTGCGGAGCACCCATCGGATCTGCGCAGAAAGCTTGGGCGCGCCCTGGTCGTTGGATCTTTTTTCCTCCATGCAACAAGCCTCAACAGCAATGTTCACGAAACAATAATTGCGCTATGCATTATAATATAATTGCACTATAATATAAAAGGCGTTCAAGGCAAATGGAAGGGGGAAAAGCATATTATGCTTTCAGAATATAGCCGCAAAAGTCCCCCCAGTATCATATTGGCTTGCAGGATCGCGGTATAGTGATTGTTAGGCATAGCCAGGTTGAAATACCATTAAACAAAAAAGAGGGGGGATTTTATGGCTGACTACAAGTTTGATGGAAAGGATCTTCGGGATCGACGGGGTATAAAAGTTGGTGTTCTGGATGGCAAATACATACGCGATTC
>JAHDNF010000021.1 GCA_018435605.1 bacterium | reverse complement strand
TACGCTAGGCAGTCCGTATTATACTACAGAAGTAGGAGCATATGATGAATCGGAAAGTCCTTACGGGACGTATGACCAGAACGGAAATGTGTGGGAATGGAACGAAGCTCTAATAAGCGGTCAGTACCGCGGTTTGCGTGGCGGTTCGTGTTATACCTATGCGAGCTACCTGCCCTCTTCCTACCGCTACAACTACGGTCCGACTCGCGAGCACTACGGTATCGGCTTTCGTGTTGCAAGTTCCTTCAGTGGAAACGAGGGGGGAGCTGTTCCTGAGCCTGCAAGTGTAGGACTTGTGCTGTTAAGTGTGGGTGGCTTGGTACTGCGTCGGGCAAAAAGAGCGTAACCCTTTTCTTTAAATATCATAGATTTAAAAAACCGCTTTGACCAACAGAGCGGTTTTTTCTTTATCTATTTTTAATTAGCCTGCTAATCGCATAAATAATCTTCAAATCCCCGTATCTTTAAAGCGGAGATGGTCGGGCGTGTTGTCAATCCTGCTTTACTGCGCAATAATCTTTAAAGACGTTCATCTAAAAAACTAAGTAATTTGCCTCCTCCATAACTCTCTGCTTTCTGGCTTGATGCCGCGGTTTTGGCGGAAATCCATGACTAATAGGCTACCAGCAAATGAACAACGGAATCATTGATAACAAACAGAACTTACAGAAATACTGGTGCTTAAGCTATATTTCAAATACCGGTTGCGGATCATTTGCCGAACCGGTCATCGGAATAATGTTCATTTAATGAACCGGTTTTACCGGACAGCCAGCCTTCTTTGCGGGTTTCGATGCAGTCAAATTTTCGCACATACGGCTTGATATCCAAAAGAGGTGTGCCGTCGATTATATCCACGTTTTTGATATGCAGAATACTGTTTTCGATACGCATCAACTCCACAACGGAAACGCCTATATGGTTCGGCCGTTTCGGCGCGCGCGTCGCGAAAACCCCGTGCACGGCATCATCAAGAAACGGCTTGACTTCCAGCGAATACCCGTCCGAGAGATGAAAGTTGTATATCAGATAGATATGAGAAAAACCGTCGAGAGACTTCAATCCTTCTACAAACTCAGGATATATCTCAACAGTACCGCATACTCCTCCAGACAAAGACGCCTGAATGGGCATTCCGGCAATATCTTTGAACGGCGAACGTATTACTCCTATGGGGATGAACTCGATTTTATTTTTCATCTTAATAATTCCTTGCGCGCGGTAATCATTGTATAGAAAAATCATATTATAACAAACCTTCGGATAAAAAAATATTGAAACTGCGTTTAATTTTTGCTTCAAAGCAACCTTTATGCGTCAAATAATTCAGGGATAAAAAAATTTTTTTTAAAACATCGATAAAAAGAATTGTTTTTTGAAAGCGATGAGTGATATAATGGGCAACGATGGCAGAAACTGCTATCGTGAGTACCACTTAATTCCTGTCGGGGGCGATAGGTTTCGACTGGGATATGAGGTGCATGATTGCATGCGGAGGTTGTCAGGCGGCCTCCTTAAAAACCTGGCAAAACAATAAACGCAAATGAAAACATCATTTCATTAGACGCTTACAGAGTGAACGCATCTACTAACATAGTTCCGTTCGCGCCTGTATCGTCTATGGCGTTAGCAACGGCTATGTAATATAGCCAACGTTTTACGGCCGACACCTGCTGAGCTGTACGACGACAAGAAGCAGGATAGCCGATACGGAACGTTCCCTGCTTGATCGGCGAACCAAAAGGGGGAACTAACCGGATATGAAGTTTGTCGTTCTGTTCATAACCGGTGAAACCTTCAAAACGACTAAGCATGTAGTATATTGTGTGGTGAATATTTCAGGACGCGGGTTCGAGTCCCGCCGCCTCCACCAAACGCGAGAGAGGCGGACTCTCAAACAGATCATCGAAAAATGTTTTAAGCCATGGACAGATTTTCGATCACGTAAAGCATGGCGAGAGGATGAGAAGTAAAGATGAACATTTATGTAGGCAATCTGGATTATCAGGTAACAGACGAAGACCTTCAGGCGGCATTTGCCAAATACGGCACAGTGGAATCCGC
>JAHDNF010000036.1 GCA_018435605.1 bacterium | reverse complement strand
GTATGGTGGGGAGAATCCGATCTTTTCGATATTCCTGCTCCGGACTTTTATTATCTGGGAGAACTTGATTTCGCTCCTTCCATGGCGCTTACGACATACAATATGGTGAGTATACCCGAACCGTTGTCGTGGGTATTATTACTAACCGCCGTAGGAGCCTTTTTATACGCCAGAAGAAAGCGTATTTCATAATTACAACCAAATATAATGATTGTGAGAAGGTTATGCCTGCGCTACCGAGCCTGCTTGGAAGTTTATCCTGCTTTTTAATATATCTCATTGAATCATCAGTTTATGAATTTTACCGTGCAAAAAGACATCTCCTGCAATGCCTTCCGTCCTATTTGCTTGTTAATTCTTATCAAGTTTCCGATAACAACAAAATGCTTATATTATTATACAAAACTGAATATAAAAAATATCACACAAAGAGGTATTCGCATGAAACGTTATAGAGGAGTATTCGTCCCCTGCCTTATTTTATTTATTTTTACGTGCTGTTTAGCATACGCCGACGGTGTGCCTAATGCGCCGTCGATAACCGAGTTCGGCGGCAAAACTGTTATAGCGGGCGAAACCATTTATACAAACAGCGGCCAGGAAGGGGTTGCTCAGCCGGATGTGCTTATAAAGGGTTCAGCGCCTGCGGATACGCAGATAACCGTATATAGAGATGGGGTACCGTCTACCCAAACAACGCCTGCTCAGATTATGACTGATTCCGACGGCAAATGGAGTGCCGTGGTAACTATGGCTACCGGCCAGTTCAATGTTACTGCGACAGCGTCCAACCAATCAGGTTCCTCATTGCCTTCCCAATCTGTCAGTGTCATGCTTGACACCACAGTGCCGACCGTTAGTGCAACTGTCTCTAAAATAGGCACTCGATCAAACGGGCCGTATATGTATCTGGTAGATAAGATTTATGGTATAGTTATCGCTAACGGTTCGGATATCGATTGGGACACTGTTACCATAACTCTAAAAGATAAGACTACTGATCAATGGATATCCGGCACACAGATACATGACTCAAATCGACAGATAGATTTCTATCCCACCGGAGGCTGGAGCGTTATATATAGAGAAGCTCATGAGTTTCGCATTACAGTAACCGCTTATGACAAAGCCGGTAACATGCGTTCGGTAAATCGTGATTACGTTTATGACAATATTGCGCCTAGCCAACCCACAATCAGTCATATTTATGATCAGGGGACATGGAAAGCATATACATCTGGTATGACTGTTTCAACCAATCCCCCTAAAATAAGGGGTAACGTATGGCCTGTGAGTTATCAAAATCAAGGATTGGAAGCTTTTGCGGTATTTGATAACAGGTTTCACCTTAATAAAAGAGATTATTGGACAACAGATAACGGTGGAATCAACTTCGTTAACGGAAACTTTGACTATGAATTTCAACCCGGCGAGGCGTTTCAAGAAGGATCAACTTCAATCACAATATACGCCTGCGATTCATCGTTTAGAACAGCGACACGTACTATAACGCTTAATTTTACAGAGGGAACGCCCTTAACGCCGCCTATGCCGTCATCGCCTAATTTTGATACGTTATATTATACATTATCAAATAATCGACGGGTAATAGGAGATCCAACGGTACCCAATATTTCCGGTACTGTACCGGCCAGAACTTATGAACAAACTGTCCGAATATTTGAGGCTCCTCAGCACGATCATTTTTGGAATCAACGCAGTGGTAGTTACAACTACAGCGTTGTAATTTTGCGTTCAGGGCAACAGTATCAAAATAGATCCGGTATTTATGATAAGGGTGAAGTATATGTTGATCTGAATGATAACAATAAATACGACTCCGGAGAACCGTTTTTGGATAATAATTCAAAAGGTATAAGCGATGGTGTCTCTTACTCAATACCCAATTTTCTCGGGTATGTTTTTCTCGAAAATAATAGTTCTTTCATTAAGATAGCTTTAGTAAATAGTTATGGAGGAAGTACATCTAGGCTTATTGGCAGGTTTCATTGCCGTACTACTCCTCCTTTACTTCAGAGTATTACAATAACCCCCCATCAGTCACCCTATTTAAAGCTAGCTCAAAAACCGACGCAAATAAAGGTTAATGTTCAGGTTTACGGTTTCGATTGGAATCCAGTGGCGGGTACGTTTTACGGTATCAACGAAACGGTATCACGGTTGCAAATACTTGAAAACAATACTGTTATTTCTACTAAAACAATAACATGGACAGATTTGCAAAATGTGCGTTATGAAGGTATTTTCAATGTTTCCGATGTCAATTTTCAGCCACAGAAACAATATACTGTCAAGGTTCGTGTACGGGATTTGATGGAAAATCAGACTGTGGAAAACATGTATACGTTTGTGATAGATACGTTGGCGCCGGAGATAGTTGATATAATTCCTGAACCGGGAAGCGAGATAGGGCGGTTGCCGAATTTCAAGGCTAATTTATGGGATACCGCGTATGGCGAGCTTGAAGGTAGCGGTATAT
>JAHDNF010000032.1 GCA_018435605.1 bacterium | reverse complement strand
TATAGACCCGACTGCCGTATCCAGCGAAGACATCAATAACATACGCATGAGAGGATATGTACTGCTTTTCGCATATAGAGTCTTTATCAGGCCTATCAAAACGTTCATGCTGTTGCGCACACTCGGCAAAAGCATGAAAAACTCTTCTCTGGCAAGATTGTTATTCAGTCCTTTCAGAAAAAGAGTTTTATTCTGCAAACCGGAATTGCCTGCCGGACATGCGACAACTTAAATAATGTAGCCCTCCCCGGGTCGTCGTCTGAGCGAACCACCTCCCCGGGTTGCTATCCCAGAGCGTGAAATTGTCGGTAACCTTCCCGCTAAATTCTTCGAAAATAAATAAGAATCACACAGAAATATTCCTCTTACCAGAGCTTATTTACATAAACAATACCGCTTCCAGAACATCTCTCTGCGCTTAAGAAATACCCTGACATTTCATACCTGAAAACCACAAAATAATTGCGACTTTTTGAAACATAGCCGGATTGCTATCTACAGAACCACTTTTTGAGGATTTTTTATCACCCGCCAGAGGGGTACGCTAATTTTGCGACCTGATTTTTGAGGCTAATTTGTGAATATTTTTTGATACTATGTTATAGCATCAATTGTCGAAAGATACACGATAAAACCTCTTTTTTTGTTCTCGTGTTTGTGCCATTGCCTAATTCAGATAATTATGCCTATAAAAAATAGTCGCTGTTGTCCTTATTCTTCCCTATTTTAAAACACCTTTTTTCTAAGTAATGGTGCGCCTCCGATCAGGAACATAAGAATCGTCACCGGTTCGGGGATGGTCTGAGGAGGTTCAGCATTAGCGTTATAAGTAATTGTAAGAGTGGGTGATTCAAATATGACACCTCGAAGCACCGTAGTATCCCCAATGCGCTCGTCTGCAAGCCGCACCGAATACCCGGTATAATTTTGTGCTCCTGCGTCTTCAAGAAAGGCGTCGGTTACATCGATGCTCAAACCGTTCGAGTACACCGAATATTCTATGGTCGAACCAATCGCGGAAACAGGCGCGATAAAATCGTCATAAGTAGAATACGTACCGTCGTTGTCCCTTGCAGTCATTTCGTAAAACTTAATCGGCGCTTTATATGAATCAGGCCATGAGCTTGCCTGATAAAATGATGCAGTAAAAGTGACATTCATAAGCGCCGATTCGCTTAACCCGAGGGCGTACCATTGCTGTAAGCTGAACTCTACAAACGATCGTGAAGTTTGAGGATTGGCAGAGTGATAACTATTTAATAAGCGATAGTTAGGGAAGGCAAGAATGTACCCTGTAGAATCGTGTCTGGCAATATACCCCACTGCTCCATTAGTGGTTGTCAGTGTTATTGAATCGGGGTATGCAGTCGTTGCACCCATTATTGCGAATAGTGCAAAAACAAATAGTACGTTTTTTCTCATCGGATACATCCTCTCTTTAAATGTAAAATTAAAACACATGCCAATGTCTTTTCTAATGTTCTCATAGTCTCTCTAAGTAATTATATACCATACAATTTAAGACATTACAAATTTTTGCATTTTAATATCCTCCTCCCCGTATCGGACGATTATCGCAACTGCGAATTGATGCAAATTGACCTCAAATCTGTTACCAAAATGTTAATAATTGCTTAAATTTTTTAATGCTTTTTTGCGACCTGAGAAAAATAAAGAACTTTTTCTTTTCAAAATGGATTTCCAGAGGGGTACGCTAATTTTGCGACCTGATTTTTGATCTCGAATTGTGGATATCTTGAGTAGGAAAATATATTGACAGGAGATTATGCGACAAATATAAAATCCGCATAGGCTAATATATAGAAGTCTTCATATTTGAGCCTATGCGGATCTTATTAATTCAGGCTAACACCATCAATTATTGGGTGCGCCATTCCTGATAACGCTACCTGTACCTTTGTCGCCATGATTTTTGTCACCTTCAGCATGGACAGATAACGCTGTTAAAACAAACATCCCGAGCAGTAATGAAATTACCAGTTTCTTCATTGCATATTCTCCTTTTCAGGTTTCGAAACCTTGTTAACTTATTATACTAAATAGTAGTATTAAATGTCAAACAGGAAAGATATATAACAATAAATTTATACAAACAAAAAGTAGTGAGGTAAAATATCCGAAAATATGATTTCCGCTATCAACTATTATCAAAGGTACATAGGACAGATAATATAATGGAATCGTTCGCTCATATAAAGACACCACCAATTGATACACCAAACAACAAATTTTTTCAATATTTTTTGACCGTGCTAGGCATGATGGTACATTCACATCTTGTCCGGCAAATCGAATACATGAAAGTAGAGAATGAGATTCTCCGATCAAAGCTCGGCAAGCAGATCAGGACAACCCTGCAAGAGAAACAAAAACTTATCCGATACGGACTGAGAATCGGCGGGAGCATCAAAAATATTATATCCATAGTCAACTATTCCACGTTCCGCCGATGGGTGATCGAGAGCGAAGCAGGTACACTTCAAACAAAGAATCTCGGGCGGCCACGACGTACACCGCAAGAAGTAATCGATATCATCTTACGTATAGCTCGAGAAAACTTCGATTGGGGGCTTGGTCATATTCTCGGCGAACTCAATAAACTGAAAATCAGTCGAGGCAGAACTTTTGTAAAGGACTTGTTACGTGAACATGGTATCGAGCCTGCTCCACGTCGATACGAGGATTCGTGGGATGCATTCCTCAAACGGACATTTGAAACACTCTGGGCGGTTGATTTTTTCTCCCGGGAAATATGGACTCCATTCGGTAAAAAACTCATGTTCGTACTGTTTTTTATCAATATACGAACAAGGAAAGTGCATATCGCCGGAATCACAGATCATCCGTCCGAGTTATGGATGGTCAACCGCGCAAAATATATGGAAGAATTTTTCGAGGACGATACAAAGAAAATCCTGATTCGGGATGGCGACAAAAAGTTCCCAGCCAAATTCGATAAAATCTTTGAGATTCATAACACGTTGGTAAAGAAGCTCCCATACAAATCGCCCAACTTAAATCCTTACGCGGAAAGTTGGGTAGGAATAATACAGCGCGAACTGCTCGACAAATTCTTTATATTCGGGAAACGGCATTTCGAGTATCTTGTTCGTGAGTACACCTACAACTATTACAATACCGTCCGACCGCATTCAGGGCTGAATAGCAAACCGATCGATTATACCGGTAAATCCGAAGGCAAAATCAAATGCGAGTCACGGCTCGGCGGTGTGATAAAGCATTATTATCGGGAGTGAACCGCACATCCACTGACGCTGACAGCTGACATCAGGTCGTGTCCTGATTACGGCAAATTACTGCAATTTTTTACATGCGATGGAATATATATTTTCAAATCCGTCAAAAAGATCTTTCATCATATTATTTAGATGAATGAAATCAATCCAATACTCACCGGGTTGAACACCTTCTCCATAACGAAAGCGAAATGACCTCTTGTCAAGTTTGTTAAACTCAAACACAATATTTTTGAGCTTATCAGGTATTTTATAGCCTCGCGCCTCTATAAATTTTTCTACCAACAAAAAAGAATCGCTTAAACTATGACCTAACGCTTTTATTTTTTTCTTATTATATGTCTGATCAAATTTACAAATTATTTCTTTAAGATATAACTCTATGGCATGACGATATAAATACAAAAGAGGATTCAGTATTTCATATGAATCACAATCTGCCTTATATTGCATTGCAAGAGATTCAGCGGCTTTTCTAAATGATTTAGCCATTTGAAAATTATCCATCACGCTTCCCATTCCACCAAAAATACTTCCTTCTATCCATGTCTCATCAATATCTTCAGGAATTTCTTGAAAAATTATATTTTCGTCATTTTGATCCATATAAAATCCGCTTCATTGATGGGTGTTTATTCCTGATTATACATTGATACTTTTCTGTTCAGCGCGTCATTCCCGATATTTTTCCAGATGTGCCAATATTTCGCATAACGTATCTTCCAGCCAGTTCGGTTCTGGTACAAGTATACTATCAGAGAATATTGTCAGTCTATAAAAACCTTCACATTCGTTCACGATCAAATCTTTTCGTCGTAAACTTTTCTGTAGATTATAGACAAGTTTGCGAAGCCGACCTTCTGTCATTTCCGATTCCGTGATCCCTTCACGATCCGTATCATCCTGAGAAACCAAACCATCGCCAGCCTTTCGTTTGATAGCCAGATAAATCAGTAACGCCATCTCCGAATAGGGAATGGATAACTTTTCTCCGTTCAGTTTCACGTAATACGATCTGCCACCGGATTTCTCGTCAAGGAAAGTCAGCGTTGTTGCAGAACCTCTAGTACCGCGTGACGAGGGTTGAGGCTTGATATGCTCCAACAGATCGTCATCATACAGCACGTCAAGCAGACTATTATACTTGTGGATTAGCCGGACAATATGACTCGGCAAATCCTGTTGCTCGCTCTTATCACATAAGTACTGAGCTAAGTTTTCGCGCTGATACATAAGTAGACGCTGTTCCATCTGCACATTCCGAGTTACAGCTTCACTCCGATCAATAAATTCTTGAATTAGTGAATTATGAAATTTTCTGAGTGGTCGGATTGTCGGGTTGTTGAGTTCCGTTAAGTTCCTAAGTGATACTTTCCTGAATTGCGGCATGAGCCTTCCTCCCTGTTGACGTAAAAATACCTTCATCGTATATATATATGCTCTCGGAGCAGGACAGACAATTACCATGAAGGTTTTACTTGTTTTTACGTCCGGGATTTATTCCTTCAAACACGGGACATTCTATTGTAGATGAATGAAAGAATACTACGCTGTAGTAGCTAAGTCAATAAATATTTACCGGATATTTTTACGGCAAAAATTTATCCATAACTGGTAGCAATCTTTTCCTAAATATGATAAATTATGATTGCAAAAGTTTCAGTAGACAGTTCTTTGATACCTATGATGTAATAGATTCCTTGGCGCACGGTACAAAGCAGAATCGTGTTTCAGTAGACAGTTCTTTGATACCTATGATGTAATGATAGTTGGTGGTGTGTTTCCGTGTAATCCGAACGGGGTTTCAGTAGACAGTTCTTTGATACCTATGATGTAATTTATAGACTTGAAGCTATTTTTTACCCGATTTTATGTTTCAGTAGACAGTTCTTTGATACCTATGATGTAATGGGGAGAAACGAGGAGGGTAAAGAGTATTCTTCGTTTCAGTAGACAGTTCTTTGATACCTATGATGTAATTCGAATCGACTTTTTTCGGCAGGCAGGTTTTTAACGGTTTCAGTAGACAGTTCTTTGATACCTATGATGTAATTGATAATGTTTGGTATTATGTTGGTATTACATATAAGTTTCAGTAGACAGTTCTTTGATACCTATGATGTAATGGAAATAAGAGAGATATGCAAAAAATAAATGTTTGTTTCAGTAGACAGTTCTTTGATACCTATGATGTAATCGATATGGTGCGCGAGGCAATGCACATCGACATTACGTTTCAGTAGACAGTTCTTTGATACCTATGATGTAATTTTACGGGATGAGCCTTCGCCTAGCTCGCGTGGAAGTTTCAGTAGACAGTTCTTTGATACCTATGATGTAATATATATCCGTGTCGGCTTGGTGGAATTATGAAAAGTTTCAGTAGACAGTTCTTTGATACCTATGATGTAATTGAAAAGATGCCGGCGCAACGTCAATATCATCGTGTTTCAGTAGACAGTTCTTTGATACCTATGATGTAATTTCGTAAAATTCAAACTGTTCGATTCCTACCGCTACGTTTCAGTAGACAGTTCTTTGATACCTATGATGTAATGATTAAATGACATATCTACAACCGATTTAAACAATGGTTTCAGTAGACAGTTCTTTGATACCTATGATGTAATTTAAAGCGGCTCGTAAAAAAGTGCGCTCGAATTGGTTTCAGTAGACAGTTCTTTGATACCTATGATGTAATATTCGATTCGGTTTTAACAGCGGACGAAATCAAAGCGTTTCAGTAGACAGTTCTTTGATACCTATGATGTAATTCTATCAAATCGTCATGCATACTTTTGATACCTTCTTGTTTCAGTAGACAGTTCTTTGATACCTATGATGTAATCGGCAAATGCGGAAACTTGCAGAGATCATACAAAGGTTTCAGTAGACAGTTCTTTGATACCTATGATGTAATCCGGATGATAAATTTTAGCCGCGTTCCTGAAAGCTCGTTTCAGTAGACAGTTCTTTGATACCTATGATGTAATTCAGGTGTTTTTTGATATAGTTAATCTCAATATTAAGTTTCAGTAGACAGTTCTTTGATACCTATGATGTAATTTTATTACGGTGATCCTCTTACAGGAATATCAAAAGGTTTCAGTAGACAGTTCTTTGATACCTATGATGTAATATGTATATTTTACTGATATAAGACATTTACAAATGAAGTTTCAGTAGACAGTTCTTTGATACCTATGATGTAATATCCTATAAGGCTTTGGACGCTTCCGGCTGAGTAGTTTCAGTAGACAGTTCTTTGATACCTATGATGTAATAAAAGCGATTTTAATATCTATTGGCATGTCTACAGGTTTCAGTAGACAGTTCTTTGATACCTATGATGTAATCCCATGCGGCGGCGATATGTACATGCAGTTAGAGTTTCAGTAGACAGTTCTTTGATACCTATGATGTAATCCGGTGAGCCGTTCGAACAGCTCGGCGTCTTTCCCGACGTTTCAGTAGACAGTTCTTTGATACCTATGATGTAATGTGAATCTGTTTTAACTTCTTTTTCTGTGTCATCGTTTCAGTAGACAGTTCTTTGATACCTATGATGTAATGGGTATCAAAGATTCAATGAATGAAACAATAAATATGTTTCAGTAGACAGTTCTTTGATACCTATGATGTAATTGTGTTGTCTTGCAGGGTATAGAATCGGTGGGCAGTTTCAGTAGACAGTTCTTTGATACCTATGATGTAATTATTTGTTTTCTTTTTAAGAATGATTTACTACAGTTTCAGTAGACAGTTCTTTGATACCTATGATGTAATCGCGGCTAAAATTTATCATCCGGACGTCAATCCTAAGTTTCAGTAGACAGTTCTTTGATACCTATGATGTAATTTATATATGTGAAAATGATATAGATATGCCATCTTGTTTCAGTAGACAGTTCTTTGATACCTATGATGTAATTTAGAAAATCCCGCAACAGGGAAATTAAAAGATTTTATGTTTCAGTAGACAGTTCTTTGATACCTATGATGTAATCGTAATATATGGATGAACTCATCTGAACCATTTTGGTTTCAGTAGACAGTTCTTTGATACCTATGATGTAATCAGGCTCGCTGATCACAACATTGACTCCCTTTTCACAGTTTCAGTAGACAGTTCTTTGATACCTATGATGTAATTCCGCACACACTATGCCAGGCTCTGAACAAAAAAGTTTCAGTAGACAGTTCTTTGATACCTATGATGTAATATCGATGCCTGCCTGAAAAGGCTAGTCTACCGCTGTTTCAGTAGACAGTTCTTTGATACCTATGATGTAATTTGCGTTTGCGTTTGCGTTTGCGTTTGCGTTCAGTTTCAGTAGACAGTTCTTTGATACCTATGATGTAATTAAATGGCGTGATAGTACATAATTGTATTTTTAGGTTCAGGTTTCAGTAGACAGTTCTTTGATACCTATGATGTAATATTAATCCAGATACGGAGACTGTGTAAATGAGTGACGTTTCAGTAGACAGTTCTTTGATACCTATGATGTAATGGAGTACACTATCAACGTCCCACCAACTCCATTTAGTTTCAGTAGACAGTTCTTTGATACCTATGATGTAATATTGCATCCTGAATCATGCTTGGTCCAATGGTGGGTTTCAGTAGACAGTTCTTTGATACCTATGATGTAATGGAACATCATGAGAATAACTAATTACTTCGCCAGCTGTTTCAGTAGACAGTTCTTTGATACCTATGATGTAATTACATGATAACCGAACGGGATGTGATCAGCAAATATTGTTTCAGTAGACAGTTCTTTGATACCTATGATGTAATTGAAACCGCTGAAGGTACACCTCAGGGACATTTAACGTTTCAGTAGACAGTTCTTTGATACCTATGATGTAATATCCATTAAATTTTGATCTCTAAACCATTGATTAGTTTCAGTAGACAGTTCTTTGATACCTATGATGTAATATTACTATTCTTTTTTATTAGATTCTAAAATAACGTTTCAGTAGACAGTTCTTTGATACCTATGATGTAATTAAATTTAAAGCCTCTTTAGCCGTAAGAATACGGCGGTTTCAGTAGACAGTTCTTTGATACCTATGATGTAATTTGTGAACTCAAGATCGAGATTAACGCAAGCTCAAGCGTTTCAGTAGACAGTTCTTTGATACCTATGATGTAATATGAAAAAACTATCGATTGTATTACTCGTATTGCGTTTCAGTAGACAGTTCTTTGATACCTATGATGTAATTCATTAAACGCAGAAGTGCCAGACGTTGAAAATGTAGTTTCAGTAGACAGTTCTTTGATACCTATGATGTAATCTTAAGCGGTGTAAACGTCACGACTATTTTACGTGTTTCAGTAGACAGTTCTTTGATACCTATGATGTAATCCCTGCATACTCCGCTTTGGCGTCTCCACTTTTAAAGTTTCAGTAGACAGTTCTTTGATACCTATGATGTAATACACTAAGGCCACATTACCACACGATAATATTTGGCGTTTCAGTAGACAGTTCTTTGATACCTATGATGTAATTCTGTATAGTGATCTTGTTGCGTTGTATGGCAATGGGTTTCAGTAGACAGTTCTTTGATACCTATGATGTAATGGCGCGCTGACCTTCCGGTTTATCTTCCAACCACGTTTCAGTAGACAGTTCTTTGATACCTATGATGTAATGGAACAAAGCGGCCTGATATCCGACGCGGAAAGCGTTTCAGTAGACAGTTCTTTGATACCTATGATGTAATAATGAAAACTTTCGGTATAGTATGATCTATCTAATGTTTCAGTAGACAGTTCTTTGATACCTATGATGTAATTTCAACCAATCCAGATACGGTATCTGGGATAGTGTTTCAGTAGACAGTTCTTTGATACCTATGATGTAATTTGCGTACGCCTTCCTGCTCTGTTAAAGCGTAAAAGTTTCAGTAGACAGTTCTTTGATACCTATGATGTAATCCTGTGCATGGCCAACCTGAGCGGGGTCGACCTGAGGTTTCAGTAGACAGTTCTTTGATACCTATGATGTAATCGAAGGTACTATGACCTTACATTTATATCCCCGTGTTTCAGTAGACAGTTCTTTGATACCTATGATGTAATTATAATAGTTTCATCGGCGTAGAAAGTATCAAAGTTTCAGTAGACAGTTCTTTGATACCTATGATGTAATATCCAATGTATATATCTAAAGAGCTGTCTGAGTTGGTTTCAGTAGACAGTTCTTTGATACCTATGATGTAATCGAGCGCAAACTGATTCTTTTTTCTCGAATACAATACGTTTCAGTAGACAGTTCTTTGATACCTATGATGTAATGTACCGCCTGACAAGGCTATCTCGATAAGTTTTACGTTTCAGTAGACAGTTCTTTGATACCTATGATGTAATGATTATGTGGAATGCAGGTTCTGCGATTGTAACCAAGTTTCAGTAGACAGTTCTTTGATACCTATGATGTAATTGTCATACAAACAGCCTGCATTTTTTCAGTGTTGCGTTTCAGTAGACAGTTCTTTGATACCTATGATGTAATCGGTTTTCCGGCAAAGAAGCAGACCCGATCAAACGTTTCAGTAGACAGTTCTTTGATACCTATGATGTAATCGTGAGATAGGCCGTCCGTGCCATACCTGTAATTATAAGTTTCAGTAGACAGTTCTTTGATACCTATGATGTAATATTTTCAGCGTCCTTAACTGGCTCGACCCGTACACAGTTTCAGTAGACAGTTCTTTGATACCTATGATGTAATATACGTCATTTTAATCAGGTCAACATCACCCCATGTTTCAGTAGACAGTTCTTTGATACCTATGATGTAATTGCAATAATTTCTTCCTCTGTGAATCCATTCTCGAGTTTCAGTAGACAGTTCTTTGATACCTATGATGTAATGGATGTCGCGGAGTCTACGGTGAAAACGGCGTTTAGTTTCAGTAGACAGTTCTTTGATACCTATGATGTAATTTCAGAAAGTCAAGGACGGAGAACCTCTAATCAAGTTTCAGTAGACAGTTCTTTGATACCTATGATGTAATTTCGGTGATAGTGATGAAGCCGTTATCTAATCTCAGTTTCAGTAGACAGTTCTTTGATACCTATGATGTAATGATAAGTTTCAGGCGCGAGATTCTTGAGGATATTGCGTTTCAGTAGACAGTTCTTTGATACCTATGATGTAATACGGAATCAATCTGTCTGGAAGCAGTTAAGCGGAAGTTTCAGTAGACAGTTCTTTGATACCTATGATGTAATTTATATGACCAGGGTGACCTACGTATAAATACATGGTTTCAGTAGACAGTTCTTTGATACCTATGATGTAATCAGAGGTAGCACCCAAACAGCCGTAAAAGAGGGTTTCAGTAGACAGTTCTTTGATACCTATGATGTAATATAAACATATATTTTTATAACACCACTAACATTTGTAAGTTTCAGTAGACAGTTCTTTGATACCTATGATGTAATTATCCGGGCACAGGGGGCGAATGGTCAGCACCTTGTTTCAGTAGACAGTTCTTTGATACCTATGATGTAATGGCTAATGTCAACGTTCTCGCGTGGGTCGGGTTGTTTCAGTAGACAGTTCTTTGATACCTATGATGTAATCCCGCGGAGGGTACGCGATAGATACGATCATTACGTTTCAGTAGACAGTTCTTTGATACCTATGATGTAATATATGTATGGTTGGTAAAACTAAGCCAATACAAGTTTCAGTAGACAGTTCTTTGATACCTATGATGTAATAACCGAACGCAGGTTAATGTGGGGCGTTATATTGTTTCAGTAGACAGTTCTTTGATACCTATGATGTAATGAATTTCTGAAAACTTTTCTAGTCAAATCATCATATTCGTTTCAGTAGACAGTTCTTTGATACCTATGATGTAATTTCGTCGATCAGTTCAGCGTCGAGTTCAACAACGTTTCAGTAGACAGTTCTTTGATACCTATGATGTAATATGTAAAATTAACCAAAGCCGTCGAAACTAGTAAGGTTTCAGTAGACAGTTCTTTGATACCTATGATGTAATACGTATCGGCAGATTTTGTCACAGAAAAAAACAAGCGTTTCAGTAGACAGTTCTTTGATACCTATGATGTAATATGCTTCTACGCCCATCTGTACTTGTTCTTCTGGAAAGTTTCAGTAGACAGTTCTTTGATACCTATGATGTAATTTTATTCGTCGCGTATGGGAACGACGAGCGATAAATGTTTCAGTAGACAGTTCTTTGATACCTATGATGTAATCTTTACAACGTGTTTCCACCCCAGGACCGACGCCACGTTTCAGTAGACAGTTCTTTGATACCTATGATGTAATTCCAAGACGTACTAAGATCGTCAATAATGATTCGCGTTTCAGTAGACAGTTCTTTGATACCTATGATGTAATACTTTAACGTATTCTGATGACTATTTACCTGATGAGTTTCAGTAGACAGTTCTTTGATACCTATGATGTAATTCTTTTATCGGCTGTAAGCATACAATGTGATGCCTGTTTCAGTAGACAGTTCTTTGATACCTATGATGTAATATATTACTTCAGGAAAAGTGTTAGGTGAGGGAATGTTTCAGTAGACAGTTCTTTGATACCTATGATGTAATCGGCGAATCCGCAGAGATCGGCGGATACGCAAAAATGTTTCAGTAGACAGTTCTTTGATACCTATGATGTAATCCAACACCGAGGCTAAATTCAGATACAATGTTTTGTTTCAGTAGACAGTTCTTTGATACCTATGATGTAATGTTGTTATGGAGTTTCCGCCACACGTGCGCGAGATAGTTTCAGTAGACAGTTCTTTGATACCTATGATGTAATCTAAATCAAAAAGGGATAAAGAGATATACGCTTTAAGTTTCAGTAGACAGTTCTTTGATACCTATGATGTAATGCATTGATCGGCATATAAACTTCCTCTTTGTTGATGTTTCAGTAGACAGTTCTTTGATACCTATGATGTAATTCAATTTTACGTCACCCTTACAAGGACATACCGCTAGGTTTCAGTAGACAGTTCTTTGATACCTATGATGTAATATTAGTTAAAGTGGTGTATGCCGAACCAGTAATTAAGTTTCAGTAGACAGTTCTTTGATACCTATGATGTAATTATCTAATGATGCCGTTTCGGTTGTTAATAAGGTAAAGTTTCAGTAGACAGTTCTTTGATACCTATGATGTAATCCCATCGAAAATATTCGACATAGCAAGGTGTTATGGATTTTAAAAATGTCTGTTTTTTCGAAAATATGCCGATGCGAAAAAAACCTTGCTTTTTTTCGAAAAAGTAGAGTAAACTATTGACATAGGTATCAATGAGTGATTCTCTGAAATCACCAAAAGTCAAGTTTGACTCTCCCTCTGCGCATATTGCTCATGGAGAGTTTTTCTTTTTAGAAACGGTCATTACAAAAATTCAGGAATTCGCATTGAGTGCATTGAGAATAACTTGCGGATGAAAAAGGCAGTAGCGAACTGCTTAATACCTCGTTAAGTTTGCGGAGCGTATTTTCAAAATCTATTGTAATCGATTGAGTGAACGGTACATGATAGACCAGTCCTTTTTTCTGATGCACAATGAACCCCTCTTGAGAACTTTTCGCAAATTCATCGCCTGCCATGATACCATATGCATACAGTTGCAATTTATGCCCACGGTTCATGCTCGGCATGGTTGTTTTGAACCTCCCCGGGTCGTCGTCTGAGCGAACCACTTTTTACATGAAACATGGCGTGAAAATTTCGCGAAATTATAACAATGAAACCGATATAAATAGTTCTATTTTAGATAATTCCACAAACAAGAAACACTACCACACCATCCTCTCCGCGTAACACCCAACCATCCCAAAATCATCAAAAAACACCGATTTTTTTGCGACCAAAATTTTTACTACCGGGCCGTCATTACTCGAACCATTTTGTGTACTGGATCATCGATACAGATTTTTTCGTGTGGTTTTATACAGATTTTTTGTCAGATTCTTGACCGATTTTTCAGCAGTGTTCCGTGTGGATTGGTGTCGACGGGTTACCCATCTACGATCAACTATACCCGGAGCGTGTTTCAGAGGGGTGCGCTAATTTTGCGACCTGATTTTTGAGGCTATGTAGATGCCTTTTTGTAATGCAGAAAATAGTGGACAAATGAAACTTAATCGCCGATAGTATAAGCCCTTTTTGCTATCAACTATTATCACAGGTACATAGGACAGATAATACAATGGAATCGTTCGCTCATATAAAAACACCACCAATAGATACACCAAACAACAAACTTTTTCAATATTTTTTGAGCATGCTCGGCATGATGGTTCATTCCCATCTTGTCCGACAGATCGAGTACATGAAGGTCGAGAATGAGATTCTCCGATCCAAACTCGGCAAACAAATCAGGACAACCCTGCAAGAGAAACAAAAACTTATCCGGTACGGACTGAGAATCGGCGGGAGCATCAAGAACATTATATCCATCGTCAATTATTCCACGTTCCGCAGATGGGTGATCGAGAACGAAACAGGTACACTTCAAACCAAGAACCTCGGACGGCCACGACGTACACCGCAAGAAGTGATCGATATCATCTTGCGTATAGCACGAGAAAACTACGATTGGGGGCTTGGTCACATTCTCGGCGAACTCAATAAACTGAGAATAAGTCGAGGCAGAACTTTTGTAAAAGAGTTGTTACGTGAACATGGTATCGAGCCTGCACCACGTCGATACGAGGATTCGTGGGATGCATTTCTCAAACGGACATTTGAGACACTCTGGGCGGTAGATTTTTTCTCGCGGGAAATATGGACTCCGTTCGGTAAGAAACTTATGTTCGTGCTCTTCTTTATCAATATGCGAACCCGCAAAGTGCATATCGCCGGAATTACCGATCATCCGTCCGAGTTATGGATGGTCAACCGCGCAAAATATATGGAAGAATTTTTCGAGGACGATACAAAGAAAATCCTGATTCGGGACGGTGACAAAAAGTTTCCCGCCAAATTCGATAAAATCTTCGAGATACATAACACCTTGGTGAAGAAGCTACCATACAAATCGCCCAACTTGAATCCTTATGCGGAAAGTTGGGTAGGAATAATACAGCGCGAACTGCTCGATAAATTTTTTATCTTCGGGCAACGGCATTTTGAGTATCTCGTCAAAGAGTATACCTACAATTATTACAACACTGTCCGTCCGCACTCAGGACTGAATAGCGAACCGATCAATTACACCGGTAAAGCCGATGGCAAAATCAAATGCGAATCACGACTGGGTGGTGTGATAAGGCATTACTATCGGGAGTGAATATTTACGATGATGGGTGACTTGTCAGATCATCTCCTAACTACTACAGAAGCATATAGCCTTACATTGCCGTTCTATCTTGATTCTTTTGGGGTGAGTTGAACATAAGCGTCTTTCGAAGACCAGTATCCACCAGAAAGTTTCATGCGATACCGATGACTCTTAGGGACATCAAAAACCACAAATCCCTGCTTACTTACTGAGGGATTAAGTGTCTCGATAATGCCAATTGAACCTTCAACTGTCCAACCGTTTGAACTTGCAACGTATTCTGCACCGTTTTCGTCAACAAGCTCGAATGGTGGCACTATCCGTGCCTTCTTGTCGTCGTTTCTCACGGTCAGATCTACGAATAAATACATGGCGTTTGGACGTTGATCCAGAAACTCGTTGTTGCTTAGACGGTCTGACCACCATGAGCGCCACACCGCATAGGCAGTATATCCAACACTAACGGTCTCACCTTCTTTATAAATTTTCGTTTCTGTCTGAGGTTTTGATTTTGATGCAACCGATGTTGATTTGTTTGAAGTTGTCTTATTGGTATCATTGTTCATGAGCGAACCAATAACTCCAAGAATAATGAAGATTAAGAAAGCTACACCAATATAGCCCAAACATCCGGTTTTCTTCTTGATAACCGCTCCGCACTTTGGACAGGATGTAGCTTTTGTGCTGACTTCATTCCCACATTCTTTACATTTCTTTAGTGCCATTTGTTTTTCCTTTCGGCGGTTAACATAAGATGTATGTGTAATAATGAAAAAGCAAAGGTTATTCTTTATGATTATGCTTGTTTCTTGTTTATTATTAATAAAATTGTACCTTCTGTTCTACTTTATCTGACGGATAACAATTTTGAGTATTTTGATAAAGAGTATACCTGAACGTCCGGGCGCACTCAGAGCTGAATAGCGAACCGATCAGAATACAAAATAAAGTACGAATCGCGCTTTAAACATTATTACTGGGAGTGAACCAAATTATACGTCACTTTGTTTGGCTCTTCATAATTTTTTTAAAGATCTTTTAATTTATTATCTAATTCATCGAAAATATTATTTTCGATATATCCATTAGATTCAAAATGATGCCAAGAACCGGAAATATTTTTTTCAAATCCTTCAATAATTGGATTTATAGTAACTATAGTTTTTTGATCGCCTTTGCTTTCAACATAAAAACTTATCGTTATGCGGGCAGCTTCCCAAACCATTAAAAAAGAACTATGCAATTGAGAAATCTTTTTTAGTTGAGTTTCAGCATCAAGAAAACTTCTAGAAAGAAACACTGTATTAGTCTGAATAATTCCGCTTTCTTTTTCGATTTGAGATATTTGAAAATCTTTTTCATGTACAATTTTTACTAATGCTTTCCATGTTGTATCATAATCACGATCGAAAGTTTCAGATTTATCAACGTAAATATTTGTATTGGGAGTAGTTGCACACCCTGAAATGAAAAATAGAAATAAAGCAACAAAAAAATGTTTATGTCGCATAATACTCTTTCTCTTTAAAAGTTTAATAACAAATGGGTATACATATATTTTTAATTTGTCTTGCGTTAATTGTATCCACAACACAAAATTAATCAAGAAAAAAGTCCACGTTTAGATCACGTTATACTCTGACTAGATGCTACAATGCGATAAACTTACGGTCTAACAGGACATGCGTCAGCATCGACATAATATCAAATATGATTGAATCCATCTAAGATGGAGGCGTTAACAAGAATTTTTTTAATCTTTGTAAAATAAAGTTATTCACACCTTCTCAATATCACCACGAACGGTATCGAAAATAACCGACTGCATCTCTACCGCAAACCATTTCTGAAATACCTTCCACGATCTATCGTGAGGCCATACAGATGGATTAGTAAACCATGCCAGTAACTGATTCTCAAAGATCTTCGTGCAGATTTTCTTCACATATTTTTGATAGTTTTCACTGGCTTCTTCCGGTAACAGATACACCATTTTCGAGTCGTCGATATCATCAAAAAGCGGTACTTCTGGATCAACGTATTTCAGCCAATCGATGAACGGTTTCTTCGGGTACACCAGAATCGCAATACGGTTTATTGTGTTGAAGTGTTCCATATCAAATCACTTTCTAAAAAGCACGGATACTCTCATTTTATTAACCTTACGAAGATAAATTAACCGACCCTAATTGATTAATAGTGAAACTATCAAAAGAACTAATACAGTTACTGTAAATCCAAGGCTGATCCAAGTAATCCAATCAGGTACTGATTCAGCCTCTTCTTTGGTAATATCATAGAATCCTCCATGATAGGTTTTCCTTTTAGAAGCAACCCTTGTTGCAAAATTATGCATTATTCCAAATGACCAAAAACATCCAACAGTTACAATAATCGAAGTTATCGTTAAAATTATATGGCTTTTATTGTACATCAATAATGTTGCTATGATCCCCAGCACAACCGATATCCATCCTCCCATGAGTTGTTTTCTCCAAATTTAAGTATCATAAAATAATAACCATAAATATCAAAAAAAATGTTAGGCAGTGCATGTAAAACAATCTATTTCAACTCACCTTCAGCAAAGCGCATTTTCACGATACTGCCATTGATCGTGTTGAAATGTAGGACAGCAAGGGCTCCTCTAGGTTTACTTAAATTTTGAGAAATCGGTGGCAATATATTTATTAAAGCGTTCATGAAGGTGTTCTGTATATTCTCCAGTGGACTTGTCTTTATGTTTGCCATTAAACCAAATACTTCTTTTTCCAATATTTTTTCCAGATTTATTCTGACACGATTCGTCGATAAATTCCTCCGATGACATTATCCAAAATGTATCCAATCGTTCAGTATAAAATACGAAAAAATAATGCATACGTACTTCACTATGGGGAATCGCCGCAAATAAAGCTGCATCTCCCATTATAACGGTTTCCGATCGGGCTTTGATTTGAACTTCAATGTATGTTCCGTCCGCTTTCTTTATAACAGCGTCAATAGCATCATCGTCCACTAAGGGAACATACACGTCAATACCTTCCTTTAGCATAAGTCCTATTATCCAATATTCGATTCTTTTGCCAAATCCCGCTGAATGACGGAATGTTTTTGTCACGTTTTAACCCTTTTGATAGCCAAAATTTGAAAAACATTATTTATTAACAACAAAAATCAGGATGCACTGACAATCGGTAATTCTTTGATCCGTCGCTTTCGATTAAATCTTTACCATTGCCAGATATCGAACTACCTTCCAAAACTTTTCTCAAGTCACTGTATTTATGATATTTTTCCGGATCATTTATTAAATGTTCATCGTAAAGGTCATAAACACTGACCCAACCGCCTTGACATTTTTTCAACTCTTTAATAAAACGTAGTAACAACTTGAAAAGCGATTCACCTAATCGAACAGATTTGTCGTTCACGAAAATCGTATAAGTCCGATAGTTCGGTTCCTGATCCGGAATCCTGATTTTATCGTAACACTTATACCCGAATTGCTCATAATCACGCCGCTGTTGATCTGTGAGTCCATCATCGGCAATATCTAATAGTCTCAAATCGATATCCAGTACAAAATCATCATTCAATGAGTCGGTCAGAGTTATGTTAATTATCCCGCGACCAGCGATATCCAATTTGCCTAATTTATTTATTGGTGTTATTATTACACTTTTATGTTCTTTAGACAATGATTTTATTCCCGCGATACTCAACGTATCGGCATCCTGCACAAAAATAAACTCGACCCGATGATTACCGTATTGCTTGAAACCGAGATAAAAACATCCGTTTAAAAAATCCTGTATCGTGCCGGATATATCATTTTTCGATTTTAGCTGATTAAAAAACTGCATCATGTCAAACGTGTACTGATGCAAATCGTCTTCATCAACTTCAACCACTCCAAGCGAAGAATCTTCGGCGGAAAACGCCATATATCGATCGTTCACTTTCCTGATATATCTTTCGTTCCCCGAATCACCGGGAATAGATGAATAATACGGCTCCGTTTCCCAATCGTATTGAGAATATTTCAATAACCGGAGTGCCTTGAACTTCTCGAACGATTCAGGCAAAACCGAAACCAGCTCTTTTCTGCTGAAAGTAACGTCCGAATTACTTTCAGTTTGTTTCAGTATAAAACGAAGTAAACTATCACACGAGCAAGATTTCATTTTCTCTCAAATAATCCTCAACGACTTTTTTGCCGTCTCTTTCTTTCAAAGATGTTTTGCCGGGTGGTTGAATTTCAACTGTCAACGCTTTGCTTTTCTTTCCTTCTCTTTTGATAAAAAACTTCAGTTTAACGGAGACATACTCGCACGAATCATATTGCAATCCATATCGCGAAAACAGACGAGTTACATCCTGCGCTCCAACGATGAGCCGGATAGGGCCTGCGCCTCGTTGTTTGACTTTCACTTCCGACAGGACAACTTTCTCGATATATTCATTACCGCCATAATTAAACGAACCGTTTTTGATAGGTTCAAGTACCAGAAGGGTATTGTTGAAAGTATCTTCGTCGATTTTATCCAAACCGAGAAATGTTGTGCCAAACAGCTCGATATATTTCTTACGATCGTCATCCGCCCGTCCTTTTACCTGCAAACTTAAGACAAGGTTGCGTTCGTTGAATACAATCATATCTTCCTGCGCAGGGCGGTATGACGCAATTTTAACTTTGCTATCTTCAAAGACAAGATGCGTACGCATAAAATCACCGCGGGCAATGATGAAATAATACTTTTTGTCCTCTGTATAAGCACGGATATCGCAATTCTCGCTTTTGCCGGATTCCCTGAAATAATCTTTAACTTTTTGTTTGAATGCGGATATCGTAATCTCATTGAATTCCGCTTTCACATTCTCAAATTTATGATGCGTCAATTTCTCGGAATACAAAACATACAAGTAATGATCGTAGGCGAGCGAGAACGCCTCTTCGCTATGCAAAAAGACACGCATGGCGGTGGATTCCGATGTCTCATTTTCTTCTACCGGAATATCATATTGTTTTATTGCGATTTCCAGATAATCCCGCGACTTGTCGGCAATATCATTGATAAAATGCAATTCTTCCTCAATCTCTTTACTCAAACCATCATTGCACAGAGAACTTAGGAATTTCTCGACCTGCTCAGAGTCGCACGCTTGATCTGTCGGGTAATCCAATTTCCTTTGTTGAAAATATTCTTTTAATAGATCGTCATTGACTGAATTGATAAATTTATCCAAGGTGAATGATCTGTGCTTCGACATTGTTAATTTATAACCTCATGTCAGTAAAAAATAATAAAAATTTCTTTTTCATAAGATTCAATACTTTTTTATTTCCCAAGCGAAGAAAGGGGTAAACTTCTACTTCCAGATGACAATTTAGCGATCATACCAAAATCATATGTCATTCTCTTCAATTCGATTCCTTCTTTTTGAATTTGTTCGTTAGAAAGCATGTAATGATCAAGCAATATCTTGATTTTTGGGTTACGAAAACCTAAATCCTTTAAATTAGAAAAATTATTTTCTTTAATAATTGGAATGACCGCATTCAATTCATCATTGTCCAAATTGTTCCATATATTTAACCAAGCGTCAGTAAGACCTAAATCTCGACTTTTATTTCTTTGCATGATGTAAGCTTCAGGCATATACAATATCTGAAAATATTCTTCTTCGTTTTTTCCAAAAGCGGCTTCAAAGAAATCCAATTTTCTACCTATTTTACCTTTGGTAGCATTGAGAATACATTGTATAGCTCTTATAAATTTTTTATTCCAATATAACCCGATGTAATTTCTAGTATGATGCATACCGTTTCTATCCCAAATCGGAGTATATCGCATTGGAAATGAATATATCGGTAGATGTAGTTCTTCGCAAAGTTCAACGTTTAATCGTAATCGTTGATATAACTCAACAGGTTTTTCATCAAAATTGAATAACAAATAGTTAGAGAGATGTTTTATTCCATGCTTATGAGCCAGACGAATTGCCTTTTCATATATTTCAGCATAATCCATACTGTCAAAAGCAATCCGCAACGGTCTGATTGGTATCGAAGCCAATAAAGCCATTTTCTTTTCGTCAATCAATCGTGCATCGATTCCTTGATTGAAATCAACATATCGCAGTTTGGCTATTTTTCGTGTGTATCTCTCATATAATTCTGAAATATCATTGTACAAATCTATCAATTCTTTGCTTGAAGGAATTCGTTCAGGAACAAAACAGATTGAAGAATGCTTTACTTTTTCTATTATCAATGAGTTTTTCTTTAGACGATTAAAAAATTTAATCAATAAATGATGTGCTAATCTTTGGTAAGCTGGAACATTGATTCCATCTTTCATTTTTTCAATAGCAATTTTTAAATAATTAGGTTCCAGATACTTAGCTCCAGGAATAAATCCTGCTTCACGAATTTCACGGATAATATCCGGAAATTTTTTTGACGCTAAAACATTATTATCAAGCAGTAACAAATGTTGTCGTTTGCCATATAAAACATCTATCTGGTTTAAATTATCTCTCAAAGGAATATAATTCTTAAAGCGAGGCTCTAGTCGAGGAACGGCACAAAATGAGCATTTACGGATACAACCTCTTGTGGTGTATGCATAATATGCATTATTTTCTGGATAAACATAATCAATTTCTTCAAGAATCGAATAATCAGGGATTAACTCATCAATAATCGTAGCATCTTCAGGGTCTAAAATACCAGGTTTATCAAGCAAACCAACGATTGGTCTAATACCAGTTTCTTGCTCGACCTCTTCTGGAATAACAGAAGCCATTATTCCCCCAACAAACAGTTCACTTGGATCCTTTATAAGCTGTTTGCAGAGAGCAATTGTCTCAGCTGTAATTTTCCAATGAAATGTGAATAATGTTGTAACACAGATTCTGTCCCATTTTATGAAGTTATCATAACATCCTGTTTTACAAATCTTTCTATAATTTTTTAGCCAATTTCCTATCGCAGCTCCAAAACAAGTATTTTTTAGAATATCGTCGAAATCTTTTTTCCGACCATATTTGATATAATTAAAAATAGTTATCGTCAACCTCCACCAATCAACAATTTCATCGATCTGATGAAACCTTCGGATTGCTTCGTTAACATATTGTTTCACAATCAAATCACGGAGATCACCTTTAAAAAAAGAAACTTCATCACCTCTATTGCGATGGTATGTAGCTAATTTCATCAAACCGAGGGGTGGATATTTATTCCGATAATTTGGCTCAACGAGAAGAACTCGTCGTTTATCATTTTTGCTTGTCGCCATGAATATTATTCAACCTATCTTCTATTTTAGCTATTAAATTGTCTGCCAAATCTGGTGTTAAAATTGTTTGGATGACATCATAAATTTGACCTACCAATTTTTGTTCTTTTCTACTTAAAGTAGATATATTATTTGAGCGGTACTTTTTAACACTTTTATAATCAATTTCATCCTGCGTTGGTTTTTTAGAATTTTCAAGACTCTCAAGTCGCCGCTTTACAAGTTTTTTTAATACGTCATCATCAGACGCTTTTTTCTGAATTTTTTCAATCTTTTGCTGGGCAGAATCAGCTTTTTCTTTTGCTTTTTCTAATTTTGTTTTTTCAGCTTTTTCATGAGAAGGGCTTACAAATGCGCCTTTTGCAGAATTATCTATAAATTCATCTTTAACCTTACTGTACTCATTGATTGTTGTTATAGAACTGTTCATTTCAGAAGCATCGCGGCAAAGTTTTTTAAGTGAATTCGAAAAAACAATCATTTCCTGTTGAAAATCTACCAAAATGTCACTTTCATCAAGATAATCCCTCTGACCATTTGGTAAAAGCTCCGTAGACACAACATGAATTTCTCCAAAAAAATATTTATGAAATCTTTTTTCATCAAAAAATTTTTGCAAAGTCTCCATATCTCCAATTTGAATATTACCTTTACGCAATCTTATCCCCACAAATTCATTGAACACAGGTATTAATTGCACTTTTTCAGTTAAACCATACCACCCAACAGCAAAAATTTGCTCATTTCTTTTGATTTCAAAAAACAACACATCGATAACATCATCAATAGCTTTTTTATTTTTGAAAGAATCGGATTGGTATATTCTCATTCCATATGGCTTAAAAATTCTATCGTTATTGACAAAAACTACATATTCCTTTACATCAAGATTATATCTTTGCAGACCTTCTTTTATTGCTTTGTTAAATAAAAATTGCGGACTAAATGGAACTGGTGCTACCATTTTTAAATATTTTTTTACTTCCTCGATATCCAGTAGCTCCTGTTTTTTTACTCCTTGTAACTCAACTTTAAAATAATGTTGATCAATTGATTCGGGTTCTGCATAAATAAGCGTTATGGATTCTATTACCTCATGAGCTTGTTGATTATTGGTCTTATTTTGTATAATTTTTTTTAATTTCTCACCATCCCATTCCAGACAAGTTTTTTTATCTTCTCCCTTAAAACTTGTTTCAATTCGTAATTTAGAACAATATGCCAATCCAGCTAATCTGCCGATACCTCGAAATCCAATATCTTTATGTCGATTTTTTTCCGATGCCGCGACACTGGTGAGAATTCTCCATGCATCATTAGCAGGAATACCAGTAGCATTGTCCGAAATTAAAATACGATGTTTTTTTTGATTTATTAATATATTAATTTCTCCATCAGTTATATCTGAAAGAATTTTTAAATCAATGGCACTATTTATCGCATCAACAGAATTTTGTATATATTCACGAAAAATGATCAAAGGATTGTCATACATTCCAGTCGTAAGAAGTTCTAAGATATTTTTACCAATCAATGGAGTAGGATTATTCATCTAAAATCTCCTTATTTCTCTTGATGATATACTGGACGAGGAAATTTTATATTAAGTGGAGAAGAAAAAATCGGATTCTGCACGATATATTCTCCCTGCCGGAGCCGGGTCATCATATTTTTATATACAGAAGGAATAAAACTGTAATCTTTTTTAGATAATTCAATCGCATTAGTCCTTCCATATGCATGTGTAGCACAGTTGCCTTTTACGCGATCATGAATCGCACTTTTAAATTGTTCCGCAGAAAACAGAACTATGCCTAGAGATCGTCCGCGTTCAGTAATATCTAAAATATTCCTTAATATGGGGGAATTTTTAGGGACGTCTATACCCGCATATTTGTTTAATTCATCAATGAAGATTATAATTTTTTTGGGAATAAGCTCCTCATTAACATCTAAAATTTGACCCAGTTTTAAATCATGTATTGTTCTGATCACATCACCAAACACAAACGATTGCAACATTTCATCTAATTTAGCAATATCAACAACATGAATCTCATTTGCTTTTATTTGAGATAAAGAATCTCTAAGTCGGGCTTCTTGGGCATTTTCCTGAACTCTGTTTGCAAAAATAGGATTATGCAAAGGATTATTGATAAGCCGTTTAAATTTACGCCAACTCTGTACTGTAATCTCATTCTGTGCTCTTTGTATTCCTGATTGACAATGGTCTTCGACCTCTCTACGAAAAGAACTCCAATCTCTTATTGTTCCAAAGTTTCCTTGGCCAGTTTGAATGACATTACAAATAGACTCCATTGTACTATTGGGATCATCAACATTTGCAAAAAGTAGATCGAGATTTTCTCTGTCGTCTTCATAGGTATATTTATATTTAAATGCTTTTCCTTCAGCAATTTGGTCGTTAACTGAGCGATTTGAAGCATAAGTATTAGAATAACCTTGAGTTCCACTATATGGGTAATAATATCTAACATTTTCAAAAGGTTCAGGGTTTATTCCCAAAAGATCTTTATAAAGGTCTGTATCCAAATCGGTAAATTCGTTTTGATTCGGCGATTGATCTAACGTCAAAAGATCTCGCCCTTTTACATTCATAACAACAAAAGCAATCGATTGTTCTTGTGAATCATCCGGAACATTTAACATTTTATGCTGCATTCCTTTAATAATAAACATATTATAGGATGTTTTTGCGGCAAGGCCAGATATTCCGCTGATATTTAAATGAGCGCCTTCAGGTCCAATTAGAAACTTTCTATCAACATAGACCGCTATTCGAACCTTTTCAGATTCATCATATGCGTACATTTCAATGTAACCCAAGGGAAAACCTTTGTGATCGTCTAATAGACCTAATGCATCTCGGATTTCCTGTGCTGTTGCAAGACGAACCGCACTCCCGTGTTGTACAGGTGTATAAATATTTTTTGTGTTTATTAGAACTTGTGCTTTGACGTAATTCATGCCGATCGGGTTTGTCAAAAACTTCGCGTCTAGATCACCAAAATCATTTGATATATACGTTCCCATATATCCCGGCGTATCCGTGATATGATTAATTTCTTGTACAACTCCAAAAGTGACGCTTTCATCAAGATGGGTTACCGCGATTACGTCAAAGGGAGCTAGTATTCTGTTTTGATCAGTCCAAAAATAAAAATCATCAATTGTTGTTGGCCTGTTTTCCAAAGCTGCAATTTTTCCAACTATTTTATGCATGAGGTACTCCATCATAAGATATTTAAAATAATAGCATCACTTAATCGCTTATACTTAAGACAACATTCAGTCAAATAAATAGGATAAAGGTGATTAGCCCATCTTGTATCATTTCCGAAACACGTTGGATTTCGTTCTAGGATTATATTCGCCGATATTGCATCTACTTCTTCACTATCGAGTCCATTGTCTATTTCAGCATCACTAACTAATATTCTCTCTATTTTTACGATCCCATCAAATGGACTTTCAGTATACTTAATGTCCCTTATGCGAACATACCATGCTGAAATATAAATTTCTCCGTCCTCGCCTGAAGCACGAGTCGAACGAAATTTAAATGCTGGGGTTCTATAAAATAAGGGTAATTTAGCTAAATCGGATGCTTTTGGTTTACCTTTTATGTCTACACATTTTTCTGGATTAAACTTTTTTGAAACACCGACTACATATTGATAATTACTTCTCAATCTTGAGATATCTCCATAATTACCCCGCTTTGAACGCTGATATTCCACTGAACCATCTTTAATTAGTCGTT
Source organism: bacterium (assembly GCA_018435605.1). Lineage (GTDB taxonomy): Bacteria > Auribacterota > Auribacteria > Auribacterales > Auribacteraceae > R3-B46. The sequence continues at coordinate 36,044 of JAHDNF010000032.1, read as the reverse complement.
TACTTGGTTCCAGTAATCTTTTATCTCTAGTCAACCAATTTACAAATTCTTTTTCCATATCCAACATTTCTTCATGCAATGAAGAAATAGCGAGATTCGAATAATCTATATCTGCTTTCTCAGGATAAGTAATTACTTTCGATATTTTGATATTATGCCTCATCAAAGAGGATTCATTATTTATCTTTTCGCAAATATCTTGACAAAATTTATCATTTACTGGATCACCTTCAGCATTAGCACTAGATGGGACAGCAATAATCAATCGATTTTCTATACGCTCCACTTGCATTTTTGAAGGACTTAAGCGATGAGAACATGCAACGCCGATTTGACCGATAAATATAGGGTAAATTCTGTGCTTATATCCTATATCTCCAATTTTGTAAGTTCGCCGAGAACCATCCATAAAAAAAGAAAAAAGTGGTTCAGTCACTCGTGAAATAAAATGTTGCAAGTTTATTGGTTTTTCGTGACGGATGCATTCTCCATAATTTTTGAAAATATATTTCTGATCAACATCTATTTCTGAATCAGGATGTTGAAACTCATCATAACAAAATCGTTGAGTGAAATATTGATCACCATGTGTGCTATCAGCAAGAATTTTGAGAGGCTTTATTAAGCTCATTGTCAAACCAAATTTTTTATATAAATATTTAACTAATTATCATAAGTCCAATTATGAGCACTCAATTAAAGATTGTTACTATACTTTAGTATAGTGTCCATATTATCAGAAAATAATTTTATTGACAAACAAAAAACCTTCGCCAAACTTTTTATTCAGCGAAGGTTCTGTTGGTTGTGGTTAAATTGTGGAAAACTACGATACAATCATCGTTATATAAAAAACGTTATATGAAAATCGGCTCAGGGATTAAGTCCATCAGGTAATCGGGTTCAAGACCGAAGTATTCCTGACAGATATCGTAACAATCTTCGCCGGTCGCTAACCGGTTGTTTAACTCGGCTTGCGCTTCCTTGAATAACTCTACGGCTTCCGATTTGCTCAACCCATCTCGTTCCATCAATACTTTTACGATACTGTTCATCTCGTTTCCCTTTATGTTATACGGGGCGATTTTCACCGCCCCGCACGTTATTATTCCTCAAACAGTTCTGCATCTTTAAGAACTTCAATCACGGTCGACAGTTTGTCGTTAACCGAACAAACTTCATCAGCAACGCAATCTTCCAGATAGTTCGTGAATATCGAAGCCAGTTCCAGATATTCTTTGATTGTTACGTTCCGATCGTACAATTTTGCGTAGTTTACCATCTTCGAATCCTCCCAGTTTTTACGATTTAGTTTTTGCGATTGCGTTTTGTTTGCGGGTTGCCTTTCCCGATCTAAAAAACTGGGGGTATAAGGCCATAGGGTGATAGGGGAGTCAAGTGGTTATTGTCACTTTTTTTATAAATATTTTCATCTATTTAAAAGCACGCGGAATACCACACAGAACACGTTGCAGGCATAAAAAAACCTCCGCCAAACTTTTCATTCAAATCATCAATTCAGCGAAGGTTTTTGACTACTATTTATCGGCGATTCAATAATCCTGAAACGTATCGGATCCAACAGAATATACCTGCTCGCGTACGTTACCCTGATCGTCTTCCCACATATCCGCAACGAGCATATCAACCTCCGCACCGGGCAACGCTTCACGAAGCGAATTAAGCCGCGCCTTGTATTTGTCTTTCTGGTCGATCAGGTTTGTCGTCGTGTCATGGCTCGCTTTGTATATCTCCTGTTCGCCGAGCCATACAGTAACCGTTCGTTCTTTAGTCATTGTCTTTGCCATCTTCGAATCCTCCCAGTTTGATTTTCGATTTGCCTTTTTCAATCTAAAAAACTGGGGGTATAAGGCCATAGTGGCAAAGGGGGAGTCAAGGGGTATAATGAGTTTTTGTAAGAAATTTTTTGAGATAAGAGTAAATTTCTACGGGCTCACGCCCGTAGCATTTTTTAGATCGAACTTCGTTCGTCCGCTTACGCGGATGGCTTCCATCTACAGGTTTACACCTGTAGTATTACGAAGGTATCAATAAAAAACTACCATCTTGTGATCGTGATAACAATGATTTCAATTGTATTTGCTCAGATATTAAAAACTCTTTTGAGGATGGAGTCCCTCTGAACTTATGAACGGATAATAAAATTGGTAGTTTTCTTTGGATTAAAATGATCACATAAGAAAACTACCAATTTAATATTTTTTCTAATATTTAATAGACGCCAATTGCCTATAAAAATCACCCATAGCACTTACAAATGAATCTGAAATTCCAACAAGTTCAATATCTTCGCTGGTTTTTGGATTGTATTCATCCATTGCTTGTGCTAAATCTCTTTGAAGCTCAGAAAAGGATTCGCGAGGGTCAATTTTTTTCGTCAATTTTTCGTTCATCAGTTGTCTCCATTTCTATAAAATTTATACAAGATCAGCGATAAAATATCAGCAATTGATCCACCAAGATGAAAAACAGCGCAATTATTTAATTTCTCATTATATTTATAGACGGAATTTTCATCAAAATGTTTATAAATTTCTGGCATATGTTTAAATCCATTTTTATGAGGCAAATCGAAAGTCAGAAAACCCATAATATCAATCTTTTTAGTTGTTTCATCTTTATACCTAATCGGGAATGTCATGACAGATTGATAATATAAATCAAAATTTTTTCTACTACAATTATAACGTGTATAATACTTCTTGAGATTATTACACACGAAACACGCTCTAGGTCATCGCCAATGGATTTTTCCGTCATCGCGGCCTAAAATCGCTAAAAAATCAGAATTTGCTTCTATAAGATGCGGAAATTCAATGCCCACCTCTAATGGACGATTGGTAGGAGGTTTTTCAGATCGCGCAACAGTATAAACATGTTTACGTGTTTGATCAATAACCTTAATTGTACTATGCATTAAATCAGGGTTTGTTTCAATAAAATCTGATACTAATTTTTTGATTTCATTGATTAACCGATTTATTTTTTCTGCATTTTCTTTAACACTACGTTTTTCTATTCCAATTAAAATTTCTCTGATGATATGGATGAAATTTATATGATATCGCGAAATAAGCGAATAATTGGCCCTGTATTTAATTGAATACGGGACAATCCCAAATTTTTTACCAAATCTGTATAAATCAACTGATAGGTCAATATACTGTAGTGGATTCATCTTTATTCCATATTATTATGAGTTTATATAAAAAGAATCATATTATAGTAGTAAATGTCAATACTTTTTTTAAATTTTTTTAAATATTTATATACTTATCAACAATTTTTCTATAAAACCTGTCTGACTTGGATACCATCTTGGAATGCCGTTTCACCGATTTGATATCGGTGTGACCGTCAATAGATACAACCAGTGTCTTGATGATACGTTTCAGTTTCGCGATTTTCCTTGATCGCAATATCACCAGTACAAACCATGGGATACTTACCACGATTGTTGTCAGGATAAACGCATAGAGCAAATATTTCGGCTCGACACCGTAAATCGTCGTTGTTGTACGTTGATTGATATCAACCGACCGCAACAAATTCTGCAGAAAATTAGGCCATTTCCAGATTGATTCCACAGCCTGCACGTTACCGAACCCCGCGCACCCTGCTAGTATCGGCAAGGCGCATATCAGAATCCAGCGAATCGTCCATTTGAAGAACCAGACCGGTTTGCCTTTCCTGCAATTACACAGGTTGCGCAGTAATCTGGTTACTTTTGCCCACATTGATAACCCCTTTCGCGCTTAACAGGTTGACGATCGATTCAACCATCCAGCCGATCGCAATCCGCGACAGTTTGCGTTCCCGTACATCCGGAATCGGCGTGTTCAGGAACGTCATCTGCGCTTCAACCAATGCATTCACGACAAACTCTTTTTTCGCCGATCCGTCCAGATCGAGGAACTGTTCCGCCGCGGTAACCAACTCTTTGCCTTTTTCCCATAAATCCGACCATGTAAATTGTTTCACTTCAACCATTTCAATTCTCCTTTCATTTTGCTTTTCATTTGATAAATAATACTTTTAACAAAAAACCAATTATTGTGATGCACGAACCCAACGCACCGGATAACATCGCGGTGATTTTCCAACTCGGCCGTTCGTCAAGTTTCTGGAATATCCGCTGAATGTCAGCCTTGATATCCTGCTTGAACTCGTCGAGTTTCTCACAAATCCCTTTTATCTGTTCGCCGTGCGCCGATATTTTTGCTTCCTGTTTGCAATGATGATCTGCCGTCATGATGCACCCTCCGTACTTCTACCTGATATTTATCCACCAACCGACAAGTTTACAAATCGATGTGCCGCTCAATACAACCGCAACATAATCAACCTGCTGGTTGTCGTTGGTAGGACACGCGACAACCGCGGTATCACGCAACTCATGGGCGACCGGCGAACCCCAACCCGCGACAAAATAGTCGCCCACCGACCCTGCAGGTCGTAATTTCGTCAATGCGTATTGACCGTTGCCGGCATACGCTTCGAGCCAGAAATTTCCGAGCCTGCTTATCGCTGGAACATGAGAATCCGCTGTCGAACCGGCTGATATGCTGACAAACGAATCAAGTGCGAAATATGATCCCTGTTGCCTGAATTTATCGATCGAGTTTGACGTGACTCGTACCGCGCCGATACAACGGTACCAGACATCCGGCGTGCCTGCTATTTTCCGATATATCAATGTCCCTGCGGTATTGCCGAACGTATCGGAATATTGAGGCGCGTTCAGCGAATATTTTACTCGAACGGTTGAACCATACGGCGTGAGATAGACATACACAATACCAGTACCGGATACCGGCGATCCTTCGAAATAGTTGCCGGCTGATGTGATTCCATTAACGTCAATCTTCGTAACTGACGAATAAAATTCGTTATTCTGCCCGATCTGCACTATCCCGGGCGTAACATCCAAATCGGAAACCGTATCGAATAAAAGTTCGAAACCGTCGATGTAGTGGTGCGGGAAATACCGTTTACTGTCCACATACGTCTTGACGGCTTTCTCGGTCGGGACTGCCTGATCTGAGTTGTCGCTGAACGTCCCGTCGACGGAAAACTCATTGATACGCGCACCTGCCAATATTCCGGCAACATACAGTTGCAGACCAGAATAATTCATCTGCGCTACCTGACGGCGTGACGTGCCGGTCGAATGGCGTACAAAAAAATCGATCCAGCTTTCCGATGACAGCTCGCTACCGTCAATGGTTGCTTCGGTCGGATATGCGCCGCCTTGCGTGATGTTGAACCGGTCACTGTCGGTTTGGATGAACGGCCGGACGTCTGCCTCAATGTACCCATCGGACGGATAGTTGTCTTTATCCCTGAACGCCACAATGCGAGTTTGCCCTGACCGCAGATAAACGTAACAAATGGGAATGTCGCCGATTTCGGGTGCAGGGTAGTTTGTCGACGTACCTTGAATAATCGCGAACGTATACATCGGATCGTAGTATCGAAGCACGACAAGGTCTTTGCGTACCCCGGATGCAGGTAAACTGAATGCACTGATCACTGATGTCGGTTTGATGACCGGCGCGTTTTTAGTGAGCCAAATGTTACGCCGGTAATTGCCGGTTATTTCTTCGCTGACCTCTGTACCTTCGACGACAATACTGTTGCCGCAAATGTACCTGACGTGATCGAAATGATACGTGGTACTGGCTTGCAACTCAGAGAAATATATTGTCGTCACACTCGACAAATCAGCATCGGTACCGTAATTGCCGTCGGGATTACTCAAATTGAGCGTTACATTTTGCCATGTATCTGCTGACGTGATGGTGAAGTCCCAATAGCTGGCGTTGCCGCTACTATCCACAATGATAAACTGAATCGTATCCGACCCGGCAGAACTGCGAACCCAGAAATCCGCATATAGAAACGAAGTCAAATTCGATAACCGCGAACTGCGCCCGATGGTAGATGTACCGCTTCCGTTATTAACCGCTTTCAACGATCCGTTCCCGAATTTCCGTATCGTTGTATCGATACTCAGCTCAACGTTGCCTTCGTCGACATCCCACGGGATCATGGCGGACAAATTCTGGTACTCAAAATCGTCGTGGATATAATCGTTGCGCGGCCGCAAAAAGCTCAAGTCGCCCTGATACAACGCCAGAAAATTGTTCCATAAGTTATCGAGTGACATTGTGCCGGTTGGTTGTTCTGGCAAAAATGTTCGTACTTCCATAGAAAAACTCCTTTTTTATACACCGGACGCAAACCAGTCGATCTCGCCGTCGACCGGGGTGCCCGATAAATTGTAAATTATGACATTAAACGAAATGAGCGATTTTGAAGTGATTACCGGTATCCCAACCGTACCGTCGACAATCGTCACGTTGACTGTCGGTGTATCGATAAAAGTATCGCCGTAAAGAACTGTTGTACCTGACGACGAAACAGCGACATCACAGCCGTAAGCGCGTTTGGTGTCGGGTGATTCGAACAGGAAATAAATGTTTCTGAGAAAAATGTTTTCGATGTTGTTCGATGTGGTTAATATAATCCTGAATTTGATGTAGCGTGCCCGGTACACACCGGTACCCAACGTACTGTATGCCGTGTACGTACTACCATCTTCAGACGTACTTATCTGAATTTCAAGCGAAGTATTTGCGCCACCGATATAATCTGGGTCGGGGTACACAAAAAACTTTGTGATGACGCCTAAATCAACCGGTACCGGCATTTCGATATATCCTGATGATTCTACCGGTAACGCATCGAAATCAATCGATATATCCGACCAGTTGTATCCCAACGATTCGAATTCTTCCCATGTTTGCGATGTTGTGAGGCAAAAGAGTTTTTGCGCGCATATACCCGCTGTGTCGCTACGGTACACGGCATCAACATTGCTGAACCGCAGAAAATCGGAGAAATCCAGTAACCGGCAATCTTTGATGAACCGCGACGTATCGAGCAGTTTTATATCTATGGTATCCGATGCCGGATTCATGCTTTCGTTGCCTGACGTGTCAACCGCCTTGCACAGGTACGTATGCAATCCGATCTCCGTAACCGGTACGCTGATTTCGTTAACGTCGCCGCGTTCTAAGATAGTATCCGCCGTACTCCAATCGTTGCCTTTCTTGATACGCATAAACGCGAAATCAAGGTCGGGCGGTATGTTCCATCGAAACTTGATGTTTGTGCCGATTTGCGAAATATCGAATCCGGTGATATCTGACGGCGGTAAGGTTTTGCCCGCAATGATAATCGACGCCTGCGGACTGGACGGTACAGGGTTCGATTCGCCGTCTGCGCTTACCGATACTACTGCGACTGTGTACTCCACACCGTCATTAATACCGCCGATGATCGACAAATGACCGTCGCGCGTGTCGCCTCTGTATTCCCACGACATACCACTGTTCGCCGACAGGTATATCCGCGCAAAATCGTACCGCCTTATATAATGCTGGCCGGGATTGGCAGGCAACTGGAACCATACGTCGAGTTTCACTTCAACCGTTCCGTCCCGCGCAATAATCAACTCTTCGCTCAATACCACATTCGATACAACTGGGACGTCCGCCCGCAACGACGAATAGGTGAGAACTGGTAGCGTCAACCCTGAATCGTCGTATACTGCGGAATCGTACCTGATCGCCTCGATTTCCACTTCGCCGTCCGCCTGCCGTTTCATATTTATGATGCGGAACGGTTCGACAACCTTGTTCACCTCGCCGAAACTGTAAATATCGTACTTTCGCGGCGTCTGGCTGAACTCTTCCGTTACCGTCAATACTGTATACGCGCCCGGAGGATTACTAACCGTCCGTTCTTCCTGCGTATCGTCTGCAAACTGAACGATTACATGGTACGTTTTACCGGATTCGATAACCACAGACTGATCGAGCGTCACCGACGATACCGTGCCGCCTTTCACCCTACCGGAGAACCCAATTTGCGGTACGTCATGAGCGAAATTGATTACGTCGCCTGCCTGACAAACAACTGACGGCATACCGGTTTTGAACGTGATTGTGCGGTCAAGGTACCTCGCCAACCGCATGGCGTACCGTCCTTCACGAATAGCGTAACTCAACTTTGTGCAGAGAATACGCAGAACACGTTTCCTGCGCGGGTCGCCGCGATTAATCGAGTCGTCGTCCTGTATAAAAACGCTTTCTTGTTTGTAATCGTTCTCCTCGTTGGCAAACTGAATCTCGATCTCGTTGGGCGTCTCCGATTTCGGCATCCACGATTCGGTGAGTGAATCTTCGATGATGTTACCCATCCCGTAGGTGAACACCGGATACTCCGGTTTATCTATCTTGATAAAAATACGGCCGTCCGAATAGAACGGTAACCCGCGGAACGCCGCGGAAAACTGGACTATCACGTCCAACGCTTTCGTGCTGGAATCGAGCACAGCGTTGATCTGAAACCGTTTTTCAAACCCGCCGTTGCCGTCTTCGACTTTCTCCTCAGCGTACCTCGATTCCTCAAGCGCGTAATTCAGATCGAGAATATCTGACGAAATGTATTCGCCCAGCCCGTATCGTTTATTCGTTATCAAATCACGCATAATCCAGATCGGATTCGAACAGTATTTCTCGACATACGATTCGCCGTCCCAGTTAAGTACTGTATCATCGGCGAACAATAGGTACGCGCCGATACCGTCGTAATCCGGATCCCAGTAATAATCTGCCCAATCCACTTCCTGATCGCCGTTCATTATTTTCGGCTGAAGAAACTTTTTGCGCGCCACACAGGTGATGTTCGGTACCGACCCGCTCAACTGTTCCGTAGCGAGCAACCGTAACCCGAGCAGTGCCACGTGCGGATAACTGCGCGTATCGTCCTGAATCTCGTCTATCGCCTGCAGATAAAAATCAGACGTGACAGTCCATCCGTCCTGTTCCAGCGACGAATCAAGCGACAGTTTGGTTACTCTGATATCATACCTGCCGGGCGAAAGGTTCTCTTTGCGGAACGTCCTGCGCAGAACCGACCTTGTCATTGCGGTAATGGTATGTTCGCCGAGACTTATCCAGTCTTGCGACGTGTACGGTTTATACTCGACTTTATAGGTTAAATTCATCGACCGGAGCTGATTGTACATGTTGTACAGAAACAACCCGTTCGGGCATTCCAGATACAGCTCAAACGCCGTAATGTCGTTCAACGTTGTTGTGTAGGTGTACGAGTTGCCCTGCGTAACCTGCACGCCGATATCCGTTACATGATGAACCTGCTCGAAATACGGTATCGGTTCCTGATCGGAAGTACCGAACCGTTTATGGATTTCAACACTCTGGTAGTTGCTGATCGGGTTGCCGTCAACCTGCACATCGTCTATCGAATCTAGTTCGCCTTCGCCGAGCGCAATAAGCACATTGAGGTAATTCTTGTCCCCGTCGGTAGATACATACTGATTTATGATGTTGCCGCCGATACGGTGGTTGCCCGCTACCACTCCGATCGGGATACCCGGCTCTGACGTGATCTGAATACCGTTCCACCCGTATGTGGGCGACCCGTCTTCCATACCACCGGTATCCGCCAGACCTCTGCTCGCTTTACGCGGTTTTGATGTGACCATGGCGTATATGGCATACGGAATCGACGCTATTGACGCGACAACCAGCGTGACATACGCCGCGGCGACAATAAACGATACCAGCCCTGCGACAAATCCGCCATTTATACGTGGGATAAGAATAATCTCCGATTCATCCGGTACTATTGCCGAAAAATAGTCAACCGGACGGGTATTGAGCAGAATAATTTTATCGGCTATATCGTAACCGGTCAGATAATCAGATAACTGCGCATATTCCCGAAATGTAATATGGGATACCTTACGCTGTGCGTTTGAAAACCTGTCCGGAATCTCTTTAATTGTGATCATATTTGTACCTGTAAAACCCGTGAATCTGCCTGTTCCATTGCCGGTCGCTCAACCGGTTTATCACCGTTCCGGCATTAAAACAACTGTGTATGAACCTGCCTTTTGACAACACAATACCCGCATGATTGACCAGCCCTTTGCAATCTTTGAAAAGTACCACATCGAATGATCGTGATTTGTCGACCGGTTCCCATTGCAGATGATAATTATCGATGAAATGATCTGCCCCGTTCTGTGACCAGTCCTGCTCGTAGCGTTCCAGATCGAACAGATCAATCCCCAAATCCCGATAAACGAGAATCAGTAACCCGTAACAGTCTAGCCCCTCAAGACTACGTCCCTGATGTTTGAAAGGAACGCCGAGATATTTGCTGATCATATCCTGTTCGGTTACCATGCGGCGATTGTCCTCTGATAAGGTATACCGGGGAACTCCGTGCGTGTGTACGTCCGCCCGGGTAAATTGACGCTCAGCACGTCGAGTTTACTGGTCAATGTGAGCGTGACGTCCTGCTGGTTGCACGTTACCTGACTGACAAAATATGTGTCGTCGATCTTTGCGTTCGGGTTGTCGAGCAAATCGGCGAATACTTGCCGGATAACGACCTTTCTCTCGCGCAACCCGTCGTACAATCCGAGGTAATAGCGTATCAGGCGCGAAACATTCGATAACGTGACGTTCACATGATCGATATGACCCTGCGTGTTCTCGGTAATCGGTTCGTGGCTGATTGGAAACCTTTCGTATTCCTGCCCGTCAAAAACGATATTCGTATCATACGCACAGAAATATTTGTTCGTGCCCTGATTATCGATATCAAAAATGATGTACAGGAAAATCGGTTTGTTCGCCTGCTTGTTTTTCTTAGCGATAAAATCGCTCGCTACATTACGCATCACAACACCATTTAAGCTATTCATTTGATTTATTCTCAAATTCAATCATCCCATATGCAGGATAAAAAGCAACCCGCTTGGTACTAATTATTAGCAAGATTTCTCAAAACATGCCGATTAGTAATAAAAAGGGAGTATTGATGGAAACTTTGATATCTTATCTTGATGTTTTGTATGACCTGCACAACACCATAAACTCTGCAAGATATAAAGGAGTTGTAGGTGAGCTTATTATAAATATTTCAAACAAACTGATAAAACTGACGAATCGTAATAAATATATTACTATAGAAGATGTCTTTATTCCTTCAAGTTACGGAACTACCCAAATTGATCATATTATAATTTCTGAATACGGAATGTTCGTTATAGAGACAAAAAACATAAGCGGATGGATTTTTGGTAGCCCTGATAAAAAACTTTGGACACAAAAACTTAATAAAAATTGCGCATACAAATTTTACAACCCTCTATGGCAGAATTATAAGCATACAAAAGCACTGGCTGACTTAACTGGTGTGAATCATGATTTAATCAAATCAGTTGTTGTTTTTGTGGGAAAAACTAAATTTAAAACATCTATGCCTGATAATGTGCTTAAATTAGACCAATATATTTCATATATTATAAATCAACAAATCACGGTTTTCACCAAAGAAGAAAAAAAGCGCATACATCAGATAATCCTTGATAATAAACTGGATAACAATTGGGAAACAGCTCGCCAACACGTTAAACATTTGAAACAGCATCATAAAACTTCTAGTAATTGAAAAGAAAACGAATAAACATTAAATGCGTTCCGCTCGAAATTGATTTTGTCGTCACCGAACCGGACGGTGTACTCGATGTTGTCGTTCGGGTTCGTCCATGTGAACGATTCGAGTTGTCCCAGTTTACTCAGGAAAAACGAGTTGATTGCCTCATACACCGATTTCGGTACGTTGCTAAACAGCAACTGCCATGACCTGATCGGCGCGCTCCGAACCGCTCGGCGTTGTTCCGATCCATTCTCGTACTTTGAAACCAGCGTCTTGAATTCCGGCGTTTCGGTAAACACATAAGAAGGAACCCAGCTGAACTCAGACATTTTTTATCGCACTCCGCAACTGCCGGTTTGAAGTAATCTCGTTAACCATTGCGTTTGATATGGTTTTGATGTTGCGCAGAACGTCCGATGCGTCCCACGCCGAAATCACCTGCGTCAAATGAATCGTTATACCGCCTGAATTGCCGTGCATCTCAACAGGGATACTTTTACCGTCGGGCAGGGGAACCACAGCCTCGTTGTATCGCCCTTCGCCGATCCAGCCGAGTGTCGGTCGAGTGGCGACTGTTCCATTGGCAAACGCGGGAATCGGGTTGAAATGTCCGGGCAAAATACCGCCGTTCGCTTTGCCGAACAGTTTGCCGAATAACCCTGTACCCTGAGGTTTAGGAATCCAGTTTTCCATATTGCCGAACAGAAACCCGATACTCTGCTGAGCCGCTATCTCTGCGGCGATGTTGGCAAACACGTCGATGATACGGTTACCCATATCGGCAAACGCATCGGCAACTGATTTAGTACCGCGTATAATATCCCGAAATGTCTGGCTGAGCGAATCTTTCAACCCGTAGGCAAGATTATGAGCCGCAAGTTTACCTTGTTCCTCAAGGTCTTTGAACCGTTCGATAATCGACGATATGCCGTTCTTGCTGTCTGTGAACCCATTGACAAATTTCTGTAACCCGGACATTTTCTGAACGGTTCCTTCGACTGCTTTCTGTTCGGATTGAACAAGTCCTACACTCTCGCGCAACCGTTCGTTTTTATCTTCCATAAGTTGTACTTGCCGTTCGATAATATCCGCGATTATCTGGCTTAACGGTACTTCTTCTTTTGACCGGATGCGATACGACATCTCCCAACCGCCGTCTAGTTCTTTTTCCAGCTGGTTGATCAATCCGGACAGATACGTCGGCGTCAAATTGGTGAATATATCTTTTACCCATTCAAACGGATTGAATTTCTTTTTTAAGTTATCTTTAACGGATTCTATCTTAGATTTAAGGCGTTCGAGTACCGCATCCCATATTTCCGGTAACGCCATGAAAAACGCAACTATCTGGTTATGATGCGACGTGAGGAAATTCGATAAACTTGTGATCCATTCTTTGATTTTCGGCATGTATCGTTCGCCGATATCCGCCATCACCTCAAATATACGTGATTTAAGTACCGCCATCTGCGCGTCAAACGTGTTGCCGGCAATTTTCATAGCATCGGGAAACTGTTTATCCCAAATATCCAATAAAGATTGACGAATCTCGTTGTTAATCTGTTCTACGTTTTTACCGGCTTTTTCAAACTCAACAACCATTCGTTTCGCGCCTTTACCAGCCGATATGGTAACTGTTGAACCCATTTGGTCGATAACTACACCCATTTCTCTAAGTGTCCTAGCGTTAAGCGATATGAACCCTTGAGAAACGTCTTTCAATTGTTTATCAAAAATCAAAGCAACGTTGCCCAGTTTCTTGATAACGGTCTCCGTGCTTTCTATACCGACCGCTTCAAGCATCTTGAACGATTCTATAACGTCTTTAGTCTCTAGCGGCGACTCAGCGGCAAAATCACGTATCATTCGCAATGTGGATTCCGCTTGTTTCGCGTCACCGTAAATAGCGGATAACTGAACCCGATATTTTTCTATATCCGCCGCCGCGCGGATAAACGCTTTTGCTCCAAGAGTGATACCTAATCCGGCAAGAGCGGTTTTCAGGTTGAATACCATTTTATTCAACCCGCGCAACGCGGTAGTAGCCGATCGTGCCATGACAGCAAACCCGCGTTTAATCGCTGTAAGTTTACCGCTAACCAGATCGTTTAAGCGTGCTATGATCTCAAGTTCTTTTTTTGCCATCTGACTTTAACTTCCGCACCTGTTCCGCTTCAAGTTTTGCCACTTCGATATCGAGAAACGAACATGCTTCAATGAAAATGTTGGATTGGTCTATTATACCGCCCGATTCCGGTAAAAACCCTTTTTTGTAGAACCGGTAATATCTTAGAAAACCGCCGAGTTCTCGAAGAAAGATAACAGGACACCTATACACGTCAACTGTGCCAGTACCACTACAACTTTCACAATGATCGTCCTGACCGGCGCACCGCACACAGTCGATTGAAATGACTGGATTCTCCGAATCATTTTCACACCCATATACTTTCTTTAAAATTTCGTTCCTGCCGCAGGATTTACAATCGAAACTCAGTTCGCCGCTAATAAACCCTGCGGCAATGATCAGTTTTTTGCTTGCGGTTCCGATAACCCGTTGACGTTCAGAACCTGCTCGATCAGCTCATATATTTCCGGTAAACTCAAGCAATCGAGGATTTTTTCAACCTCATCATATTTGAATTCCACAGGCTGGCCGTCGTCGTCGCGCAGATTATCCCATCTTTTCAGCGATACCCGCAGAATCTCCGATACTGTGGCGTTGACCTTCTCAAGTCCGCCGGATTTATCCGCCTGCAGTTTTTCAAACAGAGCGATAACCTTTGAAAATTTGCTGGCTGTAAGTGTACGGATATGAAAAACCGGTTGGTCGGTTTCTGGTAACTGCCTGTCATCTTTCAAAACGTATTCGTGAATTTTTTTAGTGCTTACTGTGATCATTTCATGCTCCTGTTACAGTTGAAGTATTGTCAATTCGTCGTCACCCTGACCGTTTGCAATCAGATCAAACTCAAGCCCTGCAACGTCGATACCGTCGCGTTCTTCGTCGGCAAGGTCGCTGATAACCAGTTTCGGGATATAGAACCGAAATTTGTTGCCGGATTGCGAACCGACCGTAAAATCAAGCGTGCGCGCGCTATTGTTGGCGAACAGATCAAAAAAGTCGATCGTATCGGTTAAAACCATCTCAGGGTCGATTGAGCCGGTAAAATTCCGTTCGGTGATACGGTACGACAGAATACCGTTTGCATCGTTGACACTTTCACGGGGTGACAATGTATTGTCGCAATTCAGTTCGATTGCCGAAACTATGGCCGCGTAGTCGTCGACAGTCAGTTTCGCGTCAAGGAATACCGGCGGTAGGCTGGTTTCGTGCAATACCCCGCTCAACATATCTGCGTTGGCAACATCGGCGAATACCCCCTGAAACTCGAAATCCATCATTGCCGGTTCGCCGGATTTTAGAGAAAATTTGACTTTACCGCGCGCACCTTTGACGCTCCGTTTAAGCCCGTCGGTGAACAATCCCATGGTTACCGTAGCAGGGTCATCCGACAACGGTTTCCATTCGATTCCGGCATTTTCTACCGACGACGGAGTGGCAGATGCTCCGGACGTCTGCCCTGTGATACCGTTCTCGTCGTCCCACGTACCTGTATCGAGATCGACAAAATACAAACTTGTCGTACCCGTAGCCGTATCAATCACAACACGGCCTGACGCGCCGGTAGTCGATTGCGTAATCGTTTCGCCATGCAAAAAAGCCCCGCCGGTGATGGTTCCGACAGTCAGTTTCCTCAAAACATTTTTCGTAAATCCACATGCCTCTATCAGTTTCGACCATTCGGGCGCGACTGTTGCAGTACCAGACCCTCGAAGTTCAAGCTGAAATGTGATTCCCGCTGACCGTGTGCCGGTAAGTTTACCCATTTTGCTCAGGTTTGCCCGTACCGGATTGCGTTCAAACAGTTTGAAATCAGGGTTGAATTTCGGGTCGACGATCAGCAGTTTAGCGTCCTGCGCCGCCAACGTTTCCGCCACTCCTTCGACCGATTCTATCTTTGCGGCAAGTTGTCGTTTTCGTCGTAACATTGTCCTTTTCTCCTCCCCGGGTCGACGTCTGAGCGAACCACTTTTTGCATGAAACATGGCGTGAAAATATCACGAAATTATCACAATGAAATCGATATAACTAACTCAATTATAGATAATAATAAAAACAACAGGTTCTATCACACCATCCTTTCCGCGTAACGACAAATCATCCCAAAATCATCAAAAAACACCGATTTTTTTGCGACCAAAATTTTTACTACCGGGCCGTCATTACTCGAACCATTTTTTGTACTGGATCATCGATAGGATTTTTTCTTGTGATTTTATGCAGATTTTTTGTCGAAGTTTCGACCGATTTTTAAGCCGTGTTCCGTCTGGATTGGTGTCGAAGGGTTACCCGTCGACGATCAACTATATACTGATCGTGTTTCAGAGGGGTACGCTAATTTTGCGACCTGATTTTTGATGAGCTAATGTATTTATCTATCTCTAATTTCAATGATTGCATCCGGTTCTTGAGGCCAATCATTCGGTTTTCCATATTGGATTAGAGCATCATTCAGAAAATAGAACCAGATGGAACTTGTTTCAATGCCAGTCAATTCATCTCGATGGGGATTTCCACTAGGAAAAAAACTATAGGATTTAACATTTGCTTCTAATACTTCAACTATGCCATTAGAATAACTTTTTGCACCTCGAGGAATCGCAGATGGAAAAACTTGATAAAAAGTATGTTTGTCTATCCCTAATTTTATTTGTCTTAGCTTATTATTATAACTTTTTTGTGACATGACCTGATTCGTGCACCCTGTCACAAAAATAACAAACAAAAGAAGTAAAGCAAGAGATTTAATCTTCATCGTTTCTACTCATTTTTACGGTTCAAAGGCTACTACATGTTTCCAGAAGAATAAAAATAAACAATCTCATTATAACATTACAAAATAATCTCTTTCAATACTTTTATAATGATGAGCTCTCGCAAAAGATACGCATACTTCCGCAATATTGCAATTAATGTTTCTCTTAGATTTCAGAGGGGTACGCTAATTTTGCGACCTGATTTTTGAGGCTAATCGATAGCCTTTATGCAATGCAGAAAACAGTGGACAAATGAAACCTGATCGCCGATAGTATAAGCTTTTTTTGCTATCGATAACTTAATCAAAGGTTTATATATAATGGACTCATTCAGTCAAATAAAAACACCACCTATGGATATACCAGATAACAAATTTTTTCACTACTTTTTGACGATGCTTGGAATGATGGTGCACTCGCATCTTGTCCGGCAAATCGAGTACATGAAAGTAGAGAATGAGATTCTTCGATCTAAACTCGGCAAACAGGTCAGGACTACACTCCAAGAGAAACAGAAATTGATCCGCTACGGACTGCGAATCGGCGGGAGTATCAAAAGTATTATATCGATAGTCAACTATTCCACGTTCTGCCGATGGGTGATAGCGAACAAAGAAGGTACATTGCAAACCAAGACACTCGGTCGTCCACGCCGAACACCTCAAGAAGTGATCAATATCATTTTACGTATAGCTCGCGAAAACTACGATTGGGGACTGGGACGTATTCTCGGAGAGCTTAATAAACTGAAGATAAGTCGAGGCAGAACTTTCGTCAAAGAGTTGTTACGTGAACATGGTATCGAACCCGCACCACGAAGGTACGAAGATTCATGGGACGCGTTCCTCAAGCGCACATTCGAGACACTCTGGGCAGTTGATTTTTTCTCGCGGGAAATATGGACTCCCTTTGGCAAAAAACTCATGTTCGTTCTATTTTTTATCAATATGCGAACTCGCAAAGTGCATATCGCTGGCATCACTGATCACCCCACAGAATTATGGATGGTTAACCGCGCAAAATATATGGAAGAATTTTTCGAGGATGATACAAAGAAAATCTTGATTCGTGACGGTGACAAAAAGTTTCCCGGCAAATTCGATGATATATTCAAGATTCATAACACGTTGGTCAAGAAGCTACCATACAAGTCACCCAACTTGAATCCATACGCGGAAAGTTGGGTGGGGATAATACAGCGCGAACTGCTCGACAAATTTTTCATCTTCGGAGAACGGCATTTCGAGTATCTCGTAAAAGAGTATACGTACAACTATTACAACACCGTCCGTCCGCACTCAGGGCTGGATAGCAAACCGATCGATTACACCGGTAAATCCGAAGGTAAAATCAGATGCGAATCACGACTGGGTGGTGTTATCAAACATTATTACAGGGAGTGAATCAATCGCTGGCCTTTTATTTTTTGTCCAGAACAAAACTTCAATTATCAACATGAACGTAATGTTTGCCCGGGATAGGTAATTTTGCGAAATCGGGAATTGACAAAATCACCCTGGTTGCCGTAATCTTCTAGAAGAATTCCGCATCTTATGCGGATCAAGTTAATTATTGTTCGCTATGTGCGGATGTTAAGGACATCATGAACTATGGACGACAAGCTACTCAAAAAATATCGCAAATACGCCAACACAGATGAAGCTTTTGCAGTTCTCTTTGTGAAGAAGCATCTCGCTGAAGCAAAAGGTCATTGGGTAGATATTTTAGGCTGCCGACGATATGAGAAGTCCTCGGATAATTTACATTTCAAATTCGTGTCTGGCGGTCTTTATAAACGAAAAATACAACCGCAGTATCCCCCAAAATCTGAATACACCACTGATGGGAAATTTGACGAGCGCAGGTATGACTTAACGATACGAGCCATAACATGGGAAACCGCGCATAAGGACATTGAACAGCAGAAGTCAAAGAAAATGGCGTCACGGAAATTCAAGATAACAGGCATAAGCTACGATAAAAATCGAAGCAATAAAGACTTTTTCCGGGAGGACGCACCACCGGAAATAATGGCTCTTGCAAATAATCTTAACGACCGCACAAACCCACTATGGGACAAGGCTTTGCAATACGCCAACAAGCCAGAGTTTGTTTATGAAATCAAAAAAGTATGCATCAACTAACATGTCGCCTAATTATTGTTAGCCCGATACTTGTCGTGTAATCAAGCACTATTATCGGGAGTGATTAGAGGTAATTTTTACATCCATGGAATGAGATAGTTTTATTTTTAACTTTTTTATAGATTTGACCGACCTCTTTCTATATAGGAGTTTATATGAACGTTACACAAATTATTATCTGTTCAATTTTTCTCATACTGATAAAAACAATCCTCAGCAGTCCAAAAATAAAAGGAACCATCGGCGAATGGATTGTAAAAAGAAGGCTAAAAAAATTATCGACAGAATATCATGTCTTACATGACATTATGTTACCCAACGACGAAAATACTTCACAAATAGATCATATTGTTGTTTCACCCTATGGAGTATTTTCTATAGAAACAAAAAATTATCAAGGCTGGATTTACGGAAGTGAATCTCAATATCAATGGAGACAGGTGTTTGGAAAAAACAAATTCAAATTTTATAATCCTATCATTCAAAATAAACGACACATAAAATCATTAAACGATATTCTTAAAGAGAATGCCATCCATTCAATAATAGTGTTTACCAACGGTACATTTAAAACCGAAATGCCCCAATATGTAATGTACTCAAAATCCCTGATAAAATACATACATCAATTTCGTGATATTGTTTTTGATGATATACGCATGGCTGAAATTATGAATAAAATCCAAAGCATAAATATAACTGAACCTAAACAGCGAAAAGAACATATCAAGTATGCCAAATCTATGAAAGCTCAAACTGTAAAAAAAGAAAAACTACGATTTTGAATTAGTATTTTTCAATTTCTTGCCCCACAGTATCATAAATGATCGAATGCATCTCAACATGGAACCAATCCTGAAATACTTTCCACGATCTGTCGTGAGGCCATACAGTCGGATTCGTGAACCATGCCAGCAACTGATTCTCAAATATCTTCGTGCAGATTTTCTTTACATATTTTTGATAGTTTTCACTGGCTTCTTCCGGTAAGAGATATACCGTTTTCGAATCGTCAATATCATCGAAAAGCGGTACTTCCGGATCGACGTATTTCAGCCAGTCAATGAACGGTTTCTTCGGGTATACCAGAATCGCAATACGGTTTATTGTATTAAAATGTTCCATAGTTATCTGACTATCCTTAATCGTCGTTTCTTCTGTTTTTTCCGGCGTTCTCGTGTCATGTCCAGAGAACTCAGAATATCACCATAGGTATCATGCAACCATTGTTCTGATGGGTACGAGATATCCGATAACGGTACAGCTAATCGATAATTTCCGGCGCCGTCATTCTCAATTAAATCATTACATTGTTTGAGGTATTTTGTCAATTCACTTATTAAATGATATAAATGCGTGACGTTGGCGTCATCAGATGACTCAGTGATTCCTTCAAGGTCAGTTTTAGTTCTATTAATCCAACCATTTCCATCCTTTAATTTTATCACCATGAACAACAACAATAAATATTTCGCATACGGAATCGATAGCCGATCACCATTTAATTCCACCCAATACGATCGGGGAGGCTTTTTCTCATTGAGCAACTTTAATGTTGGAACTGCAGGCTGGTCAGCTGATCGGTATTGTATGCGTCCATCTTCATCTACCAGAACCGACCATGTAGCGCAGTCAATTCCATGGTGGTTCAGCCTGCTCAACAAGTCCTGCGAACATTCGTAGGTTGGGCATATAACCAGCATGCGATCCACAGACCCGATACGTGATGGCAAACTGAGAAACTCCAGTTCGGCTTGCCTGTCATCTCCGAAGAATCCTAGCAATACGGCTGTTCGTTGCCCGAAATTCGTCTGACCGATAAACAGTATCCTATCAGTAATAGGCGATACTTTACCGGATAGATTGTTTGATTTCTGCAATTCTTCAGCAAACTTATTCAGATCGAACCGAAAATATTTGATATCTTCTGGCGACAAAGGAATTCTGCCGAGTATTTCCGGATCCTGCGAATATCCCCAATACTGGTCTTTGACTTTCCTGATGAACCGACGTACACCGTCATCATCCACAAATGTCGTTTTACGAAAATCACGATATTCTTCGATCAGGTGCTTGTTCAATATCGCGAATTGATCGGCTGAAATTTTATTCAGATCGCTTTGCCGGAATACTGTCCGTGGTGACACTTCAAGCCGTTGCAAGATGTAATTTATCAGCTTGGTTGATTTTAAGCACGCCTCGTTCACGTAAAAAGCCCTCCAATATCTCTTTTTCTCGACGTTGTTTTATCTCCGTATTTCCACGCGAAGTCAAATGCACCGGTATATGTCGTTTGCGTCCTTCGAGATAAAAATCCAGTTTTGCTGATAACAGTTTGCAGTTATTGATCGGGAATGACATCTCAGCGATTGATTTCATGACATCGTCTGACTTAAGTATGACCTCAGTGTCACGTTCAGTCTGTATAATCACGAATAGCTGGCGTAACTTGATCTCCGCGATATCTTCGGTTCGCTGATAGAATCTATCTTCAATGATGGGGGAAAGGTCGATTAGGCGACTACTACTCGAAAAAATATCTTCACTTATCTCCACACCAAGTATATTCTGCGCAAATGTTTCGATATACGTCTCGGTTTCTACTTGCTTTCTTCTGCCGGAACTGAGGCTCAACACTGATGCTTCCTGATTATACACCAGCACATCTTCTTTCGCAGGCCGGTATACGCGAGGTTTCAACCGTTTGCCGTCGAGTTCCATGAGAGTCTTTTTCGGCTCGCCACGAGCAATCAGGACATAGAATTTCCCCTGATACATACGATGCCGGATATAACAATTGTCGGTGTTACGTGTTTCTTTCAAAAAACTCTGCATTTTTGCCTGAAACTGATCAATATTGTCTTGGGAAAACTCGAAACTTTCGCAGGCGACAGGATAATGGTTCAACCGTTCAGAATGCACATCGCACAGATAAAAATCATAAGCCCGCTCAAACGCTTCGTTATCATCATGCAGATAAATTCGTAACGCAGTTGTTTCCGGTGATTCGTCTTCGTCACATTCGATGTTAAATTCTTCGATGATCTCATCGAGCCGGTCGACTGACGTATCGGCAATATCATTGATACACAACAATTCTTCTTCAAGATCAAGCGAGGTTTCTTCATCTGCGATCTTATCCATCAGCTCATGGATATATTCTGGAGTGACAGGCTGATCAGGTGGAATAACGAATCCTTTACGAGAAAAATATTCTCTGAGCAATTCGTCATCAGCGACTTTGATAAGTTTGTCAAATTTGTGTGTCCGGTGTACTTGCGGCATGACTTCCTCCCTGTTGAACGTAAAAATTTTCATAGTTGTTATCTGTTCTGGAACATTACAGACGATTACTATGAAGGTTTTACTTGTTTTTACGTCCGGGATTTAATCCTTCTAACACGGGACCTGATATACTGTGGATGAATAAAAGAATACTACGGTGTAGTAGCTAAGTCAATAATTATTTACCGGATATTTATACGGCAAACAAGTGATCTAAAATGCACCCGTTCTCAACATAACTAACGTACATGCATTTAGTGTTTGAATACCATGTTCTTGTGCTTGTTTTTCCAAAACAGGGTTTTCCGCCCCAGGATTAAAAATGATCCTTTTGGGTTTCTTGCTGATAATTTCGTCAGCCATAGCCGTTGATTTTTCCTCATTAAGATACATCGTAACAGTATGTATCTCATCAGGAATCGCGGTTATTGACGGATAAACCGGTATCTGCTCAATCTCCTTTAATTTAGCATGAACTGGATACACCGTATAATTATTGTTTCGCAAATCCTGCAATGCTTTGTAAGCATAGCGGTGTGGTTTATGTGATGCACCTATAAGAGCTACGTTCATAAAATCTATATCTCCCCCTACCAACGAAACTTTGAACTTTTTGCATAAAGATTTTCAAATTCTTCATGAGTTTAAACATTAATTGAAGTTGCTTAACAAGAGACACTTAAGAAAATTTAAAAATTTTAAACTAATGCAAAAACTAATTAATTATTCCTTTTATAGTGCCCTTTAGAGGGGTACCATAATTTTGCGACCACCTATTTTTAGTCAAAATACAGATAAACTTTGAACTTTTAAAAATGTATCAAAATAATTTTATTTTTCCTTCTTCGTAGAATCGTTAGCCGATTCTGTAGGTTTATTCTGACTATTCGCATTAGAATTTGATGAAGATTGAAGATTTTGAGGAGATAAGTTCCCAATACCATTGAAACTATTGATTACCAATTTTGGTGGCTCTAATTTTTTTATTCCATCAAAACTCTCTTGCAAATTCTCAACTTTTTGAGATTTAACTGATTTTTTCTTAGTCATTTGATCACCTCCTGATTTTTGGACAGAAGTTAAAACTGCCATTGATACCGCACATATGATAGCAGTATAAAAGCAGAACATGGTTATTATATCCAATTTTTTTAAGAGTTTTGAAGATGTCTCGATGCTTTGGCTACGTAAATTTTCCTCTAAATGTGTTGCGTTAACCTGAAATATATGTAAACAGCTAAAAATGGCAATTATAAATCCTGCTAAAGATATTATCAGAAAGAAATATGGCCAGAATCCTTTGATCCCAACCGTTGTGACAATTGTGACAAGCAGACCAATTGCCGCGGCGGAAAGAGTAATCACCATTTTGTCCTGCTCCATCCTTGTCCCTATCCAAGCAGACAAAAGAGTTTGGTAGTGAGCAATATTCTTGCCTTCAAGTTCTCTTAATTCTTGCCGTTGCTTTTCATCATTACTTTCTGGCATACCTCGTCCTGACATATCGTGTGTAAAATATTTCCATAGCCGTTCCTATAGAAGAATCGCATTCAAAAAATTGATATATAGCCATTTTTCATTCCTAATTCTTCGTCCAGAAATCTGCAAGGCATTCTGCTTGATCTAAAACCTTTTTCACAGATAGGGTATATTCACCGGTTGATGGATCATCTGGTGGATATTTATATCTGCGGAGAATTCGTTTTACCAAAACACGTAATTTTGCTTGAACACTCTCTTTAATCTGCCAATCGATACTTGTATTTTTTCTTACGCTGTCAACTAACTCATGCGCAATTTGTTTAAGAGTCTGGTCTCCCAAAACAGCTTCGGCATTCGGATTATCTGCAAGTGCGTCATAAAATGCTAACTCATCCGTACGTAAATTGAGGTTTTCACCTCTCTTATCTGCTTCTCGAATATCTTTTGCTAAATTAATCAATTCTTCGATAATCCGTGCGGAGTCAATAAGCCCGTTTTGATAACGTTTTACCGCTTCAGATAAACGTTCAGAGAATTTCTTACCCTGAACTAAGTTGGTTTTTGCCCGACTCTTAATTTCGTCATTTAAAAGTCGTTTTAATAACTCGAGAGCAAGATTCTTTCGCGGCATTCCCTGTACTTCAGCAAGAAATTCATCAGAAAGGATTGAGATATCAGGTTTCTGAAGACCAGCCGCATCAAAAATGTCAATAACCTCTTCAGATATAATCGCATCATTTATAATTTGCCTGATAGCTGTCTCAATTTCTTCATCGGTTCGTTTCTTTGAGCGTTCATCCAATTTTGCGAAACGAGATTTTATCGCTTGAAAGAAAGCCAAATCGTCTCGAATAGCGAGTGCTTTAGGATGTGGAACAGAAATCCCGAATGCTTTTTGTAACTTCGTAACATTCTCTTTGAAGCGAATCTTTCCATTACGGATTTTTTTACCATCTTTCATTTCGTATAATTCAGCAATAAAATTTGTCGCATCCAAAATAAAATTTAATTTTTCTCTGGGTTCAAGGGTAAAATAATTGCGATACTTAAAACCATCGAACATATCCACAACAACTTCGTATAACTCCAGCATCTTTGCTACAGCTTCTTCCTGATCAAACGTAATCTGACCTCTGCCTTTATTTTCAGTATAGACAGCGAGTGCCTTTTTTAAGTCCTGTGCAATACCAATATAATCAACAACCAGACCACCTTCTTTATCACCAAACACACGATTAACCCGTGCAATTGCCTGCATAAGATTATGCCCATTCATCGGTTTATCAATATACATTGTATGCAAACACGGAGCATCATATCCGGTTAACAGCATATCTCTAACAATAATCATTTTTAATGGATCTTTGGGATCTTTTAGGCGATCGCTAATTTTTATTCGTCTTGGTTTATTGCGAATATGTTCCTGGCATGCCAATGGATCACTTGCTGACCCTGTCATAATAACTTTAACAACACCTTTATCATCATCAGGATCATACCAATGCGGACGTAATTTAATAATTTCATCATATAGAGCAACACAAATCCGACGGCTCATACACACAAACATTGCTTTTCCTTCAACCGCAGACAACCTTTGCTCAAAATGATTCACCATATCAGCCGCAACTTGTTCCAATCGTTGCTGGCTTCCGACAACCGCTTCTTTACTTGTCCATTTGGCAAACCGAATTTGCCGATCGGTAAGTTCATCTCCTTCAGTAACATCTTCAACTTTTTCATCTATGATTTTATGATCCTCTTCAGAAAGTTCAACTTTTGCCAACCTGCTCTCATAAAATATTTTGACTGTAGCACCATCCTCTACCGATTGATGAATATCATAAACATCGATATAATTCCCAAAAACCGCCTGAGTATTTTTATCCTCTTTTTCGATAGGTGTACCGGTAAAACCAATAAAAGACGCGTTTGGCAAAGCATCCCGCATATGCCGCGCGAATCCATCTATAAAATCATATTGACTTCGATGTGCTTCATCAGCAATTACCACAATATTTTTGCGTTCGCTTAAAAGAGGATACTTTTCTCCGGAATTTTCCGGCAAGAATTTTTGTATTGTGGTAAATACAACACCACCGGAAGAAACCGCCAGTAATTTTTTAAGGTCTTCCCGGTTAGCCGCCTGTTGCGGTGTTTGACGTATAAGTTGCTGACAATTTACAAAAGTCTCATATAACTGTTGATCTAAATCATTCCGGTCGGTCAATACAACAATGGTAGGGTTATTCATCGCCTCATTCAGTACAAGTTTACCAGCGTAAAAAACCATTGATAAACTTTTTCCGCTTCCCTGAGTATGCCAGATAACACCAGCTCGTTTATCACCCGGAACTTGCTCGTCTTGAGATTGATTATCATTATCCCGAACATCTGCCGTGGCGCGAATAGTGGATTCAATTGCTTTATTGACGGCATAATACTGATGATAAGCCGCGATTTTTTTATATGTCTTTTCTTTTGCTTCTTCATATACAATAAAATGTCGGATAATATCCAGTAACGTCTTTTTATCTAAAAGCCCTTTGATCATCGGTTCAAGTTCCTGCTCAATATTGGCATCAACTATTTTTTCGCCATCAGCTGTTTTCCACTCCATGAACCGAGAGTAATCACTTGTAATCGTACCGACTTTCGCAAACCAGCCGTCACTTGCGATAAGAAAAGCATTATATGAAAATAACGAAGGGATCAATTTTTTGTACGTTTGAATCTGATTAAAAGCGGCTTTAACATCAGCGTTCTCATCCATCGGATTTTTTAGTTCAATAACAACTAACGGAAGACCATTGATAAAAAGAACTATATCCGGTCGTTTATTATTATGATTCTCAATAATAGTAAACTGATTGACAGCCAGAAACTCATTGTTTTCGGGATTGGCAAAATCAATCAGCCAAACTTTATCTGTTCTTGATTTACCATCTCCCACACTAAACTTAACGTCAATACCCTCGGTCAATATCCGATGAAAACTCTTGTTGTTATCCATCATGCTGAGAGAAAAAGTCCGCATCACTTTTTTAACCGCTTCTTCCCGGGCTTCCGCTGGAATATCATCATTAATCATATCAACCGCTTTACGCAATCGTTCCGGCAAAACTACTTCTGTATATTCACGTTCTTTATGTATGCTTTCAGAAATATCAGGTCCATGAAGAACAGTATATCCCTGTTCATCTTTAAGGATTTCTAAGGCAATATGTTCTATATCTGATTCATAAAATGTATTACTCATAATATGTCCTTAATTGACTAATTCCTTTAGTCTTTCATTTATTAAATCAAAAATGGCTACATCAAAATCTTTATTTTGCGATTTACTCACAACCTCATGAATATATTTACCGGAAGCGTGCTTTTTATAAAAACATATCAGGGCATTAGGTTCATGTTCTTCCTGAAAATAATGTATAAACGGAGAGACACAAAATACTTCTTCAAAGATTTTTACAAAGATTGATTCTCGATTAAAATGGTCAATAATATTTACATAATTATCTTTTTGAATGGGTATAATTTCTTTTTTTCCATCCATTGACACCCCTTGAAATATTTCACATCTTGGATACAAAGGCGTCTCTGCTTCGTAATAACGAAATAATGTTACTTCTTCCAGTTTAATCAACTGTTTAAGCACCGTTTCCAATTGCGGATAAAGTTCTGCGTATAGAGCTTTTTGCTGGGCAGATGTTCTGGCTGAAGCATGAGCAAATCCATTCCGTTCTTGATTTAATTTTTTTATAAGCGTCAAAGTATCAATTGGAATAATACCTGAACAACTCAACGCTATACCACTTTTTGTTGTGTAGTCGATAATATTTTCAATGATAGTCAGCTTGTCATATAATCTATCGCTCCAACAAGTTTGCCATTTAATCCCGATCTCTTTAAGAGGTAAATTTCTATGCCGGGCTTCACCAAGTACAATTCCAAATAAAATAAAAACTGTAGCTTCCCAGCACGATTTTAAGAGATCAAGCCTGTGATGATCATTTTGATAATTATTTTCTGCCTGATAAAAATAATACGCTATTGGTGAAGGAAATTTTTCTTCAATTCTGCTAAGTTCAATTTTTGGATCCTTTCCATACCGTGCCAATGCTTCTAAATAACTCTCATAACTCATTTGATAAAGAACATCACTCGATAAAAATTCGTATTCCTCAATTTCAACTGGATAGTTTTCCTCAAGCCATTTATTAAAGTCTGGATTATCTGTTAATGACGTCCTTTTTTCATCACTCATACTTCTATCTCACCATTCATTAACTTTGGCAACATGATATCCCTGATCTTAGAAAGAGTCGTATTTTGCTTACATCCAACAAAAAGTTGATTCAAGAGAGGTTCGATTAATACTTCAAATTTTTGCAATACTTCCTTACAGGGAATCAACACTTGCAAAGACGATACTCCTGACTGATTAATACCCGGCTGTGCAGAATTAGTGTTCAAGTTTCGAATGTTTTCCGTCATAAAAGACTGATCTAACCAAAAATAGAGAAAATATTGATTGATCTGTTCATTTGTTCTCAATATAAAAACATGCTCATTAACAGCGCAGATTTTATGAGGAAAGTCGTTCATAAACATGCTTTTTCTTCCTAGACTTGCACCATCCTTATAAAGTAAAACATCTTTTGATCGTACAATCCCTCGATTCATTTTTTTGAAAAAATCTTCTGAAATATATTTTTCTTTTGAATAATCATACTTTCCTAACCCAATAATATTCTCTGCCCCGATACTTGGTATTCCATTAGATAAATCTCCAACGCCCCCTTTAGGTCTTGTGCCTGACTCTATAGTATCTAAAACTTCACCCAATCTCGCAACTCTCCAGCCCTTGGGAATGAGTCCTAGTTCGCTTTCTTGCATTTCGCCGCCATTATCTTGGTAGGGTTTGCCTTCGTCATCTGGGAAGTTAAAATTAACAAACCATTCTTTATAAATCGCCTGTGCGATTGCTTCCAGAGTCTGATTTGTCTGTCGGTTTAATTCAATTTTTTCATCAAGAGCAGAAAGAATAGAAGCAATCCGCATCTGATTTTGCTTTTCTCTAGGAACTCTTATTTGAATAGAATTAAGAATCGTCTGATTAACAAGCGGTTGACTTGACCCTGTTCTATGGTTGTTGAGATTTAGAAGCTTTAATAAATAAAACAGGAATCTTCCATCGTAATCTTTTCTAATTTTCCCAATGATTGCATTATCTGTAACCCAGCAACTACCTTCGTAAAAGTAAACACTTCCACAATAAGCTCCAACCCTACCAATAATGATAGTTTCTGATGTACTGTTGTATTCTTCTGTATATCCAATTACACCGTTTCCGCCATAAACAGGGTTAGCTCCATTGTCTTGACGTTGGGGTGATGTCTTACCATTCCTAAATTCAATAGCATCTTCTAAAACAATATCTTTCCAGTTACTAGACCCCATACCCGATCCCCTTCAAGTTCTCCCGAATAGTTTTCTCAAGCTCATTGCTTTTAGCAAACTGCTCAGCCAGCTTTGAGGTCAATGTATTCATTTTTTCTTCAAAAGGGATGCCATCATCTTCTTCCTCTTCCGTTCCCACATACCGTCCAGGCATAAGAACAAAATTCTTTTCTTTCACTTCCTGAATGGTAGCTGATTTACAAAATCCGGGTTTATCTTCGTAATTCCCGTCTTTATTACGCCAATTGTGATATGTTTCGGAAATAAGCTTTATATCGTTATCGGTCAGTTCTTTATTCCGGCGATTGATCATGGTGCCGAGTTTACGCGCGTCAATAAAAAGAATTTCATTTGAACGGTTACGGAATTTACCATTTGTTTTATTACGAGCTAAAAACCAGAGGCAAGCCGGAATCATGGTGTTATAAAATAGTTGGGCGGGCAGTGCAACCATGCAGTCGATCAGCCCCGCTTCAATCATGCTTTGCCTGATTTCCCCTTCACCACCAGAATTAGAGTTCATGCTTCCGTTTGCCAATACAATCCCCGCCGTTCCGCTTGGGCTTAGTTTATGAACAAAATGCTGTAACCATGCATAGTTGGCGTTACCTGTGGGAGGCACACCGTATTTCCACCTTTTATCATCTCGCAACTGCTCACCACTCCAATCACTTACATTAAACGGGGGATTTGCGAGAATATAATCCGCTTTTAAATCAGGATTTTTATCACTTAAAAAAGTATCGCCAAGTTCAAGTTTCGCGTCGATACCTCGGATAGCAAGATTCATCTTGGCAAGCCGTAAGGTAGTTGGGTTTGATTCCTGTCCGAATATTGAGATATCACCAATCCGCCCGCCGTGTTCTTCGATGAATTTTTCACTCTGGACAAACATTCCGCCCGAACCGCAACAACCGTCATAAACGCGCCCCTGATATGGTTCCAACATTGCAACCAGAATTTTAACGATACAAGCAGGCGTATAAAACTGTCCGCCTTTTTTCCCTTCTGCATCTGCAAATTCTCCGAGAAAATATTCATACACACGTCCAAGCAAATCTTTAGCTTTATGTCCGCTCTGATTAAAACCGATTGTCCCGATTAAGTCTATCAGTTCACCGAGACGTTGCTTATTAAGCTCTGGATCAGCGTATATTTTAGGCAACACACCTTTAAGTGAATGATTAATTTTTTCAATAGAGTCCATCGCATCATCGATGAGCTTGCCAATCTCCGGCTGTTTTGCTCTATCTTGTAAAAATTGCCAGCGTGATTTTTCGGGAACAAAGAAGATATTGTGCGCAAGATACTCGTCTTTATCTTCCGGGTCAGCACCTTCAAATTCACCTTTTCCGGCTTTCAACTTTTCATATAAATCATTAAATGCGTCTGAAATGTATTTCAAAAAGATAAGACCAAGAACAATATGCTTATACTCTGCCGCGTCCATATTATTACGAAGCTTATCCGCCGCCGCCCATAAAGTTTTTTCCAATTCATTATTTTGCGCCATAAAACTCTCCTTAAAATCCTGTCGGATATTCTATATTTATTTGATATTTAAATTTTACTTTTTGTCATTGATTATTTTTCTTTTTCATCTCCACTCTCTTCTGCAATCCTTATACTATCAAATTTCTTACATCTTTAAAAGAGAACGGTAAAAAACATCCATGCTGATATCAACAAAAATCCATATGGAATATAATTCAAGAAAAAGAAAATTATGCCAAATATTTTATAAAAAACATCATATAGTTACAAGATTTAAATATTTTAAAAAATTATCCGGTCTGTCCATGTAGACATGAAAACCGGATGTTTCATCATTAATCCATGGATAAAATTCTTTACATAGCTTGCGCAAATCATCGAGCCAGAAACCAATTTCTTTAACTATTCGTTTTATCTCTGCCATGGGAAGATATTTCTTTTGATAACACATCGGAATATACTCCATATCGTGTCCATACCAGAGTACAACAAAACCTTCGCCAAACTTTTTATTCAGCGAAGGTTCTGTTGACTGAGGTTATGCGTGGTTATCCTACAAAAGACGGTTCAGGGATTAAGTCCATCAGATAATCAGGTTCAAGACCGAAGTATTCCTGACAAATATCGTAACAATCTTCGCCGGCCACTAACCGATTGTTCAGTTCGTGTTGCGCTTCCTTGAATAACTCTACCGCTTCCGATCTGCTCAACTCGTCACGTTCCATCAATACTTTTATTATGCTGTTCATCTCGGTTTCCCTTATAAAAAAGCGAGGCGGCTATTAACCGCCCCGCGATTCGCATCTCAATATTCATCAAACAATTGTGCGTCTTTAAGAACTTCAATTACAGCCGACATTTTTTCATCTGCCGTGCACACTTCATCAGCAACGCAATCTTCCAAATAGCTGGAAAATATCGTTGCAAGTTCCAGATAATCCTTGATTGTGATGTTGCGATCATACAATTCTGCGAAATTTACCATCTTCGAATCCTCCCAGTTTTGCGGTTGCGTTTTTGTTGCCTTTTCCGATCTAAAAAACTGGGGGTATAAGGCCATAGGTTTGAGGGGGAGTCAAGGGGTATAATGCGTTTTTCTGCAGATAGTTATGATTTGATCAGAGGTGAGCTTGCGTGAGATTTTAAAGCTATGACTGCTCAAGAATCCATCTCAGTGAGAGTCATATACCATGCAGTAATTGTCCGTAAATCTTGCTTCGTACCTTCTCTGTAATAAAATTCTTCTGCGACATTTTTTATTCCTCGAGCTACTTCATATAATGTTAGACCAGGTACCTTGTTTTCTAAATCCATTTGGGCTTTATTGATGAGAGCAGCAATAAATTTTTTGTCTGATACATTTGTATATTTTTCTATCTGATCAAGGAGGAAATCATAATGCCTAGGTTCATATTGGGTGTGATAAGTAGCTTTATCTATAGATGCTAATGTTTCAGATGGAGTTTCAGAGTGTTTTGTCTCTCTGATATTATTCGAGGAACTCTTACCTTTAATTTCAGTATTGAACCAATTACAATGTCTCACAAAAAAAGTCATTACAACAAAGATAGAAAAGAATGCAATTAACTTTATTGTTGTATATAGTGTTGTCACGAGATACGTAGTAATACAAATAGATTTTGGTTTGCAATAAGGACATTTTTTAGCATCTAAACTAATCTGTTTGCCGCATTCATTGCATTTAACAGCTGACATATACACTCCTTTCGTGTAGGTGCATATTATACACTATTGATATATTTATCAATAATTTTTTTATAAAACCGATCCGCCTTAGATACCATCTTGGAATGCCGTTTTACCGATTTGATATCGGCGTGACCGTCGATAGATACGACCAGCGTCTTGATGATCCGTTTCAGTTTTGAGATTTTACGAGACCGCAAAAGTACCACTACTAACCATGGGATACTTACTGCGATTGTTGTCAGGATAAACGCATAGAGAAGATATTTCGGGTCGACACCGTAAATCGTCGTGGTGGTGCGCTGATTGATAGCAACCGACCGCAATAAATTCTGCAGGAAATTAGGCCATTTCCAGATCGATTCTACAGCCTGCACTTTTGCGGATCCTGCGCACCCTGCCATAATCGGCAGGGCGCATATCAGAATCCAGCGGATCGTCCATTTGAATAACCAGAACGGTTTGCCTTTCTCTTTTTTATAGAGTCTGCGCAGTAAGCTGGTTAGCTTTGCCAACATTGATGATTCCTTTTTCGGTTAGCAGTTGCCACGCTTTCTCGATCAATCCGTCGAGGATGATTTTAACGAAGAAATCTTCGATGAAATCCGGTAACCGCGTATCAAGATACTTTTTGCGGAACGCCAGTACCCAATCGATTACCATTTGTTTCTTTTCGTCACCGTGCCCGTCGGCGAATACACCTTCAGCCGATGCAACCGCTTCTTTTACCGCTTCAAACAATTTTTCACGAAAACTCAGTTCACTCATGTCCAATCTCCTTTCATTTTGAAAATAATACTTTTATAAATACCGCAATAATAGTTATGCACGAACCCAACGCACCGGATAACAGGGCGGTGATTTTCCAACTCGGGCGTTCGTCAAGTTTCTGGAATATCCGCTGAATGTCCGCTTTGATATCCTGCTTGAACTCGTCGAGTTTCTCGCAAATCCCTTTTATCTGTTCGCCGTGCGCCGATATTTTTGCTTCCTGTTTACAATGATGATCTGCCGTCATACGATACCCTCCACGTCTTATCTGATATTTATCCACCAACCGACAAGTTTACAAATCGACGTGCCGCTCGATACGTTCGCCACATAATCAACCTGCTGATCGTCGTTGGTAGGACATGCGACAACCGCGGTATCACGCAACTCATGAGCGACCGGCGATCCCCAGCCAGCAACAAAATAGTCGCCAGTCGACCCTGCAGTTCTCAGCTGACTCAACGCGTATTGACCGTTACCGGCATACGCTTCGAGCCAGAAGTTTCCGAGCTTGCTTATCTTCGGAATATGCGAATCAGATGTTGAACCGGCTGATATGCTGATAAATGAA
Organism: bacterium; assembly: GCA_018435605.1. Classification (GTDB taxonomy): domain Bacteria; phylum Auribacterota; class Auribacteria; order Auribacterales; family Auribacteraceae; genus R3-B46. Next base: position 2,678 of record JAHDNF010000032.1, on the reverse strand, counting down.
TCGAGCGCGAGATATGATCCCTGTTGCCTGAATTTGTCGATAGCGTTTGACGTGACTCGAACCGCGCCGATACAGCGGTACCATACGTCGGGTGTGCCGGCTATTTTACGGTAGATCAACGTACCTGCGGTATTACCGAACGTATCGGAATATTGAGGCGCGTTCATCGAATATTTCACCCGGACGGTTGATCCATACGGCGTGAGATAGACGTACACGATACCGGTACCGGATACCTGCGATCCTTCGAAATAGTTGCCGGCTGATGTGATTCCGTTAACGTCGATTTTTGAGACCGATGAATAGAATTCGTTGTTCTGACCGATCTGCACAACACCGGGCGTAACATCCAAATCGGCGGTCGTATCGAATACAAGTTCGAAACCGTCGATGTAGTGTTGTTTCGGTCTATTCTTCGCGAACCGTCAGATGGAGTTTGAATTTTTTGTCCGAAGTATGAGTTGCACAGATGGATAAAAAGCGCGTAGTCAGTCAAATACATGTTCAGCGGGATATATAAAGCCAGCCGCGCCTTTCGTAAAACACTACTCGCCACGGCTGGCATTGTATTATTCGCCCGCCCGCCTGTAGCGGACACGCAGGAAAACCGGGTAGTTCCTGAGAATCGCTCTGCCGTACAGGCTTGTGCACCTGTACGATTCCGGCTTATACTGTATTTTCAATCGTTCACTATAGCAGGAACTTGCAACTCGAAAACCGATGTTGTTGTTCTCGTTAGTCGGATTGTTGTTGTTGCGGTTGGAAGAGGGCAGGTTGTTCGCATTGTTATTCCACGAACCACCACGCAAACCGCGCCCAACAGCCGTTTAAACCCCAGTTTCCCTTCAATGCGCGGATAACACTATCCTGCGCAACCCGTAACTCTGCGCGTGCGCTACGTGCGCGCACCATGAGTTTACCCGGGGTGTTACATCATCGGCATGTATGCGTTTATGCCGAAAATGCCACATCATTTCGCGGTATTTTACGATAAACCGCTTAACCGTAGACGACCTGACCCGAATACGACCGTTAGAATACAAAACATACCCGACAAAATCCACACCGTGCGATGTGGGCATCAAACGGTATTTATCGGGATGCATCTCTAAGCGCATTCGGGCGAGTTTCTGTTTAATACGTAAACCCCAAGCCTTTAACTGCGCTTTGCGGTTATCGAAAAGAATAAAATCGTCCATATAACGAACATATCCTTTTACCCGTAACGTATGCTTTACAAAATGGTCGAGAGCGTTCAAATGCAGGTTCGCCAGTATCTGGCTGGTAAGATTGCCTATCGGCAAACCGCGCGGGTATTGGCGCATATCAAACAAACTGCCGTCAATATCCCATTCCTGCCGTATGCTGTCATGGTGACTGTCAAGGATAACCTGTATAAGCCTCAGCAGGCGGGTATCGGCTATAATACGTTTGATCGACGACATCAGCACATCATGTTCTATCGACGCGAAATATTTGCGTATATCGCATTTTAACGCAAACCTGTAACGGCGCGTAAACTCAAACGCCCGGCGCATTGCCGCGTGCGTTCCTTTACCGAGTCGGCAGGCGAAAGAATCCTCAATAAACCGCTTCTCAAGTATCGGCTCAATTACACGCACAACCGCGTGATGTACGACACGGTCTCTAAATGGAGCCGCTCCCACAAGCCGTTCTTTCGGTTCGTATATCGTAAAATACGTGTAGCCGCCATGACGGTATGTTTCGGATATCAGTTCGGCACGCAAACGCACAATCTCTTTTTCAGATTCAGCGAAAAAACGCGCCGCCGGATATTTGCCGCGCTTGCCTTTTAACGCCAGCCGAGCCGCCGCATACAAATTTTCGTATGAACAGACATCATCAAACAGGTTCTTTACCCGGCGCATCAGACTGCCTCTTGTGTGAAGATTTTTTGAGCCACCCGCCAACCATACGCCCGCATTCTGTCAACAGTTCGGATACATATATATACTGGCGCGCGGTAAACAAACGCCTGTCGTGCGCTAAACGAACTAACCAGCGGATAATCTCTATCTTTTCGTTCGCGCGTGCCAGAATATCCGCTTTATTTGAGGTGTACGACGCCTCAACAAGCAGTTCCAGCACCGCTAACACATAATCCGCGAGGCGATGCCCGAATATAAAACGCTGATTTTTGGGAAAATTATCTATACGATCAAGCATCCAGCCCGTTACATCATACCATTTTATCAATACCAGCGGCGGTTCTGTAGATACTGCTTTTTTGCGCATTATCAAAAAATTTCCCGCGAAAAAGCCCGCTTACGCGGGCTTTTGGTAAAGGGTAAAAGGACTAAAGGATAAAGGATTAAGCTCTTTTTGCCCGACGCAGTACCAAGCCACCCACACTTAACAGCACAAGTCCTACACTTGCAGGCTCAGGAACAGCTCCCCCCTCGTCTCCAGCGAAGGAACTTGCAACTCGAAAACCGAAGTAGTCGTTCTCGAGAGTCGGATTGTTGTAGTTGCGGTAGGAAGAGGGCAGGTAGTCCGCATTGAGAGCCCACGAACCACCACGCAAACCGCGGTACTGACCGCTTATTAGAGCTTCGTTCCATTCCCACACATTTCCGTTCTGGTCATACGTCCCGTAAGGACTTTCCGATTCATCATATGCTCCTACTTCTGTAGTATAATACGGACTGCCTAGCGTA
>JAHDNF010000010.1 GCA_018435605.1 bacterium | reverse complement strand
GTATGGTGGGGAGAATCCGATCTTTTCGATATTCCTGCTCCGGACTTTTATTATCTGGGAGAACTTGATTTCGCTCCTTCCATGGCGCTTACGACATACAATATGGTGAGTATACCCGAACCGTTGTCGTGGGTATTATTATTAACCGCCGTAGGAGCCTTTTTATACGCCCGAAGAAAGCGTATTTCATAATTACAACCAAATATAATGATTGTGAGAAGGTTATGCCTGCGCTACCGAGCCTGCTTGTAAGTTTATCCTGCTTTTTAATATATCTCATTGAATCATCAGGTTATGAATTTTACCGTGCAAAACGACATCTCCTGCAATGCTTAGCGTCTTATTTGCTTGTTAATTCTTATCGAATCTCCGATAACAACAATATGCTTATATACAAAACTGAATATAAAAAATATCACACAAAGAGGTATTCGCATGAAACGTTATAGAGGAGTGTTCGTCCCCTGTCTTATTTTATTTATTATTTTTGCATGCTGTTTAGCATACGCCGACGGTGTGCCTAATGCGCCGTCGATAACCGAGTTCGGCGGCAAAACTGTTATAGCGGGCGAAACCATTTATACAAACAGCGGCCAGCAAGGGGTTGCTCAGCCTGGCGTGCTTATAAAGGGTTCAGCGCCTGCGGATACGCAGATAACCGTATATAGAAACGGAGTGCCGTCTACCCAAACAACGCCTGCTCAGATTATAACCGGTTCCGACGGCAAATGGAGCGCCGTGGTAACTATGGCTACCGGCCAGTTCAATGTTACTGCGACAGCGTCCAACCAATCAGGTTCCTCATTGCCTTCCCAATCTGTTAGTGTCATGCTTGACACAACAGCGCCTACCGTTACAGTTCATGTTAGGCAAACCGGTTGGAGGACGAATAATAAATACATGTACGGTCATAACAATATGTATGGTGTTTTATCCGATAGCGCATCAGGTATTGATTGGAGTACTGCGACAATCACAGTTAAAAATTTGACTACAGGAGCCGATATCGCGGGAACTCAGGCAAATAACGGAGTAAACCAGATAGACTTTTACCCTACTGCCGGCTGGGGAGTTACTCAAGTTGATAAAAATAGATATAGAATTACCGTTTACGCTCGCGATAGAGCTGGAAATGAAACACAAATTCCTGCTGTTGCGCCGCAAATACCTGATCCATGGAATGGCAACGGCTGGCGGGAATATATATATGACAGCGAATTTCCGCCGGCTCCTACCATATTTAAGATATGGGATCCAACGCATAATGTTTTTACAGGTACTGGTGAGCCATCGTCAAATTTACCTGACGCAGAGGGTTATGTAAATTATTATCCGGGAATGACAGTTAGTAAAAATCCTACCAGAGTTAAAGGTAAAATTGTAGATACAAATGGAGTTCCTAAGGTTAACTATTTTAATCAGGATCACCATTGCTGGTATGTGTGGGAAACTAGATATTATCCGTGGGTTGAAAGGGTTACTACTAATAATGGAGGAATCAGTTTATCGACGGGGGAATTCATTTATACTTGGATAGAAGAAAAGCCCACTCCACAAAGTCCCGATATTCAATATTATGATATAGGTGATAATTATATTACATTTAACGCTGTTGATAGTGCTTATTTGTATGTAGGTACATCTATTCATCTCAAATTCCAATATGGAACTCCCAAAATGCCTCCTATGCCTAGCTCGCCTGTTTTTACAGGTGGTGAGCAAAAAGTTTTGGGAAGTCGAATTATTCCCGACACATCGGGAAAAATCAATAAAATGAATGATGTTCAGACAGTAAGAATTTTCTTCGCCCCCCAGAGTGGATCATATTGGTTGGGGCATGGATACAACTATAGTAAGGTAGTTCTTCCTCAAGGATGGTCATATGTAAACACTACGGGAGTATATGACCCTGGTGATATCTATTCCGACACTAATAATAATAATCAATATGATCTAGGCGAGCCTTTTTTTGATGTTGTCAAACCTTCTGTTAGCGATGGCGAGTCGTATACTATTTATAATTTTTTATCTTTTCAATATCCGCAAAACAGTAATATTTATGTAAAGGTTGCCGCAGTAAACCAGTATGGAATGAGTGCGGCGCGAAGCTTGGGGCGGTTTCATCATAGGGACATTCCTCCTTCGGTAGTGAGTGTTGTCATGGAGCCAAAAACCAGCCCTTATCTATCGGTTGCGCAGAAACCGACCCAAATTGTAGTTAATGTCCAAAATTCCGGTTATGACTGGGCAATGGGTTTTTATGGGCTTGATCAACCAGCTTCAACAATAAAAGTTTATGATGATAATAATCAACAGGTATCCACAAATCAAACTACATGGACTTATGAAGGAAGCCTCAAGTATAAAGGAACTTTGAATGTTTCTAACATAGTTTTTCAGCCACAGAAACAGTATACTGTGCAAGTTACTGCTCGTGATCTAATGCCTAATCAGAGAATTCAAAATGTGTATACGTTTGTGATAGATACGTTGGCGCCGGAGATAGTTGATATAATTCCTGAACCGGGAAGCGAGATAGGGCGGTTGCCGAATTTCAAGGCTAATTTATGGGATACCGCGTATGGCGAGCTTGAAGGTAGCGGTATAT
>JAHDNF010000046.1 GCA_018435605.1 bacterium | reverse complement strand
TATAGACCCGACTGCCGTATCCAGCGAAGACATCAATAACATACGCATGAGAGGATATGTACTGCTTTTCGCATATAGAGTCTTTATCAGGCCTATCAAAACGTTCATGCTGTTGCGCACACTCGGCAAAAGCATGAAAAAATCTTCTATGGCAAGATTGTTATTCAGTCCTTTCAGAAAAAGAGTTTTATTCTGCAAACCGGAATTGCCTGCCGGACATGCGACAACTCAAATAATGTAGCCCTCCCCTGTGCGTTGTCTGAGCGAACCACTTTTTGCATTGAATCGGGACTGAAAATTTCGCGAAATTATCACAACGAAATCGATATAACCAATTATATTTTAGATAATTCTAGAAACAAGAAATACTATAGCACCATCCTTTCCGCGTAACAACAAATCATCCGAAAATCACCAAAAAACACCGATTTTTTTGCGACCAAAAATATTTACTACCGGACCGTCACTACTAGAAGCATTTTTACACGGTTATTTGTTGTGAATTTTCTATGCGCATTTCGTGTGTGCTTTTCATTAGATTTTTTAAAGGAGTTTTTTGTCGGATTGTCGGACTAGATTACTGCCAAATTTCGTAGACGAATTGCCTATTCCTGCTTGACGATATTTCGATATGATTTCACGGGATGGGCCAATTCTTTATTCATAATCTCTTTTAATCATCGTGAAATATTAAAGTAAATACTTTCGAGACTGCATCCATTGCTTCTTGTTCGTCAGGTCCGGTTGTTTTTATCGTAACTTTATCTTGATAGAGCATACCCAAAGTCATTATGGACATGACACTTTTAGCATTAGCTATTTGTCCATTTTTTATTAGTTCAACTGATGATTTTACTGAATTAGCAGCCTTAACCAGAAGAGCAGAAGGTCTTGCATGAATCCCTTTAAAGTTGAGTACCGTTACTTCTTTTTCTAACATTACTTATTTTCCGCATAAACGTTTGCATCATTAATAAAAAAGATTAATTGGATCACGCAACAATTTTTCTGTAAAATCTGTTATCCAGGTTGACATCGTTTATCAAGCTAACGTTAAAATATATTTTGTCGGTAGACCACTCATCGTGGATTTCTACCAGAACAGCGGTTACAAGCCTTAAACATGATCGT
>JAHDNF010000012.1 GCA_018435605.1 bacterium | reverse complement strand
GGAATACGTAGCGGTAAACGACACCGGCTCTCCTTCGTTCTCAAGCAGTTGTTCAGGGAATACTTCCAATACAGGAGATACATTGTTTACAACTACCGTCAGCGTATCGGATGATACTGCTCCGTCGTCATCGGTTACGGTCAAGGTTACTGTATAAGTTCCGTTATCTCCGTACACATGAGTCGGGCTTAATGTTCCTTCAGCCGTAGACCCGTCCCCGAACGACCAGTGTATCGTATGGGTAACCGATTCATCTCCGGTATCGGTAAAACTTCCAGCAAACGTTACTGTATCGCCTTCATTGACAGTCTGATTCGATCCGGCAGATACAACAGGAGCGGTGTTTTCTATTGTAACCTGCGCTGTAGCAACAGCCCATGCCCCAAGCGAATCGATAACTCTTAGAGCCACTGTGTATGTTCCGACAACATTATATTGCACTGAGGTTTCCATGGTAAATGCGTCATCAAATTCACCGTCATTGTCCAAATCCCATACATAGGAAACCAACTCCAAACCTTCAGGATCATACGACCCAGCTCCGCTCAACGGCACCGGTACTCCTTCGGTTCCGCTGTACGGACCGCCCGCATCGGCTATCGGTGCGCCGTTTATAATAAAACTCAGAGTTTCAACTACGTCAACGCCACAGATATTGGTAACCGTAACTAACAACATATATTGGCCGGGCACACTGACTGTATCTCCAGATGCAAATGGATGCTCTACCCATCCCCATTGTTCACCAAACATAATAGCGCTGATATTATTAACACAGTCTGACGATGATGTGTGTCCATAAGTCACTTCTTTACCCGGCGCGTAAATACCGCCTTCAACTACTCCGCCGATGGTAACTGCCAGTGTGGCGTCAGATACTTTATAAGTAACCACAGTAGGCGAACTCTGGTTACCGCATGCGTCCGTAGCTGTAAACGTCGATGTCCAGTTACATCCGTCTTGGCTGTCTATCCGCGTAATTGTCGGATTGACCGTGATATTATCCGTTGAAGACGCGCTCGTCGCAGGCAGAGAAGCATAGCACGCCCCTAATGCAGGTACTGAAACCGTCGGAGCCGCAGGCTGTGTATTGTCGATGGTAAAATTATTAGCTGAAGTAACGCTTGATGTTCCTCCGCCGGTATCCGCGGCTTCCAGCACAACCTTATAAGTAGTTCCATCCGTAAAAGAAGTTGTATTCAACGCTATTGTCGCTGTCGTCCAGTCACCTGTGTCATCGGTATCTACAACGACCGAACCAACGGTTATACCGCCTAGCTTGGCTGTTACAGTAACTACCTCGCCTTCAGGGTCTCTGACTCGGAATTGTATCTGAGTGGATCCGCGCAAACACTCTCCGCCATTGGGCGCAAGAAGCGTCAATGCCGGCGGAGGAGAATTCTGGACTATGATCTGGGCTGTCGCTTCGCTTGACCAGACTCCCATAGAATCCTTTACCTTCAGTTTAACCACATAGGTAACGCCCCGTTGCCAGTTAGGATTAACGTAATTTAAAGTTTGCGTTCCTCCTATATACCCAGAGCCATCTGTAAACCAGTAATACTCCACAATATTATCGCAAGGAGCGTCAGGGTCTCTGGAACGGGTCCCGTCAAGAATAACGGGCATAGGATATCCACCGAAAACAGATGTCGTATAAGGCCCGCCCGCATGCGCGATAGGCGCTGTATTGGTAAAACTAAGAGTTATGGCAACAGTATCTTCATCTGTTTTACCCTGATCGTCGGTTACACGTAGCCGGACAGTATGTGTACCGTATACAAAGTATTCGTGACTTACCTCAATGCCGGATGCATCAAAAATACCGTCATCTTGAAAATCCCAGTCATAACTTACTATAGAGTGTCCCGGATGACGGTGATACGATGAGTAAGCATCTAATACAACGGTATTTTCGTCGCATGATATGTTTATTGTATCCGCATGCGCTACAGCTACAGGTTCGTTTACGTATATGCGTAAGACCGTCCGCGCTGTAGATGTCGCTCCCTGCGAATCGGTAACTCTAAGACCGATAGGATTTGTCGGAGTCTGGGTAGACGGATTAGCTATTGCCAAATTGAGCGAAGCAAGTGTACTCCACGGTATTGTTGGAGTAGCTCCGGTTACGTCGTTCGGACCATTGTAAACATTATCGCCGTCTATATCCCATTCATATAAAACTATAGAATCACCGCAGAGGCTGTTATTATCATAACTATTTGAACCTAATAAGGTAAGGTTATCTCCCTGAGATATTACGTATGGACCGCCGTGCACCGCTACAGGCGGCACATTGTCAACTATGTTATTTATGTCTACCAACAGGGTATACGAATCGGTTTTTGCAGGATCGTTATTATCTTGCACTTCCAGCAATACGGTATATTGTCCATAATGATTATAAGTGCGTGTCAACTGTTTATGGGTTGAAGCGCCGCCTACCGCATCCCATGAAGGCGTGGTACCGTTATAATCGAAATCCCACCTATACGTCACAATGCTCTTTGTAGGATTTTGATGATACGATGCCGATGCGTTGAACGTTACCGTCTGATTACATCCAGCCATCTGTGGAGTTGCCGTAAACGATGCTACCGGATCATTGTCGTAAATTCTCAGTTGCACCGATGCCGTTGCTTGACCTCCAAGTTTGTCGGTTACCCGTAACCGTATGGTATTAGATGGATTACCAGTCGCATGGCCTGCAGGGTAATCTACCATAAATTTGTAATCATCCCATGCAAGATTGATATATTTACCGCTGATATTCTCGTCAAAATCGCCATCTCCGTCGATATCCCAATCATAACCTACAATCTCGTCTCCACAGGCTTGATTCGGATCAGTGCTTTGAGCCCCGTCCAGCAGTAGACTGGAGCCAACAGGTATCTGCAACAAACCGCTTATTACAGGCACAGGATTCTGATTACCCTGATCTATATATACTGTCAACAAAGCGTCGCTTGTTTTTGCAGGGACATTGTTGTCTTCAACGCGAAGTAATACTGTATATGTACCGTATTGGCTGTACTTATGCGTCAATATTCCTACCGTTGCAAGCGACCCTTCGCAATCCCATTCAGGGGTATCGCCGTCATAATCAAAATCCCATTTGAATGTAACCAGATTCCTGACCGGATAGTACTTATGATAAGATGCCGATCCGTTAAACGTGATGACCTGATTGCATGCCGCATGCTCCAAATTAGACGATAACACCGCTACAGGCTGGTTTTCGTAAATAGTAACCGTTGTGTTCGCTAGTTTGGTTAAACCTAAACTATCTGTTAAACGCAGTCTGATAGTTTGAGCTACACCTACCGGCCATGAACTCATCTTATCCCAAGATAAAATAGTGAGCGGCGTATCAGCTTTTATATCCACCGGATCGTCAAATGACCCGTTGTTATTTATATCCCATGCGTATTCAATAATACTGTCGCCGCAGGCCGCATCAGGATCGTACGAAGCAGACGCATTAAGTGTTACATCCAAACCGATTTCCTGTCTATAAGGACCGCCGGTAAATGCCATCGGGGCATGGTTACCTTCGCTGATAACCAGTTCTTCAGTGGCGATAGAAGACCGTTCCGGCGCATTGTCGTCAACTGCACGCACTGCTACGAGATAGCTTCTGAACATAGGAAAATTATGACTTATCGACGGCGACGCGCCGCTTTGATCTATGTCAAATGTTTCTCCGTCATAATCGAAATCCCATTCATATCTAACCACATTATATAACGGATGCGGATTATCGGCTACAGCGCTCAACTCGATAGACTGATTGCATCCGGCAGGATTCGGAGCCGCGCTTAGCGACACATTCACTTTGTTCTCATAAAACCTCATGTTACTTACAGGCGACGTACCTTCAGCTCCAAACGAATCCGTCACTCTCAACGATACAGGATACTGCTGGCCAGGCACTACTGTCTGCCCTAACAGTGTCTCAAAACTTTCCCATGTTATTTCCGGAGTCACCCCATAAACATCTCCATATACTCCGTCGCCGTTCAAATCCCAGGCATAGGAAACTATACTGTCCCCACAATCTAAGTTCTGGTCTGTAGCGCTACCTAGCAACTCGAATTCCTCACCATAATTGAACGCATAAGGTCCGCCGGCAAACGCTACAGGCGGTGTATTTCCCTGATTCACCTCTATTATTACATGACCTGTAGAGCTGGAATTCATGTTATCCGTTACACGCACCCTCGCCATATAACTTCCGTACTGGGCATACGATACAGTTGTAGTTTCATCATCTGCGGTATTAAGTTCGTAGTCTCCGTCATCGTCCAAATCCCATTCATATTTTACTATATCACGACCCGGAAACGGATTATGCGAGCCGCTGGCGTCAAGCGTTATCACCTGATTGCATGCCGCAGGATTCGGTATTGCTATTATATTCGCCACTGCGTCTGCCGCTACTACTCTAAACGGCGCACTATCCGTTCCAGTTTCATTTAGAGCGTCAGTAAGCTCTATAACCGCATTATACAATGGTCCGGGCGCTATACCGTACGACGACATCTGCGCACTGCTCAATTCCAATACCAAATCAAGCACGTCGTTATGATCTATCACTCCGTCATCGTTCGTATCCTCTAAAACCCGCTCAACGTCATACGTCCCGTCACCGTTTATATCCCACCTGACTCGCTTGAAGTAATCATAGTACGGATCTCCCATATCAGGATCAAAACTAGCACTGCCGTCAAATACTGCTCCATAACCCAACTCGATTATCGCAGTTTCTGTTCCGCCTATAGAATCTCGTATCTTCAAATCCGCTGTAGGTGGCGTCGGCGGTGGTTTAAATAATATCGTATGCGTTATGCTGGCTGTCTTCCCAGGCGTATTATTGTCGGTCACTGTCAATCTTATTAATACCGGCGTATCCACTAACGGTTCATAAAATGTATATGACCCAGCACGTACCGGCGACGATCCGCTGTAGTCCACTGTTCCGTCGTTATCTATATCCCATTCATACAATACTATATTCCGATCAGGAGACGTATGATACGACGCGCTCGCATTCAGCGTAAACTCCGCTACACCGCTCATAGGTATAGGCACTACAGACGGCGTAACGCTGAACCGCGCTACAGGATGATTGGCATAGATTCTCAATACTCCTTCTTGCGTATTGGTTCCGTTTTGCGTATCAGTTACCCGCAATCTGATCGGATTATACGGCTGGCCGGTCACAGGATCTGCAGGCATTATAAGACCGCTCAACTGCATCAACTGATTCCATGTTAATGTTATAACAGGATTCGAACTGCTCAAATCATACGTACCGTCCATATTCAAATCCCACTCGTATAACGTTATATAGTCTCCGCAGGACATATCAGGATCACTGCTGGACGATCCGTCCAACATAACGCTTCCTCCATCCTCTATCTCATAATGACCGCCTGCTCGCGCTAGCGGATTCAGATTACCCTTATTTATATACACAGGAACACTCGCTGTGGCTGTAGTCCCTTGGCTGTCTCTAACAAGCAATCCGACATTATATATCCCGAACGCTCCGAACCTATGGGTTATTAACGATCCTACTCCATCGTCGTAATCACCGTCCCCGTCTAAATCCCATTCGTATGACACTATCGATCCGGAAGGATGACCGTGAGACGAACCTTGGGCGTCAAACGTCACTGTCTCCTGGCACGCCGCTGATGCAGGATTCACTGTAAACTCCGCATAAGGAACGTTATTATATATACGCACATACGTCTGTCGGATCACTGACATACCTAAGGTATCCGTAACACGAAACCGAACTATATTGCTCGGTTCGCCGCTAGCGGGATCTGCAGGATATACCCAGCCAAGATCCTGTATATCTGCCCAGCTGAGCTCAACATCCTCAGTATTGGCGTCCAGTGTATCCGTGAACGAACCGTTGTTGTTCAAATCCCACGCATACGCAAGCCCTACCTCACAGCTATCGTTCGAATCCGATCCGGTTCCGTTGAGTACTATCCCGTCCCCGGCATTCATTTCATAAGGACCTCCGTGCTGGGCAGTAGGCGCTATATTTCCCTGCGTTACATTTACTATCACATACGCTGTGTCCTCGTTGGGAGGCTCAGCGTTATCGGTTATCCTCAAACTTACAGTATATGCACCAAACTGAGAATAAGAATGAGTTACAACCTCTCCTGTAGCATCGGTTATTCCGTCCGATTCAAAATCCCAGTAATATCCCGTTATCGTTCGCAGAGGATTGCTATGCGTACTCTCCCCAGCATCAAATGTTATCACCTGACCGCATCCAGAAGGATTTGGCGTAACGCTGAAACCGGCTACAGGTTCGTCGGCATAGATTGTCAACACCGCTTGCGCTATATGACTCAATCCGAACGAATCCGTTACACGCACACGTATCGTGTTCGCTTGGTTCAGGGGCAAAGATTCCAATTTGCTCCACGCAACAACAGGAGTCGCTCCGGACGCATCATTAAAATCACCTATACCATCTATATCCCACGCAAACGATAATGTATCTCCGCAGGCAAGGTTAGGATCGCTACTGCCTGAGCCGTTCAACTGCACCGATGTTCCTTCCGTTACCTGATACGGTCCTCCAGCATGCGCAACAGGCGCCAGATTACCCTGATTCACATACACTGTTCTCGTAGTTACATCCGGCACCCCGTTATTGTCTTCCACTGTCAGCGTTACTGTATACTGGCCAAACTGACTGTATGCGTGCGTTACCTCCGGTATATCTTCGCCAAACTGGAGATTTCCGCTAAACACAGGTGTGCCGTCTCCAAAATCTATCTCGTACGATTGAATATAGTTGCCCCCTTGCGGATAACCGTGATACGACGCGCTCGCGTCTATATTTATCTGCTCGTTGCATCCTGCAGGATTTACACTACCCAGCACAGCATACGGACGATTCGCGTAAATATATAATGTTGCGTTGCTTTGACTGGTAGCACCGTAACTATCCGTCACTAGCAACTTAAGAGTATATACCGGCGTATTGCTTGTCGGGTTAGTATACTGCATAGGACTTATCAAGCCGGTCAAGCCCGACCATAATAGCGTTTGAGCGGCTCCGGTAATACCTTCGTCATAATCACCGTCACCGTCAATATCCCATTGATAACTTATTATACCGCCGCCACAGCCAGTATCAGGATCGTAACTGCCGGTACCGTCCAATACCAGAGAATCACCACTGCCTATAATATAGGGTCCGCCGGCAGACGCATGTGGATTCTGTTTGCCAAGAGAAACATTGACAGTTACCTGATCCCATGGCGACCAGTTCGCCGCACCATCGTTATCGCGCACACGAAGTTTTGCTTCGTAAGATCCGTATTGCGAGTAGCTATGACTTGTTTGATTGACAGCAGTCAGCAAGGTGGTTCCGTCCCCAAAATCCCATTCGTATTCGACTAGTCCATATTTACCGGGTATTGACGATTTACTGCCGCTACCGGAAAAAGCAACCGGCGCACCGCACGCTACCGGATTAGGAGATGCTTCCACTACAGCTTCCGGCACAAGACCGTAGATTTTAAGGGTAACAGTTCTCTCATTCCAAAGACCGCCGCTATCCGTCACTTTCAACTTCACTGTTTTTTCTATGGGATACGTACCAGATAATGAATACACCTGATCAACATCTATATTCTTTGTTGACGTACCGGCTATATAACCGTTACCGTCACCTATATCCCATGCGTATGTAAGGGTGTCAAGACAACCGAAATTCGGATCAGTACTGCTAGCTCCGCTCAAATACGCTACTTCGTTTACTTTCATAGTAACTACTTGAGCCGTGACTACAGTTGGAGCAACACCGGTAATAACAGCTGTCGGCGCTATATTTTGCGATTTCTGCACAGTTATTCCGTCTATGGTATAGTAGCTGTGCTGAGGATTCGGGTTGTCATCTTCTACGCGCAAAACCGCTTTGTATGTTCCTGTAAATTGATATGTCCACACCGGCTCTTCATCAGGATCAAGATGCACTATAGCGTCAGGGTTAGACCAGTTAAGAGTGTCGTAGTTGGTTGTTCCTGCCGGAACATTGAAAAAATATTTGTAATACTTTATTGTGCGTTTCGGATCGACCGTAAACGATTTGCTATGCGAAAAGGTAACCTGACCAGCCGTTCCGCCCGAACATCCCTCGACAGGAGACATCGGCCTAGCTTCGGCATACGCTACCGGTTTCGACTCAAAAACACTTGGCGTCAAAATTAACACGCCTAACGCAGTAGTACCTTCAGCGCCCATATGCTGATTACTAATCCACGCATCTGAAGTATCATCATGCCATGAACCATACCAAGGGCTTAGATTAGTTCCGTTCATGCTTTTATCTTGATTATTAATATAGTAGGTGGAATACTCTTGAAACCAGTCATGAGTAGCCACTATTCGCGGTTCGTCACTCAAAGTACGTAACCCTTTTTGTATTGAATACATGGCATAGGTTCCGCCTTGATTGCTTGAACTCCACCAATCGCCGTTATTGTACTGCCCTTTTCGCTGAAATAAATCTTCCAACCAGTTTACGCCTATATAATTAAAGTAATCGTTGTAAATCTGACGGCATTGCGCTTTTGTTAAATTAAAACCCTGATCAAGATAAGGCTTATCGGTTGACCCTGCTCCGGACAGAGGAAATGTATCCCAGCCCAGCCAAGCGCAAGCGACAATGGCTCCGCCGGACAACTGAAAATTTGCCGTATTATAGTTTGTTCCTGGATTAGTGTAATTATTTCTATATTGAGCCGCACCATAATCGGTCCCGGCAGTTTTATGCTGGTTGCTTTGCAGTACAAAAGGAATACGGTTTTTGCATCGGTTGTTTACATACACACCGGCGCTTCCCATAGTTGTTTCCGCCGCTTCAAGACCGATATATGCCCATTGAGCGGTAGACGCATCCATATATACCCCGGAAGTATTGGCATCGGTTGTCATCTGCTGATAATACCACCCGCCTTTGACGCCTCCATTATCATGCTGAGCCATAACAACCCAGTCTACTAAATCCTGTATTATATCTTCGATTTTTCTGCCATTAACATAGGTGGCAATACCTACTTTGGCTGTGGTTCCCTGCAAACCGCACAAAGATAACCCGCCGAGCGTAACTGTGGTGTCATAAGTCCTGCCGCTCAAGCCGGCACGAACGCATAACCCCTTTCCGTTGGGCGCACCGGCACGCGGATTGCCATCGCTATATTCGTCAGCTGAATCGGTGATATTCTCGGTAGCCAAATTGTTAAGAACATAACTTAGCATACGCCAAACTGTTTCAGAATACGGAGTATTTTCCCAGTAGGTAGAATTATGAGCAGGAACACCTGTTGTCCCAGGAGGATACGCAGGCAGATGTCCTTGAATCTGAAACGCCCACATGATGAGCGCATTTGTGGCGACTTGCCTGTCTGGCGCTGACCATGTTCGGTTATCTTCGTAGAAAATACGATCGATGTATCCTTGAAAAGCAGTGGTTGCTTTTTTCAAGACAACATTTCTGCCGCTATTAACTGTAGTATCCCCTGCATATGTAATATTAACAAAACCTCTTAATCCGGAATTATTTCTGGGGGCTAATGTGATTTGTCCATTATTTACAACCGACCCTTGAGCCACAAGTTCAGCAGTAGCTGTTGATACGGTTTTATATAAGTAGACAGTCCTGCTATTTGTTGAAGTATTATTAACTATACGCCAATATAGTTTCCACCCGGCAGTTTGACTTATAATCGGATAGTAACTACTGGTTGGAGATAAGACTAACCGCCAATTACTCAATTGGTTGCTAGTATCGCCAGCTTCGGTGATAGTAGTGTTACTGCTCGTTAGACTATCGTCATACATATTTTTATGCAACCACCATAAAGCGTCATCAATAGCGACATCGCGCATAACAGCCATCTGATCGTCGTTGGCTAGAATAGTGGTACCTGAATTGGGAGCAGACGGCACACCGGCGTAAATCCAAACCGGATAACTCGCGTAAGATTCCCAGTTAGATGCTCCTGCGCGTTTTGCCCTGACAACAGCTATTTTCAATTCGTCGGTGGTAACATTGGGATAAGTGTGTATCGCTTGAAGAATATAAGGGTTGGTGGTGCTCAGTGTCCCTGAACCGGTATTATTAGTGGCGGAAAAATCGCCGTCGCCGTTAAAATCCCATTCATAGTAAATGGTGCCCGAGACGCCTGGCGGATTAGTAGCTGTGGTTTCACGGCAGACTGCCTTAAAAATAGTTCTACGGCCGTTGTATGCCGAGTGGGGAACTTCCGGTTTCAATGGATTTTTAGGAACAGTGATTACTTTGAATTCAGCGAAAGAAAACGACGCAAACAAAAAGTTGCTCAATACGATCAATAAAAATATCGAACGAACCGAGAATAGCTTGCCCCCAAAAAAATGCTTCATGGCTATCTCCTTTTTTGATAATTATAAAATTTATTATACTTAAATTTATCCTTATATTTTTAATTTCAACATTTTGATTATGTATATGTTATATAATTCGGAAATGCCACATATGTCTTGATATTTAGTTAATCAAAAAGACCGTTTCGAGACGGTCTTCTTGATTGGTTGTTGTAAAATATATTTAATTAATAAATTTATTTCTTTTTCCTAATGATAACCAATATCAAAGAAACCAGCCCTGTAAACAGTGTGGCCGGCTCAGGTATCATCATATTTGTTATCAGCGGTTGTCCTGTATAAAAATCGAGATCCTCATAGATCAACTCGACAGGGTCTAGCGGCGGAAAACTCGGCAATAACAAAAGTTCTGATTCACCCCAGCTGACATAACCGAACTCAAAAAAAGTCTGCTGAGGGTTTTCTGCGCTAAAAAATCGCATGTAAAATTTATCGTCCCAAGGCTCATTCGAATCGGCTCCGTGAGCGGTATACAAATTGGCTTGCAGTCCGTTTACCCAAACATCGATATGTCCGTAATATTGATCTGCGGGCGTCCAGTTTTTATCTAATCCATCTCCTACTGCGAATACTATCTCGTTCAAAAATTTGTCTACAACTATAACATCGTCTCCGCCGGGTCGTAAAAAATCGGGCGAGGCAAGGTCTAAAATCGGATCGTCTATCATGCCGTCCGCTCCTGCCCAAATAAACTCCACACGTGCTCCCTCAGGCAGTAGTTTGCCGTTTTCATCGACCATACCCTCAGAATTGTACAACCAAAAATACATCAGCGGATACGCGCCAAGGTTCGATACGTAAAAGGCGAGGCTCAGACATACTAAAGCAAAACAACAAAACATTTTTTTCATGGTTCGCTCTCTTCTTTGTAGTTTTTGTTAAATTATTATAGGTAAAATTTATTTTTGATTATTTAAACCGCTCATTAAAATTATAACACAAATTTTTAATTATCCCAAATATATAGTATCTTTTTTTGAAAAGTTTTTTCCTAAACTTAGTCATTGTCAAATATTATTCTGTGCCTTGTTACCGGGAATCTCTTTCTGTTTTATTTAAAACCGCGCTTCCGATACCAATCGGATTATTTCTACGGCGTTTTTTGAGCAAACGGTAATCTTTAAGCTGGAAAAATTGTGTAGGTAAAATATATTGAGGTAGAAATTCACGATCTGTGGAAAATTAGAGTGATAGATATCTCTAACTTTCCACAGAATCTGCATGCTGATGAGTTGAAAAGAAAACAGAATCTTAGTTCTTGGTTTTGCAACTTTTTTTGAATTCCGCTTCGGCTTTAAGCCAATTATCCATATCCGCATTTTCGGGCATACCACTGTTAACCCACAGATAATAGGCTTGTTCTTTTATTTTTTGTATATCAGAAGCGGAATACTTGCATTCACAGGTTTTCTTCTTCGTAGTCGTCTTTTTAGTTGTAGCGGTTGTTGTTTTTTTAGTTGTGGCCGATGGTGCCATATTTGATTCTCCTTTCTGTTGGTGTTGAACTGTATAAAATAATACATAATTTACTTAACTAAATACAACCTTTTTTTTAACTATCACGCAAGTACATTAGCCCAAAAACTATAATTTACTTGAAGACATAAATCTTTCACTCGTAATATCGAGGGTGCTACTTAATTTCTCAGGACATTTTTATGTGTTTACACAATGCAGTAATTTGTAGGCGTATTCAGACTGCTAGAATGCAACTTAATTTCTCAAATCCGGCATGTTAGATATTTTAACGGAATCTTCTGACAATCAAGCCACTCATGGAAGCTACAAGCATAATCAGAGTCAAAGGCTCCGGTATTGCATCAGACTCCGTAACTTCCTGATATGTAGAAGAGTAACCGCTAAAATTGATGCTGTCGATATAAACATCGCTCATAACAGTGTTTTCACGATTGCCGACCGAAAACCATATCTGCGTTAAATCCTCATCATTAGGCACGGTAGCGGATGAATAAACGATCGCGCCGTTGTCAACCGATATATCTATTTTAAGTTGTCCGTTTATGCGCGAAATGGTGAACGTAGACGTGCCTGTGGTTGCAAGCGGAGCAGAGTTGGCTGGTGTTGTAACATCGTACAATATATCATTGATTGAATCATTAACCCTTGTTTTAAACTCACCTGTACCGCCGGCTCCTGCGTTAAAATCGTTGATATTAACATAGGAGATATTGTACGTGCCCGCCGACATTCCGATATGGACGGTATCGATTAGGTTAACACCTGTCCATCCAAGACTCAACTGTAAAGTAAAATCGCCGTCTACCGTTGCAGGTAAATAATGATAGAAATAGGTTATTCTTCGCACAGGATAATTGTCAGGGTCGGATGTACCGTGATACATGTCGGTTACAGTTAACCTGCCTGAAGTATTGAAGTTGTAATCCCATACAGGAGCTGAGTAATTGCGATGCTTAATATCCCAGTTAGATAGCATATCTGCTTCCGTAGCATAGGTATCGAATTCATCGGTAAACGTAATCACTGCTGAATATGACGACAGCGGAACAAAAAGAAATAGACCGAGGAATAAGATGAATAATTTAATACGCATTTTATATATCTTTCATGTTTATTGTTAATATAGTCTCATCAAAGTAGCTTGTAATATAAAATATACACCATAAAAACTCATTTTTCAATAGCGCTTTGTTTTTTAATATTTTCATCTAATTTTTGCCGGTCAGCATAATTTTTTTAGGCTTATGTGTTTTTAAAACGCAATCAATGAGCGGAAAAGTACGGCGCTAATATAATAGTAGGTATCAGAGAGGCTAATATCAACAAACCTGCACCGTTTCCCAGTATACCCGCCGTAAATATCGCGTCAACGGCAGGTATACTGAATATAAAAAAAACTATCATCATTCTGTAAGCCTTTACAGAATCATTAAGTCGTTGATAAATAAATATAAATCCACCGATAACTATCCAAACGCCCAAATAAAAACTCCCTATATTTTTTGTAACCATTTCAAAAAAATAACTTAATCCATACGTCAGAATAATCCATAGAATTAGTCCAAAACAAAAAAACGATCCCTTTCTTCTGTCATTTTCTCTGGTAGCGGCAAGAGAAAGAAGTAATACATATACAAGCAATAATATCGGTATAATTATATAGGGATGCGCGTAAAACCGCACGGTTGCCGCACTCATCCCAAGCATCATATTGAACATCCTGCACGCGCCCATCCATAGCGGAGCAGACCGGCTCTTTTTAAAAACAATATCGTACATGAAAATAGAGATACCTAAAAAAAAGCCTATTATCAGAGGAATCAATCCCAACGCGAAACAAACTACGCCTGCTATAGTCATAAGAAACGTCATCAAGGCGATTGCCTGCGTTCTGTTTATTACACCGGAAGGAAGCGGACGATTCGGATTACACTGCGAGTCGACAGGTTGATCATGCAGATCATTTAGTATAATGCCCGCGCTGTAAAGACAAAACGATGCCAGCGCAAGATATATAAGCGTAACATAAGAAACCCCATCCATACCGGTATGGATGATATACCCTGCCCAAGAATCGGCTATGGCGGTGAATCCGTTGGGTATCCGTATAAGCCTAAGATAAGGAACCATAATAGCAGTTAATTTCATTGTCAAATCCGCTCAAACAGATCGTCGAACCGGCGCATATACTCTAACGACAGCATAGCCGCCTCCTCAGGTTTTTCCTGATAAGGATAAAGTTCGACAGTAACATATCCGCTATAACCCCGATCATACAGAAATGATAACACTGGCCGGAAATCAATGTCACCCTGTCCGGGAACAAGGTGCTGATGAACACGTTGCGATATATCTTCAAGATGCACATGCCCTACGTACGGGTACAGCAAACGGAGCGCGTCGACAGGGTCTTCACCGACACAGTAAAAATGACCTATATCGAAATTGACGCCGACTTGAGGTGAATTTAATCTGTCAAGAAAAGACAACATACTGTCGCTGTGCTCGATAAGCAATTCCGGTTCAGGCTCGATAAGCAATTTGACATTTCTGTCACAGGCATAAGGTATAACTTGTTTCATGCCTTTTTCGAACAGATCGAGCATAGGGTTAATATCCCCGTCAGTTACGCTATAAGTCCCGCCCGGTTCAGTTGAAATGCAAGCAACACCCAAACGCGCCGCCGCATCTATAGCTCCGATGGTATGATCTACCCGTTGCCGGCGTACGACAGGATCGGGATCAATCCATGAAGGGTTATAGGTGTCGCCTTTGGCAAAAAATGTAAACGCATTGAGGTTAACAATTTCTAACGAACATTCCCGCGCGTAATCGGAAAGTTTACGGTACATGGTTTCATTCCACTCAGGAGGATATAAATGAGGTACATCACACAAAATTTCCGCACCACAATATCCTATCGAAGCGATGGAACGAACAGCTTCAAAAACCGATTTCCGTTTAAATGCATTAGTGCTGAACGATAATTTCATAACTCATTCTCAGATAACAAATCGTTCACATTGAGAATAAAACGAGCAAGGGTTATCGTATACCAGTTTGCGTATATCCGATTCGACAAAATTACATTGAGATAATTTATAGCAGGTCATCGGTACCAAAAGCGGATCGGAATACCCCCAATCGGCTGAACTGCTGATCATCATTCGTTCTACCCCGTATTGTTTAAGAACCTCAATAGCCCGTTCGGGCGTCATTTTGGTTACAGGATAAAGGGTCATGCCTGCCCAATACCCCGCCTGATATGTCATTGCGATGGTATCTTCGGTATTGTGGTCGACATATACTTTATTGACATCCATGCGTTCATCTGCCAAAGCGGCCAGCGTCCGGCGGGTACCTTCAACTTTATTATTGTGCGGAAGATGAACCACCACCGGTAAGCCGGTTTCCCGTGCAATCCGCAATTGCGCCCTGAACATTTCTTCTTCGGCATCGGTAATTTGATCGAATCCTATTTCGCCTATCCCCACGACAGTAGAACGGTCTAAGAACCGCTTCATTCCTTCCACTACTTTGAGTGCAGTATCTATATTGTTTGCTTCCTTGGGATTAAGGCCTATGCATGTAAAATGCTTCATACCATATTTTTCCGCGCGCCTAGATTCAAATTCTATCAAAAGGTCAAAATAGTCGAAAAAACTTTCAGCGTATTTGCGATCGTGACCCAGCCAAAACGAGGGTTCCACCACAGCGCATATACCTCCTACCGCCATTTTTTGATAATCGTCGGTAGTACGTGCCAGCATGTGGATGTGCGGTTCAATTATTCTCATAAAACCTAAAACCTCCTATGTATATATAGTGATGATAATGAAAATTACGGTCATAAAACGACAAAATCTGCAAAATACAACTTGTTATTATATAAAGCATTAGTTTTTAGTGTACTACAAAGCGGACAAAAAAGAAAACGCTTTCTTTGCCGCATAGACCGCATCGTTGCGATAAGTATACAATTCGACGGTAAAAAATCCGTTATATCCTGATTCACTAAGTACGGTGAAAAGCTCATTAAAATTCATATCGCCTTCACCCGGAATCAGGTGATAATGTTTGGCGTCACGAATGTCTTCGATGTGGATATTGAAGAAATGACTGCCAAACCTTCTGATGACATCCGGCAGATTTTCACCCGCGACAACGGCGTGTCCTGAATCCCAGTTGATGCCCAGATTAGGTGATCCGATCTGATCGACGAGTATACCGGCTTGTTCAGTCGTGCCGATTAGCAACCCCGGTTCCGGTTCTATACCGACTCGAATACCGCGACTTTCCGCTTGCGCTATTATCTGACGCAATGACTCCACAAAAAAACCTATCTGCGAATCTCGGCTTATAGCAGGATCCAGAATGCCTGAAGTTATACTGACAGTATCGGCTCCGATTGCTTGCGCAACATCAAATACCTTGAAAGTAAAATCCACCCGCCGCCTGCGTATATTTCTATCGGAATTCGATAAGGATGGCTCAAAGGATGCCGACCCAATCGGCAACCCGTCGAGATAAACCGCCGTATTTGCATTGATATTCGATACGACGAGATTGTGCGAGCTAAGGATATCTGAAATAAGCCACAACCGGTTCGGATTATCCATAACGGTATTTCCATGAGGAGCATCCGCAAGGATCTCTATGCCTCGATATCCTGCTTGACTGATATGAGCAATGGCTGACTCAAGGGAATAGTCGACAAAAGCGTTGGTACTGAACGCAAGACGTCCGGTGTCTACAGATCGCCTCCTTCAGTTACCTGCCGTGGCTTTGCGAATATAATGGTCACAAATTCAGGTACATTTTTCATAAGATCGGCATTTATGTAATATACCGTATCGTCGGCTCCCTCCGGTAACGGGTTATCAAACATAGTATTCGGATCATGGTATGTTGTGATAATAGAACCTTCTTCTTGCGAATAGAAAACACCGTTTACGAATTGCGACCCTGTGTATACCCAACTCACATGCTCCATAGAGCTTTTTTTCGGCTGATCATAAGCAAAATCCTCAATTCTGGCCTTCTCGCTTCCATCTCTCCACGTAACATATATTTCAACCGGATCGCCTGTAGGCGTTTTACTTTCGCCGGCAAAGGCTACAGGCGCGCCATATTTGAACCCCAAAACAAGCATAGCGGTTTGTAAATACACAGGATATACATTGGTAGTAAACGCCGATTCATGAGTCCTGCCCCACTCCGTGCATAGCAACAATTCGATAAGCCCTTCCCGCTGATTCACTTTTGCGGGAATAGAAATAGATTCATTCGCCTTGTCAATGGTAATCAACCCGAGCTTAAAAACGGAATCGCTTATTTTTTCTACCTGAATCTGCTCTACTTCAGAAGGCGCTTCTCCTGTGGATCGGGAGCGGTCTACTGTCTGAGCGGATAATATATTGCTAATGCACAATGACAACACCCCTATAACTACATATATTTGAGTTAAATATCTCATCATCATTTACTTTCCTGACCTTTCAGGCAATATTCAAGAGCGAGAATAGAATACGCCGTGCATAAATTTTTATCCGACTCCCACCACCTGTTATTTTCGTTTACCCATGACCCGTCCGGAGACTGTATGGCAACCATTTTTTCAACAAGGTCGTTGCGCCAATTGTGCTTAACTTCATCCGGATCGACAATAAAATCTACAGCATAAGTATACAATGCTTTTGCAAATGTATGATAGGCGTAAAACAACCCCTGTAATCCCATACCGGGATTTTCCTCTACAGTATAATGTTGAGAAATCCAGTCATATGCCGCCTTTACTCGCGGATCGGACTTATCGACATTAGCGTGCAGAAAACTTTTCAATCCCGCATAGGTCATTGATCCGTAAGACTGATGTGTTCCTTTTACTTTACTTTCTCCCGGCAGGTATATGAAGCCGCCGTCGTTGCCTGCCCAATCCTGATCATTGGTTTCACTATAATTTTGACAGCGGTTAATAAATGTAACAGCCTTTTGCCATGCCTCGTCTTCAGCAGGCAATCCGCTTGCTTTCAGCGCCTCAAGAGCTATCTGTAAATTGGATAGATCAGGCCTTATACGGCTTCCATACCCGATACCTCCATAGTACTCATGATCCGGAGTATATCCTTCGCCTTCGTCAAATTGGGCTCCGACCAAAAAACTCCTTGCTTTCTTGATAACAGCGTCATAAGCGGAACTATCCAGCTCTACCAATGCAATAATTGCATTTGCGGTAACATAACTTGGCAACTCCTTATCAAAAATAGAACCATCCTGTTTTTGAAGGTTGATCAGATAATTGGCCGCTACTTTGTGCATCATACCGTCATCTTTAGTGTAGGTATCTGGCGCCCCCGCAAATGCACGCAACACCAAGGCCGTAACACCCGGATGATCAGACCACGAACCGTCTTTCCCTATGGTTGTCCGTAAATATGCGAGCCCTTTTTCAATAGCCCGTTCCGCTTCATGTTTGAGCGACACATCAAGAACGGATTCCGCCGCGTACAAGTTGCTTAGACTATTAACGAACATCGTGCCAATGATTACTGCCATACAAACCGCTTTTTTCATTTTCATCTCCTCTGTTTTTATTTATCACCCGTTGAGTATGGTAAAATTAAAAAACAACGTAGCGTTAATGTCAAATTTTTTCCAAAATATTTTTCAAATCACTTTTTTCCTATGAGTCCGACAGGTGCGGATGATTTCACATCGGGTTTACAAGAATCAGGCAAAAGGTTGAATATATTTATATATAAATCCGTGCCGGCGCTAACAAGCGGTGAACTATCCTTTAAATTAAAAGATTCGTCCCATTGCGGATCTGCCACCATATTGCCCACCCATCCACGATCGGGCTGATTTAGTTTATCGGAGGTATTTATCACATACAACATATCACCGCACGAATCCAAAACAGAATACGAGCCTTCAAGCGAAACTCCCCTATTATTCTTGTAAAAACACGTGTGAGTGATAACAGGTATGCCTTTCAAACATTTTTCTAGAAAAACCCCGTAAAGATTCATCATAACTATATTGTTGGCAAGCACTACCTTGCCCAAAGCAGAAATTGTGATTCCATTGTTGGCGTTGTTATAGATAACCGAATTGATGACCATAGCTGAATGATCGCTATATATACCGACTCCAAAATGTTTATTGCCATAGACCGAGCAGTTGATAACCGCTACAGTCGCTTTGTGCATTATATACATTCCCGTTTCCACATTGTCAAAAATACTGCATCCAAACATAACGCAATGTCCGCTGTATATTTTTATTCCGGTTTGCCCGCCGGTTATTCGAAGATCTATCAAACGGGCAATTCCGGCGCAGGTAACGACTGTTTGATTTTCCGGCGCAGTAATGACCGATTCAAGTCCGGATTCCTTTTGCCATGTTTTAGGATTAAAACCGCCTTCTATAGTGATATGCATATCATCTAAAATATGAAATCCGTTCTCATAAATACCCGCCGCAAGTTGAATGTACGCGCCGGCCCCGGCATTGCGCAGAGCACTATTTATATCGCTGAAATCTCCGTTTCCACGCGGGTCAACCCTGATTATTTTTTCTGACGAAAAACCTTCGAATAGAGCCTGATCACGACGTACGGTCAGCTTATTTCCCGCCGCATCGGTAATACCTTTGAAAGAAATTTCATAAGAGATACCTTCGGACTGAGACTCGGTAACCAACCTGTACAAACCATCTTTCAACATCGTAACAGAATATACGTCAAGTGAAGGAGTTATACTATAAGCGCCGGTTGTGTCCGCATGAAGTACCGGCTCGGAAAAAATAATGTCGATATGTGTTGAGTCAATCGGTGTAACCGGCTTTTGCAGTTCGGGCGATATGATATCGGCAATACCGCTTATTTGCACGGATATGGCTCGCATACATTGTCCGCTGTCGTCTGTGATAGTATCATCAAAAGTCATAGTATAAGTCGTATCGCTGGAAAGCGGTGTAGTTTTGAGTATATAATGACCACTGCCCAGACGGCGCATGGAACGGAACGACGCGCCTTCAGAAAAGGAAACAGCCCTATAGACATTGTTAACATTTTCACTGAATAACACTTCCACTGTTTCGGAATCAGTCTGGTTGACCTTAACAAGGTAGGGCGGGTTGTCGATTCTAAGGTTTGCGATATTGACGGATGTTGATAACTCGCCATCCGAAAGAGTGATATACAACTCATAGCCTGACATATCCGGTAATTGAGATATATCCCAAACATACTCGCCTGAATCGGAATCCAGCCGGACAACCTGTTTTTTCTCATTTGTTTCGGGCGAAGTGTATTCTATAGATATCCACTTTATCTCGTCACCCGGGTCAGGGTCGCCTGATTTCCATAGAATTCTAACATCTTGACTCAATACAGCGCCATTTTCCGGTTCATATACGGTAATCTGTGGAGGACGATTTATATTCTTTATGATAATCTGAGGTGAAAATGCATACGCGGCCTTGCCGTCACCCTGTGCTTTGATCATAATCCGTATACCTGCCATATTGGCATATTCATGTATATCCCATATCCACGAATTGCCGTCTATCTGCTGGGCAAGCAAAGTCCATGCAAAACCGTCTTGAGACGCATAAATATCATACGTCAGCGTATAACCGTTTCCTGACTCCCATTCTATAGGAATATGAGAGCCGAATTGTTGACTGACCTCGGATGGCGATACGATACGAAATCCCTGCAAAAAAGATTCTCCCGCAATCTTAAAAGTACCGGTAGTTGCGGATGCATCGGAATACCCGTCAGTTATAGCAATCGCGATCTGACAGGATGATTGAGCGCCCAAATAACTCAAATCCCATTCGTATGATCCGGAAGCGGGTATGTCATCTGACAGCAATATATAGTTTTCCATATCCAACGACATCCAAAGCCCGTACGCCTTCAAGTTCTGCCCCTCATCAGGATCTACAGTTTTCCATTCGATGGAAATAGAACCGGAATAACTCTCTTTTTCTTTCGGGGTTATAAATAAAACTTCAGGCGGATTATTGTTCCTTACAGAAATACCGTTCACAACCAACGCATCGCCGGTTAAACTATAATCCGAAGGGATTAGTTCGAGAACCAGTTCGTTTATATCGGACGAACCGAAATCCGCGGCTGTATCCCATATAATCGCATGTTTGATGCCGACAGGATGTGCAAACAATCCTTTGAGATTGGTATCTATCAGAGTCGGTATATGATATGTAACACCGCCGTCTTTGGAATACCTTACTGTCAGATCGACCTTGTCTCCGTTATCGTCGTACAAGATAAGAGGAATATTAACCGTACCGGAAAAAGGATCCGGAAGATCGCCCGCGGTAACACGAGGCTGTTGCGGTTCTAATGAATCTATTATGCCGTCATTGTTATTGTCATCGTCATATTCATTGTATGTGCCGTCGTCATCCATATCAGGGTCGATATCATTGGGTATGCCGTCACCATCGATATCTATATCCAAATCATCCGGCACGCCGTCGTTATCCAGATCTTTGTCAAAATTGATAACATTTTCATAATATCTTGCATTTCCTTCGGTATCGAATCCGTCGGGAATACCGTCGTTGTCGGTATCTCTGGCATAACGGTTCATATCTACAGATATTGTCCGTTGGACAGCCAAATCCGGCACTGCCGCGTAACCGTCGACCGTCAATCTACCGAAATCTATGATATCGCTACTGCCGGTTAAAAAAACGTGATACGCGCGAGGGGTGTCTTTTCCGTATTCCGGAAAACATAGGCCGGCCTGAAACACTTCATTCTGATTTAGGAATACGGCGATATACGACTTGGCCGCAGAAGGAAGTTTGATAGAAAAACAACCACGTGCATCAAGCTGTTCCTGATAAGTGTTTCCATCAAAATCGTAGCAACGTATAAACCAATATGCGTAAAATGGGTTAACATCTAAATTCGAAACTCCCATTGTGTTAATACTCTCATTATACAAACAACCGGTAACCGTTACATTCTCCGCATTACAAACAGGCGCACACGTTAAAAATATAAAAAAAATAATCTTTAATGCATTCTTTATTATCATCATTGTTTACTCGCTCTTGTTTTCCGCTATATATCCATAAATATTGACACGCCGCACAGAATGCACAGGGTCATTAGTATATAAAAACAAATATTGCTGAACTGTTCCTGTCTGAAACGGATTGATGAGCTTAAAAACAAATTTTTCCTCTTTTCCGGGTCCTATAGTTACCGGAGTTTCGATATCCGAGGTAAACCCGTATGGAACCTTAATCCGTTCGAAAATAAGATCTTCACCGCCGGCGTTACGCACATAAAAAACTGTTTCAGGAGGCTCAAACGCATCCTTATAGACAATACCGAAATCCCATTCCGTAGGTGTGAGCAAAACGGCTGGAGGAAGGTTGCCTTTAACATAACCCAATATCCTAACCGGAATATTAGGCTTGGTCGTGTCATTGGTGCGTATGTTGACGTATGTTTCTACAACGCCGGGTTTTTTAAGGGGCAACAAAGAAACTTTCAGGACTGCTTCTTTCCCCGGCGCAATCGCTCCTTCCGGAGTTAGAGTAGCGGAACACAAATGACTTATTTGTATTTGTGTCAGTTCAAGATCTCCAATCCCTTCATTTTTTATGACAATCTCCGTACTGGGAGTAGCGTCTATTTCCTGCAAACCGAAATCCCAAGCGTTAGGATGATACGCAATCCGCGGACCCGGCGGAATATATATAGAACCCTTAATATCCAGCTCGAATGTTCCCTGAACCGGATCGTTTGTAATTACATATATCTTTTTAAGTTGCTGGCCGTCCCTGCCGGCAGAATCAAACGTGGTTTCCAGATACCCTGTTTCACTAGGCGCCAAGACATTCTTTGTCGGGATGACCGCTGTACATCCGCAACTTGGACGTATCTGTTGTATAACAAGATCGGCTGTACCGGAATTTATAACCCTGTATGTATGCGATACTTTTTCACCCTGCTTAATTTTGCCGAAATCCCATACCGGCTCAGGAAACATTACCTTTGGCGCAGGCTGTGTTTGATCGGATTGCACAGCGCCTTTAGCATCAGACGCATTATAGTCATTTTGTGCGCCGTCAGCCGGATTCAATAAAAATAAAAAACATACCGTAATAAAAAACTTAGCCATTCTAGAAATCTTTTTCATACAATACACCTTGAATAAAAATTTAGACGGTCTAACACCCCATTATATTTACGTTAAGTTCTATCTTCGATTACCACTTAAAATTCTTAATTGCGAGTAGCGAATCAAATCGGCTATCTCAAAGTTATTCGACAGTAGATTAACCCGTAGCAAACTTAGTCAAACCTCCCGTATGGTCAATAACGGTTAATTTATGAGACTATGTTTTGAAAGAAAATGTTTTATTGAATGTAAAACTTATAGTATAAAAACCGTTCTTATGCCATAATATTTTTTTATTCATCCAAAAAGGACATAATTATGGATATAGAACAACTTGTCATACTGGATGTTATCGGACTATCGCCGGATATCATCACAAAAAATTCCGAAATGCCGGAAATCAAAGCTCTGATTGATAAATCCGGAATGCTCACGCTCACCCCGTCGTTTCCATCGGTAACCTGTACTGTACAGGCAAGTTTGACTACAGGCGTTACTCCATCGTCGCACGGTATGATATGCAACGGGTTATACAATCGTCAAACCCGTGAAGTAAACTTCTGGGGACGTTACAACAGCCTGCTTGATTCACCTAGATTATGGAACAGCCGATCTGTGAAATCAGCCGGACTGACCAGCAGTGTAATGTTCTTTCAAAACAGCATGTATTGCAACTCCGATTACTGCGTTACGCCGGCGCCACTGCACTCCCATGACGGAGGTATGATACAATGGTGCTACTCCCGTCCTAGTTCGCTTTACCCAGAATTGATTGCATCACTAAAAAGACCTTTCAATCTAATGTCTTTCTGGGGTCCGATGACATCGTTCGAATCCAGCAGATGGATCTTCGATGCAGGAATGCACGTGCTTAAGACATATTCTCCCAACTTGAATTATATATATATTCCGCACCTTGATTACAGTTCACAGAAATTCGGGCCGCATAGCGATCAGGTCAAATCCGATTTACAACAGATAGACCGACTGATAGGCGAGCTACGCGATTATTGCGCGGGTAAGAAAATCGGAATCGTCATATTATCGGAATACGGACTAGTACCGGTCGATAAAGCTCTGGCGCTTAACATTGTATTGCGTAAAAACGGCTGGCTTAAAACCATAACGATTCAGGAAAAGGAATATATCGACTTCGAGAACAGCGACGCATTTGCCATGGTAGATCATCAGATTGCGCATATTTACATAAACAAAGCAGAGTTGATCGCTGAAATAAAGCGGGAACTGGAACTCTGTCAGGAAATAGAGCTGGTATTAGACGCATCTACCAAACCATTGTTTGGTATCGATCATTCCAACAGCGGGGAACTTATCGCCATAGCTAAAAAAAATTGCTGGTTTTCATATTATTGGTGGATAGACGACACTTTCGCTCCCACGTTTACGCGCACAGTAGACATCCACCGCAAACCCGGGTATGATCCGCTGGAACTTTTTTTTGATCCATCCTTAAAGGGAATACCGTGCAATACTTCCCTTATAAAAGGGTCGCACGGCAGGCCTGCTGTAACGCCGGACGAACAGGCTGTATTCATCTCCGACATCCCCGGCTGGGATTACAACCGCTTATTCGGCAATACCGATAAAATTACCGATACAGAAGCAGGAAAAGCTATACCTAAAGTTTTCGGAGTAACCATCGATTAATACAATTATAAATATATAATTCAGCTAAGGATACTTATGAACGGAATATCTCATACACCGCAATCGAATAAACCAGAAAACAGACGAATCGGAGTATGGCTTATCGGCGGATACGGCATCGTCGCTTCATGCACAATTATCGGCGCATTATCACTTAGACGACCTTCTTCAGCTACGACGGGGCTTATAACCGAACTGCCGCTTTTTGAGGGTATACCGCTCTTACCGTGGGATACCCTTTTATTCGGAGGTATGGATATCCGCCGTCAATCTATAGGAGCCACACTAAAAGAACTGCATACTCACGCAAGAGTGCTTCCATGCGGTATATGGGACGATTTTGCCGACGAACTAACAGAGATTGAGCGGAAAATTATACCCGGAATTTTTTCTCAACAAAATGATGCGGTAAGGTCTATTATGGATCCGTCATTCATATTCGAAGGATCGCTTAAAGAATGTGTATCGTATATAAAACAATCGCTTGACGATTTTAAAACCCGCAACCGGCTCGACGATGTAATCGTAGTTAATCTGAGTTCAACCGAACCTTTTGTGAATATCGACTCGCATCTTACATCTTATGACGGTATCAGGCAAGCCATAGACAGCAACATTGCAAACCCATATCCGGCAAGCGTACTTTACGCATGGGCATCCATAGACGCAGGATATCCGTACATCAACTTTACGCCATCGCAGGGAGCCCATTTGGAAGGAATCCAAAAACTGGCTATGGAACGAAAAATACCCCATGCCGGCAATGATGGAAAAACAGGTGAAACACTGCTTAAATCGGTATTAGCTCCTATGTTTCTCAGAAAAAATTTGGAAGTTTTAAGTTGGGAGGGGTATAATATACTAGGCAACACAGATGGTCTAATCCTTGAAGATCCTAAAAACAAGGCTACAAAAATCCGCTCTAAAGGACGGACGCTCGACGCTATACTCGGTTATTCTCCACATTCTAAAGTAACTATAGACATGGTTCCGTCGCTCAGCGATTGGAAAATTGCGTGGGATTTCATACATTTCAACGGTTTTCTAAATACACCCATGACTATGCAATTTATATGGAATGGATGTGATTCACTTCTGGCCGCACCGCTGGTTCTTGACCTTGTCAGGCTGGTTGAGTTTGCGCACCGCAAGTGCGAGTATGGCATACAAACACAACTGTCATGTTTCTTCAAAGATCCGTTGGGATGTCAACAGCTCGATTTCATACGGCAATATGATATGCTTGAAAACTATGTACATCACATGAAAGGATCATAATGAATTTTCTGTTTGGCGCGTTGTTCAAAAAACAGTTCGATTCTTTGATTCGCAATAAAGATTTATACATCCTTTCAGGTATATTGTACCTTATTTTTATATCATTTATCGTAGCCGATTTTTTTACTGCCGGCCAAGCGGAAAACTACCACCGTAGCGCCAGAATACTATTTCCCGCAGAATTTACGAAACGCCTTATTCTTTACGAATTGATAGCGTTCATCTGTGTTATGCCGTTTTTCTCGGTTTTTGCTTTCACTATAACCGATGAAGGAAAACTGGATTTATGGGCTTTACCGGCCGGTTATAACCATTACTCGATTATATTACAAAAACTGATGCCGATAATTATATTTTGTTTTGATTCCTTGTTCTCCTTAACTGTTATTTCGCTGATATCCACTGCGTATTTCCGCGATTGCATTTATAGGACTGTACTGACCGCTCAAGGGATTATCGGTCTTATTATTGTGCTTTATGTGTGTATTACAGCGCTACTGTGCGTCTGTATTCGAAGAAAAGAAGCCGTACTGCTGGCTACGGTAGCGGTCGCTGTATTATGCATAGCAAATATGCACCTGATCGGCTCATGGGTCGAAATGCTCAGCGAACCGCGTAGCCTGATCAATGCCATGCTGGCTATAAACCCCATGACTCTTGTATCCGGTATCCTCGGCTATGATATTATGCGTTCATGGTTTCTTTACAACACATCGCAGGCAGTCATGTTTAGATTCGACTACGCAGGCGCAGGGACGACTGCTATTATCTGCACACTCCTTTCGATAGCGCTGTACCTTCTTACATGTCAAATTTGGAAATTTAAGACATCAGCAATGCTTTATAAAAAATGGCGCTCAGACACGCTGAAATCGGACTTTCCTATTATCGATCCTCAACCGCCCGAAAACAGAGGTTCTGTAACCGCCCTGATCGCTCCTGACGAAAAATCGCTGGAAACCTGTATTTTTCCTATCTGCTCTAAATTCTCCGGCGTAGCTCAAAATACTTCTCTCTTTAAAAAACGACTTATTAAAATAGGTTTTGCAATCGCCCCCGTGTTCTACGGTTTTGACAGGATCGACAGTTATCTCGCTTTTTTTGCCAATCTTTACAGAGTTCCATGGCAGGAGCGCAGACAACGTATTTCACAAACCCTTACCCTTTGCGGATTACAAGATATCAGTCACAAAAAAACAGCTGACCTTTCGCTATCGGAAAAAGCCATTTTAAGCATAGCCCGCTCACTGATACATAATCCTGCTTATATAATATGGCACCAAGTACTTCCTTTTATGAGCGAAAGACACCGGCGTATAGCTCTCGATCTTGCACACAATCTTTCGCGGAATGGAATTACGCTAGTCATTACCGCTACGGTCGCGGATATATGTTTTGAACCTGAGGTAGACCATATCTTAGCTGTCAAAAACGGGACTTTTGTGATAAACTCATCTCAGTCGGAACTTTCAGAAAAAATGCTGGAATCTTTTTGGGAATAAAACCGACATAAAAAACACACAGAGTAATCGAACCTATGACAACACAACGTCATACAAAACTGCTCGTTTCCCTGTTCCGTTCTGTCACAGGCAGAATTTTTTATGTGCGATTTACCCTGTCAGCTATACGGGTATGCAACGGGATTCTGCTTTTATATGTTATCTATCTTTGTGCATACTTATTTCAATACGGCAATGTCCCTAACATACCTGATAACATACTGATCTTGATAATACTGCCGGCATGCATCACCGCGGTAGGTATATTTATCATGTTGCGTCCTGTCCCCATCGATCGATACATTCGATTCATAGACTGCGAATATCGTTTCAATGACTCTTTGAACACCGCATACGACATTATTGTAAAAAAACGCGATTGGCACGACTGGAACGCTCCGGTTCTTCGCTTTTGCAACGAACATATATCTAATCGAACTATACGCCTGTCGCGTTGTATTCCGCTTAATATAAAAACAACAGTAGCAGGCCTATTCATACTTATATGCCTGATAATACTCATGTTCCGGTTTACGGATTCGCCATGGGGAACGCAATGGCGGCTTTCACGGATCAAATCAATTATCGAAAAACAGGCAATTGCATTGATAGACATATCCGACGATATTTTCAAACATGACAAAGCAAGTTCAGAAGACGATTTTATAAAACTTCAAAGTATAGCGCACGACCTTCGTATGCTGGCCAAAACTGACAAACCGGCTACTTCGCAGAGAAACTTAGATTCACTTATAGAAGATCTATCAAACATGCAGGCCGGCTTTCTTGATCGGGTAGATTTACCGCCAGATACAATTGATCGCTTGGAAAAGACAAAACAGTCGGTGCAGTCATTGGCTTCAACCCTTGATCAGGTTGCTACCTCAAAAAAGACAGGTGGAGCGTTATCCGATACATCAACAAAAAAAGGACAAGGCATAGGTACGCAAAAAGCCGCTGATGATGACAGTTTGTATTCAGCAAAAAAGGCTAAGTTTACCGATTCGGAAATACTGACTATACAAAAAAACGGTTCGGAAGGTTCGGGTACGGCGAATACTGGTCGTGTGGATGTATCAGCAGAGGAAGCAACTACCTCTACAGTTAATACCGATCATAAAGAACCGGAATACGTATCACAATATTTGAAAACAACGGATGTTTATGACAAACTAAAACCGGTGAATATAGGGACGAATCTCGTCGACTCGCCGGTCTGGTTTGAAACCGTACCTGTTACCCGCAGGAACCATATAAGACGATATTTTTCAACTTCTTCAGATATAAGGGAGCAAAAGTAATGGATACTTCGCCTGAAAAAAAATTATCTATGTTCAATGACACCTTCCATGCCATGCGCAATGAAATACAAAAAATTGTGGTCGGGCACGATTCGATCATAAAGGGGATTTTGATGAGTCTGATATCGCGAGGCAATGTTTTGCTTGAAGGCGTGCCGGGAATAGGAAAAACTCTGCTGGTGAAAACATTAAGCCAAGTGCTCGACCTGCGGTATTCACGTATACAGTTTACCCCTGATCTCATGCCGGCAGACATTATCGGCACTAAAGTGATTCTCGAAAGCGAAAGCGGCGCACGTGAATATGAGTTCCGTCCCGGCCCCATATTTTCCAATATAATCCTCGCCGACGAAATCAACCGTTCCGCGCCGAAAACCCAGTCGGCACTTCTTGAAGTTATGCAGGAACATACTGTTACCGTAGGCGGTACAACTTACGTCATGGAAGAGCCATATATTGTGCTTGCCACACAAAACCCTATTGAAATGGAAGGAACCTATCCGCTACCCGAAGCACAGAAAGATCGTTTTTTCTTTCAGCTTAATGTAACCTACCCGAACGAACAAGAACTGCTTGAAATAGGACGACGCTTCACTACCGGCCAAATACAAACCATAAAAAAAATAGCGGACGCCGAAATACTCAAATCTATGATGGATACCGCTTCACAGGTTCCTGTGCCTGAATCGGCAGAAGAATTTGCGGTGAAACTTGTAAGTTCAACCCATCCGCAAAACTCCATAAGTTCGCCTATGGTAAAACGATATGTTAAATACGGTGCCAGTCCGCGCGCGCTGGTAGCGCTTTTGCAATCTGCAAAAATTAACGCATTGCTAAGCAATAGATATAATGTAAGCAACGATGACATTTCATGCATGTTGCACCCTTGCCTGCGTCACAGGCTTATTCTTACATTCGAAGCCGAGGCGGAAGGTGTCAATGTGGATGAAATAATCGACACCATACTTGAAAAATTTTCACAACACGCATGATGACTGCAATGAATATAAACGTTGATTTTTACGATCCGGTATTTCTGGAAAAATTACGCAATGTCCACATTGTGGCAAAAAAGCTCTTTCACGGACGGTTGCGCGGTAAACGCCGCAGTATGAAAAAAGGAAGCAGTATTGAGTTTGCCGAATTCCGCTCGTACTCTCCGGGAGACGATTTCAGGTTCATTGACTGGAATATTATGGCTCGACTGAAAAAAGTCATGATCCGTTCATTCTGGGACGAGGAAAACATCAGTGTAAATATACTTGTAGATACCAGTAAATCAATGCATTTCGGCAGTAATCCGCGAATAATATTCGCTAAAAAGGTTTCGGCTTGCCTTGCGTCGGTTGCGCTGGCAAATCACGACAGCGTCGGGCTGGGTACATTTAGCGACAAGCCGGTTAGCATGATCTTAGCGCATACCGGAACAAATCAGCTTAACCAATGCTTTACATTGTTACAAAACATACAACCGGAGGGAGATACCAACATCGACCTCGCCATACGCCGTACATTGAATACCGGCTACGAAAAAGGTATTTTAATAATTATTTCCGATATGCTCGACACTCACGGATTCCAACCGCCGTTGATCTATGCGCTTGCTCACGGATTTGAAGTTCACTTGATACATATCGGCGCTCATCCGGAGATCACGCATTATAGCCCTGCATTACGACTTCGCGACAGCGAAACAGGCGGGTACATGGATATCAACTGCCCCGATACTTTAAATCAACTGCTTATTGATGAACAAAACAGATACAGCGAAGAAATAGAAAAGTTTTGTCATAGTAGAAAAATACCCTATTTTTATGCAGATACGGAAACTCAGTTCGACGTGTTCGTTCTGCAGTATTTCAAGACATTGTTTCGGACAAACTAACCGACAGGATACGTACATGAGTTTTTTTTACCCTCATTCTTTCTGGCTTCTTCTTAGTTTGATACCTTTGATACTGTTGTTTCTATATAAAGTCCGAATTCCTGAAAAAACGATCGACAGTATATTGTTAATCAAACGGCTGATCGGCGAAAAAAGGCTTAACCTGACTAGAGAGAACGGTGTTAAATCGCTGAAAATACTTCTTTTGCAGGTTGCGTTTGTATGCCTTGCAGTCATGGCGGTTACAGCTCCTGTGATTATCCGCAACGAACAAAGCGCAGATATCGTGCTGTTGATAGATACATCTGCCAGCATGAAAACTAATTATAAAAATAAACCGCGTAGCCATCATGCGAAACTTAAAGCTGATAAGATCATTTCAACACTGTCGCCCGGTAGAAAAATGTTAATCGCCTCTTTTGATTCAAGAGTTTATCTACGAACCCGCCCTACAGACAACCAAGCCCTGCTATCAGAATCTGTCAGTAGTCTACAAACTTCCGGTGAGCCGGGCGGCTTGACCGTAGACCACATTGAATTGATAAGATCGGCGGTATTTCCGAATCTGCATAATCCGAAAATCATCGTATTGACCGACCATATACCGCTACAGATTACACCTGCCGAAGATTGCGGATTTTATCTATTTTCAGAAAGCGACGGTAACGCCGGCATTACAGATATAACCTTACAAAATAAGAAAAACAGCGATCTAACCATTAGCATTACCATAACAAATGACAGCGACAGAACATTTTATGCGCCGGTCGGACTCTATCAAGACGAACGCCTCATAAATCGGACATCAACTGTTATCGACCCCAACTCAGAGGCGCCTCTTATCTTTAGCATCAATCCTGATTTATGGGAAACACAGACAGCCACATTCAAATTGGAAATAGACGATGCTTTCAACGAAGATAACACTTTGCATGTTACTATACCCAAACCGGTTAAGATACTTTTAATGGGATACTCCCCTCATCTTGATCAAGCGATCCGGACATATGAATCTGTTGAGATTGTAGAAACGACGGAACTATCTCCATGTCTTGTAGTGAACATCAATCAGCCGGGAGCCGGAACCGAGGAAGCGAATCTCATAGTAAATCCTATGCGCGGTAAAGGTGTTATTACAGTCGGAGAACGAATTTCTCTCAATTCTCCGATAAATATTCTTATGCCGGATCATCCGATTCTTCGGAACATATCATTTCATGGAATTACCATTCCATACGCTCATGAAATCGAATTGCCGGCAGGTGTTTCGATACTTGCTTCGGCAAATAGTATACCGATAATATTTTGCAGTGAAAAAGACAATAGCCGGCAAGTAGTTCTCAATTTCCCACTCGAAGATACTGATTTGCCGCGGAGAATCTCATTTCCGGTTCTTATCGCTAATATTATAGACTGGATTACCAATACAACAGCGCACCAACCGACTCTGGCAGATATTATAGACCGCAAGAAAACAGTTCCTATTGAAAAAACATCTCTTTACGCACAAACGGATATAACGCCCAACTTTTTCTTACAACACTGGCTACTATTATCAGCGGTAGGTATTTTATTGACTGAAGGTATAATTTTTTATGGTCTAACAACAGGAGAACGCCAATGACGTTTACTGCCCCGGTCTACCTACTGTTGTTACTTATAATACCTGTTATGATAAAAATACATCGCATACGCCCACATACCGGAGCTTTTACATTACATTGCATCGCGCTTGCATTTTTG
This sequence comes from bacterium, assembly GCA_018435605.1. Taxonomy (GTDB): domain Bacteria; phylum Auribacterota; class Auribacteria; order Auribacterales; family Auribacteraceae; genus R3-B46. The sequence continues at coordinate 140,649 of JAHDNF010000012.1, read as the reverse complement.
ATCACCGCTATGGCACAGCCGATAATCATTATTTCTCAGACATCTAAATCCGTGGTTCTATGCGTAGATAAATCTCCGAGTATACCGAATACGGAAAAAAACAGTCAGAATGTATTACTGCGGAATACAAAATATCCGGTCATATTATTCGATAATGACGCCCGCTTAGTTCAACGTCCTATCGCCGTACGTGATCTAACTGAATCAAGGGTACAGGCAACCACTGCGTTACCCGCTCTCGAAAAAGCATACTCGATTCTGGCGCGATCCGGAGGAGGCGAGGTTATCCTGATAACGGACGGCCAGTTGTCAGATCAGGATACAGTTCTGGAGTATATACGGTTTATGCGCTCGCAAAACTGCATCGTACATATACATCCGGCCGGAACATCAATCAGCCATGATATTATATTGGGAGAACCGAAGATAGCTTACCCCTATACGGTATTTATACCGATACGTCAGATAGGCGATACTACGGATATGTCTGTTTCATTGCAAACGAACGGATCAATACTAGACGAGCAACATATCCCCGCAACGCAACAAACCGTTGTAACCCTTCAAGGACGTGCACCGGAAAAACCGGTGGAAATATGGGAGGTGGTCATACGGTCTTCGCTTAAGGAATATACGGAATTAAACAATACGGTTTACTTGCCTGTCTCCAAACAGGACAAAAAACGGATATTGCGAATATCCGATTCATCAGCCGGAGGGTTACTCATCGGTACGCTAGCCGATACGTTCGATATAATCGATGCGCACACTGAAACGACACAAAACCGTTTTATACCTATTGCCCAAACCTTTGACCTTATCCTGCTTGACGATATACCTTCATACAAACTTTCAAAGTCACATCTTTTGCGCATCACTCATGCGGTACGAGATACTGGTACAGGATTGATTATGTGCGGACTTTACGGCAGTTTTGCTACCGGAGGGTATAGCGGTACTGAAATAGCCGATGTTCTACCGGTCACCATGGCGCCACGTCCGCCGAATTCGCGCGAGGATTTTTATATCCTGTTAGATACATCAGGCAGTATGGATACCCGCTCATCACATGAGCTATCACAACTAGACGCGGCAGTAGGAGCAACTGTAGCTTTGGCAAATGCGTTAGAAGAAAATGACCGGATATCTGTAATAGCCTTCGACATAGAACCTCGGACTATAATTCCGATTTCTTCACCTGCCCATATAAATGATTTATCCGAACAACTCGCAGTCTTGACTCCAAAAGGCGGAACTGATATCGCATCTGTCATTGAGACTGCTTTTAAAGCAGTTATGGCAAATGCAGGCCATAAAGGCCATATTATTCTTGTATCGGACGGACAGACGAATAATCAAGACAGATGCATAGAACTAGTCCGGCTTATATCCGAACATAATAAAACTATGACGGTAATAGGTATAGGCGCCAATGTAGATACTGTTTTCCTTGAACATTTAGCCCAAGCAGGTAGCGGCAGAGCATATCATATCAACGACGTATCGGTAATTGCCAATATTTTCTTGCGGGAAAAAAACATCGCTACAGGTGATTATATTTCACACGAACCCACGCCAATGCAAATTGCTTCAGACAAAACCCTGTACGACAAGTTTGAATCCGACCCACTTCCTGTTGTAGATTCGCATACCCGTCTTAGCGCCAAAGCCTTTGCCGATGTGCAATTTACAACTCCCAACAACTCACCGTTAATCGCCTCATGGCAAACAGGGTTGGGTACTGCGGCAGTCTGGGCAAGCCAAATTGAACCGGAATGGATGCAAAACTGGGTTGAAACGTCAATGTACAGCAAGATATTCAAACCGCTTTTTATCTCAACCGCCAGAAAACAGGATTCCGGCGATGAATTTCATCGGGTATCGCTAGACGTAATATCAGGTAGAATTTTCATATCCGGAACCGGCGATCCGATAGCGGTTGACAGCGTATCTCCCGAAGGATATACGCAGACCCATACCCCTGTCCGTATCGGCAATAAATTTTACTCGGTAATAAATCCGCAAAAAGCAGGAACATACGCTATCGCAGTGCGGTATGATGCTTCAACCGTGGAAAACCACATTTTAACAATCAGTTACCCACCGGAATATGCAAATCTTTCTCCTGACTGGAATTTTATCTCTACGGCGCTGGACATATCGCAAGGGAAAATACACACAACGTCCGATGCATTGCGCGAATACACGCCGTCAACCGTAATAAAAAAGAAAAAATCTATTGGTGGGTGGTTAATTTTTACGGCAATACTGCTGTATATCGTCGAACTGGCAATCCGTAAGAGAGTACGATTTCATCAGTTATATGAACGTATTCATTATCAAGGTTTTCGTTCATTATTCAAATAACCAGGGCTTATTATAGATTTATTTAGGTTTTGACGCATTTTCACTGATTATTGCAAAACTTCTTCGTATATTTCTCTGTAGTTCTCAAAAAATTGTTTAAGTGAAAAAAAGTTCTCGGCACAAGCTCGCGCCGAAGAAGAATAAAAACTATAATTTTGTCTTATCCGGTCAATTGCAAAAGCTATTGACTCAGGGTTATTATCAACATTAATGCCTGCGTTTTCATTCGCGAGCAGATCCCTGATTTCAACTCCTTCCCCGGATATTACCGGAAGTCCACAGGCGCACGCTTCCAACACCGAAGTTGGGCACGGCTTGCCGCCATTCTTTCGAAAAGGAACAACCATACAATCCATGTTATTGAATATAGACAATTTATCTGTGATTACATGATTGATAAGATGAACATTTGTCAAATTCATTTCGTTTATAGCGTTTTCCACAAACTGATGAGAATCCCCCCATGGACGCCATAACAAGGTAAACTTCACATCGGGCGTCAACTTAGCTGTTTCAAGAATATCAATGACGCCGCGTCCATGAAGTTCTTTTACAGTTGGCGGTGCAGAAGCGAACAATACATTGAATCCGGTACAATTTTTTTTTGCCGGTTTAAAGTAATCAAGATCAATACCGGGATATATAATGCGCAGTTTTTCTTTGAGAAATCCCATTGAAGTGAGTTTTTGGTATCTGGCTTTGCTATCAACCACAAATATTCTTACATTTTCATATAGATCAACGGGTAGAAGATCAACCCCGCTTACAACAGAAAACACCACCGGTTTTTTTCGTAGATTTCTAAGATAATGCCAACACCCTACATCGTCGTAAATATGAGATATCTGTTGGAAATTTTCAAATAGCGGCAATAATGCTTTTAGAATAATATAAGCATTGGGATTTAATCCTAATGCCCTGTCTTTAGGAAGAAACCTGAAGCGTTCATGCCCGCTGACTCCGATTAGGTATCTGGCGTTAAAATGCCGAGCCAAAGCGAAAACCTCGTTGCTCGTCCCTTCCATTTCGGGGCGTAACCATCCGGTAAAATATGCTATTTTCATTTACAAACAGCAATCCACTCAAGAGAATCGGAACTAAATTTATTTTCTATAAATTTCATCATACCGTAAGCGATACGATTACTCCTAGGCGCGATATAGACCTGTATATTATATAGCAGATTGAATTTTGGATGAACAGGAATAAGGCGTTCGACTTTCCAACCTTCCGCCTCCATTTCTGCTATAAATCCATCTCTTTCGTACAGTTCGTCATATATATTGTACTCTGTCTCTTGTCCTTTTTCTCTAATTGGAGCAGAAACTTTTTCATTCACCACATCAAAAATAAGAGATCCGCCGTCATTGAGGTGTTTCCTGATAACGCCGTATATTTTTTTCCGATCGTCCAATTTGAAATGGCGGATAAACCTAAATGTATATATCAAATCGAACTTTCTTTCCATATTAAGTTCAAAAATATCCGCTTCCTGTAGTTTCCAAATGCTACCTTTGCCTGCTTCTTTCAATCGCTGTTGAGCAATTTTGAGCATTGCGGGGCTTCCGTCAACAGCGCAATTCGTATCCGCACAGATGATGTCACACGTAAGCCTTGCTGGGCCGCAGGCAAGTTCCAGAATACTCTTTGCACCGGTTTCTGAAATTATCTTATTTACGATTGCCACCTGTTTTTCGTGCAGTACCCGTCCTATAGCGCTCGTAAATCGTTGCCCCAGATAGTCCTTGCTGACTTTTTCAGTGCTATAATAATTTTTCAATTCCGAATGTTTATCCAGTGATTTCATTCAGGGTCTCCTAAACTTTAAAATCCGCATAACGATTTTTATGTTACTTACACGAATTTTTTGATATATCTTTTATAATTATCACTTGCGAGATTATCTTTGATTTAATATATGAGGCGAATATACGTTACCATACCGAACTTCCTGTTTGCAACAGCAAATTGCTATGCTCTATTTTGAGTTAGCAAAGCTACTTTTTTGTTTTTAATTTTTTGTTTCAAAAAATAACCTTAAGGAACAGTATTAAATGATCTGGCTTCCGTGGAAAATTCTGAATCTTATCGATACAATGTATAATATTTTTTTTTATCACAAGTTTCGAATATTAAATTTTATTTACAGATATTTTACAAACAAAAGCTCTTTTGATAACATTATATCTGTCCACTGCGGTTTTCAAGGGAAAACAGGAGGTACATACGCTATAGCCAATATCATAAATCTACTTTCCCGCAAATATACGGTTAAATTCGTAACTTCTCCAACAAGCAATTATAATCCCCTGCTAAATAAAAGAGTGACTACTGTAAAAAAAATCGATTTAAAAGCTGATATATTCTTATGCGATGTATCAACTGATATCAATTTACTGCGTGATCTGAGCAAAACAGGAAAACTGATTATAACATGCCATGGATTATTAGACACTTCCCACGGTTTGACATCAAACAGGGTCATGGAAGCTCTTTTACTCGCTACTAAAGTTCATTTTGTTGGACAAATTCAACAGGATTCATTTAAATTGCCTGTCGAACATTTCATGATTATACCTAACACAAATCCGAAAATTAATAAAACCGCTCTCACTTCCAATATCGGTATCATTGGTAACATAAATAACCCCCTTAAAAACATAAAAGAGGCTATTGAACTGGCTGGCAAATCAGATGCGAATGAAATTCATGTCTGGGGTTCTCCAAATGTTAAAAATGATTGCAAAGCAACCTCAATAAAAGTTATTTTTCACAATTGGTGTGATAACAAATCAAAAATTTATAATTCTTTTGATATTCTTATATCACTATCAAAAAAAGAAACTTTCGGTATGGTTGTAACAGAGGCGATGTCTGCCGGTATACCATGTATTCTATCCGATATTCCTGCATTCAGGGAATTCGAAGATTGTCCCGGAATAAAAATTGTGGATCACAAATCGGATGATGATACAGTTAGTTGTCTGAATCATCTGCTTAAAGAAAAAAACACCTTGAGTGAAAAAATAATCGCTTACTGGCAAAAAAATTACTCGGAAGAAGTAATTTATGAAAAATGGTCTCGTTTTATTGATTCATTATAACCCTTTATTACTCGATATATTCTCATTTTACATTAATTTCAACTGACACAGTTTTCGGGGGAATATCGTTATTTCTTTAAATTTATTCCTGCGGTAAAAAAAAATGCAAAGGTATCTTGTTTTTTATAGCTACTTTGCATGAACCATAGAAATGAGCCGTTTTTATATAAAGATTTAAAAAAGCTTCCGATAACTCCGTTTTATATTTCCCCCCTGTAATAAGAAAAAGAAGAAATATTTTTACAAGCTCAAGACTTGCTTGAATGATTGTAGCGCGAATCCTCCAGTAAAAAGGCTTAAATTGCCCGGAATCAGCCTTTAATTTTTCTGCTTTTTCCCAATGGTATTTATATCTAATCATAATGTCACTTTGTCCATATCGGACATATTGTTTCCATAATTCTTTTAATGACGTCCTGTGTTTGTGATAAACAATCGCATCGGGAAAATAGGCTAATTTAAAATCGGTTTCTCTTTGAATTTTGTAGCTCATATCCGTGTCAGCGCCTCCAATCCATTGATCATAAAAAAAACCGACTTTATCAAAAATCATTTTTCTGAAAAAAGCATTCCCAGTTGCTATAGATGCCGCTTTGGTTCTCAATCGGCTTTCCGAGAATAATATAGCATGGTTAAGTACATTTTGCTTAGACTGAAAAAGTTCAATCCATGTTTCAGGTTTATAAGGAAGCATATTTCCACTAATTGCGGCGATAGTTGAATCAGCGAATGCCTTAACTCCTTCTTTTAACCAATTCTTGTCCGCGATACAATCAGCATCAGTGAAAGCAAGTATCTCTCCTTTAGCATGGCGAATACCGGTATTTCTAGCGGCGTAGGATGTCTGAATTTTATCTTCGAGTAAATATGTTACCGAATAACTCTTTATGATTTCCGCTGTCTCATCGGTAGAGTTATTATCGACAATTATTATCTCATATTTATCTTTAGGGTAATCCTGAGATATAAGGCTCTCAATGCATAAAGACATTGTTTTTTCCGCATTATAAGCTGGTACTATAACACTTACAAAAGGATATACCATATCTTATTTGCCTCCATTACTTTTTTAAAGGCACTAATCGTCTTCCAATTTTTGAGAAAAAGATTTTTCAACTGTTTTTAAAATTTATCATAACCTGTCTGAAATTATAGCTTCAGGTCGGCAAATAAATCGATTGTTTTTTTGACAAGGCTATTCCAATCAAGGTTTTCTCTGACCCATTTATATCCGTTTTCGCCCATCGACACCAGTTTTTGATCGTCTTTCAACAGAGTCAATATAGATTCAGCTATGACATCCGGTTGTTCGCTATCAACGATCATGCCTGTTTTACATGGAATCATTGTCTCTTTTGTCCCTCCGGAATCACCGGCTATAACCGCTTTGCCACAGCACTGGGCTTCTACCAACACCATACCGAATCCTTCTATATCCCCATTTACATTCCTGTTCGCAAGAATAAAAAGATCGCATTGTTGATAGCATTCAAGTAAAGTTTTGTCGTCAGTTTCACCTATAAACTGAACATACTTTTCCATGTTAAGCTGTTTGGTTAAATCTTTCAAATATGGCAATTCTTCACCATCCCCAATTATTGAATATAAAATGTCAGGAAATTCTTTTTTTATTTTACTGATAGCAGTTATGGTATAATCATGACCTTTTCTCTTCTGAAGACGGCCGACTGTCAGAACGACTTTACGCCCATACCATCCATGTTTTTTTCGTATCATTGGATCAAATGGAGCAGGCGAAAAATAGGAACTGTCAACTCCCGGATTAAGTACATGTATTTTCTCTTTGCAATCCGGAACATAATTCAACATGATTTCTTTCGAATTATTGCTATTTACTATTATTGCCTTTGATTCGCGGAAAATAAGCTTTGAAAGAAAGACCAATTCTCTGCTGTGTTCATAGGTTGCAATTTCCTCACCGTGAACATAACATAAATAAGGAACTTTTGATAACTTCGATATCAGATAACACACCAGACCTTCAGGCATAGATCGTCCGCAATGTATAGAGGATATCATTTCCTTCTTTATTATTTTTCGGACATGAAAAAATATGCGTATATAATCTTTTAACCCTCGGAAAGATTTTAATCCCCATTCCGGCATTGATAAGTTCAAGCGGATAATGTTCATACCGCAGGTAGAATCAAACGCATTGTCTCCCTCACAGTATCCTGTGCATACGATATGATTTTCTTTCGAAAGCCGCGAATAAACTTCATAAAACCATCTTCCACTACCACCTTTTCTGGGAGGGAATATTTCAGAAAAAATAAGTCGTTTCATAAAAAACCTTGATCGTGAGATAAACTGCTAATTATTTGTAAATTATATAAAGTATTTTTCTACTAAAGATATTATATAAGGCAATATGTATGCTCTAAAAATCATTACTATTCGGTCATTTATATGTAATAAAGATATTATCAATTAACGGCTAATTTATCAATAAAATAAGATTTTTCGCAAGATTCAGTAAAATATAATGGCAAAGTGTCTGTAGGAAAATATGTTATAAAAAACGCAAAAAACCCGTAAGGAAAACCTTACGGGTTTTATATTATAACTCGGCAATGACCTACTCTCCCACGACCTATCGTCGCAGTACCATCGGCGCAAGAGGGCTTGACTGCCGTGTTCGGAATGGGAACGGGTATTTCCCCTCTGCTAATATCACCGAGAATTATAAACATATAAAATTTTAACAGTATTATAGGGTATCCGGAACAACTTTTGCAAGTTGTTCCGGATATATATCGTAATAAGGTCAAGCCGATCGACATATTAGTACCGGTTAGCTAAATACATTACTGCACTTACACACCCGGCCTATCAACCTCGTAGTCTTCAAGGTGTCTGGTAGGGATATCTAATCTTGGAGTAGGCTTGGCGCTTAGATGCTTTCAGCGCTTATCCTTTCCGAACATAGCTACCCAGCAATGCCCCTGGCGGAACAACTGGAACACCATTGGTTCGTCAATCCCGGTCCTCTCGTACTAGGGATTAGTCTCCTCAAATATCCAACGCCCGTATCAGATAGGGACCGAACTGTCTCGCGACGTTCTAAACCCAGCTCACGTGCCGCTTTAATTGGCGAACAGCCAAACCCTTGGGACCTTCTCCAGCCCCAGGATGCGACGAGCCGACATCGAGGTGCCAAACCACTTCGTCGATGTGAACTCTTGGAAGTGATAAGCCTGTTATCCCCGGAGTACCTTTTGTCCGATGAGCGACGGCAATTCCACACTCTACCGCCGGATCACTAAGGCCTGCTTTCGCATCTGCTCGACTTGTAGGTCTCGCAGTTAAGCTCTCTTATACCTTTACGCTCTACACACGATTGCCAACCGTGTTGAGAGAACCTTTGCACTCCTCCGTTACTCTTTAGGAGGAAACCGCCCCAGTCAAACTACCCGCCTGACACTGTTCTCGACCTGGATTCACAGATCAAAGTTAGAATTCCAGAACAATAAGAGTGGTATTTCAAGGATGGCTCCACCGACCCTGACGAGCCAGCTTCACAGCCTCCCACCTATCCTACACATAGTGCACCAAAATTCAATATCAGGGTATAGTAAAGGTTCACGGGGTCTTGCCGTCTAGATACGGGTAAGCAGTATCTTCACTGCTATTACAATTTCGCCGAGCCTTCCGTTGAGACAGCGCCCAAATCGTTACACCATTCGTGCAGGTCGGAACTTACCCGACAAGGAATTTCGCTACCTTAGGACCGTTATAGTTACGGCCGCCGTTTACTGGGGCTTCGGTTCAGAGCTTCGTCCGAAGACTAACCCCTTCCCTTAACCTTTCAGCACCGGGCAGGCGTCAGACCCTATACATCATCTTACGATTTAGCAGAGTCCTGTGTTTTTAGTAAACAGTCGCTTGGGCCCTTTCACTGCGGCCTTCGTAAGCTTAGAAAGTAAATTTCCTCACCAACAAAGGCACCCCTTATCCCGAAGTTACGGGGCTAGATTGCAGAGTTCCTTAACAGAAGTTATCTCGCGCGCCTTAGAATTCTCTTCCCACCTACCTGTGTCGGTTTACGGTACGAACACCCTAACAACTCGCTTAGAAGCTTTTCTTGGCAGTGTGGCGTCAGTGAATCCGCTTCACCCGAAGGATCCACGTCCTTACACCTCTCAGAGTATTGGCGGTCCGGATTTTCCTAGACCACCCTCCTACCAGCTTCGACGCACTCTTCCAATCGTGCGCTCACATAGCCTACTGCGTCCCTCCATCGCTCAAACGTTGTTAAGGAGGTACAGGAATTTTAACCTGTTTTCCATTACCTACGCCTTTCGGCCTCGGCTTAGGGTTCGACTAACCCTGGGAGGACGAGCCTTCCCCAGGAAACCTTAGGTTTTCGGCGATGAGGATTCTCACCTCATTTATCGCTACTCATACCGGCATAATCTCTTCTATACCGTCCAGACATTCTTACGATTGCCCTTCAACCAGTATAGAATGCTCCTCTACCAACGATCAAAGATCGTTCCATGGCTTCGGCGATGAGCTTAGCCCCGATCATTATCGGCGCAGGATCACTTGACTAGTGAGCTATTACGCACTCTTTAAATGATGGCTGCCTCTAAGCCAACATCCTAGCTGTCTATGAAATCCCACATCCTTTTTCACTTAGCTCATACTTTGGGGCCTTAGCCGATGGTCTGGGCTGTTTCCCTTTCGACAATGAAGCTTATCCCCCACTGTCTGACTCCCGTGATAGAGAACAGTAGTATTCGGAGTTTGATTGGTTTCGGTAAGCTGGTAAGCCCCCTAGCCCATTCAGTGCTCTACCCCTACTGTCTATTACACGAGGCTAGTCCTAAAACTATTTCGAGGAGAACCAGATATCTCTGAGTTTGATTAGCCTTTCACTCCGATTCACAGCTCATCCCGTGACTTTTCAACGTCAATAAGTTCGGGCCTCCACGTATTTTTACATACGCTTCGCCCTGGCCATGAATAGATCACTCAGTTTCGGGTCTACTCCATGCAACTTGGCGCACAGTTAGTACTCGCTTTCGCTTCGGCTTCGTCCCGTAAGGACTTAACCTATCGCCACATAGAGTAACTCGCCGGTTCATTATGCAAAAGGCACGCGGTCACACATTCATGACCCGAAGATCACGCATAGTGCTCCCACTGCTTGTAAGCAATTGGTTTCAGGTACTATTTCACTCTCCTGACAGGAGTACTTTTCACCTTTCCCTCACGGTACTTGTTCACTATCGGTCGCCAGTTAGTATTTAGCCTTAGGAGGTGGTCCTCCTAGATTCCTACGGGGTTCCACGTGTCCCGCAGTACTTGGGAAATTGATCCAGAAAGATTACTACCTTTCGCGTACAGGACTTTCACCTTCTGCGGTCAGCCTTTCCAGACTGTTCTGCTAGATAATAATTTTGTAACTTTCCGGCCTATCGGTATTTCAGCCTGATCAATCCCCGCAACACCCACACTGCAACGAATACCTTCTTTAACACAACATGGGTTTAGGCTGTTTCCGTTTCGCTCGCCACTACTCAGGAAATCGCTTTAGCTTTCTTTTCCTCGGGTTACTTAGATGTTTCAGTTCTCCCGGTTCGCTTCCCTGCCCTATTTTATTCAGGCAGGGATGATACGATATTAATCGTATCGGGTTTTCCCATTCGGATATCTCCGGATCAAAGCTTGTTGGCAGCTCCCCGAAGCTTAACGCAGCTAACCACGTCCTTCATCGCCTTCTGACGCCTAGGCATCCACCAAATGCTCTTTGTTGCTTGACCATTTTCGACGAAATTTATTTAATACCCTATATTACTGTCAAAGATCATATATATCTAATAAAAATAAAAACATAAATTTAAGTTGGTGGAGATAACCGGGATCGAACCGGTAACCTCTGCCTTGCAAGGGCAGCGCTCTCCCAGTTGAGCTATATCCCCAGTATATGGTGGGCCTAGGTAGATTCGAACTACCGACCTCACCCTTATCAGGGGTGCGCTCTAACCAACTGAGCTATAGGCCCCTGCAAATCTTGCTCAGATTATACAAAATTTAAAATTTATTTGAGGCGATACATCAGAGGCTATCGACCGTACTCGGGCAAACTTCATATAGAAGGAATCGGAGAACCATTATCGCCAATAAAATAATGTGATCCGATTCGAACCCGCGTACTCCTTAGAAAGGAGGTGATCCAGCCGCACCTTCCGATACGGCTACCTTGTTACGACTTCATCCCAATCATTGGCTTTACCTTCGGCGACTTCCTCCCGAAGGTTGGATCATCGACTTCGGGTACAACCAACTTTCGTGATGTGACGGGCGGTGTGTACAAGGCCCGGGAACGTATTCACGGCGCCGTAGCTGATGCGCCATTACTAGCGATTCCGGCTTCATGGAGTCGAATTGCAGACTCCAATCCGAACTGGGGCCGGCTTTTTGGGATTGGCTCCACCTCGCGGTTTAGCTACCCTTTGTACCGGCCATTGTAGCACGTGTGCAGCCCAGGGCGTAAGGGCCATAATGACTTGACGTCATCCCCACCTTCCTCCGGTTTATCACCGGCAGTCTTTTTAGAGTGCCCATCCGAAATGCTGGCAACTAAAAACAAGGGTTGCGCTCGTTGCGGGACTTAACCCAACATCTCACGACACGAGCTGACGACAGCCATGCAACACCTGTGTACCGGCTCCGAAGAGAGACCTGCTTTCACAGGCTGTCCAGTACATGTCAAACCCTGGTAAGGTTCTACGCGTTGCGTCGTATTAAGCCACATGCTCCACCGCTTGTGCGGGCCCCCGTCAATTCCTTTGAGTTTCAGCCTTGCGACCGTACTCCCCAGGCGGGGTACTTAACGTGTTAACTCCGGCACAGGAGGGGTCGATACCTCCTACACCAAGTACCCATCGTTTACTGCCAGGACTACCGGGGTATCTAATCCCGTTCGCTCCCCTGGCTTTCGCGCTTCAGTGTCAGTTTCAGTCTAGGGAGCCGCCTTCGCCACTGGTGTTCTTCTCAATATCTACGCATTTCACCGCTACACTGAGAATTCCGCTCCCTTCTCCTGAACTCAAGCTACCCAGTTTTGGATGCAATTCCGCAGTTGAGCTGCGGGCTTCCACATCCAACTTAAGAAGCCACCTAGACGCCCTTTACGCCCAATGAATCCGAACAACGCTTGCCCCCTTCGTATTACCGCGGCTGCTGGCACGAAGTTAGCCGGGGCTTCCTCCCATGGTACCGTCAAGTACTGATGGTATTAGCATCTGCACGTTTCGTCCCATGTGACAGAGCTTTACGATCCGAAGACCTTCATCGCTCACGCGGCGTCGCTTCGTCAGGCTTTCGCCCATTGCGAAAGATTCTCGACTGCAGCCTCCCGTAGGAGTCTGGGCAGTGTCTCAGTCCCAGTGTGACCGACCACCCTCTCAGGACGGCTATCCATCACAGCCTTGGTAGGCCATTACCCTACCAACAAGCTAATAGACCGCGAGCTCATCCTTAAGCGGCAGGCCCGAAGGTCCCCACCTTTAAATAACTCATGATGCCACAAGTTATCCATATTCGGTATTAGCAACTCTTTCGAGTTGTTATTCCCAACTTAAGGGCAGATTACTCACGTGTTACTCACCCTTTCGCCACTTTCTTCAGAGTCCTCTTTCCCGAAGGATCAATTTCTCCAATTCTCGTTCGACTTGCATGCCTAATCCACGCCGCCAGCGTTCGTTCTGAGCCAGGATCAAACTCTCCATAACTATAATCATATATTTATAGTCCGAGATGAATTGACTTGCATTGGCTTTAATATAAGCATAATGTATCGCGTCTCAAATAAACTATCAAAGATCTTTTCCACCGCCACCGCTATCTTTATGACATAAAATGCCATACTAAATCTACCAAAAAAACTCTCGCTCAGTCAACAAAATTCTAACTGATTTCTATCTATTATTAATTTTTTGAATTTCTCAGAAAAGTGTTGCTATAATACTTGAAGCCATATCCGATGTCAATACTTTTTTAACGGCAAATTTATTTTTTTCTTTATGCATCTCTACAGATAAAAAAATCATTTGTTCATCCGATTATCACATACCACATCAACGGCCTAAATCTTTTAAGCAAGTTTTTTGTTGCTTTTTCATTTTTTATTTACAACAACTTACCTATCAACTTAATGCAACTTAACAATCCATAAAAAAGATCAAATTAAAACAATAGGGCGTATTATACAGCTTTATTTTTTATATGCAACCCTTTTTTTCGTTTTTTTTACACTCAATACATCAAATCAAGAAACTATAAAAAGGATCACTTTGAAACAGTAGCGCGTATTATACGGCTTTATTTTTTATATGCAACCCTTTTTTTCGTTTTTTTTACACTCATTATATCAGATCAAAAAACTATAAAAAGGATCACTTTGAAACAGTAGCGCGTATTATACAGCTTTATTTTTCACATGCAACCTTTTTCTTTCGCTTTCTTAATATTTTTGTAATTATCGCTTTAAACATTTTATATCAATATATTACATAATATTATTTATAATTTAATTGAATTATTATTAATGTTATACTTTAATTTTTAAGTTAATGTTGTTTATTAGTTATACTTATATAAATACATTAATTTATTACATTTAACAACTATATATCATATACTTATACAAGTATATCAACAAAATCTTTGATCAGCGCTATTCATTTTAGCTATACTATTCATATTTTGCTATGATATGCTTTTTCACCACATAAAAGGTGCAATACAATGCCAGCCAATATACGTAAAAAAATAGGAAAGGCAGTACTTATTGGCGGATTACTTGCCTTTGCGATATGTTTAATACTTGCTTTAGCCTTGAGCATCCGATTGATCATATTGTCATGGGGGATATTATGGGGTATTTTCGCCATCTTGATATCTCCTGCGATACTTGTTGTGTTTCCGTGGTACACGTTGATTGTTAACCATTACTGGTATCCGGTGTTTATATTATATGTCGGATGCGGATTCTTTCTATTCATTGCGGCATGCGGCGGATTGATTATAAAAAAAGGCTGATTTCGTTTATTTTCGATTACACATATTTTAAGAGATCATTTTTCTATCGATATTTTTGCACTGAACGACTTGTAGTAGTACAATCTTTATTTTTAGAGCTTATATATATTAATGTATATATAATGACGTTTATACCCATACGCATCGCAAATCGATACATCGCGATATTCTACGATCGCATGAAATTACATAGGTCATACAAGGTTAAATAATTCAACTATTATACATCTTGCTTTATCTTTGAAGTAGGTATCTAAAATATGCAAAAAGTTAAATTATATAACTATAGAATACTTATCACCGGCGCTTCGGGGTTTCTTGGTGGAAACCTAGCTCGCTACTTACTGCCAACATCAACGGTTATAGCACAGGGCAATCGATATGCTCCACAGATACCGGAATGTATTTGCGTTAAATGCGACTTAACTAACCCACAGGGTGTTAAAAGGCTAATAGCCGAGCATACCCCTACATTTGTTGTTCATTGCGCGGCAATGACCTCTCCGGATTTATGCGCCAAAGAACCGGTTAAGGCACGCCAGATCAACACTGACGCAACGGAATATATTGTCGAATATGCAAATGCCGTTGATGCTCCGGTTCTTTTTTTGTCTACAGATCTGGTTTTCGATGGATCGAAAGGCAGTCTATACACGGAATCCGATACTCCTAACCCGGTAAACCTTTATGGAGAAACAAAACTTGCGGCTGAAGATATTGTGCTTAAAGGCATCAATGCTAACACGGTATTTCGAATAGCGTTGTCATACGGTATATTTATGCACGGGGCACACGGAGGATATCTTGATTTGCTACTAAGCGCATTTGACCGTAACGATAAACAACGGCTTTATACAGACCAATACCGTACCCCGCTGTTTTCCGGAGATTTTTGCAGGGCTGTCGTTAATCTGATTCTTGCAGTCATAAATGGTTGTTCCGAAAAAAAATCTCGTTTGTATCATATTTGCGGCGCAGAGCGTATGTCTAGATATGAGTTCGGCTATATGGTAGCATCTGTCCATGAAAAAAGTCACAACTTGATTATACCTTCAATTATGTCCGCAAATCCGACTGCGCAACCACGCGGAGCAGACTGCGCGCTTTCGTGCGAACTCGCCCGCCGCGAACTTAACTTTACGCCTAATTCTGTAAAAGAAAATTTATTATATGACAAACAGATACGAAAGGAAACCAAACTGCCATGACGATAACCATAGCCATAGACGGGCATTCAGGTTCAGGAAAAAGCACTCTGGCAAAACAACTTGCGACAAAACTCGGGTTTATATATATCGATACAGGGGCTTTGTACAGAGCGGTTACCCTAAAGGTACTGGATACGCTTGGGACATCATTTGACGATACATCGTTAAAAAAACTGTTGTCATCGACGTCCGTGGATATTAAGCAAGGAGCTGAAGGCAACCGTATCTTCTTAGACGGCAAAGATGTAACCGATGCTATCAGAGAACCGCGCGTGTCAAATTTTGTATCCCACGTATCGGCACAGCCGGTCGTGCGCCAACATCTTATAACCATACAGCGCGATAATGCAAAAAATAAGAATGCCATTCTGGAAGGAAGAGATATCGGTACGGTAGTGCTTCCTGATGCTGATTTTAAATTTTTCATTACCGCGAGTATAGACGCACGGGCTGAACGCCGGTTACAGGAACTGCGCGCCAAAGGGATATCCATATCTCTTGATGCTGTAAAACGAAACCTGATTGATCGCGATGAGAACGATTCAAAACGAAAGAACAGCCCGTTGAAAAAAGCTGATGACGCTCTTGTGATAGACTCCTCAAAGATGACTGCCGAAGAAAAACTGAACATCGTCGCACATTATATTAATAATATAATGGAAAGCAGAAGAAATCGAATTTACCTTTTTTACAAAAAATTGTTCAGGCTACTGGCAAAAATGTTGTTCCGGGTGCAATTTTATTATGAGGATTACGATTCCGTAAAATTATTCAGCGGCATTGTCGCATCTAATCACTGCAGTAATATAGACCCTCCGATTGTGGGCAACGCGATTCCATACCACATATATTTCATGGCCAAAGAGGAACTGGTGAAAAGCAAATTTCCAATATTGAACAAACTTTTCTATAATCATGCCAATTTGATAGCTATTGACCGAGAAAATCCATCGCCCAAAAGTATAAAAAATATCCTCAGCACCTTGAAAGAAGGAAAAACAGTATTGATCTTCCCTGAAGGAACACGCTCGCCTGACGGAACCATTCAATCCGGAAAAACCGGAGCGGGACTGCTGGCTCACAAATCACAGGCATCGATTTTACCGGTATATATAGACGGTACGTTCAACGCCATGCCTCGCGGAGCAAAATGGATCAAACCCGCTAAGGTAACGGTTGTTGTGGGCAAACCGTTCACCCCGGATTACAGCTCGCTTGGCGGCATTCCGAAGAAAGATATCTATAAAGAAGTCAGCGCACTTATGATAAACCGTATTGAAGAATTGAAGGATACATTTGAAAATAAACGAAGAATGCTGTTGACAATAAAGTGATTTTTTTATATTTTGCAATAATCCGCAAGGAAATACTGTGTTATTAAGGAGGTAACAATCAATCATGGTAAACGAACCAAAAAAAACAAACATGGCTCTTGGAAATCAAGATGTGTCTTCTGTGGAGGAGACCATAGATGATTTTCGCGAGTTGTACGAACAAACCTTAAGCAATCTCGAAGAAGGGAGTATCATCACAGGCAAAATAGTCAAGATCAACCCTAACGAAGTACTGGTAGATATCAATTACAAATCCGAAGGGATCATTCCTATAGAAGAATTTCCCGATTATGAAGATTACGATATCGGGGATGAGATAGAAGTGTTTCTCGACACAATGGAAAATGAAGACGGTTTGACGTTGCTGTCGAAACTCAAAGTCGATAAAAGCCGGCGTTGGGAACGGACAATCCAGAAGTGCAACGAAGGATCTGTTGTTGACGGAAAAATATTCAAGAAAGTCAAAGGCGGCTTTATGGTCGATATCGGAGTGGAGGCGTTTTTGCCTGCTTCTCAGCTCGACATAAAACCGGTGCCCAACATGGATGTATATCTGGGCAAAACATACGACTTCAAAATAATAAAAATCAGCGAAGAGCGGAAAAATGTGGTCATATCGCGCAGGGAACTGCTTGAAGAACAGCGCGATAAAGAGCGCGAAAGACTCCTCACCGAAATTAATGAAGGCGACCTTATTAACGGTACTGTGAAAAATATTACCGATTTCGGCGCTTTTATCGATCTAAACGGACTCGATGGTCTTCTGCATATCACAGATATGAGCTGGGGACGTATAAGCCATCCGAGCGAAATGGTTTCGGTTGGTGAAAAAATCGAGGTAATGGTACTTAAGTTCGATAAGGATAACGCTCGAATATCGTTGGGGCTCAAGCAGAAATCGCAGAATCCGTGGGAAGCTGTAGAGTCAAAATATCCTATCGGTTCCAAGGTGGTCGGCAAAGTTGTCAATATTATGCCTTACGGGGCGTTTGTTGAACTTGAGGAAGGCATTGAAGGATTGATACATATATCTGAATTTTCATGGACAAGACGTATCAATCATCCTTCCGAGCTTTTGTCTGTCGGCGAAGAAGTTGAAGCCATGGTTTTAAGTATCGAGAAAGAAAAAGAAAAAATTTCTCTCGGTATTAAACAGACCGAATTCAACCCATGGAGCGTTGTAGAAGATAAATATCCGGCAGGAAAACGTATTACCGGAACTATACGCAATATAACTTCTTACGGCGCTTTTGTCGAACTCGAAGAAGGCATTGACGGATTGATACATATATCCGACATATCATGGACTAAGAAGATAAATAATCCTGCTGAAGTACTCAAAAAAGGCGACAAGGTTGAAGCAGTCGTCTTATCAGTAGATCAGAGCAATAAAAAGATAGCTTTGGGTATCAAGCAGTTGAATATTGATCCATGGGAAAACATAGAAGAGAAATACGAAGTCGGGCAGATAGTTACGGGAAAGGTAAGCAAAATAACCGGATTCGGTATTTTTGTTACACTTGAAGACGAACTGGAAGGTTTAATCCATGCTTCTCAGATTGCCGATAAAGTTCCTTCAAAACTGGAAGACGTTGTAGCTGTCGATTCGGAAATAACGGCAATGATTCTTAAAATCGATCCTATCGACCGCAAAATAGCTTTGAGCATTAAAGAAATGATCAATGCTCAGAAACAGGCGGAAGAGACCGAAAAGGTAGAAAAAGAAAAACGTGCTGTTAAAGAATTCGATTCTCGTAAAAAACGGGAAAACACTTTTGAAAGCACAAGCATTATTTCTGAACAGCTGGACGAACTGCTTAAGAAAGGTGAGCCGGCGAAGAAAGCTACGGCAGAACCTGTCAAACCGGTTGAAAAATCCGAAAAAGTTGCCAAAACTACGGTTGAACCAACTGAAGAGCAGGTTGATGGAAAAGACGTCAAAGCTGAGAAGAAGTCTGTTGAAAAAACAGCTCTGCTTGATAAAGATACAAAAACATCTGTAAAAACCGATGTTAAGACCGAAGAAGAAACCGTTGAGGAATCAGACGACTCTGAGGCGGAAAAGGAATAATAATTCATACTCATATTTACATCAGTACCGGAAAGGCCTTAAGATCGATACTTAAGGCCTTTTTGTTCGGAGGGAATCATAGTGGAAAAAGAAATTGAACGCCAACTAAACATCATTAAGGAAAATACCGTTAGTTTCTACTCAGAAGAAGAATTCCGTGAGAAACTCAAGACATCGTTGACTAACAATCGTCCTCTGCATGTAAAGTTCGGTGCAGACCCGACCGCGCCTGATATTCATCTTGGACATACTGTTATTCTTAACAAACTGCGTCAATTTCAGGATCTCGGGCATACAGTGGACTTTATTATCGGCGATTTTACCGCCATGATCGGTGACCCTTCCGGAAAATCGGAAACACGCAAACCTCTTACCCATAGCCAGGTTATGGCACATGCCCAGACATATCAAGACCAAATTTTTAAAATTCTCGACAGAGATAAAACTAATATTGTGTTCAATAGTAGTTGGTTTGCCCCAATGTGTTTCAAAGATATAATAGAACTGACAGCTAAATACTCAGTCGCCCGCATGCTTGAACGGGATGATTTTTCTAAACGGTACGCCAGCGGCAAAAGTATCAGCATAGTAGAGTTCCTCTACCCGCTTATGCAGGGTTATGATTCGGTAATGCTGGAATCGGATGTAGAGATGGGCGGAACTGATCAGACATTCAACCTGCTAGTAGGACGCGATTTGCAACGTGAATACAAACAACAGCAACAAATAGTCATAACCATGCCCATTCTCGAAGGCACGGATGGTGTGCAGAAGATGAGCAAGAGCCTTAACAACTATATAGGTATCAACGAACCTGCTCAAGATATTTTCGGCAAAATAATGTCTATATCGGACGACCTGATGTTCAGGTATTACCGTTTATTAACCGAAATATCTGCGATGGAAGCGGATGAGATGGAGCGAAACTGCAAAGAAGGATCTCTGCATCCGATGGATTTGAAAAAACAGCTTGCGCGTAAGATCATAACCCGATTCCACAGTGAGGAGGCGGCTCAAACGGCACAACAGGAATTCACTAAGATTTTTTCAAAAAAAGATATACCGTCGGATATACCGGAAATCGCTATAAACGCCCTTACATTAGAGGACGGAAAAATATGGGTATGCCATCTGCTTCAACAAGCAGGACTGACCCAAAGTTCATCCGAAGCGCGGCGTATGATACAACAGGGAGCAGTGCAGTGCAACGGTAATAAAATAGAAGATGCACAGGCTTCAATCGAACCTGAACACGATATGATAATTAAGGTGGGAAAACGACGGTTTGTGCGCCTTATAAGGCAATAATCACCTGTGGTGTTACGTCTTGAAAATTATTTTAAATATCGTTAAAATTTCTTGACTTTTCTACATTTTAATTTAGTATCACTTTATATGATTTACAGCAGGATATATACGAACGGCCTTCACAAACTTTTTTCATCACGGATAAGGAGGCGCTCCTTCCTAATGAGGAACAGTGCCATATTTATATTATTACTTACATACTGCATTATATTGACAGCGTGTTCGCCTTCTTCCCAGCCTCCTGAAAACGGCTCTACAGAATCAACCGCTAAAAAGGACTCAAGGGTAACCGTCTTATATCAGGATTCGCTTACTCAACTCGCTGTTTCCAACGAAACATTGAAAAAAAACTATCTCATTTCAACACAATATTTTAGTGACAGAGATTCCATCCCGTACCTGAAAAAACCGCGGCTTGATACGGATATACTCTTACAAGATTTTTATCCTCAAGACAAGCAGGATGAATCTGACAGAATTACGATGATGATCATTCAGTTTCCCGATATTTCATCGGCAAAAGAGGAAACCGAAATCAATTTTTCTATTCTGGAAAACCAGGCAAAACGCGATTCGGTAAATATCCAATCTTTTGAGACCAATACCATCGGCGATGAAAGTATCGCTATAACATTCCAATCTGAGCGCAAATATCCTGTCTATCTTTACGCTAGAATATCCAACATTTTAATAAAGATCAACGGCGGGAAAAATCAAAATATGGAACATCTCATTGAGATAGCGAATTCGGTGCGGAATCAACTCAATCGCCATTTTGCTGATCAAAATAAATGAAAAGAAACAGTTGATATGGGATATAAAGCAATTTTTTCCCATATCTAATAAAAATGTAACAATAAGAAATTTTTTTATATGCATGATATTAATGGAACAACAAGCCAATGTCATGATGATCATGCGATTAGGAATTAGACGTACAGCATCTTGCTATTTGGCATTAATTTTGCTTATAAACTAATCTGAAAGATAAATATTTTTATATAAAACAATAACTCAATGCGCGAGCGGAGGCTTTATGGAAACAGTTCAACTTACTCAAAAGGGAAAAAACAGTCTTAAAGGATTGATAAAAGAACTTGCACCCATTATCTCGTTTTTTGCGAGATTCAGTCTATATGGTATCTCATTGGCACTACTTCTAGGATTTTTTCTGATTGGCGGATTGATTATATTCAGCAAAATAGGTTAATACAGGGTTCGATTTGATATTGCTATAAATTGCACTGATGTTCGCCGACAAACAAATTTCAGTCATTGATACCAGTTAAGTCTTTATTCGATAGGCTATTCAAATATAGAATTGGCGTTGAGTCTGAAAACCGATAAAAGCAATTTAATTTTGTTTATTTTTGTTGAAATAACAAAAAAGCCGGTCGCTACTTAATCGAAATCAAAACAGCCCCCGTTTTTTATTTTACGCCAGTTCCTGAAACGATCTTAAATAGTTGATGTAATCAGGGTCAAGTTTATGTTTAACAGCGGCGTTGAAAACAGTAGAGATATGTTGCTCGGAAGGAAACGCCTTTTCGTCGTCGACAAGGTATTTTGCGTTTGCCATATAAACTTCCGCCATAAAAACTTCTCCGGACGGTGTAGTTACCTGTAAGGTAGTCCGGTAATAGTGCCCCGATGTCAACCCTTCAATATTGTCGAGTTTATGGAGCTCTGATTTAGGTAATTTATAAAGCAAACCGTATACTTTTGAATCGGTAGCCGGCACAATATTAGCTTTTGCGGTGCCGTCGACCGAACGTTTGTTAAATTTCAGCTGATATTTTTCAATATACGCCGGTTCAATACTGTAAAATTTGACGCCACGGCCTGCCAATCTAGTCGAATTCATAGCTGAACCATAGGCAAAAAACCAAACATACTCTTCTTTCATCGATCCCCCCATGTTATCCTGCGAGCGGATAATCGGAACCATACAGTGATCTTCAACCCGATTTAGAATCGTTATAACTCATGCATCGGGGACATTGTGTTATTTGTTTATCTACATCATCAATATAATGATAACCGCAAATTGAACATTTATAGACATTTTTGGAGTACGGCGTCAGACGTCCCGAAGGATGGGTCATCTCAAACCAGAACCATAATACTATAATACCACCCAAAGATAGTATCAAGTATATAAAAAAGAAGAATGATAAATCAACTCTAATCATATAAAAAACCTAAAAAAATGACTTTTATACAACTCGAAAACCGCTAAAGAATAAAAAGTCATCGCAAGTGTGTCACAATGACAAAGCGCTATAGATAATTCTTTAGAATTTCCTCAATTTATTTCAGTGACAGTATATATATTCAAACATCATCAGTAAAACACATGATATCGCTAAATCAAGCTCAAAAAACGGTATTGTCAATCACATCCGATGTATACAGTTAATAGGAATACATTAACAGTAAATGTATCCAAAGTTAACAGTAAACGACAGTAATCCAGTTACTGATTATAGAAGATAATTTTTCCCCAGCTTGTGTAATGAGGGATAGAATCCTGCATTACAGGCTGATTATCGCCCTGCAGTGCAAATCTGCACTGGCGTAATATCGTCAATAACTTGCTGTCAATGGCAGTATTACCGGAAGACTGCTCTACTATGCCGTGGCGCACTGTTCCGAAAAGATCTACAGAAAACCTGATTATACACGGTTGAGAAACAATCATCCCGCGAACATCATCAAATTGATTGTTGTCAACCGGTTGAAGCGCCCCTTTTATCGTAAACCCGAGCACCCGCTTTTTATCTGTATCAGCGGATAGTGTGTCAGATTGGATTTGCGGTTCATAATCTATCTGCGCCAAATTTTCAAGCTGAGCATCCGAAGCGCGTTTAAGATTATCAGGATAATCTTTTTGATCGTTTCGATATCGCGCCAAACTCATTTTTTCAGGGGCAACGGCATCTAAAGGAATCAATTTCTTTTCAAACTCGACACCGATTTGCGGTAACTGCATGGAATGAGAGTCGTCGACGGGCAAAGCAAAACGCGCATTTGAAAAATAATCGTTGTTATAGGAAAACTGCTGTTGATAGAGAGTTTTGGCATCAATATCACCTGACGGCATAAAACGCACGTCAAACACCTGAGTTTTTTTATCGACACTACCGGGCTCGGCGATTTTGAACATTATAACCGTAGATAAGTGCCATCCTAGTGACACCGCTAAGGACAACAAAAAAATCCTGTTCATTTCTTACTCCGGTCTTGTAGCGATAGCCATTTTTTCGATGCCTGCTTGCCGTGCCATGTTCATTATTTGTACGACGTTTCCATGGCGAGTATTGGTATCGGCTTTGATAATCAATGTTGAGTTCGGATTTTTCTTGTTCATCATCCGTATACGGCGCTTCAAACCTTCCAAAGTAGTTCGCTCATTATTGAAAAACACTTGATCTTCGCGGGTAATAGTAACAACCATATTTTCTTCTTTGTGAGGTGGAACTTGTTTAGCAGGGGGCAGATCGACTTTAATCCCCGGCTGAAGAATAAAAGTGGAAGACAGCATAAAAAAAATGAGAAGCAAAAAAATTACATCAACCAGCGGAGTGAGGTCAAGGCGTCCTTTTTCTATCTGAATCGATCTTTTAAAACGCATAATCGTCCCTATTTTCGCTTAATAGGTTCGATATCTCGGTCGCGCCTTTTTCCATTTCGACAACAATACTGTTTACCCTGCTGACAAGGTAGTTATAAGCTACATAAGTCGGTATTGCCACAACCAGCCCAGCGGCAGTGGTTATCAATGCTTCCCAGATTCCTTGCGCGAGCAATGTGGGATTCACCGGACCAGGGTTATTCACGATAGATTTGAACGCTGTGATCATTCCGGAAACCGTACCCAACAATCCTATCAACGGTGTAATGTGCGCTATTGTAGCCAAAGCCACAAGTTTACGTTCCAGACGCGGCACTTCGTAAAGGCTGGCGTCCTGCATAGATTCTTTTATCTCCTCACGCGATTTATCGTGACACATAATTCCCATTTTCATGGTATACGCGATAGGACCGGGCATTTCGTCGCAAATAGCTATCGCCTCGGTATAATTTTTATTGCGAAGAATATTGCGCAACCCGCTTATAAATTTCTCCGAATCAATGGAAGCTCTATGATAATGGATGAACCTTTCGAGAAAAATAGACACCGCGATAATAGAGCATAGCAGTATCAGGTACATCATAGGGCCGCCCTTAATAAAAATATCAATCATCTTTTTCAATCTCCTGCTTCAAATAATGTAAATTGTTTATCTCTAATTTTTTTCAACCGTGCCTGCGCATCTTCAAGCAATTCCGGCAATACATTTCGGTCAGGATATGCGTTGAGCATTTTTGTATACAAATTCCTAGCCTGACTCCATTTTTTGCGATTATCGTAATACACCGCCACATCAAAACAGGCTTGATAAAAGAATTTTCTCTGTTGGGGATATTGATATACCACACGTAGCAGAGCTTCTACTCCGCTACTGCCCTTGCCCTGTTCCATATAAGATTTGCCGATGAAGTACCACGCCTGAGCGGCGATAGAATCGTCATACGACTTGGTAACCTGTGTATATGCTTCAATAGCTTCGGGATATCGCTTCAGTGCAAACAATGCGGTTCCTTTGATTAGAAAAATTTCTTCCATAAGATATGTATCAGGATAATTTTTTATTACCGAATCAACAACGGATATCGCATCTTCATACATCTGTTTTTCTACATTCAATTCTGCCAGAATCAGGTATGCGTCTACTACAAAATCGTCGTCCTGATAATTCGAGATAAACATTTCAAGAAGCCGCTTTGCCGCATCTAATTCTCCGGCAAGAAAGGCGCTTTTCCCTGCCCAGAACAACGCTTTTGTCTGAATGCTTGCTGTGGGATATCGTTCTACGATACGCTCAAACGCTGGGTACGCATGTTCATATCTTCCGTTATTATAATAAAACTCACCTATCCAAAACAAAACATCCGAAGCCAATGGCGATTCTGGATATTTTCGCAAGAGATTTTCAAATTGATCAAGGGCTTTATCGCTATCGCCCATTTGAAAATAACACCAGCCCTTTTCATAATCGCACCGGTCGGCGATAGCCGACTGAGAAAATTTTTCAGTAACGTGGGTATACGATAGAATCGCCTCTTCATAGCGTTTTAGATTGTATAAAGATAAACCCTGATAAAAAAAAGCGAAATCGATTTTTTGATGATCAGGATAACTTTCGGCAAACGCTTTAAATTCTTGCTGTGCGCGTAAAAAATCTTCTTGTATAAAAAATATCCACGCCCTGTAGTATTGTGCTGAAGGCACGTAATCGCTTTGAGGATAACTGCCGACGATTTTGCCAAACGCCTCTATTGCCGATTGATACTCAAAAATCATAATTTGACAGCGTCCGATCTGATAAAGTGTCCGAGGATACAAAGAGGTATCGGGATAATCTTCCAGCACGGTTTGATATGTTTCCAAGGCGCTGGAAAAGGCTTTTGCGGCAAAATGAGCGTCACCGATGGAAACAAGACACGTAGCCCTCAAAACTGGGTCTGTCGCCAAGTGCAGTCCTTGTTGAAAATACATGATAGCCTTGTCGTATTCATCCAAAGCAAATAACGATTTTCCTGTGCCAAAATAGGCTTTTGCCTTCATGGATGGTGAAGGCTCGAAACGCAAAATCTGTTCAAACGCTTCTTTGGCGTCCGAAAACGAATTTAGTTTGTAGAGAGATTGCGCATACATATACCAAACCTTTATCTTCATACTATCCGCCATGGACAACTCAAGCAACTGTTTGGCGTATGATATACATGTATTGTAATCTTCCTGCCTATAGGCAATTTCAGCAAGGCCTGTTAGCGCATACATAGAAAAATAAGATTCCGGATATTTTTCGATAAACGACTTAAATATCGATTGAGCAGAAATGAGATTGCCTGTTTCGAACAGGCAATCTCCCTTTTTATATAAGGCGTTGTCCACCCATTTCCGTAAACCGGCATTGTCAAGAGCGTTAGTATAATATTCCAAGGCATCTCCGTAGTGTTTCAGGCGATAAAAACATTCCGCTACCCAGAAATATGCATCCGCAAGCAGGTCTGACGCCGGAAAAGAATCTATAAAAGAACGCAATCCGTTTATGGCTGATTCAAATATCTCCCTTTCATAAAAACTTTTTGCGTATAAATAAGATGCCACTTCACGCAAATTGCTGTCAGGATATTGTTCCAGCAGTATATTAAAAAAATCCGCGGCCTGCTCATATTGGTGTAGATAATAATGGCTCATTGCGCCGTAGTACAGCGCATAAGGCGTATGACGACTGGATGGAAATCGTGTTTTGAATTGTTCCACAGATTCGACACATGCGGAAAATTCTCGTGTTTTAAAATCAATGTCGATGATATAAAAAAGCGCGTCTTCTATAACATTGAGATTGTCTGTAATAATCAACGATTCAAAATCGGAGCGGGCTTTTGGGTAATCCTTCTGGTCATAGCGTATTTTTCCCAGATAAAACCGCGCTTCCGAATAAAAAACAGAAGACGGATACTGATCTACCAAACGTGTAAACTGCTGTTCGGCAACATCATATAATCCATCTTGATAAGCGTTTTTGGCAAGATACAGTAAAGTTTGCGCATCTTTTTGTTCTTGAGCGCATAAGGAAGGAACGAAAGCGGCCGTCATTATAAAGATAAAAAACAGTCGTCTAATCATGACTCAACACTGTACACATTCGATATCGAAACAACGAGTATAAAAATCTAAAACAGGGAATACGGATGAACCCCCAGTACTGTATTGGCATCGTCCTTGATTTCATCTTTAGCTCTGATAAGCTCATGCTTTTGTTTAGCCGCGCTCATACATGAACAATGAATGACCGCAAACCCGCATAACATAACCGCAATTACCGATATACGCATGCATTTGAAAAAATTGTGATTTAGCATTTCACTTCCCGCTGAAGTATTGTATTTGTGGCATTAACATTATATAATATGTTTTTAAAGTTGTCTTTAGTCTACAGTAACCCGAATATACAAACAAGACTTTTTTAAAATGATCGAAAAGAAATATTTTGCAATTACTATAAAATATCAGGGGACTCGATTTCTGGGCTGGCAAATTCAACCTCAAACGCCAACCGTTCAACAGGAAATCGAAACCGTACTCGAACGACTGACCGGCAGGCAGGTACGAATTTTCGGCGCAGGAAGAACCGACGCCGGCGTACATGCTCTTGAACAGATAGCGAACTTCAGCGTAGTTACACGCCTTGACTGCGCGGCGCTGTACAAAGGATTGAACGCGCTTTTGCCTGACGACATAGTAGTTATACAAGTCCAAGAATGCGACCCTTCATTTCACGCCCGTTTCAGCGCAATCGGAAAATATTATCTGTACGCGGTGCATATGAGCGATATTCCATCGCTCTGGACACGGCATTTTTCACTTCATGTCAGGCATAAGGTTGATATAGGATTGATGCAGTCAGCCGCGCGTTTATTTATAGGCACACATAATTTTTCAAATTTTTGTGCCAATTCAGGCCGTGAAAACGAAGTTTTCCAACGAACTATATATGATTTTCGAATAGAGCACACTCCCCCGTTCGTATTTTTCCATGTTTTAGGCAAAAGTTTTTTATATAAAATGGTTCGGTTAATGGTAGGTACTCTTATAGAAATCGGCAGAAATAAAAATAATTCCGATATCATTACCCGCGCTCTTACGTCAACCGACCGGATTGTTCCTGCTCCGGTTGCTCCGGCACACGGACTTACGCTACGAAAAATTTTTTATGAACCGCCTGTAGAAATACCTTACCTAGACAATAGTTGTAATCTTTTCTTATATTTTGACGTTCTAAATAGTGAGAAAGATGGAATTTAATATTTGGTATCCTGTGCATGCGCATGGTAAAATATAATTGGGTGTGGACGACCGATTATGAAAAATTTTTGCCGATTTCTAGTCTTTATAGGTTGGATTTTGTCAACCGGTATATTCCTATCCGGTGTGTGCCTAGCTACGATTCTCACTAAACAGTTTTCAACACAGGAGATAACAAGCCGCGCGGATTGTATCGCTATGGGTATAGTAACCGACATAAGTTATATAACCGATAACGATCAGGTATACACCGTTACCAACATCGAATGTAACCTTATTTTCAAAGGTGATCCTAACGAAACATCCTTTCAGGTCATTCAATTAGGAGGTAAAACCGACAAATATACACGGGGGGTATACGGAGCCGCATCCTACGCAGTAAACGAAGAAGTTATTTTATTCCTTGAGGACAACAAATACCAGAAGTCGCTCAAACGAGTCATAGGTTTGAGTATGGGCAAATATTCCGTAATTGAAGACCCGTCAACCGGCGAAAAGTTCGCTGTAAGCGACCAAACGGAACTGCATTTCGTACAGCCGGTAAAAGATCCGTTTGCGTCGCGGGTTATAAAAAAACCGCTCGATGAGTTTATAGAAGAAATACAACTCGCTGTAGAGCAACATTCAGGAACTTCCATGAATATTAACAGTCCGGACGACTCCTCTAACCATGAGTTCGACTGGATAAGATATATACAAAAACTTATCATCGATTTTGCAAACGATATGGCTGATAAATATTACGAAATGACGGCGCATGAGGCAAAACAAAATGAAACGAAATAAAGCATGGCGTATATTCTGTTGCATATTAATTTATAGCATAATAATATGCCCGCCGGCGGAGTCCCTTGTTACCTTCAATTGGATACGCCTGCTCAAACCTTATAACAATCCTCCGTCGTCATGGGATCCACGAGTTTCCGTTGACGCACAAGTGGTACTTGATCCCGAAAACGACGGATACTCGGATAACGCAAATAGAGAAAACTTTTTTCACTGGTCAAAAAATCAGGGGGATTTTTCCGTAGTCGAAGTATACTACCATTACGCTATACCGGCAAACATAGATATCCTCGCTTATCACAACACTATTCAGGCATCGATACAAACGTGGCAGGATATCCCTACTGCAAATATAATCGTAGAATTAAAAGGCGTAATGAACACCGACCCTACGGCAGTTGACGGCAAAAACACCGTCAGTTTTTGTTTCGACGGTTCTGTAGCAGGATTTACCGAAGAGGAAGTTATCGGTAAAACACTGCTTACATGGGACAGTTTTGATACCCAAAATCCGAATGGGGTGTATACAGACCTGCTCGACTGCGACATAATTCTCAATGCTTCGGTATTCGATGCTGGAGGTCAATATACATGGAGCACTACGGAAATGAATTACTCATTGAAGATAATCGACATACAGAGTGTAGTAACACACGAATTCGGTCACGCGCTTGGTATTGCTCATCCATTCTCAGGATCATCACGCCCTCCGGCAAGTGAAATTCCGATAGAAACTTGTCCTACGATGTTCGGGTTGTTGCAACCGGCTTTTGTAGATAATCTGAACATGCGTACGCTTGCTCAGTACGACATCAATTGCGCTACATTTTTATACCCCGATTTATCAGACGGAAACGATGTCTGGCAAGCCGCAGATCCGGTATATCCCGGATCATATACGGGACTGTCCATTCCACAAGGAGACATAGACTGGTACGTTATATTTATAGATCAGTATGACACAATTAAAATAGTGCTACTGGAACCTAGTACTCCCAACGATCTAGACATGTATCTTTACTACTACGACCACACTTTAGGAACGATTACTCAATCATTTAGCGTTTACCCGGGCGCACAATCACGTATAACATCAAATTATAACGGGTATAATTACCAGACCATATACGCGCATACATTGATGCAGGCAGGAAATTATTATCTCAAGGTAATCGGTAAAGACGCTACTTACAGCTCTGCTTATACATTAAATATATACCGAAGCAGTGACGGCGACGGACAAGAACGCTCAATTAACCGAACTACAGGCATACCGGCCGGAGACGGGATACCTGATTGGTGGGAAGTAGCGCACGGTCTCGACCCTACCAACCTGAACGATACAACAATGGATTCTGATAACGACGGACTGTCAAATATGGATGAATGGCTACACGGAACCCACCCAAATAATTCCGATACTGACGCAGATGGTATGCATGACGGATGGGAAGTATTAAATAATCTAAATCCTCTCGTAAATGATGCTCATGCAGATCCAGATAACGACGGGGCGTCAAATTTAGTGGAATTTTTAATGGATACCGACCCATTTAATCCGTTATCCGTTTTTTATATCAAAAACATTGCTTCCGTGAAAACTCCACCGTATGAAAGCGCTGTAAAAATCACATGGGCATACGAGTCTTACATGTCATATGAAATTCTCTACAGTTCTACACCTTTCGGGCCATTTGTACTGATGGAAGAATTCGCGCCTGGCCAGATAATGGGTGCAGGAGCTCAGGGACCGGATTACATCGATCAGGGTTATCCTTTTGTAGATCAACCGGACGCAGGGTCTATCCGTACGCCTCCGCTATTGGATAATGACAGGCGGTACTATAAAATCCGCAAAAAATAATATTACTTTATAATATTACCACGAATATGCTTTTTCCTGCACAAGGCATTCGCGGATTCGCCGGCACAGTTTGAATGTTTGGACGAGCTGATTTTCGGCAAGGCTTTGTTTGCCGTCACAACTTGCCGTTTCAGGATCGCAATGTGTTTCTATGATAAGGCCGTCCGCACCGGCGGCAACTGCCGCGGCGCTGTATGACAATACGAGATCTCTGTCACCCGAGGAATGGCTCGGGTCGAATATTACCGGCAATCCGGTTTCCCGTTTTAAGACCGGTATTATGCCCATGTCGGCGGTATTGCGAACGAACTTACCGCACTCGAAAGTACGTATCCCCCTCAAACAAAGCATAATATTCTCATTGCCTTCTTTGGCAATATACTCTGCGGCATTTAGAAATTCGGTAATCGTCGCATTATCACCGCGTTTAAGCAATACCGGTATTTTTGAGTCTTTAGTGCGTTCACCGATTTTCTTAAGCAGGTCATAGGAGCGCATATTGCGTGTACCTATTTGCAATACATCGGCATATTTTAAGACTATATCGATTTTATCTTCACCGGTAACTTCGGTAACTATCGGCAGTCCGGTTTCTTCTGATGCTTCCTTTAGGTATTTGAGTCCTTCTTCGCCAAGCCCTTGGAAGTCATAAGGGCTTGTTCGGGGTTTGAATGCCCCGCCGCGTAGCAGGTCTGCACCAACTCGTTTTACTATCCGCGCGCTTGACAACATCTGTTCTCGGCTTTCCACAGCGCAAGGCCCTGAAATCATCACAAAATTACCGGTTCCGATAGTTATTGAACCGATCTTTATCTGGCGGTCTACAGGATTGAATTCCCGGCTGACCAATTTGTAAGGACGGGAAACGCGCATCACCGCGTCCACGCCGCTTATTTCTTCTATAAGATCAGGACGCAGAAGAGTTACATCGCCGATTACACCTATAATCGTCAAGCTTTCTCCGGTTGACACATTAGCAGACAACCCTGCTTCCGATATACGATTGAGTACTTTTTGGATATCTTCCTGAGCCGCGTTTTTTTTCATCTTGATAATCATCTTTTATCCTCCGAATAAATATCTTTGTTTAATTATAAATACAGAAAGAAGATATATATTAACATCCTTCAAAAAATTAATCCAATAAAAAGATAATTTGAAAAAATTTAGTCGGATTCGAAAAGGCCTAACACGTCTAAAAACAAACTACGTGAAGCATAAACTACTGTAACCGTGATATCTGCGTGTTTAATATGCACATGGCAGTCATTTGGCAAAACGTATTGCGATGTGACAGAATCGGAAGATTGATCGAGAATAATATCATACTTTTTTTCAAGAAACGACCGGTATGCGCCTGCAAACTCTTGGGCATCCTGCGGGGTATCCCAGTTAGTTTGCAGTACATAACCTTTCAGGTCGGTATTAGACGGATGATGAAAAACTTTATATCTGTCTCCCCCCCATCCCTCTGAAGCGGTGCGAGCCTGACCGGCTGAAATATAGGATTTGAGCCAAATATCCATCACAAATTCGCCCATCGTATTCTCATAGAGTTCGACCAATCCGTTTGATTCGTAAAATTCTTTCATGCAGGGCAGTTGAGGTATTACCGGATCATCGCGGTCTGCAAAATATTTTTCAGGATGGATTATTTGTTCAGTGCTGACCGGAGGATCAAGAAACACATTATGTATGGTATCTTGATCTTGCGTTTCGTAAAGCGCCATCACGAAAACAAGCCCTTTCATGTACGGGAACAACATGGTTTCTTTAAGAAATGCCGGCGCTTTGTCGATTTCGCTTTGCTTGAGTTCCATATATACGCCCAAAGCAACATCCAAAAACACGCTCAGACCGGCATTTTTCGTATAATATATTGTCATACAGCGTGTGGCGTCACCTTCAAGTAGCGAAGATAAAGCCATTGATCGGTCGTCATTAGAATTATCGTCAATCCCCATACCTATCAGATCATAATGCTGGTCTTGAAGCATGTGTGTAAGTTCATGAGCAAGAAACATATCGCGTATAGACGGCGTATAGAGACTGCTGTCTACCATATACAATTTTTTGTTTACGTAATCATAAAACGCCGCTACCTGTTCGTCGTAAAGGCGCATTACAAGATTTTTCATATCAATATCCGGTTGGAGAATACCAAGTATTTTAAAAGCGGATTCCATGTACTCAAAGGTGGTTCCGGGGTATGCTTCATTGAATTTTTGGTCAAGCATTTTTCGAAGGGACTTTTTTTCGATCATTTCATAATCGATAGATTTTTTGGCATGCAGGCCTCGTATCTTCTCGACTTTTTTTTCTATTTTATTGCAGTCGCTAATCAATTTTAGCCGTTTATTCTCAGCACGCAGTCTTTCAATCGTCTTGCGGAGGGCTTCATTCTTCGATTTGATATCCCGAACACTGCGTTCAAGTTTATTTATAGAGTAAACCGAATAAACTAAAAATCCGATCAAAATAACCGCAATAAACAGAGATAATGATATGACCTGTTTTTTTTTCATTCGCCCTGAGTTGGTAAAGA
This sequence comes from bacterium, assembly GCA_018435605.1. Taxonomy (GTDB): domain Bacteria; phylum Auribacterota; class Auribacteria; order Auribacterales; family Auribacteraceae; genus R3-B46. Next base: position 107,072 of record JAHDNF010000012.1, on the reverse strand, counting down.
TGGCTTTTTTGTAGTTATATCGGCATAATCACGCCGATTCTTAATCAGCCCGGTGGCCATGCAAGGTGTCTACCGCCAAGCAAGTGGTAATGAATGTGAAATACCGCCTGACCGGCATCTTTACCGGAATTTACAACAACACGATATCCTGACGTAGCAATACCATTTTCTTGCGCAAGATGATGCGCCACCCGCATGATGCGGCCGATCACAACATCATCATCATTACGCAGGTCAGGTACGCCGGATATATGTTTTTTGGGTATTATAAGAATATGAACCGGCGCTTTGGGGTCTATATCGTGAAATGCGTATACATATTCATCTTCATAGATTTTTTTAGACGGGATTGTTCCATTGACAATTTTGCAAAACAGACAATCGGTCACAACTGCCTCCTTTCAGTTTATCGCATAACCTTTTTAGGGATTATAACAAGAGCTAAACAAAAAATAAAAGCATTATTCTGTCACTAAAAACGACAAAGTATATTTGTCACTGTAAACACAGAAGGTTTGGTTAGCCATCTTAAAAGACTAATACTTAGATCGACAGCTTGACAGATAGCGTCGCTGTGAGCCTCAAAAAAATCCGACAGCACAAGTCCATAGTAATCTGAAAATTACCGATAATTAGAACCGTCCGAACGCGGTTTTGAAAAATCAAGATCGGTCTTGTCAAGTTCAAGGAACAGGCGCATTAAGTCATCCTGTGATTGCGCTTCAATGAATCTTTTCACTATATTCGGGACACGAAGCAGAAGCCCAAGTTTTGCCAGAACTCGCAAATGGGTAACTTCATTGGGAACACAACTTACAAAAAACAAATGGGTTTTTTTGCCGTCTATTTCACCGAACTCGATTCCATTAATCGAACGCCCAAACAAAACACGTGGCTCCTCAAATAACCCTTGTATCGGATATCGCGGATGCGGAATAGCGATTCCGTTACTTAAAGCGGTGCTCATCAATTCTTCCCGTGCCTGCATAGCGTCCAAAAACAACGAGCTATCGGCGATAACCCCGTTTTTTTTAGGTATTAACGATAATTCTTCGAGAGCCTCGGCCTTATTACGAGCCGACATATTCATTTCCATCATTTCCGGAGCAAACAGACGTGATATGGGAATAACATGTGGCGAAGTATGGATCAGTTCGTCAAGATCGGACGGATTGACATTTTCCACGCTCTGCGAAAGCCATTCATCAACTTTTGACAATATAAACCGCCACTGATTGCCGATCTTTTTTGCAGGTATTTCATTATTATGAGCCATTTTAAGAATGGTTCGCTCATTCAATTTTATATATTGAGCTACTTCTTTTAAAGTTAGAATTTGTTCCATAACATCCTCCACAAAATTACATACAGCATTAAATAGACATCGCTTTAACTTGTTTACCGTTATATTACGCAAATTTACAAAAGACTACCATACTCTTGCCAGCCCGTCAATCATTTTTTTCACATTACTGCAAATTTGTTACAAGAAACTTGCTCAAAAAGGGTTATTTATCGGAGTGGATAAGATCGTCTGAGGTATCTTGCAAAAAATTAAAATTTTTCATCGCAGTAGAAAACCGTCTTAATGTCATGGATGGAGAAAACATAGTGCCAACGGCAAATGTCCAGAGTGTTCCTGCCACAATATAATACGGCCATGCGATTGAAGTTAGGGTAACCATAAAAACCACAGGGATGCTGGAGCACATGGCAATTAAATTTCCGAAAGTACTGCCGCGTTTTGTCAAAACACCTATAAGAAATACCCCCATAAGCGCCCCGTAGGTAAATGAGGTAATCTTAAAAGCAAGAACAAGTACCATACCGAGATTTTTACACATATAAGCTATACCGACCAGCGCAACCGCAAAAAAAACCACCATAACCCGCGAAACCATAAGATAATGGGACTCTTCGCGGCCAGTAGAAATATACGGTTTGTAAATATCGCATATAGCGCTGGACGCAAGGGCGTTTAAGGCTGAATCAAGACTGGACATCGCCGCGGCAAAAACACCCACAATAAGTAACCCCGACAATCCCGGCGGTAATTGGGTCAATATAAAATATGGAAAAAGATGATCTTTATTCGCCGGTAATGACGGATCCGGATATACAGTATAAAACACATACAGCAATACACCTATCGTAAGGAAAACAAAAACAACGGGAAAATCAATTATACCTGTCCAGATTAAGGCTTTTTGAGCTAATTTCGTATCGCGGCATGTCAGCATACGCTGAGTGAGATCCTGGTCTGTGCCTAGTGACGCAAAAGTCAGAAAACATCCGCCTATGATCCCTGTCAAAAGAGTAAACGGTTGTGTTATGTCAAATGACATATCGAATACAGAAAACTTTCCGGCAGACCCTGCAACTTGGCGTATCGTTTCAAATCCTCCGCTATAAACATATAACAGATATACTGTAAACGTGGCTCCGCCCATGAAAATGATAATCTGCACTACGTCTGTCCATATAACCGCCTTGATACCTCCCCAAAGAGTATATGCAGAGGCTATCCCGGCCGATAAAACAATAGCCGCAAACAACGGCACCCCGAATACCACATGGATAGCCAGCGACGCGACAAACAATCTAACTCCGCTTGCGAGTAATCGTGTTATAAAGAAAAATATCGCGCCGGTTATTTGCGACCCGCGAGAAAACCTGATTCTGAGAAATTCGTATACTGTTGTAACTTTGTATTTATAAAACGGTATGAGCAGAAGATAGGCAATAAGAATACGCCCTATTAACGATCCGATGGCAAGCTGGATATAGGTATAATTGCCGCCCGCGGCAAAAGATATTGCCGGAGCCCCTATAAAAGTTACCGCACTGCATTCGGTAGCCAGAATAGACAAACATACGGCAAGCCACGGTATTTTTCTTCCGCCGAGAAAATAATCGTCCGTATTTTTTTCATTTCTGCCTGCGACAAGACCAATCACAGCTATAATAAACAAATATCCTGCAATGGCAATCAAGTTCAACGGGTGAAACACAGTATAACCCTCGAATAAAATTACGAATACTATGAGAAATAATTTTAACTTCTTTGCCATGCGAGCTAACGAAATAAAGTTCATCTATAAACGATGAATCAATATTTATCGCCACTTCGCAATAACAATTTTTAATGTATCAGAGATTCCTTCTCTGCCAGAATTACGTTACTACAAACAAACGATATTGAAAAGCAAAAAAGGCAAGAATCGGCCTAAAGATCATTTTAGATAACCGCAGACTGTTATTTTTCGAGTCGGGCGCGCAGGATCATTGGAATATATAATAATGTTATCCTTTGCAGTGCCTTTTTGGGAGAACGACTCGAACCAAACCGTTATTTCCAGCGATTCATCCGGATCTATTGTTACCGGCAGTGATACCGATGTAGTTAAATCACACGGCAGAGCAACTCCGGTTATTTCCAATTGATCGGTACCGGTATTGAAAATGCGGAATGTCCGGCTTAGCATATCTTGTTTCGAAGTATCGAAAACCCCGAAATCCCATGAGGAAGGAACCACGGTCATAGCCGGAGAGTTATAGCCGTAAACATAACCGACAATAGAGATATTTACTATCTGTGCGGACGGGTCGTTGGTCGAAAAACTGACAAACTGTTCTATAAGGCCACCGTTGTGAATAGGGCTAAACTTTATTTCAAGCAATGACGATCCTTTGGGTTGGATTGCATTATCCGACAAAAGTTTAGCGTTGCACAGCGACCCATGTTGAATATTATATACGGATAACGCCTGCGAACCGATATTTTTCAACTCTAAGAACAATTCAGGCGCCGATCCTATCTGAACCGCACCAATATCAAGAATATCAGACCCATAAAATATTCGCGGCGACGGGTGCAATAAAACATTAGCTAGTATCACAATGGTTGTGAAAACATTATCCGGATCGTTGCTTTTAATGAATATCTCTTTACGTTGCAGACCCGACCTGCCTTTAGAATCAAAAGAAATAGTCAGAGTAGTATTTTCTGAAGGAGCTAGTATTTCTTTAGATAACAATGCCGCCGCGCACCCGCATGATGTGCGTATCTGGCTTATAATAAGATCTGCAGTGCCGTTATTTTCCAGCGTAAAGGAATGTTCGACAATATCGCCTTCGGTGATCGTTCCGAAATCCCAATTCCGCTCTTTTATAAATATAACCGGTTTGCCTTGCAAAGTATTATCGATTTCCAACGACTGTGGCGCACCGGCAAACTTTTTCTGATTCTGCGCCGTCCCATGATTGAGCGGGAGGAATCCATATACGATGATGATGATAAAATAGATAAACATTTTTCTCGCCGTAAAAGGCATTTGTACAGCTCCTTATACTTGAAAGATCAATACATTATACGTTTTTCCCGCTTATATTTCAAAAAAATTCATAATCGCACTTGAAAATATAGCCGCCCTGTGTATATCATACAATAATAACGCAGATATCGAAAAGCCGTAAAATATCTACGAAAAGGTTTTCTAATGACATCCCGAAAAGTCAGCCATCGCCAGCAAAAATACATTATAGACAATTACACCGAAAAAACAGTTCAGGAACTTGCCAAACACCTTAATATTTCGCAAACAGATGTTCAATCGGTCATAGACGCCGATAAACATCATGCAAAACCAACGACTCATCCAGCCTCAATAAAAGCTATAGCGTTTCCAAGATGGTTGAAATATTCGCTTATTTCCTTAGGTATGATAGCGTTATTCATCTACGGGTTCTATTTTCGAATGTATCCGTCTTTCAAACAGGATTTTTACCTGCTCGATTATGACTACGGTTTTCATCTGAGAATGACCGAAGAAATTCTGCAAAACGGACGTATCGCACCGGTAGACAATCTGGCGTGGTATCCAGATGGAAAACCGGTGCTTGATCTGCTTCCTATTATTCTATACTATCTCGGCGCAGGTTTTTTTCTGATATATAAACATTTTTCGTCAGGATCGGTACAGGATTCGATCGTTCTTTTTTACGCCATCTTGTGTTCGCTAACCATGGTAGCGGTATATTTCCTTGTTAAAGTCGTGGAGAAAAAAGATTATATCGCATTTATCGGCGCGGCGCTGGCCGCGGTCATGCCCGGCCATTTAGTGCGCACATTCTGCACGCGATACCGATACGAAGGGCCGGGAGTGCTGTTTTTGCTGATAAATCTTACCTTGTTCATCAAAGCGCTTCAGACGCGATCTAAAAAACACTTTTATATATACAGCATAAGCTCCGCGTTTTTTATGTTTCTGTCTGTAGGTACTTGGCGAGTATCTTTATTGTTTCCGACGCTGTACTGCTTCGCTTTTTTCCTGTTGTTATTCCTTAAACGAACAGACTGGAAATTTCTCGGCGCATTTATGATTCAGGCTATCGGCGTCACCTTGTGCGCTCTGCTTTTTAGATTTCTTTTTTCACAGAATTATATTTTTGCGCACAACTCCCTGCTTGTAATAGGATTAGGCATCGTAGCCGCATTGACAAAATGGTGGAAAAAGACCGACACGCATACCGTAAAAGTCGACCCTGCGACATTACTGATTCCTCTTGCTATGATCCTTATTATACCATTGTTTCAACTGTCGTCCGGTTATGAGTCGTTCGTAAAAATTTTAATGTTCAAGATAGCGTTTATATTTAAGAAATTCGCTGTTACCGGCATAGAAAACATTTTATTTCTCAACACGGCGGAATTATCCTCAACAAAATTTTGGGATATGTTTAAATGGGATATGTGTTCATGGGGAGCTATTTTTATTTTTCTCTATCCTATTTCCCTGATCTTTTTCCGTGCAAAACGGGAAAAAATGCCGACCGGCGAGATAATACTGGGCGTTTTTTTCTTTACGATATTCATACTGACACTCCTATTTTACCGAAACAAAGTATTGCTATCTATTTTTGTTGCCATAGCCGGAGCAATTTCAGTCAACCGGACAATAAATTTTATCAACCGGTTTTCGTGGCACAAACTAGGAATATCGGCCTGCCTTATATTAACCTCGGTGATTATTATAGGTTCAGCATGGCAGGGTGGCACATACGTTACTGTAGTAAGAGTCGCAATGCGTCCGTACCTACAGGAAACATTACTTGAATTCGAGAAAATCAACTCCGACCGCCTGCCTACCCTATGTTACTGGAGTTACGGATACGCCATACAGCGGTACGCGCATTGCCCTACATATCTTGACGGATTACTGGAAAGCCCTCTGGTTCATGAACGCCTTGTAGAGATGAGCCGTTTACTGCTACAAGATGACGAAACTGTTTTTTATGATTTCTGCAAAAAATATGGTATGGAATATTTTGTAGTCGATGCGGATGCCTCGCGCACCCAATTATACGCTCTCTACGCTGAATACCCTTACGGTCTGTATTATATGTACGACAGACGCACCCGTTCCGAACAACCTACACCAAACGGGGCAAACATAATGCGCACCAAATTCAGTTTCAATCCGCAACAACTTACCAAGTTTAAACTGGTTTATAACAATGCGCGTTTCAGGATATACCGTATTCTGTAACCCTATCTGCGAAGCGGAAGAAACAGCAAAGAACCATAATCGGTAAGTTGGTCTTGTCCCAGACATATAAGCTGTTTATGACAATCGCTGATAAATTTTGTTATATCGGATGCGTCCGGATGATTATCTATCATACCGCATAAAAAAACCGAATCCGCACCGTCCCAGCCGCCGGTACCGCCAAAGAATCCGGTATTCATTGAAGGCAATATCACATGCCCCTGTCTGATGCACAGCGCCTGCAACCCGTGTTTTTCCGCCTGTCGCGCTATGCCTTTATCAGCGGTAATCAATGCATCGTCGGAAACCTGCAATACCGAGCATCTCGTATATCCCTGATTGACATGAACAAAAGTTGCGCCAAGATTTTGCGCCCGCCTGCGTAGCATAGGATCGGTATGGGCAATATTATGAAAAAAATGATTCTTTATAAGAACAGCGTTATACGGCACATCAGCCGGATATTCCGGACTGAGATGCGAATCTCCGGTAATTACCCGATACCCGTTATCTTCTATAACTTGTAACAGTGAATCCTGTACATGGGGATGCACCACTACATCTTCATCCATGCAACATATTTGTAAATCAGGATGACCGGCAATCGGCTCAAGCACAGACCGGCAATGCATTACGGCAACCGTATCCCAACCGATCGCAGTCAGATGCGAGCGAATGTTTTGAGGCAGGTCTGGATTGACAATCACGATGCCCCGCCTCATCAGTCAACGTCTCCCGAAGAAGTATATCGGGCTGTCAACTGCCTGCATTTGTCTGCGCGATATATATATCTATTCGTCGTCAACGACGTTCCTGAAGATGTTCTTAATATAATATGCCCGGCAACAAGCCATGATGCGGGGCGTATCTTACATGACTGATTGAAAAGCTGTTTGTTTTGCGCTTTATAGCCGACAACGTAAGAAAAATCTTCGCATGATGTAGTTACATCTATAATATCGTATAAAAAATCTTTAGAAAAATTCGACATAAAAAAATCACGCCATATATAAGAATACACCATATACCTGAACGCCGGATGAAATGGGCCTGCGACAATACTCGATTCATCCTGCGGAGGATGTAGCCCAACCCGAAGGATACGCACGCAAATCAGCTCGAAAAAATCGATTAAAAATGCCGACCGCCTGCATGCCTCTTTAAAATCAAGCGGTTGAAAATTCTTCAAATCCGCAAGAGCGGTATCGCGGATGACCAACGTCGGGTATATACGTATCATATCCGGTTTAAGCCGTGCAGATATCTGCGCAGTTTTAACAAGCGCCCCCCAATCGTCGCCCGGTAGCCCGATCATAAACTGATGCCCAAGCGTAAACCCGTAATTCCGTATCATTATAGATGCTTTGATAGCGGTCTGCGAGCAGTATCCGCGTCGGGATTCAGTAAGTACTGTATCATCAAAAGATTGAATTCCTAGTTCTATTTCCGTAACTCCCCATTTCCTCAAAAGCAACAAATTATTGCAGTCTATACAATCGGGACGGGTAGAAACACGAATCGCTGATATCCGTTTGGATTCCATATAAGGGTTTACAGATTGCAATAAGTCATATTGTATTTTTTCAGGCAACCCTGTAAAATTTCCGCCGTAGAATGCCAGCATTACATTTCGGGCTGTTGACGGAATAGTGGTTAAGTATTCGTCTGCAGTACACTTAACCTCATCAATATCCGGCATCCGGCTAGTTCCGGATATCTGTTTCTGATCGCAGAAGATACATTGAAACGGGCATCCGCTGTGAGGTATAAAAATAGGTATTACATAAGTTTTTTGTGCCATCAGGTATCCTGTATCAAGAAATCAGCGGGCATAACAATACAAACAGCCGCCTTTACAAACGCCGTATGTACCTATATCTATGCTGGCATAGCATCCGCATCCTTTTCGGCTCGGTTTCGGTTTAAGATATGATACATCGTAGCCAGTTACTGTTTCAATCTGTTTCTTGTCTATGCAATGCGCTTGCGGTATTCCTGCTGACAACATAACCGGACAACAGCAGGCATAAATACCTATAGCGTATGACGCGGCAATATCGGCCAACATTTGAGCAAGCCGTATTTGCCGTTGAGGATCGGATATACATCTGTCATATATTGGCATCATTCGCTTGTCGTTTTTGCTATATCTTTGCACAAAGCTGGTATAACACCGAAAGGTGTATCCGGCCAGTTGCCGGGCAATCCGCTCAAATATCTGTATATGATACTCCTCATCGAATTCATCGCAAAAAATAACGGGATCATACCGCCATATCGAATGATCAGGAGAAAACGACTTCGCTATCGATATAAATCTATCTATCGAATCTTGGTAAGGCGGAATATCAGGTTCGACACTACGGGGCAACCCTGTTATAGTATAATGAAAGATACAATGATATGAGCGCCGCAGTTCCTCAAAATGGCGTTCGAGAGGCGCATAATTTTTTGACCAGAATACCAGTGCGGTTACATCATCCGGATGCAGAGACACATAATTTACCTGCCGGCTATAAGGATGTTCGACGTACACACCTCCACTGCGGATATTTTGCATAAACTGATCTGCCTGATAAGCCGGTACGTCACATCGGCGGCTTACCGAAACAACGGCCATACTCGGCATCCCGACTGCTTAGCAAAAAAAACAGTTTTGTTCTCGTCTAGCCATTTTCGAGCCTGATCAAATTCAGGAAATAAGCGTTCTTTTTGTTTGAATTCACCGTTATGAAACCGCATATCGGGATCAATATTCAGACACCACGCATGCGCCATCTCGTGGTATACAACATAGCGGATTACATACGAAGGAATCTCATCCGAATTCAGCGCAGGATTAATCCGTATGGTATTTGTTTTCGTATTGAAACTGCCTAACCGTATAATGCGCCTGCGAAGTTTGTTATACCGCTTTCCCCATCTTATGGAACAATGGAGCGCGTTATTGAAAAATATGGGGTTGAAATAATCGAAAATATTTTGTAAATCAACTATATAAGATAAAGTCATGATTTTTTCATTTCGCTTAATGCAGTAATTAAAACCGATATAATGCGCTTCGCATCAATCAATTAGAATATAACTGATTGAGAAGTTGCCTGGCCGTTTCGTTATTGGTATCATATTCGAGAGCTTTTTGCAAACAGATTTTAGCCTGATCTTTGTCTTCTATCAGCATAGACAGGCGGGCAATTTGGATATACACATACACAAACTGACGGGGCGTCATATCGCACGATAGACAATCTTTCCATGCCTGTATAGCCTGCTTGGGGTCGAAACTGACACCGAAGGTATCTGCCATAACAAAGTTCTGCGCATAATCCCGCGCATGCAGATAGTTTTTCGGATCAAGACGTCTTGCCGTATCATATTCTTTTAAAATCTGTGAAAAGGTTTCCGGTAATGTCCATCCGGATTGCTCGGCTATAACATGTCTTCCTACAAAGTAGATCAAACCCAGATTAGCATGATAATCGGCGACATGCGGATTAATCGAAATGGCTTTTTTAAAAAACATCGCCGCCTCCAGCGGCCTGTACACATGATCGGAATAAAAAATACCGCAATCATTAAGCAATGAATCGTTATCCGGTTCACGGCTGATGATTTCGCTCCATTCTTCGAGAGCTTCATCGTATTGATGTATAAGGATATACATATCTATTAGCTGTCTGCGCGCATAAATGTTTTCGGGATTTTTATCTATATACATTTTATATGCGCTTATAAGAGCTTCAACAGCCGACCTGTGGTTTCCCGTATCCTGATCGGATGATTGATTATCAAGATAATCTTTCAGCGATTTTTCCAATATCAAAAAAGTTTGCTCAGACATTGAGCCTATTTCATTATTATCGAACGCCAAAAGTTCACCGCTTAAGCAACCTATTGTTATGCTTATAAATAGAATAATGATCTTTGATGTGTAATCCATATATGCTTCCGATTATTAGTGCGTATGTATATCGTCCTTTATTTGCGACGGTATATATGTAGGCTCGTTATCTTTTTCGGCCAACTGTTCTTCGTATCCTGCCGGAAAGACGGTAACGGTCAAATTTTTGGTAAAATACCGGTTAGCGACTCGCAATATATCCTCAGCGGTTACCGAGTTTATGAGTTCTGAATACCTGAAATCATATTCATAACCCAACCCGAGAATTTCATACAGCGCATCATTATATGACTGAGACGCAATGGTTTCTCTGGACAAATCGTTCATTGTGATACAAGTATTTTTCGCCAATTTCAATTCGTCATCACTCAAACCTTTTTCTTTGAGTTCCTCAATGCTACTTGTAATTATTTCCATAACTTTATGGTAATTATTAACTGTAGTCTGCGTTAAAACCGCAAAAAATCCGGCGGAAATACCGAACTGTGGAAACGCATGCACAAGGTATACCAAATTGGAATTGCCTCCCCGCAACCTGTCTTGCAACCATCCGCTGGGATATCCGATACCGGATATAGCGGCGTCGATAACATCAAAGGCAAACTTGTCATTGCTGTCAATAGATATTCCGGGATAACCAACCATAATCGTAGCTGAATACTTATCGCTTATTTTTTCCAGACTAACGCTTTCTTTAAGCTGGTCTCCTTTTTCGTCAGGAATGGCAACCGGCGGCAACGTGCCGGCAGGCAATGGTTCGAAGATAGCTTTTATCTCGTTGAGTATTGCCGTTTCATCGAAATTACCATAAACGGCAAGCACCATATTTGAAGGCACATATATTTTTTTATAAAAAGATTCTATATCGTTTCGTGTAAGGGCGTTTATAGATTCTACAGTGCCTATATTGTCATATTTGTAAGGATGATCCTTGAAATAATTTTGTTTAAAAAACCTTGTAACCTCGGTACTCCACGATTCGTCAAGTTTTTCAATTGCAAGCAGTGTATCGTTTTTCAGCTTATCTATTTCCGCCTGCGGGAATGATGGATACAGCACAACGTCGGCTAACAGCTCGACTCCAGTATATACGTCTTGAGTCATGACAGTGCAACGCACGTCACAGGTATTATTCCCGGACGAAGATGAAAGCTGGCCTCCGATATTTTCTATAATTCTGGCGATATCGTCTTTCGAACGAGTAGTAGTGCCGCGTGTAAGCATCTTGGATACAAAATCGCTGATACCGTTAGAACCGGAATCTTCATATATCAGCCCGCCGTTTAAAAACATAGTGAAATGTACAAGAGGATAATTTTTCACAGATTTAAACAACACACGCATTCCGTTAGATAACTTAATTTTTTTAACAGATGTAACACTTCTTTCCTTCGCCAATGCGGATTGTTCTTGTTGACCTGCTAAAGGTGGTTTAACAATAGCAACCGTCTGTTTGTTGCGATCGAGATAAGCGTTAGACACACGTTTTATATCGTCAAGAGTAACCTTACGGATTTCCTGAACATAACGGTCGTCAAAATGAGGGTCTCCTGTAGTAAGAAAAGCATAGGCGAGATTCGACGTAACGGACTCGGCCTTCAAATTGCCGTATATCTGATCCGTAACTATTTTTTGCTTTGCCCTGTCAAGTTCCTCAATGGTTATTCCGTTGAGTTTTACCTGATCTATGACCTCCCACATAGCATCTATGGCCGGTTTGACATTGTCGTATTGGAGGTTCATATTAACCATAAACACACCTCGCGCAAAAGACGGAGTCCAGTTTACTGCGGAAACGGACAGCACCAGTTGTTTGTCGTCCTTGAGTGATTTATAAAACCGAGATGTCATTCCCGAACCGAGTATCATTCCCATAACGTCTAGCGCATACAAATCGTTATGAAATAACGATACTGTCGGAACAGCAAGCTGGACGCTGGTCAAACGTGCGCTGGGATGAACCTTTTCCGCCCATCTGGGCATAATTTGGTCTTCTTCTTTCGGTAACGGCAGTTGGCTTTCGCTTTTCCGTTGAAACGATCTGGTTAAATCGATGATTTCCTTAAGAACATCAATTCCGTCTATATTGCCGGCAACAGAAAAAACAGTATTTTGAGGCTGATAACGCTTGCGATAATATTTGAGCAAATCTTCTCTGGTTATTCGCTTGAACAATTCTTCATAACCTATAGTAGGATACTTGGCGTTGTTCGTCTGATACGCGGTATCCATAAACAGATACCATAACTGTCTGCGCGGGTCGTTTTGTCCGAGTTTGAACTCTTGCAAAATAACTTCTCTTTCACGGGCGACTTCTTTCGGATCAAATACGCACGACTCCATAAACGACGTCCACAACGATACAGCAGTTTTCCAGTGTTCGGGGGTGGTGTTGATAAAATATGTGGTTTGATCGAGAGAGGTGGACGCATTGGACGCTCCGCCCATCTGATCTATCATTTTAATATTTTCCGCCTCTGCACGTTGCGATGTTGTGCCGCGCGACACAATATGCTCACAATAATGGGAAATACCATGTCCGAGGTATTCTTCTTCATAGATAGATCCTGCGCGTATAGATGCCCTGCAAGATACCACAGGCGTATAAGGAAGTTCTTTTACCAATATACTCAATCCGCTGTTGAGCACGACAAAATATTCACCGCTATATGACGGCAAAATTCGATATATTTCATTACTATATTGGGGTTCAAGATCAAGATAAGGTATAGCCAGCTGTTCTGTCTGTGATTGTTCTGTATTCTGTTGCGCCAATGTATAATCCGCTAAAAAAAATACCGCCGTCATGCATATAATAAACACTGATGTCAAAATACGAAAATCTCTCACGGATTTTGCTGTTGCGATGTTCATATAATCTCCCTTATCGAATATTTTTTTAGATTGCCGGATTTCGAATAATGATAGTATCTGAATTCAAAGATAATAACAACGCATAAAAATACAACAACGAATGTTATAAGTTTAGAAAAAAAGTTATGAGCAAAGTTCATTCCATTTTATTCTTGTCCGGCAGAAAAACAGATTACGCTAAATAAAAGATCTTTCTATACACAAACTCTCCGGATAAATAAAAACATTGTTACGTTTTAAAAGATCGTTTACTATATCGCCTTAATATTATCAAGGGGTTTAATAAAACATTACGAAACATAATTTTCTATATAAAATATTTAAGGCGATAACTCTTATACTGGTTAGCGTTATTATTCTGGGATGGATGCTTTCGCCGCTACGCAATGACGATTTCTGGTTACATTTGAAAACCGGAGAATACATCCTTGCCAATTTGTCTATCCCCAGTCATGATATTTTTCTAAATACACCCACTTCAATTCCATGGATTATTCATTCATGGTTATCGACAGTACTTTTCGAGTTGATTAACGTAAGGGCCGGACTTAAAGCGATTATCATCCTGAAAGCAATATGCGTTTTTATGGGTTTTGTCCTTATTTTTCTCATGTGCAGAAAATTTACGTGCAATACAGTATTAAGCGTTATAACCTGCGCAATAATTTTTATTATCACATCTCAAAGTATAAATATATGCAAGCCGATCTTTTTCTCTTACCTGCTCTTTCCTTTATTTTACCTCTTACTCGAAGGATATTACGACACACGCAGAAAACCGTATCTTTATATTCTACCTTTGATCATGGTAATCTGGGCGAATCTTCACGGCGGTTTTATTACAGGGATACTGCTTGTATGCTCATTTTCCATCGGTAAAGCGATAGATGTTTATGTACAAAATAAAACATGGCGCATAAAAGGTTCTATCCGCAGAGTGGCGGTATCCACGGCATTATGCGTTATCGCATCATTTTTAACTCCTTACACATATCATGTATATACATATATGTTTAATTTTGCGTATCCAACGGAATACATAATTCGGTGTCCCGAATGGTTGCCGATTGTTATCGGGCAATCGGGATTGTATCTAATATATATATCCGTAGTCGGGTTTATAGCAATAATAGCTATACGGTATATACGATTTTCCATATTGTTTCCCTTTGTATTGTTTACCTGCATGGCGCTACTAAAGAGTCACTTTATATTTTATTCCGTAGTATCCGCCGGATATCTTCTATGTTCAGTATTTCCACATTTTATGCAAAGAATTGCCCCTGTACGCGCCAAAATACCTTCCTCGCTAAGATCAACCGTACATTACGGCGTCTACATTGCGCTTATCGCTGTACTGGGATATACGGTGCATGGACTGCAAAGACGCGGACTACTATTCCGCCCGGAAATCGACCGAACCGCATATCCTTATGGGGCGGTTAAGTTTTTAGATAAATATAATCCTGAAGGCAAACTGCTAAATTACCGTGAATGGGGCGGTTTTTTAGCGTATCACCTATACCCGAAATATCAGATATTTATAGATGGACGAATTACAGAATCGGCTGGAGAGATTACACGCTCCTACGAGACTATAGCTCAAGCGCGCTCCGGCTTTGAAGATACCCTCAAGTTATTGGATATAGACATTGTGGTGGCTGATTACTCCGCATTTCGCCGGTCGTCAAGCGATCCTATACAGCCCATAGCCTACCGACCCGACTGGAGAATTGTATACTGGGATGATAATTCCATTATTTATCTTAGGAATACAGCAAAAAACGCCGATTTGATCGCCCAACACGAATATCAAATAGTGGTACCTGCCACAACATCCAAGCCTTTTCGCACCCGTGAGCTCGATATCGCGCTTGATGAATGCAAACGTGCGATTGAGATGTTTCCTTCTGAGAAAGCCTATATTTACATGGGATTTTTACAAAAGAATAACGCCGATATCGAAAAAGCGCTGGAATCATTCAAGAATGCTCTTGCCATCAATCCTTTAAGCGTTCAGGCGTTACAAAACATCGGTGTTATATATATGGAGCAAAATAAATTTGACGAGGCAGTATCATTTTTCAAAAAAGCGCTTTCTATCGACCCAGCGTATCAAAATGCGTTAGAGTGTTTGAATTTGATTTCAAAAAAATAATCGGATATCCATTCGTGTTACCAATATTAAACCAAGCCGACTGAGCTGTATAAACATATTATTTTCAAATCTATAGCTATGGTGATGTGAAGGCTACTTTAGATATTTTAAGGAAGACAAATCACAAGATACGTCAAAGACAACAGGCCGGAAGATACATTAAAAATATTTTTCCGGCCTGTTGTCTATTCTATATAAAGCCGGCAGATACACCGCCGGCTGAAGGAAACCGATATCACTCTTTGCGCTAATTACAACTGTAATAATATTCGAACTTAATTATATTTGCAACCATAAAATCAAAGAAGGCGCTTCAATATTTTGTAACGAAAACTGTGGAAGATATCTAATTGGGGCATAACCTATAATTTAAATCTATAGTACAGTATTCTTCTTGCGTAATAATGCGATAACACCTGATAAAAACAATATTATTGTTGTGGGCTCTGGAATTACATCTGTAGAAAAAGATACAAACTCAATGAATGTTGGATAATTATTGTTAGCGCCTGTATAGAAAGTATCTAACAATAATTTTGTTGAAAGATCAAACTTATGTACATTACTTGTCCCATAATTATTGACATACAATATATTGGATGCTTCATCGAGTGCAAGTCCATAAACATAACCGGATTGTCCTGTAATAAGAGTGTCGATCTGATTGCCGTTCTGATCAAGAATATATACCCTATTAGCCAGATAATCAGCAACATAGACATCAAAATTAGAGCTAAATGTAATGTCAATAGGCGCACTATACCCATCGATAAAAACACCTTCATACGTATTTGATAAAACATCATATGCTATAATATTATGTCCGGTTTGGTTACAAACATACAATAATCCATCCGGACCAAATTCTATTCCATGAGGTTTATAAAGCGGGTTGCCATTAGCAAAGACCGATACGTTTCCATTACTCGGATTAACTTTCAAAATCTGGAAATGTGTTGTCCCGTTATTACTAGCTACATACAAATAACCATCCGGCCCGAAATCCATACCCATAGGATACATCATTGATGTTCCTTGCGAAAAAACATCGATAAAGTTACCTTCTCTATCGTAACGAAGAATCTGATTTGAGTTATAACTGCTTACATATAAATAATTATCAGGCCCCAAACAGATACCCTGTGCATTATTCAATCCACCATCGTTTATAGTATCTATAATAACTCCAGATTCAGGGTCCATTTTAATTAATTTCCCGTCATTTATCCCACATATATACAGATACGATATCGCATTGACATTAACAGCGCACAACAAAATAATCCCTATAGAAAAAAACAATTTTTTAGATATCATTATTTATACCCCCTCTAAAGATGAATGTTTTCAGTCTTATAAATAATAATATCATATATATAGTTATTTGTCAAAAAAATACATAAATTTAGTTATTCTTCTATACATCAAGCGTTTCTTTGTCGAAACGCCTTCCCGTATATCAACATATTATACTGATTACGCTGATATGTCGAGCGCTCTCTGCGCTTGCAGTTTCTCTATAAATCCCTTATTTACAGTAACTTTACGTTTGACACGCACACCACGTAAATCTTCCTTGCTTAAACTGGTCATTTTTAGGTATCCGAGCAGAAGCTTAATACTGATTTCATCGGTATTATGTATTTCTTTCAAGTTTACGAACGCATCATGCAAATACCTGTTTTTCTCGGAAACATAAGTGATAAGTAAATCTTCCGGTAACGTAGCGTTCGGTTCACCCATCTGTTCAAGCATTTCAACCAGTTCAAGAGCGCTGATTCCTGTCTCGATTAGCTGTCCTTCAGTAAGTTGCGAATCGTCCAGTCCGGCAGGTACTTCAAAAACAGAAGCCAGATTATCAAGCGCTACCTGCACCACATCCGGATTATTATCGAGAATAGAAAAATCCATCATTCTCAGATCGACGTTATCAGCGATACCTCGGGCTTGCTTTACTATTCGCGGTAGCATAAGAATATTCGTAGCATGACCGGGCATATATTTTATAGCAGGGTCTTCAGCGGCCGCTTTTTCGAACATGACGGCGCTAACAATAGTAACCATATCCTCGGTGATGCCCTTTGGTGCCAATTTGGCTTTAATCATAGCATCATCATCAGAGAGCGAGTATATGACAAACAGTTTTTTCGGATCAGCCGCCGCCTGACGTATTTTCTGTGTCACGCCGATTGTTCGAGAATCATTTATATCATCTTTTGTATCGAAGAAATCAGCATTTATAGCCGTTATGTTCGGAATCAGTTCCATTTTCTGCATGTCGCGCTGATTGGCAATATCCATATCAGCTTTGATACGTTGATTAAGCGTTTGTCCTTCGGTCATAGCGGCGATGAGCCCAACTCGTGCGATTCGGTCATTAAGATACGTTATTGCAGACGCTGTTTTGTCCGATATAACAGAAGATATATAGCGCGTTTCTTCTTTATTGGCTACCGCATTCCGGATATCCGGCGTAACCTGCAGACCGAGTTCCATTTGCATCTGCGATATAATTCTAGTTATATTTGCCTGCGGAGTATCTGTAGTCGGATTAATTACCGTCAATAGCTCCGGCGCTATATCGTTTAAAATCAACTCTATGGCATTTATTACAACCGGCCACTGTTCACCGGAGAAAAATGTCGATGTTGCATCCGGTATCAAGCGGTTGGTATATGCTTTGGCTATCACTTCGCGGACAATGTCATTAATATTCTGAAGATCTTTACTGCCGGAATAATTTTCTACGAATAATGATTCAACGATATTTCTGGCGTCTGCCGGCAACCCTTGCGCAACCGCGTCAATTAACGCGCCGTCACGGTATTTGACTAAAGCCTGTCCTACTAGTTCGTTATATATACCTTCTTGAGTAATTGTCGTCAGATCGGTTTTCTGTATTGTGGCAAGCAAATCAAGCATACGTTCGGGAACAACGGACACTTTACCTTGGTCATCCATTTCAAAAGAACCTTGGCGGACAAGAAGCAGAACATCGTCCCGCTCAAGATTGATCATACCGAGCGCTTCTCGTATCTTATTCAAGGCTAAATTATCATAACTATTATTGAGATCGACGCGGCGCACTACTTCCGGTTGAAAATCGGATGCGTTTTTGACATATCCGGTAATCCGCGTTAACACAAGTTCCGGAGTGATCATATCTTCAAGCATTTTCGCGGTTATGATGTTGAAAATGTCAAGAATATGTTCATCGACATTTTCAGGAGTCAATCGCGCGATTCTTTTTCGGTATATCCCGATCGCTTCAGCTACATCTTCGCCAAAAATAGCGATAATTTGATCGACAGAAAATCTGACTACAAAGCGTTCTTCCCACTGCTCGAGCGTAAGATTCATTGCGTCAAGTTCTTGTTGTGTCGGAGCCAAAGTCGGTATAATTTCACCTGTAGGAGATACCGTCAGATATGTTGTCCTGCCGTCTACAACCTGTCTGACTTTAGCTTGTAATTCTTTGGTAACAGGATTAAAAGTCACATCAAAAAACATCTCTACAGTTACCATTTCAATCGGCTCATCATCATCAGGAGGTTGCATCAGATATTTATGAGTAGGACGCCGAAATGCCATTCGCATAGAATATCCTCCGATACCTGCCGCAGGCTGTTCCGGAGCCATTGACTGAATCATTTCCTGAGCGAGAATCAACGGAGTAGAAGCATCCTTTTGATGAAATACCAGCATTTCCATAGAATGAGATGTAGCCCCAACAGCCGCCAGTTGCTCGTCAACATCAAGTATCTTAAATGTACCATCTGAAATAAACTGAGCCAGCACAGGAGCGGTAACATCAGGAAGGTTCTCGCTGACCAATATGTTTCCGGTGAACGCCCTGCTGTATCGATCTATAATGGCGTCCAACGACATCAATACAAACTCACGCCTAGGTTTTATAATTTTATCTTTGGTCATAGTAAGGTCCTGCACCTCAAATCCTTGATCGGTACTACGAATTCCAATGAAGTGTTTTCTTTCGGCAATGTGTAAGTGTACCATCACCGATTCGCCGACAGGCAATTTTTTCAGTAAATTCCGCAATCCTGCAAGATCGGTTTTCAGAGCTTGAGAAGTTTGTCCCATCAACGTATAAGCCTGTTGAATGGCATACAAGCTGTATTCCGGCTCCTTGGTTTCCGAATTAATTGGTATAGCGCCTTTCATACGTTGGTCAATTAAAGGCAACATTCTTTCCAGCAACCATTTACGCTGTAAATATAAAAAATTGATCGGGATGCCGTCTATTTTGACAACATTGTGCAGTAACGCGGCAGACGCGGCCGCGCAGGTGATCCGGTCATCATAGGTTTTCGGGTCGGGCATAAGGCTGTAAAGATAATCCATCAGCGTATTAAAATCTTGTTTACCGGTCAAATCTATATCTTGCAAGGACGGCACTACCGACAATAGACGGTGCACATTGAGAAATGCCTTTACCTGCGGAGAGTTTTCAACTGCGTCCAAAAGTTCATTAAGGTTCTCGAAAGCGATGCTGTAGCCTGCTTCGGGGTTACCGTAGCCGATCAATCCGATACCTGCCTCTTCAGCCCTTTTTCTCATTTCAAGTACTGACGCCAGCACATCTGCAGATGTAATATTCGGAGGTAAAACCGTAGGAGGGCCTACAGGTGAACGCAAACCTTCCTGGTTTAGTTCATAAAGCGTTACTGTACGTGTCATAGCGTCTATACTGATATAACCTTGACGTTGCGACTGCAACGCTGAGGTAACCTGTATACGATCCGCTTGAGGAAGCATCGCATCAAATATCTGCTGATTGATGACAATTTGCGGCCTGATCTGCAACGGCCCCTGTGGCGCCATACTGTAAATCTGCATAAATCCGGTTTGGGCATCTACCACCGCACGGACTACTTTGCCGTTGGTCAGTTCGATCTTTTTATTGGACATCAAATCGGAAAGACCTTGCTGTAGCAACTGCACATCTTGAGCGGTCAAATCGGTCTGGTTTGAAAAAACTTCAATACGTTTTATGCCGCGCCTCGCAAAAAACTCTCTATTGGCGGCATCGAGAGAATCGATCTGCGCTACCCGCGGTTTAACTACCAGCGCAGACAAATTCGAATTCAGCAAAAAGCCGATCGACGGCAAATAAGACCCTTCAGCTTGTTTTACAAGAAATCCTCGAGCAAGCATATCTTGAAAATCGGCGTTATTTTGTTCATTCCATACCAATTGCGATTCAGTTAAGTCGACTTTCTCACCTCTGGCCAGCGCATTCTCTATTGTAATTCTAAGATCGGTTTGTTTTTCGATCATACGCCTATTCGGATTTTGCGCCTGCGCGACAAATGTGTCTTCCTGTATAAAACCGTATGCATACTCTCCGATAACTGTAGGTTGTACTCCTGCAACTGTTTTCATATCTTTCGCGCCGACGGCTAAAAACATCTTGCGACCTTCAATGTTAAAAGAAAGATAACGAATGTTATCGATCATAAACGCATCCGTGAATGTAACTGTAGGCGTATATCCGGTAGGCTTGCCTGCCAAAATTTGTTCGAGATTAACGGCTTCGGGATGCGCTTCCATAAGAGTTTTGAACGCCGTTTTAAAATTCTCTGCCGCCGCCACATCAGGGATAATGGCAGGATCTGCAAGAACGAGCGGTATCTGCAATTTATTTGCTGTCAATCTATCTTCAATGTCTGTCGGCATACCGGTCAGGCGTGTCAGATAATAACTTGTTTCCGGCTGTTCGGTAATTGACGGCGATATAACTCTGTAGGAAATGCCTTCGTCTTTAAGAATATCCGTTATGCCTTGGGTATGAAATCCGCCTGTAATTAAAACGGCAATATTCGAATCTTCAAGATCCATTTCAGCTAAGGTATTCTCAATAAGTGCTTCATTGCGTTTTACTGCAACTTTATAAAAATTATCTATCATAGGTAATTTCAAACTTATGGCGCTAAAATCATAATCAAAATTGAACGGGATATCATAAGTAGGCACGGTTTTCTTTAGGAACGCCAGAAAACGTTGTTCGGTAAACTTATCGGTATCAGCCTGAAAACGTTTCAATTCCAGCTTAGATACTTTCAGTGACATTAACTTACGTAGCAATGAAATATCCTGTGAAACACTAATAAGCTCTTTCTGTATCGGATCGGCAAACATCATTTCCATGACATCAGATTCAAGGTCATACAATTCTGAAACGACTGCCACATCGTCGATCGAATCATATAATCCCAGATACTCACAGTAGGTATTTAGATTGGGGTAAGCCGAAATAGCTATATTATTTTTGTTACAAATTTCCTGTAAAAAACTGAAAAACACATAAGGAGGAATTCTGCCTATCTTGTAGAACAAATTTTTATTCAGAAGTTCTGTCAACTGCTCGCGGTCGATTATATCAGCGACAGCATCAATTAATTCCCCGACTTCGATATGAATGGTAGCAAAATCTATTGATTCTTCCAGTTCCTGCGACTGCATCAATATCTGTATATTCGGCATATTTTCAAAAGATATGTCAACCGAACCCGCCTTGCCGATCAGATAATTTGCGTAGTCTATAAACTCAATCTGCCCATTGGAATGCATATGATGAAAAACATCCAGTTCACGCAGATCATCGTTGAGCATCAATATTTTCAATGTTTCTAAGGCGGAATCCAGCATATCTATAGCCGTCATAACTTTATCGCCGGGTTTGGGCATTGCATTCAAAAATGAGTTATAGTTTTCGATGTATAAGTCCCTGTTCTCTGCCCCGCGCAATGCCAGAGGCAAGTCATTCTGTATTAACAAATACTCTGCACCTGATATTCGACCGTTTTTTAAAAAAAATTCTGCTACATCATCTTTGATAGACTGTACTGGAAACGCGGCCAATTCGTCGGCATTGAAATATGCGTCCGCGCCTTCAACAGTAATAAGACGCACATTATGATTATTGTATAAATCACGTACAATACCGACAATGTTTTTCTGCGCTTCGTATATACAATGGGCATCCTGAATATGGATGATCATCTTTCCGTTATCGCCGTCGTAAGAATCTCGCGTACGTCCGTATCGTTCGTTATACCTCACATTGGAAGGAACCGTAGCGTACAGATACGGCAGTTGACTTATGAGTAGCAAATGGATCAGTAGAAAGCTCAAACACTTTCGCAATCCTCGGTTTTCCGTACGTTTCAACATCGTATTTCCTCCTTGTGGTGGTATAGTTTTTAAAGAGATAATTTTTTATATTATGTTAAGTATATTATACCACATAAATTCAAGACTAATCCAGCTCGAAATCAAGATAAAACCATTGATTTCAAACCCGAAGAACGATGTCCCATAAAACGACAGGATGGAAACAATCGTCCATCCTGTCGTTCAAGCATAACTGGGTATATATACTGTCGCGTATTAAGCAGACTGATCGAACAACTGCTGTCTACGCAATTTTTCGGAAAACTCACGGTCAATTTCGCGTTTGGGCGCTTTTACCGCAATACCTTTTATATCTTCTTTGGTAAGAAAGTTTATGCCCAGCGCATCAACCATAAACTCAATAGTTATCGGTTCGGTTATACCCGCTTCATTGCGCCTGTTTTGTTCTTTGGTGAATATCTCGTGCACCTTGATACCGTTGATTACCTTGTCAGGCGCCACGGCGGTAATTACCAGAGATCCGGGAACTTCACTGCCCGGTTCGAGAACTTGAAGAAGTAGCAGATTATCAATGCCGGCCTCAATCAAATCACCTTCCCTAAGAGTATCCTGTCCGATAGTATCCCAAGAAATTGTCCGAATATTATTGGATACAGCAACTTTCACAAGTGCCTGTTTGCTAACTGCAAGCTTTACATCCGTAGCATCTACGCCGGGTATGTTAGCCGCTTTATTTAATGTTTTAAGCAAAACATTTATCAATTTGGATCCGAACGCAAGAGCGCTCGGATTGTTATTGTCTATTTTTCCATAAATATCATCGAGTGCAGTATAGTCATTAGCCTTTGCCGCCGCTTCAAGAACGGTGTAAACTTCCATATAAGCATCGTCTATCTGAACGCTGGTTCCTGCCATAGTTATGATATCGTTTCTGTCTACGATTACCACTGTAGCCAGATCGACACCGCGGAAATCAAGGTATTCCCTGATTTCATCGGCATCTTTGCGCAAAGAGAATATCAATATTTTTGCCGACCGCCCGTTTGCTTGGGCGTTTTCGCGTAATTTTCCCAATGCGTCAGACAAGAACAGACTATTGGAATCGGCTATTTTCGATTCGCCGAATACATCGAAATCAATCGCGGATATATCGTGCAGTTCACTCCGTATGATATCCGTTGCGGGAACTTCGGTAATATACGCCGTAAGACTATCCTGAGTATCAACATCCACTATAAAACTGTCATTTACCATAAACGGACGTATTGCCGACTCAAAATAATGTTCTCCATCTACCGCTACAGCGCCGGCAAAGTTGGTTGAATCAGGTTTTTTACCGTTGTCGACAATATTTAGCAAATCCAACATGGAAGGGGTAATAGACAACCCTATCTGGCGGGATTCATCAACTGTAGTTCGCAACTGGCGCATTTTATATAACACACTGCCGACTACCCCCATAGCGTCATAATTGCGAAGAATATAATCCTGTACCAATTGCCGTTTTTTAGCGGGACTCACATTATATGACTGTTCAATGAGATCTGCGAATCGCGCTCCCTGATCTATGGGATTTGCTGGGTCGCGCAATATTGCGATAATGGATTGGCGAACCGATTGAGCCATCATATTTATACGATCCAACTCTTTGCTGATAATAAAATCTTCAGTCATGAACTCTTTAAACTTAGCGTAAAAATGATCCACACGCCTGCTCGCTTCCGCTTCAGCATCTTCTACAGCAACACCTTCCGCAATTATATCGCGCTGAAATATAGCGGTAATCAACCCTTTATTTTTAGTATTGCTCGATTCGATGGTTTCTGAAACAGCGTGCTCGAGCAATTCATGGAACAATTCATGTTCCGCCTGCGAAAACATCAATGCCGGCGACCGCAAGGCATGAGCGTTGATAACAATTCGTCTGTCGCCTCCTACATTGCGTTCTGCAAGTCGTTCCGAACCGAGCGCTATAACAAAAGTCAAGCTGTCAACTCCGCGATACCTCGCTCTAAGTATATCCCTAATCGAGGCTAGACGTTCTTTAGCGATATCGGAGAATAATTTAACCTGTTGCTGAGGTGTTCCTTGAGGACCGTATGCCGCATCAAAACGCTGTTTCTGCTCCGGAAATCGCGCCAAATCCATATCGCCCAAAATAGCTTTTATTTGATCGAGCAATGCAGGATCGGTTCTCATGGCATCTATGGCTTTGTCTTCCAAAGTCAGAACATCAGGATTACCGAATACGCGCACATAATCTACAGTCTGACGCGATTGATCGTAGTTGCTCATAGCTATCGCGGAATGATCGACTGCCAACGGATCCGCCCATCGTCCATCAAGATGTTTTAGGTAAACGGCAAGCCCTTGTTCGAGTTGTGCTTTACGTTGCAATAATTTTTTATCTTCCGGTCTTTTCTCAAGACGTTTATTGACATCGTCAAGCTGTTGGTTAACCAGTTTTACACCCAACCATAAACTTCCTTCGACTACCTGTTTGGCCATATCTTTGCGGTCATCAGGCAATATATCATGCATTCTTCTGACCATATCCACAATCATCGCCGGATCAGAATCAAGCACAGCGCCGATCTGATGTGCCAACGGACTAAGCGAACTTGCTATCGTGAACGGCAAAACTGTACCCCATACCTCGTTGTTCGTTTTGGAAAATGGATAAATAACCGTTACATTCGGTTGATTGACCAGATCAACCAACGCAACATCAGGATGATCATACAGATTGACCACGTTATCCCTGATGGAAGACGCATAAATCACCGAAGTTCCTTTCTGGCTTCCGCTCAGGTCAGGCAACGGTTTACCTCCGTAATTAGCGAATACTGTCCCATTGCCGATTACAGTAGGGTTAGGTAATTGCGCAACCCGCAAATTACCTTGTTCGTCTGCAAGGATAAATTCGTTGGGGGCAATGGTGCTCAAATATGTTCTTGTGCCTTCGGTAACGAAACCGACACCAAGAAAACTCTTGCTGACTTCGCTCGCTATGACCGCATTATCTAGAATTTTAGATACTGTGATATTCGCGCCTTTTAGCACCTGTACGTCATTGCCGATATCGCTATGTTCGATAGCTACTCCCGGTCCTACAACTGAGTTACTTCCTATTTTCGTATTTTTTATTCGGGCGTCGTGAATGACCGTGCCGTCACCTATAACTGTTTGATGTGATTCGACTTTATATCTTCGTAACACGAAATCGTCCACCGGCGTAAAATCGTCGCGTATATCGCCCGCTTCAAGAAAACTCCATTCTTTCGCTTTAAGGAGATTTGTTAACAATGATCTGCCTGACACAACCACATCATTACCCAGAACAACAGGCAACGCCGCGGAAACGCCCTCGAGCGTACTATTTTCGACTCTGACGCCATTTTGCAATACGGCAAAAGATATTCTGGCAGTATCCAGCTGAGCGCGTTCGCCGATTGTAACTACTCCCGAAATAACAGTATCGTTAAGAATCTGCGATTTTGGTCCTATTACCACACGTTCTCCGTCACGTACAAATATGGAGACGTTTCCGTCAACGATAGTTCCGTCCTCTATTACCAGCTGACCGGTTCCTTCAACCATAACGGAACTTCCATTTGTCAGTACAACATTTCTGCCCAAAACAATATTCTCGCCTCGGACAGTAGTGTCTTTACCTATCAAAACATTACTTCCGATAGAAACGTTGCGCCCAACATAGAGTTGCGCGTTTTCACCCAGAAAAACATTACTCCCGATGTTTCCTTCAAACAATGGTGACACATCAAGCACTGCTGTTTCGTGTATATTTACTCCATATTGCTGTTGCAGTCGTTGTTTATCCTGCTGTATCAATTCAATACTGGCTTTGTGCATTTGCGGTATGGATTTTTGGGGAACCATATCTTTTTCATCGGAAACACCGATAATTACCGATCGTTGCGGATTTTGAGTCACTATTGGAAAGATATCCGGGAAAAATTTTTCCATTTTATCGGCCTTGAGTATCTGTTCGCCGGTTTCCGGATTAAAACCGTTTATATCTTTTTCAGCCTGTAGGTGCACCGGAAAATTCTGTATAACGTCTTTGATAGCCGCAAGGGACATCATATATCCGCCGCTATTGCGCGGCAATCCCATTTTGCCGTCGGTTGTGTCGTCAGCTTCTTCAAGACCCAGATAGCTTGAACGGTCGACATTTTCTATGACCATTACAGTCTGGCCGTTCATCATAACCATGGTACCAAGGCCTTTGTTCTGGCTGGCGTAAGCCAAACCGACAACATCGACGTCTTCCGTGCCGCTAACCCCTTTACTGACACCGAGAATACCATAGAATAAGTCTGAAGTCAGACCGGGCACGTCTCCACCCCAGAAAATCACTTTGTCCCGGCCGACCGAATCAAGATAATCGACGACCGATGTAAAAGGTTTACCCTGTACCGTAACAGGTGTAGCCATGACATCCACAATACCGCCCGTACCGTCTGGATTGTACTCGACGGTTTTATCGGGAGTTAGAATTAGTTTAGGCGGTTGACCCTGCTCTATAGTTCTTAGAACCGGATATCTCCCCTGCTCTAAGACAACAATGTTTTCAATCCCAAAATAGTCATTGTTCTTTAAAAATGTTTCTATGGGGCCGCGGCTTTTCGGGCCTACCACCACGACAATAGGTATTTCGCTTTGACGGTCGGCGCGAACCTTTGCCATGGTTTCTATGATACGCTGTAGCGGCGGTTTTTTCGCTACCGCCGTTACAGGAATTGTCGGTTTGCTCCACGCAGACTTTTCTTCCTCGGTAAATCCCATATTGCTAAGCAATCGCCCGCCGTCTCCGCCCGCAATGACAACCAATGCGGATCGATCGACGTTATCTTGGGACGCGCCAAGCACTATAGCCCTCTGACGTTCGTCTATATTTGCTTCTGAAATATCCTTCATGTCCGGAGCTTCGAAAGTTGCCTTCTGCGCAGGCGCTTCGATAGCTTTTTCGCCGCCTTTTGCATGTACTTCCATCAATTTTTCCAGTTTATCAGCTGTGAATCCATTTCTTGAAAGATCGAGCAAAATTGCAACCCGTTCGTTTTCATTTAAAAAGTCCCAACCGTGTACAAACCGCGCACCGTCTTCCATAGTCAAGGTCAATTCGGAGAGCATTTTTTGTTTCTGTGCGGATACGATCTCCTCATATTTATCCATAGGACGTCGTTCTGCAGGATCGCCTTTTACCGCTTCACTGTCATAAATTGCCTGCATGATCTGATATGCCGACTTCTGAGCCAAATCCGCAACAGGCCCGTCAACCTGCACTCGTACCTTAGGAGATGTTCCGGAATAGCGAACGATAACCCTGAATTCTTTTACCGGTAAATCGGCTTCGGTCAATTCACCGCGGGCTAGTCTTGCGTCCAGTTCCGCGCGCAGTTCCGCCTTAGTACGAGCTACAAAGTCAACCACATCCCGCGGTCCGGTCAAATCTTTGCCGAGGTTTTCTATAGAGGTAACATTTTCCTTATGAGCGACTTTCAATTCCAGTTCAGTCTTAGGTAATTCGCGGTACAGGAATTGATCGCTGTTCAACTGGTCGAAACTCAGATTTTCAAGTTCCATTAACGCCTTAAACAGCAACAGATTCATAATGCCGTCACCGCCGGCTTCATTTTGCAGATTTACTATACTGTCGAGTATTGCTTTAGCTCTGACTTGTTGAGAAGTTTGCGGCTGATACTGACGCAGGGTATTAAGAAAATCATCATTAAATACAATAGAACCATGCCCTGCCGCTTCATAATATACGGCAACACCGTGATCAACTGCCCAATCAAGCGCCGCCGCACGGACATACTTATCACCCACTGCAGTTTCCTGCACCTGAATGCCCATGCGGTCAAAGAACCCTTTAGAACCGAGGTTAGCGAGCACCGTCTGGGCTACGCCGACCTGAAATTGAGAATCAAGCCCGAGTTCCTTTAGATATTTATCGAGTACTTTTGCCTTTAAAGCCGCGAATTTATCTCCGTCGACAACTTCCAGTTCACCCGCTTCGTTTACCTTGAAATACAGGTTTCTATCCGCATCTCCGTCAACAGTACCTATTTCAACACCGACATGCTCCTGAATCCAGTGAGGAAGCGGTTTGCCGGCGGCTATTTCTTTGCCCAATTCTTTATGAACGAATTCCGCTCCTTTTTCTTCGTTGATTACTCCATCGGTATTGATGATCTGCATCTGATAATGAGTTTCGCCTGCCTGATACATTTCGTTAAACCGCTGTGCTATTTGCTGTAACGCCGCCGTGCCTGCCCCGCTTGCCGAGTCGATTAAAAAAACTTCGCCGCGCCGTTGCGGATACTCTTCCTGCACAAGTTTAGAAAGAGTTTTCAATGTCTGTGTAACTCTCTCTACATAAGCAGGGTTATTGCCGATCTGCGCAACAGCGGCATCCTCACGTATTACAACCTGTCCCGTTTTACCGAGAGTATCGAGAGCAACGTTAATTTTATTGCGGTCGATCTGTCCGTTGGTCTGGAACGTACTGATTATACCGGCAATAGTAGCCGGCAGGTCGGAGCTGTTGACCACTTCGTTGGTAATCTGTTCCCATTGGGCAGATATTTTTCCGCCCTGATGGTCGATCAATTTTATACCGTTGTCAGGCGCTGGATTATGGGAAGCTGTAATAATACCGCCCGCGCCGGTAACAACATCCTGACGGGCAAACAACTGCAGTTGCGGTGTAGAAGATACCCGATTAACCCCGTCTACACGTACCTGTACGCCCATTTGCTGTGCGCCTGCGATGAACGCATCCATCAAATATGGTGTACTCGGACGGGTATCTCCGGCTACATGTATTACCGGCATTCCCTGCGCCCATGCGTGTAGAGCGGAAGTTATACCCATACGATACGCTACGGTCGGAGTAATATGCTTGCTGTCGAGAATAGGGTCGGCAACCGCTTTGCCTCGGATACCATCGGTGCCTACTTCTGCCAGTCCGGTTACCTCGATAGGTTTATAGCGATCGTCCTCTTTAAAATTCTGACGAACCGTTTGTTCTATTTGCGCAAGATTATCCTGCCGGAACTGAGCTATCTGTTTTGTCTGCTGTTCTTTCTGCAGATTGGCTTTTATTTCGGCGAGTTTATCTTTAGGTAAGGGTTCCGCCGGATCGCCTATAATATTGGGGCTGTCATAAATCGACTGCATCAACCCGTAAGCGGCTTCTTGAATTAACTGTGTGTCAGGGCCATCAACCTGAACGCGCACTTTCTGCGATGTACCCGAAGGACGTATTATAATTCGATATCCATCGCCAAGCCGTTCTTTCCACTGTGCAATCGCTACTACCAGATCTTCAGGGCCTGTTACCTCTTTACCTAGATTTTCAACTGATGTAACATTGTTTTTATATTTGACCTTCATTTCCAGTTCGACTTTAGGTATCTCGGCATAAAGATTGCCCGGATCGTTCAACTGGTCGAACGTCAGGTTTTCTCGCATCATTAAAGCCATGAACAGCAATAGGTTTCGTATACCGTCCCCGCCTGCCATATTTTGTATGGCAATTATTCCGCTCAATACATCTTTTGCGGGTGAGGGTTGCGCTACGTTAACCGCGTCAATAAAATCCTGAGAAAATATGATCGATCCGTGTCCTGCGGCTTCATAGTAAACCGCTACTCCGTGTGCCGGCAACCCTTTTTCAGTATTTCCGTATGCCCAGTCTTCAGCCGCCGCGCGAACATATTTGTCGCCGACTTTGGTTTCCTGAACATCGATACCCATGCGTTCGAAGAAACTTGCAGAACCCACGTTAGCTAAAACTGTTTGCGCCGCTCCCACTTTAAATCTGTCAGGGAGGCCAGCTTCTTTCATATATTTTTGCAATACAAACGCTTTCAATGCGGCAAACTTATCGCCGTCAATCACTTCAAGAGTATTGTCGTCATTTAGGCGCAACAACAGATTTCTGTCCGCATCGCCGTCCAGCGTACCGATAACCTGACCACGAACGGAGTCAAGCCAAGCGGGTAATTTTTTGCCTGCCGCTATATCTTTCGCGAGTTTTTTATGTACATATTCCGCGCCTCGATCTTCATTTATGACGCCGGTGGTATTGATTAAGTCTATTGAAAAATTGGGTATCTGATTCAATTTATTTTGAAGAGTCTGCAATATCCGCACGCCGGCTCCGCTGGCGGTATCTATAGTAAATGTAGTAGCAGGCGCCCCGGCAGGAATAAGAATCTTCAGCGCGTCGACAACTTCTTGAGCGTACTGTTCATCAGCAGAAGTTTGCGCGTCGAGCAACATACCTTTTCTGCCTTGTGTAAGATTATCGAGATACGGCTGAAATTTTTCAGTTCCACCCAGCTCTTCTATGACCTGCGCCATTTCATGGGCTAGGTCTTTAGCGTTAACAATGCGATTGGCAATATTTTCCCATTGTTCGGGAATCTTGGAACCGGTTTCCGTCAACAGCTTGAATCCGTTATCCCTAGCCGGATTATGCGACGCTGTAACCACCAGTCCGCCTCCTACTTGAGCATCCTGCATGACTTTATATTGCACACCGGGCGTATGATCTATAGCTGTCGGCACATGTTTGACTGTAAGACCAAGACTACGGGCGGCATCCGTTACGGGTTTTAATAAATAGTCAGTGCTTGGACGAGTATCGCCGCCGACATATATCTCATTTTTGCCCTGCGCCGCAGAATACAACGCCGCGACCAACCCAAGTCTATACCCCATCACCGGCGTTACATGAGAACCGTCGATAAGCCTGTCAGGGGTGGCAACTCCTCGGATTCCATCCGTCTCCATGACAGCCATTCCGCTAAATGATTCCGGCACATACTGATCCGGAACATTCAAATTTTCCTGCAAAACCGTATAAATATTTTTGAAATTCTCCAATTCCTGATTCTTCATTTTCATAAAAGCGTTAAGCGCCGGAGTAGACCATTTGTCGCCGGGATGCCATTCGAACTCACCGTTGACAAACTGTCCGTTTTGCAGTTCCCACGACCGGCTTTCGAGATGCGCGCTAAGCGTATTAAATGCAACACTATACGCATCGATATCTTTTTGTATCGTTTCGGCGCTACGTTTGCCCGGCAAATTAGCGGTATCGTATTCACTACGCAACTCATCAAGTTTATTCTGCACTTTTGTAACAGCAAGACGCATGGTACCTGAGAAAAGCTGATCGAAATCGTGCATCGGATATCCAAGTTTCTTAGCAAGCGACAATGTCTTTTTATGGTGATTGATAACTGCTCCAACATAAGTGTCCAGCATCCAAGCGTCAATCGATTTACCGACCTGCTGAGAATATGCGAATGGAAACAATTCGCCGCCGGTCGTATCTTTGGTCAATGTAAACGGATAAATAACGGTTGGATTATCCGCCGAGGTAACAACCTTAGAATTGATACCGGTAAACAGGTTGTATCCGATAATCGGTACTCCTGTATTGTTTTGCACTATAGTTCCAGCGCCAATATTAGATGTATTAGGAACAAGTATTCGTGCAAGATTTCCGTTTGCGTCGATTACAGGATACTCGTTCGGCATGATTAGATGCTCAAGGCGGGAACCTTGATGTTCTGATTTCGCGCCGTCCCCGAAATAACATCTTTCCACAGCAGAACCGACCTCAACTTCACGCCCCATATAAGTTAACTTAATATCCGCATTAACGCGCGCAACAGACCCATCTCCTATAACGCTGTGGACTATACGCGAATTTTCGCGAACAGTTGCTTTACTTCCGATCTGACTATTTATGATTTCCGCTTTTTCTACAACAGTGCCCGAACCGATTGTGGTTTGTGAGGAATCGACAACATACTTTTGCGCTGTCAAAATAGTAGATAGAGAGGACGGCACACCGCCTTCCAGCAAATCGGCGGTTTGCGCCATACTTCTATCTAGCGAACGCAACCTAGAATAAAGAATCTGAGCGTTTTGTGCGATAATAACCGGATTATCCGCCTGCCCCCATACATCACTGCCTACAATTCGAGTGTTGTTAGCAACAGCGGCATTTTTAAGTGTCGACTGGTCAATAAGAGCTTTTTCGCCTATGGAAGTATTACCGCTTATTAACGCTCCTTTGAGTATCCTTGTTCCAGCGCCGATAGCAATGGTTTCGCCAACTTTAGCGCGGATAACAACTCCATCGTCTATAACTACGCCTTCGTCAATATTTATGATACCGCCGTCGGATATAATCTTAGCGCCCTTGCCGACGGAAACTTTGCGTCCGATGGTAATATTATCGCCGAGAATAGATGAGTCGGCATTGATTTCTGCCAGATGCCCGATAACGGCAGACGGCGATATAAGAACGGTTTTCGGATTCGGTATATAGGCCGCTTTGTTATCTATAAGATTCTGAGCTCGCGCAAGATTAGCTTGACGGTCATCTTCAGTCAAACGGACAATCTGTCCCTTTTCATTGACAAACACGCTGAAATCACCCAATTTACCGATGGCCGAAAGGCGGATATCAAGCTGAGCTACCGCATTCGTGACAACTTCAGGTGTCGGTAGCGCATCGGCATCAACAAAAAACCTGCGGGCAACTAATTCCAGTAACGCATCGCGCCGTTGTTCTCCGGCAAGACGGGTAATCTGGTAAAATTCACCTTGCGGATCAATAGGATTATCTACTGCCTCAATGGCTTTTTTAGTAGCAACACCAAGTTCCGCATCGAGACCGAACTGGTCGTAGCGTTGGATTTCTTTTAAAGCAACGTACATTTCCGTGATAAAATCGACCATCCGCGGAGTAATTTCAGCGGACGGCATAACCGACTCAAGCGCAGATTGTGCCTGCTGTTTAACCATAGCATGGCGTATTTCATGTTCCAATTGGGCAAATAACAGACCCGCAGAGCGGAACGCATGAGCATTCAGGTACAGTTTATAGCCTTCCGTTTCGCTAAAAAATGAATCGGCAAGCGGTCCTGGCGCAAGTTTTATATTCAGTTCCACTGGATATTGGCTTAATCCGTAAGCATCGTAAAGAAGTTCGATCACTTGCCGTATCTGTTCCTGCGCATGACGGTGAAAAAGAGTAAGAAGCTGTAGACGGTTGTCATCTTCCCGTATGCGATCCATCTGCGCCTGATCCGTAAATGTACTGACAATAGAAAACAAATCGCCGTACGCTCCGGGCGATTCGCTATAAGACATTCTCATAGGATCAGCTGAGACGATACTCGCAGGTGTTCCTTCAGCATAAGGTTCTACACGGAATGTCACCAAATCGACTTCATCGTAACTGATACCGACTTCAATCATACTGCGGTCTACTTCATCGGGCGGCAGAACTTTGCGTAACGCGCCGTCAAGTATCGGATGCAAAAGGCCGACATTACGTGTTTCAGCATTTGCCATTACGGTACTTATCAGTTTCTCAAATTCTGCGGGCAGTTTAGATATATCCTGCGGTATCTCGGAAACAAATGTCATATTTTCAATATAACCGACAACGGAACGTGAATTTTTGTCAATCTTAAACACTGTTGCAACAAGATCGACTTTCCCTGTTTGAGGATTTTTTCGCAGAAAAACTTTAGGCACTCCGACCGTTTCGTAACTAAATGGATTCGATGAGGCAACCTTAACGCCTTTGCGACCGATGCTGACTATCGGGGATTCGGCTATCACCCTGCCGGGTTCTACAAGCTGAGTAACAGGCCGCGATGGATCTTCTTTAAGTCCCACCCTAAAAAAGAACCCTTTTTCTTCCTGACGGTATACAACAGCGATTTCATAAGTTTTTCCGTTGGTCGACTCGAATTCAACATGCGACGGTTTAGCGGTATTGAAAAGTTCAGGGCGACCGGCGTGCAGTTCCGCCAAGATTCTGTACAATATATCTACCGGTATTTTTGAATCGAAATAGTAATATTTTATATTGCCGGTTGTGGATTTGTTTCCCGCATGAACCACCTGACCCAAAAATCTCACTTCGTTGGCAACAAGAAGTTTACCTGCTATTTCCGCCGGATATGCGGACACGTATTCTTCTAAAGACAACCGATTAACCTGAGCGTATTCAGTACTCCAAGCATACATACGCTCTCCCGCGGTCTTACCTGACAGAGCCTTTACCAAACCGCGCTCGACAAAATAATTCATGTAAGCATGTATTTCCGGACTAATATCTACACCGATGGCACGTATTTCATTTTGAATATCGTCATTGGTAATTTCACCGAGATTGTAAAGAGTTTCCAGTAAGTTATCTATCGATTTGTATGTCAATTGTTTGCGATATGGAGCCGATAATACGACATCGTAAAGATCGCCGCTGGTTTCAGGGAAATTCAGGCGTTCTTCCACAAGTAGCCTGAATCGTGATTCTTCCATAACAGTGACAAATTTATCCTGAACCTGAGCCTGCATCATACCGTCTAAAGGAGCGCTGTTGTCAAACTGCAATTTATCCTGCACCTGAAAGGTAAACCTCTGTCCGTCTATCTCTAGTAAATAACCGCGGTAACCTTGTTTACCGAACGATGTTACACGTCCTAATACTTTTATATCGAACGGGGTATCGTAATCATGTAGAATCCTGTTCAGGTGTTCAATCATGTCTACTTCGGTCAATGACTGAGATATGCGTGAATCGGCTGTCATGGCAGTCAGAAGAGCATCCAATTCTTTGGCAAATATCACCTGCTCCTGCTGGTCGAGCAAATTCATTTTCGCGGTTTTCAATGCGAGCTGAAGTGTATTTGAAGCTAGGACTTGCTCAAAAGGGGTACGCAAATTGGCCATCAAACTGAAATAAGGGTTATATTCCTGCTCTTTGGTAATTTCAGGTATTACAACATCGTAATTTATACCGCGATCTTCGAGTTGTTCCAGAATCCCTTGCGTATGAAACCCGCCGGCAATCAATATAGCGGTATTGATGCCTTCAAGATCCATTTCAGCAAGCAACTGATCTACAAGCGCTTGATCACGTTGTTTGGCTACCTGATAAAAAGAATCGAGCATATTCATACCGTCGCTTATAGTCTGCAAAAGCGCTGTGTTATCACTACAAGGCAAACTGAGCTTTTTGCAGTATGCGTCCATTTTGCGATCAAATTCCTCGATTGTCGTGCCGGCTTGCTGTTTGAATTTCTGCAAATCCGAGGTGCTTAACTGCAAGGTAGTGTATTTTTTCAATAGCTGGGCGGATTCCATTAAAAAACATATCTCATTATCGTCAGGAGTATTACACATTGCCTTGCGCACTGCCGACTGAAGGTTATCGCATTCTTCAAACAATTTTTTCTGGTCTATGGAATCGTAGGTACTCAGATATTTTGTGTATGTAGAAAAATTCGGATATTGAGAAAAATCCATACCTTGCGTTTCACCGATTGTAGTCAGGTATGAATAATATTCTCCGGGAGTGATGCGGTTGATTCTGAAATATAGGTTATTCTGCAATAATTTCGCCAGTTCGTCTTTGAGCAATACTTCGCTCAAGGAATCGAGAAGAGCGGCTTTTTCACCGTTGATCCGATCAAAATCGATTTTGCTTTCAAGTTCAAGAGTTTCAATCAATTTCGCAAAATTAGGATAAGAGCCGATATCAACTCCATTTTGAGTGCCGTACGTATGCAGTAGCGTGCAATACGCGGTAAAATCTTTTTCAACCTCATGAGTCAGTTCGACCTGCTTATTGAATTCCCAAACCGCTTCGCTGGCAAACTTTTCCTGTATAATTTTAAGGTCATCATCGACTGTCCGGAAATATTCCAATGCCGCATTGCGGACTTCAAGAGACTGTATAAATTTAGTGTAATTATCAAGATACAAACTATTATCTTCTATGCCCAGCAATATATCCGGCCGGTTGTAATTAATAGAAAAATACTCTGAACCGCTTATTTTGCCAACATTTAAAAAATATTCAGTTACTTGTTGCAGAACTTTTTTATCGGGAAAAGCGGCAATACGTCCGGTATCGAATTTGCCCGAAGCTCCTTCAACGCCGATAAGTTTGACGTCATAATTCTTCACCAGCTCGTTTATAAGGTTGACTATGTTCATTTGAGCTTCGATGTTACAGTGGGCATCCTGAATATGGATAACGCGCAAGTCGGCTTTGTCATTATGTTCCGAAGATACAACTCTTCCGAAACTGCGGTTAACGCGGATTTCCCCTGTACGTTCAGCCAATAAGGATGACGCCGCCAACATCATCATAATCGAACTGAGAAGTACTGTTCCCATTCTGGTTTTAACAAGTTTCATGTGCGGCTCCTTTCACACGTGTATAAATTATATTGTTAATAAGATTATATATAACTTTTTATAAAAAATCATCCATTCTCAAAACTGGTCGTTGATATTGATATTCGAACGTTTTATTGTCTACTTGCATTATACTCTATTTAAGGCAAAAAGTCAATGGCGGGAGTTTTTCAATAGGCTTTATCGATCATCAAAAAATGCGCACATACAACATCTTGAAAACGGAACGAGTTTAACGTTCTTGTATCAACAGTCGACAAGAACCTCAATGATATATGGCGTATAGGTAAATAGGCATACCGGCAATCGTTCATTTTACTGTAAATTCCTGATTGACATTCATTCTACAGTCGTATACAGTATTGAATTATCTGTGGGGGATTAGCTCAGTTGGGAGAGCGCAACATTCGCATTGTTGAGGCCAGGGGTTCGAATCCCCTATCCTCCACGTTTTAACGTATTGCCAACCATAGTAAAACATGGAGAAAATATGATGAGAGAATCCGTTTTTTCGTTGGTGCTGTTGATGGTCTTGATTGCAGGTTGTTCCAACCCATGGTATCCATATCCCTATATAAATCCTCAGGTAACCGATAAAGCACGGCAAGGAGAACCTAAACAAAACGTAAATCGCGATATACCTGCCCCTGTTCAGACAGAATCGGTTGACACATCAGACGTACCCGAATCCACGGGTGAGAACGATATGGTTATACCAATACTTGACGAACCAAATTTTCCGGACGAACCCGGCACCATGAAGGGACAAGTACCGGCGCCGTACAGTAAATAACCTACATACCATAACATTATTGACATAGATTATTTTCTTTAAAAACAATTTGATTTTTATCTTCAGTCGAATTGGCACCCTGTCATATCTTTGAGATGCCACCGCATAGGAAACTCGCGGCACTGCTGTGGACGTACGTTGTAAATATTACATAGGTTGGTTGAGTCGTCAAAAAATACACAGCTTCCGTCATCGCGCTCAATGATACTCAGACCTTGACGGTTATTGGTTAGACAGGTGTATGTGTCGATAAACTCTATTTCATCCATATTAAGATACGAAACGATGCGTTTTATATCTTTATCGGTCAAATGAACGTATCCGCTCCATCGGCAACATGTACCGCACTGTTTGCATCCCATATAAAAAACCTATTGCATATTTGGTTGAACAAGTGAAAAATACCATTTTATCAGGTCGTCACCGTAAAGCATGCTTATATACGCGCCAAGGGCGAGAAACGGCCCGTAAGGGATAACAGTATCTTTCTTATTTTTTCGAAATAGAATTACAAACAATCCACCGATCAATGCGCCGAGAGAGGACGACAAAAATATCACCAAAAGAACCTGTTTCCATCCTAGGAATGCTCCGATCATTGCCAGAAATTTCGGATCGCCCAAACCCATGGCATCCTTTCGGAAAATCAATGCACCTATCCATACCACCATCCTAAGTAAAACAAATCCCGCGCTGATACCTACAGCAGAGTGTATAAATCCGTCAAATATTGTCGAACCGCCCACTAACACAGGAAATGCCACCGCACCTGCCAATGCAATTAGTATTCCGACAATGTTTATTTCATCGGGAATAATATAATGAAAAAGGTCTATAACGGTTGCTACCAATAGACATGCGCATAATATTCCATAGTAGCCTACGGCAAGGAAAAGAATGTGTCCCGAAAGCCCTTGTTGCGCAAAAACATGATACAAGTGAAGAAGCATTGCCACAAAACCGATTTCAACCAACGGGTATTGTACTGATATTTTTTCGCGACAATGCCGGCATCGGGCGCGAAGAATGATGTAGCTGATTACCGGAATATTATCGTACCATTCTATGAGGTTATGGCAACGCGGACATCTAGAGCGGGGTTTAACCACAGATTCTTCTTCGGGAATACGTGATATACAGACATTCAAAAAACTTCCTACAGCCAGTCCGATCAAAGAAATCAGCACCATATCAAACCATGGCGGTATCACTCGGTATCTCCATATACCGCTCTCTTGAGAGCGGCGCGCATCACGTCAACCGGAGCTTGAGTCAATGTCCATATTTCAAAAGCGAGCACTCCTTGATACAGCAACATGCTCAAACCGCTGTACGCGCGAATTCCACGCGCCTCGGCCTCTTTTATCAAGGTAGTTTTGGGAATATTATAAACCAAATCGTAAACCAGAGCCTTTTCTTTCAGAGGCTTAACCGCAAACGGCACAGGGTCATCTTGTTTCATACCCACCGGCGTTGCGTTTACCGCTAAATCGGCTGTAGAAAGAAACTGATCAACCTGATCAGGAGCAAGTCCGGCTAGATTAACAATATCGCAATGATATTTCAGTTCCTTCAATTTATCCACAAGCGACTGCGAACGAGTAGCATCCATATCAAAGACACCCAGACATGAAACGCCTTGAAACACACAGTTGGTTGCAACCGCAAAACCGGCGCCGCCTGCGCCAGCTAGAAATACCTTTTTACCGTCTACTGTAAACCCCGCTTCTTCTTCAAGAGCAGTTAAAAAACCTGATCCATCGGTATTATGGCCGATCAAGCGTCCTTTTTCTATCTGTACAGTATTGACAGCGCCGATAACTTCAGCAATCTCCGACAAATCGTCCAGATATGGGATAATGGTTTGTTTATGAGGAATAGTAACATTAATTCCTTTAATATTTAAAGGAACGAGAGATCTAACCGCAACTTCGAGGTTATCGGGATGAACCGCAAAAGGTAAATAAACCGCGTTCAAGCCTGACGACTCGAACGCGGCGTTATGCATAGGCGGCGACGCCGTATGTTCAACCGGATACCCGAACAATCCATACTTTTGCGTCTTACCGTTTATGTCAATCATTTCAGATACCTTTCGGCTCGTTGCCCGCTTTCCCGTCGGTTCTGACAATCTTGTTGATGCCATTGAGGTAAGCGCGGGCGCTGGCTTCTATAATATCGGTGCTGACACCTTTTCCGTTGATGATTTTATCATCGACACAAAGTTTCACAACTACCTCGCCGATAGCATCTTTGCCTTTTGAAACAGAGCGCAGGCTGTAATCGAGCAGTTCGGCTTTAATACCGGTTATGCGCTCTATCGTCTGGTATACAGCGTCTACCGGACCGTCACCGCATGCGGCATCCTGCATGACTTTTTCGTCTTTTTTAAGGCGAATAGTCGCGGTGCTGATACTTTTATTGCCGGTTACAACACCAAGATAATCAAGCGAGTAGGTTTGAGGAACCGTTTTGCTGAATGCTTCTTCGACAATGATTTCCAAGTCCTCGTCAAAAATTTCTTTTTTCTTATCGGCTAGAACTTTAAATCGTTCGAAGGCTTCTTCTATCTCTGCATCTGTCAAATGGAAACCCAACTGTTCCAGACGGTCTTTGAATGCATGCCGTCCGGAATGTTTGCCTAAAACCAGAGTACTTTCTTCAAGTCCGATATCTGCCGGATGCATAATTTCATAGGTAGTACGTTCTTTCAGCACACCGTCCTGATGAATACCTGCCTCGTGAGCAAAAGCGTTATCCCCTACAATCGCCTTGTTAGGCTGAACTACAAATCCGGTCAGATGAGATACCAGTTTGCTTGTTTTTATTATCTGCTTTGTATTGATATCGGTATACAGCCCACCGAAGAAATCTTTTCTGGTGCGCAAAGACATAACCACTTCTTCCAGAGAACAGTTTCCGGCACGTTCGCCGATACCGTTTATCGTACATTCAACCTGACGTGCGCCGGCTTTTACAGCGGCAAGAGAATTGGCTGTAGCTAACCCCAAATC
Organism: bacterium; assembly: GCA_018435605.1. Taxonomy (GTDB): domain Bacteria; phylum Auribacterota; class Auribacteria; order Auribacterales; family Auribacteraceae; genus R3-B46. The sequence goes on along the minus strand of JAHDNF010000012.1, from coordinate 66,355 downwards.
GTTATGACAATGCACACTGATAACCGCTTTATCGATATTTGGTACATTCTCATATAAATATTTTATCGTAGCGGCATAGGATTCCGGTATAGCGTAGCCTACGGTATCAGGAATATTAACTGTAGACGCACCCGCATCTATTACAGCTGAAACAACCTGAGCGAGAAAAGGCAGTTCGGTACGTGAAGCGTCTTCCGGCGAAAACTCAATATCCTCTATAAACGACTTGGCGTATTTAACAGCTTCCACTGCAAGACGGATTATTTCGTCTTCCGCTTTTTTCAGTTTATATTGCATATGAATTTTAGATGTTGCCAGAAAAACGTGAATCCTGCCGCGTTCGGCATATTTCAGAGCTTCCGCGGCACGTTCTATATCCTGCTTGCGGGAACGCGACAACCCGCTTATGATCGGTCCTCGTATTTCCTGAGCAACTGTTTTGACCGCTTCAAAATCTCCCGGAGACGCAATCGGAAACCCAGCTTCTATTACGTCTACGTTCAACCGTACAAGCTGTCTGGCAATTTCCAGTTTTTCCCTGATGTTCAAACTGGCGCCGGGCGCTTGTTCGCCGTCTCGCAAAGTAGTATCGAATATTATTATTTTATTATTATCACTCATAATGATACCCCTAAAAGTTCAGATCCTTCTTTTTTATCCAGCTCATCATTTCACGCAGTTTTGCGCCGACTTCCTCAATCATATGTTCCTGCCCCTGACGACGCAATGCGTTAAAAACAGGTTTGTTAGCCTGATTTTCAAGGATCCATTCGCGAGCAAATTCTCCGGACTGAATTTCTCGCAAGATGTCCTCCATCTCCCAACGGGTATCGTCTGTAATAATTCGCGGACCACGGGTTAAGTCGCCATACTCAGCGGTATCGCTAATGGAGTATCGCATTCCGGATATCCCTTTTTCATACATAAGGTCTACGATTAATTTAAGTTCATGTAAACATTCGAAATAAGCTATTTCCGGCTGGTAACCTGCATCGACCAGCGTTTCAAAGCCCGCGCGCACCAGTTCGGTTACACCGCCGCACAAGACCACCTGTTCGCCGAACAGGTCGGTTTCGGTCTCTTCGGCAAACGATGTTTCGATTACTCCGGCACGTGTACCTCCGATGCCTTTGGCATACGCCATACCGACATTAAACGTATCGCCCGAAGGATCCTGCTGAACAGCGATAAGACACGGCACGCCGTTTCCCTCAGTATACGTCCTTCGTACAAGATGCCCCGGACCTTTTGGCGCCACCATAAATACATTTACCGTAGCTTTCGGCACAATTTGACCGAAATGAATGTTGAAACCGTGAGCAAAGGCAAGATAAGCACCGTCTTTTATATTCGGAGCGATGCTAGCTTCGTATACTTTCGCCTGAGTCTGATCCGGCAGTAACACCATGATAACATCGGCCTGTTTAGCGGCTTCGTCGGCACTGACTGGATTAAACCCGTCATTTTTTGCCAGTTCGTAATTTCTAGTACCTTGCAGTTCGGATACTATCACTTTTACACCGCTGTCACGCAAATTGCTTGCGTGAGCATGCCCTTGACTGCCATATCCGAGTATCGCTACGGTCTTATTTTTCAACAAATTCAGATCTGCGTCTTTGTCATAAAACATTTTTGCCATGGTCATGGTTTCTCCTATTCTTGTATTATGTTCGTTAGTTAATGTTTTCCTCAATCCAGTTCAAATTTAATTAACCTTTGGCCAGAGCCACTTTGCCGGTACGAGCCATTTCCTTGATACCGTAAGGACGTAACAAATTTATCAAAGAATCGACTTTATCTGTTGTGCCTGTCGCTTCGATAATGATGTTTTTATCGGTAACATCAAGTATTTTGCCGTGAAATATATCTGCAATCTGAACAATTTCCGATCTTGTTTTAGAGTTGGAATGCAGTTTCATAACCACCAGCTCGGCCTCGACAAAACTAGCTGTTTTAAAATCTTGCACCTTAACGACATCAATCAATTTATTCAATTGTTTGTTGACCTGTTCAAGCACAGCGTCGTCGCCGTTGACCACAATGGTCATACGTGACATGGACGGGTCTTGTGTTTCTCCAACCGTAAGACTGTCGATATTGAATCCGCGTCCGCTGAACAATCCGGCAACGCGAGCCAGAACACCCGATTTATTTTCAACTAAAACAGAAACAGTGTGTTTCACTGTAGAGCCTCCTTATATAACCCGCTTGTGGTTGTTTTATTATGATATACCGCTCAGCATCTGCCGCAATGACGCGCCGGCAGGAACCATCGGAAAAACATTTTCCTCTTTTGCAACGACAAAATCCATAACGACAGTGCGTTTGGTTTTGATCGCTTCTTCAAGAGCAGGTACAACATCCTGTTTTTTGAATATTCGCATACCAACGGCAGAATATCCCTCTGCAACCTTGACGAAATCAGGGATAAGAGTGCTTCCGCATGATTTCTCGTCACAGTTATGAATACATCCTTTTTCTTTGAGCAGACAAGTGCCGGAATATCGTTTGCTGTAGAACAATTCCTGCCACTGGCGCACCATGCCGAGGTATCCGTTATTCAAAATAGCTACCTTAACCGGCAACTCGTGACAAACCGCTGTGGCAAGTTCTTGTATGTTCATTTGAAAACTGCCGTCGCCGGCGATATCGAACACAAGTTTATCGGGAAACGCAACCTGAGCGCCTATTGCCGCAGGAAAACCGTAGCCCATAGTGCCCAATCCGCCTGATGACAAAAATTGCCGAGGGTGCGTGTATTTGAAAAACTGTGCCGCCCACATCTGATTCTGACCCACTTCGGTAGATATGATAGCGTCGCCGCCGGTCACTTCGTATATTTTTTCAACCACGTATTGCGGCTTTATGATATCGGCGTCGTCTTTATAAGCAAGCGGATATTGTTCTTTCCATTTGCGGATAGTCTCGCACCATTCGGCAGTATCGCCGGGTTCTACTATTTTGTTCAACTTTTGCAGTACGTCTTTCGCGTCGCCCACCACAGGTATATGAACCGTTAAATTCTTGCTTATAGCCGATGGATCAATGTCGATATGAGCTATTTTAGCGTTTGGAGCGAATTCATCTATTTTACCGGTGACACGATCGTCGAAGCGAGCGCCTATCGAGATGAGCAGATCGGTTTCCATGACAGCGTAATTGGCAAACTGCGAACCGTGCATGCCGAGCATTTTCAATGACAGCGGATGCGTTTCCGGAAAACATCCCAATCCGAGCAGAGTTGTCGTAACCGGAATATTCGTTTTATCCACCAGTTCGAGCAATTCTTTGTGCGCGCCCGATATGAGCATACCGCCTCCGGCGTAAATAACAGGCCTTTTCGCTTTTTTAATAGCCTGCGCGAGTTTTTCGACCTGCTTGATATGTCCTTCATAAGTAGGCTGGTAACTGCGCATTTTAATAGTATCCGGATACGGGACTTTCGTAACCGCTTTTTGTATATCTTTCGGCAAATCGATAAGCACCGGCCCTGGTCTGCCTGACGAAGCGATATAGAATGCTTCTTTGATGACCTGAGGCAACTCGTCTACATTTTTGACCAGATAGTTATGCTTTGTAACAGGACGTGTAATACCTGTTATATCCGCTTCCTGAAAAGCATCGTTGCCGATCATAGATGTAGGAACCTGACCGCAAAGCGCAACCATAGGTATCGAATCCATATAAGCAGTTGCCAAACCGGTAACAAGATTCGTTGCACCCGGACCGGATGTTGCAAGGCAAACCCCGACTTTTCCGGTCGCGCGGGCGTACCCGTCAGCCGCATGAGCGGCGCCCTGTTCGTGACGAACTAAATAAAAGTTGATATCCGAATTGAACAGCATATCGAAAATATCAATAACCGCGCCGCCGGGATACCCGAAAACAGCTTCGACTTTTTCTTTGCGTAACGCCTCCATTATAATTTCTGCGCCTGTCTTTCCCATATAAAAATTCCTTTCGTCAAAGGTATTTCCCATTATTGTCTATTTGATTTTAAGTGTGTTTTGATGTGCGAAATACTTGCGGTTCAACCTGACAAACAACATTATTTCGCACGGTGACAAGTTTCAGACGGACCGCCGTGTCATAGCAAAAAACCGTCTGCGAACAGAAGTTTTGCCATTCCGGGGTCCCTGCTTACAATGTGGAAGGCAGGTAAAAGCGCTAACCGCTGTTCAGTCCTGCCAGAAGTGCCCTCCATCGCCTGTGTAATAGCACAGCACATGCGCGTGATGTTAGGTCGTGTTGTTTTCACATCAGGTCTCCTCAACCCATTTTTTGCCGTAACTTAGAAAAATACGTGCCCATTATGCCGGATACCGTCCATAAAAAGCAAGTAATTTTATATAATGTGTTCTTAATTTCCTTTAGTATACTACACTTTGAATATAACGGTCAACCTTTTTGATAACATTCGAAATAATCTTAAATTTTTCAGCAAATGACATCGCCATAGGTTCTAACTTCTGTTTTTTACTAAGCTGAATATCTCGCCGATACCTTTTAGGGTAAGATACTCGTCGAAATGATCCACTTCAGGCAGAAAGGGTTGAAGAAGCATACTCCAGCCTCCTGTGGCGACTGACCGTATAGAATCTGCCTGTAGCTGACTCCGCGCATCGTCAATCAGAGATTTTATCATGCAGGTAAATCCTTTATATACCCCCGACCTGATGGATGATTCCGTGGAAAAACCCCATTCGGGATGCGGTTCATCAAGATCGACCTGCGGCAGTTGGGCGGTTTGCTCGTGCAAGGATTTAAGACATAATCCGGGACCGGGAAAAATCATCCCTCCCGCAAAATTTCCCTGCGCGTCAAGCAAATCACAGGTCAACGCGGAACCGACATCAATCACTACGGAAGGATAGCCATACCACTTGCGCAAAGCCGCAAGGTTTGCCAGCCGGTCTGCCCCGAACGATTCCACAGGCGTATAAGGTAGCTCTATCCCCAGAGGCAATCCGCTGTGCACTGTAAATACAGTTATATCATGGTATAAAGATGTTATATAATCGGTGAAAGACGGTACTACCGAGCAGATCGCAATGTTTGAGACAGCCCCGTTGTTCCGATGAGAATTCAGCCATCCGGAAAAATGCTGAAACTCGTTTATAGCCTGAAATTTTTTTTTGTAACCGATACGTATGGGGTCTAAAATCTCGCCGTTACAGTATAACCCTGCGTGTATGGTGGTGTTTCCTATATCTATGACAACGACCGCATCAGACAAACTGAATATCCCCCGAATACAAAGTTTTGATATTGCCGCTATCATCGATTACCATCAATCCGCCGTCAGACGCGATATCCTTTACAGTAACTGCGCCTTCCGCTCCAGCCAAGTTAAAATGTATTTTTTTGCCTATTGAACAACATCTCTGCTTCAATGTGTTCAAAATGTCGTCAAATCCGTGGCGCATCAATTGTACGTATCTGGCGTCAATGCAACGGATAGCTGTTTGGATAAGTCGGAGTCTATCTGCTGTAACACCGGTTTCAATCTTTACCGATGTGGCGTCAGGCAATGTTTGTCCGAAATCGCAGATATCCTGATTGACGTTTATACCGATACCGATAATCAACTGCCTGATCATATCCATCTCGCCATTCAACTCGGTCAATATCCCAGCGACTTTTTTGCCGTTTATCAGAACATCGTTAGGCCACTTTATGGAAACATTTTTCACATCAAAAGACATAAGCGCGTCGGATATTCCAGCCGCGGTCATCATAGTGAATTGATAAGCCTCGCGCGGTTTTTTCCCTTCCGGCTTTAATATTAGACTCATGGCAATACTCTTACCAACAGAGGTCGTCCATGATCTATTACAGCGTCCCCTACCTTTTGTCTGATCTTCCGCAATCACCACTGTCCCGGCGTGCGCGCCTTTATTGCACAGTTCTCTGGCATCGTCATTGGTCGAACCGGTAGACATATAATGGATGATATTCCTGCCTATAAAAGAAGTGCCCAGCTTATATTTCACCAGTTCGGGATAAAGGAATTTTGGGATAGAAACCAGCCTGTATCCTTCTTTTTGATTCGACTCGATATCATAACCGCGATTTTTCAGAACAGTAATGTTGTTCCATATAGCAGTTCGGGATGTGCCTAATGTTTCGGCAAGATCAGTGCCATGCACCCATTGGTTTTGCAGTAATGAATGAACTATCAGTTCTTTGCTCGGCATAATTCCAGATCCATTGATATGTCGACAGCGCAGGCGGAATGAGTGATAGCGCCAACGGAAATTCTATCCACTCCGGTACAGGCAATCGACCTGACACGGTCGAGAGACACTCCGCCGGAAGCCTCCAGAAGAACAGCCGATTCGTTCAAGGCTACGGCCTTGCGCAGATCTTCCGTAGAAAAATTGTCAAGCAGGATACAATCAGGATTCAGATGTAATACAGATTGAAACTGCTCTAGCGAATCTACCTCCACTTCGACAAATGTACCGGGCCGTTGCATTCTTGCGTTTTTTATAACCGTTTCAATATATGAAGCGAAATCGCCCGAACCGGCCGCGATGTGATTATCCTTGAATAAAAATTGATCGTACAGCCCGAACCGATGATTTTCGCCGCCACCCACCTTTACCGCGTATTTTTCCAGCATTCTCAACCCCGGTGTAGTTTTGCGCGTATCGAGTATGACGGCGTTTGTGCCTTCCACTGCCTGCACATACTGGGCTGTAAGCGTAGCTATACCCGATAACCTCTGGAGGAAATTTAGCGCTACTCTTTCGGCAGTCAATATACTGCGTGCGTTTCCTTCCACAAAGGCGATGCAGTCGTTGGGGGAAGCACAACTTCCGTCATCGCGAAAGACAGTCAGATCGAGTTGAGATTGCATTTGCCGAAATATCTCGCGCACTACAGGCATACCCGCCACCACCAGCTTCTGACGGGCAAAAATATTGCCTCTGGCAACAACCTGCTCGTGAACAGATATTTCGGTTGTGATATCGCCTGAACCGATATCTTCCTCAAGCGCAGACTGCACAATGCGGCTCAATATTTGTTGATCTATTATATACGGCATAAAGTTCTCCTTGTATTTCACAATTACAAATTGAGAAGATCAGCATACGAAAAAAGTATTGTTATGGCTAATTTTGGGGATTATACTATCAGATTATCGATTTCTCAATCAAAAAAGCGCTTTACGGACACTAAACGGATAACCGCTCCATGAAATCAATGTTACAATTTATTAAAACATGCGTTTCACAGAATAAAAAAATCGCCTTAAGCGGCATTTTTATACTAACACTTGTTCCAACATTATATTTACGATTCAGGCAGGCGATTGTCTTCGATATTTTATTCGGATACGACGGTCAATGTCATTTGCAGTATATTATAGACCTGTATAAAAAAAGATCACTGCCATCGCCGTTATTACTTCTGGAAGGATACCAGCCGCCACTTTATTATTTTTTTTCGTCGCTGATAATGCATTTCACTACAGATTTCGGCGAACCGGCGCATATCACGCTAAAATTGTTATCGGTGTCAACTGGATTACTGCTTTTCGCTTGCGCTTGCAAGACATATCGTTATATGCACAGCTTGTTCGGTAATTCACGCTTGCCGCTGGCATACGGGGTAATTTTTATGGCGTACCTGCCGGTACATCTGTATATCAGCCCTATGGTAACAAACGAGTTGTTATCGTCGTTTTTGATTAGTGTAGCGCTTTTTTTTACTGTCAGATGTATAGAGCGAAACGATTATTCCCTACGATCTGGCGCTGTGCTGGGTTGTATTCTTGGATTAAGTCTGCTGACAAAATATACGGGATTGATTATGGCTACTTGTGTAGCGGTTGCGTTGTGCGTCCTGATTTTGACAACAAGAAAACACCGCAAAACCATAGCTGGTTTCGCAGTTGTTTGTTTTGCGGTTACGATTCTTATATCCGGTTGGTGGTATGTAAGGAATGCCGTAAAATACGGCGACCCTCTGATCACCTCTGCCGGCCTAACCGAATTCAATCATATTTATGAAAAGATGCCTCCCGGCAACCGCCTTTTATCCGATTTCATCACTTTTGACCGGCGTGTATTCCATAATCCGATGCTGGCTCAACGGGACGACCGGCGGCTGTTCAATCCGGTATACCGCAATATATTAACCGGTACGTTAGCAACTATTTGGATCGAAAACCACAATTTATACCTGCGCATCAGCGACAAAACTGGATATGCAGTTGCCGGATGCCTGTTAACGATTGGCTTAATATCAACGCTATACATGATTGCCGGTTTCTTATTATTTATAAGAAAATCGTGGGCGGTTAGAAATTTTTCGAGTTTGCCTGTCATAATATTGCCTCCGCTGAGCCTAGCGGCGTATATCTTTTTCAATATCCAGCACCCGTATTTCTGTCATATAAAAGCTATTTTTCTTCTACATCTATTTATACCGGCTATACTGGGATACTGTTATGCCTCACACTGGGTCATTAAACGAAACGTCATTGCAGTCGTGTTACATCACGCTGTACTCGCGGCACAGATTTTGCTTGTAATTTTGCTATACGGGTTATACTCACGGTATTAGACCGTGAAATTTTTTATATAATCTAATGTAAAAAAGCAAGGAACTCCTTGCTTTTTTCATTGGTAATCGTGTATCATCTGTACCTCATATTTACTTAAGGTTACATAAAAGGGAACGTCTATGGCTATCGAAAAAGATAAAATACGCAATTTTTCTATAATTGCTCATATCGACCACGGAAAATCGACTCTGGCGGACAGAATGCTGTTGTATACCAATACAGTAAGCGAACGTGAGTTTCGCGATCAAATACTGGACGATATGGACTTGGAACGGGAACGGGGTATAACTATCAAAGCGCGGGCTGTGCGGTTGAAATATACACACAGCGACGGAACGGAATATATATTGAATCTGATAGACACTCCTGGGCATGTGGATTTCGCTTATGAGGTATCGCGTTCACTGGCCGCGTGCGAAGGGGCTCTTTTGCTTGTAGATGCGTCACAAGGAGTGGAAGCGCAGACTGTCGCAAATGTACATTTAGCTCTTGAACATGATCTGGCAATAGTCCCGATTATAAACAAAATCGACCTCCCTGCATCGCACGTGGACGATGTGAAACATCAGATTGAAGACATAATAGGCATTTCCGCGGAAGACGCCATTTTGGTAAGCGCCAAAACCGGACTTGGAGTCCCAGATGTATTCGACGCGCTGATCAACCGTATTCCTCCTCCTAAAAAATACGCCGACGATAACCGTCTGCGCGCTTTGATATTCGACTCGGTATACGATATGTACCGAGGAGTGATAGTGTATATACGAATTTTCAGCGGAATGATCCGAAAAGGCATGATCATCCGCATGATAAAACGAAACACTGTTTTTGAGGTGTTGGAAGTCGGCACTTTCAAGCCAAAAGCTGTTCCTGCCACCCAGTTGTCCGACGGCGAAGTGGGATATGTGATAGCCAACATAAAAACACCGAAGGATATTTCCATAGGCGACACCATAACGGACGATAAAATGGCGGCCAAAGACGCATTGCCGGGTTTCAAAATGGTTCAACCAATGGTCTTTTGCGGTATGTACCCGATGGATACCAACGAATACGAACTGCTAAAAGACGCTCTGGAAAAACTACAGCTTAACGATTCGTCGTTTCATTTCGAGCCGGAAACATCCATAGCGCTCGGTTTCGGCTTCCGTTGCGGATTTCTAGGACTGCTTCACATGGAAATTATTCAGGAACGTCTTCAACGCGAATATGATATCGATATGGTAACCACATCGCCGAGCGTTGTTTACCACGTGTACCAACGTAACGGTCAAATGATGGAAATAGATAATCCTGTTCATTTTCCGGACCCTTCCACCATAGATTATATAGAAGAACCGTATATTCAGGTTACAATAATCTGCCCTAACGATTATATAGGGAGCATGATGCAGTTGACATTCGAGCGGCGCGGAGAATGCAAAAAAACCGAAACTCTCGACAGCAACAGGGTCATGATCACCTATGAAATGCCGCTTAGCGAGGTTATAATAGATTTCTATGATAAAGTCAAATCGCTTACTCGCGGTTACGGATCTATGGATTACGAAATTATCGGATACCTGCCTGCCGATGTGGTAAAGGTGGATTTGATGGTGAACGGCGAAGTAGTTGATGCGTTTTCATTTATCGTTCATAAGGATAAAGCGTATAACCGAGGTAAGGAAGTCTGTGATAAACTCAAACAAGTCATTCCACGCCAAATGTTTCAGATTGCCATTCAGGCGGCTATCGGCAATAAGATTATTGCAAGGGAAACCATCACCGCGCTAAAAAAGAACGTTACAGCCAAATGTTACGGAGGCGACATAACCCGAAAACGCAAACTGTGGGAAAAACAGAAAGAAGGCAAAAAGCGAATGAAACTGGTAGGAAAAGTTCAAATTCCTCAAAATGCGTTTTTAACGGTTCTTAAGATGGATTAACTATGGATCAACCATAACTGACAGGTGCATAATGAACATTGTTAAAGCGATGAAACTTCGCAAATATAAAAAACGCGCGAAAGATAATATTAAGGATATGAAAAAAATCCTTATAAAAAACCGTGCAAAGATTGATCCTGAAAAGATGAACAAAGCGGAAGCCGAAATCGCTGTTTTTGAAGATTTCATGTACACCTGCGCAGATCCGGTAGAACTTGAAAAAAAATATTTCGATTTCGACAGCAAAGTATCGAAAATAGTCAAGCCGTATAAAAAATCGGTATTTAGTGAATACGCTGAAGCATTTTTGGCCGCGGTTATTCTGGCGACGATCATAAGGACGTTCATCGTACAGGCGTTCAAGATACCCACCGGCTCAATGCAACCTACACTGCATGGCGCTCAATATTATGGAATCGGCGACCGTATTTTGGTCAACAAATTTATTTATGGCGCCAAAAGCCCGACTGGGATATTGTTTACAAATATCAAGCTACCTTATTTTCAATTGCCCGCAATGCGTCAGCCAAAACACGGAGACGTAATTGTATTCACCACCGAAGGAATTTCACTGCTGGATAAAGAAGAGCAAAATAAAGATTTCATCAAACGCTTGGTAGGGTTGCCCGGCGACAAAATAGAAATCAAAGGGCTACGCCGAGAAATGCTGTTTGTGCAGTCGCCTTACAGCGGCGAAATAGAACGCATAGAAAATCCGATCAAAATTTATAAAGATGACGGGGTTTATATCGAAGGTGAAAGCTCACGCACCAGACAAAAACTAGTCAACGGGCCTATAGAACCTGACGAGGGTGTAATACTGGTTAACGGCAAGATACTAGACGACCCCGAGATTTTTAAACAGATATGCTACATCAATGAAGGTCCTTTCGGCCAGCGTTTCAAATCGATTGTGGTTCCTGAAAAATCATATTTTGTGCTGGGCGACAACAGCCCAAGTTCGAAAGACAGCAGGTTTTGGGGTTATGTACCGGAAGAAAACCTGCGCGGTCTGGCGTTTTTCATATACTGGCCTCCGCAACGAATCGAGCTTATCAAGTAGCCTTTGACTATCTAAAGGAATGTATTATGGATATGACCCTTACTACTCCGGCTTTGCTATTTCCGGCAATATCACTTTTAATGCTGTCTTACAACAGCCGTTTTTTGGTACTCGCCCAACTCGTGCGGGAACTGCACAGCCGTAGGAATTCCGCTACCTTAACGACAATCATGCCTCAGATACAAAACTTAAGCAAACGCATTTCCATAATAAAAGGCATGCAGATTTGCGGTGTTTTGAGTTTTATTGGCTGTGCGACATCTATGTTCGCGCTTTTTTTGAGGCATGTCATTTTAGGAGAGGTATTGTTCGGCATCAGCCTGCTGTTTCTGTTAGCTTCGCTAATATTGAGTTTGATAGAACTCAGCATATCTACGGACGCGCTTAGAGTGCAACTGAGCGACATGAGCAGTTTGGATATCTAATCGACTGCCGGCTATGCCACTTTCCCGATCTTAGCATCCGCGACACATACAACTTTCTGACGTTCTACAACTTCCTGTTTGATACGCTTTTTCATACTGCGCATATCAAGTATACCTACAGGAATTCCGCTTTGAATATTTTCCACAACCGGCACTTCATCCATTTCCTTGTCAGCCATTACCTCCAACGCTTCGCACAGAGGTGTACCGGCTAGAATAAAATCCTTGCTTTGAGGCAAAACATCGTCAACGAGCATCCATTTCCAGAAATCCTGATCGGCTACAATTTCTTTTAGGTTTTCCAAAGATAATGTACCTACAGCTTTGCCTGTTTCGTTGACTACCGGATGAACCAAATAATCCTGTTCCGAAAATATCTTCACGGCTTCGTTGATAGTCGCGCTTGTTTTTATAGGTACAACCGGTGTTTCCATGACATCGGCAACCGTCATTGTGGCAATCACATCTTCTTCGGTAACATTGCGCCCTATTTCGCCTGCCAAGCTGACCGACAATTTGACCATAGACGGTCCTGCCAACTGTATAATCATAGTCGTAGCGGTAACACAATATACAATCATATCTCCGAGCGACAGCGTATCGGTAAGCATAACCCCTGTCAGATGCTGGCTTGCCATAATCGAAAGGCCTATGGAGACGCCTCCCTGAGCAAAAAGCCCAATTCCGGCATAACGCTGTACCGATATATCCGCTCCGGAAAACCGGGCGCCGGCATATGCGCCGAACATTTTGCCGAGACTTCTTGCCAGCACATACACGACCACAATAGCCCATAGCCATAATGGCATTTCCGCTATACCTAAACTCGCGCCGACCAAGACAAAAAACATCACGTAAACCGGCGCTGAAAAACTTCGCATCAATATAAACAGTTCGTGAGAGCGTTTTGGAGCTATATTGACAAGAACTATTCCCATAGACATGGTAACAAGGATAACATCAAGTCTTGCCGCGTCCGCAACACCGATCACCAAAAGAAGCATACCGGTAGCGATTACAAGCATGCGTTCCTTGTAACAACTCAATTTTTTTATGAGATAGTTCAGTAGCAATGCGCAGGCACCTCCCATAAATACAGAACCGAATAATTCGCGCGCTATTTTTGTCATTTCATGCATGATAACGCTATGTTCACCGGTCAACATTTGAGCAATGCTCGAACATAACCCGTAAAGTGTCATGGCAAGAGCGTCGTCAAGCGCGACAACAGCGATAATTGCCGTTGTCAAAAAACCTCGCGACCGGTATTCCCACAACACATCCATTGTAGACGCAGGGTCAGTGGCCGCCGCTATAGCGCCAAGCACAACTCCAGCTCCTAACGAGGCCGTCACGGAATGGGTTACAAAATAGGCAATACCAGCTGATAAAACACTTACAAGCACAAAAGCGCTCACTCCTTCACCGAGCATGACTGCCATGAATTGTTTGCCGTATTTGCGAAATGTATTCCATTGCAACTCGCCTCCGACTAGAAAACCTATTATCCCCAGCGCAAACCAGTTAAACGACTGCAACTTGGTAATTGTATCATGAGAAACTACTTGCAACCCCGATTTTCCTATAACTACCCCTATTATTATATAACCCACGACTTGCGGAACACGAATTTTCTGAAACAGATATGCCCCTAAAGCTCCGCCGAATATTCCTATGCCGAAAAGAATCAATACGTCGATTTGCCCCATAATGGCCTGCCTTTCCAGTGAATCCGTTTTTTAAGTCACCACTACAAATGACAATATTTTCTACATCATAATACTTAATATTACTTTTAATTACATTATTATACATATAATAACACTATATTACTTTTATGGCAAGTTTTTTGTTTGCTAATTCGTAGATTACCTGATACCGAAAAAATGACGCAATTCATCGATACTTGGCACAAGAAACTCCAGCACCTCGCCTATTTTGGTGTCGGATATCTTTAGAATTGATTTGATGTGATGAAATTTGTGGCATTTGCACTCTGATAAATCCATCTCAAAAACATGAAGTTTGCTTATCCAGTTGGCAACATATACTACACAAGATTGAAGAAGTATATTTCGCATGGCGTACTTTTTCAGTTCTTCCGGCTCGTGGTGATAGCGAATCAGATACTGCAATTCGATTGGAAAATTCCATCGACGCACAAGAGATGCCCCTATGCGCGCATGGTCTATACCGATATATTCTTCTTCGAAAGCGGATATGTCGTATGTATCCATCAGAGCTTCTTTAAACAGCATAACATATTGATCGTCAAGACTAATAAGAAACACCATTTTCCCAACGTCATGTAGCAGGCCTGCGGTAAAAGTTTCTTCGGCGAGGTTTTTATTGAAATCGCTCATCAGTTGTCGCGCCGCGATGGCGGTTCCTATGGCGTGTTCCCAGTAAAAAATTCTGCCGGGGTCATTGAATGTATCTTTAGTCATAACATTGATTACAGAAAGGCTGATAGCAAGATTTTTGATTGTATCCATGCCAAGCAATACGACTGCATGGGAAATATTGGATATCCTTGCAGAATAACCGTAATACGACGAATTGATCAGTTTCAGTACATTCGCCGTAAGAGACTGGTCCATACCGATGATCTGCGCTACTTCAGGCGCGCCTACGGCTTCGTTGGATATTGCACAAAGCAGTTTATTCAGCGAAAACGGAAGTGGAGGGAACCCTTCTATCGCTTTGATACATTTTTCAAGATGGTATCTATCCACTTTTAGCGCCTTTTCCGGAAACAGATAGAAGTTCGGTATAATTTAATCTTTATATATTATCGGCTGATCTGATCATATAATTGATATGTTTTGCCGGCAGATAGTTAGGTTGCTATAAAGTCGTTTATTCCGGTAATTTTTGTGTTTGAAAAATCAGGGCAGGCTAAACCTCAATCTCAGCGGTCAGAGGCAGATTGTCTGAAGTTCTTTTTATACCAATTAGCAATCTAAATATTATTAACTATCCAAGGAAAAGAAGTAATCTTAAAAATTATAAATTTACTCTCTGACAACTATAACTTTGTATAAACGATGACTATTTGATTTAGTAAACGATGCATCATTCCAAGAATTTGTGCCATCTCCATTATCGATAATATCGTCCTGCAAACCTTCATAATCAACAAGTTCCCAGTCTATATCGGTTTTTACGTATATATAATATTTTCTGCCCGCTTTTTCAGTTACTGTCCATGTAACGAGTATTCCATCTGATAGCAATTTGTTGTTTACTTTAAAAAGACTTAGCGGGTCGCAAGGATCAGTTCCGGCATAAACCTCCATGCCATCCGACATACCGTCACCGTCAGTATCAGGATTTAGAGGGTCGGTAACATATATGTTCAATTCTTCATAGTCTGTAAGCCCATCGCCGTCGGTGTCTGCCTTACGAGGATTGGTTCCATAATAATATTCCTCTAAATTGGTCAATCCATCGTTATCAGCGTCATTTTCAGCCTCATTCAATAGTGGGTTAAAACCGTGTTTAATTTCCCATCTGTCCGGCATATCATCTGCGTCAGTATCCGGATTGCGAGGGTCGGTAAAATATACGAACAATTCTTTATAGTCCGTAATCCCATCGCCATCCGTGTCCACAATCAACGGGTTAGTTCCATAAATCAAAACTTCATCTCCATCGGATAAACCGTCGCCATCCGTATCTGTCTTACGAGGATTGGTTCTGTAATAATGCTCCTGTAAATTGGTTAATTCATCGTTATCAGCGTCATCATCCGCATCATCGACTAATGGATCAAGGGCATGATCTATTTCCCAGCAATCAGGCATACCGTCGCTGTCGGTATCCGGATTATGTGGGTCGGTACCGGCTATAAACTCTTGTAAATTGGTTAATCCATCGTTATCAGCGTCATCATCAGCGTCATCCAATAGCGGATTTAAACCATTTTCTGTTTCCCAACAGTCAGGTATGCCGTCGTTATCAGAATCAATCCATTGAGACTCGCCGGTCAGCCCCAACAATAGCAAATTTAACCTATACAGATATGTCCCGCTTGTAGTTCCGAAATAAACATAGTTACCTAACAAAACACATCCATTGGTTATTATTATTGTGGAAGTATCAACCCCCTCCAGCATACCGGTCATATTAATTTTTTCCCATGTATCAGTTGGGAAGGAATAGATATACACATATTTATTAAATAATGTCCCGCTTCCGGATGCCTGCGAAAATATTACTGCTTTATCTCCATACTTTACTGCAGAAATATTGTAATAAGGATAACCAGCATCGTTTGTGTAAAAATCTTGTGGTAAGGGATTTCCATAACTCCAAGAATCGTTGTCAGGGTTATATATCTGAACTTCTCTGCGGTACTCATGAATCGCGTAACCCACTTCATGACCACCGCCAAACACATAAATTTTATTATTATGAGCCAAAGCCGTACCCCATTCTACCGATAACGGCATAGCTGTTTTTGCAACCCAAGAATCATTGCTCGGTTCATAAAGGTACGTGTGATCAAGCTGTTGATTTCCATGTCCGCCTTTTGAGCCGAAAACAATATATGCTTTATTGTTAAGCACTACACATTCAGGTTTAAAAATCGGCAAGGGAAGGGGTTTCATTGTTACCCATGTGTTTGATTCAATACTAAATTTGAATACTGTGTTTGTTAGGTTACCCTGATATAAAAAACCTCCGATTACATATAGGTTGCCGTCTAATATAAATTGACCTGTATGTGATCGTTTCTTCGGCAACGGAGAAAGCTCTGTCCATAAATCATCAGCGTAATCATAAACCTCTAATTTGCCAGCTCCGGAACGGCTTTTATTGCTATTCCAAGAATAACCTCCAATAACATATATCTCATTTTCATACGATATTATTGAACCTGAACCATGATCGTAAATCATAGACGTTGTGTTTTGAGCAAAAGAGTTATATCCAGATAAACTTAAAAGTATCAATAATACTAATTTTGCTGTTTTCATATGCATGATCATCCTTTTTAATAGGCTTGGTTATATTGAAATATTTTTATAGTCAATCTCAAAAGTAGTGAAAACTTGCATTCGGGAGAAGTGTCATCTACTCGGTTCATAATATTCATCCTTTACGAAATTTACAAAATTTTATAAAAATTAACCCGAATAACGATAACGCGAAAACCGAAGGTTCCGGTACGGGCGTTGGTATGGGTATCATCCCTGTTTCAAAATGACCGGCGATCTGCTCAAGGTTGCCGTCTTCTGTAAAAAACTTAGCCACTCCGATAAGTTCGCTATAATACAGTGTGATATTTCCCAGATCGATCGACCCGTTCTCACCGAATTTCAAAGTGCGCACGTACAATACTTCGTTGTTCATACCGTCACGCTGGTTGTCTCTCAAATCGGTAAGAATCAACGACCCGTTGACCTCTATAGAATTGAACGCGAAATTATTATCGAAATATTCGCCCGGTTTGCACGCGACTTCGAGTATGTTGTCATCCCCGTTAAAAATCAGGTTGAGGTTTTCAAATTGAAGGTTTTCAGGAGATGTGGACAATACATCAAACTTTGCGGAATCGAGACGAATTTCAGCGCCAAGCACCGCAGTCAAGTAACTATTAGCTCCGAAAACGATAAAATTAGCTATTTCAATTTCCGCATTCAGAGAGGTTATGTTAACGATGCCTGTGTTGTTGTAGCCTACATAAAAATTATTAGATTTCAATGTTCCGCCTGAAATATTATATGTCCCATGCGACTCAAATCCAAAACCCAAAAACAGAGAAATAGCATGTAATTCCCCTCCGTGCTGGATTATCTCGCCTGTGCCTTCTAAACCGACATGCGCAGAAATGGTTTTCGCAAACCCATCGTTTAATGTATAAATACCAGTTGCATCCTCATCGCTACCCAAACGCAGATAACTTACGTTCAATTCCCCGCCGGTTTGGGTTACCTCGCCACCTTCGCCCATATATCCTACATAAAGATTAATAATTTTCGCCGAACCGGCGCTTAATGTATAAATACCCTCATTATTATAAAATCCCAACCCCATATAATGGACGTTCAATTCCCCGCCGGTTTGGGTTATCTCGCCTTTAGTTTCAACAGATCGCCCGAGAAAAAGATTGCCGATATCAGCAATACCACCGTTTATATTATAAATACCCTCTGAGCCTCTATCATATCCTAGATAAAAATGACTAGAATTAAATATACCACCATTTTGATTTAATTCGCCTTTATTTTCATATCCTATATACGAATAAGTTGCATTCACCAGCCCATTATTTATAGTCGCTATACCTTTGCCTTGATCACCCACTACAAATACCAAGCTGTCCAGAACTCCGTCATTCATGGTATACGCAGAACAATCGCTTCCTATGTTATTCGCGACAGAGAATAGGTAATCCACAGAAATATTGCCGCCATTTTGAACTAGTTCGCCAAATCCATTATAACCCACAGCCATCACGTGAGTCTTGACATCGAAATCAATCGAATTTTTATTATATTCTTGCGACGGATTGTATGCGCTAGCATACAACTCAAATTTGCCCTTTGAGCCTTGTTCATAACCGATAAATATATTTTCAGAGTATAACTTCCCGCTACCACCTTCTTTATTCTGTATAAAATCGCCTGTTCCGTGATAGCCGATTACTACGTTATTTGCGTATACATGGCCGTCATGCAATTTATAAGTCCCTTTACCTGAAGCTAAAGCGCCCAAACTTAAATTTTCAGTAACATTTGTTCCACTAATATGATTGAATAATCCTGTACCTTCAAAACCTATAAACTCAAAATTTTTTATTTCCGTTAACGTTTCCCCATCTGTTCCGGAATGAATGTAAAGTTCTGAGTTTTGAAGTGTATAAGTTCCTTGTCCATTCTCTTCAAGCCCTAAACCTAAGTTATCCGCGATTAGCGATTGATTGGTTTGTCTATATTCCTTATTATCATCTACGCCTATAATATAATCCTGCCCTGAATAATTTACCTCCTCGTAATTTTTTTGAAAATCAGGGGAATCATAGTTAACATTAGGCGGGTTAATTTTAACGCTCGTTTTTTTAACAGGATCGAAATAATAATAAGGATATTGTTGGAAATCAAATGAAGGTAGCTGTATTAGTTTGCTTGACGGATTATTTATAAAATAATCCTTTCTATTGAATATATTAGGTAGCGTAGAAACATGCCCGTTAAGCCAATTGGGATTATATAAATATGGTTTGATTGGCAAAGTGATATTAGGTTCTACAATCCATTTAGAGATCAATTGATCATAATCAGATTCATACTGCAATTTTACCTTAGTGCTCTCATATTCAAATAATTCTTTTACTAAATCTGCCATTTGATGATCGGGAATTCTCAATACCCCCAGAATTTCCAGCCCTTCGTCGTCAATAGTCGCCGTGCCTTTCCCCTGTCGTCTGACAGAAGAAAAA
Source organism: bacterium (assembly GCA_018435605.1). Lineage (GTDB taxonomy): Bacteria > Auribacterota > Auribacteria > Auribacterales > Auribacteraceae > R3-B46. The sequence continues at coordinate 46,920 of JAHDNF010000012.1, read as the reverse complement.
CGATACTTGAGTTCTATTTCACGAAGCTGGTCTTCGGAAAGAAAATCTTCATCCAAAGGAATACTGTCCAAGTAATCAAAACCATTAGAACCAGGGCTCAGGAACTGCGGTGTTTCTAATGACATAAGAAAATCACCGGTTACGCCGAATATGTCGTAATTCAGAGCAAGAAACAAGAACGCCAACACCACAGCTGTTACGGTACTCAACGCCAGCTTCAACGATACAGGAAAACAATAATTAAGTTTGTTTCTATCAGGCGTACTCATCGTATAACCCCGCTGTTTTCCGTGTTTTGTAATCGGGCAGACATTTTTTCAAGCGCACTTATCCTTTTTTTGGCTATTTGAACCGCCATAACCGGTTTTAAAGGAGCATGTTCGATAGTTTGCCGATAATTATGTACGGCATTATCTTTATCTCTTAAATATTCATAGATAAACGCTTTATAAAAGTACGCCTTGTAAGAATTTTCATCTATCGCCAAGATCATGTCCATCTGTTCGATAGCTTCGTGATATCTCTGATTATCCCGATGAAAAAGAGCCCTGTAAAAATACGGCGGAAGATATTGCGAATTCAGCTCGGTAGCTTTATCCAAAGGAGGGAGTGCCCAGTTTTCGCTTGACTTTAGAAGACAATACACATAACCGAGATTAGCATGGGTTCTGTAACAATCCGGATTGATTTTTAGCGCTTTCTTAAACAACATCTCAGCTTTATCATACTTAGCGTCATAAAGATATGCTATTCCCAGTTCACAATGCGCGTTACCGTTAGAGGGGTCATGTTTTACTATGTAATCAAAGTCCTTTATCGCATCGGCACGCTTTAGCGCATTCAGCGCGATACCTCGGTTATATCGCGCATCCATGTTCTCTGGTTCTATGTCCAGTATTTTATCGTAATCTGCGATAGCCTTCTCATAAGAAATAATCTGTAAATACGACAACCCCCTAAGAAAATATGCCAGAACGAACTGAGGTTCCTCAGAAGGCGGATTTTTCTCGACTCGCCTCAAATATTCGGATATATCGGCAATCACGTCCTCATATTTTTTAAGAAAATATGCCGCTCTTGCTTTGCAGAGAATATAATGATGTTTATCCGGATCAAGCTCCATTGCCTGTACAAAATCGTCACACGCCTCGCCATATCGCCCCATACGAATATAAACCTCACCCCGTGACGAATAAAGTTCGGGAGCGGAAGGAGCCAGTTTTATAGCAGTGCAATATTGAGCCAAAGCTAAGTCAAAGTTATTCTTTTTCTCGTAAAAAAAAGCCCTGACTTGATAAACACCGGTATTACATGGATCAAGTTGACGAGATAGGGTGCAATATCTGTCGGCCTGTTCGAAATCGTCATTAAAGAGATGGATATACGCCAGTTTAATCGACATATCCGCACATACCTTATTCATATTATATACAGCCTGCGCGCGAACCAGCGCTTCTTGCGCCTCTTGGGCATCTCTCAGCAGAAAACACAGTTCGTTATCTTGAATACGGTAATCGATTGCATCTGTGAGTCGTTTATTATATTGCTCAATTTCCGCACCGAGCTGTTTTATGTAATCCGCTGTAACGGACTGGTCAAGCGAAGGCATAATTAGTTCGATACCTCGGTCGAAATCGGCCAGCGCGTCATCGAATTGTTGGTGGTTAAACAATATCGTACCTCGCAACTGATAGAATTCGTATCCCACATTATTATGATCATTATTGTTCATATATTCATGGAGAACATAATAAGCGCTGGCTTCATCGCGTTTTTTAAGATGGCAATAAACCCTGTTTAAATGAATATATTTGTTGTTCGGATTATCTACAAGAGCCCTTTTAAGGACATTCGCGGCGTTGTCATATTCACCCATCAAGGTGTATACATACGCCATCATTTGCGGGTCATAATCGTCTTTTGAGGAAAAATTAGATTTGGTACTGCAACCCGTTAAAAAAAACGCTATCAATGAAAAATAAATGCACCTAAAAATAAACCCTGTTATTTTCACGACTATTATTCCTTGACGTCTTTAGATATATCTACTGTAATCTGCATTCGGAACATTTCGTCACTATTCAGATCCAATTGGTCAATATCAAACGAATCTTGGTATGGACCGAGTATTTCTTTAGCTTCGCCGTGAGTTTTCAGAACGCTCAGCAACCACGGCAGGTTTTTAACGGGTATATCAACGAACAAAACGTCGCCGGATTCGCGCTCCGCGGCTAATCTGTTCACCACTTTGCCTTTAACTTTATCTCCGGTAACAATGCTGATTATCAACCGTCTGAAATCAGTTATATTATCCTTAGCGTTAAGCTGTTGAGTTGCTATGGCATTCGCAGGGTCGTATATTAACTCAGGATCACCGTATTCATTGATTACTTCTTTGTAAGATATTGGCACAGATGATCCCGCATCGGCTACATCAACAGGATAAAACCTTTGCGAAACAAGAAGTTGCAGTTTTACAGGTTCCTTTATATTTTGTTTTTCGATACGCACCAGCTTCTCGTATCTATCCATGTACTCTATGTAAATATTTTGAATTTCTTTATCCGCAGGATAATTTTGTTTAGCAGTTCTTAGAACCTCAAACGCAAGAACATCGTCATTTTTAGAGATCGCCTCTTTATATCTTGAAATATATTCCGCCAGAGGTAGTGAAATGGTACTTGCAATCTGCTCAGCCATTAGGTTAGTCGAGCTATCCGGCTCTTCATCGATACCATCTGCGCCGGGCACAGTTATAGGTTGGTTCACAGCTACAGGTATCATAAAATTTGTTTTATCGACTGGGATAAGCCTGTCATCGTGGTCAGGCGGATGTATGAGTGAATTTATCTTATCGGCAACAAGTTGATTTTCAGGCAGGTTAGATTGGATTTCAGGTGGTTGAAGCGGCTTCTCCGGCAAAATGACAGTTTCACCTCCAGAAGCAAGCGTGTCTGGTATGTAAGCAGATTGATCGTCAAGCGGCGCAACTGATACAACTATTACAGGGGAAGTACCTGAATGGAAAAAATCAGCGCGGTATAAAAATAAAGATGTAATAGCACAACAAACTGCAACAGAAGCGGCTATAAAATAAAAACGGTTTTTTTTTTGAGAATGAACCAAACTCACATCCTCAAAATCGGAGTCCTCGTAGTCCCCGTCTTGTATAGCGCGTAATATCTTGCGGGTAGCCATCAAACTTTCTTCAAAGCTCGGTTCTACAATTTCCTCATTAGGCTTTATCGATTCAATCAGAGCTTTAAGTTTCTTTATTTCCTCATATACTTTTTTGCAATGCATACATTGCAAAAGATGTTTTCTGACTTCCTGCGCCTGGTGTTCAGAAAGTTGTCCGTCAATATATTGAGTAATCAAATATTCCTTAGAGCAATTCATCGTAACATCCCGGAAAAAGCTTTTTAAACAGCTTTTTAAATTGTTTTCGAGCGCGATGAAGCTGTGGTCCGACGTTTTTTTCATTGATTGTCAACATTTGCGCGGCTTCCTTATACGAATACCCATTGAAATCGACAACAACAAGTATATTGCTGAGTTTAGGTGTCATTTTTTTCAGGACAGCCTGAAAAAGCAGTTCAAGCTCTCTAGCGGTAGCATCTTTTCTCTGGCTGGGATTTTCTCCGACTATTTCCAAAATTGAGCGCGGGGTTTCGTCATCATCCGAACTTGGTACATTATATTCAGGGATAAATATTTTTTCCTCGCGTATTTTTTTGGTGATATAATTTTTTATTGTATTCAAAATAGCCATTTTGTCATATCCTGCAAATCTATCGGGCGTTATTGTCTTTATCTTCGCAAATACTTTCATAAAAGTATCTTGAATCAAATCTTCATGATCGTCTTTTCGAACGCCAAACTTGACACACTTCGATCTCATATATCCAAAGAATTTTTTGTACAACATACTGTAAGCCATCTCATCACCGTTAACCGCTTTCAGTACCAAATCAACCACATCGAAATCTTCAAAATTCATTTCTTCATGCAATTCATTACTCATAATGACACCCCTGATAAAAATTTATTCTAAAAAATTTTTATCCCCCCATACACTTTTAATAAATTACGCTTTGTCGTACAAAAAATATTTCGTGAGTGCTTTTATTATAAAACAGACCAATTGTACAAATCAATAAAATTGTTACATAACATATTTATAATGCAAAATTTGAATACCAGCATAAGAATTTAGTTAAGAGGCTTATTTCCCAAATAAAACGCATGCGAAATGATAATGCGTTGTAGCACCGCATAACTTGCTTAAATTACAAATACTTGACATTGAGCAATTAATTTTGCTCCACAAAAATAAAGACCTATGTCTGATAAATAAGAATCGGTATTCTGCGTAAACCAAGACATAATCTCACAATTTTCAATCACAAAAGAAATTTATGATATCTATATGATATTTATTGACATCTATGTTAATATATCTTAATTTATCATATATTCTAAAATCAGAAAACTCACAACTACACCGCTAAGCTAGCGCGATATGTGAATTGAAAGTATCCGGCATATATAACGACACGAGGAAATTATGCAGTTAAGCGTAAAAGACCTTTCCAAACTCCTTAATGTTACGGAAAGAACTATTTATAGATGGATAAAACATCAAAGTATTCCGGTTTACAGGATTCATGACCAATACCGGTTCAACCGCGTGGAGATATTGGATTGGGCTACTACCCACAAAATGAATATTTCTCACAAAATACTGCAAGATGCGTCTCAAGAAAATTTGCGAAAATTTTCCATAGCAGAAACTATAAAAAAAGGCGGCATTCATTACCGTGTTGAAGGCAAGGATAAAAAGTCCTTATTGCGTTCCGTAGTGGGTTTTTTGAATTTACCCGATGATGTCGATAAAGATACTTTATTGAACGCCATGCTAGTCAGGGAAGAGCTGGGTTCTACAGGGTTTGGCGACGGTATTGCGATACCTCACGCGCGGTATCCGGTGGTAACGCATATTCCGAACGCAATCGTTTCAGTTTGCTTTTTGGAGAAACCGGTTGACTATGGCGCGATAGACGGGAAACCTGTTCATTGTTTATTTACCATAGTAAGCCCTACGGTCAGAAGCCATCTTAATATACTTTCCCGGCTTGCGTTCATTTTAAAAGACATTAACGTCAAAAACGCAATACTCAAAGAGGAATCAAGAGAAGTTATCCTCAATGAGATTGAAAAAGTGGAAAAATCTATAACCGAATAATTTTTCAGAATCAAGCGAAAAAATTATATGAATTTTATGTTATTCTCTCCAGCGTTATTCATATTAAGCGGATTATGCGCGTTATTACTGCATAAGTATAATAAAGTTTCCAACTGTATAGGAGCTTTCGGCGTTGTTACAGGGTGTATTGCAGGGCTGGTATCGCTTTTTAACGCATACACCAATCCTGAATCGGTGGCATTAAGCGTCCCGTGGTCTATACCTTACGGTTCATTTTCAATTGCCATCGATGCCATAGGGGCAATTTTTCTGTTCCCTATTTTTATTCTGTCCGCAGTCTGCGCAGTATATGGATTGGAGTATTTGCGGCATTATTACGGAAAGAAAAATACGGCAAGCGCGTGGTTCTTTTTTAACCTTCTGATTGCCAGCATGATACTTGTAGTTATATCCCGAAACGCCGTTCTTTTTTTGATAGCGTGGGAAATGATGTCGATCAGTTCGTTTTTTCTTGTTTTGTTCGAAGGCGAAAAAAAAGAAGTAGCCAAAGCCGGATTGATTTATCTGATCGCCACCCACATAGGCACACTTTTTCTGCTGGTAATGTTCGTATTGCTGGGCAACGAGGCCGGATCTTTCGACTTTAATCGATATCAAATAACGGCTGGCGGACTGTTACCTTCAATAATATTTATTTCAGCGGTAATAGGTTTCGGAACAAAAGCGGGATTTATGCCGATGCATGTATGGTTGCCTGAAGCGCATCCGGCGGCTCCCAGCCACGTATCCGCCGTCATGTCGGGTGTAATGCTCAAAACCGGAATTTACGGGTTACTGCGAGTCATAACCTTTATCGAAGCACCATGCGCATGGTGGGGATACCTGCTCATCGGCATCGGAATGATATCCGGCATCTTAGGCGTGCTTTTCGCGCTGGCTCAGCATGATTTGAAGCGACTTATGGCGTATTCGAGTATTGAAAATATCGGCATAATCTCAATGGGAATAGGATTGGGCATTCTGGGAATTAGTACCCAGAATCCCGTTCTGGCAATTCTTGGATTTGCAGGCGGACTATTGCATATCGTAAATCACGCTTTCTTTAAAGGACTACTTTTTCTGGGCGCTGGCGTTGTTTTACATCAGACAGGCACAAAGGAAATAGACGTACTTGGAGGTCTGCTTAAAAAAATGCCTGTTACCGGATTTTGTTTTCTTATAGGCGTAGCGGCCATTTGCGGATTACCTCCTTTAAACGGATTTATAAGCGAGTTTCTGATTTATCTAGCTTCGTTTAAAAATATCCTTGCCGAACCTTCTATTGCCATTGTTTCTCTGGGATGCATCGCCTCTTTAGCATTGATCGGAGGACTTGCCGTAACATGTTTTACCAAAGTATTCGGAATCATTTTTTCAGGCGAGCCGAGAAGCTCGTCTTGCCAAAATGCTCACGAACCGGGAATGCTTATGATAGTTCCTTTGATAATACTTGCCTTCGCATGTGTTGCAATAGGGATAAGTTTCCCGTTTATTCTTCCTAAAGCAGACAGATTGCTAGCGGATATTACAGGTATTAGTCCTGATTTGATACGTACGGTCTTATCCGGCACGATGAATCCATTGATATACATAACCACCGCAGGGTTACTGTTGTATTCCGGACTATTTTTATTTGCAGTATTGCGCCGCATGCTACTAAAAGGACGAACAATAGATAGTGTGCCCACATGGGACTGCGGATACGCAAAGCCGGATCCACGTATGCAGTACACGGCATCTTCGTATGTTCAACCGATAGTTGATTTTTTCAAAGGAATCTTAAGAACGCAAAAACACGGTTGCGAATTGATAGAATATTTTCCTGACAGTTCTTCGTTTAAGACAAAAACCTCTGATATTTTCCAAGAAAATCTTTTCGCTCCGATTCTTGCGTTTATTCACCGTTGCGCAGAGTCGCTCAAGTGGTTTCAGCACGGAAAACTTCAGGTTTATATTTTATATATTCTTTTTACGCTTGTAGCATTGTTTATATGGAAACTGTGAAATGTATGCAAAAGTAACACAACTTATTTTAATCTTTCTTATTTCACCCTTTTTGTTTGGCGTTATCAACCGAATAAAAGCCTTTTTTGCCGGACGCAAAGGAATTCCTTTACTGCAGACATATTACGACATATTCAAGCTATTGCGCAAAGGAGCGGTCTACAGCAAAACCACGACATGGATTTTTATAGCAGGGCCTATAATCAGTTTAAGCGCGCTAGTATGCGCTTGTGCATTTATACCTTTCGCGGGTCATCGCGCTTTTTTTTCTTTTGAGGGAGATATAGTCTTATTTATTTACCTGTTGGGACTTGCCAGATTTTTTACCGTACTGGCCGCTTTAGATACCGGATCGAGTTTCGAAGGAATGGGCGCAAGCCGTGAAGTTCAGTTCGCAGTGTTTGCCGAGCCGGCATTATTTTTAAGTTTGGCGGCATTAGTTCGCATAACAGGAACCATGTCGCTTTCAGATATTTTTGCGAACACAACGATCAATACGTTGACAACATTAGATCCCGCGATTCTTCTGGTTATAGGCGCATTGTTCATTATTTTCCTGACGGAAAATTCGCGTATTCCAGTTGACGATCCAAACACCCATTTGGAACTGACAATGATCCATGAGGTGATGGTATTGGATCACGGCGGTATAGACTTCGCCTATATCCTATATGGTGTAGCGGTCAAGTTCTGGATTCTCGGTACATTATTGATGTCTATCATATTTAGAACAAATTCCGGTATTGTGTTTTTTGATTATGCGGTATTTATTTTCGGCATGATTGTTCTTGCGGTTGCCGTGGGAATTGTCGAATCGATCATGGCAAGACTGCGTTTATTTAAAGTGCCTAATCTTTTAATAGTAGCTCTGGCTTTGTCCGTCCTTGCGTTAACGCTTACAATGAGGATATAAATGAATTCGTGGGTTGACCTGAATATAATAGCTATTGTTCTTATGAATTTCATGATGCTGTCATCAAGCCGTATTCGGATATGTATCCGCGTAGTGGCGATTCAGGGAATTTTAATAGGGCTTATGCCGCTACTGGCAGGTGTGCATTCCACCACATACGCTTCACTGGTTTCTTTGTCCATCAGCATCGCCCTTAAAGGTATTGTGTTTCCTTATTTGTTGTTGCGCGCTTTGCAGAAAGCCGATATCAGAAAAGAAGTCGAGCCTATAGGCGGATATCCGCTTTCACTGCTGATGGGTGTAATACTGTTTCTTGTATCTTGCTGGTTAAGTTCGCGGTTGATATATGCAAAACCGCTTTTTTCAAATCTTGTAGTACCTGTATCTTTTGCGACTTTTTTTACCGGCGCGCTCATAATAGTCAGCCGGACAAAAGCTATAACGCAAGTTCTGGGTTATCTTATGATGGAAAACGGAATTTATCTTTTCGGTTCTGCTCTTTTGGGCGGGCAAAGCTTGTTGGTCGAGCTGGCGATTTTACTGGATATTTTCGTAGCAGTATTCGTCATGGGTATAGCAATATTCCATATAAGCAGGGAATTCGACCATATCGACACTCAAAACCTGACTGAACTTAAAGACTGGGTACCTTCAAAACAGGAATGATCAAATGCCAATTATATTGTTAATCTTGATTCCTTTTACCGCCGGGTTAATTTCGTTTTTCATAAAAAACGATTATTTTCGGCGAGGTCTGATTATCATATCTTCAGGTATTCATATAGCTTTGACTTGTTCAGTGTGGTTCAAACAGCCACCGCCTTTGCTGAACGGATACTTCGCGCTTGACGATACAGGTATCCTTTTTTTGACAATTACCAGTGTACTGTTTTTCGGCGCATCTCTGTATGGCATCAGTTATTTATCAGACGAAAAGCGGGTTATCGAAAAGCAAAGCACATACCATAGACATGCTTCAGTAGAAGCGACTTTCACCGGTTGTTTTTTATTGTTTTTTTCTACTATGACAATAGTTATAGTCAGTCAGGATTTGGCCGTTCTGTGGGTCGCTATCGAAGCTACAACATTAGCCAGCGCACCTCTTATCTATTTTCACCGCACCAAGCGGTCTTTGGAAGCTACATGGAAATACCTTTTGATCTGCTCGGTAGGTATTGCTTTGGCGTTACTGGGTATTTTTTTTCTTGCTGTGGCTAATACCGCTGATCATGGCAACATGTTATTGCCAAGAATACTTGAACATGCCGGCAACCTGAATATTTCATGGTTAAAAGCGGCGTTCCTGCTTTTTTTTGTGGGATACGGTACAAAAATGGGACTTGCGCCTTTTCATACATGGCTACCTGACGCCCACAGCGAAGCTCCTTCGGTGGTATCGGCGCTCCTTTCGGGGGCATTGCTCAACTGTGCGTTTCTGGGCATTTTGCGAAGTTATCAGATATGCTACGCCGCCGGTTTAGGATCCTTTTGTCAGGAAATATTTATCTTTTTCGGACTGCTGTCGGTTTTATTCGCGGCGATCTTTATTTTAGGGCAAACGGATTATAAACGGATGCTGGCTTATTCAAGCGTGGAACACATGGGAATAATCGCGCTTGGTATCGGATTAGGAGGAAAAGCGGTTTTCGCGGCTTTAATCGGTATGTTAGGACATTCGCTGACAAAAGCCGGATTGTTTTTTGTCGCCGGAAATATACTATCTTATTACCGCACAAAAAAAATATCCGATATTCACGGCCTTATATCCGGAAAGATACGCACATCGGCAATCCTCTGGATAATCGGGTTCTTGCTGATAACAGGAACACCGCCGTCCGGAATTTTTATAGGTAAATTCATTATTTTAAAAGAAGCGTTGTTGCACGGAAATTACATAGCGGTATTAATATTTTTAGCCGCTTTGTCGCTCGTTTTCATAGGGATGTCAAGAATAGTCATATCAATGACACAGGGCGTTCCCAACAAAAATACAGATACGGCAACTGATTGGCAAAATGCTTTTTTTAGGTTATGTCCCAGCGCGATTTTTTTTATTTTGGTTATCGTTATGGGCATATATTTACCTAACTGGCTGACGCAAATTATAGAAACAACGGCAAAAAAACTGGGAGGATTTTAGTATATGGCCGGCTCGATATTAAATATCCGCAACTCTCAGGCAAAACCGTTATCCGAGATACCTTCACTGCCGTTTGAAAAATTTTGCGATTTTGTCATTGCTCAAATACGCGAAGGAGCGCGTGTAGTTTCTTTCTTTGGAACTCCAAAAACCAATGCAACTTTCATGCTTACAATGGTTCTTGCTTACGATAATGACGGACAACTGGGAATAGTGTCCACTTCAGTTAAAGACACATATCCTTCCCTGACACCGCAGTTGCCTCAGGTGCATTGGTTTGAACGTGAAATTTTTGAGCAGTGGCAAGTACGTCCAGACGGGCATCCGTGGCTCAAGCCGATACGTTTTCATAACCCATGTACAGAAAATTCTCTAGGTAACAGCAGTCAGGATATTCTGCCTTCAGTTACAGATTTTATGAAAGTTCACGGACAAGAACCTCATGAGGTAGCTGTAGGGCCTGTGCATGCTGGAATAATCGAACCGGGGCATTTCCGGTTTCAATGTCACGGGGAACATGTTTTTCATCTTGAGATTTCCCTCGGCTATCAGCATCGCGGAATTGAAAGAGCGTTGGCCGCAGGTTCCGGCAAACGTACAATACATTATATGGAAACATCGGCTGGAGATACAACTATAGGTCACGCGCTTGCATACTGTCAGGCAATGGAAGGACTATCGGATTGTGCTGTACCTCTGCGGGCATCTGCCATTAGGGGAATCATGCTGGAACTGGAAAGACTGGCAAACCATACCGGTGATTTGGGCGCTTTGGCTAACGATGTAGGATATCTGCCGACATCGTCCTATTGCGGGCGTCTGAGAGGCGACTTCCTTAACATGACTGCGCTTATATGCGGCAATCGCTTCGGAAGAAACATAGTGCGTCCAGGCGGAGTGATGTTTGACTTGGACGACTCTCTCATAACTGAATTACAGAACCGTCTGGATAAGATTTTCAATGATGTAAAAAACGCTGTTTCTTTACTATGGAGTTCGTCGTTTGTTGTGGACAGGTTTGACGAAACCGGTATAGTCACAAAAAAAACCGCTCTCGATTTGGGACTGGTCGGTCCTGCGGCAAGAGCATGCGGTATAGAACGCGATGTACGGTTCGATTTTCCTACGGGAATTTATCAATTTTCACACATTCCCTTATCGACATATTCTTCCGGCGACGTTTTCGCGCGGGCGTACGTAAGATGGCTTGAAATACAACGGTCAACAGAGTTTATTAGAGACCAACTGAAAAACTTGCCCGACAGTGCGGTAATGGCCGCGATGCCGCCTCTAAAAAAACAAAGTATGGTTGTTTCATTGATAGAAGGATGGCGCGGAGAAATTTGCCACGCAATAACCACGGATATAAACGGAAATATTTCACAATACAAGATTACCGACCCGTCATTCCATAATTGGATCGGCTTGGCAATGGCGTTAAGAGGGGAAGACATCTCCGATTTTCCTCTTTGCAACAAAAGTTTCAATTTATCTTATTGTGGACACGATCTATAATGAGTGATAAGGATTAACTATGTTTAAAGCATTATATTCCAGACTTAAACAAGGCTACAGAACAATGCCGTTTCCCCCAAAAAACGATGTTCTGTCAAAAAGATTCGCCGGACTTCCCTGTGTCGTTTCTGAAAAATGCAAGGAAGATTGCGCAAAGTGCAAAGCGGTTTGCCCTACAGACGCGATCAGCGGAAATGGCAAAGATATCTCCATTGACTTGGGAAAATGCCTGTTTTGCACGGAATGTCAAAGAGCTTGCCCAACCGGTACAATCAATTTTAGCAGGGAATACCGAATGGCGGTACGAGATCGGAACGACCTTCTTATTCGCGATACATTAAACCGGTATGAAAAAACTTTAAAAAAAGAGATAAAGAATATTTTCGGCAGATCGTTGAAACTGCGGCAAGTCAGCGCCGGAGGATGCAATGCCTGTGAACTTGACATAAATGTTTTGAACACCCTCAGTTTTGACCTCGGACGGTTCGGAATACAATTTGTCGCTTCACCGCGACACGCTGATGGAATTGTAGTAACCGGACCGGTAACTAAAAACATGTTTCTGGCTTTGGAAAAGACATATAACGCCGTACCATCACCGAAACTCGTCATCGCAGTTGGAGCATGCGCGATATCCGGCGGCCCTTATATAGATCACACCGAAACATATAACGGAGTATCCTCTATACTTCCGGTAGATTTGTATATCCCAGGCTGTCCGCCGCATCCGTTGACAATCCTTGACGGATTTTTAAAAATCATGAAGGCTATGTGAGATATACCGTATCCTTTCTTTGCGGATACTTATCCATTTGTAGATGTCACAATAGCGGAATCAAACTTTGCGGGATTTTTTCCCCAGAAAAATCCCCAACCCAATCATGAATAAAAATACAGCGCCCGGCTCAGGTATAGGCGCTGTGCTTATTTCATAAATGTTGCCGTTATGATATGAACCGCTTTGGGCAAACCCTGTTCCGACTATTCCGTTTACAACATCTCCGGATTTCAAATAATAAATTGTGGCGCCGTTAAGGTCGATTTCCGCATCGGACTGAATATTTAATCCAAAACAATAAATAATACTTTCAGCATGAAACCAAAACAAGTTCGATTCAGGGTCGCCTACCCCGTCGCCGAACATAAGAAAACCTATAGCCATATTGGATATCAATCCATTGATATCCAAGCCCATATCCTGCGCATGCCACCCCACCTGCTGTTGAACAGGCTGTTGAACCGCTACAACAGGGCTATACAAATTGATGAATATATTATCCGCATCGAAAAGCGAATACGCGCCGGACTCTACAAACAAATCTCCGTGAATTTCTATTGTAGAATCCGTATTGTTATCGAGGATATATGAACTGGTCTCTAAGGTTAAATTTTTCCTGAACGCCATTTTGCCGTTTTCCAGCGAATATACTCCGCTACCGGTTGATGAAAAGAAATCGATAGTACCGCTACCGCCGCCATTTTTAATTTCTATCAACCCGTCATTGATAGAATCTTTTATACTTATTGACGCGCCGTCGATACTGCGTAATTTACCGCTTGAGTTGTTCAAAACATTTATATTAAGGCTGTCTGATTGTTCTGCGTAAATATTTCCTTGGTTTAAAACAGTGCCGTTAATTGCTAACAACCCGCCGGATGAGCAGACATCTCCTTTGTTGATTAAAGTATCGTCTTTATCGAGCAAACTGCCGTGTCCTGAAATAACGTGCCCGGTTTCATTGGTCATTGTGCTGTTTTTTACAGCTATAATGCCGCCGGCGATTTGAAGGGAATTTTTATTATCGAGAGTTTTATTTGTAAACCCATCGTTAAACAATATTTTACCGCCTTTTTCCGCAATGAACCTGCCTGCTCCCGTAGGCTGAATATCATCTATAAAAACTAAAGAAGTATCACCGGAACTGCTTATTAAACCTTCATGCTCCAGTTTTCCGTTTATGTTGATTTCTCCTCCGTTTGCGGCAGATACAACACCGGTATTAGTGATCCTCAATAATTCGTGTATAGTCAATTTGCTCAATTCGCCGGCAGACATGATCGAATCATTTCGTATGTTTCCGTAAACATCCAATACTCCTGCGTATCCTTCAATAATTCCATAGTTATTCAAATACCGTCCGCTTGACAGCAATGTGCCGTAACCTTTTATTGTTTTACCGGCTACGTTGGTCAAAGTCTGTCCGGAATTGAGCGTTATTGTACCGCCTTGAGGTTTAATGCCTTCGGTATTGTACAATGTAGCGGTAGAAAAATTTGCAGGAAGGGTTATAGAGCCTCCGCTATATGCGGTAAACGTATTTCTCGCACCGGTTTCTATTGCGCCTGATGATATATCCATGTTTCCGTTATTGACATAAAAATCGCCTGTTTCAGCTACGCCGGCTTTTATTGTGCCCGTAATATTTACCGACCCTGTATTAGCGAAAATATTGCTTCTGTTGTATATAGCCGACCCGATATTCAACGTGCCGCCGTTTGCGTATACATTAGCAGTATTTGTCAAAGAATTGTTTATATTCACAAAACTGCCGGTATTGGCGTATATATATCCTTGATTGTTTACTGTGTTGGTCATAGTCAGTGTTGCCCCGTTAGTAGCATAGGCAGATCGGGTTGAGGCTACCCCGAGAGTACCGTTGAGAGTCAAAGTTTTTCCGCTGGAATTGGCGATCAGATATCCGTTGTTGACCATATCGGGATTTATAGTGCCGTATCCCTGAACGGTTGCGTTCGTATCTACATTGAAATTGCCTGCAGACCCGCCTTTTGTTATAGTTGCATTGTTTAACGTAGCCGTTTGGGTGATTTTCAAAGTAGCGTTGTTGGCTATGACATTTACGCTACCCGAAGAGAAACTTATAGTTTGAATACTGTTTGTTCCGCTTAGCGCCTGAAGTCCGGAGCCGGATATTCCGTTATTTTGAGACATTAGCGAACCGGTAATCGACCCGCCGGCCATATTTATTACTGCAGAATAATTTGTCCATGGTTGAAGGACGTTCAGCGTAGCTCCCGATTGGACATTTATTGTCCCTGAGGACGTTCCACCTGAGAAACCTTCATTCAAAGTTAAGGTTTTTCCGCTACCGCTGGCGGTCAATGTTCCAGTCCCCACATCGACATAATAGTTTTCTATAGTTCCGTACCCGGAAATTACTTGAGACGAGCTGGAATTGCTCAATATAAATTTGGATGCATGTCCTTTTAAAGTGCCGCCAGTAAGAGTTATTGTGTCTCTATTGGTAATGTTACTGGCATTGCTTATGTATAATGTCGCACCCTGATCGGCTATAAGCGTCCCCTCGCTGTCGTTTCCCGTAAGGGATATGGTCAACTGCTGTCCGCTCCCTTGCGCTTTGATAACACCGGTATTGCTGGCAATCTCACGGTTAATTATACCGTATCCAACAATCAAACCTGTTGAGGACATACCCACATTTTGATTGGCGTTATAAGTTGCACCGGCCAGTTCAAGAGTACCTCTTATATTACCGCCTTTATTAACAGTCAGAATGCAATTGCCCAGATACGCCTTGGCATTGGCTTTAATATCGAGGTCATTGATTTCCCAGTTCTCATTCAAGGTTACAGTGTAAGGAGTACCGTAATCGGGCAATGTAACGTTGCTGGCATAACCCGGAATTTTTTCTACAAACCATCTGGATTTATTTGACGCCACATCGCTTACTGCGCCTGCCCAGTCGATATCGATTTCAGCTAGAGATCTGACGGCAGTATCGCTTTTGGCATCGTTAAACACCATAGTTTCATCCATATGACCGTCCAAATATCGCTCGTTTGTAGACATGTCATAATTTGTACCTAGAAAAAAAGCCGGTGTATTGTCGTAAGATATTTGCCCTGATAAAGTATCTTGAGCCATTAGTTTACCGTCAACATAAAGTTTCAACAGAGCGTTACTTCCTGATTCAACGTAAGTGCCTGTTATATGATACCATGTATCTGTCTGAAACCCTAAGGAGGACAGAGAGTAACTTAATCCCCTATCTTGATAACTGCCATTGCGGTACATAACCACAACCTGAGGATTTACGGCATTAGCGAACAACAACTGATACCCGCCGCCACTGCCATAGGCTCCGAAATTCGAAATCATAATATCCTGTGCGTCATAGCTTCCAGCCGCTCCAAAGTCAAGGCTGTCTATTTTAACCCAAGTGGACAGAGTAAACTCTCCCGTAGGTTTTAATGAGGCCGTATTTGTTCGGTATGCGTAATCGTTGATGCCGTCAAAATCTATTGAATAGTCGCCGGACGAAGTATGATGAGGCGTGTCTGATGAAAACGCAGGATCGCTTGAGTCACTTCCCCCTGAAGAACCGCGGATCAGATGATTATTATTAGAGGTGCTGTCATAATACGTCTGACTAGACAACGTTTCGTTGAAATCCCAGTCAGCTACCGTCCCTGAATACGCTTTGTTCGACGCAAACACTGCAGAAAAGACAATCAAAAAAACACACCGATACATTTTTGCATGTACTCTCATCGTTCAGCCTCCCTTGGGTTTATATCTTATTAAAGGCATTGTGTAAGCTATGAACAATCTCAAAACAAAAAAAAGAGATATAACTCTAAGTTATACCCCCCGGTCTTAAATCAAATCATAGTTAAAATTATACAAATTTCATAAATTTCAGTATATAATAATATATATACCGGTTTTTACAAAATGTCAAGCCTGTGATAAATATTTTTTAATATTTTTTTTAAAGGATTGCATAACTCTCCCATTGATAAAATCATCTGAAAATCAATTTTTTGATAAAAATCTAGATTTTTTAGTTACGCTTAATTTTCCAGTGAATAAAATTAAAATTTGAACTTTTATAACGTAATGTTGTAAGATGAAAAAAATCTATTTATGTAATGAGGCATCTTTATGACGGCTACTTCAAAAAATCCGAATATTAGTGTGGCACCATCAAACACCGATAAAGGAATCAAAGTTACTATACTGAGTATCGTAACTAACTTGGTTCTGATAGTGTTGAAACTTATCGGCGGCACAGTTGGGCACAGTTATGCGCTAATAGCCGACGCCATGCACTCTTTATCTGACGTAGCTACCGATATCGGAGTGTATTTTGCGCTCACAGTATCTTCAAAACCGAAAGACCGTAACCACCGCTACGGTCACGGCAAAGTTGACAATTATGTTGCGCACATTATCGGAGTCATTCTGGTTATTTTTAGTCTTGCTATGGCTTACGAAACCGCGAAGGCATTTTATTTTCATGATGATAAAACCACACCGGGAATAATCGCCATAGTCATGGCGTTTATATCTATCATAGTAAAAGAGGCTTTATTTCAGATAACCATACGCACCGGCAAAGAGATGAAGTCTAAAAGTCTTGTAGCCAACGCATGGCATCATCGAAGCGACGCCTTCTCATCAATAGCCGCAATGATAGGAATCGGCATTGCAGTGATCTGGCCTAAACTGCACAGCATGGATGAGCTTATGGGATTTTTAATAGCATTGTTTGTTGCAAATGTAGGGAAATCCATAGCGTGGGATTCTTTTAAAGTAATGATCGACACTTCCCCGTCCGAGGAATTTCTTAAAGAAGTATCGCAAATTGCCTGCGGCATCAAAGGTGTCGAAGACGTCCACGACATTCGTGCCCGTTTTTATGCCAGCGCAATATTTATCGATATGCACGTCAGCGTTGAACCGGAAATTACCGTAAAAGAAGGTCATGACATAGCAAAACAGGTGGAAAAGAAACTCCTTTCCCATTTCACAGATGTAGTAGACGTAACTATACACATCGATCCGCGCAAAAATAAAATCTATCAGAAATAAACAGATTAATACTGCAGGCGAATTAGCTACTCAATACCGTTTGAATTCTCGTTCAAGTTTTCCTATCATTGCGGCAAATAGCGAATCGTTAAGCATGCGTTTATCTGCCTGCCTTATCAACTGAGATACTCTGGACGATGAAATATTGCCGAATCCGGCTCCTATCTTTTTATTGGTCAACGTGGTTTGCGTATGTGCCAGATATATTTTAATCAGCCTTTTTATCTCCGGCGGATTATTTATATGGCGGTCGACAACTGAATGAATCGCATCAAGCGATATACTGCCATTATCGACAGGCATTGACGAAACATTCTGCCCTTTCCCTGATTTTATGATTCGCGCAAATCGTTTGGTTCCTATGCAAGAACACCCATTTTCATCCGGCATTGACGAATAATTCTCAAAACAATTTCGCATAAACCATCCATAATAGTTAAAGTACGCATTACCCGACCGCAGATACCCGCGTGTAATTTGAGCTTTGATTATATCATGATCTACTATGCAATTTTTTGCGCATCCGCCGACGTATTCACAGTAACTGCTCCACCTGTAGCCAGCCGGATCGTTAGATATTCCGGTAAGAACCGGCAACGCATGTATGAAACAAGATACTCTCGCCGCATAAAAATTCTTTTCCACTACCGCATAATCAATTTTTATTTGCGGACAGTCCGGAGTGTATCGGGCTTTTCCTGTATGGATGCGTTGCATATCCTCTTTAAAACGCACTGTCGTGTTTTGCGCGATACCGGCAAGCAAATGACAATGTGTCGGCAAAATACAAAATGCGTGCAAGCGTCCACCTGAGCGGCGCAATAAACGGCAGATTTTTTCTAAAAATAAAGCGCAAACATCATCTTGAGCGAACGCCGTGTCGTAAATTTTTATATAATATAAGGTTTCATGCATGGCAGTATCCGTATCCCTAATCATTCTATTTGTAAAAAAGATATCAGATCGGAAGGATGCTTCCAACGGAAAAATGTATTTGCCATCATTCGCAGGATGTGGCTATAATGATTTAATAATGAAAAACCACACCAACCGCATGAGGACACCTTATATGACCGAAGATATGAAAGAGATCATAAAACGTTACAGTTCGCAGTTCGACAACACCTGCGAAATTTTGCCTATAATTCTTGCCGCAGGACACGGCAAACGAATCAAGTCGGAAACGTCAAAAATGCTTCATACTATATGGGGCAAACCGTCTGTGGAACGGGTATCTCAGGCAGTAAAAAAAGGACTGGAAACCGACAATCAAATTATTGTGGTCGGCAACAAAGCCAAAGAAGTGATTCAAAAAGTCGGAGAAACACAAAACACGGTATTTGCATTTCAGGAAGACCAAAAAGGAACAGGCCATGCTGTGCAAATAGCTCTCGAACAACTCCCTGATTCAATATTAAAACAGTTGGAAGTTATTTTCGTTCTGCCGGGAGATATGGGATTGATTACCGCTGAAACTGTACGTAAAATAAAAGATGATTTTTTCAACGCCCATTATGATATGGTTATCATGACCGGTACTTATGAGGGCAATCCGGAAGACAATTACTACGGCAGAGTCATCCGCGTACCCTCTATCAACAGCGCCGGCAAGCAGTCGCCGGATACCGGAGAAGTAATTCAAATCATGGAATTCAAAGATATTTTGAATGTCGATACAAACGGATACACGGTCATACACCGCGACCACAGATATCACTTTACCCGTGAACAACTGCTGGAAATACCGGAGTTCAATACCGGCGTATATGCTTTCAAAGCACAACCGTTGATATCTAATATAAACGCTATAAAATCGGATAATGTTCAGGGAGAAATATACCTGACCGATCTGGTCAGTATTTTAAACAAAAACGGCTATAAGATAGGTATCTCAAAAGCCCGCGCCAACGACGAAACGCTCGGATTCAACGTCAAAAGCGTCTTGAAAGAGATGGAAGCAATAGCCCGAAAAAGGGTGTACAACGCGCTCAAAGACATTATCACCATAAACGATTACGATGATTTTTTTATCGCCGACGACCTTGTAGAACGTATTCTTGAGTTGGATAGCCGAAGCGAAGCGGTTGACATAGTTATAGGACCCGGAGTCCATCTGGGCAAAGACGTACATATCAGTCGGGGTGTCGTTATAGATAAAAACACCAAGATTGAGGGAAAGGTTTACATCAACGCAAACACATATATCGGTTCGAATTGTTCAATGGATAATTACGAAAAGCAACAGATCACAATAGGTGTAAATTGCCAGTTATTGTCGGGGACGGTAGTTAGGGGCAACGTATCCATTGGCGACAATGTCCGAATCGAATCCGGCGTAAGGCTTACCGGAAGCGACCAGTACCCGACCACTATAGAAAACAATGTACTCCTAAAAGGGACAACCTATATTTTCGGCTCCTATGTCGAACAAGGTGTGGAAATAGAACAATCTATACTCAAACAAAAACGGGTCGAACGTTTGATCAAAAAAGACGGTTCCGTTCAGGCAATCCGCTACTGCCGGCCTCTGCCGGAAGGACTCGATTCGCTTAGAGATTTGTAGAATCATTTTAGATTGACCTCAGAAAAGTTATCCTAGCAAATTTTCAAATTGCCGCTGGGAATCTACAATGCGATAAATCATGAAAAATTTCTGAACCGCTTATCGGTTAAGGTATCTTACATACTTCAGACCATTTTGTTATTACGATGGTCTGATTACCCAAGATAAACCTAAAGAACCTATGCGACCATGAAGGCGGAAGGAGGCTGAAATGAGGGTGATGAACGAAAAGCATCAAAAGGAATTGTTTTTCAGAGAACTGAACGAATACATGAATAAAGCGGTATTTATAAATATATGCGACGAATTCTTGACCTTGCCTGAAGCAGGTGCTATCAATTTGATAAGATCTCGACAACGCTCGTCCACCGCGAATAACAGGCTAAAAATCTTTACAGAATCGCCCCGTGATAAGAAGTATGGCTGTTTGATGCAGAAGAACAGAGCCTTAACAATATGATAGTTACTTGATCAAGATTTACTGTTTGATATAAACCATAATCCGTAAAAGATAAAAAAATTGTTGGTATGACATTGCTTTATACATGAAATGCCTGAAGTATCCGAGGGGGAAGGAAACATCTGACTCATAAAAATGTAAGAAGCAATGTTGTACCGACAAAAATATGTTATCTAAACATAGGCTAATTAAGACGAATAAGGGCTACTACCGATAACCAAGCTCAACACCGTCTGGTAGTAACTATTAGCTTGAGCTAGCAATGACATTGTAGAATTTTGAACCATTGTTAACCGTAAAATCTCAAGTTCTGTTTGTACTGCGTCTGCATCCTGTAAAACGCTCCGGCTCGACTCGTAATTAGTTTGTTCTATTTCTAAAAGGTCTTTTTCGTATCCCAGCCGTTTTATATACGATCCCAGCTTGCTTTCATCTTTCAGGATCAGGTTGTATGCCGTATCCAGATTGGATATGGAGCTACTTATATCGCTTGAGGAGCCCGTCACATTGATGTTCAGCCCGTCAAGGGTCAACCCGGCTAAAGTCGGTTTAGCGCTGTCGGTTTGCGTGCCGTCGAGGCGCGCATTTCGTATACCGCCAAGAGAAAACCCTGTGTATATTTTACTGCCGATTCCGCTTAAAGTTCCTTCTATAGATTCCCTTAGCTGATTGATCTCCTCTTGTATAGCTATCTTTTCCGCTGTTGTAGCTGTTACGTCAAGCGCCTGAGTGGCAAGATCGCTCATATCCGCCAGAATAGTCGCTATTTGATCCAGATAACCGCTATTTTTTTGTAAAAAATTTATGCTCTGCTCATATACAGTTTGCTTAGTGTTCAAATTGCTGATTCTTTTATCATATTGGCGGATCATATAATATGACGCGGGTGAATCGGATGCCTTGTTCACTTTTTTCAGCGAACTTGCTATGCTTTGTTGCTTGAACATCTCTTTTTGGATATTTCTCAGATTCTTCAGCAGATGATCAGAAGCCGCAAGGGAATTTACCCGGGAATATATTGAACCGCTCATCGGTATCTCTCCTCACCATCACGCGAACTGCCTGCGGGCGTCGTCCGCATTTTGCCTCAAGAAGCTCTGCCAAACACATAATCGACCGTATCGACGAATCGAAAAATCTTTGTATAGCATTCATATAGCGATTCCTAAATTTTATATAACAATCCCAAAAGCGATAAATACTTAAAGCATAGATTGTTCCAATACTACTTTATAATATTTTGGCATTAAATCATATATGCATTAGATATTGATATAAAGAGCGATACAACTTCATTAGTTTCCATTTTTAATTTCAAGTAATACATCACGACGGCGGCATACTTGTAATATGCCGTTACTTGTTTAGCAGTTATATGAAACAAAGCGTTACATTAAATCTATTAAGCGAGCGTAAAAAAAGCCGATAAAATATTAAAAAGAGGGTCGATACACGAAACGGGCACTCTTAAAGACAAAATCGTTAAAAAGCATAGGTGGCTGACATGTCACAGTCTGACGACTTCGCAGATAATCTGCGAAAATTCGGATTCATAACCCAAAACAAGCAACTGCTTGAACGGCTGGAATGTATAGATCAAGTAGCCGCCAGCGATATATCTCTCGTTATAACGGGCGCCAGCGGAACAGGGAAAAATGTCATAGCCGACTATATCCACGCGCACAGCAAACGGAAATCAAAGCCGATGGTTACAGTCGACGTTACCTGCCTTTCTCCGGGCGTTGTTGAATCGGAACTGTTCGGCCATGAACGCGGTTCTTTTACCAGCGCTATATCTACCCACATCGGGGCATGCGAACGGGCTGACGGCAGTGTTTTATTTCTAGATGAAATCGGCGACCTTAGTCTTGACCTGCAAAAAAAGTTACTGCGAGCCATAGAAACCCGAACTATCAGGCGTGTCGGCGGGAATCACGATATACCGCTTGATTTCAGGATAATCACCGCCACCAACAAAAATATAAGGAAGATGACCGCAAAACGAAAATTCCGCAAAGATCTTTTTTTCCGATTACATGAAGCCTCAATTCATTTGCCGCCGCTTTGCAGGCGCATAGACGATATACCGCTGTTGTGCGAATATTTTGTTGAAATGTTCAACAAAGAACTGGATAAAAATATCCGCGGTGTTTCGTCAGCGGCACTGAGCTATCTAAGCAAATACAACTGGCCTGGCAATATCCGCGAACTTCGAAATGTCATAAAATCCGCAATGGCAATGGCAAGCCGCGACAAACTGTGGATAGAAGACATACCTTTGCATTTTCCTAAATCACAGCAATCTCCGCAATCGTATGATTCTCTTGTTTCTCTTGAAGAAATGGAAAAGGGGTATATCGAGTATGTACTGGAACAATGCAAATGGAATAAAAGCAAAGCGGCTCGAATCCTTGCCATATCGCGTCCCCGCCTGCATCGTTTGATATCGCGGTTTTCACTCTTGTGCGAGTGATTGACGCCGGCTATATATGCAACCACAGTAGTTCTGGTGATAAAAGTTGTACTTCTTCGATAAAAATCTGTTGTTGCGAACACCGTCCTGTTTCTTTAAATTTTGTTCCAGAAAAGTTATACCGAATTTTCCTGCGATTTCTTTGCCTATCCGGTTGATGGTTTCGGCATCTTTATGGGTACTTATAGTGAGTGTAGTGGTAAAAAAATTGATGTTATGCTGTGTCGCCGTTTGCGCTGTTTTTTCAAAACGCATGGCAAAACATACTTCACATCGCTTGCCGCGTTCCGGCTCTTCTTCAAGCCCTGCGATACGTCTAAACCATTCATCCACGTCGTACGGTTCAATGATCAGACGTTTTTGCAGATCAGCGGCTAACCGTTTCATTTCCTTGACACGCAACCAATACTCGTCAGCGGGATGGATATTCGGATTATAAAAATACAATTCTACGTCATATTTCTGGTCAAGTGTTTCAATGGCATGAGGAGAGCATGGCGCACAGCAAGCGTGTAATAATAACCTGGGTTTTGCAGTATTCATCATTGTTCCTGAAATTGTTAAGAATATTTTTAGGTACTTAAGTTTTATTTTGCCAACAAAATATTAACATATATTTCTCTCAGGATACCACTAAAATTCGGAAGTACGGATAACTGACCGAACGGAATTTTGTTATGGCGAATGTATAGACATAAAGTTTTATAAAAAAACTTGACTTCTTTAGCGCTCTTCACATAAAATAACGGCATTTTTCGAAAGTCGTCAAATAACGACAATATAATAACGACCGTTATTCCGATGGCGAATCGGCACGCAAGGAATTCGTCTTTGGAATGACTATGTTTAGGAGGTTTTAATGAGGGGGCCGATCAAGGTTTTTTCAGGAAGCGCCAATCCGGAGTTGTCAAAAAAGATAGTTGACTATTTGGAACTCCCTATGGGTCAAGCAGATGTTTCGCTGTTTCCGGATGGTGAAATTTTCGTGAAAATAAAAGAAAACGTTCGCGGGTGTGATGTATTTGTAATACAGCCTACCTGCTACCCTGCCAATAAAAATATAATGGAATTACTCATAATGGTTGACGCTCTCAAAAGGGCTTCCGCCGAACGAATAACCGCTGTTATTCCTTATTACGGGTACGCGCGTCAAGATAGAAAAGATCAGCCTCGTGTTTCAATTACGGCAAAACTGATTGCCAACCTAATCACGGCCGCAGGCGCCAACAGAGTCTTGTCTATGGATTTGCATGCCGATCAAATTCAGGGCTTTTTCGATATTCCGGTCGATCATCTGTACGCCGCGCCGGTATTGCTGGATTACATACGCAGTCTGAATCTCGATAATCTGACTGTTGTGTCGCCGGATACAGGCGGCATAAAAAGCGCTCGCAATATGGCACGAAAACTCAATGCGTCTCTTGCGGCAATAGATAAACGGCGTGTTTCCGGCAAAGAAACGCAGGTAATGAATATTATGGGTGAAGTCGAAGGCAGGAATTTAGTGATCGTTGACGATATAATATCCACTGCAGGGTCGTTGACCGAGGCGATCAAGGCGCTTAAGGATAACGGCGCTTTGAGTATCTATGCCGCTATAACGCATCCTGTTCTGGCCGGTCCTGCAATTGAGCGTCTCGACTCTTGTCCATTGACCGAGTTGGTTGTATCGGATACTATCCCGTTGAGCGAAAAAGCAAAAGCGGCTAAAACTTCCATAAAGGTATTGAGTGTCGCGGGACTTCTCGGCGAAGCTATAAAGCGGATAAAGAACAACGAATCGGTAAGCTCGTTGTTCAATTAACATAACTTCAAAATAGATATATAAACTATATTCAGAATATCTAGGAGGCGAAGAATATCATGGCTACTATGGAATTGAAGGTTGAGGTTAGAAACGAAAAGGGGTCGTCCTTGGTAAAACGGCTTCGCAAAACAGGGTGGATTCCTTGTATTGTTTACGGTGCGGATTTTGAAGCGATTGCGGTCAAGGCGAATACCAACGATGTTGTTCACCTGTTGCATTCGCTAGTCAGCGAGCATCCCCTGATAAAAATCAAATTGAAGAATAAAAAAGAAGACGTTATTATTCAGGATATACAGTATCATCCGTTCCGAAACGAAATTCTCCACATTGATTTTCATAAAGTCGACATGGATGAATTGATAACAACATCCGTACTTGTGGAAGAAATCGGCGATTCGATCGGCGTAAGTCATGGCGGTGTTGTAGACCATATAATGCGCGAGCTTGAAGTTGAATGTTTGCCTGCCGATATCCCAGCTGTGATTGAGGTGGATATAACCAACCTTGATGTCGGCGACACCCTTCACGTGGGCGATTTGACTCCGCCTAAAGGCGTTAAGTTTCTTGATGATCCCGGTCAGGCAGTTATTGCTATCTCACTTCCGAGAGTAGTAGCGGAAACTGAGGAGGGTGAAGGCCTGTTGGAAGGTGAGGCAAAACCAGCGGAACCGGAACTCATTCGTAAACGTGAAGTTAAGGAAGAAGAGTAATTCTTCTTCGGTATGTGTTCTATGGATCTGTTTATAGTCGGCCTTGGTAATCCGGGTAATGAGTATGTTTTTACTCGTCATAACGCGGGTTTTATGATTGCCGACCTGTTACAACGCTCGTATGACGGAGTATTCAAAAAACATCATTCTCGGACATCTCTGCATGCGAAAATAACGATTAATGGCAAAACTGTTCATTTGATCAAACCGCAGACATTTATGAACCGAAGCGGTCAGGCGGTAGGATCGCTTGAACTGGAGAAAGATAGCACCGGCGCTGTAAAAAATCTGCTGGTCGTTTTTGACGATATACATATTCCATTAGGTTCCATCCGGTACCGTGAAGGCGGATCCCATGGCGGGCATAACGGAATGAGGTCGATTATCGACCATATAGGAACCAATCAGTTTCACCGTTTGCGGGTTGGCGTTGGGATAGATAAACCGGTTGAAAATATGCACAATTACGTGCTAGGTAATTTTTCAAAACATGAGATGGACATACTTTCCGATACGCTGGTCACAGCGCAGGAAAGTATAGTCTGTTATATAGATCATGGCATTCAAAAAGCCATGAATATGTTTAACAGTAAGGTATCGTAATACACTTACTGCCCATTTCGGGACCACTTAAACAAAAAAGGAGTGATACGGCATGAACAAAGGTTATTATGAAGCCATGTTCATCATTAACACCGGCGATGATGATGAATCGCCTCGCAACGCGGTGATTGATGAGATCGTGGCAGAGGTCAAAAAAAACAAAGGGACGGTATTACGAATTGAACCTCTCGGCAAGAAACAGTTTACCTATTCGATAGCAAAAAAACGCGACGGATATTATTATCTTGTCTATCTTGATATCGATACTCAAGCGATACATAAAATGAAAGAAAAATTCAAGATCAACAGCCGCATATTGCGCGAGATGTTCATACGCCTCGAAAAAGAGCCGCAATTTGATCTTTTGGAAGAAAGAAAGCCTTTTCAGGATGATAACGCGATATCGGACGATGATACGCTTGAAGAACTCGAACCTGTGGAAGATGCGGGAAATGATGAATTTGAACCGCTCGACGAGGAAGAAGAATTAGAATAATATTTTCGATACCTCGATAAATATATACGATATAAAGGAGAGATATCCATGGCATACGTAAAGAGAAGAAAATTTTCACGTCGTAAAAAATGCAAGTTCTGCATCGATAAAGTGAAAATGATCGATTATAAAGATTATGAAAGATTGCGACGTCACCTCACGGAACGCGGTAAAATTATTCCCCGCCGTATTACCGGTAACTGCGCCAAGCATCAGCGTCAATTGACCACAGCTATTAAACGCGCTCGTTTTATGGCTCTGTTACCGTACGTCGTAGAATAGGAAACTGGTGAAGGAGATACGTTACAATGGAAATAATTTTAATACAGTCAGTTAAAGGATTGGGAGCTGAAGGAGACGTCATCAACGTAGCCGATGGGTACGGCCGTAACTTTCTGGTTCCGCAAGGCATGGCTATTCCGGCAAACAGCGCCAATATGAAACGAATCGATGAAATAAAGCGACGCCGGATGACACGTGAACGGAAAGAACTCGAACAGGCTCAAAAAGTTGCAGAAAAACTTCTGTCCGTATCCTGTACGATTCCCGTTCAGGCCGGCGAAGAAGACAAACTGTTCGGTTCGGTTACCTCGCAGGATATTGCTCGCGCTCTTGAAAAAGAAGGTATGGAAATCGACCGCCGCAAAATCGTTCTCGAAGAACCTATCAGGGAACTGGGCGTATTCACGGTCAACGTGAAATTGCATCCGGAAGTTGTAGGTACTTTAAAAGTATGGGTGGTTAAAGAAAAATAGTCGGCACGATAGCGAACAACCGGGGTATCTGGTGGAAAACACAATCCAACAATTTCCTCGTTCAAGAGAGGAATCAGGCTTTTTAGTGGATAATTCGATAGATAAAGTACCTCCCCAGAATATCGAAGCGGAAATGGCAGTACTAGGAGCCATGTTACTTAGCCCCGAAGCTGTTATAAAAGCTATGGAGCTTATAACCGACGCTGTTTTTTATCGCGATATACACAAGTTCATTTTTTCGGCTGTTATCGATATGTTCGACCGCAATATCCCTATCGATATGCTCACACTTCGCGATGAACTTAAACGGCGTGACCAGCTCGACCGGGTCGGCGGCGAATCATATATCGCTACCCTGCTTAACACAGTTCCTTCAGCGGCGCATATCGAGCACTATTTGAGGATAGTTTTTGAGAAATATATCTTGCGAAATCTGATTTCAGTCGCGTCCGGCATCATACAGGAATCGTATAGGCCGGACGCTGATGCGGAAGTAATGCTGGATAACGCTGAAAAACATATTTTCAATATCAGCCAGCAAAAAACAAAAAATGATTTCCATGAAGCAAAAAATCTGCTAAAAATAACAATCGACCAATTGGACGAAGCGTGTAGCAAACGCCGTCTGGTCACTGGAGTGGCCACTGGATATGTCGATCTGGATAAAAAAACGTCCGGATTACAGCCGTCGGACTTGATAGTTATAGCGGCTAGACCATCTATGGGTAAAACGGCGCTGGCTCTTAATATTGTTGAGAACGTCGCGCTTCAATCCCGTGAGGCGGTAGCGATTTTCAGTCTTGAAATGTCTAAAGAACAGCTAGTACAACGTATGCTCTGTTCGCTCGCACGGGTCGATTACAGCAAAATTAGAAGCGGCTTCCTTGAACGAAAAGATTGGCCTACAATTGTTGACGCCGCAGGAAAATTATCGGAATCAAAAATTTTTATAGACGATACGCCGGCCATATCGCTTATGGAATTAAGAGCTAAAGCACGCAGGCTCAAGGCATCCGACGATATCAAACTGATCGTCATAGATTACCTCCAGCTAATGCAGGCGGTCGGAAAACGAATAGAAAGCAGGCAACAGGAAATATCTGAGATATCACGTTCGCTTAAAGCGCTCGCGCGTGAACTTCATGTTCCTGTCATGGTGCTTTCTCAGCTCAACCGGTCAGTAGAATCGCGTCAGGATCATCGGCCTATGTTGTCCGACCTGCGCGAGTCAGGCGCTATCGAGCAGGACGCCGATGTGGTAATCCTGATGGTTCGTCCGGAATACTATAACAAAGATACCAGACCGGGCGAGGCGGATATAATCATAGCCAAACAGCGTAACGGGCCGGTCGGAGATATAACTATGCGGTTTTTCAGCGAATTTGCCCGCTTCGATAATTTCACATTGCGTGATGAAGATTAACAACGTATTGTAAAGGGGTGCATACAGCCTTGTTAAACTTGATGCAATCATACACTCATCTTTTACGTAAACCGCTATCACTTATACTCGCGTGGATACTGGTTTTCGCCGGTGTTTACAGGGCTGAAGCGCAAAGTCAGGAACTCGTCACAAAAATAAATGTCACAGGGTTGCGGGCGCTTTCCAAGGATTTCGTACTCAACAAAATCAGAAGCAGAGAAGGCCGCTATTTCTATCCCAGCGTCGTCAAAGCCGATATCAAAGACTTATACGCCACAGGCTATTTTTCAATGATAAACTTTGAAACAGAGCAAACCTCGAGCGGCGTTATTGTAAACATTCACGTTGAAGAAAAACCGATTTTGTCGGAAATAACCTATGTCGGTCTTTCAAAACTCAAAGACCGCAACATAAAAAAGGTCGTTAAATCAAAAGTCGGTGAACCCGCTGATGAAGGACGTATCAAACAGGATATATTGGCGATAAAAGAACTTTATGTAACTAAAGGTTTTCCGCTCATCGAAGTCGACTATCAATTGACAATAGACCCTGAAAAGCACGAAGCGACTTTGAAAATGGTGATTGATGAAGGAACTCAACTGAAAGTTAAAAAAGTTTCTTTCCAAGGAGTACATGCATTCAATGAAAACGACCTGAGAAAATTGATGAAAACAAAGAAAGAATCGATCTGGCCTCTTAACGTTATTTTGAAAACCGGTATCATGGATGAAGAAGTTTTCAGCGAAGATGTAGACCGCATCGAAAATTATTACCATTATAAAGGATATCTCGACGCAAAAATTATTGACGTTAAACGCTCTGTATCGACTGAAAAGAAGAAAATCGAGGTAACCATAGTCGTCGAGGAAGGGCCAACTTATCCGGTGGGATCCGTCAGTATTGACGGAAATACCGTGTTCCCTACCAGATCAATCGAGTTACTACTGATATCACAACCCAGTACCCTTTACTCCCCTGAAAAATTGGCTACTGATCAGCAGAAAATCAAAGATTTTTATTTCAACCGCGGTTATATACAGATAAATATAGATACCAGAGTTACTTTCAATACTGAAAAATCCGCTATGGACTTGGCTCTAACGCTTAGTGAAGGGTCTATGTTTTACATCAACAAAATTAACGTTCAGGGGAATTTCAAGACGAAAGACAAAGTCATACGTCGCGAAATACTGGCGTATCCGGGCGAAGTTTTCAACGGAGATAAATTGAAAACCAGTCAGCAAAGACTGCAGAATACAGGTTTCTTCGAGGAAGTAGGAATCAAAATTCATGACAGCGATATATACGACCGCAAAGATGTGGTTTTTGATGTTAAAGAGAAAAAAACCGGAGCGCTCAGTTTTGGAGCTGGTTTTAGCTCTATCGATTCATTGGTGGGATTCGCGGAAATAAGCCAATCGAATTTTGATCTGTTCAATTTCAGAAATTTTCAGGGAGCAGGACAAAAATTCAGAATCAGGCTTGAAGCCGGCAAGAAACGCCAGAATTTCCTTATAAGTTTTGTAGAACCGTACTTTTTAGATAAAAAACTCATGTTCGGATTCGATGCGTTTGTAGATCAAAATGATTATTTGAGCAGTGATTATGATGAAGACAGAATCGGAGTCAGTTTTACTCTGGGAAAAGCTTTCGGTGCATTTAATCGGGGCGACGTTATTTTGACACTCGAAAAAGTCGATGTAAATGTAGATGACGATGCATCACCGCAATTGCTTGCCGAAGATGGCACTTACAATCAAGTATCTGTAGGATTCAAGTTGACACGTGATACACGAAACCGCATAGCGTTTCCTTCTAAAGGAGCAAAATCGGTCGCTTTAATGAAGTTCTCCGGAGGTTCGGAAAGTTATTCCCGTTTGGATCTTCAGCATTCCCGTTACATAGCTCCGTTTTCTCGTTTTCCCGATCACATAGTCATGCTCAGAGGCGGACTCGGAGTGGCAGGAGGAATGAGCGGTGGCAATGTACCCTTGTTTGACCGCTTGTTTCTCGGCGGATCAAATACGGTACGAGGTTTTGAGTATCGGGCTATCGGCCCGCAGGACATTAACGACGAACCGCTCGGAGGCAAATTGTCTTTATGGCATTCTGTAGAATATATGTTTCCAATAATAACCCGCGTATACGGAGCGTTTTTTGTTGACGCGGGTAATGTATACGAAAAAGTAGGCGATTTCGGAGACAGGCAAATGAATGTTGGTATCGGTCTTGGAGTACGCCTTAATCTGCCCATTGGACCGATGAAATTCGACTATGGTTTTCCTGTAGTTACAGATAAGTTCACAGAAGATGAGGATCCGCAATTCCATTTCAGTATGGGTACTTCATTTTAAGTTTGTTTATTTAACAGAAAAAGGAGCTGTACAATGCAAAAAACAATGAGAATCACTATACTGGTTGCGCTTGTAACCGTAACTCTGACTGCTTCCGAATTATTTGCACAAGAATTAAAACAGAAAATCGGATTTGTGGATTTCGATTCGGTTGTAAAAAGATACTATAAAACACAGTTGTATCAACAAAAAATTCAGAATGAAGCAACCGAAGAAGAACAGAACCTCAAAGATAAAGTGGAAGAGATCAATAAAATTAAAATGGAGATGGAACTGTTATCTGACGACGCCCGTTCTGAAAAAGAGAAACAGCTACAAACAAAAATAGCTGAAGCTCAGGGACAGCGCGAACGCAGTAAACGTGATTTCCAGAGAAAAACCATCAATACCATGAACGAAATTTTTGAAGAGATTTACGATGAAATCGAAAAACAAGGCAAAGCCAGCGGATATACTTATATATTCAGAAAACGTGTAGCCAGCCCGGCCGTTGATCAACCGATAATTTTATATGCTGATGAACAATATGATCTAACGGAAAACATTATTTCCGCCTTAAACAAAGGTCATGAATCGGACCTGATCAGCGAGGACGATATGATGAAACCGTCATTCGAAGACGAACTCAAAAAAGAAATGCCCAAAGGTGTACAATAAAGCGCAACAAATACGAGGCGGAGGCCAATGAGATCACAAAAGACAATCAGGAAAAAAGCAACTTTATCCGGAATCGGTGTACATACAGGAAACACAGTAGAACTTGTTATCCATCCGGCTGAGATAAATACGGGTATTCGGTTCGTAAGATCCGATTTGCCTGATAAACCGGAAGTAAAAGCCGATATAAACAATGTAGTTGGATTTACACGGGGTACAACCATAGCGGAAAACGGAGCTAAAGTCCATACGGTAGAACATATTCTGGCCGCTATAAATGCATTCGGAATAACCAACGCTATCTTACAGCTCAATTCCAATGAACCGCCGGTTGACGACGGCAGTTCCCTGACATTTGTTCAGGTACTTCAGGAAGCCGGAATAGAAGAACAGGATGCGGTTATAGATGTGTTTCAGCCTCAGGAACCTATATATGTACGCGATAACGATATCATTCTTGTTGTGCTACCATACGACGGCTTTCGTATATCATATACGGTATCGTTTACTCATCCGAGTCTAAAAGCTCAATATTTGAGTTTAGATATTACCCGAGATTCGTTCATATCGGAAATAGCGCCTTCAAGAACATTTTGTTTCTATCGCGAAGTGGAAGCTCTTATGGATCAAGGGCTAATAAAGGGAGGAAGCCTCGACAACGCTGTTGTGATCGGCGACAACGCCATTTTTTCAAAAGAAAAGTTGCGGTTTCACAATGAATTCGTCCGCCATAAAATCCTTGACCTGATAGGCGATACTTATTTGCTAGGTGTTCCGCTGTCAGCTCATATCATAGCTGTCAAGTCGGGTCATGCTACAAATTTAAAATTGACGAAAGCGTTGTATGACGCATACACAAAAGAAAAAAAACAGTGTGAGCTATCATCTCAGTAAACTCAACATGGTTAGTAGCTGATATTGAAAGGAGATTACAATATGGAGCCGTCACAGCAGACACGCCCGACAACCCTTATGAATATTGAGCAGATCCGCGACATCCTGCCGCACAGATATCCGTTTCTGCTTGTAGATAGGATACTTGAACTTGAGCCAGGCAAAAAAATCGTAGGGATCAAGAATGTAACCATGAATGAAGAATTTTTTCAAGGGCATTTCCCTATACGTCCGGTAATGCCTGGAGTGCTTATAGTCGAAGCGCTTGCGCAGGTAGCTGGGGTTATGATGCTTCGTGAACCGGAGAATCAGAATAAACTTGCTTTTTTTATGGCAATAGATCAGGTAAAGTTTCGCAAACCTGTAGTCCCCGGAGATCAATTGCGTCTTGAGGTGGAAGTCATACGGTGGAAAACACGAGCAGGAAAAGTACATGGCGAAGCTCTTGTAGACGGTAAAGTGGTTTGTCAAGCTGATCTCACGTTTTCCCTTATCGATCCAAATTAAAGCCTTTGGACGGTTTTCTTGTATTAACAACTTAATATGAAAATACTTCCGTATTTATAGAGGAATAGTGAGATGAGTATACATAAGACGGCTATTGTTCATCCGAAGGCGAAAATCGCGGAAGGTGTTGAAATCGGGCCTTACTCGGTGATCGGAGAAAATGTCAGTATCGGAAAAAATACAAAAATCGGCCCGCATGTCGTAATAGACGGATGGACTGAAATCGGTGAGGAAAACAGGATTTTTCAGTTTGCGTCTATAGGAGCAATATCTCAGGATTTAAAATACCATGGCGAAGAGGCATATCTGAAAATCGGAAACCGCAACACGATTCGCGAGTATGTCACAATGAATATCGGCACTGAAGGAGGCGGAGGCGTAACTAAAGTCGGCGACAACAATCTGTTTATGATAAGTTCGCATATCGCTCACGACTGTGTTCTTGGAAATAATATCATCATCGCCAATGTCGGCACTTTGGCAGGGCATATCACTATTGATGACGGAGCTATTGTGGGAGGTGTAGTGGCAATTCACCAATTTTGCCGTATAGGCAAGATGGCTATTATCGGCGGATGCTCCAAAGTTGTTCAAGATATACCTCCATACATGATGGCAGACGGTCATCCGGCGCAAGTGCGGGGAATCAACCTCGTGGGACTGCGGCGCAAAGAGTTCGACAAAGATTCCGTTTCACGCATCAAAGATGCACACCGTATCTTATACCGATCCAATCTCAATACATCGCAGGCAATTGATAAAATGAAAGAAGAGCTGGGTACTGACGACCCTGAAATAAAGACCATCATTGATTTTATCGCGCTTTCGGAACGTGGTATTTCAAAATAGGTGTACTGGCGCTCATGGATAAACGTCTTGGAATTGTCGCAGGAAGCGGGACATTGCCATTTATTGTCGCTCGAAATGCCCGCAATGAAGGCATCGGGCATATATATGCTGTCGGATTTAAAGGTCAAACCGACCCTGCACTGGAACAGCATGTCGATGGAATAAGCTGGATCGGACTTGGGCAGATCGGGAAACTGATCGATTTTTTCAAATCTAAGCTGGTCGATAAAGCAGTGTTTATAGGACGAATCGGCCATGACATAGTTTTTTCCAATCTTAAGCTGGATATGAGAATGTTACAGCTTGCAATGAAACTAAAGGACTGGCGTACCGACAGCATTTTGGGAGCTATCGCCGACGAAATAACCGCTTCAGGGATAACCATAACCGATTCTACAACTTATTTGACAAACCTACTTCCTTCTGCAGGTGTCCTAACCGGCAGAAAACCAGATTCTAAACAGGAAGACGATATCAAATTCGGTTTTTATATAGCGAAAAGACTTTCCGGTTTGGATATAGGTCAGACGGTTGTGGTAAAAAAGAAAACTGTGCTGGCGTTGGAAGCTATTGAAGGAACTGATAAAGCAATTTTGCGGGGCGCAGAACTCGGCAAAAAGGATGTTGTAGTAGTAAAAGTCAGCAAACCGAATCAGGATATGCGTTTTGACGTGCCGGTTATAGGGATGAATACTCTTGATATCTTGCATACCGCCCGCGCCGCGGTTCTGGCAATTGAAGCCGGAAAAACGATACTGATTGATAAAGATGCGTTCGTACGTCAGGCGGATGCGCTTAAAATAGCGGTCGTAGCTGTTGATCCGGCAAGCGTGAATATGGAATCTTACGCACCTTACTGCTCTGATAAGAAGTAAGTCTGACTTATATACAAAAATATATGTGGTACAATCCCATAATGAACCCAGATTGCCCCTGAATTGGCGTTTTGATTTATGAGATGACATTGAAGATAATTCAAGCTAACAATACTTAACAAGGTGATACCATGAAATTGTTCGATAAAAAAGAGGTTTCTTCAGACCGCCTGCGGGTGGCTGTGGTCGGAGTAGGGCATCTTGGGCAACATCATGCTAGAATCTATAACGAATTGAAAAATGACGTCGAACTGGTAGCGGTTTCGGATATTGACGAGAATCGGGCACAGGAAATCGCAAAAAAAAATAAGACAATTTATGTGACCGACTTTCGTGAACTGTTAAACATGAACCTCGATGCAGTAACTATAGCGGCGCCCACAAGCCTGCATTTCGATATAGCAAAAGAGTTTCTCGCTCGTTCAATACCCGCGTTGATAGAAAAACCTGTCTGCGCTACCCTAAAACAGGCTGACGATCTCAACCGTATCGCATCCGAGAACAACACAATCATTCAGGTTGGGCATGTTGAGCGTTTCAACCCGGCAATAATAAAATTGACAAAAATAGTCAAAGACCCAAAATTTATCGAGGTACACCGTCTTGCGCCGTACAACCCGCGCGGGATTGATGTCAGTGTTGTTTTGGACCTGATGATCCATGATCTCGACATCATTCTGCATCTGGTAAACCGCCCTATTGCGCAAATAGACGCCGTAGGGGTTGATGTACTTACCACCAGCGAAGATATAGCTAATGTTAGAGTTACTTTCGAGGGCGGATGTGTTGCCAATATAACCGCCAGCAGAATTTCGCTCAAGGAAATGCGTAAGATACGCATTTTTCAGCCGTATACGTATATCTCTCTGGACTATAAGGCCCAGGAAGGCGTAATTTATTCCAAAGAAAACGATTCGATAAAGCGCGAAACACTCGACCTGACAAAGGGCGAACCGCTTAAACTGGAAATAGAGTCGTTCGTCAATGCTGTAAAAAACAAGACAACACCGGAAGTAAGCGGCACGGACGGCAGAAATGCGCTGGCCGCCGCCACAGAAATCAATAGGCAAATCGAAGAAAAGAAAAAGGTGTTGGCGCCGTGATACCACAACTTTACAACAAGGCTACATTAATGCTTATTGCAGGCGAAGTTTCCGGCGATCATCACGGCGAACGGCTGGTAAGAGAACTTTCCGCTCTCCAACCGGATTTGCAGTTTGTTGGCATAGGCGGAACAGGTATGCGTGATGCCGGCGTCAAACTTTTGCATACCATAGACGAACTTGCAGTTTTGGGTTTGGTCGAGGTAATCAAGAATTATCCTGCTATCCGGTCGATCTTTTTCGACTGCGTGAGATATGCCCGTAAATACAAGCCGTCTGCGGTAATACTAATAGATTACCCCGGTTTTAATATCCGGTTTGCCAAACAGATGAAAAAAATCGGCATACCGGTGATTTACTATATCAGCCCGCAGGTTTGGGCATGGGGACGGCACCGCCGCAAAACAATATCCAAACGTGTCGACAAGATGCTGGTTTTTTTCGATTTCGAAAAAGATTTTTACACCGATACCGGTCTTGACGTAACTTTTCTCGGTCACCCGCTTGTAGAAACGGTAGACCCGCAAATGGATAAAACGACATTTTTACGCGCTAACGGACTCCAACAAACAAAACCTGTTGTCGGGTTACTGCCCGGAAGCAGAAAAAACGAGATAATCAATATTTTGCCCATTATGATCGAGACGGCATACATGCTTTCACTGAAACGCCCTGACATACAGTTCGTTCTTCCTATAGGGCAGTCTGTTCCGTCCGATAAGATAGATGAGATTTTACAAAATACGCATCGCGATAAAATAAAACAACTGCGACTAGCTCCTCGGCAGGTGCACGAAACTATGGCGTATTCGGATATGGTAATGATTGCATCCGGCACAGCGACACTTGAGACTGCGTGTTTCGCCACACCGATGGCAATTATATATAAAGTAAATTTTATTACCTATTTGCTGGCGCGTATGCTTATTCGCATACCTTATATCGGGTTGGTCAACGTGGTTGCAGGCAGAAAGATCATACCTGAGTTCATCCAGCACGAAGCGTGTCCGTCGGCTATAGCCGAATCTGTGCTCAAACATATTGACAATCCGCAGTTGATGGCTGATAAACGGCATGAACTTAAACAAATACGACAAAAACTCGGCAAACCCGGCGCTGTTAAAAGAGCGGCTTTAGAGATAATATCGTTTCTTGCGGTATCCTGCAAAACAACGGCAACCAAACCTGAACAGACAGTGAGCTAATGAAAATTTTCTGGAGAATCATTTCTTTCGCCAAACCGTACAAATCGTTTTTCATTTCTTCTATGGTATTTATGATTTTGAATACTATTTTTGAGGGAGTGTCAATATTTTCAATAGTTCCTTTTATGGATAAAGTATTGACCGGCCAACCGGTAGAACTCAATACCAGCATTGAGTTGCCGTTCATGGACTCCATAAACCGATTTCTCGCCTACTTAAGTTCCCTTGACCGCATGCAGTTATTTGTATATCTCGGATTTTTCTTATTGATAATGTTTTGCATTAAAGGAATAGCTTATTATTACAGCCATGTGCTTATGGAAAAACTCGGGCAGAATATGGTCAAG
This sequence comes from bacterium, assembly GCA_018435605.1. GTDB lineage: Bacteria > Auribacterota > Auribacteria > Auribacterales > Auribacteraceae > R3-B46. The sequence continues at coordinate 9,168 of JAHDNF010000012.1, read as the reverse complement.
GATATCCGGTGCAAAATATTCGATCATATGGAACACATGTCCATCGATTTTTTTTCGCAGGGAAAAACAGGCGCGCTGATGTCGCGCATAACATCCGATGTGCAGATGATCTTAGAAATAATATCCGGACGGTTTGCCAATACGCTCATTGAGTTACCGAAATTTTTCATTTATGCGGCCATATTGATTATCATAGACTGGAAATTGATGATGGCGCTTGCATTATTGCCGTTTATAGTATTGCCGATTATTTTGATCGGCAAAAAAATCAGGTCGCTAAGCCGCAGGGCACAGAACAGGCTGGCGGAACTTAATTCCGTGTTGTTCGAGGTTATTACCGGTATAAAAATAGTGCAGGCTTTTTCTATGGAACAAGCCGAGTTACAGCGTTTTATCAACGAAAACATCAAATATTACCAGACCAGAATCAAGGCTATAAAACTTGATACCTTACTAAATCCGTTGACAGAGATAACCGGTATAATTATATGCCTAGGCATAATGTTTCTGAAAGTTCCCCGAATAATCGACGGCGAGTTATCGGTTGGCACATTTACTCTGCAGGCCGCGGCGCTGGTTGCGCTTATAAAACCCTTGAAAACGCTTGGAAAAATCAATTCTCTGTATCAACGAGCCATAGGAGCGGCGGAACGTATTTTTCAGATTCTAGATACTCAGCCGGCAATAGTGGAATGTTCAAATCCCATAGTTTTGGCGCCTATCCGGAAAAAAATCGAGTTTTGCGACGTATCGTTTTCCTATGAAAAAGATGAGCATATCCATAATGTATTAAAAAACTTGTCATTTACTGTAAATAAAGGTGAAATCGTAGCGTTCGTAGGCCCTAGCGGCGCGGGTAAAACCACTATTTTGAATATGGTGCCGCGATTTTACGATCCTCAACAAGGCTCTATACTTATCGACGATACCGACTTGCGCAATGTGTCTTTCCGGTCGTTGCGAGATCAGATCAGCATAGTTACGCAGGAGACCATATTGTTCAACGACTCGGTGCTGGGTAACATCGCTTACGGCAAAGAAAAAATATTGCAGGACGAAGTAATTAACGCCGCCAAAATAGCCAATGCACACGAATTCATATCCGCTATGCCTGACGGTTATAATACAATTATCGGCGAACGCGGTGTCAAGTTGTCCGGCGGACAGAAACAGCGCATTTCTATAGCTCGCGCCATACTGAAAGATCCCGCTATCTTGATACTTGACGAAGCAACCTCAGCGTTGGATTCCGAATCGGAAAAACTGGTTCAGGAAGCGATCAACCGGATCATGGAGCACAGAACAGTATTGGTAGTCGCGCATCGGTTGTCGACAATCCTGCACGCGGATAAAATATTTGTAATAGATAACGGAACGATACAGGCGTGCGGAACACATAACAACCTTCTTGAAACTAACACCGTGTATAGGAAATTATACGAAATGCAATTCGGTATGACCGGCAACCCCACTCAGGAAACATCATGAGAAACAATCCTGTCTGCGAATGGTTGCGATATACTATGCTTCCTCGATTTGGCTATCTGGTAATCAAGCTGGTATTCTTCACCATCCGCATGAAATTTATCGACGACCGGTTTGTGCGCGAATCGATGAGGCAAGATAAACCGATTATTTTTTCGTTCTGGCATAACCGTCTTGCCTATATGCCTTACGGGTATACGCAAGAATTCGGTAAAACCAATCTGATTACCATGATAAGCCGCAGTAAAGACGGCAAACTGGTCGGCAGAATATGCGAGCTATTCGGTTTGACTGTAGCATACGGGTCGAGTTCACGCGGAGGATCCGAAGCATTGCGTGAAATGATCCGTATGGCAAAAGAGAAGAACATGGATTGCGGTATTACTCCCGACGGACCGCGCGGACCGAAATACGAAGTTCAACCGGGTATTTTATCTGTCGCTCAGTCAACAGGCATGCCCATTGTTCCTCTTTGTTACGACGTAACATGCAAAATACGTCTTAAAAGCTGGGACGGATTTTACGTGCCTATTCCGTTCTCAAGAGGGGTGGTAATGTTTGGCGAGCCTTTGTATGTGCCCGATACGCTAACAGACGATAAGCGTTCGGAACTGATACGGGAACTAAAACTCCGTATGGATGGGATCTGTGAAAAATCTAAAAAATATATAGCTGAAATCAAGTCTAAAACGGTCAGAGCGTAATTTTTTATAAAAAAAGACTTGTAAAATTTTTCTAATTCAATTATTGTATGTGAGATTTTTTCAAATGAATCGGTCAAGCCGCAATAAATAAAATCTTTTTATCAAGGTAATGGATTAAAGCTTTTTTGGTCGACCGATGTTGTCACTATAATAATTGCGGCGTATGACGGAAAAAAGTATATTTAATACCCTACCTGAATGGAGAAACTTATGGCAGTAATAACAATCAAAGAATTGTTGGAAGCAGGGGTTCATTTCGGTCATCAGACGAAACGCTGGAATCCCAAAATGAAACGTTACATTTATGAAGCGCGCAACGGTATCTATATTATCGATTTGTCAAAAACAGTCAAATGCGTGCAAAGAAGTTACGAATTTATCCGCCGCGTAGCGCAGGATGGCGGTAAAATATTGTTTGTCGGTACTAAAAAACAAGCTCAGGAAAGCATTCAGGCCGCCGCTGAACGAACAAGTATGTATTACGTCACGGAAAGGTGGTTAGGCGGTATGTTGACCAACCTGAAAACCATACGCATGAGCGTCAACCGTTTGCTTGATATCGAAAGAATGGAATCGGACGGAACGCTTGAACTACTGCCGAAAAAAGAGGCGTCCGCCTTACGTCGCGAGATGCAAAAATTACATAAGAATCTTGACGGAGTAAAAGGAATGTCAGAACTGCCCGATGTGCTTTTCGTGGTTGATCCTATGAAAGAGCATCTGGCAATTGCCGAAGCTCGCAAACTCAGAATACCAATCGTTGCCATTATCGATACGAACTGCGACCCTGACCAGGTGGATTACGCAATACCGGCTAACGATGACGCTATCCGCTCAGTCCGCCTTATTTTGAATAGATTGCTCGACGCGGTACTGGAAGGCAGAGGCCAGCTTATCAAAGACGCTCCTGATAAAGATCAGGATGTCGAAGAGGTACCGCCGGAACTCGCTCCGGTTTCTGACGAAAAAGAAACCGTCAAACCGGTAAAAAAATCCGAACCGAGACCGACCGCCAAGTCGGTTAAAAGAGAAATAAAACAAAAGGTTGAAGCACCGGAAGAAGTTTAATAGATATTTATTGAATTTATATAAAAGAGAGGTAACAATGGAAATCTCAGCAGGAATAGTCAAAGAATTGCGCGAAAAAACAAACGCCGGTATGATGGACTGCAAGAAAGCATTGCAGGAAGCAGGCGGCGATATGGAAAAAGCGGTTGAAATTCTCAGAAAAAAAGGACTCTCAATGGCCAGCAAACGTAGCGGACGCGAAACCAAAGAGGGTGTCATAGATTCATACATACATCTAGGCAATAAAGTTGGCGTGTTGATAGAGGTGAACTGCGAAACCGATTTCGTGGCGCGCAACGAAGTATTCAAGACATTTGTCCGCGATTTAATGTTGCAGATAGCGTCTTCATCGCCGCTGTGCGTCAGACGGGAAGAAGTTCCGGCCGAACTTATAGCTAAAGAAAAAGATATAGCCCGAGCTCAGATAACCGGCAAACCGGACAACATAGTCGAGAAAATAGTCGAAGGCAAAATTAATAAATATTACGAACAGGTTTGTTTGCTTGAGCAGGCTTTTGTAAAAAATCCTGATATAAAAGTGGAAGAACTTCTAAAAGCCAAAATTGCTGAAATCGGTGAAAATATTCAGGTCAGAAGATTCATCCGCTATCAGTTAGGTGAGGAGTTATAATTTTGTCAACTCCATCGTCGCAAAATTTGAAGTATAAACGTGTAGTATTGAAGTTAAGCGGCGAAGCCTTAAAGGGCAGTCAACCGTACGGTATCGATTTGAATGTTGTCGAAAGCCTCGCACGACAAATCAGAAAAGTTGTTCAGCTTGGAGTTCAGTTGGCTCTGGTAGTTGGAGGCGGCAATATTTTTCGGGGTATAAACGTAGCGGATGCCAGCAGTCTTGACAGGGTCACCGGAGATTATATGGGAATGCTGGCTACTGTGATAAACGGACTCGCACTGCAAAATGTTTTGGAGCATAACGGTGTCGAAGCGCGTGTACAGGCGGCGCTTGAAATGGGTAAATTGGTTGAACCGTTTGTACTTCGAAAAACGCAGAAGTATTTGGAAGCAAAGAATGTAGTTATTTTTGTCGCCGGCACAGGCAACCCGTATTTTTCGACCGATACGGCGGCGGCTTTACGAGCAAGCGAGATAGAAGCGGATATAATCTTCAAAGCAACAAAAGTGGACGGGGTATATTCAGATGACCCCAAAAAAAATAAAGATGCAGAGTTCTACTCGCAACTTACTTACGAAGAAGTACTTAGAAAAAGATTAAAGGTAATGGACGCAACAGCCGTTTCACTTTGTATGGACAACGCAATACCTATTATGGTATTTAATATGGGTGTTGAAAATAACATAGAAAAAGCCATATTGGGGCATTCAGTAGGTACACTAATCAGGGGGTAATATGCCAATAAACAGACTTCTTGCGGATACTAAAAATCGGATGAGCAAGTCGATCGAACATGTGGAAAGCGAATTGGCCGCAGTGCGCACAAGCAAGGCTTCTCCTGCGCTGGTAGAAAATATATCGGTCGATTATTACGGTACACCGACACGGTTGCGCGACCTCGCAGGTATATCAGTTCCGGAACCGCGTCAAATATTGATTCAGCCATGGGATGTTAACGCTATCCAATCAATTGAAAAGGGTATCTTGAAGTCGAATCTGGGTATTACACCGCAGAGTGACGGAAAAAGCGTCCGCCTGATGTTTCCTGAATTGACGCAGGAACGCCGTCAAGAGTTGGATAAAGTCGCAAAACAGATCGCCGAAGACGGTAAAGTATCTATTCGAAATATACGCCGTGAATCGAATGAAGAACTCAAAGAGATGGAAAAAACAAGCGAGATTACAGAGGACGAGCGATTTAAGACGGAAAAGCGCGTACAGCAGATGACGGACGATTTCATACATAAAGTCGATGAAGTATTGAAGAAAAAAGAAAAAGAGATAATGACAATATAAGTTTTGGGGTGGGTCGCTAGCTCATCGGGTAGAGCACCGGCCTTTTAAGCCGGTTGTGCTGGGTTCAAGTCCCGGGCGACTCACCACTAATTTTTATAAAAAAAGTGGTTGCAATTTTTTAGCTGTTTACGTAATATGTAGCGACATTAAAAAAGAAGACTTACGACCCCATCGTCTAGTCTGGCCTAGGACACAGGGTTTTCATCCCTGCAACAGGGGTTCGAATCCCCTTGGGGTCGTTAAAAAATACAAGCTCACTTCGCATATGCGCAGTGAGCTTTTTTGTTTACGATGATAAGTCTGTATTTTTAAAGTAAATTTCTACGGACTCACGCCCGTAGCATTTTTTAGATCAAACTTCCTTCGTACGCTAAAGCGGATATACAAAAAAGTGTTCCTTTTTACCCAAGAAAATATAGGAAAAGATTTTCAATACGTATTGGAGACAATAGCGTTATCGCCGCAGGAGCTGTTGTTACAAAGAATGTTGCCCCATCAGTTCTTGTGGTAGGAAATCCCGCAAAGGTCATTAAGGCAATTTGACAAAGATTCACCGCGGGGGTTATCCCCGTTTCATACTTTATTTGCTTTAAAGATTTACCTGCGGTTACGCAGAAATTTCATGGATACCAGCGCAATACCCAGCATTACACACGATAGCGGTTCAGGTATTTGCGTGAAGGTGATCAGTAACTGCGGCTGGTACACCTGCGCATCGGATGAGAAAATCTGCAAAAAGTTGGTCGGATCATTCTGTCCGCTAATATTGTGCATGAACAGCAGGCCGTAGTTCGGGGCAAGTCCCTGTTGCCAGTCGATAAAAGCATCGGTGATGTCAAACAGCAACGGCTGTACCCAAAGCATTCCAATACTTACCGGCGCAGTTGCTACCGGATTGGCCGAGTCATACGAGGGCATATCGTTAAATGTTACCTGATCTTCTTCCCATGAAGATGTTATCCGATATGCAGTCGTCGCGTTGAGATCGGTGAGTAGTCCGTACGCAACAGTAAGAACCAGTGTCACGTTTTCTATTTCGACCGATGCCAGCTGAGCCGGAACGTCAAACTGAAGTAAAGAATACGCATAAAAATGTTGCGAATTTTCTATCAAGTCCGATACAAACATATATTCGTCGTTCCCATAATTTGTATCTGGATTTGATATCAGCACCGTGGTGTCTTTAGTCTCAGCAGAGCCTAGCTGAAGCGTATAAGAAAAAGCCATAACAGCGGTTGATAAAGAATATACTGCGCATGCCGTAAAAATCAAGAAACGTTTCACAATATCCATCCTTTCAAAGTATCGAAGTGTTTACATTTTCAAACATTATGATATTTATAATCTACCATATTTTCAGTGAATTACAAAAAGATAATTATGGAAATTTTGAAATTTTTTCAATACGGCAGAATTTGATTTCAATACGTTTCACTGAAAGCGGAATATCCGGGTTTGTTTTGAGCCAAAATCGGTAGCGCCCTGCCCATCACTTTTATCCGAGGATTTACAGGCAATCTATGAATTGCAAAATGGGTGAAAAGTGGAGAACATCTTATCGTTTTTAAAGTCGATCCGGTGGGCAAACAAGTCGCTTCGCTTTTTTTGTTTACATAAATATCCTGTTTTTATATAGTAAAAAAGTTAAGCGATATGATCTGTCCCGTAAATTCCGACGTTCGCGGCGATATCTGAAATATTAATTCAAAACATCCCTCGTCAATAACATACCATAGGAGGATATATAATGAAAAAAGTATTATTCCCACATCAAACACTCAGACTGGTTTATGCCGTCATATCAATTCTTGTTTGCGCAAGCATTGCGATAGCAACCGATTCAGCTGAACTCGAAAAACAAATCAAAAAACTTCAGTCATCTGTCGACCGCCGCATCGCCACCGAACCCCAAACCGCCGAAAAAGAATGGTTCGAAGCGCAGTCACTCATTAACGATCTAAAGACCGCCGACCCCTCCAACAAACAACTATCCGGTTTTGAAACGACACTCTCCACTCTAAAAACAAAACTCGAAAAACGTTTAAAACGTCCGGTCGGTCAAACGTATGAAAAAGGACAAGAAGCCGCGCCCGAACCTAAAAAGTCTTCAGCATCCCCAGTATCCGCAGAAAGCACAAAACCGGCTCTTTCCAGCGCCGTGCTCAATTATCTTAAAAAGATAAATACGGCTCTTGACTCCGTAGAGGATGGCATCGAAAAGTTCCGTTTACAGACTGCCAAACGAAAAATGGCTGACGCAAAGAAAGATATGGATGAAATGCTCAATCGTCACGGCAATAAAATACCCGATGACAACGAAGAGGTGCAGGCAACAAAAAAGCGTCTTGAAGCAGTTTCCACAGCCTATGACACCGCTCAAGCGGAAGAAGACGCACGCATAGCCGCTGAAGAGGAAAAGAAAAGAAAACAAGAAGCGCAGTCCAACGAATGGCTGGAAAGAATGTCGCCGTTCTTTAATTATAACAGCCCGATGTATCTGCGTTACGGTTCATCCTTCAATACTGCTACCGAAGAAGAACAGGTCGAATTCCGCAAGGCATACGATAAGGCAATCGAGCTTATGGCCGAATACGAAAAAACCGAATTCCCATACGGCAAGACTTATCAGCTCGCCGGCGAAGAAATGCGCCTGAGCGAACTTGTGCTTAATTATAAAGAAGAACAGGTACGCGATAAACGGGACGAAGCCTGCAAAAAGTGGATTGACGCATTTCGCACGTATGTTTCTACAGGTTCAGGATCGGATAAGTTCTTAGTCCGGTCGCCTATGTTTGGTAAAGATCACGTTAACCGCCAAGCGGAATTGCTGGAAGAAGCCAAAGTCGTATGGGCTGAATACCGGAAAGCCGAATTTCCGCTCGGAAAGAATCCGACTTTGATCGGCCTCGAAAAAGAAATGGCTGAGGCAATTGAGGAAATGCCTGAAATCATTCGTCAGTGCAAAGCGCTTATCTCCGGCGAGATCGAGGAGGAATTCGATCGTGTTCTCGCACAGCTCGAAAAGGATACCGGCTGGACAACAGACAAGACTAAAATGCCTAACATAGCTATGAAACGTGATCTCGATTCGCTTTCGGGCGCTCTCGATGAATACTCCGCAACGGTTAAACCTGACGACGCCAAACTGGTTTCGCTAAACAAAAAACTTGAGATGATCCGCAAGAAGGATCAGGAAAACCGCGCAGTCTGTGCTGAGCGCAGATACATGCGCGCATGGCAATATACCGGTAGCGACGGTACGGATATTGAAAATTCCGCTACTGCTATTCTTAAAAAAGCATATCCGAAAGCCAAAATTCTTCGCACGACTTTGCCGCACACAGAATGGAAAGAGGAACGTGTCCTCGAATATACCGATAGTACGCAGACTGCTGTCAGGTATCGCATCACCCGATATATGACGGTTGATGTGGCCGCCAAGGATGAAGACGGCAAAGTTTACCTGCATATAATTCATGTTGCCTCTGACCGGACAAGCAGTGGTAATTGGGGAGAACTTTACGGTCATGTGAAGTGGTCTGACTGGATGATCGAAGAGAACGTCACCAAAAAGGCTCCGACTTCATAAAATCTAAATATAATATTACAATTAGTTAGGATATGATCTGACAGGTATGTAAATATAGTTTATTCATCTTACATTTTTCAGAATGAATATTTTGAGACAACTAATTTCACTGCAAATTTATAGCATTTTGCAACACAATAATTATTGTTTAACAGGGAACGAATCAGCATCTATAGAAATATTCATCATCATTGGCTTTCCAAAATATTATATTATCTCTTATAATTTTAGATACTTTCGAAAAGGCGCAAGATCACGCAACAATTTTTCTGTAAAATCTGTTATCCAGGTTGACATCGTTTATCAAGCTAACGTTAAAATATATTTTGTCGGTAGACCACTCATCGTGGATTTCTACCAGAACAGCGGTTACAAGCCTTAAACATGATCGT